>JAIVAN010000026.1 GCA_020171895.1 Bacillus timonensis | reverse complement strand
GGGTCGGCGGTTCGATCCCGTCATCCTCCACCATATATTTGCCGGTGTAGCTCAGTTGGTAGAGCAACTGACTTGTAATCAGTAGGTCGTGGGTTCGACTCCTATCGCCGGCACCACTAGTCTTTTCTTGCATCGTAGATGCATTCATTTGTTAGAGCCATTAGCTCAGTCGGTAGAGCATCTGACTTTTAATCAGAGGGTCGAAGGTTCGAGTCCTTCATGGCTCACCATTTTCTATTAAATATTTGCGGGTGTGGCGGAATTGGCAGACGCGCTAGACTTAGGATCTAGTGTCCATGACGTGGGGGTTCGAGTCCCTTCACCCGCATCATTTGCGGAAGTAGTTCAGTGGTAGAACACCACCTTGCCAAGGTGGGGGTCGCGGGTTCGAATCCCGTCTTCCGCTCCAGAAAGACCATCCTTGCCGGGGTGGCGGAACTGGCAGACGCACAGGACTTAAAATCCTGCGGTAGGTGACTACCGTACCGGTTCGATTCCGGTCCTCGGCACTTTATATGCGCCCGTAGCTCAATTGGATAGA
>JAIVAN010000025.1 GCA_020171895.1 Bacillus timonensis | reverse complement strand
TGCACTGCACCCATAAAGTTGGACACATTATTATTAAGCAGCTGTCGCATATTGTTTCCTATACGCAACTGGACTTTTACGAAATTTTGATTTAATTCGTAGGTTGTTATAGTAATAAATATATTCTTCAAGCTCTTTCTTAAAGTGTTCAATACTCTTAAACGTTTGGAGGTAGAGTAATTCTGACTTCATGATGCCGAAGAAGTTTTCTATTACGGCATTGTCAAGGCAGTTTCCCTTTCGAGACATACTTTGGGTAATGCGATTTTTCTTTAGTAAGTTTCGATATTTCTCCATTCTATAATGCCATCCTTGGTCGCTATGAATTAGGAGGCTATCCCTTGGATGTACTTGTTCCAATGCTTGTTTCATCATATCTTCCACTAAGGAATAAGTGGGTCTTGATCCGATGGTATAAGTAATGATTTCACCATTAAATAAATCTAAAACGGGGGAGAAATATAACTTTTCTCCAAATAGTTTAAATTCTGTAATGTCTGTAACCCATTTTTGATTTGGTTTATCTGCTTTGAAATTACGATTTAGGAGGTTTTGTGCAGCTTTTCCTACTTCGCCTTTAAAAGACTTGTACTTCTTCATTCGAACTAAACATTTAAGACCTA
>JAIVAN010000024.1 GCA_020171895.1 Bacillus timonensis | reverse complement strand
TGAAGTGCACCCCTATTATTGGACACACATCTAAGATAGGAGGTGTGTCACTTTTGAGTAAATTCACTCGTGAAGAAAAGCATCAATTTGTTGATCGTTATTTAAATGGATCCAATAGTTACCGTGGCTTAGCCTCTGAGATAGGAATCGATGATTCGGTTCTAAGATACTGGGTGATGTTAGTTAAATATCATGGTGACCAAGCATTTATCTTTCCCTATACAATCTATTCGCCAGCCTTTAAACTGAAGGTAATTCAATTTATCAAAGAATCGGGTTATTCTAACCGTGAGGCATCGGCGATCTTTCATCTTCCAGACCCTTCTATGGTCCGTAAGTGGAAGAAAAAAGTGGAGGTTGGCGGGATAGAGGCCCTCAAACCAAAAGAAAAGGGGCTGCTTGCCATGATATCTCCTAAAAAGAAAGCTGTTAAAACAGATCATACATCTACTAAATCAGTTAAAGAACTTGAACAAGAAATATTTGAATTGCGTATGGAAAATGCCTATCTAAAAAAGTTAAAAGCCTTAGTTCAGGAGGAACAATCACAAAAAAAATTAAAACGATAGTGATTAATGAACTAAGGCATGTATTTCCTGTAAATTCATTAGTCAAGCTCGCTGGGATACCACGTAGTACCTATTACAACTTGGTTTCAAAGTTGACGAAAGTGGACCCTGATCGTAAGTGGAAAAGAAGAATTCATTTGATTTACAAAAAACACAAAGGCCGTTATGGTTACCGTCGTATTACAGTTGTCCTAAACGCAAAAGGATATAAAATTAACCATAAGAAAGTACTTAGAATCATGAAAGAA
>JAIVAN010000022.1 GCA_020171895.1 Bacillus timonensis | reverse complement strand
AGTGAGCTATTACGCACTCTTTAAATGGTGGCTGCTTCTAAGCCAACATCCTGGTTGTCTAAGCAACTCCACATCCTTTTCCACTTAACGTATACTTTGGGACCTTAGCTGGCGGTCTGGGCTGTTTCCCTCTTGACTACGGATCTTATCACTCGCAGTCTGACTCCCATGGATAAGTCTTTGGCATTCGGAGTTTGACTGAATTCGGTAACCCGTTGGGGGCCCCTAGTCCAATCAGTGCTCTACCTCCAAGACTCTTACGCATGAGGCTAGCCCTAAAGCTATTTCGGAGAGAACCAGCTATCTCCAGGTTCGATTGGAATTTCTCCGCTACCCACACCTCATCCCCGCACTTTTCAACGTGCGTGGGTTCGGGCCTCCATTCAGTGTTACCTGAACTTCACCCTGGACATGGGTAGATCACCTGGTTTCGGGTCTACGACCACGTACTATTTCGCCCTATTCAGACTCGCTTTCGCTGCGGCTCCGTCTCTTCAACTTAACCTTGCACGGGATCGTAACTCGCCGGTTCATTCTACAAAAGGCACGCCATCACCCATTAACGGGCTCTGACTACTTGTAGGCACACGGTTTCAGGATCTCTTTCACTCCCCTTCCGGGGTGCTTTTCACCTTTCCCTCACGGTACTGGTTCACTATCGGTCACTAGGGAGTATTTAGCCTTGGGAGATGGTCCTCCCTGCTTCCGACGGGATTTCTCGTGTCCCGCCGTACTCAGGATCCACTCAAGAGAGAACGAAGTTTCGACTACAGGGTTGTTACCTTCTGTGACGGACCTTTCCAGATCGCTTCATCTACCTCGTTCTTTTGTAACTCCGTATAGAGTGTCCTACAACCCCAAGAGGCAAGCCTCTTGGTTTGGGCTATCTTCCGTTTCGCTCGCCGCTACTCAGGAAATCGCGTTTGCTTTCTCTTCCTCCGGGTACTTAGATGTTTCAGTTCCCCGGGTGTGCCTTCTCTTACTCTATGTATTCAAGTAAGGATACTACTCCATTACGAGCAGTGGGTTTCCCCATTCGGAAATCTCTGGATCAATGCTTACTTACAGCTCCCCAAAGCATATCGGTGTTAGTCCCGTCCTTCGTCGGCTCCTAGTGCCAAGGCATCCACCGTGCGCCCTTTCTAACTTAACCTAAGTTAAAGCTAAAAAAGCTTTACAGTTGTGTTTCTTTTCTTTCAATGAATGTCTTGTTACGTTATCTAGTTTTCAA
>JAIVAN010000021.1 GCA_020171895.1 Bacillus timonensis | reverse complement strand
CCGTTCCGTTTGTTTCGTACGTAACGACGTCTCCATCTAAGGTATAAGACGTGCGTACCCCGTTGACGACTTTTTCCGTTCGAATGCCATCGACATTATACAAATACGACGTTTCGAGGGTGTTTCCTTTAATCTCGTTTAATTCGTAGCATCCCTATAACAAACAAACCAAAGGAAAATTCGAAAGAACGTGACCTTTCACAACGTGAATTGGCACGATAGACAGGGCTACGCCCTAGTACAAGAAGCCATTTGTGTTCATACAACGTGGACAGAGTTTATTTATCATTAACATTAGAAACAGTATGCAAAGTGTTAGACATCGACATTCAGGAGTTAATTGAGGGTGGAGTAGTCCTCTTGCTGTAGTTATCGTTTTATGTACGTCAAAGTTGCGAAAAAATTTAAAGACAGGGAGAAAGCGAAGGTATGGTTTTGGAGAATAGAAATGGTTGTAACTGAAGATACTAATTTTTTTATAAAGTGGAATACATTAAATAGGACATACGATTTTAAGTAACTGTACGTCTAAGAAAATTTTTAAAATACCATATAGGGCTTACACTGAATATCTATACTCTATGAAAAAAATGTCGTTTATTCGGCACTACGTCCCCCATTGCAAATTGAAAAAAGGTGTCCCAAAAGTAAGCCTTTTGGCGACACCTCTAAATTGTTAACCTCTAATTTGGTTATTAAATATATCGTGAAGATATTCTACTTTTGGATTGTTTAATAAAATACTATTTTCAGTTTTCTTATAGTGTAGTTCTAGTTTCCCTTTATTTGGGTCACTTTCAATAGCCCTCACACCATCAAGTACCGCTAAAAATCCAAAAATAGAAGTATCCACTGCTCTTCTAACAATTTTAATTAATTTCTCTTTGTCATTATCTTCAAGTTGATTAAACCAACTAGATAATTCTATATCCTCACTACTTGGTTTTCTTCCTGGAGGGTCAATTAAATCTTCTATACTATCTGCTATACTTTCTTCTCTAACAACTTCTATAATAGTTTTAACAAAATCTTTATTATTCACTTAAACTACTCTCCTTTCTATTTTAAAAACGAACCTGGGTACATAGATTTATTAATATTGATTAGCTCTTTTAAAGCACTATTTGGAGCATTAGTATGCCTTCTTAAATCCCAAATATCTTTTGCTAATAAATCTCTTGCACTACCATTATAATCTCCTTTTAGGGTAGGTATTCTCTTATGTTCTCTAAAAGGAACTGCAATAGATGGAGCATATTGTGGATTGTATCCATCTATTACCTGACTAGCAGGATGTTTCTGTCCTACATGATGAATGTCTAGCTTATCTCCAACCTCTGACCTTTTTTGTAAGTCATCAAACACTCCTACCTCATATTTCTGTACTTTACCCGTACCCTTATTAGCCGTAGCTAACTTTATTAATTTTCCACCTTTTTTAATAAACTTACTACCGCTTAAATCGAGGGCATTGTCTTTTAGGGATCCTGCTAGGTTGAATTTTGTTCCTGT
>JAIVAN010000020.1 GCA_020171895.1 Bacillus timonensis | reverse complement strand
GTAGTAACGCGCATTTAAGTAATAAAGACCCGTTTCACTGTCGTAGCGGTAGCCTCTATAACGGTATGGGTTTTGAACACCAACAGTATCTTTTAGGGTACCAGTGATGCTGATGAGTTTGCCCCATGTGTCGTAGGTGTAGCTAACGACCTTGTTTCCATTCGCATCCATTAGATCAGTGATATCACCTTGGATATTTCTCACGTAGAAATACTCGGTGCCGTTTAAGTTCATGCTGATGAGCTTATCGGCGGCGTCATAGGTGTAGTAGATTTCATCCGTTCCGTTTGTTTCGTACGTAACGACTTTTAGAGCAGACCTCATTTAATACCTTAATAAAGAGGCTTCCGCACCAAATGTTGAAGCCTTATAAGCCACAAATACTCTATTTCTTTAATCAATACAAAAAAATGATATTAAATCTCTTTTCATTTATTTATTTTAAAACTCCATTTCCTTCTACAAGTTCTATATTTTTACATACGACTTTGACAGTATTCCCGTCTATAAGCTTAATATTTATTTGAAACCAGTTATCCTCAATTTTTTTTGTTCCTCCTCCAGGTAATGGATTTTCACCATAAAGATTCTCAACTTTTTTTAATGATTTATCTATTAAGCTACCTTTTTTCTCAACTTCTATATCATCTAGGATAGACTCGTCCCAATGTCCAATGTATGAAATACCAATATAATCTTGGCAAGAAATTTTAACAATGTACGTTTCATTATTAATACCAATAATTATTAAAATTCTATTATAATCAATTTCAATTTTAATTAATGACCAATCGGACCAATTGTTTATATTTAAATAGTCAATTATTTTAGACATAAAATAATCTCCACCTTCACTTCAACCATATTTGAGGAAATGATGTATTATTTATAGCTGCACCTTCCCCCCATGGACCTTGTATGCCATTTTTCCGGTGTTCAATATGGACATGTGGAACATCATGATCAGGGTTTGGTTTTGCAATATTATTATGTGATTTATGCGGACCTTCAACTCTTACTCTAACAGGTCCATTGCTACCACTTCCATAATACTTTCCGTTTTCTTTGTTCATTTTAGATAAATTATTATAGAATCCTTCTTTCGTTGCAGGAACTATCTCTCCTTTTGGTGTAACATAAAAATCAGTCTCTTTCTTTTTCCCCTTTACTCTTCCAGCATTCTTAGCTTGTTGAACAACCGGTCCGTTCCAATGTTGATTATTCGCAACCTTGGTTCTTCCAACGTTTGATTTGGGAATCCAGCCAGCGCCTCCACCTCCACCACCAAATTGATTGTAGTATAGAGGGCTATAGCCACTTGGGTCAATCAGCATTACAGGATTGTTTTCTGTATACGCATACACATTATGCGAAAGAAGGACCCCAGTACTTCCACCATACCTATCCGCATTCAAAAATCGTCCCCACTCAGGGTTGTAGTAACGGGCATTTAAGTAATAAAGACCCGTTTCACTGTCGTAGCGGTAGCCTCTATAACGGTATGGGTTTTGAACACCAACAGTATCTTTTAGGGTACCAGTGATGCTGATGAGTTGGCCCCATGT
>JAIVAN010000019.1 GCA_020171895.1 Bacillus timonensis | reverse complement strand
GAGGAAGCGAAGGAACGAGTCCCGGAGGGCACATTCAGCGGTGCCTGAGGACACGAGTGACTGAAGCTGACGAAGAAATCTGAAGCTTATCGGAAGCCGACCCCGGACACGGAAGTTAAGCTCGCGCGCCGATGGTAGTTGGGGGATTCCCCCTGTGAGAGTAGGACGTTGCCAAGCAACTGAAAAAAGACTAGCTGAAATAGGCTAGTCTTTTTTGTATTACTTTTATTTATTTACGATTGTTAACTACTAGTGCCTCTCTTCAGTATGAATCCTCATCTCTTGTCTTGCCTGCAACTTCTATATAGACTCTTTTAAACTCATAACAATACCTTCATATATAAGTATTACAACTAAATTCTAGTATTCATGTGGCCATTTTCAACTTGTTCATAGAGAAATAAAAAGAGCAAATAGGGTATTTTTTCTGCTGTTATATTTAAGAAATGATGTATGTATGGATAATCATTAGATGAATATGAGTGCAAAAGGTCACTCCACCATTCTGTTTCATATCTTGAAATCATGCTTAGGTTATATAACAGTAAATAGTGAACCATAACTTCCGGAAATTGTTTTACTTGGTCTCTTTCACTTGGAAGGTATATGTTTTTATCATAAAGATGATAAAAAAAAGGTGAACATGTTAATGGAAATGTCGGTTTATGGCTAGATGGTATAATCATCTGAATCTTATCTTTTAGATGTTTTTCACTATATTCAAACTGTATTTGATATGGTGTACTTTCTATTAAAAAGTCAGTAAATCTTCGAGCAGTCATATGGTATTGATCTAGTAAACTAGATGGGATATCAAATATATTCAAACTTTCTTGGTGTATACATGAGAAACTAGGAGAATGCTGAATCGAAAAGAGATCGTTTAATTCTGGTATCCGTTTTAATAGATCTTCCATTGTGAATTTTTCACCGTCCAAATGTTTCACATGGAACATTTTTTCAGAAAAATGGGAGAATAAACCGTTTTTTTGTACTTTTACTTCATCCTGTAAAAATGCGTAGCTCTGTTTCTTTCGTTTTCTTGTAGAAACTCCATGCGCTAGTACTGAAGTTGAGTCCGGATATTGAGAATCGACTGTTAATAAACATGCCTTTAAAAGCTGTACCATCCCATAAAACAACAAGACTGGTTTAATTGATAATGGTGCCTTTGATGCTAACTGATAATAGTTCTGTCCATGTTCTAAGTAATAAATAAATGGATAACAATTATCGTAACTTTTCTTTTCAGGATCAGAAACGTTTTCACGTTGATAGCATTTCATCAACAGTTGTTGCGTTGTTTGAGATGAATGAAAAGCAATATATGATTGCCATATATGTCGATAATCTAACATGATCACTACCTCCAAAAAGGAGTCGTACATAAATATAGATATATTTATACCTATAATAGATAGAGTAGACCCCATGCCAATTAATAATTCGTATCATGGAATATGAAAATATGCGAGAGTAAACGATTCTAAAAGGCTTTATTCATCTATTTTGCCCCATTTTGAATACAAGTACTATTGTTCGAATAATCTAACTTATTATACCTTTCTTGACAGCATTTTAACCGCTTGTTAATCTACTAATAATATTTTCAACTTTAAGGGGGATACAAGAAGGTGTGGGATAACAAATTTGTAAAAGAAGGACTAACGTTTGACGATGTATTACTAATTCCTGCAAGATCAGAAGTACTTCCACGTGATGTAAATATTCAAGTTGCATTAACAGATAGTTTGAAGTTGAATATTCCTGTCATAAGTGCTGGTATGGATACGGTGACAGAAGCAGAAATGGCTATAGCCATGGCGAGACAAGGTGGATTAGGCATTATTCATAAAAATATGTCGATTGAGCAGCAAGCTGAACAAGTTGATAAGGTAAAAAGATCAGAAAGTGGTGTTATTACAGATCCATTCTATTTAACTCCTGATCATCAAGTTTTTGATGCAGAGCATTTAATGGGGAAATACCGAATTTCTGGTGTACCTATAGTGAATAATCAAGAAGAACAGAAACTAATTGGCATTATTACAAATCGAGATCTACGTTTCATTCAAGATTATTCAATGAAAATATCAGATGTAATGACAAAGGAAAATTTAGTTACCGCACCAGTAGGTACAACATTAGAACAAGCTGAAAAAATCCTACAACAACATAAAATAGAAAAGCTCCCTTTAGTTGATAAAGACGGTACATTAAAAGGTTTAATAACCATTAAGGATATTGAAAAAGTAATTGAATTTCCATTCTCAGCAAAAGATCAACATGGTAGATTACTAGTAGGTGCAGCTGTTGGCGTAACAGGTGACACAATGTTAAGAGTAGAGCATTTAGTAAAGGCAAATGTAGATGCTATTGTTGTCGACACTGCACATGGACATTCTGAGGGTGTATTGACTACAGTTAAAAATATTCGAGAAGCTTACCCGCAACTAAATATTATTGCTGGAAATGTAGCAACCGCCCAAGCAACGAGAGATTTGGTTGAAGCAGGCGCAAATGTTGTAAAGGTTGGAATAGGTCCAGGTTCGATTTGTACAACTCGTGTCGTTGCTGGAGTAGGGGTTCCTCAAATTACAGCAATATATGATTGTGCTACCGAAGCAAGAAAATTAGGGGTATCTATCATTGCAGATGGAGGAATTAAATACTCTGGTGATATAGTTAAGGCACTTGCAACCGGTGGTCATGCCGTTATGTTAGGTAGTTTATTAGCTGGTGTTTCAGAAAGCCCGGGAGAAACGGAAATTTTCCAAGGAAGACGATTTAAGGTTTATCGTGGAATGGGGTCTGTTGGGGCAATGGAAAAAGGAAGTAAAGATCGTTATTTCCAAGAGGACAATAAAAAATTTGTTCCAGAGGGAATTGAAGGTCGTATTCCATACAAAGGACCTCTTGCCGATACAATTTACCAACTTATTGGTGGTGTTAGGTCTGGTATGGGGTATTGTGGAGCTAAGAACTTAGAAGAGCTAAGGGAACATTCACAGTTTGTACGAATGACTGGTGCAGGGTTACGAGAAAGCCATCCTCATGACGTACAAATCACGAAAGAATCACCAAACTATTCGATATCTAACTAAATCTCATAAGACAAATTACATCCTACGATGGTTCTATTTTGTTAATAATGGACAGAGTTATTCGCTCTGTCTATTTTTTTATCATTATGTATGATAAAATTACACTTGTTCAAAAAATAGTTGGAGGTCACTACCGTGAAAAAATCAGTGAAAAATAGGTTGATTCTTGCTTTCCTATCAATCTTTATATTTTCTATTTTTATAAATACAAATGTAACGAGTGCTCAAGAAGATACATTAAATATACAGGCTGAAGGTGCAATCTTGGTTGAAGCATCTACAGGTAAGATATTATACGAAAAAAATGCAGACCAAGTATTAGGCATTGCTAGTATGACCAAAATGATGACAGAATACCTTCTTTTAGAAGCGATAAAAGATGGAAAGATATCATGGGATCAGCAGTACAATGTTAGTGAATATGTTTACAAAGTTTCTCAAAATCGTGCGCTATCTAATGTACCACTAAGAAGAGATGGTACGTATCATATTAAAGAATTATATGAAGCGATGGCTATTTATTCTGCCAACGGTGCTACAATTGCTTTAACCGAAGTTATTGCAGGTTCTGAATCAAACTTTGTTAAAATGATGAATGAAAAAGCAGAGGAATTAGGACTAAAAGATTATCAATTTTATAATTCGACAGGTCTTAATAACCGAGACTTATTCGGAATGCACCCTGAAGGTACTGGTGAAAATGATGAAAATGTTATGTCTGCTAGAGCAACCGCATTATTAGCATTTCACTTATTAAATGACTTCCCTGAGATTATTGAGACAGCAAGTATACCGAAGAAGTTATTCCGTGAGGGTACTGACGATGAAATAAAAATGGATAACTGGAATTGGATGTTACCTGGTTTAGTTTATCAGCATGAAGATGTAGATGGCATTAAGACAGGATCTACTGATTACGCAGGATATTGCTTTACTGGTACGGCAGAACGTGATGGTGTACGTTATATTACAGTTGTAATGAAAACGGAAAATTATAAAGCTCGTTTTGAAGAAACACGTAAAATGTTAGACTATGCATTTAGTAATTTTAGTATTGAAGAAATTTTCCCTGCAAACCTTCAATTAAAGGATCAATCAGTGTTAAAGGTTTTAAAAGGGAAAGAAGATAAAGTTGAAGTTGAAACGACAGAGGCAATAAAAACCGTTGTAAAACGTGGTACTAAAGTGGATGAGTTATATAAACCTACTTTTGAATTCGATAAAAAGAAAGTATCCAAAGAAGGAGAAATGACTGCTCCAGTTAAAAAAGATACTAAAATCGGAACAATGAAGGTTTCATATGTAGGCGATCATGATTATGGATTTTTAACAGAAGAAGGTGCAAAAACGCTACAAACGGATATTGTAACTAAATCTGATGTTGAAAAAGCAAACTGGTTCGTATTGATGCTTAGAGGTATTGGTGGTTTCTTTGGAGATATTTGGTCATCTATCTCAGATGCTGTTAAAGGAATCTTTTAATGCAACTTCCCACAATTGTGGGAAGTTTTTTTATCGTTTTGCAAAGTTCATGATAAATAAAATGATTTACGTATTAGAGAATAGGTTTTTTTTATAAACTCATGTAAAATATGGTGTATGTTTGATAAAATGCCTATAGCAAGGTAATTTTATTGTTGTAAGTCTTTTTTTTGAGTACAATAAGAAATAGTTTGATTTAGTACATATAGGGAGGAATCTTCAATGACAAATACAGGTACAGACCGCGTAAAACGTGGAATGGCAGAAATGCAAAAAGGCGGCGTCATTATGGACGTTGTAAATGCAGAACAAGCAAGAATAGCTGAGGAAGCTGGGGCAGTTGCAGTAATGGCACTAGAGCGTGTTCCTGCAGATATTCGCGCAGCTGGTGGAGTAGCTCGTATGGCTGATCCAACAATTGTTGAAGAAGTTATGAAGGCGGTTTCTATTCCAGTTATGGCTAAAGCACGTATCGGTCATATTGTGGAAGCGCGTGTGTTAGAAGCAATGGGTGTTGATTATATTGATGAGAGTGAAGTATTAACACCAGCAGATGAAGAATTCCATTTATATAAAAGAGATTTCACTGTTCCATTTGTTTGTGGTTGCCGTGATTTAGGAGAGGCTACTCGTCGTATAGCTGAAGGTGCATCAATGCTACGTACAAAGGGTGAGCCAGGTACAGGTAATATCGTTGAGGCTGTTCGTCACATGAGAAAAGTAAATGCACAAATTCGTAAAGTTTCAAACATGAGCGATGATGAACTAATGACGGAAGCAAAAAACTTAGGAGCACCATTCGAATTATTACTTCAAATTAAACGTGAAGGTCGCTTACCTGTTGTAAACTTTGCAGCTGGTGGAGTGGCAACACCTGCTGATGCTGCACTGATGATGCAATTAGGTGCTGATGGGGTATTCGTAGGTTCTGGAATCTTTAAATCAGATAATCCTGCTAAATTTGCTCGTGCTATTGTAGAAGCAACTACACATTATCAAGACTATGAGTTAATTGCACGTCTATCAAAAGGATTAGGATCTGCTATGAAAGGTATTGAAATTTCATCATTATTACCAGAACAACGTATGCAGGAACGCGGCTGGTAATCAAGAAGGAGTTTTTCAACATGGTTAAAATTGGGGTATTAGGACTTCAAGGTGCTGTAAGAGAGCATGTTAAGTCTATTGAGGCTGCTGGTGCAGAAGCTGTTGTTGTTAAAAAGACAGAACAGTTGAGTGACATAGATGGATTAATTCTCCCTGGTGGAGAAAGTACTACAATGCGTCGGCTAATCGATAAGTATGAGTTTATGGAACCATTACGTAAATTCGCAGATAGTGGAAAACCAATGTTTGGTACTTGTGCAGGGTTAATCCTGCTTGCTAAGAATATTGTTGGTTATGCTGAACCACATCTTGGACTTATGGATATAACGGTTGAACGTAATTCATTTGGTAGGCAACGTGAAAGTTTTGAAGCAGAACTAATGATTTCTAATATTGCGGATGACTTTATAGGGGTATTCATTAGAGCTCCACATATCGTAGAAGTCAGTGAAGACGTTGAAATCCTTGCTAAGCATAACGGTCGCATAGTTGCTGCACGTCAAAATCAGTATTTAGGCTGTTCATTTCACCCAGAGTTAACAGATGACCACCGTATAACAGCTTATTTTGTCAGTATGGTCGAGGAATCAAAAATAAAAAATCTTGCATAAATCCCTTGCAACAAGGGAAAACTTGTAGTAAATTATTTATTACTAAAATAACTAAAAATTAACAAAAGACAATGCATTGATAGGAAATAGTAACAAGTTCCCTTTCTTTAGAGAGTCGGTGGTTGGTGGAAACCGATGTAAGATACTTGCGAATCCATCCTTGAGTAAAACATTGAACGTCTCATTAGATTAGTATGTGTTTTCGGTGATAAGCCGTTATCTTATTAAGTGGAAAATACACATGTATTTTCAACTAGGGTGGTAACGCGGGTAACTCTCGTCCCTTTTTAGGGACGGGAGTTTTTTGTTTTTTATTTTAAAATTTTGGAGGTATGACACATGCTTGATGTGAAGGTATTAAGGGCAGATTTTGAAGAAGTAAAAGCAAAGCTCCAACACCGTGGAGAAGATTTAACAGACCTTGGACGTTTTGAAGAATTAGATCGTAAGAGAAGAGATCTAATTGCAGAAACTGAGGTATTAAAAAGTAAGCGCAATGAAGTTTCTTCTCAGATTGCTGTATTGAAGCGTGAGAAAAAGAATGCAGATGACATGATTAACGAAATGAGAGAAGTTGGAGATAAGGTAAAGGTTTTAGACGATGAGCTAAGAGAGGTCGAAGAAACATTAGAACTACTCATGCTATCTATTCCTAATATTCCACATGAAAGTGTACCAATTGGTGCTACCGAAGACGATAATGTTGTGGTGAAGGAATGGGGAGATGTCCCTCAGTTTTCATTTGAAGCAAAACCACATTGGGATATTGCAGATGACTTAGATATATTAGACTTTGAAAAAGCGGGTAAAGTAACTGGAAGTCGCTTTGTTTTCTATAAAGGTTTAGGTGCAAGATTAGAAAGAGCACTTATAAACTTTATGCTTGATTTACACGTGGATGAGCATGGCTACCAAGAGGTATTACCTCCATATCTTGTCAACAGAGCAAGTATGACAGGTACAGGTCAGCTACCTAAGTTTGAAGAAGATGCTTTCCTCGTTGGAAATGAAGATTATTTCTTAATTCCTACTGCAGAGGTACCTGTGACAAACTTACACAGAGATGAAATTTTATCAGGTGAGGACTTACCTTTGAAATATGCTGCATTTAGTGCATGTTTTCGTTCAGAGGCCGGTTCTGCGGGTCGTGATACTAGAGGATTAATTAGACAACACCAATTTAATAAAGTTGAGCTTGTGAAGTTTGTAAAGCCTGAGGATTCTTATGATGAGCTAGAAAAGCTAACTCAAAATGCAGAAAAAGTTCTTCAATTATTAGGCCTTCCATACCGTGTGCTTAGCATGTGTACTGCTGACTTAGGATTCACAGCTGCAAAGAAATATGACATTGAAGTTTGGTTACCGAGCTATGGAACATACCGAGAAATATCTTCTTGTAGTAACTTTGAAGCTTTCCAAGCTAGACGTGCTAATATACGATTCCGTCGTGAACCAAAAGCAAAGCCAGAACCAGTTCACACATTAAATGGTTCAGGTTTAGCTATCGGTAGAACGGTTGCTGCCATTTTAGAGAATTATCAACAAGAAGATGGAACAGTTGTTATTCCAGAGGTATTACGCCCATATATGAGAAATAAAGAGGTTATCTCTAAATAAAAAACAGATAGAAATTCTTTTTAGAAGGGCAGATTCGCCCTTCTAAAAAAAAGTGAAATGTTTTGTTGACACGCTATTTTATATATGATATATTAATTCTTGTCGAAACGGAGGAATACCCAAGTCCGGCTGAAGGGATCGGTCTTGAAAACCGACAGGGGTGTCAAAGCCCGCGGGGGTTCGAATCCCTCTTCCTCCGCCATAATTAATTTTTAAAGCGCATAAAAATGGAGATTAAATCGTTACTAATCAGTAACGATTTTTATTTTTGTCTTAAAAAAAATACATATATAAGAAGAGCCCCCAAATGAATGGCGGCTCTTTTCGTATCATCATATACTATTATTTTTTTAATAATTGCGTTTGATTCATAAAGGAAGAAATTCGTTCAATAATACGTTCAACACTTGTTTCATCTTTAACAATATCATAATCATTGATATTGATACGAAGTACAGGACAAGCACTAAAGTCATTAACCCACTTTTCATAACGTTGGTGCATTTCCGACCAATATTCTATCGGCGTTTGTTGTTCCATTGGGCGTCCACGTTCTTTAATTCTACCAACAATATCATCTAAACTTCCTTCTAAATAGATCAGTAAATCAGGATGTGGGAAGTACGGCGTCATGACCATCGCATCAAAAAGGTTTTTGTATGTTTCGTAATCTACAGGTGTCATTGTTCCTTTTTCATAATGCATCTTTGCGAAGATACCAGTATCCTCGTAGATAGAACGGTCTTGAATAAATCCACCACCGTACTCAAAAATTTTCTTCTGTTCCTTAAATCTTTCAGCTAGGAAGTAGATCTGAAGGTGAAAGCTCCAACGCGTGAAATCAGAATAAAACCGATCAAGGTATGGATTCGTATCTACTTTTTCAAAGGATGTACGAAAACCTAATGCGTTCGCTAATGCTTTTGTCATTGTGGATTTTCCAACACCTACTGTGCCAGCAATCGTAATAACAGCATCACTGGGAATATCGTATTTATTTCGCAAATTCATTGTTTTCGACTCCTTTATTTATAGTTTCTGCTATTACTTTCAACATATATATTAAGTCTTCTTTATTTTGCACAAAATCCAAATCATCCCCATTAAAACGAATGACAGGAATGGTAGGATAGCTTTGTTCAAATCTTGTCATACTTAATTCATAATCTGATGAAAGTTGTTCTAAATATGCTGGACTAATGTTTTTTTCAATTTCTCGTCCTCGCATTTGAATTCGTTTGAGTATTGTATCTAGACTAGCATGTAAATAGATAATGACGTTAGGTACTGGCATATCCCGTGTAAGAACTTGATAAATTTGTAAGTATTTCTCATATTGGTTCTTTTTTAGTGTTCGTTCTGCAAAAATTAAATTTTTTAGGATATGGTAGTCTGCCACGACTGGTCTTTGTTTATCTAAATAACCGTTTTTAATGTCCTCAAGTTGCTTGTAGCGGTTACAGAGAAAGAACATCTCTGTTTGAAAACTCCACTCATCAATATTTTGATAGAATTTCCCTAAAAAAGGATTTTCATCAACAATTTCTTTCAATAGTGTATATTGAAAATGATCAGAAATAGCTTTAGCGAGCGAGGTCTTACCAACACCAATTGGACCTTCTACCGTAATAAAAGGTGTCTGATTCATCCCGTTTTTGTCCCCCTTTATATTAACAAAAACATTACCTGCGTTTTAAAAAGACAAATTTTATTTTATCATAGTCCGTCGATTGTTGGGGAAATATTGTCGAAAAAAATAAAATGGAACCTTTAGGAAAGGCTCCATTTATATAAAACGTTTTCATTTTAGTTTTTAGCAACTTGAAAGTTTTCAGTTATAAGTAACCAATTTTGTGGAAAGGCAAGGCCTAGTTTCCAGTAGCTTACTCCTCTTAATCCTAATTCCTTTACTAAGTCAAACTTAGCTTGAATACTACGTGCATCTTCAAACCATACTTTATGTTCCTTGCCATTTTCATCTTTGTAGTTAAAGTGAGGAGCTTGATCTTTCATACTATATTGTATTGGTACGTTGTACTTTTTCGCTAGCTCAATCGCTCTTTGTGGACTAACAGCCTTAGCATATTTACCGCCTTCCACATATGGGAGTGTCCAATCATATCCATACAAGTTTTGACCCATCATAATTTTAGAAGAAGGCATTTCGCTAATGGCATATTCAAGCACTTCTCGAACGGGTCCTATAGGTGAAACCGAGCGAGGTGGGCCACCACTATACCCCCATTCATAGGTCATGATGACAACGAAGTCGACAATTTCACCATGCGTCTTATAATCATGCCCTTCATACCATTTTCCTTTTTGGTCAGCACTTGTTTTTGGAGCCAGAGCAGTTGATAGTAGCCAACCTTCCTTTTTAAAACGTTGTTTCGCTTTTCTTAGAAAACCATTATATGCATTTTTATCTTGAGGACGTAAATATTCCATATCAAAATGAATATCTCTAAATCCATACTTTTTTGCAGTCTTTACAATATTATCTAACAATTTATTCTGTACATCTAGATTGGTTAAAACGATTCTTCCAAGTTCATCACTGAACTGATCATTTTCAAGGTTTGTTATAACCATCATTAGAGTCACATCATTTGCATTTGCAATAGCAGGGAAGTTATTAAGGAGAGGTTCTTTTAGTGTCCCGTCTCTTTGAATTTCAAAACTAAAAGGTGCTAAATAGGTTAAATAGGGTGCAGCCTCTCGAGCACTTTGTTCGATCTCTGGAGAAACAGTTTCCCCAAGAGGTTCAACGTAACCATTGAATTCAGCCTTTCTTTTAGGCCTTTGTGGAATATAAAGTCTTTGCCCGACTGTTAGAGGGGTTGTTGCTGGTATACGATTCACTTGAGCTAACGTTTGATACGATACATTGAATTTTTGACCGACCGACCATAAACTATCACCTGGTTGTACCCAATAAAAACTCCCGATAATTGGTATGACAAGAGTTTGCCCAACTGCTAGCTTACTGGGATCTGAAATCTTATTAGCTTCTACAATATCATTTACAGATGTGTTGTATGCATTTGCAATTCCGAATAATGACTGTCCTTGCTGAACAACATGTATTTGCACAATCATCCACCTCACATTAGAGATTAAAAACGCAACCATTATCATGATATGATGGTGGATGGTAAGAAATGATGTATTACGAGAAAAGATTGCTAAGGTGTGAGGACTTCGTAACGTTTGCTTTTAGGACATTTTCCATCATTCTTAACGCATACTGATTATCTTGGTCGTCAACAGATGCAATACAGTCTGATGGGATGGTTAGTTTATACCCTCTCATATATGCGTCATTCGCAGTAAATAGCACGCAAATATTACCCGCAATCCCGGTTAAAATAAGATGCTTAATTTCATTTTCTACAAGAAAAGTTTCGAGTGGTGTACAATAAAATGCAGAATGCTTTGGTTTCATTAAGAAAAATTCTTTATCTTCAGGTGAAAGCTTTTCGATGATTTCTTTACTTAGTGGATTTTCACATCGAGATTTAATCTTATTTAAATCAGCTTGCCACACTTGGTAATGGTCATTAACGTAAATAATTGGAACATGATACTTCTTGCATAATGCTTTAAGATTCATTATATTAGGAAGCATTTCTAGTGTTTTACTAGATAAAACCTCTCCATATGTGAATTGAAAGTCATTTATAATGTCAATGATAATGAGTGCATAATCATTTTGAGAGCGTTTTGACATAATCTTCTCCTTTAATATTTACATAGATTTTTTAAGGGAGACCTTTGCGGGACAGTTAATGCTAATAAAGGAAATGTACTAAGGAGGCAGCTTCTTTACCATGAAGGAAATCCTTACGGTACAACTAAATAGTAATAACATTAATGATAGTTTATGGAAAAATGATGCTAATTATTTGCAAGGGGATTTTAAAATGAAAAATGATGAATATTATATGAAAATGGCTATTGAAGAAGCAAAACTAGCCTCAAGTAAAAATGAAGTACCAATTGGTGCAATAATTGTACAAGAAGATAAAGTAATTGGTACAGGTCATAATTTGAGAGAATCTCATCAACGATCAATAGCCCATGCTGAAATCCTTGCAATTGATGATGCATGTAAACAAGTTGGATCATGGCGCTTAGAGGAAGCGACTTTATATGTAACTTTAGAACCTTGTGCAATGTGTGCAGGAGCAATCGTGCTATCCAGAATCAAACGCGTTGTATATGGTGCCAAGGATCCAAAGGGTGGTTGTGCTGGTACGCTGATGAATTTATTAGAAGAAGAGCGTTTTAATCATCAAGTTGAAGTTGATACGGGTATTCTCGAAGATGAATGCGGTCAATTGTTAAGTTCTTTTTTTAAGGAACTACGCATGAAGAAAAAACATGCGAAAAAACAAAAAGAAGATACTGGTATTTAATTTCCAGTTTTTTAACATTCTATATCCGTTGCATTTTTAGGTGAAAGCAGATATACTTATATTTGCGTCGGTGATGACGCACTAAAAATTGGTTTCAATTTTGCCGTGCTAAGCGGGGAGGTAGCGGTGCCCTGTACTCGCAATCCGCTCTAGCGAGGCCGAATCCCTTCTCGAGGATAGTTCCATCTCAGGGTCTGCCTCAAGTAAGTGGTGTTGACGTTCGGGTCCTACGCAATGGGAACCCACGAACCCTGTCAGGTCCGGAAGGAAGCAGCAGTAAGTGGACAATCCCATGTGCCGTAGGGTCGCCTGAACCGAGCTAACTGCTTGAGTAACGCCTGGGGTGGCTATTCGACAGAAGGTGCACGGCAGTTAATTCACATATTAAAACCTACTCTTATAGAGTAGGTTTTTTGTATGCCATAATAATGATCATATCTTGGATGAAAAGTATAATTTATGCTAACTTTTTCACTTTTACTTTTGAAAAAAAGAAATTAAATAAGGTATAATAAATGAATGGAGAAAAGAAGGAGGGAATCGTCTTGGCATATCAAGCATTATATCGAGTGTTTCGACCGCAATCCTTTCAGGATGTTGTTGGACAAGAACATATCACAAAGACGTTACAAAATGCCCTACTTCACGAAAAATTTTCTCATGCTTACTTGTTTTCTGGTCCAAGGGGTACAGGTAAGACAAGTGCCGCTAAAATATTAGCGAAAGCCGTTAATTGTGAACGCGGGCCTGTATCAGAACCATGCAATGAGTGTTCAGCCTGTAAAGGAATTACTGATGGATCAATTTCAGATGTCATTGAGATAGATGCTGCATCTAACAATGGCGTAGATGAAATTCGAGACATAAGAGACAAAGTGAAATATGCACCTAGTTCTGTACGTTATAAAGTGTATATTGTTGATGAAGTACATATGTTATCAATAGGTGCATTTAATGCCTTATTAAAGACGCTTGAAGAACCACCTAAACATGTTATTTTTATTTTAGCAACTACAGAACCGCATAAAATTCCTTTAACCATTATCTCAAGATGTCAAAGATTTGATTTTCGCAGGATTACTCCACAAGCGATTGTGGGAAGAATGAAGATGATTGTAGATGAACAAGATGTTCGAGTAGATGATGCGGCTCTCTATGTAATCGCAAGAGCAGCTGAAGGCGGTATGCGTGATGCATTAAGTCTATTAGACCAAGCAATCTCTTTTAGTGATGAAACTGTCGACTTAGATGATGTTCTTACGATAACAGGTTCAGTTTCTCAAGGGTTCTTAACAAAGCTTGTCCATGCAATAAATAAACAAGACGTATCAATCGCATTAAGAACACTAGATGATTTAATGAATAGTGGAAAAGATCCAATGCGTTTTATAGAAGATTTAATTTTCTACTATAGAGATATGCTTCTCTATCAAACCGCTCCTAATCTCGATGAAGTACTAGAGCGAGTGTTGGTAGATGAAGACTTTAAGATGTTAGCAGATAGTATAGAAAGATCTGATATCTATGAAGTCATTGATATTCTGAATAAATACCAACAAGAAATGAAATGGACAAATCATCCTAGAATCTTTCTGGAAGTAGCCATTATAAAGCTGTGTCAAAAAGAACAAGCTCTAGCTCATACACAGACATCAAACACTTCAACAACAGCGAATATCGATTCATTAATGAAGAAAATCAATCAGCTTGAAACGGAATTAAAAGACCTTAAAGAAAAAGGCATAACGACAGTTCAAACGAGCGCAAAGGATTCAACAGGAGAAAAGAGACCTCAGAAATCGATGAAGAGCGGGTATAAACCCCCTGTTGGTAGAATTAATGAAATTCTAAAACAAGCAACTCGTCAGAATTTAGAAGTTCTAAAATCTCGCTGGGGTGATATGCTAGAACAATTACGTAACCAGAATAAAGTTTCACATGCAGCATTATTAAATGACAGTGAACCTGTAGCCGCATCTAATGAAGCATTTGTATTAAAGTTCAAATATGAAATTCATTGCAAGATGGCCGCAGAGAACAACAACCATGTTAGAGATAATTTAGAAAATATCTTATTCGATATTACAGGAAAAAGATTTGAGATGGTAGCCATTCCGGAAGATGATTGGGCACCAATACGAGAAGAGTTTTTACGTGGGCAACGAAATGATGATGATAGTAGCAATGAAGAGGAAGAAGATCCTTTAATTGCAGAAGCTATGAAAATAGTCGGTTCAGAGCTCATTGAAATAAAAGAATAAAATCTATATGAGAATTTTAAGGAGGAATTAACTATGATGCGTGGCGGTATGGGTAATATGCAAAAAATGATGAAACAAATGCAAAAAATGCAAAAGGATATGCAAAAAGCTCAAGAGGATTTAAGTACAAAAACAATTGAAGGTACTGCAGGTGGCGGTATGGTAACAGTTGTTGTTAATGGAAACAAAGAGGTTGTAGATGTTGCAATAAAACCAGAAGTAGTGGATCCAGACGATATCGAAATGCTACAAGATTTAGTGTTAGCTGCAACAAATGATGCACTAAAGAAAATGGAAGAACTAACGAACGAAACGATGGGACAATTTACAAAAGGGATGAACCTTCCTGGAATGTTCTAATTAACCTCGTTAATAGAACGGGTTATAGGAGGAAACAAACTCATGCATTATCCTGAACCAATATCGAAACTAATTGATAGTTTTATGAAATTGCCAGGTATCGGACCAAAAACAGCCGTTCGACTGGCTTTTTTTGTATTAAATATGAAAGAAGAAACTGTACTTGATTTTGCTAAGGCATTAGTAAACGCAAAAAGGAATTTAACATATTGTTCTAATTGTGGGCATATTACTGATCAAGACCCATGTTATATATGTGAAGATACTCGAAGAGATAAGAGTATTATCTGTGTTATACAAGACCCTAAAGATGTCATTGCTATGGAAAAGATGAAGGAATATAACGGACTATATCATGTGTTACATGGTGCAATATCGCCAATGGACGGAATTGGTCCTGAGGATATTAAGATTCCTGAATTATTAAAACGCCTACAAGATGACACTGTGCAGGAAATTATACTGGCGACTAATCCTAATATTGAAGGAGAAGCTACCGCAATGTATATATCTCGCTTATTAAAGCCAAGTGGAATTAAGATGACTAGGATTGCTCACGGCTTACCAGTTGGTGGAGATTTAGAGTATGCAGATGAAGTAACTTTATCAAAGGCGTTAGAAGGAAGAAGAGAATTGTAAGAATAAGGAGGAGTAGTAAAGGTGCTCTTTCGTAAAAAAAATAAGCTTCAGTTAGAATTTAATCGATCATTACTTGAACAGCTAGAGACCTATAAAGAAGAATGGATTAGACAAAAGAGAATCATTGATAAAAGTGTAGAACCTTCAGATAAAGTCTTATACGATTTGAAAATCGCTGAATGTAAGTACTTATATCTATTAAAGGAAGCAAAAGTACGTAATGTATACGTAACTAATTAGTTTTTCTATTCATTAAAGATGTAATATTAATTGTTAGTTCTGTTTCCTCTCTGCCATCATACAATAATAGTACAAGTTGTATTAAGGGGAGGGACGATATTGGAACCTATTGTTGTTATATCAGTCCTAGCAGGTTTGATTCTACTACTATTATTAGTAGGCGCTCCATTAAAGCCTATACGTTTTATTGGACAAGGGCTAGTGAAAATAATGATTGGAGCATTATTATTATTTTTCCTCAATGCCTTTGGTCAAACCTTTGGACTTCATGTACCGATCAATCTTGTTACATCAGCAGTATCTGGCTTTCTAGGCTTGCCAGGTTTAGGGGCTCTCGTAGTTATACAATTAATGATTTTATAGACTTTAAGGTAGATATGCACATGGCATATCTATTTTTTTTATTATTTTAAAATAGTGTTTGACCTTTAGGTGATGTATATGATATAGTTATAAACGTTGTCGCAACAAAGTTGAGAGACAATGTTAAAAATAAAAAACATGTTGACGAATGAATGATTAACATGATATATTATTAAAGTCGCTTGAGCGACAAACGGTGAATAAGTTCTTTGAAAACTGAACACAACACAAACGTCAAAGTAAGTCTTTTTTAAAATTATGAGCAAGTCAAACAATCTTATTGGAGAGTTTGATCCTGGCTCAGGACGAACGCTGGCG
>JAIVAN010000018.1 GCA_020171895.1 Bacillus timonensis | reverse complement strand
CCGCCAGCGTTCGTCCTGAGCCAGGATCAAACTCTCCAATAAGATTGTTTGACTTGCTCATAATTTTAAAAAAGACTTACTTTGACGTTTGTGTTGTGTTCAGTTTTCAAAGAACTTTTATGGAGCGGGTGATGAGAATCGAACTCACGACATCAGCTTGGAAGGCTGAGGTTTTACCATTAAACTACACCCGCATATATAATAGAAGTAAAAGCTTCGCTGGTCGGGAAGACAGGATTCGAACCTGCGACCCCTTGGTCCCAAACCAAGTGCTCTACCAAGCTGAGCTACTCCCCGTTATTTAATTGGCGCGCCCGAAAGGAGTCGAACCCATAACCTTCTGATCCGTAGTCAGACGCTCTATCCAATTGAGCTACGGGCGCATATGTCATTCGCTTTTTTAAATCAGCGACTTTTATATAATAACACTTTCAAGTTTGTAACGCAAGTCTTTTTTAAAAAAGTTTTTCTTTGGTGCGGCCGAGAGGAGTCGAACCTCCACGGGGTTTCCCCCACTAGGCCCTCAACCTAGCGCGTCTGCCATTCCGCCACGACCGCGAAACAAAAGTGTAAGTGCGGGTGAAGGGACTCGAACCCCCACGTCAATGACACTAGATCCTAAGTCTAGCGCGTCTGCCAATTCCGCCACACCCGCATATATAAGGTTACTTTTTTAAAATAAGATGGTGAGCCATGAAGGACTCGAACCTTCGACCCTCTGATTAAAAGTCAGATGCTCTACCGACTGAGCTAATGGCTCTCTTAATGGCTGGGCTAGCTGGATTCGAACCAACGCATGACGGAGTCAAAGTCCGTTGCCTTACCGCTTGGCTATAGCCCATTAATATAATGGCGGTCCCGACCGGGATCGAACCGGCGATCTCCTGCGTGACAGGCAGGCATGTTAACCGCTACACCACGGGACCACATATATGGTGGAGGATGACGGGATCGAACCGCCGACCCCCTGCTTGTAAGGCAGGTGCTCTCCCAGCTGAGCTAATCCTCCAAGATGATAAGAATCAGAAGTGGGAGGTAAGACAATTATGTCTTACTTCCCACTTCGTTAAATGACCCATACGGGATTCGAACCCGTGTTACCGCCGTGAAAGGGCGGTGTCTTAACCGCTTGACCAATGGGCCATAATGTATATGGCGGAGAAGGAGGGATTTGAACCCTCGCGCCGCTTACGCGACCTACACCCTTAGCAGGGGCGCCTCTTCAGCCACTTGAGTACTTCCCCATATTGGCTCCACAGGCAGGATTCGAACCTGCGACCGATCGGTTAACAGCCGATAGCTCTACCACTGAGCTACTGTGGAATAATACGTAATGTCTTGCGACTGTTACTATTATAGAAGCCATTTTTCAAATTGTCAAGAGGTTGAATCATGGCTTGTTTGAACCGTTTTTTCGACGGCTTTTATAATTTAACACAGTCATTTTAGGTAGTCAACTCCTCAAGTTAAATACTTTAATTTTCCAGAACACTTACCGCAAACATACCGATTTACATCTATCTTTCGTTTCCTTATATATCGTTGACAACAACTCTTACATTCATAAAGATGCGTCTCTGAAGATTTTTTACGCTCTATGGTTTTTAATGGTGTGCAAAATCTAGGAGCATTTACCTTTTGCAGTAAATCTCTAAAATCCTGGTCACGATGCTGATAACCCTTTCCCTCTAAATGCAAATGATAATGACAGAGCTCATGCTTAACAATGCCGATAACCTCTTCTAATCCATACTCAATAAAATATTTCTCATTGATTTCAATGTTATGTGTTCGTAATAAGTATCTCCCACCTGTAGTGCGTAGACGACGATTAAATGTAGCCTTATGCAAAAACGGCTTTGAAAAATATTGTATAGACACTTCTTCCACTAACACTTGTAAATCTAGATCATTCAAAGTTTCCACCCGCTTATCACTTTATTAACATTTCCGAACAGGACATACTTCTCATGCATACACTACATATACAACATACTCTACTTTTTAATAAAAAGGAGGTATGATCAAATGCCGTCTTGGTTGAAGAATCAGATGAAACGAGCTTATTTCGAAAAAAACCGCTATCAGATTAAATTATTAAATCAATGCTGGTTTTTTTATAAACGCTCCTCGGAAGCAGATACAAAACAAAAAATATAAATCTACTTTATCATAACGTTACTTTCCGTGTTACATGTAAAAATACTACCCCTCATTAATTACTTAGAAAAAAGAACACTGCTTAGAAACGCAGTGTCCTTTTTTATGAAAATCATTGAATTGGAACCATCGATAAAGCAACTCGGCCCTTTTTCACATCTACATCATCTATCCACACTTTCACAACATCACCAACAGATACGATATCGAATGGATGTTTTACAAAGTTATTACTTAATTTAGATATATGAACGAGTCCATCTTGTTTAACTCCGATATCGACAAAAGCTCCAAAATCGACAACATTTCTTACAGTCCCCTCAAGCTCCATTCCTCTTTTTAGGTCCTCTAACTGTAGAATATCTTTCTTCAATAAAGGTTTTGGCAAATCATCACGTGGGTCTCTTTCCGGCCTCACAAGTGCATCACATATATCCTTTAAAGTAAGTTCACCAACATTCAGCTGTGAAGCAAGCTCCGAGATTGAAATTTTATTAATGGCTTCTTTTAACTCTTCTGAACCTAATTGCTCTGTTGAAACATTTAGTGTCTTTAATAATTTCTCCACATCCTTATAGCTTTCGGGGTGAATGCTAGTTCGGTCCAATGGTTGGTCCCCATCGATAATACGCAAAAATCCGATACATTGCTCATATGTCTTTGCACCTAACCTAGGAATATCCTTTAGTTGTCTTCTATTTTCAAACTTGCCCTGTTCTTCTCTTCTTTTAATAATGTTGTTAGCGACAGTCTTTGATAATCCAGCTACATATTGAAGTAATGACGATGATGCAGTGTTCACATTTACCCCAACTTGGTTTACCACCGTTTCAACAACAAATGTCAATTGATCTGATAATTTCTTTTGCGACACATCATGCTGATATTGCCCTACACCTACAGATTTAGGATCAATCTTTACTAATTCTGCTAATGGATCTTGTAATCGTCTTGCAATAGAAACCGCACTTCTTTCTTCTACTTGGAAGTTCGGAAACTCTTCTCTAGCGAGATCCGACGCTGAATATACACTCGCACCGGCTTCATTAACGATTAGATAAAGGATTTCACCACCTAAATCCTTCAGCAACTCTGCAATAAATTGTTCTGTTTCACGAGAAGCAGTCCCATTACCAATCGCAATCATTTCGACCTTAAACTCAGTAATGATATCTTTTGTTATTCGTAAAGCTTCTTCACGCTTATTCACTGGAGGGTGTGGATAGATCACCCCTATTTTCAACACTTTCCCTGTTTCATCTACTACTGATAGTTTACATCCAGTTCGATATGCAGGATCTACACCTAAGACAACCTTTCCTTTCAGCGGTGGTTGTAGTAATAGGTTTCGAAGGTTCTCAGAGAAAATATGAATAGCTCTATCTTCAGCTTTTTCTGTTAATTCTTTTCTGATTTCTCTCTCAACAGACGGTTGTATCAATCTCTTATAACTGTCTTCAATTGTCTCTATGATAAGATTAACCACTGGTGAAGATTGTGTTTTAACAACTTTCTTATGTAAATAAGTAAGAATGCTTTCTGTAGGTGGATTTACATTCACTTTTAATATTTCCTCTTTTTCACCACGGTTTAACGCAAGTACTCGATGAGGAACAATTCTCTGCACAGGTTCAGAGTATTCATAATACATCTCATAAACCTTTTTTTCATCTTTTTCTTCGTCTTTTAAAGCAACCTCTATATTTCCTCTTTTAAAGGTTTCTGTTCTTATCCACTGCCTGTAGTTAGCATCATCTGAAATCCATTCAGCAATAATATCCTTTGCCCCTTGAATGGCCTCTTCAATTGTCGTTACTTCTTTTTCTTCATCCAAAAATTCGCGTGCCTTTTGGTTAATTGAAGTTTCATTATTAGGAAAAGAGTATATCCATTCTGCTAAAGGCTCTAACCCCTTCTCTTTTGCAACCGTTGCTTTTGTACGCCGCTTTTGCTTATATGGTCTATATAAATCTTCAACTTGCTGAAGCTTGGAGGCTCTAAGTATTTCTTTCTTTAATTCTTCTGTTAGCTTTCCTTGCTCTTCAATAAGTCGGAGTACCTCTTCTTTTCTTGAAGCTAAATTTTGCATATACTCCCATTTTTCTTGAATGTCTCTTATTTGAACCTCATCTAAAGCACCTGTTTGTTCTTTTCTATAACGTGCAATAAAGGGAACAGTATTACCTTCATTTAGTAATGTAATGACATTATTTATCTGAGATTCTTTTATTGATAACTCTTTTGAAATGATTTTTAAACCATCAAGTTTTTGCATTGTAGCTTCCAAGTCCTTACCTCCCACTATCTACTTCTTGCTTATTCATTCTACCAAAACTTTTCCATACTTTGCATTATGTACAAAGTTTTAAAAGAAATTACTTAGTAATTTTACCAAGTAAGAAGGTAAGGTCATCCTTTGTTGATGGTGAGTATGTAGAAACTAACTGCTCCCCTATTATTTTTATATCGTGTGGTCTGCTTAATAAGGATCGTACATTTTTGAGCTGCATTCCATCTGAATGCATCAAAAATACGGACCCTACTTCGTAAACGAATCGTTGAGTGTGATATGTTTGATGTTTCCCGGACAAATATCCATATACCGGGAGTGGATAAATGAGTTTTCCTGCAGGGGTAAGTAAGTAGAAGCGGACATTTCCAACACAGCTATATACAAATTCTTTAGAATGGGGATAGTACTTTACAATAGCAACTGATGAGCCCCTTTTATTTAATAAAGCCCTATTTGACATGTTCATCAATGTTTGGACATCCATAGAATGGTTCCTCTGGATTAAATTAGTCACGGTTGAAGAAGATTCATGTGCTGCACTTCCACTACCTAGCCCATCTGCTATTGCAAAGAGGGAGTATTCTGATGTCATTTTCACGAAATAACTATCTCCAGATACATGATCCGCTTTTTTTGAAGTTTGATAGCTGCATAAATCTAAGTAGTCTGATTGTAGATAATCCATAACTAGTATGCCTTTCTAAATAAATTATACTTTTATCGCAGTTCTTAGTTTTTTTATTGCTTTTCTTTGAAGTCTAGAAACATGCATCTGCGAAATACCCAATAATTCCCCTGTATCTTTTTGACTGAGATTTTCCAAATAAGTATAGCTAATAATTTGCTTTTCACGCTCAGTTAGAACATGTAGAGCATTTTGCAAGATCAACCTTTGATTGACAGATTCATAACCTTTTTCAGCTTCACCTACTAAATCTAGTAGAGTAATTGTAGCTCCATCAGAATCAGCTTCAATCGAGCGGTCGACCGAAAGTGCTTGATAGCTTTTTCCCATTTCCATTGCTTCTAGGACTTCCTCTTCTGAAACTTCTATTTTCTGTGCAATTTCTTCAACCTTTGGAGACCTTTGTAACGTCGTTGTTAATTCATCTACGGCACTTTTAATTTTTGGGCCGATTTCTTTTATTCTCCTAGGAACATGCACACTCCAGGTTTTATCTCTTAAGTACCTTTTAATTTCACCTAGAATTGTTGGAATTGCAAAGCTTTCAAAATTCTTCCCATATGAGGCATCAAACCTTCTTATCGCACCAAGTAAACCTAACATTCCTACTTGGACAATATCATCATGAAACTCTCTTCCTTTAGAGTATTTCCTGGCCAGAGAGACAACTAAATTTTCAAAGTTTTTCACAAGAGTCAATTCCGCTTCTTTATCTCCACAAGTCTGGTACGAATGAATGAGCTGATTTATTTCTTCCTTACTTAACCTCTGAGGTTGAGATTTCTGTTCGATCATCATTCTCCACCCGCCGTTTCTGCAAATACTTTTTCATAAAAACTGTGACTCCATATTCGTGATGTACATTTACTTCATCCATTAATGCATCAATTAGATATAGACCCAACCCTCCCTCTTGTAATTGTTCAACTGATTGAGATGTATGATAGGGCCCTATTTCTTCTTTCATTTGAGTAAAATTAAAACTTTTCCCATTGTCAGCAACCATGATTTCTAAGTGATTAGGATATATTGCATATCCAACTGTAACCTCGCCTTCTTCATTTGCTTGGTAAGCATGTTGCACGGCATTCGTACATGCTTCACTTGTTGCTACCTTTAAATCCTCAATTTCTTCATAGGAATAACCCATTCGATTTGCTATTCCCGATAAAGTTAAACGAACAACACCAACGTATTCAGGTTTTGCAGGGATTTTCATTTCAATATAATCAAATGGTTGGTTCATTTTACTCCACCTTCTAGCTTTGTCTTTATTTCAATAATTTCTGATAAGCCCGTAATATCAAATAACCGAAGTAGCCTGTCTGACAATCCCGTTAACGCTAAGGATCCATTTTGTTTTTTTAAGCTTTTCAATACACCGATAAAAACTCCCAATCCGGTACTGTCCATATATGTCACACCGGTTAGATCAGCAATCATATTCACTGAATTTTCTTGAGTAATTGGTAGAAGTTGTTCCTTCAACTTTGGAGCTGTATAAGCATCGATTTCACCATTAATAAAGACATACACGGATTTATTGTCTCTTTTCACATCTATTCCGATATTCATTTTCTCACCTCGAATTTAAACTTTACTTGTATATACCCGCTTTTCAATAATGTTAAACATTTCTTTTAATAATGATTAGTGTAAAGTCATCTCTTAATTGAAAATCCTGTAACCTTTCTAACTCTCGATAAATCTCCTCTACAATTTGTTGGGAGGATAGATGTAGTTTCTTCTCAATTAATCCAGCAAGCATTTTACGTTCAATAAAACCCTCATCCGTTCTACACTCGGTTACCCCATCTGAAAGTAAAACAATCATATCGTTTGGCTTGAGCTCTTTAGAGTATGAAGTATATTTTGTAGACCGGTTTATACCAAGGACTAATCCTCGACCTGGTATATCCTGAAATTGATTGGTTTGTGCATCATAGAAAAATCCTGGTTCATGACCTGCAGTCCCATATGAAAACACATTCGTGCTTGTATCATAGATTCCATATAACATCGTTACAAACATATTAATATCCACATTCTGTTCTACCACTCGATTTAAATTCTCAAGAACAAAAGAAGGAGTATTCCTTGATTCTGGTAGGCTATCCATTGCATACTTAATCATGGACATACATAGTGCAGCAGGAATTCCCTTTCCTATTACATCGGCTATGGCAATATTCACTCTGTTATCATCATCAAGAACGAAATGGTAATAGTCCCCACTCATCTGCTTTGCCGGAACACTTATTGCGCCTATATCCAAACTTTCTACTTCAGGGATATCTGTCTCCAGTAATGTTTGCTGTACATTCGCCGCAATATCAATTTCTGATTTTAATTCTTGTTGTTGAGATCGTAAGCTCTGATGCTCTTGATATGCTAAACCGTACCCCATCATGACCTCTAAGAGAATATCAAAGGAATTAAGAACTTCTTCTGATATATCCGGATATATTTCATGTATTGTTTTCTTGTGTAAGCCAATAATCTCTTCAGGAGGAATTGTTTGTTCAATTGCATTCCTACTAAACTTTTGACCTAGATACAACGCTTGCTCATCTCTATTTTTTAAGTATCGCTTAACGATATCTTTATACTTTTCTTCAATTTTTGTTTCGAAACTCATACTGGTACCTCCCTAGCGAAGCCATTTAATTGTACGAATTCGAGTACCTTTTCCTTCAGTGGAATCGATTTGAAAATCATCCATGAGACGTTTTACCCCTGGCAATCCAGCTCCTAGTCCACCAGAAGTTGAGAAACCATCCTCCATAACTTGCCTAATATCTGATATTCCAGGACCTTCATCCAATGCATCAACCCTAAGTCCTTGCTTACCTAACTCCATTACGTTCTGAATGCAAATTTCTCCACTACCTGCATACAGATAGATGTTACGAGCAAGTTCAGAAATTGCAGTTGTAACCCTTGCTTGGTCAACATTATTAAAACCGAGTTCCTTTGCAGCAGTTCTTCCTAGTTGCCTTGCTGCTACAATATCCCATTCGGTTATGATTTTGACACAAGATTGGCCCTCCATAGATTTTCCCCCAATTCCACTTGAAGTTTCTCAAGTCCCTTTTCTAAGTCTAATGCCGTTAAGACCTCATCTAAACGAATACCTAACTCAACTAATGTAATGGCAACAGCAGGTTGAATGCCTGTTAGTACTACCTTTGCTCCCATAAGCTTGGACATCCTAATAACATCTACCAGTACCTTGGCAATATAGGAATCCACAAAATCTATAAATGACAATTCGATTATTACACCATTCGCACTTGTTTCATGGAGTTTGTCCAACAAGTCCTCTTGAAATTGGAGAGCGGTGTTGTCATCTAACTCCCATTGAATTGATACTATTAAGTAATTATAAAGTTTTAAAATTGGCACTCTCACAATTAATCCTCCACATTTGTTTGTACAATTTTACGGTTGGTCATTTGTAAGGCCGTTTCAATCCCTTTTCTCAACGTACTTTTCGTTATGAATTGATTTAATTGAATACCCAAATTGACAATCGTTTGTGCAATTTCTGGGCGAATCCCAACTAATAAACATTCTGTGCCAACAAGTTTTACAGCCTCAGCTGCTTGTATAATATGATGGGCGACCATCGTATCAACTACTGGAACTCCTGTTATATCAATGAGCACAACTTCAGATCTATGTTTTACGACTCCTTGTAAAAGATTCTCCATAATTTGCTTCGCTCGCTCTGTATCTATTGTTCCGACCAGAGGCATCACTGTAATATTTTCAAACACCGGGATTAATGGTGCTGATAATTCCTCAAGTGCAATTTTTTGAAGAGAAACGGTATGTTCCCATGAACCAGAATACAAAGAGATCATTTCATTAATAATCGGGTCAATCCAGTCATTGATTTCCCTCATTATTTTTAAGTGATCACCTGCTTGGACATGACCTTCGAGAGCAGAGTCTATAACAACTTTTCTAAATAATTGTAGCCCTTCTGTAATATAGGTTAGTTGCCAGCCTGCTTGAATTACACTTTCTGCAAACTCTTTTAATTTTTGTGAAAAGTCGTCTCGGTCCTTTTTTACATTTAAAAGAATAATGTTTATGAATTCACGACTAGTACCCAAATACATTTGTTCTGAATATGTATGTATTCCTCTATCTTTACCTAATTGTTTAAATTCGTCTAACCATTGTTTAATGATGTCTTCTTTGTTTGAGTCAATAAATTGTAAGATAAAAGTATCCATTGAAAACGGTTCCCCTTTCTTCAACTTCCTTTTTATATTATTTCACCCTCTTACATTTTCTTCAAATAACTTGCCCACACAATGCTAACAGCTATGCTGAAACCCCTATGTTTGGGGATTGAGGGATCTTGGAATACTTTTTTGAGTTATGTCCATACTACTTGACTACCCTGAAAATACGACACTGTACAAGGGGTGTTAATCTGCGTTGCAGGAACCTCGCTTTCCGTGGGGCGCCACTTGAGCCTCCTCGGTTGTGCCTGTGGGGTCTCAAGTCCGGCGCATCTCCCACAGGAGTCTCGGTTCCTTCCACTCCGATTAACACGCATGAATTACTTAAAGTCCAACATTCTATAAACCCCAAAATCAAGTTCACATTTTTTATCCTTCATGGTGCAAATCCATATTTGCATGGAAGTCTCCCCTGAAAATACAATTCGTTACAATCAACATGGGGTGTTAACCTACGTTGCAGGAACCTCGCTTTCCGCAGGGCGCTTCTTGAGCCTCCTCGGCGTTTACGCCTGTGGGGTCTCAAGCCTAGCGCATCTCCTGCAGGAGTCTCGGTTCCTTCCACTACGGTTAACACACATGGATTACTAAAGGCCAACATTCTATAAATACAAAAATTCAATTTAACCTTTTCTTCCTTCATGGTGGCAATTATTAATTAGCCCGAAAAAATCCACAACAAAAAAGCTACCCAAAAAGGATAGCTTTGAAAGAACAAGGTTGTATGAAAATAATTAAAAATCGATGAGTCCTAAGCTTATTTGTAAGGCTTCATCCACTCTGTCCATCATCTCTTCGTCAAGATGAGTGATTTTATCGGTTAAGCGTTGCTTATCAATAGTTCGAATCTGCTCTAACAGAATAACTGAATCCCTTTCAAATCCATAACGCTTTGCATCAATTTCAACATGTGTTGGTAATTTTGCTTTTTGAATTTGAGCAGTTATTGCTGCGACAATTACTGTGGGACTGAACCGATTCCCAATATCATTTTGGATGACAAGAACAGGACGAACGCCTCCTTGCTCTGAGCCAACAACTGGGGAGAGGTCTGCAAAATAAACGTCGCCACGTTTTACAATCAAATGATTACCCCCCGCTAACTAAGCGTTCTACGGTGTGATCAGCCTCGTACTCAGCTAGGAAAGCCTCCGATGCGATGTTTAGATTGATTTTAGCCATCTCCATGTAACCACGTCTCATAGATTCGCGAATTTGTCTCTTTTTTCGTTCACGAAGGTACATTTTCGTAGCTTGATAAATTAGTTCGTTTCGATTACCGTTTTCTTGTTTCACAAGACCGTCTAATTCACTTACTAATGTTTGCGGCAAACGAATTAATATTTCTGTTGTTGCGCTGGATTCAGACACAAACATACACCTCCACCAAACTTACACACCAAGTATTCTATTCCAATCTTAATAATACCATTAAATTCATCAGATGCAAAGCGTATAACCAATAATTCTCCACTATTATCAACATCTGTAACCAAATTATACATGTTACATATTGTTTTTTTTCTTATAGACCAGGTTAAATTAAATTGTGGTCCGTTCTCACATTTCTAAATTTTGGGAGGTTGGACATTCAATTAACAGAGCCTTGTTATGAAAAAAATTATTGGTTGAATAAGACTGGGTTTCTCACTTCAATTATACTCTCTTTTCTTAAAAAAATACGGGGAACTCGATAACTTATCGTACAAGGGACCTCATAGTTGATTGTATCTAGTGTTTTAGCAACCTCGTCAATCATTATGGATTCTTCATCCTGCTTTCCAATAAGCGTAACCTTCGTACCAATAGGAAATGCCTCTGGCAATTTGACCATAAATTGGTCCATACAAATCCGACCGACTATTGGACATCTTACACCATTCACAAGAACCTCTGTCCCTTGAAGCTTTCGAATCCAACCATCTGCATATCCAACGGGAACAGTACCTATCCACTCTTCACCCTTAGCTGTATAGGTAGCACCGTAACTCACTTTTTCACCCTTTGAGATTTTCTTCACATGAACTAAGCGACTATGAAGTGAAAAGGCTTCATTCAATGCATACGGTAGTTCATCCTTTATCTCTAATGATGGTGTAAGACCGTACATCGCAATTCCTAATCGCACTGCATTAAATATTTTATCTGGGAAACGGAGACCGGTTGCACTATTCCCACAATGAATGAGCGGTGGCAATATTGGGAACCATTTTAGCATTTCAAGAAATTTTTCGTATTGGTATTGAAAGTAGTCCGTACCCACTTCATCTGCTGTAGCAAAATGAGTATAAATCCCTGCTAATTCGCACCATTCATTTTCAGCCAAAATTGAGATTAACTTTGACACTTCATCCGCTTCTTTGGCACCAAGTCTCCCCATTCCAGTATCTAATTTAATGTGAAACGATAAAGGTCGATCTAGTTCATTATCCCTTAAAGCCGTTTCAAGCCAATCCGCACGGAATACGGTTAAGATAATATTTTGTTCTGCTGCTAGCTTTATATCTTCAGACCTTACAGCCCCCAACACAAGGATTGGTTCTACAATTCCCTGTTGTCTAAGTGATAATGCTTCATCTAAGAAGGCAACGGCCAAAAGAGAAGCGCCTGCTTCTAAGGCTACCTTAGCTACTTGGGCATCTCCGTGTCCATAAGCATTCGCCTTTACGACAGCAATCACTTCTTCATCTGGTGATAAAAAATTCTTCATTGACCTTACGTTTGTATAAATATGATCTAAATTTACTTCTACCCATGTATCTCGATAAAAAGCTGAAAGCTCCATATCTAACACTTCCTTACATTTGTATCTACCTATACTTGTATATGTTAGAATATTGATGGTTTTCACGCTCGATGTCAATAGGGAGATATCCGTAATAAAAAAGAAGGCAGATTCGAAAGAACCTGCCTGTCTCTTATGTTACTTCACAGACTGTCCTTGAACAGAACGTGCTACCATGATTAATTCTTCTTGCGTTAAATCGTTAGAAGCAACCATGAAATCTACGCCTTGATACGTCCAAGAAAGTGTATTATCTGTTAATGCTCCGACTGTAAATCCTAAGTCAACCGGCTCTCCACTAACAGCTGTTGATGTACCAGCTTCAGAAACAAGCGCCTTCTCTTGTATTAAGGTAAAGGATTTTTCTCCACCATATGTCATAACAATTCTAGTTCCTTGCTCTGTTTTCACTTCTTTTTCTTCCACAAGATTTACACCCGCTATTTCAACCATCGGATACATCACTTGTAACGGTTGCTCATTCATCCCAGCCATTACAGGAACTTCTAATTGTGCACCCGTCATATTTTTCTTTACATCAAAAGCATCATCATCAAAACTTGGATTAAACTCCACTTTTGAAAACTCGACAATAAGAAGTGGATTACGGTCTGCATCCATTACTTTTACCATCACAGGAGTTAGATCCTTTTTGCTAAAAGTGATTTCTTGCATCGGTAACATCTTATTATTCTTGTAGTTTGTTTTCGTTTCAAACACATAATGTTTGTCTGTTGCCGTGAACTTTGCCTCTGGATCCTCTAAAATATCTTTTACTAAAGACTCATACAAATAAGCTTGACTGCTGTTTTGTGGCCAATCGCTTTGGAACCTAAAGCTCTTGTTTAAAGCTGGCGTTAAAACAAACACTCCTTCGTCATTACGTAAAATCATTTGACTTTGCTCTTTTTGAGCATTTTTCAAATTCACTCGGTAGTACGTTGGCTGATTATGCCAAATTTCTACCTCGTATACTTGTGGCTCGCTTCCTGTTTGCAACGTCATTTTAGCTTCAGCCTTATACCCTGTCATTTTATCTACCTTTTCATTTAGGGCATTAACGACATCCTTTTGAGACTTTTCACCACAAGCAGTTAGAGCAAGGACTACAAGTAATCCCATTAACAACGCAAACATTTTTTTCTTCATCTCTTCAACCCCTTTGCCTCATTTGAACGTAAATGGAGAGTTAAGGTGAAGATGGGTTCATAGATGATGAGTCAAAGAAAGAATATGAATCTAATAAACCATTAAGTAGTTTTTGAAATTACAAACGTTGGTTGGTTATTACTATCTCCCATCGTTACAACCCTCCATCATAAGCCTTTCTTTCTCAGTCATCTACCACCCATATACACCTTGTCTCTTACCCGCATTAGAAATATATGAGACAAAGTTACGTAATATGCAGACTAGCTTGACAAGCTTTCAATAATTACTTGTGCAACCGCATATTCCTTACTATGTGATATTGAAACATGCGCCTTGTTATGATTGGGCTTCACCACACACGGCTTACCATTATCATCTGATTGAATTTCGATATCTAGAAAGCTTAAATTTTCCCCGATCCCCGTGCCATAAGCTTTTGAATACGCTTCTTTTGCAGCAAAGCGTCCCGCTAAAAATTCAATTTTCCTTGAAGGAGAAAGGCTTTCATATCGTTTAATTTCATTTAAAGTTAAGATCCTCTCAATAAATTTCGGCTGCCTCTCCACTAGTTTTTTTATCCGAACTAATTCTACAATATCAATTCCAATACCAGTTATCATTTTTATATCCCTCCTTCTATAATGATCAATATCTTCATACATATTAGTACAAACCCATGTCAAAGAGGAAATTAATATGATAGGATATCTGTACAATCTGTGTTCACTAGACTGTTTTGTTAGCAAGCTCCCAAGGTATTTGTACCTCTTATAAAAATGCATTATAAAGCGAGGCTCCTGCAACGGAGATTAACACCCCTTATACAGTGTCTTATTTTCAGGGTATCCAACAAAACAACTCATTAACAAATCAGTCTTTAGCAAAGTATTTTTCTTGTATATCCTTATAAGGAGGTTCGTCTTATGTTTACTAGAACTGAAAACTTTCAATCTTTTTTGCGTATGTATCCAATTATCTCTACCTTAATCGCCATCCATATCTTTTTATGGGCCTTATTTTCTTTACCTATTCTACCCGGTAAAATACTCCTTCAACAAATGGTCGGCCTAAATTTTTGGATTGCAGAAGGGGAATACTGGCGTTTAATCACACCCATATTTGTTCACGGTGACTTCGGACACATGCTCTTTAATTCTTTCTCTCTTATCTTATTTGGACCAGCATTAGAGAAAATGTTAGGTAAAATAAAATTTATCTCAGCATATTTAAGTACTGGTATTCTTGCAAACATCGCTACTTATATGATTGAACCATTAGAATTTAGCCATGTTGGGTCATCTGGAGCAATATTTGGACTCTTTGGTCTATATTTATTTATGGTAACTAAGAGAAAAGATCTAATCGACCGAGCGAACTCACAAATTATCGTTACAATATTAGTCATTGGGTTAGTCATGACATTTATTAATACAAATATTAATATTGTTGCTCATATATTTGGTCTACTTGCTGGCTTTCTTCTTGCACCTCTGCTATTACCTAAGAACAGATGGTAACAACCAGACATTAGTTTTTCCGTTTTGTATACGTATACCAATCAAATATGTCACTACTGTCGTGCTCATTTAGATCAACCACTTTAAAATTCTTCCCCGTTATACTCGATTTGACGGAGGCTTGAATCGAGGCTAAATGGGCTCTTTGCTGAAAGAAAGACAGTCTTTTTTCAATCACTTGAATTCTGTTTCGTTTCATTAAGACTGTATTTCGATTAAATATTCTATATCTCAATGTTAATTGATCATGGAAGATTTCCCAACCTGCATCTCGGTAGCGTAAATACCCTAGAGCACCAAAAAGTAATAGTAACGTACTTGATAATAGCCCAACTGGAAATAAAAAAATCGATAAGGCGAACGTTACTGGGATGAATGGTAAGATACCGCGAATAATGTACCGTTTTAAGGACCTCTTAGGTGGGCATTTATACATGTCTTTGAGATGAAATTCTTTTGTGAATGTTTGTAATAACGATGATATTTGGTTTCTTCGGATGATTGGGAATAAGACGGTTGAAAATTCTTCTCCTTCATCTCCTGTACCACCTGCACTTTCAACAAACACTGTTGCATAGCCAAATGGTTGTCTTAGGAAGCTTTCACTTACACGAATTGCTTGAATCCTCGATAACGGTATAGAAAGCTGTTTTTTTTCTAGAATTCCCTTTGATATTTGAAGATCATTTCCGTTTTGTACAACAGTAAATCCTGCGTATTTAAATACAGTTAACAAAATTCCTATTAGCCAAGCAAATATAAAAATAGCAGATCCTAATAGCACGTATACATAAAACCCTGGTTCAATAAATACTTCCCATCGTTGAAAAAGGCGTTCGTAGGGAATCAGTTCTTCAATTTGAGCTAATAAAGCAAATACAGCAGAAAAAACAACACCAATCCCACTTGAAGTAGAGGCCACAATTAATAGCTCTTTTGTCGATAACCTAAACACAGGTTGGTTTGTTTGACTAAACTCTTCCTTACCTGCGTTACTATTCTTAGAAGAAGTTGATAATAGTTCTTTTAACTGTTTAGCTTCCTCTTCAGTAATTGCTGTTAATACTACTTCTGCTTCTAAGCCTCCACCAGCCGTCTCAACTTGAAGCTTTACTAACTTAAATGCCCTCTGTATAATCCCAGCAGATACAGAAATTGATTGAATTCTTTCAATAGGTATGTAACGTTTTTTGTGGATAAACACACCATATTCAATCCGAAGCTCTCCATCTTCTATTCGATACGTATACCGATACCAAAATAAAATCCCTGTAATTAACACGAACAAAATAATAGCGATGATACTAACGATATAAATGAGATTATACATACCATCAATATTATTCTTACTAAAAAAGAAAAAAACCAGTAACGGAAATAACAAATCTTTCAGTTGTTTTATAAAGTTAATTAGAGCAGCGACAGGATGTAATCGTCTTGATTCATACATCTTCTTCAACCACCCTTGCTAATTTCGATATGTTATCTCTTAGCTCATCTGCTTCTATTACGTCAAGCGCTGGAATTTCATGAACAGTTGCAGCTGTCGAAATTTTGACAGTAGCAAGCTTATACTTTCGAAGTATTGGTCCTTGATACGTATCAACATGCTGCACTCTTACCATCGGTATTAATGTTCTCTTCTTGACTACTACCCCATGCTGCAAATCTACCTCTTGTTCATGTACTTCGTATCTCCATCTTTTCCATCTGATTTTTGGGATTAGATAGATGGTTAAAAAAGATTCAACTACAGATAAAACAAACAAAGTAATAACAATCCAATAGGACCAATCAAAGAGTGCTGTTAAGACTACCGCAACTATTATTAGTAACCAACCAAATGCTGATTTCATTGCAGCAGCTATTCTCCATACTTTTAAAGCCCGATCATTTATTCGATTTTGAGGTACATCTCTCATTTTTCACCCTCGTTTCAACGTTGTGTTATTCCAATTTTCTCCTATTAGTATAAGTCATTTCTCACTTTCATAACACCCTATAAAAACCACCGTTATTTCACATCTCCTTACCTAAAAAGGTCTTATATGTAGTTAAACTAGTACAACTCGTTAGCGTAAAAAAGTCGCCAATTGGCGACTTTAGTGAATTTTAAATGATGCTTGGTCTATCATTTCAACTTCTGCTTTCGATTGTAATTCTTCAACTAACCGAAATAAGGCATTGTCTTTTTTCTTAGCCTCAATCATACAATCAATTTGATCTACACTGCCTTTTATTTCATTTAAAAAGCGCATGAACATATCTACATCAATATAATCTGCATGAGCTCTAAAATCTTTCTCGTCTCTCGGACTAGAAATGTGCATTTTCAATGCTAAATTTGAATGTTTCCAAGTATTGATGACTCGGTCCCATTCCCCTTTCCAGTCTTCTTGAGCATAATGGGCAAGATGGTGATGATAATCGAAAACAAGTGGAATCGAAAGCTTTTCACATAAATAAAGCGTATCATGAAGGGTAAACGTGGTATCATCATTTTCTAGCATAATCATTTCTTGAATCTTAGTCGGAACGAATCCCCAATTATGAATGAATTGCTCGAGGGATTTTTCTTTGTCTTCATACGCGCCACCCACATGTATTACGCAGCGGTTCTGTCTAGGAACCCCCATCCCTCTTAATAACGCTTCGTGCATGCTCAAGGTTTTAATGGATTGATTTAAAATATCAGCCTTCTTCGACGTGAATACCACGAAATGATCTGGATGAAAATCTACCCTCATTTCTTCTCTCTCTAAAAAATTCCTTATATCTGTGAGCGCCTCTTTTAATGGCATCATATAATTCCAATCCGACAATTCTTCATGATTTGCCAGCGGTATTAGCTTTGAACTAAAACGAAAAAAACGTATATCATGTGCCACGCTATGCTTTAACAGACGCAAGCAATTTTCTAAATTAGATATTGCGATTCGCTCAAGCTTTTGAATTGCAGCTTCTCTGTCTTTTATTTTTTTGAATTGGGCAAGGGTCATTGTTTGAGAGGGTGAACAATTTTGCAAATTGACACTCATCGCAACATAACCTAATCGTACTATAGTCACAAGAGCACCCCGTCTAATAGTAGTTAGTCTATTTTCGTGAATATCGTTACCTTTTTCTTTTTAAAATAACTACTCTAGAAAAAAGAATAAGATTTATTATGTTCTATTATGCCCTAACATCTACTATTCATAAGAAATTAGCTTGATCTAATATTAACTGTTGGACCCGCAGCCACAACTAACGTTGATTTTACTTCTTCTGCAAGTTTAGATGTACAGTTTGGACAACGAAGTGCTTCAGTTGGAATGTTCGTGAAACAAAATGGACATTGTTTGGAAGTTAAAGATGCCATCGGGGTTTTGCGCATTTTATTTATTTGTCGGATTGTTAAAAAAGTCGCAAACGCTACAATTCCAAAATGAAAAATTGAATTTACAAACAAACCATAGTTAATGGTTGCTGCTCCAGCTTCCTTTGCTTCTGCTAATGTATGATATGGTTTAGACGACAAGTTTACAAACAAATTCGAGAAATCAACCTTCCCAAGCAACAGTCCAATAGGAGGCATCATGATATCTGTAACTAGTGAATCGACGATTTTGCCGAATGCCGTTCCGATGATAACACCTATCCCCATATCAATTACGTTACCTCTTATCGCAAATTCCTTAAATTCTTGAAAAACTTTCATATATCTATCCCCCTCTATTAAAAAACTATGAATACAGGACAAATATATGCAAAAAAAAACAGTACAGATTACTCTGCACTGTCTTGTATATCTTATGATTGGCTTTCTTGCTTACGATAATTACGTCTTTTTCCGGATTGACGATTTTGGTTACTTCCACGTTCTTGATTTCCTTTGAAGCGGCTACGTCGGTTGCGATCGCCACCACCGCGGTTACGATCTCCGCCACCACTTCTATCTCTTCGCTCTCTTTTTACAACTGGTGCTTCTGCAGTTAATTTAACAGGAGTTGCATCTGGTTCTTTCGTCATTAACTTAATAGCAGCAGCAACTACTGAAACTGAATCATGCTCTTCTAAAAGCTCTTCTGCAGCTCTCTTATAGAACGAAATATTTTCTGTTTCAATAGCTGATAAAAGCTTTTCAATCGTCAATTTTTGTTGACCTTCTAAAGCTTCATCAATTGTTGGAGGAGTCAAACGATCCATTTTACGATTCGTTGTACGTTCAATGTTCTTTAACTGACCCATTTCGCGTGGCGTAACAAACGTTAAAGCCATACCTGTTTTTCCTGCACGACCAGTACGACCAATACGGTGTACGTAGCTTTCAGGATCTTGTGGAATATCGAAATTGTATACATGGGTAACACCAGAAATATCAAGCCCACGAGCTGCAACATCTGTTGCTACAAGTACATCAATCGATCCTTCTTTGAACTTTCTTAGAACGCTAATACGTTTTGCTTGACTTAGATCACCATGAATACCTTCTGCTGCATAACCTCTTAATGTTAATGCTTCAGTAAGCTCATCTACACGTCGTTTCGTACGACCGAAGATGATCGCTAGTTCTGGAGATTGTGTATCTAATAAGCGCGTAAGAACGTCAAATTTTTTCTTTTCTTGTGTCTCTACATAAAATTGAGAGATGTTCGGTACTGTTACTTCTTTTGATTTCACCTTAACAATTTGTGGTTCCGTCATAAAGCGCTCAGCAATACGTTGGATCGGACCAGGCATTGTTGCAGAGAAAAGAAGTGTTTGATGGTCTTCTGGAACACCTGATAGGATTGTTTCGATATCTTCGATGAATCCCATGTTTAGCATTTCATCTGCTTCATCAAGTACGACTGTATGAATGTTTTGTAGACGTAATGTTTTACGATTAATATGATCTAAAATACGTCCTGGCGTACCTACAATGATATGTGGACGTTTCTTTAACCCTCTAATTTGACGGTTAATATCTTGACCACCATAAATTGGTAAGATACGAACGCGGTTATAATAACCAATTTTGTAAAGTTCTTCTGATACTTGAATTGCTAACTCTCTTGTTGGTGCGATGATGATACCTTGAATTGAATCGTCATTTACATCAATTTTTTCAATAAGTGGAATCCCAAACGCTGCAGTTTTTCCTGTTCCTGTTTGAGCTTGACCAATAACATCATGCTTTTTCAATGCTAATGGAATTGTTTGTGCTTGAATTGGCGTTGCCTCTTCAAATCCCATCTTACTAATAGACTTTAGTAACTCTTGACCGATTCCAAGTTCATTAAATGTTGCCAAATTTTTTCTACTCCTTTTGTTTTAAAAACATAGATTTCTACTTCTCTAGTGGGAGCTTATTGGATAGTTTTTCACTAATCCACTCAATTATATACAAAGGAAGGAGACCTTCGAATTTGATTTGATTTATCCTCTTAAAAAAAGGACAAATTCCCGTGAATACGGAAAGATGCCCTAATGGTTCACGTCAAAAACTTAAATTTTCCACGGGCGTCTTACTTTCCTTTGCAATTAAATGCCCTTTTAAACACTGTAAATGTAATCTTACCATTACAAAAATTGAAATGCAATAAAACTCTATGCCCTTTTTAGGATATTTTACCCTTTTTTCTTTTTTAGAAATTGTTTAACCTGAGTAAACTAAGCACTCTATTCACATTTTAAACCGTTCATTAATATTATTAAAGTTACCCTTAAAACAGGAAAAACACTATACCTGGGGTGTTAACCTTCGTTGCAGGAACCTCGCTTTCCGCGGGGCGCTTCTTGAGCCTCCTCGGCTTTGCCTGTGGGGTCTCAAGCCTAGCGCTATCTCCCGCAGGAGTCTCGGTTCCTTCCACTTCGGTTAACACGCATAAATACTTGGATTCAACATTCTAATAACAAAACAAATTACATTCACCATAGAGCAAATTCTATATTACATAGAAGTCTTTCCATTAAAAATTTATAATACCCCTTAAAACTCTCCCTTTATTAAAGGTCTTTTTTCTGTAAAAATAAATGGACCTGTTCTAATAAGTACTCTTTGTCTTCTCCATGGCAAACATGGTGTTTGGATTGTGGTAGCATACATAATTCTTTTTTCGTACTGTTGATGGTTTGATATAGGTATGTTGCACTCTTCACTGGAACTATTCCGTCACATTCTCCTTGTACAATTAATGTAGGAATTTTCACTTCCCCCAATAATGGGCGGATCATTCGAACTAATGCACGAAAATGAAGTGTTGCACTCATAGGAGTCTCATTTATTTTTCGCTTATATCTAAGAAACAATTCGTTCTTTAATAAATTCCCTTGAAATGTATCTTTGACCATATCGGTTATATCTACCATTAACTGTTTAGGATTTATATAGTATGCAGCAGCACTTAACAGCACGAGTTTTTTTACTGGATACTTTATTGACAAATACGCAGCAATGAGTCCACCCATTGAAAAACCAACGACATAAACCTCATCACAGCTTTTTAATAGGGTTTGTAACTCCTCTTCAGCATGACGAATCCAATCCTTATGAGTTTTACCTTCAAGACTTAACTGTTCACCATGTCCAGGTAGTGTAGGAGTGACAACATGCCAATCAGTGGCCTCTCTTAAAAAATTCGCTAATGGTTCAACCTCGTATGGCCCACCTGTAAATCCGTGTATGCACAAACAACCCTTCATCTCAATCACCAAGCCTATTATGCTAAATCTACAAATGCATGGATAACCTCTTCCAGTTTCATTCCTCTAGATGCTTTTACTAAAACAAGATCTTCTGCACCACAAACTGTTTTAAGGTTCGTAATCAACTCCTGTTTATCCGAAAAAGCTCTTACTCTTCCCGTTGGAAAAGAAGACCTTGCTCCTTCGGCAATAAATGCACCTAGTTTTCCATAAGTGTACACATAGTGAATCCTACCAGCATCAATTATCTCACCAATTTCCCTATGGAACTTCTCCTCATCCTCACCTAACTCTAACATATCACCTAACACAATAACTTTATGTTGAAAACCATTCATAGAACTAATTAATTCAATAGCAGCCTTCATTGAAGTAGGACTAGCATTATACGCATCATTTATCAGGGTTATCCCGTCCCTTCCTCGTATAAGCTCCATTCTCATATTCGTCACTTTTAATTGCTGTAATCCTTGAGCAATTTTTTTAGAATCCAGTCCTAAATGGCGTGCAACAGCAAGAGCGGCAAGAGCATTGTGAACATTATGCTCACCTAGAACCGGTATAAAAAACTGTTGGTTGCTCTTTACATTCGTGTAAAAAAACGTACCGTGATTCTCTTGGTTAATTTCAGTAGGATATACTGAACAGTTTTCTGACTTTCCAAAAGTAACCGTCTCAATTTTAAGTTCTTTTACTCGTTCGTTTAATAATGGTTCATCTCCATTGTATATAAGGAGGCCACCATTCTTTAATCCGGTAATAATTTCAAGCTTTGCTTCTGCAATTCCTTCTCTAGACCCTAAGTCCAATAGGTGAGATTCACCAATATTTGTAATCATCACGACATCAGGTGATGCAATGGAAGAAAGCAATTCGATTTCACCACGACCGCTCATGCCCATTTCTAGCACCGCTATATCCACATCCTCAGATAACGAAAGAATCGTAAGGGGTAATCCAATATGATTATTTAAATTCCCCTCCGTCTTGTGAACATGAAATTCAGTAGACAGTACTGAAGCCACCATATCTTTCGTTGTAGTTTTTCCATTACTACCTGTAATTCCTACTACTTTCATTGATAGTTCATCACGATACCCTTTAGCTAACGCCTGAAGAGCAATCAATGTGTCATTTACTAAAATAACTGGTATAGTGGTTGGAGGATTTGGCTCATGTTTATTCCATAACGTTGCAACTGCTCCGTTTTCAATCGCATTCTTAATAAATTGATGTCCATTAAACTTCTCACCAACAATAGGAATATATAAATTCTTTGGCTGTATAGTTCTCGTATCAATTGATACCCCTGATATTTGTGTAGAATGGCTATCGTGTGATAATCCATGCCCAGATACTAGCTTCTCTACTTCAAGCAAAGTGCGTTTTATCAATATATTCGCCCCTGTCTATTTTTTATTCAAATTCTTAAAGCATCATTATGTATTTAAAGAAAAGATAGAATAAAGGAGAATCACCATCCTAATAAACAGTGTTCTCCCATTGATGTAGTCCATTATTTTATTTAAAATGTATGTTTAATTTTTTGTTTTTCTGCATGACGCTCTAAAGCAAGTTCAACTAGCTTTTCGATTAATGCAGGATACGTTAAACCAGCATGCTGCCAAAGTAACGGAAACATACTAAAAGGTGTAAATCCTGGCATTGTGTTCACTTCATTAATTAATAGCTCTCCTTCCTTTGTTAAAAAGAAGTCAGCTCTTACAAGTCCTGAACAATCCAATGCTTTATATGCCTTTATTGCCATTTCCCTCATCTTTTTATCCTCAGCATCTCCTATTTCTGCAGGGATGATTAATGCTGTATCGCCATCTTCATACTTTGCTTTATAATCATAAAAATCTTTCTTAGGAACAATCTCCCCAATAACTGAACAAGCAGGGTGGTCATTTCCAAGCACACCAATTTCAACTTCTCTACCAATAATACCCTCTTCGATAATGACTTTACGGTCAAATAGAAACGCTTCTTCAAATGCTTTTTCTAACTCTTCACGATTGTTCGCCTTGCCAATTCCAACACTTGATCCTAAATTTGCTGGCTTTACAAAACATGGATAACCCAAATTCTCTTCAACTACTTGATAAGCAGAATCCTTATTCGCTTCCCATTCACTTCGAATAAATGAAACATACTTTGCTTGAGCTAGACCTGCTTGTGCAAACACATTCTTCATGATGACTTTATCCATTCCTGCAGATGATGCAAGAACACCATTTCCAACGTAAGGAATGTTCATTAATTCCAACAATCCTTGTACAGTTCCATCTTCACCATTTGGCCCATGTAAAAGTGGAAAGATGACATCGAGCGCTCCATTCGGAGAGTTATCCTGTTTTGTAGGAAACAGTTCGACATTTAATGATACAGGAGAAATGAATTTTCCTTTATCCTTTAGTTTTAACTGCTCAACATGTTCAACGGGAGCTATAATTTGATTTCCTCTTATCCATTCCCCTTCTTCTGTAATGTATATCGGGTGGATATCATATTTATCAAAGTCTATCGCTTTCGTTACAGCTAATGCGGTTTGTAGTGATACTCTATGTTCTGCTGATTTCCCACCATAAAGTAAGCCTAATTTTATTTTCATGACCTTCCTCCTAAATCATCATGCTAAGTAAACATGTTCAATATCTTTATTTCACTAAAATTATACTTTTATTTTATATGGCTATTGTAACATTTACTCCATTATTTATATAACATATCTCGATTTTGTTTTTGAAGCAATTGTTTTTTCACACGTGTGATTCGCCTATTTTGTACATCAGTATATGTATACGAAATAGTTAGCCGTGTGTGTCGGTTTTGGAGCATTTTTAATTTTCCCAAAAAGAAAAACCTTGAATACTCAAGGTTTCCATTTATTATTCTAAAGCACTTGCGCTTTGACCAAATGCAAATGTAGGTTCTGCTTGTAATTTCGTTATTTCTAAAAATTTAATATGGTGACCATCCATTTCAAGTACTTTGATCTCATAATGATCTACTAGGAAGACATCACCTTGTTTCACATCTATTTTTTCAGTGAGTACCCATCCACTAATTGTATCTACATCCGTGTCATCAATATCTAGACCAAATAGATCATTTATTTGGCCAATTAAGACTTTGCCATCTACAATTGTAGTAGATTCGTTTGTCTTTCTTATCATTGGAACTTCATCTACATCAAATTCATCACGAATCTCTCCAACAATTTCTTCTAGAATATCTTCAACAGTTACTAATCCCGCTGTTCCTCCATATTCATCAATTAATACAGCCATATGCACACGTTCTTTTTGCATCTTTACTAAAAGATCATGTATAGCTATTGATTCAATTACCTGGATAATCGGGCGAATGTAATTTGTAATTGTCTTGAGTTCGTTCTGTTTTCCATTAAAGAAATCTGTTAGTACTTCCTTCATATTGATCATACCAACAATATGGTCCTTATCCCCATCAACTACAGGGTAGCGTGTGAATTTTTCATTTGTCATAATTGCTAGATTCTCTTGAATCGTTTTATTTGTATAGATCGCTACTACTTCAGTACGAGGTACCATAATCTCTTTTGCTATGCGATCATCAAAATCAAAAATTTTATTTACATATTTATATTCTGATTGATTGATTTCACCGTTTTTATAGCTCTCTGATAAGATGATGCGAAGCTCTTCCTCTGTATGAGCAATTTCATGCTCAGAAGCCGGTTTAAATCCAAATATACCTGTAATAAATCGAGCAGATCCGTTTAACGTCCAAATGATCGGATACATTATTTTGTAAAAAACAATAAGTGGTTTTGAAAACCATAATGTAACCAATTCTGCCTTTTGGATAGCAACGGTTTTTGGTGCCAGTTCTCCAACTACTACGTGCAAAAACGTAATCGTAGCAAACGCAATTCCGAAAGAAAGAAGAGTTGATACTGATGAAGAGATACTTAATTCCGCAAATAACGGATGAAGAAGTGCATCTACTGCTGGTTCACCTACCCAACCTAAACCTAAAGCAGTCATTGTAATACCTAGCTGACATGCAGAGAGATATTCATCTAGATTTGTAATGACCTTTTTTGCAGAAATTGCATTTCGTGTTCCCTCAGCTACTAGTTGATCAATTCTTGAGCTTCTAATCTTTACAATCGCAAACTCTGATGCTACGAAAAAAGCAGTTAAAGCAATTAACACTGCCACCATAACCAAATTAAATATGTCCAAATAAGACCCTATTTGCCACAATTAGCAAATAAGGATTACACCTCCTACAGAATGAAAAATTTATTAATTTAATGTATTTGATATGCTATCGTATTATTCTCTAAATTTTTAGAAAAATTTTTAACTAAGTATTGCTTCTAATTTTTCTACTAATGTTTGGCTATAGGAAGATATCTTTTTTGACGCATCCTTTTTTTGCTCTTCATTTAAATGATCAAGTAAAGGTCGGATATCCTCAAGCTCTATTTCTATATGCTTCATTAAACTAGTAATCTTAAAAATATGGTTAAAGATTGTTTCTTCTTCAGCTTGATCAGCTTTCAACAATTCCACCTTAGTTTTTATCTCAGAGAGTGGCATGTTTATTTTTTTGTACTGCTCTACCATCTCGAGAACTTGAACACATTCACCACTATAATAACGATAGTTAGATTGAGACCTCTCGGGTACAAGGATACCTATATTTGTATAGTAATCTATTGTTCGTTTAGAGGTATTCGTTAAAGCAGCTAGCTCTCCGATTTTGTACAACTTCCCAACAAAATCACCTCTACTATTAGTCTATGATGTTCTTATTATACTTTCAGGTAAACTGTACAGTCAAACGTTATACTTTATTTTTTAGTGGTCTATATTCCTTTAAATTACATATTACCCATCTTACCTCTTAGATACAAAACATGTAATGTTGTTACTTTCAACTGTGACGTAATGTCGAGTCAATAGTTAGTCGGATAGAATATACCTTTTAATATATATTCACCATTAAGGTATGAATCCCTTTAATTTTTTACCCACGCATCTGTATCGTATCCTCTTACTTGCCAATATCCAAGATGAGGCTGATCTACTACTTCAATTCTGACTAACCACTTTACCGCTTTATAGGCATACATTTTAGGTACAATTAAACGAACTGGTCCACCGTATTGAGAGGGAATCACATTTCCATCCATGAATAAAGCCACCATTACATCATTCATTGTTGCTTGACTTAGACTTAAAGCATCTGTGTAAACACCGTCTCCTGAATAAAACTTGACGTACTTGGCATGTGGTTGAACATTAACCATTTTCAACAAATCCTTTAGCAAGATACCTTCATATGTAACAGAATAAACGGACCAACCTGTCACACAATGAAAATCACTGACTTGAACAGTCCTTTTTAAGTTAATAAAATCCTGCCATGTGAACAAGATTGGATTTTCCACTAATCCATCAATTTGAAAATACCAATTCTCCTCGGTGTAATACGGAATATCCGTTACGGTATAGACACGAAAATTCCCTTTTAACCCACCTCCAACCGGAGGGTTTGATTCAATAGCAGGAACTGGAAGTGGTTTCATGGAATGATTTTTTGTATTCTCCAACACCTCGTTATATGCCATTCCTCCATCATCAGTTAGCTGCTTTAACCACTTATAGAAAGAAGGTCCAATGACAAGCACAAGAACAGTAGCAAATGTATACTTAAAAAAACTACGTCTCGATAATGGAATTCTTACGCTTGATCCTCCTTGACTCTCTTCTGTAAGTTGATGCTTCCTGTCGTTCCTCAACCACTTCATTCGAATAACGATATGATATACAATAATAGGCACAGCAACCCATGTACAAAGGTCATGAATAACTAATGCAACCTGAGTCCATTGGGCAGACATAGCTCTCTCAAAAGTTAAAATAAATCCACTTACAATCCATAATAAACTTATCGAAAATATGAAGATAAGATTCGCTTGCTTACTCTTAAACTTTCTAATGATTTTCCAGTGAGATTTCATCAGTGGATTATAACTAACAAATAAAAGTGTAAATAAAACACCAAATAAAATGTGGAGATTCTTGAAACTCGTTCGAAAATCAGCAAACACACCTCTTAGCGATGGAAGAAATAAAATAAGCCCAGTCACAAATAAAAGCAAAACAAGCCAGCCATTAGAAGAATGCACATTTTTCAATTTGTTCCACATACTATCTCACCTCCACCAATTGCTTACTTACTGAAATTTTACAATACTTAAAAAAATATGTGAAATTTAAACACTGTTCGCACTATGGCTAGAATGTATATACCTAATATTTATTAGTGCTAATCGGAGTGGAAGGACCGAGACTCCAGCAGGAGATGCGCTAGGCTTGAGACCCCACAGGCGCAGCCGAGGAGGCTCAAGAAGCGCCCTGCGGAAAGCGAGGTTCCTGCAACGCAGATTAACACCCCATGTTTAGTGTGATGAATTGTATTTTCAGGGTAGACTTTCATGCAATGTGAGTATTGCACCATGAAGAATGAAAATGCGAACTGATTTTTACGCTTATTGAATGTTGACGTTTAAGTAATTCTTACGTGTTAATCGGAGTGGAAGGACCGAGACTCCTGTGGGAGATGCGCCGGGCTTGAGACCCCACAGGCGCAGCCGAGGAGGCTCAAGTGGCGCCCCACGGAAAGCGAGGTTCCTGCAACGCAGATTAACACCCCTTATACAGTGTCGTATTTTCAGAGTAACAAACAAAAAAACTAGCCTTTCTCTCGACTAGTTTTAATAGCATCTTTATTTTCCTTTTTTACTCTTTCGTCCAACAGTTTGTCCCTTCCATGCAAATATCCCACCCGCTAAATGAGACAAAACCTGAGGGTTGTACTTTTTCTTAATAAGATTAGCCGCTTGTTTACTCCTGATTCCTGTTTGACAATATAATATAATTTCCTTATCGACTGGAACCTCACCTTTTCCCCTCCTCAATGAAGAAAGAGGAACATTAATTGCTCCAGGAAGATGATTTGAATTAAACTCATAAGGTTGCCTTACATCAATTAATACAACCTCCTTTGAATTCTTCATCTTCATCTCTACATCCTTTTGAGATAAATGCTGTAATCCCTTTACAGGCTTGAAACGATCGAATACAAAATAAATGAGCAAGCCTATTAAGAGTATATTAACTATCGTTGTGTATTCCATCATCATTTCCACCTTTTTGTTATCATCTATTTATTTTACTCGCCTTTATTATGCCATAAAAACTGCAAGGCATAAACTTGCAATGACTTACAAGCTAGTCGACTTGCAGTTTACAGAGAGTCATATACGGACTATTTATATAGACAACATTGATTTCAATAACTGCTCCTCAATCTTTCTTTATTGTAGCAAATTCACTCTTTCTTCAAAACCATTTTCCACTTTTTATTTCCCGGAAATAACCTATATCCACTTAACCTTCCTATCATAACCGTCATATTCTTCTTTAACATCAGACATTAAGGTCTCATGTTTCTCTACAAAGGTGTTCCAAAAACAGATAAGAACTAATAAATGATAAATTTTTTTCATAGATTCTCACCTTCCTACTATTTAATCTATAGGACACCGTTATATTAATTACTTATAACTATATATATATGAAAATAGTAGGCAAACTTGATACTTGTACGATTTAATTACTTAATATAGATTAAATGTGTTTAACATCCTCCTGTATATTTTACTTTACCTTACATAAAAATAGGCTTAATGTAACATCGTAACATTAAGGTAAAAATATGGTTGGTGGGGTTTTGAAATGGAAATTCTAAAATCGTATCCTAATGGAATGTGGTATGGTTTTTTGACCTTTATTAGTTACTCAGTCTTCTTTTATACACTATGGAAAACAAAGGATAAGAAACTGATTCCCCTTCTCTTTTCATTTTCAGGTCTGATTTATATATTCGAATACGTAATTTTAGTGTGGTTAGATGCCTATTCGTATTCTCCTCACGTGTTAAGAGACACTTTTTATGATAATATCTTAGGTTCAATCCCTTCTAACTTCATTGCAGTTCCCATTGCTTCCATCTTCATATCAGCATTTCAAATACGATGGAAGGGAATATCAATTATCTTAATAATGTTTGCCGCCATAGAACTTTTCTTTCTTAAAATGAAAATTTACGAGCATCATTGGTGGAGTATAGCCTATACAGTATTTTTTCTATCTATCTTTTTTATGATTTGTAAATGGATTTATTGCAGAATCGAACATGCTTCCAAAGCTTTCAAACTCTTTGTACTTTATTTAATAGCAAATAGCCTCATTACAACTGTTGATTTTTTTATCGTTGTTTTCTCCAATGCCTTTCATTTTACACCTGGCTGGTTCGAGGATCCATCTAAGGATCATATCGCAGGTTCTGCCATCTACTATATGGTTATCTTATCTACTATTTTCACCTTATTCACACCACTAAAGTGGCGGTGGAAAATTCTTGCTTTAGTCATAATTTCACTTCTAGATAAGCTATTAACTCATTTTGATTTATTTGTCGTAAACATTAAACAGCCTACTATCTTTTTTACACTCTTAAATATTTCGATCTTTTTTCTATTAACGTGGTTATGGAAATCTCTTGAGAGAAATAATCATCATGCTTAATTCTTTGTAAGATACGAATTCATAAAAAAAGACTCGACCCCAATATTGTGGGGTTCGAGTCTTTTTTACATTTATTCTACTGTAACGCTCTTTGCAAGGTTACGTGGCTTATCAACATCACAATCACGGTGTAATGCAGCGTAGTAAGAAATTAATTGTAAAGGTATAACAGATACTAGTGGTGTTAATGCTTCATGTACAAGTGGAAGCACATAACGATCTTCTTCTGTTTCAAGCCCTTTCATAGAAATGATACAAGGGTTTGCACCACGTGCTGCAACTTCTTTCACATTTCCTCGAATGCCAAGGTTTACATGCTCTTGTGTAGCAAGTGCAATAACTGGTGTACCATTTTCAATTAATGCAATTGTTCCATGCTTAAGTTCTCCTCCAGCAAATCCTTCTGCTTGAATGTAAGAGATTTCTTTTAGCTTTAATGAGCCTTCTAAACCTACATAGAAGTCAACCGCTCTACCGATAAAGAAACAGTTACGCGTAGTAGATAAATATTCACGAGCAATTTCTTCCATCTCTTCTTTCGCATCGCATAATACTTCCATACCATTTGCAACAATACCTAATTCTTTTACTAAATCGAAATCAAGTTCAATTCCTCTTGACTCAGCTGTAACTGCAGCTAAAATTGCTAAAACTGCTAGCTGAGCAGTATAAGCTTTTGTTGAAGCAACTGCAATCTCTGGACCTGCATGTAGCAACAATGTGAAGTCCGCTTCACGAGATAAAGTAGAACCTTGAACATTCGTAATCGTAAGCGCTTTGTATCCAAGCTCTTTTACTTGAACAAGTACCGCACGGCTATCTGCTGTCTCACCACTTTGTGAAATAAAGATGAATAATGGTTTAGCTGAAAGCAAAGGCATGTTATAAGAGAATTCACTTGCAACATGAACTTCCACAGGAATGTTAGCCATTTTTTCAATAAATTGCTTACCTACTAATCCAGCGTGGTAGCTAGTTCCAGCTGCAATAATATATACACGGTCAGCCTCATCGAATGACTGAAGAATATCTTGGTCAATCGTTAGCTTTCCATTCTCATCTTGATACTTTTGAATGATTTTTCGCATTACTAATGGTTGCTCATCAATTTCTTTTAGCATGTAGTGAGGGTACGTACCTTTTTCGATATCACTTGCATCAAGTTCAGCTGTATAAGGTGCTCTTTCTACTACATTTCCGTCTAATGTTTTAATCGTTACACTTTCTTCTGTAACAATAACCATTTCTTTGTCCATTAATTCTACATATTGGTCTGTTACTTGTAACATTGCCATTGCATCACTTGCCACTACATTAAAGTTTTCACCAAGACCAACTAATAACGGACTCTTGTTTTTCGCAACATAAATCGTTTCTTTATTTAGCTCATCAAGTAAGGCGATTGCATAAGAACCTTTAAGTAAAGCTAATGTTTTTCTAAAAGCTTCTTCAACCTCAAGTCCTTCACTAACAAACTTATCAATGACTTGAACGATGATTTCTGTATCAGTATCACTTTTTAACTCAACACCCTGCAAAAATTCATTTTTAAGAATTGAATAGTTCTCAATTACTCCATTATGAACTAGTGTAAAACGACTTGAGTTACTTTGATGTGGATGAGCATTCACCTTACTTGGTACACCGTGTGTTGCCCAACGAGTATGGCCAATTCCTGCATTCGCTGCAACATCTTGATTAACAGCGTCTCTTAACGTTGCAATACGGCCTTTTTCTTTAAAAACATGAATTCCTTCATTATTCATTACCGCTATTCCAGCAGAGTCATATCCTCTATATTCTAATTTTTCAAGTCCTTTTAATAAAATTTCCTTTGAGTCTTGTTGACCAATATATCCAACGATTCCGCACATAAATTTAATTTCCTCCTATTTTTGGGAACAAGAAAGTAAAGGACTGCCTTGTCCCTACCTTTAGTTTTTATTCATTTTGTACATCATATCCCTTGTTTGTGCAAAGAGTTGCCTCAATGTTTTCCAATAGGATTTTCGGTTGTGATGAACTCAACCGGGAGGTATCCGCCGAACATTCGATAATCCTCCTCCTCGTCAACTAAGCTTGACCGTTCAGCTTAGTTCAGGCGCTATCATATTAAATTTTTACGATCCTCACTCTCTATTTAAAATGAAACACAAAATCAATAGTACACCACAACCTTAAAAGCAGTCAATAATAAAATTTTCCAAATATAACTAGTTACGCAATCAATGTTTTACATAGTTACAAATATGCATCCCTTTTTTATATGGTTCCAAATTCTCTGAGTCAAAAAGAAAAAAGGCACAATCTGTGCCTTTTATGCTCCCATTTCACTCTTAACAACTTCTACAATACGATCAACATATTCTTTACATAACTCTTCGGTAGGTGCCTCTGCCATTACGCGAACTAATGGCTCTGTACCTGAAGGACGAACTAATATACGGCCATTTCCGTTCATTTCAGCTTCAACCGCATCAATTGTTTCTTTCACCTTTGCATTCTCAGTTACTCGATGTTTATCCGTCACCTTCACATTTATTAATAGCTGCGGAAATTTTTGCATTTCACTTGCTAATTGTGAAAGAGGCTTCTTAGTCATCTTCATGATGTTTACTAATTGTAATCCCGTTAATAAACCATCACCTGTTGTATTGTAATCTAAGAAAATAATGTGACCTGATTGTTCTCCACCTAAGTTGTAGCCACCCTTTCTCATCTCTTCCACTACGTAACGGTCTCCTACAGCTGTCTGTACGCTTTGAATTTCTTGACCTTCAAGTCCTTTATAAAAACCTAAGTTGCTCATAACGGTAGATACAACTGTATTGTGCTTTAATCTCCCTACTTCATGTAAGTATTTGGCACAGATGTACATGATTTGATCACCATCAACCACTTGTCCATTTTCATCAATAGCAATTAGACGATCTCCATCTCCATCGAAAGCAAGTCCAATATCAGCTTCTTTCTCTAATAAAAATGCCGATAAAGCTTCTGGATGTGTCGACCCAACACCTTCATTAATATTTAGTCCATTAGGTGTAGTTCCCATAGTTGAAATATCAGCATCTAAATCAGCAAAGAGATGTGTAGCTAAAGAAGAAGTTGCACCATGCGCGCAATCTAACGCTACATGGATACCAGTGAATTCTTCGTCAACTGATTGCTTTAAAAATTGCAGATACTTTTGTCCACCTTCAAAGTAATCATTTACTTGACCAAGTCCCGCTCCTGTTGGTCTTGGTAATTGATCTTCTTGATCTAGTAGATCTTCTATTTCTTTTTCTTGATCATCCGATAATTTAAAACCATCTGGGCCAAAAAACTTAATTCCATTGTCTTGGACTGGATTGTGTGATGCAGAAATCATGACACCAGCTTGTGCACCTAATGCTTTTGTTAAGTAAGCTACTCCTGGTGTAGACATAACACCAAGTCTCATTACTTCTGCTCCAATTGAAAGCAAGCCAGCTACAAGTGCACCTTCTAGCATATGTCCAGAAATCCTTGTATCGCGACCAATTAACACCTTAGGACGCTCTTTATCTTTCGTTAGGACATAACCACCAAAACGTCCAATTTTAAAAGCTAATTCTGGTGTCAGTTCACTATTTGCAACTCCTCGAACACCATCAGTGCCAAAATATTTTCCCATTATATGATTCGCTCCTTTATTGCTCAACCTTATTGTTATTTTCCTTAATTATTTTCAGTTATTGAGACTGATACGTTTTTCTGACGTAAAACCCACGTAATATTTTGGGGACCATTCACTTCCACTTTAAGTGTATGTTCTCCTTGACTTAAATCAGTGACATTAATATAAACATTCATGTCTGTAGGGCTTATATTGTTTACAACACTCAATGCTCCAAAAATGTCCAAATCGATTCTACCGCTCTCTGGATCTAGATAAGATAAATTGAACTTATCAGCTAAGCCCAAGCTTTGAATAGGTAGGTTTGATAATGTTCGCTTCACTTCATTTTCAACATCGATTTTTATTTGAATTGTTTCAGGCGAAACCTTTTTAATACCATTTGGAACTGGCACTTTTACTTCAATCGTTTGGTCTTCTGAAATATCATTAAGATCAACATTGATACCATCAATGAAATCTATTTTTTCTATCACTTCTTTTTCCCCATAGATTGTAACTTCTTTTGGGAGTGCTTCTAAGCTTACTATACTTAGCCCCTCTTTTAGCGACCCTTGCCTGTTAATTTTAAAGGGTACTTTTTTACTTGGGCTGGAAATTGGTACTGTTATTCCTACGATTGAAGGTTCTACTTCAACCGATAATACATTTTGATTCCGATCATAAACCGCTACCCTTGATTCCGTCTCGATTGTTTCACTAACATCCTTTAAATCAACAAGTGCTTTTACTAATGCAATGCGCTCTACGTCTTCCTTAGCACCAGTAATTTTCACTACATTTGGCTTTATGATTGGTTGTTCGGGAATGTAGCCGTCTTTAATTAAGGCTTTATTCATAAAGTCTACTTCTACTATAAATTCTTTCGTCACCTTTTCTTGAATCACAACTGTAATTTCACTAGGTTCAATAGCTACTTTGACCTTATCTGAAATGTTCTTATATTGCAAAGGAACTTTATGTGAACCTATACTTAAATCGGTTAAATCAACAAAGACTTCGAAATCTTTTTGAAGGCCTATTGTTTTTGTTATGCTAACAGGACCATCTAGCGATACATTCACGTATTGTGGAATTCCTGACACAACTAGATTCTCTTCGTCAAAATATGATTTTACTGGAACGTCTATTAGTGTTTCTTGATCATTAGACACTAAAGGCAGCCCAGATGAATTAGTAGACTTTGGTTGTGTCTCAAAACTTACAGACATGTATAAGAGCAAAGATAACAACAGAGCAATGATCTTCATAAACCAATGATTATACATTAATTTATCCATTTTTCTTCCCCCTCCATTGCCAGCGACTTGAAGAGGTGTTGTTTTTACTCAGTAGTAATTCCTTCTCTAACAGTTCACGGAAAGCATCGGATTTCAAATCTCTATGTAACTCACCGTTTTTCGTTAAAGAAACATTTCCTGTTTCTTCTGACACTATGATTGTAACGCTATCAGTTACTTCACTAATACCTAAAGCAGCTCTATGTCTTGTCCCTAACTCTTTAGATATAAATGGACTTTCCGATAGTGGCAAATAACAAGCTGCTGCAGAGACCTGATTTTTTTGAATAATAACAGCTCCGTCATGCAATGGTGTATTTGGTATAAAAATATTAATGAGTAATTCTGACGAAACGACAGCATGTAATGGAATTCCTGTTTCTATATAATCACCCATGCCTGTTTCACGCTCAACCGAAATCAATGCCCCTATTCGACGCTTAGCCATATAATCTGTTGCTTTCACTATAGAGTCAATTATGTTGTGTTGTTGATCATCTTCTGGAGCACCTGTTCGCGAGAAAAACTTCCCTCGACCTAGCTGTTCAAGTGCTCTTCTTAATTCAGGTTGAAAAATAATAATTATTGCTAAAAATCCCCACGTTAATGCTTGATCCATCAACCATTGTAGTGTATGTAATTCCAACATACTACTAAACATTCTTACAACGACAATCACAATTATCCCCTTCAATAATTGAACTGCCTTTGTACCTCGAATGACCATAATTAGTTTATAAATAACGAACCAAACAAGGAGAATATCAATAATATTGCCAAGATAGCTTAATAAAGGGAGTTCTTCAAATGGCATTCTCACACTTCCTCCATCGTTTAAATTCCATACATCTAAACACTATATGTAACTTTATTATTATATCATAATTCTTTATCCATAAGATTACAAATTCATTCAGTTTTTCCTTCATTTCACTTCATTCTCGAATTCGTAAAAGCCACCAATTATGGTGGCTATACGTATTAATCTTTATTTCCATTTAAAACTTCAACAACATCAGTTCCAATCTTTTTCAACTTATACCATAACCACTCAAATGCTTCATTGACTTCCGTAATATTACCTGTGACCTCTCCAGCTGAAGCTAAATACTTTTCTCCGTTAATGATTGTGACATTACCAACCACTTCACCTTCAATTCGGATTTTGCCATTCTTAACGACAATATCTCCCTCAACTCGTTCACCCTCTGGAACAATTACTGTGTTATTTTCGATAACTAAACGATTGTTTTTAGTGACAGAGAACTCTTGATCTCCATTCCACATTGAAAAAAAACTACCTGCCATTAAAATCATGAATACAGCAGCTGCCGTTAGAAGTGGATGATTTCTAAACCATCTATTAAAGCTAGTTGTTTTCTTCTCTTTAGGCAAGTTCTTCATAACATTCAATGTAAAATTGTCAGGTGCTTGTATATGAGATGTACTTTGTACTAGTGCAATTGATTTTTTTAACTCTTGAAAGTGATGGCTGCAGGTTTCACAAGTTTGAAGGTGCTCCTTTAGAGTATCTTTTTCCTCTAAGGTGATATCTTCATCTAAATACATATGCATATAAGTTACTGCTTCTGAACACTTCATCATTTCCACCCCTCTTACATGTGTCGTAATTGCTTTCTTAGCGCTTCACGACCTCTATGAATCCTTGTCTTTACTGTCGCTACTGGTAAGTCTAATATTTCTCCAATTTCCTTTAGCGATAATTCTTCTATATATTTTAATACGATTGCAGAACGATACTTATCTGGTAGTTTTAGTATTTCAGCTTGGATCGTTTCTTGTAGTTCCATACTCTCTACTTCATCTTCTGGTAAGGGAACGTCTGCTGCTAAATGTGAATACATCGTCAGTCCTTCAGCCCCTGCTACCTCTGCATCTAAATAATAATCAGGCTTTTTTTTACGTATTCGATCAATCGATAGGTTTGTAGCAATTCGATATAACCATGTTGAAAACTTTTTTTCAACGTCGTATCTATGAATGTTTACATAAGCACGAATAAATGCCTCTTGTGCAATATCCTCTGCTTCATGTCTGTTTCCAAGCATACGGTAGCACAGCTGAAATACTTTATCTTTATATATCTCTACGATTTCAGCAAAGGCGTTTTGATCCCCATTTTTTAATTGTTTAATCCGGTTTTTAATGATCGTTTCCATTCCCTCAAACCCTCCGCTCATTGCGGGTATACGTATTATACGAATAACCTTTTAATAAAGTTTCACTTTTTATTTTATATTTATTTTAACAAAAAATAGAATACTGCGGTTTAAAATGTTTATTATTGGATATTAACTATATAAAAGCCTATAACAAATAGGAGGATCATGTATATGCATACATATGAAAAATACCTATTAGACCAAATTGAATTATGCCGTACTGATATGATGAATTTAGCAAACGGATCTTCTCTTCTTTCGGAAGATGTAATTGAAAAGAGTACACGGCTAGATGACCTACTTAATCAATATCAATCCGTTCAAACAGTAAGAAGGAGCATATAAAAAAATTATCATCTATACAATTAGCCACACTAAAAGGGAAAAGGTAGAAACAATATTGTTCCTACCTTTTTCTTTCATATTATAAAAGCTTTTCTCCAAATAAAGACCCCATTAAAGCTACAGCAACTGTCGCTGTCTTGTTTTTATCATCCAATATTGGATTTACTTCTACGAACTCCGCTGATGTAATAACCTTTGCTTCAGCTAACATCTCCATTGCTAAGTGGCTTTCTCGATAGCTAATTCCTCCAAGTACAGGAGTACCAACACCTGGGGCATCATGTGGATCTAATCCATCTAAGTCTAAAGAAAGATGAATTCCATCCGTTTTCTGTTTTAAGTATGAAATAGCTTCTTCCATGACAGCAGTCATTCCCAATCGATCAATTTCATGCATTGTGTATACTTTAATACCTTTTTCTTTTATAAGCTGTCTTTCCCCTTCATCTAGAGACCTTGCACCAATGATAACAATATTTTCAGGTTTGACTTTAGGTGTATAACCACCAATTCCAGTTAAAGTTGGGTGACCTATACCAAGGCTAGCAGCTAATGGCATACCGTGAATATTCCCCGAAGGAGAGGTATCGGCTGTATTTAAATCACCATGTGCATCGTACCAGATAACACCTAGATTTTTAAAATGTTTAGCAACTCCTGCTAAAGTTCCAATCGCGATACTGTGATCCCCCCCTAAAACTAGTGGGAAATTACCTGCTGATAACGCTTGATCTACAGCACTCGCTAGCTTTTCGTTCCCTTCAGCAACCGCTTTCAAATTACGCAAATTATCAATAGAGGTTGTTTCCCTACGACCAATCTCAATATCTCCGTGGTCATCAATTTCATAATTAAGATTTTCGAGTCTTTCAACAACACCAGCATATCGAATTGCACTTGGCCCCATGTCTACTCCACGTCGCATTTGACCCAGGTCCATAGGTACTCCAATAATTGAAATCGTTTTCTTCATCTTATATTCCTCCTTAACTCCCATATATCTATTTTATCGTTAATAGATAGAATGACTCAACTCGACAACATTTTGAATATATATACGTATTTACGATCTTCGCTCAATATTAATAACATGATAATATCTATCTTTAGGATACTTCTTTATTTAGAAAATAAACAATTAGAGCAAATTTTTATAAACACAACCTTCTTTCAAAAATCATTTTCTACATACAAAAAAACCCTAAATCAATAATTTAGAGTTTCTATCATGTATGTATGGTGGAGCCTAGCGGGATCGAACCGCTGACCTCCTGCGTGCAAGGCAGGCGCTCTCCCAGCTGAGCTAAGGCCCCGAGGTGGTGATTATAGAAATGGAGCGGAAGACGGGATTCGAACCCGCGACCCCCACCTTGGCAAGGTGGTGTTCTACCACTGAACTACTTCCGCAAATGGTGAGCCATGAAGGACTCGAACCTTCGACCCTCTGATTAAAAGTCAGATGCTCTACCGACTGAGCTAATGGCTCTCTTAATGGCTGGGCTAGCTGGATTCGAACCAACGCATGACGGAGTCAAAGTCCGTTGCCTTACCGCTTGGCTATAGCCCAATAAAAATAAAAAACTGCTCTATGCTTATGTGATTCATAAACATGAAATCAGTAAAAGAGAAATAATGGTGGAGGGGGACGGATTCGAACCGCCGAACCCTCAGGGAGCGGATTTACAGTCCGCCGCGTTTAGCCACTTCGCTACCCCTCCAAATAGTGGTGCCGGCGATAGGAGTCGAACCCACGACCTACTGATTACAAGTCAGTTGCTCTACCAACTGAGCTACACCGGCAAATATATGGTGGAGGATGACGGGATCGAACCGCCGACCCCCTGCTTGTAAGGCAGGTGCTCTCCCAGCTGAGCTAATCCTCCAAAATGGTGACCCGTACGGGATTCGAACCCGTGTTACCGCC
>JAIVAN010000017.1 GCA_020171895.1 Bacillus timonensis | reverse complement strand
TGGTGACGATGGCGAAGAGGTCACACCCGTTCCCATGCCGAACACGGAAGTTAAGCTCTTCAGCGCCGATGGTAGTTGGGGGATTCCCCCTGTGAGAGTAGGACGTTGCCAAGCAACTTGAAAAGACTAGCTGAAATAGGCTAGTCTTTTTTGTGTTTTCTTTTAAAGAGAGACGAATAAAAGCGCAGGGGGCCCTGGACTTTTACTTATTTATTTAACAGGAGAGCTTTTAGTGTTTGGCTATCTTGTTTATGCAATGTCCCTAGAGCGTTCTTTTCTCTGTCAATTATTGTTGCAGATTCATTGCCTCCATTAAACCATACATAATATTCATATAATCTTTCTGGCATATTTTCGTCGTACCTAAAGAATAAAGTAGCTATTACATCCTCTTTTCGAGCCATTTGTGCTTTTACGTTTTGTTCCCACTCAACTCTTGCAAATAATTCTCTTAGAATTTTAATTTTTTCTTCCTCTGCAATTATTGTTTCGTTATCATTGTTAGCATCAGTGAATACTTGAACATCAACTCTAGTTAGCTGGTCCCAATCAAAGGACTTAGGGGATTGATTTGAACATCCTATCAGAGTTATGAGGAAAACTGTAATTATTAAAGGATTTATTATAACTTTTCTCATTTAAAGTTCCTCTTTCTTAGAGATTTGACTAATGCCACGGCTATAAATCAATTGAATTCTCAATAATAAATAAAGTGCCGTTCTGGACAAAGTGGGTCTAGTGGAGACATCAACTAAAGTAGATCTTTTTTAAAAGGAAAGCGTGCATTTTTGCTGAAAATTAGTAAGAAAATACTGCTGAGTAGACAAAAATAAAAAGAAAATCATGATAGACTTGAGAGAAGACGTTGCATTTTCAACAACTTTCACCGATCATGTAAAAATAACAACTTTTTGTTACATGTTAGAGTCTCTTTTTTTTGTGGGAAAAATTTATTCATACGCTTTTGAAAATTTATCGATCACTTTTTAAAATTTTTCATACGGATTTTAAATTTTTTCAATCACATAAAAAAATTTTTCTATCAATTGGATTTTTAGAGATTTTTGATTTCAATCAGATAATCTTTTTTTCACACATATAAATCATTTTTCACACATATAAATCACTTTTCACTCAAATATCCCTTTAATCAATCACTTCACTCGTAATTCTCACATTTTATCTGTTACCTCTCATTAAGCTAACTTCTACAACCTGCAATCTCCTAAAAGTTATCTCCCGAGTATAGCTAAGTATTCACACCTCCCCCTAAAGCGACAATTTGTCGAATGTTTGAGCTCCTTTTTTGTATAGTAGATATTAAAACAGCGAACCTCATAAATAGGTTCACTGCAGATCTCACTTAATTTTTAACTTCTGTTAAGCCAATCACTCTACTCATTGTATGAATTTGTCCCAAATGATGGGCCTCATGGAACAATGCCATATTGGCTAGTTCTCCAAATGACTCTAAGCCTAAGAATGGTTTTTTGAGAGTTTCATTGAATTGCTCAACTGGAATAGCTTGTAAGCGACTGACTTGTTCTTTTAATTGTTCAATTAACGTTTGTACTGAAGGTACACCAGCATCCCAATCTGCAGGTTTCGTGCCGTTACCAAAATAGCTAACATATGCTTCAGGGAGATGTTGTGTTTTTTTAGGAAAGCTAAACATGAATTGCTCTGTAACTGTAAGTACATGGCCAATATGCCAGTGGATGTTGTTGTTAAATCCTTCAGGTTGAATGTGAAATAAATGGCTATCGATAGCCTCTAATTTTCTTAAAAAGAATCGTCTAGTCATTTCAAAATGCTTCAACGTAATGTTATTCATCTTCTTGCTCCTCTCAATATGTAGATAACTTCCTACTTATAACTTTATTTTAATAGTGTCAAAAAAAGAAGTACAGGGCATTAAACGATTTGAATTTCACCGGTAGTTGTTAAGTAATGATAGCAAATCATAGTTTCTGTTTTCTTAAAACCCTCTCTTAAATAGAGTGAAACGGCATTTTCATTTTCAGCATTTACTGTTAAAAGCGCTCTAGGCATTCCTAGATTAGATCCAAAGCGTAAGCCTGCGCGTAATAATTGCCCACCAAGTCCTTGCCCTTGATAACTCTTTTTTATTGCTAACAAAGCGATAAACGTGCGTAAGCCATCTTCATTTTCTTCTTTTGCGACTCTAAGAACTCCAACCGGTTCTGTTTGATGATATAAAATCATCATGCCACCTTGTACATGATCCTCCCAGTGTTGCATTTTCTCTACCATTTCAACTGTAATGGGAGTTTCACTGCCTGCAAGATTAGAGAAAGCCTCGTTTCTAACTTCACACCATAGTTGTTCATCCTGTTGAAATTTAAATGGTAATAATTGATAGTCCTTTGGGAAACTAGGTTCAATGATAGGTAGGTCCTCTCGCTCTAAAACAAACGAGTATCTTTCAATCTCAAAATCTAGCTGTTGTAGTGCATGTTGGAGAGGTTTATTTTTATCAGGAGTGAAGATGAAGACTCTCTCGATCTCAGTTGTGTGAGATAAAATATGCTTGAATAATAATTTGTATCCTTGTATGTTCTCTGCGTGAAAAATTCTAAACCTCCCTTTTTTCCCTTTCTTAAAATAGGAGTCAATGATTAAGGAAGCAACACCAATGATTTTTCTGTCCTTATTAACTAAAAGATAGGTTGGATTTTCTTTATTTGGAGTAAATGAAGCTAGCTCCTCTTCATAGAGATATGATTGGTCTATGATATCTCGATAATACCTACAATAAGCAATAAAATCTGATAGTCTATCAACGGTAAGTTGTTGAACGTACATAATATCCTCCTTTATATATATTTACTATATACCAAATATATGGAAAATGTTAAGAGAAAAGACTCATAGTTATTTCCACCTTATAGGTAAAAATAACTATGAGTCTTCAATCTTCTTGTTCAACTGTAATCTTTCTACGGTTTTCATCAGGTATAAGTCGATGTAAATGTACAATGAGAAGGCCACTGCGATACTTTGCGTCGACTCGATCTTCTTTTACTGGAAAAGGAAGTTGGATAACACGTTCAAATTTCCCTTGAAAAATGCCCTCTTCAATAATTTGAAAGTCTTTAAATTTCAAGTGTATTTTCCCACGGATTTCAAGTGTTTGATATTGGGTATATAATTGCACATCATCTACGTTACGTAAACCTGGTAAGCTAAAAACGACAAGTAGTTCATTTTCAGCTTGATACATGTTCACTTGTGTGTTTGCATTTTCGACCAATGGTTCAAAACCACTCCAAAATTCTTCTCCAAAAAAATTATCCCACTGCTTTTTCCAATCCTGCATGTTTCGAAATTGGTTTCTTTTCATAGGACGTTACCTCCTGGATAAGTGCTAAGATATTCTATGAAGGAACGCCTAAAAAGTTCGGATTGTACAGGTGGTTTTCAACGAATCGAATGTTTAGTACAATAAGTACTTTGGTAATGCTATAAAAAAGAGGTTGAGGAGGATTCATTTGTTAGAGAACAGTTATATAATGGTCACCATTATCTTATTGATAAATATCGTCTATGTTTCGTTTTTTACGATTCGAATGATTTTAACATTAAAAGGTCAAAGATACCTCGCTGCTAGTCTTAGTATGATTGAAGTGGTAGTGTATGTTGTAGGGTTAGGGCTTGTCTTGGAAAATTTAAATGAGATTCAAAATCTAATCGCATATGCCGTTGGGTATGGATTAGGTGTCATTGTTGGAATGAAAATTGAGGAGAAGTTGGCTCTAGGTTATATTACAGTCAATGTGATTACAAAGGAAACAGATAATGATTTACCGAAGTTGCTTCGAGATAAAGGCTATGGTGTAACTGATTGGCTCGCCCAAGGTCTTGAAGGAGATCGTCAAGCGATGCAAATACTAACACCTAGAAAATATGAATTAAAGCTTTATGCAACGATTAAAGAATTAGATCCAAGAGCGTTTATCATTGCATATGAACCTAAAACGATACATGGTGGTTTCTGGGTAAAAGCTGTGAAGAAAGGAAAGTTAAAATAGTGAATAAGCCGTCTAAGAAAAAGTTTGAAGTTGGTCCAAATGAAACGATTGGAGATTGTTTAGATCGAATGAAGGCAGAAGGCTATATGCCTGTTAGAAGGATAGAGGAACCAATCTTTCAAGAAGTAAAGGTTGATAACCAAATTGAAGTAGAACCGTGTGGACGAAAAATTGTGTTTGAAGGAAGAATACAGTAAAACACGAACAATATTGGTATATATAAAATAAACATTCGATTTTTTAGTTGACGAAACGTCAATAGGTTGGTAAGATAATGACAGTTAAATGAAAATCCTCATATAATCTTGGGAATATGGCCCATAAGTTTCTACCCGATAACCGTAAATTATTGGACTATGAGGGAAAGTGTTCGGTATTTACCTGTCATATTTACATTGTATGCCCAGGTAGAATGTCTTTCTCTTATTTTTGAGGAAACATTCTATTTTGGGTATTTTTTTGTTAGGTAACCCTGAAAATACGACGCTGTATGTGGGGTGTTAACCTTTGTTGCAGGACTCTCGCTTTCCACGGGGCGCCACTTGAGCCTCCTCGGCTTTGCATGTGGGGTCGGGGGCCTAGCGCTATTCCCGTAGGACTTGAATAAGCTTCCGTGAATCCTCACCGCACGAAGGAAATGCGTTAGCATTTTCGAGGAGTCTCGGTTCTTTCACTCCGGTTAACACGAATGAGAACTGGGAATAACGGTCTAATAACATATACATAAACAATTTTGATTTATCATGGTTCAATTATTACTACGACATAAATAATAAACAACGATCGAGGGGGATATGATGGAACCGCTTGTAGGTGTCATTATGGGAAGTACTTCAGATTGGGAGACAATGAAGCATACATGTCAAGTGTTAGAAGAGTTAGAGGTGCCGTTTGAGAAGAAAGTCGTTTCTGCACATCGAACACCAGATTTGATGTTTGACTATGCAGAGAAGGCAAGGAATAGAGGAATAAAGGTTATCATCGCAGGAGCTGGTGGTGCGGCGCATTTACCAGGGATGGTTGCTGCTAAAACGACGTTACCTGTCATTGGTGTGCCAGTTCAGTCTAAAACATTAAATGGATTGGATTCATTGCTTTCAATTGTGCAAATGCCAGGTGGTGTACCTGTAGCAACTGTGGCCATCGGAAAAGCTGGAGCGGTGAATGCGGGCCTTTTAGCGACTTCAATCTTAGCTACAACAAATGAACAGTTTGCAAGATTGCTAGAGGTGAGAAGGGAACGCACGAAACATCAAGTGTTAGAAAGTAGTGATGATCTTGTCTAGCAAACAAATCCTTCCGGGAAAAACGATTGGTATTATAGGTGGCGGTCAGTTAGGGAGGATGATGGCTTTATCAGCAAAAGCGATGGGGTATCACATTGCTGTTTTAGATCCAACACCGAATTCACCATGTGGTCAAGTAGCAGATGTTGAAATCGTAGCAGCTTTTAACGATCTCGAGGCGATCAAAGAGCTTTCGCGAATTAGTGACGTGATTACATATGAATTTGAGAACATTGATTATGAAGCACTCACATGGCTAGAAAAGCATTCAAATCTCCCACAAGGTAGTGAATTATTGAAAGTAACCCAGGATCGTCTGACGGAAAAACAGGCAATGACGAAGCTAGGGATTCCAGTAGTGGAACATATGTCTGTTAAAAATGAGCAGGAGTTGTATCAAGCAGTCGTGACATTAGGTACACCATGTGTACTCAAGACTTGCCAAGGTGGATACGATGGGAAAGGTCAATTTGTCATACGAAAGGCTGATGATTTAGATCTTGCTATCGAATTGTTACATCAAGGGGCTTGTGTGTTAGAAGCGTGGGTACCTTACCAAAAAGAAATATCCATTATTGTAACAAGAAACCCTGATGGAGAGATTATGACGTTTCCGATTGCGGAAAATATTCATAGTAACAATATCCTTCATCAAACCATTGTACCAGCAAGGGTTAGTGGAGATGTTGAGAAAAAAGCAAAGCAAGTTGCGAGTACATTAGCGAACGCATATCAGCTCGTAGGAACACTAGCAGTTGAGATGTTTGTGACAGAAGCAAATGAAGTGATTGTAAATGAGTTAGCTCCTAGACCTCATAATTCAGGACATTACACGACGGATGCTTGTCAGACTTCGCAATTTGAACAGCATATTAGAGCAGTTTGTAACTTACCTTTAGGAAAAACGACGTTAAATAGGCCAGCTGTGATGGTGAATATTTTAGGAGAGCATCTGGAAGGTATGTTAATGAACATGAATCATCTTTCTCATAGTAAGCTTCACTTATATGGAAAAAAAGAAGCAAAAATGAAAAGGAAAATGGGACATATTACATTTTTGGGTGATACTATTGATGACATGTTGGAAAAAATTGATACAATAGATGTTTGGAAAGATACAAGAGAATTGATCGGAGGATAATTCATGATTGAACGTTACACAAGACCAGAAATGGGTGCCATTTGGACAGAGGAAAATCGATTTAAAGCTTGGTTAGAAGTTGAAATTTTAGCGTGCGAAGCATGGGCAGAGCTAGGAGATATTCCGAAAGAGGATGTAGCACTATTACGTCAAAATGCATCGTTTGACATTAATCGTATAAAAGAGATTGAAGAAGAAACACGTCACGATGTAGTGGCTTTTACACGAGCAGTGTCAGAAACACTTGGAGAAGAAAGAAAATGGGTTCACTACGGCTTAACGTCTACGGATGTAGTAGATACAGCTTTGTCGTATATCATGAAACAAGCCAATGCCATTTTGCTAAGTGACATAGAGCGTTTTGTAGCCATCTTAAAAGAAAAAGCACAAGAACATAAGTACACTGTAATGATGGGGCGTACTCACGGTGTACACGCTGAACCGACTACTTTCGGTTTAAAACTTGCATTGTGGTATGAAGAAATGAAACGCAACCTAGAACGTTTTAAATTAGCGGCTAAAGGAATAGAAGTGGGAAAAATATCTGGAGCTGTTGGAACGTATGCCAATATCGACCCATATGTAGAGAAATATGTATGCGAGAAGCTTGGGTTAGAAGCAGCACCAATTTCAACCCAAACCTTACAACGTGATCGTCACGCTGATTATATGTCGACACTCGCACTCATTGCTACCTCAATTGAAAAGTTTGCTGTTGAGGTTCGTGGGTTACAAAAAAGTGAAACAAGAGAAGTAGAAGAATACTTTGCGAAGGGTCAAAAAGGCTCATCTGCAATGCCTCATAAGCGAAACCCAATTGGTTCAGAGAATATGACAGGACTTGCAAGAGTGATCCGTGGTTATATGTTAACGGCATATGAAAATGTACCATTATGGCATGAGAGGGATATCTCGCATTCATCAGCAGAACGTATTATTTTACCAGATGCGACAATCGCATTAAATTACATGTTAAATCGTTTCGGAAATATCATAAAAAACTTAACGGTTTACCCAGAAAATATGAAGCGAAATATGGATCGAACATTAGGTTTGATTTATTCACAACGAGTGTTACTTGCTTTAATTGATGAAGGTATGACGCGTGAAGAAGCATATGATACAGTGCAACCTAAAGCGATGGAGGCATGGGAAATGCAAGTACCATTCCGTACATTGATTGAGCAGGAACAGAAAATTACAGAGCGTTTATCTACCGAACAGATTGAAGATTGTTTTGATTATAACTACCATATCAAGCATGTAGATATGATTTTTGAACGTCTTGGTCTTTCATAATTAAATACGTATGTAAAAAAGTTGAGCAAGGGACAGTCCTCTTAAGGGAGGAGTCCTGCATCTTTTAAGTTCAGAATATTCTGTATTTAACGGAGGGTAATAATGGAGAAGCTTGAGTTGCTTTATGAGGGAAAGGCGAAAAGAATTTATAAAACAAGTGATGATGAAGTCGTTTGGGTGGAGTATAAGGATAGTGCCACAGCATTTAACGGTGAGAAGAAGGCTGAGATTGTTGGGAAGGGTCGCTTAAATAATGAGATCACGAGTTTGCTATTTTCACTCCTACATGAAGCTGGAATAGCGTCTCACTTTTTAAATAAAATTTCTCCAACCGAACAGCTCGTCAAAAGAGTGAAGATTATTCCGTTAGAAGTTGTGGTGAGAAATATCGTAGCGGGTAGTCTTTCAAAGCGACTTGGAATCGATGAGGGGACTGCGTTAGCTGAACCAATTGTTGAGTTTTACTACAAGAACGACGAGCTCGGTGATCCTTTGTTTACAGAAGAGCATATCAAAGTGATGAAGCTAGCATCACAACATGAAATTGTGAGTTTAAAAGAATGGGGATTAAAAATTAATGAAGTCTTGCGTTCTTTTTTCAAGCAAAAAGGAGTTTCGTTAATAGATTTTAAACTTGAATTTGGCCATACAAGTGATGGAGAGTTGATCGTCGCTGATGAAATTTCACCTGATACTTGCCGTCTATGGGATATGGAAACAAATGAAAAGCTTGATAAAGATGTATTTCGCCGAGATATCGGCCATTTAACAGATGCTTATTCAAAAATTTTAGTCCGTATTGGAGGAGAAAAATAATGGTTAAAGTAAAGGTTTTCGTTACACTTCGTGAAAGCGTGTTAGATCCTCAAGGCACAGCCGTTAAAAGCGCACTACATAGTATGAATTATACAAATGTAGCGGATGTCAGAATTGGTAAATACATGGAGCTAATCATTGAAGAGGATAGCCGTAACCTGGATGATCAAGTAAAGGATATGTGTGAAAAGCTATTAGCCAATACGGTAATTGAAGATTTCCGATATGAGGTTGAGGAGGTTGTCGCACAGTGAAATTTGCGGTGATTGTCTTTCCTGGTTCTAATTGTGATGTTGATATGTTTCATGCGATAAAAGATGAACTTGGCGAAGAAGTAGAATATGTTTGGCATAATACGGAAAACTTGGACGGTTATGATGCAATCCTTCTTCCTGGAGGATTTTCATATGGTGATTATTTACGATCAGGAGCAATTGCACGTTTTTCAAAAGTGATGGATGCAATTGTTAAGGCGGCTAATGAAGGGATACCTGTGTTAGGGGTGTGTAATGGCTTCCAAATCCTGCTTGAAGTAGGGCTGTTACCTGGTGCAATGAGAAGAAATGAGCAGTTGAAATTCAAATGTGAAAATGTTGCGCTTCGTGTAAAAAATGCAGATACGATGTTTTCTAAAGCCTATAACCAAGATGAGGTCGTTGCGATACCAATTGCTCATGGTGAAGGTAATTATTATTGTGATGAACAAACGCTTGCTAGATTAATAGAGAATAGACAAATTGTTTTTACGTATGAAGGTGAAAATCCTAACGGAAGTTTGGCAAATGTCGCAGGTATTGTGAATGAACAAGGAAATGTACTAGGGATGATGCCTCACCCTGAAAGAGCAGTTGATGCTTTATTAGGAAGTGAAGATGGGCTGAGATTATTTCAATCAATCGTAAAAAACTGGAGGTTATCTGCACATGTCGTTACTTCTTGAACCAACATCAAACAAAATCAAAGAAGAGAAACTATATCGTGAAATGGGTTTAAGTGATGAGGAGTTTGCGATGGTTGAGCAAATTCTTGGACGCACGCCAAATTATACAGAAACAGGATTATTTTCTGTCATGTGGTCTGAGCATTGTAGCTATAAAAATTCAAAGCCCGTTCTTCGAAAATTTCCTACAAGTGGTGAAAAAGTAATGCAAGGACCTGGAGAAGGTGCAGGTATTGTAGATATCGGTGATAACCAAGCGGTTGTGTTTAAAATAGAAAGTCATAATCATCCTTCAGCTATCGAGCCTTATCAAGGTGCGGCGACTGGTGTTGGTGGCATTATTCGTGATGTTTTTTCAATGGGGGCTCGTCCGATTGCTCTGCTTAATTCACTTCGTTTCGGTGAGTTAACTACTCCAAGAATGAAATATTTGTTTGAAGAGGTTGTAGCTGGAATTGCGGGATATGGGAATTGCGTTGGTATTCCGACAGTTGGTGGCGAAATTCAATTTGATCCTTCCTATGAAGGCAATCCTTTAGTAAATGCAATGTGTGTGGGAATCATCAATCATGAGGATATTAAAAAAGGCTTAGCAAAAGGTATCGGCAATACAGTCATGTATGTTGGAGCGAAAACAGGTCGTGATGGAATTCATGGAGCGACGTTTGCTTCTGAGGAACTATCTGATAAATCTGAGGAAAAACGCCCTGCTGTTCAAGTTGGAGATCCGTTTATGGAAAAATTACTGCTTGAAGCTTGTCTTGAGCTTGTTAAATGTGATGCTTTAGTTGGAATACAAGATATGGGAGCAGCGGGACTAACTAGCTCTTCTGCTGAAATGGCAAGTAAAGCTGGATCTGGTATTGAAATGAATCTAGATCTTGTTCCACAACGAGAGTCCGGTATGACTGGGTATGAAATGATGCTGTCTGAATCACAAGAAAGAATGCTCATCGTGGTTGAAAAGGGTAGAGAAGATGAAATAAGAAAGATTGTATCGAAATATGGATTAGATGCTGTGGCAATTGGGAAAGTAACAGATGATAAGAAGCTTAGACTGATCCATAAGGGTGAAGTAATTGCAGATGTACCTGTAGATGCGTTAGCGGAAGAGGCGCCCGTGTATCATAAGCCATCAGCAGAGCCAGCTTATTATAAAGAATTTCAAGAGATGGAAGTAACGGTTCCAGAAGTAACAGACTATACTCAAACTCTCGTAAACTTGTTATCTCAGCCAACTATTGCGAGTAAAGAGTGGGTCTACAATCAATATGATTATAGTGTTCGTACAAATACTGTTGTGGCACCAGGATCGGATGCGGCAGTTGTTAGGATACGTGGAACAAAAAAAGCTTTAGCCATGACAACTGATTGTAATTCTAGATATATGTATTTAGATCCAGAGACTGGCGGGAAAATTGCTGTGAGTGAGGCTGCAAGAAACATCATTTGCTCTGGTGGAGAACCACTAGCAATTACAGATTGCTTGAATTTTGGTAATCCTGAAAAGCCAGAAATTTTTTGGCAAATTGAAAAAGCGGTAGATGGCATGAGTGCTGCGTGTGAAGTGTTAAAGGCACCAGTAATTAGTGGAAATGTTTCCCTCTATAACGAAACAAACGGAGTAGCTGTCTATCCAACACCTGTAGTTGGAATGGTTGGACTCATTGAAGATATTGCTCATATAACGACTCAGAGCTTTAAAGCATCAGGAGACTTAATCTACCTTATTGGTGAAACAAACGTAGACTTTGGTGGAAGTGAGCTGCAAAAGGTCACGTACGGAAAGATTTTCGGAAAAGCACCTGCAATCGATTTAACGATTGAAAATCAAAGACAACAGCAGCTATTATCAGCCATTCGCGCTGGACTTGTCGCTTCAGCTCATGATTTAGCTGAGGGTGGATTAGCAGTAGCTCTTGCTGAATGTACATTTGGTTCACAACAAGTTGGCGCTACGATTCAAATAACAGGTGACGAAACGACGCAATTATTCAGTGAAACACAATCAAGATTCCTTGTGAGTGTGAAACGTGAGCATCAACAACAGTTTGAAGAGATGGTTCAAGCATCTCTTATTGGAGAGGTAACGGCGGATGCTGTCCTTGAAGTGACGAATGAAAAAATGGAAAAGGTCGTTCATGCTCCAGTAGAACAATTATATACAGCTTGGAAAGGAGCCATTCCATGCTTGCTGAAATCAAGGGATTAAATGAAGAGTGTGGTGTGTTCGGAATTTGGGGACATCAAGATGCACCTCAAATTACGTATTATGGCATTCATAGTCTCCAGCACAGAGGTCAGGAAGGTGCTGGTATCGTCGTTACGAATGGTGAAAAGTTAAAAGGGATAAAAGGTGAAGGGTTAGTAACTGAGGTTTTTAGCAATGGGCAATTGGGAGATATCCACGGAAAAGCTGCCATTGGTCATGTGCGCTATGCAACCGCAGGTGGTGGAGGAATTGAAAATGTTCAACCACTATTATTCCATTCTCAAAAAGGGAGTTTGGCAATTGCACATAACGGAAATTTAGTAAATGCCAATGCGTTGAAACATCAGCTTGAAAATCAAGGGAGTATTTTTCAAACGTCTTCTGATACAGAAGTGCTTGCACACTTAATTAAAAGAAGTGGGTATTCTTTGTTAAAAGATCGGGTTAAAAACGCTTTATCGATGTTAAAGGGTGCCTATGCTTTTTTACTCATGACTGAAACAGAGATGATGGTGGCTCTTGATCCAAACGGATTACGTCCTCTATCAATTGGTCAACTAGGAAACGCGTATGTCGTTGCATCAGAAACATGTGCACTCGACGTCGTTGGTGCAACGTATATCCGTGACGTTCTGCCTGGTGAATTTCTTGTGATTGATGATGAAGGTATTCACTCGGAGTGGTTTTCACTGCAAACAAACCGTGCGATTTGTAGCATGGAGTACATTTATTTTTCAAGACCAGATAGTAATATAGATGGCATTAATATTCATACAGCTAGAAAGAACTTAGGGAAACGCTTAGCCTTAGAATCACCAATTGAAGCAGATGTTGTTACGGGAGTACCAGATTCCAGCATATCAGCGGCAATTGGATATGCTGAAGTTGCAGGGATTCCGTATGAACTAGGATTGATTAAAAATCGTTATGTTGGTCGAACGTTTATACAGCCGTCACAATCACTACGAGAACAAGGGGTAAAGATGAAGCTATCTCCTGTTAGAGGTGTTGTAGAAGGCAAACGCGTCGTCATGGTAGATGACTCGATCGTGAGAGGAACGACGAGCAGAAGAATTGTTACGATGTTACGAGAGGCTGGGGCAACTGAGGTTCATGTTCGAATTAGCTCACCTCCAATTAAAAACCCTTGCTACTATGGCATTGATACATCAACCCATGAAGAATTAATTGCCTCTTCACACTCAATTGAAGAAATGCGCAAACTGATTGGGGCAGATTCACTTGCATTTTTAAGTGAAGAAGGACTTCTTGATGGAATTGGTAGGAAGTATGAAGGGGAAAACCGAGGACAATGTATGGCGTGTTTTACTGGTAAATATCCAACCGAAATTTACCCTGATACGGTCCTTCCGCATGAAAAGCTTAATCTGTAATGAAAAGCATGGGGGAGTATCCCCCATTTTCTATTGTGAAACAATGACTACAGCAGGAGGTTTGGAAAATGGCTAACGCATATAAGCAAGCAGGTGTAGATATTGATGCTGGATATGAGGCAGTTTCCAGAATGAAAAAACATGTGAAAAAGACGATAAGACCAGAAGTTATAGGTGCTTTAGGTGGCTTTGGAGGGATGTTTGATCTTTCGAAAATGGCTGTCAATGAGCCTGTATTAGTTTCAGGTACTGACGGGGTTGGTACGAAACTAATGCTAGCGTTCATGTGTGATAAGCACGATACAATTGGAATTGATGCAGTAGCAATGTGCGTGAATGATATCGTTGTTCAAGGCGCTGAACCGCTTTTTTTCTTAGATTATATTGCTTGCGGAAAAGCTGATCCAGAAAAAATCGAGCAGATTGTAAAAGGAATTGCAGAAGGATGTCAGTTAGCAGGCTGTTCGTTAATAGGTGGAGAAACGGCTGAAATGCCTGGAATGTATGGTGTGGAGGAATATGATTTAGCGGGCTTTACTGTGGGAGTGGCAGAAAAAAAGAAACTCATAACCGGAGAAGGGATAAAGCCTGGAGATGTCATTATCGGTTTATCTTCAAGTGGTTTACATAGTAACGGTTTTTCCCTCGTCAGAAAAATTCTGCTTGAAAAAGCACAGTTAAATCTAGATCTCATTTATGAAGGGTTAGAGAGACCTCTTGGTGAGGAGCTTTTAACACCAACAAAAATCTATGTAAAATCCATTCTAGGGGTAATGAAAAATCATACGATCAAAGGAATGTCACATATTACGGGTGGGGGATTTATTGAAAATATTCCGCGCATGCTTCCTGATGGTGTTGGTGTAGAAGTCGATTATGGATCATGGCCGATTCATCCTATTTTTACGCTAATTAAAAATTACGGAGATTTAGATTTAGAAGAGATGTTTAACATCTTTAATATGGGCATTGGCATGGTGCTAGCCGTTGATGAAGCGTCACTTGTTCCGATTGTTCAAGCGTTGGAGAGTACTGGAGAGAAAGCATACATTATTGGTCGTGTAAAAGAGGGAAGCGGTGTTTCATTTGGTGGAGGTTCTCTTACATGAAGAATATCGCCATTTTTGCATCGGGAAGTGGATCTAACTTTCAAGCCATCGTAAACGCCGGGAAGTCTGGAGTGTTAGTGGGGAATATTAGCCTTGTTGTATGCGATAAAGCTGGTGCGCGTGTTATTGAACGAGCCAATGAGGCAGGTGTTGAAACCTTTGTGTTTTCACCGAAGAATTTTGAATCAAAGGCAGATTTCGAGCGTGAAATTCTACAAGAATTAATAGATAAAGAGATTGATTTAATCGTGTTAGCTGGTTACATGAGATTAATAGGCGAAACGTTGCTACAAGCCTATCAAGGAAGAATTATAAACATCCATCCCTCTTTGTTACCAGCGTTTCCTGGAAAACACGCAATCCATCAAGCAATTGATAAAGGTGTAAAAATCACAGGAGTTACTGTTCATTTTGTCGATGAAGGGATGGACACTGGACCAATTATTGCACAAAGAGCAATAGAGATTGAAGAACATGATCACATAGAAGACGTAGAGAAAAAAATCCATGAAATTGAGCATGAATTGTATCCTACAACGATTAACTATGTTTTACACCATCATTTACAGTAAAGTTCAAATGCTTTAATATGGTAGTATGATAAAGAGTGAGGAAACTGGGGGTAAAAGATATGGGGTTGAAACGTGCATTAGTTAGTGTCTCAAATAAAGAGGGGTTAGTACCTTTTGTTCATGCACTTGTTGAGAAAGGAATTGAAATTATTTCTACAGGAGGAACAAAAAAAGTACTAGAAGAAAATGGGATCAAGGTCATTGGCATCTCTGAGGTAACAGATTTTCCTGAAATGCTCGATGGACGTGTGAAAACATTACACCCTCGTATTCATGGTGGGTTGTTAGCGGTACGAAGTAATGAAGAGCATATGAAGCAAATCAGTGAGCATCATATTACGCCGATTGATTTAGTCGTGGTGAATTTGTATCCATTTCAACAAACAATTGCAAAGCCGAATGTGGCATTCGAGGAAGCGATTGAGAACATTGATATTGGTGGGCCAAGTATGCTGCGTTCAGCAGCAAAAAACCATCAAGATGTAACAGTGGTCGTGGACCCAAGTGACTATGAGTTACTACTCCAAGAGTTAAACGATCGTATGAGTATTTCTGTTGAAACCAATCAAAAGTTAGCGGCGAAAGTGTTTCGTCACACTGCCGCCTACGATGCTCTAATTGCAGATTATTTAACTAATCAAGTAGGGGATTCGAGTCCGGAATCACTAACCGTTACTTATGTAAAAAAACAGGATTTACGTTACGGAGAAAATCCACACCAAAAAGCAGCGTTTTACCAAAAACCGTTAGGGTCAACCTTTTCTATTGCAGCTGCAACAAAGCTTCATGGAAAAGAGCTATCCTACAACAATATCAATGATGCTGATGCAGCGATAAAAATATCTAAGGAATTCTTTGAACCAGCAGTTGTAGCAATTAAACACATGAATCCGTGTGGAGTAGGTGTTGGGGAAACGATCCTTGAAGCATTTAACAGGGCATACGAAGCAGATCCTACCTCAATTTTCGGTGGAATTATTGCCTGTAACCGAGAAGTAGATGAAGAAACGGCTACGAAATTACATGAGCTTTTCTTAGAAATCGTCATCGCTCCTTCTTTTACAAAAGAAGCATTAGAAATTTTAACGGCGAAGAAGAATATCCGCTTGTTAACGATGGATTTCACTTCAACACAAACTGTTGAAAAGCAACTAAGTTCGGTATCTGGCGGGCTGCTTGTTCAAGATGAGGATGTATTTTCATTTGATCAGGCAAATATCTCTATTCCAACAAGAAGGCAACCTACCGAAGAAGAGTGGAAGGATCTTAAGCTTGCATGGAAGGTTGTAAAACATGTTAAATCAAATGCAATTGTGCTTGCAAAGGATAAAATGACAGTCGGTGTTGGAGCTGGACAAATGAATCGTGTTGGAGCGGCTAATATTGCAATTGCTCAAGCGGGGGTAAAAGGAATAGGGTCGGCGCTAGCATCAGATGCCTTTTTCCCAATGGATGATACAGTTGAAGCAGCTGCTAAAGCGGGAGTGACAACAATCATTCAGCCTGGAGGTTCTATTCGAGATGAAGATTCGATAAAAAAAGCAGATGAATATGGAATAGCGATGGTATTTACAGGAATTCGACATTTCAAACATTGATGGTAATGAGGTGAAGGAATGAAGGTTTTAATTATTGGTCGTGGAGGCCGTGAACATACAATTGCTTGGAAAATGGCTCAAAGTAAAAGAGTGGAACAGGTTTTTGTAGCTCCTGGAAATATCGGAATGAAGGATATCGCCACACGAATTGATATTGATGAAATAGAGATAGAAGCGCTTCTTTCATTTGCCCAAAAAGAACGGATTGATTTAACTGTAGTGGGTCCTGAGGTACCATTAACCAATGGAATCGTTGACAAATTTGAACAACAAGGATTAAGAATTTTTGGTCCTCGTAAAGCTGCGGCAATGATTGAAGGAAGCAAGGCATTCGCCAAAGACTTAATGAAAAAGTACAGCATTCCAACAGCTGCATATGAGGTTTTTTCTACCTACGAAGACGCGAAGAATTATATTGAAAAGTTAGGTGCACCGATTGTATTAAAGGCAGATGGCTTGGCTGCAGGAAAAGGTGTAACCGTTGCGATGACAATGGATGAGGCTATGAAAAGTCTTGAAGAAATGATGGTCACGGAGAAATTTGGTGCTGCGAGTAAACAGGTCGTAATTGAAGAATATTTATCCGGTGAGGAATTTTCATTAATGGCTTTTGTGAATGGCGACAGAGTTTATCCGATGGTCATTGCACAAGATCATAAACGAGCGTTTGACGGTGATCTCGGACCGAATACAGGTGGAATGGGTGCATATTCACCAGTACCACAAATTTCAGAAGAAGTGGTTTATACAGCTATAAACCAAATTGTTAAACCGACAGCAGAAGCGTTAGTAAAAGAGGGGACCTCTTTTACAGGTGTTTTATATGCAGGGTTAATCTTGACAAATGAAGGGCCTAAAGTGATTGAATTTAATGCTCGTTTCGGTGATCCTGAAACACAAGTCGTTTTACCTCGTTTGAAAAATGACCTTGCAGAGGTCATCCTTGATGTTCTTCATGGAGAAGAACTACAGTTAGAATGGGATGATAAAGCGGTTGTTGGCGTGGTCATGGCGTCAAAAGGGTATCCAAATGAATATAAAAAAGGTGCAATTATTCATGGGACGAACAGTCTTTTACCAGAAACGCTATTATTTCATGCTGGGACAAGAGAAAAGAACAACCAGCTAGAAACAGATGGAGGAAGAGTTCTTCTGTTGGCTGCACAGGCTGCTTGCTTGAAAGATGCTCAAGAAAAAGTATATCAAGAAATTAAAAAAGTAGAGTGTGAAGAGCTGTTTTATCGAAATGATATTGGCAAAAAGGCTATTTTGTCCGCTTCTTTCTAATATAAACAAACAAAATGGCAACAATTCCGCCAATAACGGAAATTAACACATATGACATATCAGTAACGTATTCTAAAAACATGGTTTCAATTCCTTTCTTATTAACGGCGTGAATTATCGTTTGAATTGCTTCATACAATAGTAGAAAAAAGGGTGAGCTTAATAGCTCACCCTATTTCAATGAGCAACACAACTACTATTAAGATGGATTAAAAGTGTTAGGGCTTGTATATTCATCCACCTGATCATCCTGTTTTGTCTGGTATTTTTCAAAAAGATAAGTTAATGGGCAAAAGCGGGTGATTCCTTCTGCGATTTTCATGCCTGCAAGCATTGCCATGATGAGATAAGAATCTCTCCAAGGATATTTGACTAGCTTTGAAGTAGACCAAGCGAGCATGGTGAATCCACAGGTCATTCGAATGATGGCGTTTAATATCCCGATATTTGGTTTCATAATTATCCATCCTTTCAATAAATTAGCAAAAAATTCAAAATCTTTTAGTGCGTTAAATGATTAATTATGTTACGATAATATAAAGAAGTCGTTGTGGAAATGGGGGAAGCGCATGCTAGATCAACGATACCGTTGGAAAAATACTCAAATTAGAGAGCATGTAGCAGTGATAGATGGTTTGAAGCAGCCAACATTGTTACTTGAGAATGCGTATTATTTACATCCGGTTTTAAATAACTGGATTGTCGCAAACATTTGGATATATGAAGATCGCATTGTTTATGTTGGGCAAGAGAAACCGATACATACAAATGAATGTGAAGTAGTTGATTGTAATGGTTTATATTTAGTTCCGGGTTATATTGAACCGCATGTTCATCCATTTCAGTTATATAATCCCCTTACGTTTGCTCAATATGCATCTCAAAGCGGAACAACAACATTAATCAATGATAACCTGATCTTGTCTTTATTGTTGTCTAAAAAGAAAGCGTTTTCTTTATTAAATGAACTAAATAAGCTGCCTGCTTCTATGTATTGGTGGTGTCGTTTTGATGCTCAAACGGAAATTCAAGAGGAAGAGTCCGTTTTCTCATACGGTAGTGTGAAATCTTGGATTGAACATGATTCTGTCGTGCAAGGTGGAGAGCTAACAAGCTGGCCGAGGCTGTTGGCGGGAGATGATTTATTATTACATTGGATTCAAGAAACGAAAAAAGTTGGAAAGAAAATTGAAGGCCATTTTCCAGGCGCATCTGAAAAGACCTTAGCCAAAATGAAGCTTTTCGGAGTGGACTGTGATCACGAATCAATGACAGGCGAAGATGTGTTAAAAAGACTTATGCATGGCTATACCACCTCATTAAGGTACTCTTCAATAAGGCCAGATTTACCTAAGCTGTTAGATGAAATGCATGAGTTAGGAATTAGAAACTATGACCATTGCATTTTTACAACAGATGGCTCTACGCCAACGTTTCATGAGCAGGGCGTTCTAGATAAAATGATTGCTATCGCAATAGAAAAAGGAGTCCCAGTTAATGATGCCTATTACATGGCAACAATTAACGTGGCCCGTCACTATGGGATAGATCATCTTCATGGAATGATTGCGACAGGTAGAATTGCAAATATTAACTTCCTAGAAGCTAAAGAAAATCCAACCCCGGTAGCGGTGTTAGCTAAAGGTAAGTGGGTTAAAAAGAATCATAAGGCTTATTCATTTTCGGAAAATGTAAAATGGAAGGAACATGGGTTAGAACCTCTACGTTTAGCTTGGGATTTAACGATGGATGACCTTCAGTTTTCGATGCCGTTTGGTTTGAAAATGGAGAACTCAGTTATCATGAAACCTTATTCGATTACGATAGATGGTTCTGTAGATGAATTGTCTCTGAATCATGATGAAAGCTTTTTAATGTTAATTGATCGACATGGCAAATGGAGGATTAATACAATCATTAAAGGTTTTGCAAACGAAGTAAAAGGTTTTGTTAGCTCTTATTCAAACACGGGCGATATAATCATCATTGGTAAAAGCAAACGTGATATGCTCGTTGCATTTCAACAGATGAAAGACATGGGTGGTGGGATTGTTTTAGCGGATAATGGAGAAGTTGTTCATAAAATTCCTTTAACAATTAGTGGCCAGATGTCTGAAAAACCGATGGAAGATCTAATTGAAGAAGAGAAAGCGTTAGCAACACACTTGAAGGCAAGAGGCTACAAATTTGTAGACCCTATATATACATTGCTCTTTTTATCTTCAACGCATCTTCCATATATACGAATCACACCAAAAGGGATTTATGATGTGATGAAGAAAACTGTACTTTTTCCATCAATAATGCGTTAAAATATAAAAGTCATTATCGAAACTTATAAAAGGTTGTGTTCATAGCATGAAACAGATACGGTTAGGAGTTTTTCTATTGCTAATGCTATTAATATCAGCTTGTAGCTCAGCAAAAGAAACGAATAATACAGATAAAGTAGTGGTAGAAAAGCCGAAACAAGAGCAAAAAGAGGAAGTAACAGAAGAAGAAAAAGAAGAAGAGGAAAAAGAAGAGGAGTTTAAATATGTCTATCCATTTACTGGGGTAGGTATCCATGAAGAGTCTCTTCAACGTCCTATCGCTGTTATGATTAACAACCATCCAGCAGCTCGTCCTCAGTCTGGCTTACATAAAGCAGATATTGTTTTTGAAGTTCTTGCTGAAGGTGATGTAACGAGATTTTTGGCTGTATTTCAAAGCGAATCACCTAAAATTATTGGTCCGGTTCGTAGTGCTAGAGATTATTACATTGATTTAAGTCAAGGGTTAGATGCTTTTTATGTGGCTCACGGCTGGAGTCCTGAAGCGCAGTCTATTTTATCTTCAGGTAAAGTAGATAATTTGAATGGACTATTTTATGATGGCTCGCTGTTTTGGAGAGCAAAGCACAGAAAAGCGCCACATAACTCGTACACGTCGATTGAAAACATTGAAAAGGGTGCGGATAAAAAGGGCTATAATATGGAACTATCCAATAAGCCGTATGCATTCTTAACCGATAAAGAAGCAGAGGTTATTGAAGGTCTTGATGCGAAAAAAGTAAAAGTGTCTTATTCATCTAGATCTACTTTTACGAATGAATATGTCTATAATAGTGAAAAGAAAAAATATGAGAGATTTTCAAATAATGAACAAACGATTGATCGTGAAACAGAAGAGCCTGTCCTTCTTGATAATATCCTTATCGTAGAAATGAAGCATAAAGTCATTGATAGCTATGGTCGTAGAGAAGTTAACTTAACTTCTGGTGGAAATGGGTATTTACTTCAAAGAGGAAAAGCGATTGAGATTGAATGGAAAAATGTAGACGGTCGATTTTTACCATTTAAAGATGGACAAGAGCTTGGCTTTGTTCAAGGAAAAACGTGGGTTAGTATCATTCCGACAAGTCCAGGGTTAAGTGGATCTGTATCATTTGGAAAGTAATTTATAATTAAAGGAGATAAGCTTATGCAAATCAATAAATTGCGTGGGAAAGAATTAGATCAATTATTTAACGCGGTTCTTTCTTTAAAAGATTTAGAAGAATGTTATCGTTTTTTTGATGATCTTTGCACGGTTAATGAGATTCAATCTTTGGCTCAACGACTTGAGGTAGCAAGAATGCTGCAAAGTGGGTTTACGTATCACAAGATTGAAACAGAAACGGGTGCTAGTACTGCTACGATTTCACGTGTGAAGCGTTGTTTAAACTACGGGAATGATGCATATGAAATGGCGTTAGATCGTATTAAGGAAAATGAAGAGACGGTTGAAAAGCCATAAGTTTTAGATGAAAATAGCTTTGATAAGAATATGTAATTGAAAACTCGCTTATTAGCGGGTTTTTCTTTTTGTATACCCTGAAAATACTACGCTGAACTTTGGGTGTTCACCTTCGTTGCAGGACTCTCGCTTTCCGCGGGGCGCTCCTGGAGCCTCCTCGGCTTCGCCTGTGGGGTCTCCAGTCCAGCGCATCTCCCGCAGGAGTCTCGGTCCTTCCACTTCGGTTCACACGCATGAATTACTTAAAAGCCAACATTCAATAAGCGCAAAAATCCAGTTCACATTTCCATCCTCCATGGTGCAATATGCATGATGGTCTATCCCATAAAATACAATTCATTACACTGAACAACATGGGTTGTTAATCTTTGTTGCAGGAACCTCGCTTTTCGTAGGCTGCCACTTGAACTAAAATATGATCAAATATGAGTTTCAAACTTTCTAAAGCGTACATTAGTCTAGACAATATCCATCTTTACACAAGAGGGTATTTGAAAATTTAAGTTTTTATAGATTGTTTCTAGCACCGGTTGAGATTTGGTATAATGAGAAAATGGAATTTAGAATGGAGTGGAGGTTTCCCCATGTACGATTATAATGAGTGGAGACATTTGTTTAAGCTTGATCCGAATAAAGAGATAAGCGACGAGCATTTAGAACAAATTTGTGAATCAGGTACAGATGCAATTATTGTAGGTGGCAGTGATGGTATTTCAGTTGATAATGTTCTAGATTTAATGGCAAGAATAAGACGATATACAGTTCCTTGTGTGTTAGAGGTTTCAACAGTTGATTCTGTTACACCGGGGTTCGACTTTTATTTTATACCGACCGTGTTAAATAGTTCTAAGGTAGATTGGGTAACCTCTTTACATCATGAGGCAGTGAAGGAATACGGCGATATGATGAACTGGGATGAAATTCTAGTTGAAGGCTATTGCATCTTAAACCGAGAGTGTAAAGCAGCTCATTTGACGGAGGCAAATACGGACCTTTCAAAAGATGATGTTGTGGCATATGCAAGAATGGCCGAGAAAATGTTTCATTTGCCGATCTTTTACCTTGAGTACAGTGGAACCTATGGAGATAAAACCATTGTTCAAAGTGTGAAAGAGGTTTTATCGACGACAAGGCTGTTTTATGGTGGTGGCATTAGAGACGAAATACAGGCTCGTGAAATGGCTGAAATTGCAGATACAGTAGTTGTCGGGAATATCATTTATGATGACTTGAATCGTGCTCTTAAAACAGTACAAGCTGTTAAAGGTTAAATTGTTATAGCGATGTAAATATAGTATAATAAGAACATATGTTTTTATTTTTGTGATTGGACGTTAAAGTGAAAAAAGTGTAGGGCGGTGTTTTAAAACATGCAATTTATTAGTGAACGATTATTGTCTGGACTCAATCAAGAGCAACAGCAAGCTGTAAAAGCAACTGATGGTCCTTTATTAATTATGGCCGGTGCAGGAAGTGGTAAAACAAGAGTACTTACTCATCGAATTGCTTATTTAATGGTTGAAAAAGAAGTAGCACCATGGAATATTTTAGCGATTACCTTTACAAATAAAGCTGCTCGTGAAATGAAGGAGCGTATTCAAGCAATCCTTGGGTCTGCTGCAGATGAAATTTGGATTTCTACGTTCCACTCGATGTGTGTGCGTATACTTAGAAGAGACATTGATCGAATTGGCATCAATCGAAATTTTTCCATTTTAGATACGACGGACCAGCTTTCGGTGATCAAAAATATCCTAAAAGAAAAAAACATAGATCCGAAAAAATTTGATCCAAGAAGTATTTTAGGAGCCATTAGTAGTGCGAAAAATGAGCTAATTACAGCTGAAGAATATGCTAAAACTGCTGGTGGTATGTATGATCAAGTCGCAAGTGATGTGTATACCGAGTATCAAAAACGGTTACGTAAAAATCAAGCGCTAGACTTTGATGATCTTATTATGACGACCATTCAATTGTTCAATCGAGTACCTGAGGTGTTGGAATATTACCAACGGAAATTTCAATATATTCACGTTGATGAGTATCAAGATACGAACCGGGCTCAATATACATTAGTAAAACTACTTGCATCACGCTTCAAAAATCTATGTGTCGTAGGGGATTCTGATCAATCCATTTATCGCTGGCGTGGTGCAGATATTTCAAACATCCTTTCATTTGAAAAAGACTATCCTAATGCGAGTGTCATCCTGCTCGAACAAAATTATCGGTCAACAAAAACAATCCTTCGTGCCGCAAATGAAGTGATTGAAAATAACATGAATCGAAAAGCTAAAAACCTTTGGACTGAAAATGATGAAGGAAACAAAATTTCTTATTATCGTGCTGACAGTGAATCGATGGAAGGTCAGTTTGTTGCGGGGAAAATCAAGGAACTTGTTGAAAGTGGTAAACGTAATTATGCTGACTTTGCGATACTTTATCGTACAAATGCCCAGTCCCGTGTAATGGAGGAAATTTTACTAAAATCCAATATTAATTACACAATCGTTGGGGGAATAAAGTTCTACGATCGTAAAGAGATTAAAGATATTCTGGCTTATTTAAGGTTGATTGCGAACCCTGATGATGACATTAGCTTAACACGGGTCATTAACGTTCCAAAAAGAGGTGTTGGTGCAACCTCTGTTGATAAAATTGCAAACTATGCGATTTCTCAAGACATATCCATGTATCAAGCGCTTCAAGAAATCGAGCAAATTGGTCTTAGTGGAAGAATTACGAATGCGATTAAAGACTTCCGAGATCACATTCGTCATTGGGGCAGTATGCAGGAATATCTTTCTGTAACTGAACTTGTTGAAGAGGTATTGGATAAAACGGGCTACCGCGAGATGTTAAAAAGTGAAAAGACACTAGAAGCACAAAGTCGGTTAGAGAATATTGACGAGTTTCTTTCCGTTACGAAAAACTTTGAAGAATCAAACGATGATAAAAGTTTAGTTGCCTTCTTAACTGACTTAGCGTTAGTAGCAGATATTGATAAACTTGACGAAGATGAGAACGATAAAAATAATGCTGTCGTATTAATGACGCTACATGCAGCGAAAGGTCTAGAGTTTCCTGTTGTATTTCTAATGGGGCTAGAAGAAGGTGTCTTCCCACATAGCCGTTCACTTATGGAAGAAGCGGAAATGGAAGAGGAACGGAGACTCGCTTACGTTGGGATTACACGTGCAGAAGAGGAGTTATTTATTTCAAATGCTCAAATGAGAACGTTATTTGGTCGTACAAATATAAACCCTGTTTCTCGATTTATTGGCGAAATTCCAGAGGAACTTCTCGACAACTTAAATGAGAAAGAGCGTAAGTCTGAAGCGCCTTTTGCAGCTGCAAGAAGAACGGAACAAAGACGAGTATTCTCAAGACCATCACTTACCTCTACAGGTGGAGATGAGCTAGATTGGTACGTCGGTGACAAAGCAGAGCATAAAAAATGGGGCATTGGTACAGTTGTTAGCGTAAAAGGAGAAGGTGATTCCAAAGAATTGGACATCGCTTTCCCTAAACCTACAGGAATTAAGCGATTGCTAGCAAAATTTGCACCAATCTCAAAGGTTTAACCATAAAGTTCATGAAAAAGCAAAGGAAGGGCTAAATATATGGATAAGCAGACAGCAATTCAGCGCATTCAAGAACTACATCAACAATTAAATCAATACAATTACGAATACCATGTACTTGATAAGCCAACCGTATCTGACACTGAATATGACCTTTTAATGAATGAACTAAGGCAGCTCGAGGAATTATTTCCTGAGTTGCTTTCAGAGGATTCACCGTCTCAACGAGTAGGTGGCAAGCCGTTAGATGCATTTGAAAAAGTTGAACACACAACACCGATGCTAAGTCTCGGAAATGCCTTTAATGAAGAAGATTTGAGAGATTTTGATCGACGTGTCCGTCAAACCACTGGAGATGCTGTTTCTTACGTATGTGAACTAAAAATTGATGGACTAGCTGTGTCACTAAAATATGAGAATGGTTTATTTTCGCAAGGCTCTACTCGTGGGGATGGAACGATTGGTGAGAACATTACCGTGAATCTAAAAACGATTCGCTCAATTCCACTCCGGTTAAAAGAAGCAGTTAGCTTCGAGGTGCGTGGTGAAGCATTTATGCCACGTAAATCTTTTGAAGGGTTAAATGAGGAAAAGCAACAAAATGGAGAAGAACCGTTTGCAAACCCAAGAAATGCTGCGGCAGGTTCCTTAAGGCAGCTTGATCCTAAACTAGCAGCTAAACGTAATTTAGACATTTATGTTTATAGCATTGCTGATACTGGTGAAATAAAGGTTGATTCACATGAAGAAGCTTTAAATTTACTAGAGAAATTAGGGTTTAAAACAAATCCTGAGAGAAGATTGTGTAGTAATATTGATGAAGTCATAGCGTATGTTGAAGGGTGGGTAACAAAGCGACCAAGTCTTCAATATGACATTGACGGAATTGTAATAAAAGTAAATTCATTGTATCAGCAAGAAGAGTTAGGGTACACAGCGAAAAGTCCAAGATGGGCAATTGCTTATAAATTCCCAGCAGAAGAAGTGACAACAAAGCTAATTGACATTGAATTAAGTGTCGGAAGAACAGGTGTTGTGACTCCAACAGCAATTTTAGAGCCTGTAAAGGTAGCAGGAACAACTGTACAAAGGGCTTCACTTCACAATGAAGACTTAATTCGTGAAAAAGATATTAGAATTGGTGATATTGTGATTGTTAAAAAAGCAGGAGACATTATCCCTGAAGTTGTAAACGTCTTAGAAGAGCGTCGTACTGGTGAAGAATTGGAATTCCATATGCCTACACATTGTCCAGAGTGTGAAAGTGAGTTAGTTCGTCTGGAAGAAGAAGTAGCTCTTCGCTGTATCAACCCAAAGTGCCCTGCGCAAATTCGTGAAGGACTCATCCATTATGTTTCCCGAAATGCCATGAATATTGATGGACTAGGGGAAAAAGTAATTTCTCAGTTATTTCAAGAAAAACTAATTGAAGATGTTGCAGATATCTATAAGCTAGAAAAAGAGCAGCTTGTTCAATTGGAGCGTATGGGAGAAAAGTCAGCTAATAATTTAATTGAAGCCATTGAGAAATCGAAGGAAAGCTCATTAGAAAAACTGTTATTTGGATTAGGGATTCGTCATGTTGGTGCAAAAGCAGCAAAAACTATTGCTCAGCATTTTGAAACAATGGAAAACATTCAAGCTGCTACTTTCGATGAACTTGTTGCGATTAACGAAATTGGAGAAAAGATGGCCGAATCGCTTGTTACGTATTTTAATACTCCAGAAGTAAGCGAGCTTCTGTCAGAACTAAAAGAACTAGGAGTTAACTTATCCTATAAAGGTCCGAAGCTAGTGAATGTAGCTGATGTAGACTCTTATTTTGCCGGTAAAACGATTGTTCTGACAGGTAAACTAGAACAACTGTCTAGAAATGAAGCAAAAGCAAAAATTGAGGAGCTTGGTGGAAAAGTAACAGGTAGTGTTAGTAAGAGTACAGATTTACTAATTGCAGGCGAAGCAGCTGGGTCAAAGCTTACAAAAGCACAAGAGTTAAATATCGAAATATGGGATGAGAGTAGAATGGTTGAAGAACTTAACAAGTAAGAGGTGGCTAGTTTGAAAAAACTACTTATAGTAGGACTCTCGTTTGCTGTCCTGCTGTCTGGGTGTGCCCCTTCGTTTGATAAGGATGAGGAAGAAATTGTACAAGAAACGAATGATTCGAATGAAAAAGCAATCATTCCTAAATACAATATTTCTGAGTCATATTATCGAACGATATTACCATTCAAACCTGGGGAAGCACGAGGTCTTGTTGCGGCGAACTTAAACACGCGACTAGACATCGATGAGTTTGAGATGGGACTAATGCGCATTGCCCAAGACTCATTTTCAGCAGACAAATATTATTATCAAGAAGGTCAATATATTAGCAAAAAAACAATTCAAGGCTGGTTGTCACGAAAACTGACCGAAAAGCAATTAGCTGCAGCAAAAAAAGAGGAATCTGAAAATGTTGGTTTAAATCCACCATTTGATTCCAGCGAAGTTCTTGAAGGCTTAGTTGATCAAACTTACGAAGAAGGTAATTATGAGAATGAAATGAGTAAAAGTCCTATCTATTTAGCGCATATTTTAGAGCACAATTACTTAGTGAAAAATAAAGATGATAAAGTTCAATTAGGAGGTGTAGTGCTAGGGATTGCACTGAACTCTGTTCATTATTATAATTTACCAGACACTTTAATGGGGTATCCGCGTGAAACGAAAATCCCTCAAGAAGAAATTGAGAAAGAGGGGAAACGGATTGCCGAGGAAGTATTAAACCGAGTTAGACGTATAAAGGGACTTGAAAAAGTACCGATTACAATTGCCCTGTTTAAACAGGAGGATATTTCATCAATTGCTCCAGGATCTTTCTTTGCAAAAACATACGTTGATGAGGAGAGTAAAAATATTGATGACTGGGAAGTGGTCGATGAAGAATATTACTTCTTTCCATCTTCAAAAGCTTCTGAAGACTACCGAGAAGATTCACTCATGTTCTCGAATTTCATTACTGACATTGATGAATTCTTTCCAAATTACACAGGTGTGATCGGAAGAGGCTTTTATGTAAATGAGGAGCTACGTGAATTAACGATAGATATTCCGATGCAATTTTATGGGAAGGCTGAAGTCATTGGCTTTACCCAATACGTAACGGGTCTTGTGATGGATCAGTTCCCGAATTATATTAATTTACAGGTCTATATTTCTTCAGATAAGGGACCTGAAAGTCTAATCATAAGAGAAACTGGGCAAGAAAAGCCATTTGTTCATATTTATAATTAAAACTTTTCTAAAAGAGGCTGGGACATAACTTAATTATTTAACTAAAACTCTGAACAAAATAATAGCTTAGCGGATGAAATATACGTAGACTCCTGCGGGATGAAAAGCAACGGCTAGACCCCGCAGTGCGTAGCACGAGGAGGCTTGCCAGCTTCCCGCGGAAAGCGAAGTATATTTCAGGAGCGGGTTAACTACACCTAAAATCATTGTTTTAGTTTCTATTTAGTTAAACTACTTTTGTCACAACCTCTTTTGTTGTTTTCTTAAAGAAGTCAGCTCTCGAAGTTAAAATATTACGACAATTAGCTCAACGTTTGAAGAAGTGCAGTTTATCTAGTAGAATGTAGGTTGTAGATTATCAAATGTAAACGCTTTTAAGATGAAAGGGAGGCGAAGTAGAATGGTAGTACCATACAAACATGAACCATTTACAGATTTTACTGTTGAGGAAAACAAGAAAGCTTATGAAGCAGGTCTTGCAACAGTTGAGTCATACCTTGGAAACGATTATGATTTAATTATTGGTGGAGAGCGTATTTCTACAGAAGAGAAAATTGTGTCTGTGAATCCTTCTAACCGTGAAGAAATCGTAGGGCGTGTATCAAAGGCGAACCGTGAGCTTGCAGAAAAAGCAATGCAAGTTGCTGATAAAACATTCCAGACATGGCGCAAGACTAAGCCAGAAATGAGAGCAGATATTCTGTTCCGTGCTGCTGCAATTGTCCGTCGTCGTAAGCATGAATTCTCTGCAATTCTTACAAAAGAAGCAGGTAAGCCATGGAAGGAAGCGGATGCTGATACAGCTGAAGCAATCGACTTCATGGAGTATTATGCTCGTCAAATGCTTAAATTAAAAGACGGTATGCCAGTAGAAAGCCGTCCAATTGAATACAATCGTTACAATTACATACCACTTGGTGTAGGTGTCATCATTTCACCTTGGAACTTTGCATTCGCAATTATGGCTGGGATGACAACTGCGGCTTTAGTGTCTGGTAATACAGTATTATTAAAGCCAGCTAGTACAACTCCAGTAGTTGCAGCAAAATTCATGGAAGTATTAGAAGAAGCTGGTCTTCCTGCAGGTGTTGTTAACTTCGTACCAGGAAGTGGAGCAGAGGTTGGAGACTATCTTGTTGATCACCCTCGTACTCGTTTTATTAGCTTTACAGGTTCTCGTGATGTAGGATTACGCATTTATGAGCGTGCTTCGAAACTAAACGAAGGCCAAATCTGGTTGAAGCGTGTGATTGCTGAAATGGGTGGAAAAGATACAATTGTTGTAGATAAAGAGGCAGATCTTGAACTTGCTGCACAATCGATTGTTGCTTCTGCTTTCGGCTTCTCAGGTCAAAAATGTTCAGCATGTTCAAGAGCAGTTGTGCTTGAGGATGTATATGACCAAGTGCTAGACCGTGTTGTAGAATTAACAAAGAAACTAACAGTTGGTAACCCAGAGGATCAATCAACGTTCATGGGTCCAGTAAATGATCAAGGTGCTTATGATAAAATTATGAGCTACGTTGAGATTGGAAAACAAGAAGGTAAGTTAATGCATGGCGGCGAAGGAGATGATTCGAAAGGTTGGTTCATTCAACCGACAATCTTTGCTGATGTTGATGAAAATGCTCGAATCATGAAAGAAGAAATCTTCGGACCTGTTGTAGCATTCTGTAAAGCAAAAGACTTTAACCATGCAATTGATATTGCAAACAACACAGAATACGGCTTAACAGGAGCTGTTATTACAAATAACCGCGCACACATTGAGCAAGCTCGTGAAGACTTCCACGTTGGTAACCTATACTTTAACCGTGGTTGTACAGGTGCAATTGTTGGATACCAACCATTTGGTGGATTCAACATGTCAGGAACAGATTCTAAAGCTGGTGGCCCTGATTACCTATTACTTCACATGCAAGCAAAAACAACTTCTGAAACACTTTAATAATCATAAAAATCCTCTCATTCATTTGAGGGGATTTTTTTTATGTTTTTTAAAGGATTAAATGGTCGATCCTAGTGAAAAATTCCACTAATTTTCCAAAAAGTACAATTTAATTTTATGAATTTTAATGAATAGATATTATCTATAAGACGTTATTCTGTCTAATTGATACAAAAATATGAATAAAAATACATTTGCTTTTAGATAATAGATAATTCAGTATGTTCTAACTTCTTAAATATGTTACGATAATAAACGTCTTTTTAAAAGTGTATATAGACGAGGTGATGAAATCGACTAACATGAAATTGTATATCACTGCATAGAGTGACAAGTGTAAGAGTTTTTCAGGAGGTGAGGAAGTGGAACATTCAATATCTGGATTAACTTGGTTTTGGTTACTTGTTCCAATGTTAGGGACTGTATTTTTATCGGTGATAACTGCGATTACAGAAAGGGGAGATTAATTTAATTATGGATTCGGCCGTATTAACGACGTTTATTGTTTATTTAGTAGGAATGTTAGGGATAGGTTTCTTTGCTTACAGATTAACTAGTAATCTATCTGATTATGTTCTTGGAGGAAGAAGATTAGGACCTGGTGTAGCTGCATTAAGTGCTGGAGCTTCTGATATGAGTAGTTGGCTATTGTTAGGTTTACCTGGCGCTGTTTATGTATCTGGAGGTATGAACCAAATATGGATCGCGATCGGTTTAGCGGTTGGTGCATATTTAAACTGGCAATTTGTTGCAAAGAGATTACGTAGTTATACTGAAATTGCCAATGATTCAATTACAATACCAGATTACTTTGCGAATCGTTTTAAAGATAGTTCAAATCTTTTACGTGTCATATCCGCATTTGTTATTCTACTATTTTTTACCTTCTATACATCCTCAGGTATGGTCGGAGGAGCGAAGTTATTTGAAGCTTCTTTTGATTTAACATATAACCAAGCCTTATGGATTGGTGCAATTGTTATTATTTCTTACACGTTCTTAGGTGGATTTTTAGCAGTTAGCTGGACAGACTTTATTCAAGGAATTCTAATGTTCTTAGCGCTAATTGTCGTTCCGATTGTAGCCATTAATAAAATTGGAGGTTGGGATGAAACGATTCAAACTGTTGGTCAAGTAGACCCAGCCAATTTGGATGCTTTAGCAAACATGACTGTTCTTGGCATCATATCATTACTAGCCTGGGGATTAGGTTATTTTGGACAACCGCATATTATTACGCGTTTTATGGCGCTTCGTTCAAAGAGTGATGTTCCAAAAGCTAGATTAATAGGTATGACATGGATGGTCTTTGCTTTACTAGGTGCAATCTTCACTGGTTTTGCAGGAATTGCCTATTTTGCAGATTCTCCTTTAGCAGACGGGGAAGAAGTGTTTATTTTATTTACACAAGTTTTATTTGACCCTTGGGTTTCTGGTATTCTACTAGCAGCCATTCTAGCTGCCATTATGAGTACAATTGACTCTCAACTACTAGTTTCATCAAGTGCAGTTGCTGAGGATTTCTATAAAGCGATTCTGAAGAAGGAAGCAACGCAAAAAGAATTAGTATGGGTCGGCCGTGTTTCGGTAGTGGTTATTGCGTTAATTGCCATTTTATTAGCAGGTAACCCAGATAGCTCAGTACTAGATCTTGTAAGTTATGCTTGGGCAGGATTCGGAGCTGCTTTTGGACCTGTCATTATTCTTTCTCTATTCTGGAGAAGAATGAATCGTTGGGGTGCTTTAGCAGGTATGGTTGTTGGGGCAGCAACAGTCGTGATATGGAAACTGTTGTCTACTCCAAAATTAGATGAAGCTGGCGAAGTGATTAAAGAAGCTGTCATTCCGTTTAGTCTTTACGAGATAGTCCCAGGATTTATTTTCGCGTTTGTCGCGATTGTTATTGTAAGTCTTGTTACACCTAAACCTTCAGATGAAATTCTGGAAGAGTTTGAACAAGCAAAATTATAAAATTGATTCCTGGAAGCACGGTGATTTAGTTCCCGTGCTTCTTTTTTATGGGCTCGATTTCATGTGGAGAAAATGAACATGAATGAGAAGGGTTTTCCGATTTAAAATGAATACATTTACAATTCTTGCTTTGATAACCAAAACTTTGCTATTATCAGTGTATTATCTTTGGACGAGCACTTATTATAGGGGGATGCTGTGATGTCGAGAATTTCAATTGAACAAGTAAAGCATGTTGCACATTTAGCAAGATTAGCAGTTTCTGAAGAAGAGGCTGAATCATTTAAAAATCAATTAGACGCTATGATCACGTTTGCGGAGCAATTAAATGAGTTAGATACTGAAGATGTCAAACCAACGACTCACGTGCTTGATGTGAAAAATATTCTACGTGAAGATATTCCAGAAAAGGGACTTCCAATTGAAGAGGTTATGAAAAATGCACCCGATGCCAAAGATGGACATTTCCGTGTTCCATCAATTATCGAGTAAGAGAGGAGGAAGACCATGTCATTATTTCAACATAAAATTTCAGAATTACACCACATGCTTCATAAAAAAGACCTATCAGTAACAGAACTAGTTGACCAATCGTACCAACAAATCAACAAAGTAGAAGAAAAGGTTCGAGCATTTATTACCGTTGATGAAGAAAATGCAAGAGCTTACGCCAAGCAGTTAGATGAGGCAATTGGCAATAAAGATGAGTATGGACTTTTATTTGGTTTGCCAATAGGCGTGAAGGACAACATTGTAACAAAGGGCTTGCGAACGACTTGTGCAAGTAAAATTCTAGAGAACTTCGATCCAATCTATGATGCTACCGTTGTTCAACGCCTTAAGGATGCGGAAACAGTTGTCATCGGAAAATTAAATATGGACGAATTTGCGATGGGGTCTTCGAATGAAAATTCAGGCTTCCATGTGACGAGAAATCCATGGAATACAGACTATGTACCAGGTGGCTCGAGTGGGGGTTCTGCTGCAGCAGTTGCCGCAGGTGAAGTGTTATTTTCACTAGGATCTGATACAGGTGGATCAATACGCCAGCCAGCAGCTTATTGTGGAGTAGTTGGACTAAAACCAACTTATGGTCGAGTGTCCCGTTATGGATTAGTTGCATTTGCCTCCTCTTTAGATCAAATTGGACCTATTACGAGAAATGTAGAGGATAATGCCTACTTATTACAAGCGATATCAGGTGTGGATTCGATGGATTCTACTTCTGCAAATGTAGAAGTGCCTGATTTTCTTTCTTCTCTTACAGGTGATGTCAAAGGATTGCGTATTGCCGTACCGAAAGAATATTTAGGAGAAGGTGTAAGTGAAGAGGTTCGTCAATCCATTTTAAGCGCATTAAAAACGTTAGAGGGACTAGGAGCTACATGGGAAGAGGTTTCTCTACCACATTCTAAATATGCTCTAGCAACCTACTACCTATTATCTTCTTCAGAAGCTTCTGCAAATCTAGCTAGGTTTGATGGTGTTCGTTATGGCTATCGCACTGACCAAGCTGAGAATTTATTAGAAATGTATATGAAGTCAAGAAGCGAAGGCTTTGGTGAAGAAGTGAAGCGAAGAATTATGCTCGGAACATTTGCGCTCAGCTCAGGCTACTATGATGCCTATTACAAAAAAGCGCAAAAAGTACGAACTCTCATCAAACAAGATTTCGAGGATGTCTTTCAGACATATGATGTCATACTAGGTCCAACTGCACCGACAACGGCCTTTAAAGTTGGCGAACAAATCAATAATCCAATGACGATGTATGCCAATGATATTTTAACCATTCCCGTGAATCTTGCAGGTGTACCAGCCATTTCAATACCATGTGGATTCTCAAACGGTTTACCGATTGGACTGCAAATTATCGGGCGCCATTTTGATGAAGGAACGATTTACCGAGTTGCACATGCATTTGAGCAAGCAACAGATTTCCATAAGAAACAACCAAGTTTGTAAAAGGGGGGAGCAAAATTGAAATTTGAAACGGTGATTGGACTTGAAGTCCATGTAGAATTAAAAACAAAATCAAAAATATTCTCAAGTAGTCCGACTGAATTTGGTGCGCCCCCTAATACACAAACAAGTGTAATTGACTTAGGATATCCTGGGGTGCTCCCTGTTTTAAATAAAAAAGCAGTGGAGTATGGAATGCGTGCAGCAATGGCGCTCAATTGCGAGGTTGCCACAGAAACAAAGTTTGATCGAAAGAACTATTTTTATCCAGACAATCCAAAGGCTTATCAAATTTCACAGTTTGATAAACCGATCGGTGAAAATGGGTGGATAGAGATTGAAGTCAATGGAGAGAAAAAACGGATTGGAATTACACGTATCCATTTAGAAGAAGATGCTGGTAAGCTTACTCATACAGGTGATGGATTTTCATTAGTGGATTATAACCGTCAAGGCACACCGCTAGTAGAAATCGTATCTGAACCCGATATTCGTACTCCAGAAGAAGCATACGCCTATTTAGAAAAGCTAAAATCAATTATTCAATATACTGGTGTTTCGGATTGTAAAATGGAAGAAGGCTCACTTCGTTGTGATGCAAACATTTCATTACGACCTGTTGGTCAAAAAGAGTTTGGAACAAAAACGGAATTAAAAAACTTAAACTCATTTGCTTTTGTGCAAAAAGGCTTAGAGTATGAAGTAAAACGTCAAGAGGAAGTGCTGCTTGCGGGTGGAGAAATCCAGCAAGAAACACGCCGATATGATGAAGCAACCAAAACGACCATTTTAATGAGGGTAAAAGAAGGGTCTGATGATTACAGATACTTCCCAGAGCCGGATTTAGTCAACTTATTTATTGATGAAGATTGGAAGGAAAGGGTCCGAGCAGATATTCCAGAATTACCTGATTCTCGTCAAAAGCGATATACAGAAGAGTTTGGCTTACCAGTTTATGATGCTAAGGTGCTGACGATTACGAAAGAAATGGCGGACTTTTTTGAAGAAACGGTTTCTCACGGAGCAGATCCTAAACAAGCATCAAACTGGATGATGGGTGAAGTGTCTGGTTATTTAAATGCTGAACAAAAAGAGCTAAGTGATGTTGCATTAACACCACAAGGATTAGCGGGAATGATTAAGTTAATTGGTGATGGTACGATTTCTTCTAAAATAGCGAAGCAAGTGTTTAAAGAGTTAATTGAAAACGGTGGAGAAGCCGAAGCAATTGTAAAAGAAAAGGGTCTTGTTCAAATTTCAGACGAGGGCGCACTTACGAAAATTATTACGGGAATACTTGATGGAAATCCACAATCTGTTGAAGATTACAAGAGTGGAAAGGGAAAAGCGATTGGTTTTCTTGTTGGTCAAGTGATGAAGCAAACGAAGGGTCAAGCAAACCCGCAAATGGTTAATAAGTTATTGGTAGCAGAAATGGATAAGCGATAGATGGAAAGAGCACCCTTTGGGGTGTTCTTTTTTGGCTACCCTGAAAATACAATTCATCACACTGAACATGGGGTGTTAATCTGCGTTGCAGGACTCTCGCTTTCCGCAGGGTGCCACTTGAGCCTCCTCGGCTGCGCCTGTGGGGTCTCAAGTCCGGCACATCTCCTGCAGGAGTCTCGGTCCTTCCACTACGATTAACACACATGGACTACTTAAAATCCAACATTCTAAGATACAAAAAATTAAAATTTTCATCCTCCATGGTGCAAATTCTTAAATGCATGGTAGTCTACCCTGAAAATCCAACACTGAACTGTGGGTGTTAATCTTCGTTGCAGGAACCTCGCTTTCCGTGGGGCGCCACTTGAGCATTCTCGGCTTTGCCTGTGGGGTCTCAAGTCCGTCGCTATTCCCACAGGAGTCTCGGTTCCTTCCACTACGGTTAACTCGCATTAAGTACTAAACACAACATTCGATATCGGAAATATCAAAATCACATTTCAATCCTTCATGGTGCAAATCACTTTGCTTGGAAGTCTGCACTAAAAATACAACTTTATCATTGAACATGGGGGGATTATCCTCGTTTCAGAGTTTAGTTTTCTGTGAGTGTTGCGGAAATCTCATCGATAGTCTTTGGACTAAGTATAGACTACTTTGTGGATTAAATTGGTAATTCATGTAGGGTTTTATGGAGAAAAAATTGATTAAAACAGATTGTTGATATATGATGTTAAATAGTGGAATAAGCTATATTGAATATAAATTTTAAAGATATATAGGATGATGGGTAATGAAAAGAGCGAGAATTATATATAATCCAACTTCAGGTAGAGAGATGTTTAAGCGACATTTGCCGGAAGTCTTACAGCGTTTAGAGCAAGCGGGGTATGAAACCTCCTGTCATGCGACAACGGGAGCTGGTGATGCAACTGAGGCAGCCAAAATTGCGGTTGAGCGTCAGTACGATGTTGTTATTGCAGCTGGAGGAGATGGGACCATTAATGAAGTTATTAATGGCTTGGCTGAACAACCGTATCGACCAAAGTTAGGGATTATTCCGGTTGGAACAACAAATGACTTTGCACGAGCGATCGGTGTACCGAGAACGGTAGAAGGTGCTGTTGATGTTATTTTAGATGACGTAGCTTGTCCGATAGATATTGGACGTGTAAATGACAAATATTTTATTAATATTGCTGGTGGCGGCCGGTTAACAGAATTAACATATGAGGTACCAAGTAAGTTAAAAACAATGCTTGGACAGTTGGCTTATTATATCAAGGGGATGGAAATTTTACCTTCGATTAAGCCTACTTATGTTGAGATTGAGTATGATGGAAAGTTATTTGAAGGTGAAATCATGTTGTTCCTCGTTTCATTGACGAATTCAGTAGGTGGATTTGAAAAGCTTGCGCCAGATTCTTCATTAAATGATGGACTTTTTGATCTAATTATTTTAAAGAAGGCAAACTTAGCTGATTTTATTAAAGTAGCCTCTCTTGCCGTTCGTGGAGAACATATACATGATCCACATATCATTTATACGAAAGCAAATCGTGTAAAAGTGAAACCGTCAGAAAAGATGCAATTAAACCTTGATGGCGAGTATGGTGGATTACTCCCTGGTGAATTTGTTAATCTTTATCAGCATATTGAAGTATTTGTGGCGAAAGAAAAAGCAGAAAAGATGAATGAAACAGAGTGAGCTTGGCAAATGCCGGGCTTTTTTTATGGGGAAATAGAGAGATGAAACAAGGTGCTTTCACCTCCGTTGGCGAACAACGTCTGAGTTGTGATACAATCAATTTTAGCAATTTGACGATAAAGGAAGTTAATAGATATGGCTAATGTACAGACAGCGGTTGAAAAAAATGAATATTATGAGGTCACGTTTGAAGATTTAACCCATGATGGGGCAGGGGTGGCAAAAATTGAGGGTTTTCCAATCTTTGTACCTAACGCTCTTCCTGATGAAAAAGCGAAAATTAAGGTAGTTAAATTGAAAAAGGGCTATGGATTTGGACGGTTAGTTGAGTTGTATGAAAAGAGCCCGTTCCGAGTGGATGCTCCATGTCCTGTTTATAAAGAGTGCGGAGGGTGTCAGCTACAACATGTAAGCTACGAAGGGCAGCTTATGGCAAAACAAAAGCAAGTGAAAGAAGTAATGGCTCGAATTGGACATTTGCCTCATGTTAAGGTTCACCCAGTTTTAGGGATGGAAAACCCATGGCGCTATCGCAATAAAGCACAAGTTCCTGTTGGGGAAGTTGAAGGAGGACTGGTGGCAGGGTTTTATCAGCAGCGTAGTCACGAAATCATTGATATGGAAGCGTGCCTAATCCAACAAGAGAAAAATGATGCTGTCATTCAATCGGTGAAACGCATTTGTGAAAAATATGGTGTTCGTGCCTTTGATGAGAAAAAACATAAAGGGAATTTAAGACATGTTATGGCTCGTTATGGTTTAGTAACAGGTGAAATCATGGTCGTTCTCATCACTCGTACCGAAGAGTTACCACATAAAACGAAAATCATTGAAGAGTTAACAAAGGAAATTCCAGCCATTAAATCAATCGTTCAAAACATCAACAATAAGCGAACAAACGTCATTTTTGGTGACAAAACGAATGTGATTTGGGGAGAAGAATATATTTACGACAGCATTGGTGATATTAAATTTGCGATATCAGCTCGGTCATTTTATCAGGTGAATCCAGAACAAACGAAAGTGTTATATGACCAAGCGCTAAAGTATGCAAATTTAACAGGTGAAGAATCTGTTATTGACGCATATTGTGGGATCGGAACGATCTCCCTATTCCTTGCTCAAAAAGCAAAAAAAGTTTTCGGGGTAGAAATTGTCCCAGAAGCGATTGAAGACGCGAAACGAAATGCAACCTTAAATGGTATCGAAAACGTTGAGTTCGCAGTCGGAGAAGCAGAAACGGTCATTCCTGAGTGGTACAAGCAAGGAAACGAAGCAGATGTCCTTGTTGTCGATCCTCCAAGAAAAGGCTGTGACGAAGCACTCTTACAAACGATTCTTGATATGAAGCCAAAGCGGGTTGTTTATGTATCATGTAATCCTGCAACGCTTGCTCGGGATTTACGTATTTTAGAAGATGGTGGGTATGAGACCATGGAGATCCAGCCGGTGGATATGTTTCCGCATACGACGCATGTTGAGTGTGTAGCACAGATACACTTAAAATAAGTTAATAGGAGTTCGAGGGACGGTTCTAATTTCGAAGAAGCATTCGAACCGTCCTATTATTTTTAGAAGTTCTATCAAATCTATAAATACAGTAAGGGAAAAGGGCTTTTCAAATGGTTAACCACCTATTGAGAAGCCCTTTTTGTATTAAATCTAATGAACAATTATTCTATGAAAATGCATATGATGGGAATGGTAACTTAGGCTTTCATCGAGATTATGTAAATAATGTTTCATATAGATATGTATATGATTTATCCAATCGACTCTCTGAGTTGATGAAAGACAATGGGCATTCAGTACTGTATACCTATGATAAAAATAATAACCTTAATTCACTTTCAGAGAGGATTGATAAACGATTTGCGACTATCAATCTAAAAAACAAAATCGGAACGAGCTTAGTTTCTAATACAATAGTACCCGTTGAAGTAACTTCTTCTAATCCAGTTGTTGCGACAGTTACTGAAACATTAGATCGAACCACTAATTATTCAAAAGTCATTCAAGTTACAAAACTAGGAAACAGTGGTCGAGCTGGAGCACTTCTTTTCGATGGTACTACAACCTATGTAACGTTAGACGCCCTAAATGAAGTAGGTAAAGGCATTAATGGAATGACTGTAAAAGCAAGGATATATAAAGAAGATACAACTAGTGGGGCGATCTTATCTAGAAATAATGCAAATGGAGATAATATCGCTGGATTTGGAAGTTGGAACGGTAAATACAGTATCATTTATGGACGTAACAGCACAGACGGAGGAGCATCAACAGTTGGTAGATGGGTAGATGTAACGTTTGTAATGGATCAGAGTAGAGGATACGTGTACGAGGATGGTCAACGTATCTGGTCGGGGGATATTGCATCGCGTGATCTCTATGAATCTAGTATGAAGTGGATCATTGGGATGGAATATGATCCTAGTCAAAGTGGACCAAATAAATCAGATTTCTTTAAAGGGAAAATGGATCACATCACGATTTACAACAAAGCATTAACAGCTAATGAAATTGTTGGAAGTCCAGTGAGCACCAATATCGTAGCAGAGTACGATTTTAATCAAGGAACGGGTAATAAACTTACTGATATTAGTGGAAATGGACACCACGGGACGATTGTGGGCGCTGTGAATTGGGAAAGTTATCAAGCTGCAACTCCAACAGAATATCTTGTAGATGGGATTTCACATACAACAACAGAAACTGCCGTTACTTTAAAGGATGATACAGGAAAAGAATTAGCGAAAGTAGAAATCAAAGGAATTGGTCATACAACAGTTTCCCAGAATAGACTACCGTTTGATTCATTTCAAAAAGTCGACACGTTTACGTCTACTGATCCATACGTTGTCGCACCTACAACGCTACACCGAAGCGGATATTCGTTTTCGGATGAGCTAGAGGTGACAGGTCTTTATGATGATTCGATAAGAGGCTCACTTGATTTTGATGGGAAATCAACCTATGTGAAGCTTGATGGATTAAGCTCTGTAGGAAATGGCACATCTTCAATGACCATTGAAATGACTGTGTTTTTAGATGATGAGAAGGATCAGGCTTTTCTTGCGAAAAATACAATCACAGGTGGAAACTCATTTTTATTTGGTACCTACAGCAAGAAATATAGTTTCCTCGATTATACGTCTGCCGTCCCTTCGGTCACAGGGGCATGGATGGACGTTGCGGTGGTGGTGAATGGGACGACAGCCACGCTTTATGAAAATGGGGTTCAAGTGTGGCAAGGAACGATGGGGGCAAGAAGTTATGACGGTAACCCTTGGACGCTTGGCATGGAAATGGATGGCGCTGCCCTTTCGGACTTCTTTTCTGGTAAAATGGACCATGTTAGAATCTATAACCGTGCGTTAGCACCAAGTGAGCTCATGACGGGAACGCCATTAGGAATTGTCGCTGAATATAATTTCAATGAGGGAAGCGGAACGCAGCTTATTGACATTAGTGGAAATAACCATCACGGGACGATTTTCGGAGCGAATCAATGGATCAAAGAAAAGGGAGAAATTCCTTATGAGTTCACACGCAATGGACGAGCTTATGTTTCGTTAAGTCCTACGATTTCCTTGGGTAGTGAGACAAATCATAAACAAGGTACATTTGGTTTTACAGGGTCAACCTTTATTGAAGTAGGAGCGTTGAACGAGGTAGGAAAAGGCACCTCACCTCTTTCAGTCGATTTAAGCATTCGCTTAAATGGCATGCATGACCAAGCCTTACTTGTTCGAAATGACAAGCAAGGAAACAATGCACTTCTGTTAGGCATGTATGATGGACGATGGTATATCAACAATACACCGGCATCGTTTGTTTCTTCCTCATCAGTAGGCGTATGGAAAGACGTTGCCTTTGTGTTAAATGGAAACACAGGTAAAATCTACGAAGACGGAACAAAAGTATGGGAAGGTCATGTCGCGACTCGTACAAACTATGATGGAAGTCCTTGGCAAATTGGTATGGACTATGATGGCTCACTCCAAACGGACTTCTTTACAGGAGAGATGGATTATCTCCGTGTGTATTCCCGAGCGTTGTCCCAAACAGAAATAGGGACAGGGACAAGTAGTGGCTTACTCGCAGCGTATGAATTTGACGCAGCGTCGTCCCACTTTGTCAAAGACGACACAAGCAATGCTTATCACGGTCTTATTTACGGCAAAGATTTTATCGAGACCTATACGACACATTATGATTATGATCGCGATAACCGTCCAAAGAAGGTCACGTATCAACGCCCATCCGTTTCAAAAGTGGAAGTGAATTATGGGTATGATGCCCTTGGCAGACTGGATACACAACAACTAGTCATCAATGACACCACGATCGATACAGCTTATACCTTTACACAGGGTGTCAATGGTTCATCGACAAACAAAATCGCTTCGATGTCGATTCAAGGTGAAGTCACTTCATACACGTATGATGAGGTTGGCCACATTAAAACGATTGAAGAAAACGGCCAACGAATTTACTATGAATACAATGAGGCCAGTGAACTCACGCGTGAGGACAATGAAAAACGAGGACAAACGATTCTGTACACGTATGATGTCGGAGGCAACATCTTAACACGAGAGGTTTATGCATACACAAGAGACGCCATACCGACTACGTTGCTTGAAAGAATAAATTACGCTTACGACTCTGTTTGGAAAGACAAACTCACGTCGTACCAAGGCAACATCATTTCATATGATGAAATCGGAAATCCTACGGCCTATCAAGATCTCTCTTTCTCTTGGCACATGGGAGATCAATTAACAGGGATTAAAGGAAATGGCCTCGAAACGTCGTATTTGTATAATGTCGATGGCATTCGAACGGAAAAAGTCGTCAACGGGGTACGCACGTCTTATACCTTAGATGGAGACGTCGTTACGTACGAAACAAACGGAACGG
>JAIVAN010000016.1 GCA_020171895.1 Bacillus timonensis | reverse complement strand
AGTCTAGTGACGATGGCGAAGAGGTCACACCCGTTCCCATGCCGAACACGGAAGTTAAGCTCTTCAGCGCCGATGGTAGTTGGGGGATTCCCCCTGTGAGAGTAGGACGTTGCTAGGCTTTTATATTTTTAAAACTATATACTTTATATTATCGCGGGGTGGAGCAACGAGCGCTACTTCACCGAAAAACTGCGAGTTGTACCGATTGAACTGCTGCTTGAAAAAGCTTCCTGAAATCGGGACAGTCAGTAACAAAGGCGCATGGTAAAAATTATATACTTCTTATTATCGCGGGGTGGAGCAGTCTGGTAGCTCGTCGGGCTCATAACCCGAAGGTCGCAGGTTCAAATCCTGTCCCCGCAACCAATTTTGTTTTTTTATAATATTATCTATGAATCTAGAAAAATACATAAAATGGTCCCGTGGTGTAGCGGTTAACATGCCTGCCTGTCACGCAGGAGATCGCCGGTTCGATCCCGGTCGGGACCGCCATTCTTAAAACGATTACGAAACTAATAGGTTTCGTTTTTTTTATGTTCAAATTTATAAAAATCTGCAAAAAGTAAAAAATTCAACTCTTGTAAGGTCATCCTATAAAGTGTTTTGTTTTTGAACAAGACCTCGGAGTAGGTTACACTTGTTGTAGTATACATATTGTATTCCTTAGGAAATTCCTAAGGAGCTTTTTAATATCTATCATTTCTTTAAACTACTTAATTGAAGTTAAATCATTAAGTTTCTTACATAGATATGCGTATTAAGAAAAATGTTAGTTCGTTTGATAAACACGTAAATCCTAATAAGGAAGTGATTAATCTGTCTATTTTAGACGAGTTCTCATTTATTAACAAAATTACTCCTAAACGATCTAATCAGCCCCACTTAATTAAGGGTGTGGGAGATGATGCTGCGTTATTTATTTCAAAAGAGGATGTAGACCAAATTGTATGTATGGATACAATGGTAGAGGATATACATTTTAACACAGATACAATGACTTCTTTTGATATTGGCTATAAAGCTTTGGCTGCTAATATTAGTGATATTGCTGCAATGGGTGGATTGCCTATTTTCTATTTAGTTTCCATAGCGATTCCAGCGCAATGGAGTGAAGATGAAATCGTCGAAATCTATAGAGGTATGTCTTCTCTTGGAGATCAATTTAAAATGGATTTAATCGGTGGAGATACGGTTTCAACTAAAAGTAAATTAGTCATTTCCGTTACGGTTATTGGTGAAATTACAAAGGGAAAAACGTTATTACGAAGTAATGCTAGGGAAGGTGATATCGTTTTTGTGACAGGAACAATAGGAGATTCTGCTGCTGGCTTAACCGTGCTGTTAGATAAGGGAAAAAGTAATATTTTAAGCAAGGAAGAATCTTTTCTTGTTTCAAGACACCAACAGCCAAAACCAAGAGTAGCTATTGGCCACTATTTATCTAAACTAGAAAGGGTGTCACTAAACGATGTTAGTGATGGCCTAGCAAGTGAATTAAATGAAATAGCAGAGGCTAGTAGTGTCACAATACTCATTAATGAGACCCAAATTCCATTAAGTCACCAGTTAATGTCTTATAATCAGAGTAAAGCTACTGATTTTGCTTTATATGGTGGAGAAGATTATGAACTTGTTGGTACAATGCCTCAATCCTATTGGGATGATTTTTACCAGTATTGTCAAAGTCAAGATGTTCCCGTAACAATTATAGGACGAGTGATAAGCGGAGAGAGCAATGTTATACTAAGGAAGGGAAGTAACCAGTATTCCTTACCGAAAAAAGGGTATAATCATTTTAACTAAACTAGTATGAATGTTAGGGAGAAATAAAGATGTCATTTGAGATGGTTTCAAATAGTCCAGAAGCAACGCATAACCTTGCACAAAAGCTCGCAACAAAGTTATCAGCAGGAGACTTATTAACGCTAGAAGGAGATTTAGGTGCAGGGAAAACAACTTTTACAAAGGGATTAGCAAAGGGTCTTGGTATTACTAGAAATGTGAATAGCCCTACCTTTACAATTATTAAAGAATATCAAGGACGTATACCACTTTATCATATGGACGTTTACAGAGTTGCGGATAGTTTTGAAGAGTTAGGGTTCGAAGAATATTTTGAAGGTGACGGTGTTACCGTAGTGGAATGGTCACATTTAATTTCCGACCAGTTACCAACTGAAAGGTTGGAGGTAAATATCTATCATGTAGGTAATGAAAGTAGAAAGCTTACCTTTCATCCTATAGGGGAACGCTATTTACAAATATGTGAGGAGCTTTTTAAAGATGAAAGTATTAGCGATTGATTCAACAAATTTTGTGATGGGCATTTCGATTGTTGAGGACCATACTGTCCTAGGTGAAGTGATTACGAATCTAAAAATAAATCATTCAATAAGAGTCATGCCGGCTATACAGAAGTTATTAGAAGATTGTGGTTTAACACCGAAAGATCTAGATAAGATTGTCGTTGCGAATGGGCCAGGTTCATACACTGGTGTTCGAATTGGAGTGACGATTGCTAAAACTCTTGCTTGGTCACTTGGGATTCCACTTGTGGGTGTATCGAGCTTAGAGGTTCTATCGATGAATGGTCGTTATTTCGATGGGCTTATCTCACCAATTTTTGATGCTAGACGTGGTCAAGTATACACATCCTTATATCGTGTAGTAAAAGGGAATATCATTCGTGAAACAGAAGATCAGATTCTCTTGTTATCTGATTGGGTACAGCAGTTAAAAAGTAGAGATGAACGCGTCCTCTTTTTAGGAAATGACCTTCGTATACATAAACAAGCAATTGTAGATGCTTTAGGGGAGCAAGCCGTTATTTGTCATCCTACTGAAAATAATCCTAGACCTAGTGAATTAGCGTTCATTGGAAGTACTTTAGAATCGAATGATGTACATAGCTTTGTACCAAATTATGTGCGTCTAGCTGAGGCAGAAGCAAACTGGCTTGCTTCTAACAAGGAGAAATAAGCAATGGAATCAACAATAACCTTTAGGAATATGACGATTGAGGATATTGACGCAATCGTTGAAATTGAAGAGCTTTCATTTGCTACTCCTTGGAGTCGTGAGTCATTTTATAATGAACTGATCAACAATCACTTTGCAACCTATATTGTAATGGTTGATGGAGAAAAAATTATTGGATATTGTGGAATGTGGATTATTGTAGACGAAGCGCATATTACAAATATTGCTGTTCTTCCTCACTACAGAGGAAAAAAACTAGGTGAAGCACTTTTAACACAAGCAATTAAATGTGCAGAAGAATTAGGTGCAATATCAATTACGTTAGAAGTTAGAGTTTCAAATATTGTGGCGCAATCATTATATCGAAAGTTTGGCTTTAAAGATGGTGGTATCAGAAAGCAGTATTATTCTGATAATCTTGAGGATGCGCTAGTTATGTGGGTGAAATTAGATGAGTAAAGATCAATTAATATTAGGAATAGAGACGAGCTGTGATGAAACCGCAGTAGCGATTGTAAAAAATGGAAGAGAAATTGTGACAAATGTTGTTGCTTCACAAATTGAAAGTCATAAGCGATTTGGAGGCGTTGTTCCAGAAATAGCATCAAGACATCATGTAGAACAAATAACAATTGTTTTAGAAGAGGCGTTAACCAAAGCGAATGTGACTTTTTCTGATATAGATGCAATTGCTGTAACTCAAGGACCAGGATTAGTAGGGGCACTGTTAATTGGTGTGAATGCAGCTAAAGCTATTTCGTTTGCACACAATATACCACTTGTAGGTGTACATCACATTGCAGGACATATTTATGCAAATCAGCTCATGACAGAATTGCAGTTTCCATTGTTGTCTCTAGTTGTCTCAGGTGGTCATACAGAATTAGTGCTAATGGAAAAGCATGGTTCATTTAAGGTGATTGGTGAAACAAGAGATGATGCTGCCGGTGAGGCATATGATAAGGTGGCAAGAACGCTAAATTTACCGTACCCTGGTGGACCACATATTGACCGGCTAGCACATGAAGGTGAGCCAACAATTGATCTCCCTAGAGCTTGGCTAGAAGATACGTATGATTTTAGCTTTAGCGGTCTGAAATCAGCTGTCATTAACACTCTTCATAATGCTGAGCAACGAGGAGAAACCATTATTCCTAAGGATTTAGCAGCTAGCTTTCAGGCAAGCGTCATTGATGTTTTAGTTACGAAAACAATGAGAGCAGCAAAGGAATATGGTGTTAAGCAAGTGCTTTTAGCAGGCGGAGTTGCCGCTAACAAAGGATTACGAGCGGCACTAGAAAAAGAATTCAAAGAATTTCATGACACAGACTTGATTATACCTCCTCTTTCTTTATGTACGGATAATGCTGCAATGATTGCTGCTGCAGGAAGTGTATTATTTCAACGAGGGGTAAGATCTAATTATGCGCTGAATGCAAATCCTGGGTTAGAATTATAAAAAACGAATGTCCCCTTTAATAGGGTGGCATTCGTTTTTTTATAGTCTGTTTTCTAATGCAGTACATAGATAGTGTTAGTGGGTCTATAAAAATATTATATTTGTAATATGCAAATGTTGTTAGTAAGTTATCCACATATACACATTTTATGTTGAAAAACGATTTAAACTTTTGTTAAATAGTACATTAAATTATATAGAAATTATTGATAACTTTAAAAAGCAATGTGGATAATGTGAATAAGTAGTGGGATAACTCATTTATTTTTATGAAAATAAAAAATCAGTGGAGGTTATCCACTGATTTCATGTAGTGATTCCCACTCTGAATAGAGTAATTCAAGCTTTTGTTTAGCGGCATCACTTTCTTCGTTTATTTTTTGAACTTGTTCATGGTCTTGATAAATCTCCGGATCACATAACAATTCTTCATTGTTTTCCATTTGTTCTTCAAGAACTGCAATTTCAGCCTCTATTTCTTCAATTCTACGCTTACGTTGACGCTCAGCCTTCTTTTGTTCTTTGTCTTGTTCATAGGAGGTTTTATCTGATTTAGTCGTGTTGGTCGAAGCCATGCTGGCATCAATTTTTTCTAATTGTTCGATTTCTGCGATTTCCTCTTTTTTCTCTAGATAGTAATCGTAATCACCAAGGTATTCTGTGATTCCTTCTGTGGATAACTCAAGTACCTTGGTGGCAATTCGATTAATAAAATAACGGTCATGCGAAACAAATAATATTGTTCCAGGATAATCAATTAATGCATTTTCTAACACTTCTTTGCTATCTAAGTCTAAGTGGTTTGTTGGTTCATCTAGGATTAGAAAGTTTGATTTCTCTAACATAAGCTTTGCGAGTGCAAGTCTTGCTTTTTCGCCACCGCTTAAAGCGGATACGGGTTTTAACACATCATCTCCAGAAAAGAGGAAATTTCCTAATACTGTACGAATATCCTTTTCATTCTTCATTGGATAGTCATCCCAAAGTTCATTTAAAACTCGCTTATTTGATGTTAAATTTGCTTGTTCTTGATCGTAGTATCCTATCGAGACATGTGAGCCGAAATGAAACTCGCCATTAACTGGTTTGAGCTTTTGAGTAATCGATTTAAGTAAGGTCGATTTTCCGATACCGTTTGGGCCGACTAAAGCGATACTATCTCCCCTAGAAACGGAAAAGTTCACGTTTGATAGAATTGGCTCCTTCTCAGGACTATATGAAACCGTGATATTTGAAGCTTTTAACACATCATTCCCACTTTGTCGCTCAATATCGAAGTGAAAGGATGCTGACTTCTCATCACCTTGTGGACGATGTAACAGCTCCATCTTTTCTAATGTTTTTCTTCTACTTTGTGCTCTCTTTGTCGTAGATGCTCGCGCTAAATTTCGGTTAATAAAGTCCTTTAGCTTGGCTACTTCGTCTTGTTGCTTTTCATATCGTTTCATCTCTTGCTCATACATCTCGGCTTTTCGGTTTAAATAGCTACTATAGTTACCAACAAACTTCGTTGAAGTCGTTCGCGAGATTTCGTACACTTGTGTCACAACTTTATCTAAAAAGTAACGGTCATGGGAGACAATTAAGATAGCTCCTTGATATCCCTGGAGGTATTGCTCCAGCCAGGCAAGTGTATCAATATCCAGATGGTTTGTAGGCTCGTCCAATATCAGTAAGTCTGGCTTTGTAAGGAGGAGTTTACAAAGAGCTAGCCTCGTTTTTTGTCCCCCACTTAGCGATGAAATCGGCGTATTGTAATCAAATTCAGAAAAGCGGAATCCGTGTAAAATGGATCTAATATCTGCTTCATATTGATAACCACCAAGTTCTTTGAAAGTAACCTGTAAATGATCGTATTCTTTTAAAAGTTTTTCATAGGCTGTTGGATTGGAGTAGGCTTCTGGCTTTCCCATTTCCGTTTCCAACAGTCTAAGGTCTTTTTCTAATTTCTTTAAATGTGAAAAAACGGAAAGCATCTCATCCCAAATGGATAGATTTGATTCTAACCCAGTATCCTGAGCGAGGTAGTCAATTGTTACACTTTTTGGCTTCATTATTTCGCCCTCATCGAACGACATATGACCAGAAATAATTTTAAGTAAAGTAGATTTACCTGCTCCGTTTCTTCCTACTATTGCAATTCGATCCTTGGATTGTACTTCAAGCTTTATATTCGATAAAATAAGTTCAGCACCAAATAGTTTTTTGAGTTGATTTACTTGTAGTAATATCATTCGCGTTCACCTCTTGTTTCTCTCATAAGTGTATCTTATCGAAGCTAGATTGAGCAACTTGAAACTGTTTGAAATTTGTTCACAATCTTGTATGGGACATCAAGGGGAAAATAGTGTATAGTCTACTATGAGAGGGGAATATCCATGTCATCTTTTACACATTTTAACGATCAAGGCCGTGCAAAAATGGTCGATATTGTTGATAAAAATGAAACAGTTAGAATTGCGATCGCTAAAAGTAGTATTGAAGTGAATAAAGCGATCTATGATAAAATTACGAACAATGAGATAAAAAAAGGTGATGTACTAGCTGTGGCTCAAGTAGCAGCGATCATGGCAGCGAAGAAAACAGCTGATATTATTCCGATGTGCCATCCGCTTGCATTAAAGGGAGTAGACGTATCATTTGAATGGATTATAAAGGAAACGGACGAATATCACTTAGAAATTACGACGGAAGTAAAAACAAAAGGAAGTACTGGTGTGGAGATGGAAGCCTTAACTGCAGCTTCTGTTTGTGCATTAACGATATATGATATGTGTAAAGCGGTGGATAAGGGGATGGTCATTGGACCTACTTATTTACTTGAAAAAACCGGTGGGAAAAATGGAGATTTTAAAAGAGAAATAAATAGAAAATAGTTGTTTGGAATGTGGGGGAACTAAATTGAATGTTGATCAATCTAAAATACCGCACGCAACAGCAAGAAGGTTGCCACTATATTATCGTTTCTTAAAAAACTTATCCATGTCAGGTAAGCAAAGAGTATCCTCAGCAGAGCTTAGTGAAGCTGTAAAGGTTGACTCTGCTACGATACGACGTGATTTTTCTTACTTTGGAGCGTTAGGAAAAAAAGGATATGGCTACAATGTTAATTATTTAATCTCCTTTTTTCGAAAAACATTAGATCAAGATGAGACAACGAAGGTAACATTAATTGGCGTTGGGAATCTAGGTACTGCTTTTTTACACTATAACTTCTCAAAAAATAATAATACAAAAATAGAAGTTGCATTTGATGTAGATGAGAGTAAAATAGGTACTGAAATAGGCGGTGTGCCTGTACGGCATCTCGATGATTTAGAAAAAGAAATGCCGAAAGATGTTACAGTAGCTATCTTAACTGTTCCAGCATCTGTTGCGCAGACAATTACCGATCGATTAGTAAACATTGGTTTTAAGGGGATATTAAATTTTACCCCAGCAAGGATTAATGTACCAGAATCGATTCGTGTCCATCATATAGATTTGGCAGTGGAATTACAATCACTTGTATATTTCTTGAAAAATTACTCGAATGATTAAAAATAAGCTCATCTTAAGGAGGTGAATGCTGTGCCAAACATTGGAATTGGAAGCCTCTTATTAATAGTATTCGTTGCGTTACTGATCTTTGGTCCTAAAAAGTTACCTGAACTAGGAAAAGCTGCAGGTAATACACTGCGTGAATTCAAAAATGCTACTAAAGGATTAGCAGATGATGAAGACGATGAAAAAAAGAAAGACGATGTAAAGTAGGTTAGGATGATTCATACATGAATGAAAAAGAAATGTCGGTGTATGAGCATATTGGTGAACTAAGAAAGCGACTGATGTTTGTAGTCGTTTTCTTCTTTATTGCTATGATAGGAGGATTTTTCTTAGCAGAGCCAATCATTGTTTACTTACAACATGCTGAAGAAGCAAAAGAATTAACAATGAATGCTTTTCGATTAACTGACCCTATTAAAATATATATGCAATTTGCTTTTATCATTGCGTTTGTCATTACGTCACCTGTCATACTATTCCAGTTATGGTCGTTTATTAGCCCTGGACTATATGATAAAGAGCGAAATGTTACACTAAGCTATATCCCAATCTCAGTCATCTTGTTTTTTAGCGGTGTTTCATTTTCTTACTTCATTCTATTTCCTTTTGTAGTGAAATTTATGGGGAATTTAGCAGAACGATTGGATATTAACCAAGTGATAGGGATTAATGAATATTTTCAATTTCTATTACAACTAACTCTGCCATTTGGCTTATTATTTCAGTTGCCAGTTGTTGTCATGTTTTTAACACGACTTGGTATCGTGACACCAATGTTTTTAGTAAAGGTTAGAAAATATGCCTATTTTGTCTTACTTGTCATAGGGGCAATGATCACTCCCCCAGAAGTGATTTCGCATTTGATGGTTACTATCCCGTTGTTCGGTCTGTATGAAATAAGCATACTCGTGTCAAAAAGTGCATATAGAAAAGCAAAGCAAGCAGAGATGCTTCAAGCAAATGAAAGAAAAGACTAACAAAAAATACACCATCCTATTTAGGAGGTGTATTTTTTGTAATCTTTTTTAGTTTTGCGTAAAGGATAAACATGCGAATGGCTACGCCAAAATCAAAGGTAGCAACTAGCATGAGTATGATCGTTGGGAAAGTCCAAATTGTTTCTTGCACACTTCCAATGGCCAAGTATGTGAATAAAATGCCCATCAACGTGTACATAATCCCCATTGTTAAGGGTGAAGTACGACGCATAATCTATAATCCTCCAATAAATGCTTGATATTGTTCAGCTTGTTTCATTATTCTTTCGATATCATCTGCAAATACAACTTGTATGAGCATAACCATAGAGTTCATTGAAACGTGAGCAACAATTGGAACGATGATTCGCTTCGTTTTTACATATAGGAATGAAAAAGTCAGTCCCATCGTTGCATACATAAGAAGATGCTCCAACTCCCTATGAACCACACCGAAAATAAAAGAACTAATTAAGGCAGAAATCCAAAAATTAAATTTCTTATACAATGATCCAAAGATGATCTTTCTAAAAATGACTTCTTCCAGAATTGGCGCTAAAATGGCGACAACGATAAACAGCATTGGTGTTAATTTGACTAACTCAACAAATTGACGAGTATTATCAGAACCAGGTTCAATTCCTAATAGTCGTATTTCAATGTTTGCAGCAATGATTTGAGAAAACAAAGCAATGAAAATACCTGCAAAAGCCCAAGCAAATGCTTCACTTTTAGTCGAACGACCACTACTAAGATGACGTTCTTTTATATCTTCTCTCAATATGTAAATTATCATGAAAAAAGCAACGAGAAAACTAATGATTAACCAATAGGAGGAAGCAATCGCCATCCCTTTCTCTAATTCCTCACCACTACCAATTCCAAAAAATAATAGAACAGGTGCACCGATAATAACTGATAAATGCATGAGAATATACGTTAATATGACGTACCAGTACCTTTTTTTCACAAATAAAAACTCCTTTAAAAGTCATCTTCAACTTGTCCGTTACCATTTTACCACACAATTCAATGCAAGCATTACTAATAAGCTAGGCAGACGCGCGTGTAACAAAAACTTCATTAGAATAGTGAAAATTACAATTGGAATATAGAGCGTCGATTCCTAATTTAAGAATTGCACCATGGTGAATGAAAATGTTTTGTTATTAGAATGTTGTATCCAAGTATTCATGCGTGTTAACCGAAGTGGACGGACCGAGACTCCAACGGGAAATGCGCCGGGCCCCGGACACCACAGGCCCAAGGCCGAGGAGGCTCAAGTGGCGCCCCGTGGAAAGCGAGAGTCCTGCAACGAAGGTTAACACCCAAAGTTCAGTGTCGTATTTTCAGGGTAGCTACAAAATATTTATTAAAAATTAATCTTTAGGTTTATATTTTGGACATTGTGACATAATTTAGAAGGGTGTGGGAAAGGGCTTATTTCTTCTCATTGTATTCTAGTATGGAGCAAGATAAGAATTTTTTTGAAAAACTCTTTAATTTTTTTTCTTAAATACTTGAAAAAAAAATAGAGATTCATTAATATAATAATTGTGTTAGCACTCAAGATAACTGAGTGCTAATAAAAGTAACGAATAAAAAATATTTACTATTATTTGAGGAGGTTGTTTCACTTGTTAAAGCCATTAGGTGATCGCGTTGTTATTGAACTAGTACAATCAGAAGAGAAAACTGCAAGCGGTATTGTGTTACCAGATTCTGCAAAGGAAAAACCTCAAGAAGGTAAAATCGTTTCAGTAGGTACAGGACGTGTATTAGAGAGTGGAGAGCGTGTAGCTCTAGAAGTTGCTGAAGGCGACCGCATTATCTTCTCAAAATATGCTGGTACTGAAGTAAAGTACGAAGGAAAAGAATACTTAATTTTACGTGAGAGCGATATTTTAGCTGTAATTGGCTAATTGATAGCTTTAAGAAAAATAACAAATATATCATAACTATTACTTTAGAGGAGGCTTTTGAACATGGCAAAAGAAATCAAATTTAGTGAAGAAGCACGTCGTTCAATGCTACGTGGTGTAGATGCACTTGCTAATGCTGTAAAAGTAACGTTAGGACCAAAAGGACGCAACGTGGTTCTAGAGAAAAAGTTTGGTTCTCCATTAATTACAAATGACGGTGTTACGATTGCAAAAGAAATTGAATTAGAAAATGCATTTGAAAACATGGGTGCAAAACTAGTTGCTGAAGTAGCTAGCAAAACTAATGATGTTGCTGGTGATGGAACAACGACTGCAACTGTTTTAGCTCAAGCAATGATTCGTGAAGGCTTAAAAAATGTAACTGCTGGTGCTAACCCAATGGGTATCCGTAAAGGTATTGAGCGTGCAGTAACAGTTGCAATTGAAGAGTTAAAAGCAATTTCTAAACCAATCGAAGGCAAAGCTTCTATCGCACAAGTTGCTGCGATTTCAGCTGCTGACGAAGAAGTAGGTCAATTAATTGCTGAAGCGATGGAGCGCGTTGGTAACGACGGCGTTATCACAATTGAAGAATCTAAAGGTTTCTCTACTGAATTAGAAGTAGTAGAAGGTATGCAATTCGATCGTGGTTATGCTTCTCCTTATATGGTAACTGATTCTGACAAAATGGAAGCAGTTCTAGAAAACCCATATGTATTAATCACTGACAAAAAGATTACAAGCATTCAAGAAATCTTACCTGTGTTAGAGCAAGTTGTTCAACAAGGTAAACCACTTTTATTAATTGCTGAAGATGTTGAAGGTGAAGCTCTAGCAACTCTAGTAGTGAACAAACTTCGTGGAACATTCAATGCAGTAGCTGTAAAAGCTCCTGGATTCGGTGATCGTCGTAAAGCAATGTTAGAAGATATTGCTGTGTTAACTGGTGGAGAAGTAATCACTGAAGATTTAGGCTTAGATCTTAAATCTGCAAACATCACTCAATTAGGTCGCGCTGCTAAGATTGTTGTAACAAAAGAAAATACAACAATCGTAGAAGGTGCTGGCGAGTCTGACAAAATTGCTGCTCGTGTAAACCAAATCCGTGCTCAATTAGAAGAAACAACTTCTGAGTTCGACAAAGAAAAATTACAAGAGCGTTTAGCTAAATTAGCTGGTGGAGTTGCAGTTATTAAAGTTGGAGCTGCTACTGAAACTGAATTAAAAGAACGTAAATTACGTATTGAAGACGCATTAAACTCTACTCGTGCTGCAGTTGAAGAAGGTATTGTAGCTGGTGGTGGTACTGCGCTAGTAAATGTATACAATAAAGTATCTGAAATCGTTGCTGAAGGCGACGAAGCAACTGGTATCAAAATCGTGTTACGTGCACTTGAAGAGCCAGTTCGCCAAATTGCACACAATGCTGGTTTAGAAGGATCAGTTGTTGTTGAGCGCTTAAAGCGTGAAGAAGTTGGTATCGGATTCAACGCTGCTACAGGTGTTTGGGTAAACATGATTGAAGCGGGTATCGTTGACCCTACTAAAGTTACACGTTCAGCTCTACAAAACGCAGCAAGCGTATCTGCTATGTTCTTAACAACAGAAGCAGTAGTTGCTGACATCCCTGAAGAAAACGGCGGCGGCATGCCTGACATGAGCGGCATGGGCGGCATGGGTGGAATGGGCGGCATGATGTAATCTGCCCCTCAACCCCTTGATATGACTGGGTTTGTTGGTAAGGTGAGAGTGGTTTGCTAACATTTTGCTAACATTGAGGTAAATTAACGGAGGCTTCTCATGAGTTCACTGAACTTTTGAGAGGCTTCTTTTTTCATTTCTTTCGTGACATGGAGGTATACATTTTTCGTAATTTTATCGTCTGTATGACCAAGACGGTCCATGATTTGTTCGAGTGACACACCGGCCTCGGCAAGAAGTGACGTATGGGTGTGCCTTAAACTATGCGGTGTTAACTCTTCATTGAGATTTGCGATTCTCAGCAATCTTTTCATTCGGTCTCTAACGTTTTTTATCACAATGGGATAACCGAAATGTCGCTCCATCTTCGCAAAGATAAAATCCTTGTTATAGTAACTGTTACCTATTTGCTCAATCACTTTATTTTGGAACTTTTTGTGCTCATTCAACGCTTTGATAACCTCTTCAGACACAACGATTTCTCGCCTCGATTTTCGGGTTTTTGGTGGTAGTAATTGATACTCCACGGCATTATTATTGGGATTATAATACGTCTTGGTGATTCTTATCGTGTGATTTTTAAAATTGATATCTTTCCACTTGAGCGCAACTAACTCACCAACCCGAATGCCTGTATAAGCTAGGATTAAAAACACCAAGTAATCATGCTCGAGACCATATTGTTTTGCTGTTTCTAAAAACAAAGCAAGTTCTTCTTTTTCAAGATAATTTGGGAGAGATATTTTAATGGAGGAAGTAAATGTTAAGGGGAATTTTATGCGCAGTAGACTTTATACTGTGCAACAATTATCATCCCTCTGCAACTTTTATTTCTGAAGTAATGTATAATAAGAAGAAGTTAAATTGCAGGAGGAGAATTAAATTTGGGAAAGACATTGTATGTTGGACTGATATTAATTTTTTTAATAATGATAACAGGATGTTCAAAAGCCGGGGATGTGGAGGAAAATAATGGGTTTGAAGAAAATCAAACTGATGCGTTGGATAATATTATTGAGGAAACGTCTGCAGAAACGCAAACTAGTGATGTTACTTCGCTCGAAACTACGAGTCAATCTGAATTTGATAAAAGTCTGGAAATAACGGAACATGACACTAGGGTTCCGAACGTTGTTGTTGCTGACCATTATAAAGATCCAATTGCAAGAAAGATTCTGGAAGGTTTTTTCCATCAGGAAGGACTTACTTACTTATTTGCAGATTATCATTCTAACCTCTTGACAGCAGCGGAAATGCAGAAGGTACCAGAGGATAGAGAATATCGAGCAGATATTATTACATATTTTGACGGAAGTGGCGATGGTCTATTATATACCCGTCCTTATAAGCACTCCGGAGATATCCAGGGTGATGGGGAAAAATCAATAGTTACACTGTACGGTTTCGCACTTCCCTTGGAACAAAGTCAACTAAGGGATCGCCTTGATGATTATCTCTCTTTTCTTGTAACCTCAGGGAATTATGAAGCACTTATAAATGACCAAACGCATCCTAAGTATGCAACGTTATTATATTCTGAGGAAGTATGGAATGCGAAATGGGAGGGTCAACTTTTTCCGACAACGTACGAAGACGTCTACGACCATACTGTTCGTGTGAAAATAGATGGAAAGACGTTTTCATTAGCAAGTTCTTTGAGTACTTATGCGTCAATGTTAGTGGATAATTACGGTAATTACTACCATGGAGGTTCCCCAGATAAGTTGGCTAAAATGATTGCAATTTCAAATAATGAATATTCTGTTGAGGAAGAGGCTTCCGGAACAAGAAAGTTGAGAATTGGTCATGATGTAACAAATAATTATTTTGAGTGGTACAATGTAAACTATGGTTCCAATCAAAGTTACTTTAATATAACCTTTTCCAATGGAGAAAAAAAGTATAAGAGTACTTCAAAGCCTGGGGAGGAACAGGGATTTGTTACTATCAACGGTAAAACCTATATTCCATTAGATGTTTTTTTTACCACTTTAGGAATTAAATGTAAAATAGAATATGATGAGCAGGAAAATCTTGTTTACTTCGTTTACTAACACTGGCGTAAAGTTTTATATCTAATAAGCAGGCTTTTGAGCCCTTGATTTAACAGTATTGTTATCAAGGGCTCTGTTTATTATTGGACTGTCAGCTATTCTCGGGAACCAATCAAGATGTGAAAATCAGCGTAAAATACTAGTGCAGAGGATTGACTAGGCACCCACCCCTCAAAACTCTCAAGTCTCGCCACGATAATGATTATTTACTATCCATCTCCCCTCCGTTAGATTTATTATTAGATTTAAATACAAAATTATCCATTTTAAGCTACGTAGTACAAAGATACTAGCAGCTATACACAACCATTAGTAGACGATTACCCAAAAAAATCGTCTCTTCTTTATTCATAGGATTAAAAGCGCTAAATACTCTCTCTGTTGGTATTTTTACTGTTTGTATAGGTAATCCTTAGTTACTAATAAGAACTAAGGAGAGTTGATGATTATGAATCTAGGTGAGCATATATTATCAGATTTAGTGGCTGCTTTAAAAGATTTGTATCCTGATATTGAAGTAGAAAGTACAAAGAATAAATTATCTACTGTTCTATCAAAGTATTACATTCAAAGAGTTAAGCTAGGTGAGGTACATCCTGACCTTGAGGATAAAATACAATTGTTCCTCTCTGCAAAAAAACTAGAAGGTTTAAGTTCTATTACTCTAGACAACTACCTAATGGAATTAAATATGTTTGCTGATATTGTACAAAAGAAGGTTGAGGACATAACTACAGCGGATGTCCGAATGTATTTAAGTCAAGATGGGACCTTAAAAATGAGCACAATTAGAAAGAAATTATCTGTTTTAAAGAGTTTTTTTAGTTGGTTAGCTTCAGAAGAATATATTAAGCGAGATCCAACTACCAAATTAAAAGCTCCAAAAGATGAATACCGACTTCCAAAATCATTATCAATCGAAGAACTAGAAATGTTAAGAGAATCCTGTGATACAGTCAGGCAGCGTGCTTTTCTAGAAATATTGTATGCGACAGGTTGTAGATTGTCTGAAGTTCACGGATTAGATAAAGCAGATATAAATCTACAAAATATGAGCACATTAGTTATTGGTAAAGGTGATAAACAAAGGGAAGTCTATTTTTCGATTAGAGCTATGTATCATTTAGGTAAATATATAAAAGGAAGAAATGATAATTGTGAAGCCTTGATGGTTACAGAGAGAAAACCTTATAGAAGACTATCTAAACGAGGAATACAAAGAGAAATAGATATAATTGCTCAAAAAGCAGGTTTACAACACAAAGTAAGTCCCCATGTTTTAAGACACACTTTTGCTACTTTAACCTTAAATAATGGTGCTGAATTAGTTGCAATTCAAGAACTCTTAGGACATAGTTCACCAGATACGACACTTAGATATGCAAAGATTACTCATGAGCGAAAGCGAGAGCAGCATAAAAAGTATTTGATTCAATAAGTTGATGTTCATTTGACTGTTTACTGCGCAGTAAAGAGTTTCTGTCACGGATGGCTTCAAATATATTTACGGTAAGGCGAGTAACTATTATTGCAACGGGTTTGCCGAAGGGAGTATAAATAAGTTAGTCCAAAAGCATCATGTATGGAAGAATCAATTTTGAACTTCTTCTGAAGTAATTATTACTTCTAGAATCACGTAAAAACCAGCTATAATGAAAGAACCTATGTTACGCTTACCAGCAAATTGTGGAAATGTAGCAGTTTCTTGCCGAACAGATGGAGCAGATAAAAAGCAATCAAATTAGGTGAACGGTCCTTCAGAGGGTTGGGCATATTTAATAAGGTACATTTATATGTGAAGAGCTAACAATTGGAGGTTAGATAAATGGAAGAAATTAAACAATTACTTTCTTTGGCATTAAAGTCAAATAAAAAAGTAATAAAGGGCCAGGAATTCAGCGTGGAGGCGCATCTAAAGAAGCGATCAGATAATTACGTCACTCTTTATGCATATGATGTTGCAGTTGCTGTATATGATGCAGATGACCAAGATTTAAATATACTTAAAATCGACTATCGGAAAGCAGTTAAATTCTTTGGTGAATGTCTGGAAGATGAGGGAATGGAAGTATATATAGATGAGGGATTAATGGATTAAGGAATTTGAATAATGGTTACTAAAAACAAGCCAGGAGAGGCTGTTCATTAGTTGATAAACTTTTGGGAAGCTTCTTTTTTATGCTCAGAGAAGACGAAGTACGAAGGGACAGTGGTTGCGTCCCAGGCACTAAATTAGTAGTCATATTTACACAAGTAGGCAAAAGTATAGTCCAAAATTGTAAAAGAGCTTAATTATAAGGTAAAGAATGAGTTTTAATAGTAAGGAAAGAAGGTTAACTTTATTTTATCCAATACGACTCATTGTATTAACATTACGCATGTTAAGCTTGTATTGCAAAGAAGACTTTATACTACGCAGCTAAGATCTCCAATTTTAGAAGACTTTTGAACGGAACACTTAAACGAACGGAGCAGAATATTTAAACGAAATACTATTTGGAAAGGAGAATAATAAATAGTTTTTTGAGTATCAGCATTATTAACTAATAAAAGGAAATTTAAGGGGAATGTCGAAATGTATCTCTATGACTAAACTAAACATTCATCGGTATTAGAACAAGTATTTAATAATATTGGCTAGAATTTTTAACGGGACTTAATCTTAGAAGAAATCTTACTATTTTATAGTATTAAAAGAGGGGTTTTAAATGTTAATTATTATCAATGAATTACCTGAAGAACTTGAAATTTTGTGTAGAGCAGCAATTGGAGAGAGAGAGAAAAGTGAGGTAAAGGCAGAAATTAACGAACTAAATGGCGGTAGTCATGGTAAAATTTACGAATACCAACAAGAATATATTATAAAAAAATTTACTGAAAAGGCAAAACAAGGTAAACATTTTGATTATATTCCTTTACGTGATTTACAAGGTATTGAAGGTGTACCAATTTTATACGCATATGTTGAAAAAGATTTTCTTGTTATGGAGAAAGCAAAGGGAGTACAACTTTCTTACCTAGATGAAAAGGGTGAAAAGCTACCGGAAATATTTCCGCAAAAACTTTACAAGCTACTTCTTGAGATGGGCAAAAAGGGGTACTTTTTCTCTGATTTTGATGCCCTAGAAGATTTTTTTTGGGATGGAACAACACAAACCATTACTTTTATAGATTATGGAGTTTTTGCAAAAGTAAATAAAACGTTTGATGAAGTTGAAAGAGATATCAAAATTTATTATGACAATATTATTGAGACCTTAAAAATGTATAACATATTGTAAACTTAAAGGATCATACTTTGATAGTGTGCTAATGTTTATTTAATCTTTCGGAGAAATGTAAATAGCATATGGCGCAAAATTGTGTTCCTTCGCTAATATCAGTTTGGGACAACCTCATGTAGAAAAAAAGAGTAAATTTACTATCTAAACTATGCTAAAAGATTGCGAGATCAGTAAATATGCTGGTGAATGCAATTCTTTTTTATTTGTATCGTGTCTCCTTTAATGTTAGTAGTGTTTTTCGTTAGTGATATTGAACAGTACAACGATACTGGTTACGAATTTATATTTAAACGCGATCACTTTGAAAGTGATCTTTTTTTCGTATTTGACTAAATACTGCGCAGCAAAGAGTTTTCTGTCACGGATGACCTTTGATGCTCCTTCGAATATATTTACGGTAAGGTGAGTAACTATTATTGCAACGGGTTTGCCGAAGGGAGTATAAATAAGTTAGTCCAAAAGCATCATGTATGGAAGAATCAATTTTGAACTTCTTCGGAAGTAATTATTACTTCTAGAATCACGTAAAAATCAACTATAATGAAAGAACCTATGTTACGCTTACCGGCAAATTGTGGAAATGTAGCAGTTTCTTTGCCGAACAGATGGAGCATATAAAAAGCAATCAAATTAAGTGAACGGTCCTTCAGTGGGTTGGGCATATTTAATAAGGTACATTTATATGTGAAGAGCTAACAATTGGAGGTTAGATAAATGGAAGAAATTAAACAATTACTTTCTTTGGCATTAAAGTCAAACAAAAAAGTAATTAAGGGCAAGGAATTCAGCGTGGAGGCGCATCTAAAGAAGCGATCAGATAATTACGTCACTCTTTATGCATATGATGTTGCAGTAGCTGTATATGATGCAGATGACCAAGATTTAAATATACTTAAATTCGACTATCGGAATGCAGTTAAATTCTTTGGTGAATGTCTGGAAGATGAGGGAATGGAAGTATATATAGATGAGGGATTAATGGGTTAAGGAATTTGAATAATGGTTACTAAAAACAAGCCAGGAGAGGCTGTTCATTAGTTGATAAACTTTTGGGAAGCTTCTTTTTTATGCTCAGAGAAGACGAAGTACGAAGGGACAGTGGTTTCGTCCCAGGCACTAAATTAGTAGTCATATTTACACAAGTAGGCAAAATGATTGATGATATTAAGAAGGATGAAGATCTCAAAAGTGAATTTTAATAAACGAAAGCAAAACTGGAACAAGGAGTTGTTGTATATGAGGCAGCTCCTATTGTGTTAAAAAAGCAGGATGCCGCACAAAAAACGAAAGGGTTATTGACTTTTTAAAAGTGAAAATAAAAATCAAAAAATAATTTACTTTAAAGGAGAAGTGGGTGGGGATGGATTTATACAAAAAACTCTCAACCTTCAAAAGAAAACAGGTACTTGAAACTGGTAAGTTCATTCGATATGAGGATTTACATGGCTCATTCAAGTAACTAAGCTTGTTTCATAGCTTCTAACTTTATCTGCATATTGTCTATAAGTAATATATTTTGAGTTCGTTGCTGATACTGTTTTTTGTTTTACTGGACTCATCCAAGCAGTAGCAGTTCCATCACTATAAAGATACCATCTAACAGAGTTTAAAAGGAAGCTACCTCCTTTTTCTCTTACAGTTTTCCCCAAAGTTGAATAACCATCAGTGGAAGTGTTTGATAACGTTATTGATTCAGTAGGTTGTACAGAATATTCTACAGGTGGATTAGGGTCATCAATAACTATACCTCTAGTCTGCAAGGAACTGTAATTAACACTTGAATACAAGGTAGTACCAGTTTGTAAATTTGTTTGAGATAGAATAATTTTTTCGAGAGAATCATTAGATTCAATGTTCGTATCAAAAGTTTCATATATTGTTTTGCTACCATCTGCATTAATCAGGTACACTTTAGTCATTATGTCAGTTTCGGAAGATGTTTCAACGATGTCTTCATGATATTCAAGTAATTCTCCATTTTCATTCGTAATCTGATAAACTACTTTTTCATCTGTTTCAGAGATGATATTGACACCATCTATATCAATGGTGCTTACTTCTGCAAAGACAGTAGGTGAGAATTGAAATGCGACAAATGCAACTAAAAGATTAAAAATAATAGAATAAATTACTTTCTTCATGTATTCCCTCCTATTTAATTTTCTCAAAATTCATTATATAATGTGAAATATAGCAAGTAAACTAAATTTTGTAATAATTTACATAAATTGGAGGTTTTGTAGAAATGGTAGATTGGTTAAATAGTATTCAGATATTTGGGTATCGAGAAAATGAAAATATATTGATGACAACCATATTAAATATCTCTTTTGTTATCCTTCTTCTAGTGTACATATATACAATATCAAAGAGATATAGTAATTTCCCATTCTACAAACAAATACTTAAACTTAGCTTCCCGATACTTATAGCTATAGTTCTATTACTTCTTACAGGTCTCTTTTCTATTGAATTTATTACTTCTATGTTTGTTGGCTTACTGGTCGCTAACCTTGTAGGTGTGTACAGTTGGTTAAAAAGAAAATAAGTTTTTAATAAAATATCATATTGAACAATCACCATTTATTCATAAGAGTAAGTGGTTGTTGTTTTTATGTGTTAAAAAATAAATAAAAAATTATATAAAATATATTTACTTTTTTAACATTTAGCGTTTGGTTAAGAGTAACATTTTGTTTTATATTTTAGCTGCGGGATTTTTCTATCTATACTTTAAGGTTCTAGGACTTATTTGGAATGCATTACCGATTGGTGTATCAGGGATATTTAGTTAGATATTTTGTGAACTAATGTACTTAAAGTAAAGGTGAGCGAATGTACAACAAGGAATCGGGACCAAGCAGCTGCTGATCTTTTTCAGAAAATATCAGGTGAGTGATTAGATAACTTGATCAAAGGAATGATTGTTAATGGCATTTGATTTGTTAATAAAGATGCAACCATCCAGAAATCGCAGAAAAGAGGGTGAAGTATTTGTTATTCAGCCTTTAAAAGATATTTTTTTCTTTGGAAAGGTTATTAGGACTAAGATTTCAATTAAGGACCCGATAATGAACGGTGGACATTTAGTGTACATATTCAATGAGACTTCATGCGACATGGAACCTCCAGAACATTTGAACCCTAATAATTTAATAATTTCACCTCAGATTATAAATGACCAAGGTTGGACAAAAGGATATTTTAAAACGGTTGGCGTTCAAAAAGTGACAGGTGAGGAATGTAAGGTAGATTATTGAATTTGGGATATTGTAACCAAGAACTTTGTGAACGAAGAGGGAATTAAACTTAATCATGAACCTAAATTATTAGGGGATTTTGGATTAGGTAGTTATGGTTCAATTGCTTTTGAGTTAAAAAAGGTGTTAGACCCATCTTTTGAAGGATAACTATATTGTACTAACGGATGCGTTAATCCAAGCGGGGGTTGACGCTATAGGTACAATTGTGCTTATACATAACTCAGACCACTATGAAATTGAATTTGTAGATTAACAAGGCCTAACATTAGACTCATTAACAGTTAACAAGAATGATATTGAGTTATTAAAGTAACGGTGAGCCATACTTCAAGAAGGAAGTATGGCTGTTAGTGTTGAAGTATAGGAGGGGTATAGTTTAACAGTTGGTACTAATACTTTTGAAAATGTATTGTCAAAATCACGGTGTGTAGGAGGAATATAAATGAGGATATATATTAATCTTTTATTACATTTTTCAATTTTGTTGGTGGTAGTTGGTTGTAGTAGTAAAACTGTGGCTCCTGATAATCCTGAAAACACCGCTTGGTTAATGAAATTAGCAATAGATAATAATGATTATGCGAGTTTTGACTCATTGTTTGCTGATGGTAGGAAAGGCAGTATTTCTGAAATGGAATTCAAGGAACTTAAAGATATTACAACAGCTGGGGCTGGTTATAGAAGTTACGAATTATTAACCTTTGAAAATGGAGAAATGCTATTGGTAAAGTTAAGGCTTACACCACCTCATGAAAACAACAAAATTGAAATAGAAGATGTAATCATTGTTCCAGATGATATGAAGGAGTTATTCAATGACTAAGAATTACTATTGAAATAACTGTGAGCGTATCTTTAAAAAGGAAAAAGCACCTTTATAATTAAAAGGTGTAGGACAGTGAATGGATTCTTTTATTTGTATTGATACCACACCCTCCATCCTTCTGACTTAGTTTTTGTAACAAACATAATTCCAGTAGATGCACTTGCAGATGGTAGATGCTTAGTAAATAGTAATTCGACATACCAAGTTTTTTTTGCTGTTTTCTCATTACAAAGTGCCGTCGCCATACCATAATATGCACTCTCTTTCATATTAAGTAAGGGTTTAACCATACTAACTTCCCAATTGTCTTCTGAATAGACTTTAGGAACAATTGTTTTTAAAGCGTTTAAAAGGTCTTCTTTATCTTTTAATGTTGTTTTAACTAGTTCATCATCTTCATCTAGACATTCTGAGGATAGATATGGTACCGGTGTTTCAGCGATTACACAAAAATTTTGAATAAAAGATATAAGAATAATAGTTGCTAATATTTCTAATTTCATTGGAACAACTTATTTATTGGCAACCCAAAATAGTAGGTGAAGTGGTATTTAATTTTTGGGATTAAATTTCACTAACGGGAGCAAGAATGGAATAAGAAGTGACGGGAGGAACATTATGAAACGATTCTTTAAGTGGTATGATGATGACTTAAAAGGTACTACATATATTGAAATTGATAATGATGTTGCTTCTAAACAGATTGCTGTAACGTCGAATAAGTACATAGCATCTAATCGAAAAGATGAAGAGCATCATTTTTATTTAGCTGAAGAAAAAATAGATGAAAATGAAATAATAGATTTCGGTGGTTCTGAGATAAGTGAAAACCAATTTTATAATATATGGAACAAATTTAGAGATGAACTTTGTGATAATTGGCATCAATCAAAAGAGAAATTCCCTATTGGTTCTGAGATTGAAGGAATAATTGAAGTCTTTTATCCTGAAGGAGTAATTATCGGCATCTCACCAGACATCATTGGTATCACTGACTATAATAAATGTAGAATTAGTTCAAAACGAGACAACCTTTATCCTCGACACAAAATAATAGGGAAAGTCGTTGGGTATGACGAAGATAATATGTGGTTAATTATTGATAATCCTAAAGTATTTTAAGCAATTTTCTTATTGCGTTAAAGGGTAGCTATTGCACAACAAGGAATTGTAATTACTTGCAGGCGATCCTTTCTGTAACGGAGTGCAATAATTAAGAGGTGATGGTGTGTTAAGAGGCATTAGTTTCGAGATTCCAAATAAATATGGAACTTATCTTGCAGATATGTTAAAGCCAATTGATATTACAACATTTAATTGGCTAAACCAAAATGAGGAGGCTTACATTATAACGGATGGTCAATTTGATAAAGCGTTATTTTCTGAAGTTGAAAATGATATGGATGGAAGCCTTCTGGATAAAAGAATAAAGGACAATCAATATTATGTGATTTTTGCAGACTTAAAAGCCTTTCCTAAAGGGAAGGAAGTTAATAATATTAAGACATATGAAGATTTTCTAGATAGTAATTGTGAACTTGTTTTATTGGTTGTTGACTCAGTTTACTCAACAATTTACTGCAAGGATAAAGAAAAACTAAAATTGTTATATAAAAACGCAATAGAATGTAGTTTCGAAGATGTTCAATATATAACTGATGAAAATGATGGTAGGACAGGCTTAACGGTTTGGTGAGATATTCCTTTTAGGTCCTTTATAATTTCTTATTAAACAAACGGTGAGCTTATCTTTATTAACAGTAGGCATCAATTCTTGCAGTATTAGTGCCTATAGTTTTATTGGTTAAAGGGGGATGACTGTGAGCAAGGTACTAGATATCTTTAAAAATATGTTTTTAGATTTGTTTTCAATGGGGAAAGGCTTTCTATACGGTTTTATAATGGTTGGTTTGTTTATTGTAATAGGCGGTGCTTTATTTTACGGTATTTTGTATTTTAAGAATTTAATGTTTTAAATTAACGACGAGAAAGAGTTGAGTAAGTAAAATTGAGGTGAACCTTTTGAAACCAAATTACATCGATTTAGGTTTTTCAAATTGTATGGGACCTGAATTAAGGACGAAAATTGAAGAACTGTTAGTGAAAGACCTAAAACAATATGGTGTTAAGGCAAATATGTTTAAGTTTGATTGGTCTGAAAGTTGTGTTGAAGGAAAAAGAACAACATACTTGGATGGAGATGTAGAAGACTTTTCTGGTATCAAAGTATTTAACGAAGATGATGAACTCTTAGCTGATGGGTGGATGGAATTCATCCACGATAAGGACAAAGATTTTTTTATATCCTTTTGGGATTTCTTAAGCATTTATAAGTATGGAAGAGAAACGGAAGTTAAAAAGGAAATTGGTTTGCCTAATCATATTATTGAAAAATTGCCTAATTCAATACGGTCTAATATAGATAAATATTATTAAAATAACGGAGTGCGATTGCTCAATAAGAGAGACAAAAAATATCAGAGCCATTTGTTGCACAGTACAAGAATACTATGCAATAGGAATTCAACTTTCCGCATTTGGTGCTATTGCGAGGAAAACCATTTGACTAATTCCTCGATAGAAAAAGGGGGATTAGTGGTACCATTTTTTTAGATACATTAAGAATAGCAAAATGCTAACATTTTGCTAACGCAATCCAGTGAAAAACGGTAAAACTCCGTTAAAGATGTTACAGTAAGAATTTTACAAAGCCCTGATTTATCGCACTCTAAACACACCAAGTTAAAGATATTACTCACTCTCACCTTAGGGGCGGCATGATGTAATCTGCCCCTCAAACCACAAGGGCTTTGTCGATTTACAATAACGTAATCTTAAAAAATGATATGTTTACAAGAGGCTTCTCATTAGTTTTATATACTTTTGAGAAGCCTTTTTGTTTCTAATGAATAAAGTTATAATATTAGCTTTGTGGAATAATTTCCTTTTTAATTGCGAAATCGGAGGGGGGTGTTTAAAGCAAATGAAATTACTTCTTAACTTAATCATTTAAAAGATTTAATATTCTAACCCGCAAGCCTTATCGGCTTGGGAGACAGTGTCAAGTGGGCAGTAAAATGTACTAATCAACGGAAACCGGGGAATAGCAAATACTAAATATGTTACAGATTTTAAAAATGAACACTCAAATACTTGGTAAATACCATTATTTTGAAAAAGTGTCGGTAGATTATTCCAAGTGATATATTTTTTTATTATTTAAAATACTTTAAAAGGTATACTGAAAAAGCCTTTAGTGCTTTGAGGGGAAAATTGGGTAGTGAAAACATCTACTTTGCATGGGCTCCTCTTTCGATTCCAGTTATTAAGAATTTATATAATACCATAAATAAAGAACTAGAAAATAAAATAAAGGAACATTAATAGATTTTTGATGATTTAGAAAGAAAACAAGATAATCTTTAGCAATATTGATAGTCTTAAAAAAGATTTTAGAAGAACAGACATTCTATTATACTAAAAGATTGTAATAAAGTGTAATGGGAAAATAAGAGCAGAAATATACGTTTTATTCACTGAATATTTCTGAATTTTCCCAATAACAAACTAGTAGAATTTATGGTAATTTTAAGTGAGAAAAAGTTAACAACTTTTAACGGAGGGAGATCTATTAATGGTTATATTGAGGTGAATTATATATATATATATTCAAATAGAGAAGAAAAATAGTGGAATATGATTAGTATGATTGCCAGTATTCAAGAAACCGTTAACCTGAAATCTGATATTTTTTCAATACTTTTTTATTCTTCATCAGATGATATAGATTCAGTCTTTTTAACTTCACTTCCTACAAAATAGATTTATTTTTTATCGCTATCCCAATTACTACCATAATATAAACCTTAGTAATCAGTTAGAAACTCTATTAAAAAATGCATAGAAGAAGTGATTTTAAATTCTTGAATTTTTTTCTACTAAATTACTTTGTTAATGTGGTAAGAGAATATAGTTACATATACATACCAAAATTCTATTTTGAGTTTGATGGATAAAAGGAGGAGTATGATCATTGAAATTGGTAAACACAAAGGTTAGCTTATTCGAGCTCCTATAGTCATTATCCCAATAACGAAATTGCAGTCACTGATGTTGAATACAATGGAAAGTATATTGCAACAATTTGGATAAATGCTAACTATAGTTTTACCACATCAACTTCTGGAAGTGGAAAATACCTTCCTACAGTAGTACTTCATGAAGTAGGTCATGCACTTGGACTAGACCATGTTGGTAGTTGGTACAGTACTTCAGATACAAAAGAACATGTAATGTATTATACTTATACAGGTTCTAAGTCGTTACATAGCCACGATATAGATGGAGTAAAGGCTATATATTAGAAAGGATGAAGCGATTATGTTAAAAAAATTAATACTACCAGCATTTCTATCAATCTCTTTATTTGGTTGTAGCAACAACAATATTGAAAATGTTAATAGTTACTTGTATCCCAGCAATGAAACAACGAAAGTAGAGGTTCAAAAAGATGCAAAGCAAAAAACGGTAGAGGGCTTATTACCTGAATACAGCGAAGAGATATTGTTTCAATCCACTCACATTGTAGCAGGTACAGTGAAAGAAATACTACCTTCCAAAACTGTACTAGCAGATGACACGGAGCAAATTATTACTCAGGTTATTATAAAAGTAGAAGAGACACTAAAAGGAAAGCCATTCAAAGAAATTGCCGTAAGTAGAGTTGGAGGAGTCTCACTAATAAACGGGGAGAAATACCAAGTATCTACAAAAGCACCACATCTAACAAAAGGTGAAAAAGTGCTATTGTTTTTAAATCCAATACAAAATGAATCAGAAGTTCCAGAAGGATTCACGACTGAAAATTACTTTTACATGAACACGTATGGCAAATGGACAGAGGTTAAAGACGAATATGTATTCACTCAGGATGATGAGATAGTAAAGAAGGAAAATAAAGAAAATTTTAAAGAGAAGATAAAAAAAATGTAAATTTTTGAAAATGGTAGCCTATCGATGAGATGTTTTTGTAAAGACCAAACTAAACTTCAATAAGTGTTATCCATATACCTAAAAGAGGAGATCAGATTTTATTCTATCTAATCTCCTTTTTAATGTATTTTTTTAAACCAATAAACTAACCGCCAAGATGTTAAGAAAAAAGATATTCTAGCTGCTGAAAACTTTACAGAGTATAGTGGAGAAGGGACTTTAACGCAAGAAATATCTAATAATATATAATATTATAGATGCAATGAATTTTGTTAAAGATAATTCAATTTATTAGAGATTATTAGTGTACTATGATATTACAGAATTCTGAAAGAGATTTTGAAGAATATGGGGGTGCATTGAAAAATTTAAAGGATGGAATGAATTATCCAATTACTGAACAACCGCCATACAAATGGTTAGTGGAAAAACGCTGGAAATGATTCAAAGTGTTATATATGAACAAGAAAAGTTGTATCAAGCATGTAAAAATGAAATAATTGACGTCATTAATAGTTTGTCAAGTTTAATTTAAAAGGTATTACCTAGAATCCCGATTCTTATTCATTCCTTAAGTATGTATTGAATTGCGTTAGCAATGCTAACATTTTGCTAACGCAATCCAGTGAAAAACGGTAAAACACCGTTAAAGATGTTACAGTAAGAATTTTACAAAGCCCTGATTTATCGCACTCTAAACACACCAAGTTAAAGATATTACACACTCTCACCTTAGGGGCGGCATGATGTAATCTGCCCCTAAAACCACAAGGGCTTTGTCGATTTTTACTAACGGAATCTTAAAAAATGATATGTTTACAAGAGGCTTCTCATTAGTTTTATAAACTTTTGAGAAGCCTTTTTGTGATTATTAAAATTGGTCAAAACATTTGTATTAACTATGGTAGAGAAAGCAATTATCTTTAGGTTTTTCGAGAGACTTTTTGTAAAGGTTATCCTGTTAAAAGAGCATTTTCTTGTCTAAACTAGATATAAAGTTATTTATGAATGGAGTAGCCTGTCATGCTAATTAATTATTTGCTCCATCTAGGATGAAGTTATAATTTTTATAAAGGTAGACTCAGGGATAATTAATACAGCTCTCAACAAAAGATTTATAGATTAAAAGATGGAGTAAAAATATGATTTATAGATTTATAAAATATTGATAAAAATTGCTTTAGAGGTTATATTCAGAGCAACGTTGAAATTATTTATTAAGTATGTGTTTAGTGAGAGAGGTGAAGCAAATGTTCGAGCTTATTAATCAAAAGAAGGAACATCTAGATGCCAATCGACCGTTACCAAAATATACATTAAAAAGCTTACGTGAAAAGTTAATACTAGAATGGACATATCATACGAATGCCATAGAAGGTAACACGTTAACAATTAACGAAACGAAGATAGTTCTTGAAGGAATAACTGTTGGTGGCAAAACGCTACGTGAACACTTAGAGGTTTTGAATCATAGGGATGCGATCAAATATGTAGAGGAGATTGTACAAAAAGGTGAGCCTTTGTCCGAGTTTCAAATTAAGAATTTACATCGACTTATACTAAAGGGAATTGATGATGAATACGCAGGAGTATATCGAGATCAACAAGTTTTTATTTCTGGAGCTAAACATATACCTCCTGCACCCTTTCTTATAAAAGAAAAGATGGAACAGTTGCTTCACTGGTATAACCAAGCAGTAACAAAAAAACTACATCCAGTTGCTCGTGGGGCTATGCTACATGCTTTATTTGTTGGAGTTCATCCATTCATTGATGGAAATGGTAGGACATCACGTTTGTTATTAAATTTAGAGCTCATGAAAGACGGATTTCCACCAATTGTTATTAAAATGGGAAATCGCTTAGCTTATTACGAAGCATTAGATAAAGCACATACACAGGAAGAATATGATGACTTTATTAAGTTAATTACAATCGAGGTAGAAGATTCGTTAAACCTCTATTTAAGTGCAATAAATAATAAAATTTAGTAAAGTGATAGATGAGAAGCTTTTCATTCGTTTATAAAACTTATGAAAAGCTTCTTTTTTGTATCATAAACAGCGAACCTTTGAAAAAACGACAATAATAGTTCAAAATAAACTGTAGTAGTAACTTTGGGTATCAATCTCATATTGATTACGAAAGTGGGTTGATAGTGAATGAGAGTTATCGGAATTGATTTGTCAGGACCAAGTAATCATAAGGATACAGTTCTAGTTGTTTTTGAAAAAAAGAAAGATGAGTTGCAATTTGTTAAGTGGGAGAGTAATTTAAGTGACCAGGACATTTTAACAGAGATTTATGAGCAAAGTCTGATAGATGAGGTTGTTATTGGCATCGATGCCCCCCTATCTTATAACGACGGGGGAGGAGATAGGGAAGGTGACCGTGATCTCAGGAGATTTATTGTTTCGTTAGGAATGAAATCTGGCTCCATCATGCCGCCTACTTTTAATAGAATGGTGTACTTAACATTAAGAGGGATTAAGCTTAGTAGAGAAATCGAGAATCTAAACACTCCGAATTCAATTTCTATTGCGGAAGTTCATCCAGGGGCTGTTATTGGCTCGAGGCTCCAAAAGGAAGATATCGAATTTGCGTTGATATATAAACAACAGCGGGAGGCTAGACGTTTTATTCGTAATTGGTTTACCGACCAGAGGCTTATAGAAATCCCTGTTGAAATCGAAGAAGAAAGCCATTCTATTGATGCATGTGCTGCTGCGTTAGGTGCATGGCATTGGAAGGATCCTTCGTATAAACCTAAATGGATACTTCCAGCTCTACCTCCTCATCATCCATATGATTATTGCTGCTAAGGCAAGTGACTTTGACGATAGAATACATGATAAAAAAGCTTACCTGTAAGCTGAGGATGGTTTGCTACTATAGCAAAAGGCTCCTCACAAGAGCAAGTGCTTGTGAGGAGCCTTTTTTTATCCTTGATGTTAAAACGTTAATCCTCGTGTTTTACACCAAAAGCTTCAGGAATCATTGTGAATCCTTCAATTACTGTGTCTTCATCTACTTCAATCATTAAGTAGCGTTTGCCGCTGAGTTGGACTTTTTTCACATACTTTAAATCTTGTGGACTAATGGAGATGTTGGCGATTTTAGTGCTGATTTTAATTGATTTTGACGTGAATTTGGGTAAGATGTTACTTGCTTTTATCTCATATTTGTCATCATCAATTATTTTTTGAAAAGCTGATTCTACTTTTTCTGTGCTTATATCTTCAAGGCCGCTCATCTTTAAAACACGTTCTACATCTTTAGAGTCTAGTTTTGGCTGCTCTTCTTCCTCATTTTCCTCTACTAGACGATGAATTTCTTCGTATACATTGGAAAGAGTAGATGTATTTAGTTGGTCCCCCGTGACATCTTTAATGATTTCTTCAAAAACAATTTTATCATCCTTGGCAGTCATCGTTTCTTCGCCATTTAGGACATCTTCTATAAATTGGTGATCAGGCTCATGCACTTTACCGGCTGCGTATAGAATATGGTTTACATCTGCAGCATGGTCAGTAAAGCAAGGAAATAAAAATCCACCGATAGGAGCGTTGAGGTTAATGATTGGGTCCACGACGAAATTGTATTTAAATTCTCTTTCTACATAGTCAAAGAGGAGTTCTTTTTTGGGCTCTTGAGTATTATTGATGCTGCATAAAATAAATGGGTGTGAATAAACGGTATCTCGTGCACTTTCCTCAGCCTCTGGATTTCCACGTTTTGTTGGCTTTAAATATTCTCCACGGATGAACGTGACAACGATATCTTTCTCGTATTGTCGGTTCGACAGCATTTTACTTACCATTTGCAGCATGTTTTCAATCCAGCCATCAACATCATTGTTGAGTAGTCCTTGATGTAAGATTAGCTGGCTATTATTAGTAGCATCTTTTTGAAATTTTAATTCAAATAGTTTCTCATCTAATTGACCTGCAAGTAACTTTTTAAAGTTATTCATAAATAACTCTTGCTGATCTTGGTCAAGCATTTCGAACGGTTGATTTTGGTAATGATAAATGTCACTCGAATCCTTCATAATATACACATTAAAAATATCTGAAACTTTAAGTAAATCATTATTTAATTTGAATTGTTTCCGAATTTGTGCAATATCTTTTTTATTCATGTTTCAATACACTCCTAAGCTGGACTCAAATGAGTTAATAGAAGGTAGAGAGTAATTACAGTGAAGAACCTCTCCGCCTTTATATTTGAAGCATCATTTATTGTATCATAATTTTGTTTTTACATTTTGGTAAACGAAAATATCAATGACAAAAGCTCACTATTTGTTCTATGGAAATGATGCCATGATATAATTGATAAAAAAGGTAACCGAAGGGAGGGAATATCAATGTCTTTCCATGGCCAAAAGGTATTACCGGCAGTTCGTGAAGCGAAGGATTTTGAAAAAATGTTGGAAAGTAAGTATACATATGGTGTTTTTTTAGATATACATATTTCGAGGTTAAAAAGTTGCTTTCAACTAGCAGAACAGCACAATAAAAAAATGATACTTCATCTTGATTTAGTTCAAGGGTTAAAAAGTGATGAATTTGCGACAGAATACGTATGTCAGGAAATGAAGCCATATGGGATCATTTCGACGAAAGGAAACGTCATCCTAAAAGCAAAACAGAAAAAGGTAAAAGCAATTCAACGTGTCTTCTTACTAGATTCTAGCTCTATCACTAAAAGTTACTCTTTAATTGAAAGAACCGATCCTGATTATATAGAAGTTTTGCCTGGGTTAATGTCAAAAATCATAACAGAAGTTCGAGAGAAAACGAATAAAGAGATTTTTACTGGAGGACTGATTTCAACAGTCGAAGAGGTAGAAGCTGCTATTGAATCTGGAGCATCTGCGGTTACAACTTCTGATAGAAGTTTATGGAAGCATTTTGAGCCCAAGGAGTAAAAAGAAATTGATATGCACCCTAGATCCACGAATGAAAAATGAACGGTGATGTTTTCTACACATTTCCTACATATCAAGTTTATTTGAGTAAGTATCCCTTTTAAAGTATGGTAAGGCATGATATACTATTGTTAAGTTAATACATTCGGTTAGAGACACAGGAGAGACCAAAACAAACAGTGGGAGTATGCCCATTGACTTGTTTTGGTCTCTTTTTTTATTTCTCCAGCAATGGTGGTTTAGTGGAATATAGATAAAATTTCAGGGGGGAAAAGCATGACTTTTTCAAGTGTGAACCGACAACAACAATTAGAAAAAATGAGTAATAATCAATTAGATGTATTAATTATCGGAGGAGGCATAACTGGAAGTGGAATTGCGCTAGATGCAGTGACGAGAGGGTTGACAACAGGACTTGTGGAAATGCAGGACTTTTCAGCAGGTACTTCAAGTCGTTCAACGAAGCTTGTTCATGGGGGGTTAAGGTATTTAAAACAATTGAAAGTGAAAATGGTTGCCGAGGTAGGTAAAGAACGAGAGATTGTTTATGAAAATGGACCACATGTGACGACTCCAGAGTGGATGTTATTACCTCTCTATAAAGGAGGGACTTTCGGTAAATTCTCTACATCTCTCGGACTAAGAGTCTATGATTTTCTAGCGGGGGTGAAAAAATCAGAAAGAAGACGCATGTTAGGGTTACAGGAAACCCTTGAGAAAGAGCCTCTTATTAAGAAGCAGGGATTGAAGGGGGCTGGATATTATGTTGAATATAGAACAGATGATTCTAGATTAACAATAGAAGTATTGAAGGAAGCTGTTACGCGTGGAGCGAATGCTGTTAATTATAGTAAGGTGACAGATTTTATTTATCAAGATGGCAAGGTAATAGGTGTAGAAGTACTGGATATGATTAGTGAAAAATCCTATAAGATTTATGCCAAGAAGATGGTAAATGCCACTGGTCCATGGGTAGATACCCTACGTGAAAAAGATGGCTCAAAAAGCGGGAAAATGCTTCGTTTGACCAAGGGGGTTCATTTAGTTGTTGACTCTTTGAAGTTTCCTCTAAAGCAGTCTGTTTATTTTGATACAGAGGATGGCCGAATGATCTTTGCAATCCCTAGAGAAAATAAAACATATGTAGGAACAACGGACACTTTCTACAGTGAAGATGCAATATCACCAAGAGTTACAGAGGAGGATAGAGCTTATATTTTGAAAGCTATTCAGAATTTGTTTCCTAATGTAACTTTAAAGTCACAAGATATCGAGTCAAGTTGGGCAGGATTAAGACCTTTAATTTATGAAGATGGAAAAGACCCATCAGAAATATCACGAAAAGATGAAATATGGGTGTCGAAATCGGGTATGATTACCATTGCTGGTGGGAAATTAACGGGTTATCGGAAGATGGCTGAAATGGTTGTAAACAAAATCGTGAACTCACCTGATTTTAAAACTAATCAAAAAATAGAAAAGAAAAGTAAAACGAAAAAGATGCCAATCTCAGGAGGTGATGTAGGAGGTTCAAAAAATCTTTCTACCTTTATTAGATCCTATAAAGCACAAGCACTTTCGTTAGGTTTTACGTCTGAACAGTACGAATTTTTGGTAGGCAGATATGGGTCCAATATAAAAGAGTTATTTTTAATTGCAAAAAACTATCAAAATAGTAACCATTCTCACGGATTACCTCTAGAAATATATACTCAACTTATATATAGTATGGAGAACGAAATGGCGTACAAACCAAATGACTTTTTTATTAGAAGAACAGGCACTTTATTTTTTAATGTACAATGGGTTGAGAAGTGGAAGGAGCCCGTAATAGACTTTATGGCAGACTTTCTTCATTGGACCGAGAAACAAACACAGCAGTATAAAGAGGAATTGAACAAGGAATTACATTATGCTATTTTTCCTGAGGAAAGAACATTTATAATAAATTAAATTTTCTAAATAAACTTGACAATTTAAACTTGGCAAACTTATACTAGTAGTAAGTTAATAATTGTGAATGGAGAAATGGAGGCTCACATAATATGACTTTTCTTTTTAGGAAAAGTGTATTCTGTGAGTCTTTTTGTTTCCATACACTTTTACAAAGGAGGATAAGTAAGAGAACTTTGCGGTTGAGTGAAAGCGTTACCAATTTTAGATTGATAGAATTCTAGGGTAGGTAAAGTATCATCAAAAACTTAAGGGGGTATTGCCTTGAAGAAAACATTTTTTTCTAGTCGTTTAGCGGTTGTTATTTCATTGATAATTGTCTTAGTAGGGAGTTTGGTAGCGCATAATGTTCAAACGAGCTCGGGGGAAGTATCGGTTAAGGATGTACGTTTTGTTGGGAATAATGGGAACGTACTAAGTGCTAAATTATTTACGCCTTCAAACATGAATCCCACAGAAAAGCATCCTGCAGTGTTAACAATGCACGGATATATAAACACGAGAGAAGTGCAAGATGCATTCAATATTGAATTCGCCAGACGCGGTTACGTTGTGTTGGCAATGGATATGCAAGGTCACGGCTACTCAGAACAAGAACCAATTGAGTTGGCATCACGTGGTGCAATCGCAGGATTATCTTATCTGAGAGGTTTGGGCTTTGTTGATACAGAGAAAATAGCAGTTGAAGGACATTCTATGGGTGCATGGTCAACTCTAGCTGCAGCCAATGCGCATCCTGATTGGGTCCATACGGTTATTCAAGTTGGCTCTTCAACCGAAACGTTTGGAGCAGGTGAGGTAACGGCGGAGTCAGAGTTTAACTACGCTGTTGTATTTGGTAAATATGATGAGTTTGCTAAGCTGATGTGGGAAGTTCCACAAGCAAAACAAATTGTTGATACTGATAAGTTAAAAAAGGTTTTTGGAACAGATAATACAGTTACACCAAAGGAATTATATGGATCATTTGAAAATGAATCAGCTCGTATGCTATATATTCCTAATGAAACTCATCCATTCAATCACTGGTCTACTGAAACCACTTCTTATGTATTAGACTTCTTACAGCAAGCCATTCCAGCTCCTAACCCCATAGATTCAACTGATCAAGTATGGAAAATAAAAGAGTTTAGCACATTATTTGCAATGATAGGTGCAATTATGTTCTTACTATCGTTTGCAGCAAATCTATTACGTACGAACTTCTTTAAGACTATTGTACAGCCGTTACCAGAGTATAAAGGCTATAAGACTAAGGTTTCGTGGTTAATTGGTGCAATTATTGCAACTGCAGTGCCAGCACTAACCTACTTCCAATTCCAAGCGTGGGGAAGCAAATGGTTACCAGTCAATAGCTTTTGGCCCCAGTCTTTAACAAATGGATTTGTTGTTTGGGTCGTATTAAACGCAGTAATTGGTGCAGTGTTATTTGCGATTTGGCACTATGTAAGTAACAAAAAACAAGGCGCAAATTCTAGTAACTACGGTATTTCCTATTCCAAAGCTGGCTTCCAGTTAAATGTAAATGCTATTGGGAAATCTGCATTACTAGCTATCTACTCAGTCGGTGCATTATTAGGGTTAACGCTTGTTGCGGATGCTGCATTTTTAGTTGATTTCCGTATTTGGGTAATGGCATTTAAACCAATGAACTGGGCTCAGTTTGTGATAATGGTAAAATATTTAGCGCCATTCCTCTTGTTCTTCCTTGTGAATGGAGCATTATTACATGGACAATTCCGTTTAAAGGAGAGTGCTACAGAGAGTAAAACTGCATGGAAGTGGTTCTTTGCGAACGTAGGAATTAATACGCTGGGGATTGTGGCGATCATCTTAATTTCTTACATTCCTCTATTTATGACAGAAGAAATTGATGTAACGAAGTCATTGTTAAGCATTGTTGCATTCCAGTTTGTCTTTATTAACTTCCTAGTAGCTACCATCTCTACATTCTTCTATCGCAAAACCGGTACAATTTATGTAGGAGCGTTTATTAATGCATTGCTAGTTACATGGTACATTGTTGCAGGTCAGGCAGTTCAATATGCTGGTCAAGAGGCATCGGTTACGGCAAGTGTAGCATTGAGCGTTGTTAGTGCATTAGTTGTAGTTATTGCTCTAGTAGTAAAGGGGAAGAAATCTACTTCTGTAAACAGTGGAAGTACCACGATTTCGAATTAATAAATAGGAAGGGAGGCAAGGTTGTCTCCTTTTTTAGGTAAAAAAATGAACTGGCTTATCAACATTATCTTCTTATGTTGATAAGCCAGTTCATGTTTGTAGGTGAAAAAACGTAATAAAAAACCTAGCAAGAAGTCTTTTTGACAAATATGTAGAACATATAACACTTCAGTTTAAAATTGTAAATCTACTTATGTTCACCACTACAAGTCCATAAAGAAATCTAAACTATAATATGTTACAAAGGCTATAACACTTAATAATATTACTAAATTTCTACTTTCTCGTTTGTGAGCAGAATAATCGACTCCAATTCCATCTCTACCTTTTTCCTCGTTCGTGTACAAATTAATTGTCTTATTTTTAGAATAAATAAATGTCTTTTTCACACGTTCTGAATTAAGAAAATAAAGAACAAAAAACGTGTAAATGAAAATACCACTAAAGTAAGAACGGTTAGCATTTTCCTCAATTAAACTGTAAAAGTGTCCCGAAATGAATGTTGATAATAGAAATAGACCATAAATAATCAAGAATGCAACCGGGAACAGTTTTCTCTTATCTAAAAAGAATGAGAGAAGAAAGCAAAGTGCAGGTATCATAAGTAATCCTGCGATAATATCAAATTGTAGTATTTTTAGAAGGAATTCTGTATGTAATTCGCCATGATCTATGCGTGATTTCTGAATATCAAGGCCTACATACTCTTTTGTTTGTCTATATAATAATGAGCTTGAGTAAATAATCTCTAAGATGATCGTAAATCCAATAAAATACAAAAATCCTCCGATACGTTCATAATTTTTTTCTGCCACTTTTATGATTCCCCCTCTTTTAAGGTGCTCTAATTATTATACATCATTGGTTATTTTTTCTATATATAAAATCTGAAAATTTCGAACGAAAAAATATGCTGATTATTGATTGTGTTTTTAAAGCATAATAGCGAACTAGTCGTTATATTCATACGAGAATGATTTGTAACTTTTTGGAAAAGGATATCGTCTGATAGTAAGTGTAGCGCACCTATTCTTTCATATTTCAATGATTATAAAGGAATTTAGAAATATTTTCCGAATAGTATTAGTAGTTATGAAATTTAGGATAGTTAAAAGAGACTAGGGGGTTTAAGATGACAACGTTTGATCAAGATCATCCAGTATTAGGTAAAGTAATTGAAAACATAGAGAAAGTCATGATTGGAAAAAGAGATGTTGCGACACTTAGTTTAGTAGCATTGCTTGCTGATGGGCATGTCTTATTAGAGGATGTTCCTGGAGTAGGAAAAACGATGATGGTACGTTCATTAGCGAAGTCTGTTAGTGCAAACTTTAAACGAATTCAATTTACGCCAGATTTATTGCCATCAGATGTTACGGGCGTTTCGATCTATAATCCAAAAGAGATGCAATTCGAGTTTAGACCAGGACCAATCATGGGTAATATCGTGTTAGCAGATGAAATTAACCGTACATCACCTAAGACTCAATCTTCCCTTCTAGAAGGAATGGAAGAAAGTAGTGTGACAGTTGATGGTGTAACGAAAGCTCTTCCAAGGCCGTTTTTTGTTATGGCCACTCAAAATCCGATTGAATATGAGGGGACATATCCTTTACCTGAAGCGCAGTTAGATCGATTCTTATTGAAAATGAATATGGGTTACCCTACTGAAGCTGAAGAATTAGAGTTATTAAATCGGTTGGAAAAAACATCACCAATTGCTCAATTAGAGTCTGTGATTTCAATAGAGGAATTAATTAAGCTACAGGATGAAGTGAAGGAAATATACGTTGACGATACAATTAAACAGTACATCGTTGATTTAGTAAGTAAAACGAGAAATCATCCTTCGGTTTATTTAGGTGTAAGTCCACGTGGATCTATTGGCTTAATGAAGTCTGCACAGGCGTATGCATTAATAAAAAGTAGAGATTATGTCATTCCAGATGATGTACAATTTTTAGCACCTTACGTGTTACCCCACCGCATGATTTTAAAGTCAGAGGCAAAGTTTGAAGGTGTTACTCCTGAAAGTGTGGTACATAAAATCATTGAAAGGACACCTGTACCAGTCCAAAGGACGTTGAATCGGTAATGAACATCCTAAAAGAATACGTTCAAACAACTAGAAAGCTTTTTGTCGTATTGCTTCTTCTTGCTCTTACTTTTGTTTATGCGATGTTCCAAGGTGGGTTTGTTAGCTGGTTTTTATTTTATAGTTTTTTGCCGTTTGGGCTGTACTCAATTCTTTTATCCATTTATCCATTTACAATGGTCAATGTCATTCGGAAAACCAACCAAAAAGAATACACAGCAGGTGAAAAATTTATTGCAACACTGGAAATTCAGCGGAAAATTCCTTTTCCACTTTTTTATATGATTATTGAAGAAGTAATTCCTCAACAACTTAGGACTACTACTTTAACAAAAGGGACAAAAGTGATTCTTTTTCCCGGTTTTAAGCGAAATCTGACTTGCCAATATTCCTTTCAAATCCCTCGTGGAGAACATTTGTTTTCGACCATCCGTTTGAAAACGGGCGACATGTTTGGTTTAGTTGAAAAAGAAATACAAGTTGATGTAGAGGATCGATTCTTAGTGTATCCAAGTTATATCAACATGGTCTATCGTCAAATTGAAAGTAAGTTTGAGCAAGGAACAGCGGCTTCCAATTTAAACATGCAAAGAGATACAACGATTGCAGTTGGCGTACGAGAATACAAACCGGGAGATCGATTTTCTTGGATTGATTGGAAATCATCTGCTAGAAAGAATAGCATTATGACGAAGGAATTTGAACAACAGCAAAGTCATGATGTAGTAATCGTTATGGATCGGTTAAAGTCTCGGTTTTTTGAGCAAACGATAACATTTACCGCGTCACTCGTAAGAGCAGTTTTAAGAAAAGGTGCTCAAGTAGGCTTCATTTCTGTAGGGAGTGAACGTACTGTCCTTCCGGTGAAAAGTGGGGAAATGCAGCAACATCAAATCTTTTATCATTTGGCAAAGGTTCAGGATGATTCACCCTTTTCGTTTGCTCATGTGGTGGAAACAGAATCGAAGAAAATATATCAAAATGTTACCTTTATGCTTGTAACAAGTGAGCTTACTGAGGAAACCGTAAAAGTGATCGAAAAGATGTTTTTGAGACAGATTGAATTATTACTTTTTATTGTTAAGGGAAAAGATACTCAGCTTTCACAAGATGAATTGCGATTAATAGATGAGATTCGAAAGAGAAATTATTTTGTGAAAGTCGTGTATGAGGGTGGTTACTCAGATGTCTTTTTTGAGGTGAGCAGGTCATGAATATAAAAAATGGTAATCGTGACATAGAAAACTTACTGATGCATGTATTTAGTTTTCTACTTTTGTGGGAATGGTTAAGGCCATTAACGGTTGTAACAGATACGGAAAGTATAAGTATATTTGTTCTTTTCATCGGAATGAGTTTTCTTCTTTCATACTTTCAAGTTCACTTAGCAATTTCATCAATCGTAAAAGTAGGATTGATTCTTTTATTGGTTCATTTTCGCTTTTATGAAGGTGTATTTTTAAGTTCTGAATGGTTTAAAGTTTTCTTTTATCAATTGTCAGTTGATCTAAGCTTGCTGTTTCAAGCAAATTGGTACGAGATGTCTTCAGTTTTTCGAACATTGTTGTTTTTTATTCTACTTTGGTTAATGGGCTACTTAATGTTTTATTGGGTCATTTTTCAAAAAAGAATTCTTCTGTTTCTTATCCTTACAATCATCTACATAACGGTACTTGATACGTTTAGTCCTTATGATGCAAAGTGGGCAATTGTCCGTTCATTAATGGTTGGATTTCTGATGATTAGTATGCTTTATTTTGAGAGGCTACGTCTTTCAGAAGGGTTATTAAAAAGTTCAAATGTCCGTTCAAGGTGGATGATACCGCTTGTCATTATTCTTGCCTCGACAACAGTATTTAGTTTCATCGCACCAAAAGCAGAGCCTTATTGGCCTGACCCAGTTCCTTATTTAAAAGGCTACGGAAAAGGAGATGGAGAGGGCTCTGGAAACGGAGTAAAGAAGATAGGCTATGGAACAAATGATTCTCAGTTAGGTGGACCATTTTTACCAGATGATACTGTCGTCTTTAATGTAATCGATGAAAAGAGACATTACTGGAGAGTTGAAACAAAAGATTTTTATACAGGTAAAGGATGGGAAGCATCTTATAAGCCTGAAAATCGCTCGTTTAATTTGGAAAATGATCTTCTTACTTGGTATGAAAGTAAAACAGAAACGGAATATATTGAACAAGCAACATTAACGATTAATAAAAAATACTATCATCTTATTTATCCAGTTGGACTTAGGGTTGTGGAGTCAGAACCAGATGTATTTTATAGTGTTGATACGTTTTCTGAAAAAATCTCTACTTTACGAGGTACTTCATCTGTCGCTTTAGATAAGTATTCTGTTAGTTATGATTTTCCAACGTTTGCTGTAGAGGAATTAAAGCTAGTAAAGGGTGGAATAGGGTTAGAGAAAAATCCAGTCTTTATGGAAACCTATACACAACTACCTGAATCTCTTCCACAAAGAGTAAAAGATTTGGCTCGATCTATTACTGACGATAAAACAACCAGGTATGAGAAGGTACTTGATATAGAAAGATATTTTACAGAAAATCTTTATACCTATGATACTCAAAATGTCGGGATACCTGATGAAGATGAAGATTATGTTGATCAGTTTTTATTTGAGACAAAGAGCGGGTATTGTGATAATTATTCCACATCAATGATTGTAATGGTTCGTTCACTTGGTATTCCGGCAAGGTGGGTAAAAGGGTACACCGAAGGAGAATACATACAAACAATTGATGATCAAAGAAGAGAATATGAGATTACAAACAATAACGCCCACTCATGGGTAGAGGTGTACTTTCCTGAATTTGGTTGGGTTCCATTTGAGCCGACAAAAGGATTTGATAATCCATTTAATTTTGTGTATGACCTCTCCAAGAAGGAGGAAGCACAACAGCCAGAGACGCCAGAAAGAGATGAAACGCTATTACCCGAAAAGGATGAAAAGAAAGAACAGTTAGATCAAAGCGAAACTAATAGCCTCAAAAATATTGTTCAAAAAGTAAAGGATTCTTTTTCGTGGAAAAACACGTTGCTTACATTATGGATACTGTTGCTATTGAGCTATGTAGCTTTTAAAACAAAACCAAAATGGTATCCTGCTTACGCGATCTTTAGATATAAGAAGCGAAAAAAAGAAGATACGTATTTTAAAGCATATAATGCCTTGCTGAAGCAATATGAAAAGGTAGGGTTAAAACGTAATCCCGGTCAAACGCTAAGAGATTATGCTGTTTACATTGATAAATTCTATGGATCAACTGACATGCAGGCGTTAACTAGAAGTTATGAGCGGGCTGTGTATCGAAAAGGTAGTGTAGAAAAGGAATGGTTGAATTCAGTTGAATTATGGGAAAATTTAATTAAAAAGACTTCATCTTGACGCGATAGAATATCAATAATAGAATAGACTAAAATTGAATGAGTAATACCTTCATATATCCTCGATAATATGGTTCGAAAGTCTCTACCGAGTCACCGTAAATGACTTGACTATGAAGGCAGGTATTCTAATTTAGTGCAATAAAACTAGAATTCTGCCTTCTTATCTTTTTAGAGGGGCAGATTCTAGTTTTTTTTTTGATTCTATGAACACAATTTTAAAATAGAGGTGACTAGCTTGGAAAATGTACAAGAAATGATTGTCGTACTAGATTTCGGAAGTCAATATAATCAATTAATTACAAGAAGGATTCGTGAATTCGGTGTATACAGTGAGTTACACCCACATACCATTACGGTTGAAGAAATCAAAGAAATGCAGCCAAAAGGCATTATTTTATCGGGTGGTCCTAACAGTGTATACGGAGAAAATTCATTCAGCTGTGATGAGAGAATTTTTGAGTTAGGAATTCCTGTCCTAGGAATTTGCTATGGAATGCAGCTTATGACTAAGCACTTTGGTGGTAAAGTAGAAAGAGCGACACATCGTGAATATGGAAAAGCAGGCATACAAGTTGCTAATGCTTCGGCTCTATACAATGATCTTCCGGCTGAACAAGTCGTTTGGATGAGCCATGGTGATTTAGTAGTAGAAACTCCACAAGGTTTTTCGGTTGATGCTATAAGTCCTTCTTGTCCGATCGCAGCAATGAGTGATGAGTCTCGTCAATTATTTGGAGTTCAGTTTCATCCAGAGGTTCGTCATTCTATATACGGCAACGATTTGTTAAAAAACTTTGTTTTCCAAGTTTGTGAATGTCATGAAGTTTGGTCGATGGAAAATTTTATTGAAATCGAGATAGAGAAAATCAGAAAACTAGTTGGTGACAAACAAGTGCTATGTGCACTTAGTGGTGGAGTGGACTCTTCAGTAGTTGCTGTGTTAATTCATAAAGCGATTGGCGATCAATTAACATGTATGTTTGTTGATCATGGCTTACTCAGAAAAGATGAAGCTGAAAGTGTTATGAAGACATTTAGCGAAGGCTTTAATATGAATGTTGTAAAAATTGATGCAAAGGACCGCTTCTTAACAAAGTTAAAGGGAATTAGTGATCCAGAGCAAAAGCGTAAAATTATCGGGAACGAATTTATTTATGTATTTGATGAGGAAGCTACAAAACTTGAAGGAATTGATTACTTAGCTCAAGGTACACTTTACACAGATATAATTGAGAGTGGTACTGCAACTGCGCAGACAATTAAATCCCATCACAATGTTGGTGGACTTCCGGAAGATATGAAGTTTCAACTGATTGAACCATTAAACACGTTATTTAAGGATGAAGTACGTGCTCTAGGCACAGAGTTGGGAATTCCAGACGAGATTGTTTGGAGACAGCCGTTTCCTGGACCAGGATTAGGAATTCGAGTGCTTGGTGAGGTAACAGAAGAAAAGTTAGAAATTGTGCGAGAATCTGATGCGATTTTAAGAGAAGAAATTAAAAAAGCAGGATTAGATCGAGATATTTGGCAATACTTCACTGTGTTACCTGACATTAGAAGTGTAGGTGTAATGGGTGATGCAAGAACCTATGATTACACAATTGGTATACGAGCGGTTACTTCAATTGATGGCATGACTTCTGATTGGGCGCGTATCCCATGGGATGTACTAGAAGTAATATCAACAAGAATTGTAAATGAAGTAAACCATATTAATCGTGTAGTTTACGATATTACAAGTAAGCCACCAGCAACAATCGAGTGGGAATAATAGTAAAAAACGAACATTAAATATTTTATATATTTTAATGTTCGTTTTTTTGTTGACAACCTTTTAAGGTGCTGTTAATATTAAGTTAAATAAAATATTGTTGAAATACGTCGTATAATCTTGGGGATATGGCCCAAAAGTTTCTACCGAGCTACCGTAAATTGCTTGACTACGAGGTATAATGGGAAAATGAGTTTTTTATGCTCATTTCTGTTCGTTATTCCTTTTAGATCAAGCACTTCGATGGTAATTCGAAGTGCTTTTTTACGTTTGTATTGAATGCAAAACACATAATATAACAAAGGGGTAATTAGGAAATGAAAAAATACTTTCAGTTTGATGAATTAGGTACGAGTTACCGAAAAGAAACCATTGCTGGTTTAACAACGTTTTTATCAATGGCTTATATTCTTTTTGTAAATCCATCTGTATTATCATTAAGTGCAATTCCAGATTTACCAGACGAAATGAGAATGGACGCTGGCGCAGTTTTTGTTGCAACTGCAATAGCAGCTGCAATTGGATCTTTGTTAATGGGATTACTTGCTCGCTATCCTATCGCTCTTGCACCAGGTATGGGTCTTAATGCATTTTTCGCATTTTCAGTTGTATTAGGAATGGGCATTCCGTGGCAAACAGCTTTATCAGGCGTACTAGTTTCTGGACTAATTTTTATCGTTTTAACACTTTCAGGTATTCGTGAAACAATTATTAATGCAATTCCAGCCGAACTAAAGTATGCGGTTGGTGCTGGTATTGGTCTTTTCATTACTTTTATTGGATTTCAAAACGCAGGAATTATTGTTAATAATGACGCAGTATTAGTAGGTTTAGGAGATTTAACAAACGGCAATACCCTTTTAGCTATCTTTGGTGTTATCGTAACAGTAATCTTTATGGTAAAAGGCGTAAATGGCGGTATTTTCTTCGGAATGCTACTAACAGCTATCGCAGGAATGATCTTTAACTTAATCGATTTACCTAGCAGTGTAGTAGGTTCAGTTCCGAGTATTGCACCGACATTCGGAGCTGCAATTGAAAATTTACCGAATATCTTCACGATTCAAATGTTAGTCGTAATTTTAACGTTTCTATTCGTAGATTTCTTTGATACAGCTGGTACTCTAGTAGCAGTTGCGAACCAAGCAGGTTTAATGAAGGAAAATAAATTACCTCGTGCAGGTAAGGCACTATTTGCTGATTCAGCTGCTACTGTTGTTGGTTCTGTTTTAGGTACATCTACAACTACTTCATATATTGAGTCATCTGCAGGTGTAGCAGCGGGTGGTAGAACAGGGTTTGCATCAATTGTTACAGCAGGTTTATTCTTACTAGCACTCTTCTTTTCTCCTTTATTAGGGGTAGTAACACCAGCGGTTACAGCACCAGCGTTAATCATTGTAGGTGTATTAATGGTATCTACTCTTGGCGAAATTGATTGGCGTAAATTTGAAATTGCAGTCCCAGCTTTCTTAACAATCATTGCAATGCCTCTAACTTATAGCATCGCAACTGGTATTGCTTTAGGATTTATCTTCTATCCGATTACAATGATCGCTAAAGGAAGAATGAAAGAAATTCATCCAATTATGTACGGAATGTTTGTCATTTTCGTAATGTATTTCATTTTCTTAATTGAATAGAGTAAGAGATTAATAGAAGAGAGTAGTAAACTGTTGAGCTGAGATGATCATGGAAGTGATTATCTCAGCTTTTTATGTTTAAAGAAAATTGAGTTTGGGTAATGTTATCTTTATAGAAGAAAAAAATCTCAAGTGCTTACTAGATAGTTGTCATACCTTCTTCATTTATATAGAAGGAGAAGTGAATTTTAAAAAAATATGAAATAGGTGTTGACGGATGCTATTCGAATTTGTTATATTATCTAGGTCGCTGAAAACAACTTGCTTTTAAATGCTGAAAAACATTTTTAAGAAAAGTGTTGACCGGGACAAATGAAATGTGTTATATTAATTAAGTCGCTTACGAGCGGTGAACAAAAAGTTCTTTGAAAACTGAACACAACACAAACGTCAAAGTAAGTCTTTTTTAAAATTATGAGCAAGTCAAACAATCTTATTGGAGAGTTTGATCCTGGCTCAGGACGAACGCTGGCG
>JAIVAN010000015.1 GCA_020171895.1 Bacillus timonensis | reverse complement strand
TTGGTGACGATGGCGAAGAGGTCACACCCGTTCCCATGCCGAACACGGAAGTTAAGCTCTTCAGCGCCGATGGTAGTTGGGGGATTCCCCCTGTGAGAGTAGGACGTTGCCAAGCAACTTAAAAAGACTAGCTGAAATGGCTAGTCTTTTTTGTGTTTTCTTTTTACTGAAATAGAAGTGGTGCGAGCTTATGATGGTAAAGGGTTGGCTATACTTAAAAAACCGTGGTTTTTGCCCAGAAATTAGCTCGAAACGTGCATTAAAGGTTGTAAAAAACAAGTTTATACAAAAACAACTTGAGAAATGACAGTGTTCTTGCAATAAATTATAGAGTTATTACAAGGGATTTACGTTTTTAGCTCTTTTTATTGTATAGGTTCATGTGGTAAGAAATCTTTTCAAACACTTTTTATAAAATATCGTTCACTTTTAAAATTTTATCACACATATTTTAAATTTTTTCGAGCACTTAAAAAAATTATTCGAACAATTCTATTTGAGGGGGGAAAATGAATTCAATCAATTTTCACCTTTTTGAGACTAAAATTTAATTTTTCATACACTTTCCCTCGTATTTAAACATATTCCGGCTTTTTCTCTCACTTCAACCCCAATCAAACAAAACCAATCTCCCTATCTTATTGTAATGTAACCAAGTACCTATCCTTTACGAACTGGCAATTTAAATTTAGTAAAATAAACTTAATGTTTTAACTTTTGTAAGACATACACAATCGGTAGGCTATTTACATAAACTAGAAAAAACCTTTTTGTTTCTATATAATCAAAAATTAAAAATTGTGTATACAATTAACTTTTTTGGCAAAAATGGTTGTATGGAGGTGGAGAATTTGGGTTCACTTATAATAAATAGAAATATGGAAGAAACTTGTGTGGTTTGTGAACAACCAAAACAGAGGGGAATACATCTTTATACAAAATTCATTTGTACGGATTGCGAAAGTGACATGATTAGGACGGAAACACATGACCCAAAATACTTATATTATCTGGCAAAACTTAAAAAGGTAACGACACCTGAAATATTTTCATAGATTAAAAGGACCTGTAAAAGGTCCTATTTTCATGTAAGGAAAAATCTAAGACTGTTATAATGGTAGTAAAACGGAAGTTCATCAAATATGAAAAGGATCGAAAGTTAAATGAAGAGACAATCAGAAACTCCTTTATTTTCAGCTTTATTACATCATCAAAAAGAAAAAAACATTTCCTATCACGTTCCAGGTCATAAAAACAGTGTTGTATTCAACAAAATAGGACAAGATTATTATTCACAGCTATTATCCTTAGATGTAACAGAGTTGAGTGGGTTAGACGACCTGCACTCTGCTGATGGTGTGATAAGAGATGCACAAGCTTTGACTGCCGAATTATATAATGTGAAAAGTAGTTATTTTTTAGTAAATGGTTCTACAACAGGAAACTTAGCGATGATCTTGGCTGTATGTGAGGAAAATGACGAAGTCCTTGTACAACGTAATTCGCATAAATCAGTTATACATGGATTACAACTTGCTGGAGTAAAACCCATTTTTTTGAGGCCTGAGTATGATAATGATGTCAAAGTTCCGACAGGTGTAACGTTTGAAACAGTTAAGGAGGCCTTATCACAATATAAACATGTAAAAGCACTGATTCTCACAAATCCAAATTATTATGGGATGTCGACAAATCTTTCTGAAATCATTCAATATATGCATAAGCATGACATACCTGTATTAGTTGATGAAGCACATGGAGCTCATTTTATCGGAGAAGACTTCCCGACATCTGCCATTACTCACGGAGCAGATATCGTTATTCATTCTGCACATAAAACATTACCTGCAATGACGATGGGGTCTTTTTTACATTTCAATAGCAAACTTGTAAGTCGTGAAAAGGTGGAGTTTTATCTACAACTATTCCAATCAAGTAGTCCATCATATCCAATAATGGCGTCTCTTGATTTAGCGCGACATTTTCTGGCTAACCTACAAGAAACAGGAACAAAAGCAATAAAACAAAGAATTATTGATTTTAAAGCAGAGTTAGAGAGAATTCCGCAAATACGTGTTGTAGAGTCTAAGAATCGTTCCATTGAAACGGACTTATTAAAGCTAACAATTCAAACCAATTGCGCACTAACAGGTTATCAATTACAACAGAAACTGGAGGGAAAAGGGGTATACACTGAACTTGCTGATCAAAGGAATGTGTTATTCGTTTTGCCACTTTCAGAACAATTTTTCTACAGTGAAACAGTTGAAAAAATTAGACAAGCTTTGCAAGAATACCCTCCATTAAAAGATATAGAACATACTAACAGTAACGTTAAACGTGAAGTTGAAAAAGTTACGGCTTTAACGGTTTGCTATAAGGACTTAAAAAGGTACAATAAGAGGGTAGTCTCTTATGATGAATCAATAGGGAAAATGTCTGCTGAAACGATAATCCCTTACCCACCTGGTATACCGTTAATGATGATTGGTGAAATTATTACGATAGACCATATTGATCAACTTAAAAAATATCAGAAAAATGGTACTCGTATTCAAAGAAATAATGATTTAGATACATATAGCATAGAGGTTTATGAATGCGATTAAAGGAGAATGAACAGTGTCTGGCATATTTATAACATTTGAAGGACCTGAGGGAGCAGGGAAGTCAACTATCTTAAGCATGGTAGAGAAAGAACTCCTTTCAATGAATTATAAAATTTTAACTACAAGAGAACCTGGTGGAATTTCTATTTCTGAACAAATTCGTTCAGTCATTTTAGATACACAAAATACCGAAATGGATAGTCGCACTGAGGCCTTGCTCTATGCTGCGGCAAGGAGGCAACATCTAGCTGAAAAGGTTATACCTGCTTTAACAGAAGGAAAGATCGTATTGTGTGATCGTTTTATTGATAGTTCGCTCGCATATCAAGGATATGCTAGAGGATTAGGTATTGATGAAGTTCTTTCTATTAATGAATTTGCGATAAACGGTGTTATGCCCGATTTAACCATATTTTTTGATGTTTCCCCACAAGTTGGCCTAGAAAGAATTACACAAAATCAAACACGTGAAATTAATCGACTAGATTTGGAAAATATCAACTTTCATGAAAGAGTGTACGAAGGTTACCAAATTTTAATAAAGAGATTTGCAGATCGTATATCAGTCATTGATGCCGAGTGTGAGATTGAGAAGGTGACATCTCAAGTATTAGAGACTATCTTAAAAAAATTGAATTAATAAGAAAGGCCTCAAAAGTCCCTGATTTTTGAGGTTTTTCTTTTAGTTTAAGTGAATATTGATATAATAGAGTACATATAAAGAGTTTATTTACCAATAAACGCAAAATGAAGATTCGGAAAAAAAGTGGTACTATATAAGGAGGCGAATATTATGAAAATGGTAATTGCTGTTGTACAGGATAAAGATAGTAATCGGTTATCACAGGCGTTAGTTGAGAATAACTTTAGAGCGACAAAATTAGCAAGTACAGGTGGATTTTTGAAATCAGGCAATACGACCTTCATGATTGGTACGGAAGATATACGTGTAGATCGAGCGTTAGAAATTATAAAGGAAAATTGTAAGCATCGTGATCAGTTAGTTGCTCCAGTGTCTCCAATGGGGGGAAATGCAGATTCCTATGTACCATATCCAGTTGAGGTAGAAGTAGGAGGAGCGACCGTTTTTGTACTTCCAATCGATCAATTTCATCAGTTTTAATATAGAGGGATTAAAATGAAAATTAATCAAGAATTAAGGCTTGCTTTGGATAGTAGCAGACAAGAACAAAAGGGTACTAGTATATCATCTACCTCTTTTAGTGATCTCGTTCAAAAAAATGAGGGAAAACTACATTTAGAGCAGTTAAAGCAAATCATGTCACAGATCGATGATGCTGGCCAACGCTTACATCGTTCAAGAACCTTCACGGAATTAGCAAAATTTAAAACGTTAGTGAAAAAGTTTGTGAATGAAGCGGTTCAGTATGGAATGAATGTAAAGCAATCACATAGTTGGAATTCACAAGGTCAAGGTAGGTCTCTGAAAATTGTAGAAGAGATCGATACAAAGCTTGTAAAGCTTACGGAAGATGTTTTAAATCAAGAAAAAAAGTCAGTGGATATACTCTCACAAATAGGAGAGATTAAAGGACTATTAATAAATATATATATGTAAAAGAAGAGTTGAAAGAGTGGTTACTTATGGGGAAGACATGGGAACAGCTTGAAGAATATCAGCCAACGGTATTAAAGATGATATCAAATAGTATAAAAAAAGAGCGTGTTGCTCATGCTTACCTCTTTGAAGGTAGTCGTGGAACGGGAAAGAAAGAAGTAAGCTTGCTTTTGGCAAAAAGCTTATTTTGTTTAAATAGATTAGATGAAAAACCATGCTTAGAATGTATAAACTGTCGTAGAATTCAGTCAGGAAATCATCCAGATATACACATTATTGAACCAGACGGACTCTCTATAAAAAAGTGGCAAATACAAGCTTTACAAGAGGAGTTCGCGAAAACGGGTGTAGAATCTAATCGCAAACTATATATCATTGAACATGCGGATAAAATGACATCTAATGCAGCTAATAGTTTGTTGAAATTTTTAGAAGAACCTAGTAGACAAACTGTTGCGATTCTATTAACAGAGCAAATCCATGGAATGTTAAATACCATTCTATCGCGTTGTCAGTTACTCTCGTTTAAGCCTCTTCAGCCGCTGGTAATATCTAGTCAGCTTATCGAAAAAGGCTACTCACCTTCAATCGCTCATCTAGCAGCACAAGTTACGAATAATGTTGATGATGCAATTGGTCTTTGTGAAGATGAATGGTTTGGACAGTCTAGGGCGATAGTGTTACAATTATATGAAGTGTTAAATCAAAGACCAACCTATGGACTCATTTTTCTTCAGGATAAATGGCTACAGCATTTTAAGGAAAAGAGTCAACTTGATTATGGGTTAGATTTATTATTGCTACTATTCAAAGACTTACTATATATCCAAGTTGGTGATGAGCAAAAAGTCATTTATCACGACCAACTGGAAACTCTTAAACAACAGGCTCTACAAACATCAGGTAGAAGAGTACTTGAGCAAGTATCAGCAATATTAGAATCAAAACGCAGATTAGGCACCAACATGAATCCACAGTTATTAATGGAACAACTTGTATTTAAATTGCAGGAGGGATAAAATCTTGTATGATGTAGTTGGTGTACGCTTTAAAAAAGCGGGCAAAATTTATTATTTCGATCCAAATGGACTTCATATACCAGACGGTGAATTCGTAATTGTTGAAACTGTCCGAGGAATTGAATATGGTAAAGTAGTAATTAACAAGAAACAAGTCGACGAGAACGATGTAGTGTTACCTTTAAAAAAAGTCATTCGGTTAGCAGATGAAAAAGATAAATTATTAGTAGAAGAAAACAAGCAAGCAGCTGTAGAAGCATATGATGTTTGTTTAGCTAAAGTACTTGAACATGGATTAGATATGAAATTAGTTGATGTTGAGTATACCTTCGATCGAAATAAAGTTATCTTTTATTTTACTGCTGATGGTCGAGTAGATTTTAGAGAACTAGTAAAAGATTTAGCTGCTATTTTCCGTACAAGAATTGAGCTTAGACAAATTGGAGTGCGTGATGAAGCAAAAATGCTAGGTGGTATAGGTCCATGTGGTAGAATGCTTTGTTGCTCCACCTTTTTAGGTGATTTTGAACCAGTTTCTATTAAAATGGCAAAAGATCAAAACCTGTCACTAAATCCGACGAAGATTTCTGGACTATGTGGTAGATTGATGTGCTGTTTAAAATATGAAAATGATGAGTACGAAACGGCGAAAGAAGAACTCCCAGATTTAGGAGAAGTACTTGAAACTCCTCACGGTAAGGCTCGTGTTGTGGGATTAAATATATTAGAGCGTGTACTTCAAGTGGAATTAGTTGATCGTGACCGTGTAGTAGAGTTTACTTGGGATGAATTAATGAAAGAAGGAGCGGTATCGATTCAAGCCACAGATTAACGAGGTGGATAACGTGGATAAAAAAGAAATTTTTGAGTCGGTTAGTAGCCTAGAAGAGCAAATTGGACATTTATATAGGCAATTAGGGGATGTGAAGCATCACTTAGCTGAGCTACTTGAAGAAAATCATCATCTAAAAGTTGAGAATGACCATTTACGTCGACGCCTTGACCATACTGCTCAAGAGAAGAAAAAAGCAAAAGAACCTAAACAATCGAATGATCAAAAACAGCAAATGGATATTGGAGAAGGCTACGATAATTTAGCGCGACTCTATCAAGAAGGCTTTCATATTTGTAATGTACACTATGGAAGTGTTCGTACTGAGGGAGATTGCTTATTTTGTCTATCTTTTCTAAATAAGAAATAAAAAGTCTTCCGATTAATCGGAAGGCTTTTTAACATGTAAATAAAGTCATGTGTTGGATACATTTATATCCATGTAACGATTATAATAAGATAAACTACAAATGAATTGGATTTAAGAAAGGGACTACTAATGGAGCAGTTATTGAAAGATGAGCGTTTGGACCATTTATTAGCAGAGGATTTAAGAATTATTCAAAGTCCGTCTGTATTTGCATTTTCGTTAGATACGGTTTTACTAGCGAAATTTGTTTATGTGCCAATTCAGAAAGGGAATCTCCTTGATTTATGTACTGGAAATGGAGTAATTCCATTATTGTTAAGTAAAAGAACAAAGGGAACAATTACCGGTGTTGAAATTCAAGAAAGAATCCACAGTATGGCCGAAAGAAGCATACAGTACAATGGGTTGGAAGACCGAATAAAGATTATTCAAGGTGACATTAAGGATATGCCAAAACAACTCGGTTTTGGAAAATTTGATGTGGTTACGTGTAATCCTCCATACTTTCCGACACCGAATCGGGATGAAATCAATGAAAATGAACATCTAGCTATTGCAAGACATGAAATATTCTGTACGTTAGAAGATGTTATAAGGGTAAGTAGTCAACTTGTAAAACAAGGTGGAAAAGTTGCGTTTGTTCATCGCCCAGGTAGGATGCTTGATATTCTTACATTAATGCGTAAATATCGGATTGAACCGAAACGTCTTCAGCTTGTCTATCCGAAAGTTGGGAATGAGGCAAATACTCTTTTAATAGAAGGAATTAAGGATGGCAATCCAGACTTAAAGATATTACCTCCACTCATTGTCTATAATGAAGCAAATGAGTATACAAAGGAGTTGCAAACAATTCTATATGGAGAGCAGTAAGAAATACTACTTTTATGTTGTTGAATGTGTTGATGGCAGCTATTATGCAGGTTATACAACGAATGTTGAAAACCGAATAAAAACACACAATGATGGAAAAGGTGCTAAATATACACGAGGAAGAACTCCTATTTCGTTATTATTTTATAAGGTATATGATTCAAAAAGTGAAGCCTTAAAGGCAGAAATAAACTTTAAACGATTATCTAGAAAGAGAAAAGAAGCCATAATTGCAAAGGAGCTGGGAGAGAAAAATGTGGCAACAGAAAAGCTACCAAAATAATAGCCCAGGTAAAGGAACTTTATATTTAGTTCCTACCCCAATAGGAAATTTAGAAGATATGACGTTCCGTGCAGTGCGTATGCTAAAGGAAGTTGATTTAATAGCGGCAGAAGATACACGTCAAACGAAGAAACTTTGTAATTATTTTGACATACATACACATGTCGTGAGTTATCATGATCATAATAAAGAAGTAAGTGGTTCAAGAATAATTTTGGATTTAGAAGAGGGAAAAAATATTGCTATAGTAAGCGATGCTGGTATGCCTACCATATCTGATCCAGGGTATGAATTAGTTGTACAAGCATTAGAGAGAAATTTATACGTCGTACCTCTACCTGGAGCGAATGCAGCTTTAACAGCACTAACAGCATCAGGCTTACCAACAGACGATTTTTACTTTTTCGGATTTTTAGATCGTCATAAAAAAGAAAAGCGAAAACAGCTTGAGGCATTGAAACATAGAAAAGAATCCATTATCTTTTATGAAGCGCCACACCGTCTAAAGGAAACGTTACGTGAGTTAGAGGAAATATTCGGAAATAGAAAAATTTCAGTTTCACGGGAACTGACGAAAAAGTTCGAAGAATTTATACGTGGAGATATAAGTAGCGTACGAAAATGGGCAGATGAAGATGAAATAAGAGGCGAGTTTTGTTTAGTTATTGAAGGAAGTGCTGAGGACATATCTGAGGATGAAAAAAATTGGTGGGAAGATCTAACCATCATTGAACATGTGAATTATTACATAACGGAAAAAGAGATTTCGTCTAAAGATTCAATAAAGCAAGTTTCGCTCGATCGAGGTATTCCAAAACGAGATGTATATCAACAGTATCATATCGAATCATAAAAAAAAGGCTTCATTTAGAAGCCTTTTATTATTTTGCTGTTTGTAGGTTATTTTGAATTTCTTGTAATACTTGCTCAGCACCTTCACGGCTTAAAATAATTTTACCGCCAGCAAGTGTGATATTTGAATCAGATACTTCACCAGTCACATGACAAGTCATATTAGGTTTATATTTTTTTAAGATAATGCGCTCGTCATCAACATAGATTTCTAATGCATCCTTTTCTGCAATACCAAGAGTACGGCGTAATTCGATAGGAATTACCACACGACCTAATTCGTCAACTTTACGTACAATACCTGTAGATTTCATAATAATTTCTCCTCTCAAAAATAAAGTTATCTATCTATTTATTCGTCATTATTCGACAAAAATTGCTACGTTTTTATCATATCAACATTTCCAATAAACGTCAATATATACATACAAAACTTTGAAATAATTGAAAGAAATTGTCACAAATTTATCAAAGTATCAAGAATAGCAAGGTTTCTACCATACAAATACTTATAAAAGTAACATACATAATTTGTCTTTTTTTCAAAACTATACAAGGTATATTATAAAATTTTTTCGACAAAATTCAATCTGAATTCGACAAATGGTTATATTTACCTTATTGTATATATAACCCTTCTCTTTATTTTGAAACATATCCTTAAAAGATATTGTTAAATTTATTAATTCTGTAGTTTTTTTATGTATATTTTGTCCTTTGTAGAGGAAAAGATGGACTCATGAGGAAAAACCAATACATAAAAGAGTGTTTTATAGTATAAACAATTAGCAGGCTTAAAAAAGTGCAAAAATAGTAGTATACTAATGGTAACAAATGTGAAAAAATAAACGATTGCTTTTTTGGGAGGACATAAAATGAGTGAAACAAATAAAACATACTATATTACCACTCCAATTTATTATCCAAGTGGTAAATTACATATTGGACATGCGTATACAACAGTGGCTGGGGATGCAATGGCTAGATATAAGCGCATGCGAGGGTTTGATGTTAGGTATTTAACTGGTACAGATGAGCATGGGCAAAAAATACAACGAAAAGCAGAGGAGCAAGGTATTACTCCACAGGCATATGTTGATGGCATTGTTGAAGGTATTAAAGATTTATGGAAGAAACTAGATATATCTTATGATGATTTTATTCGAACTACTGAAAGCAGACATAAAGAAGTGGTAGAGAAAATTTTCAAACAATTGTTAGAACAAGGTGATATCTATCTAGATGAATATGAAGGCTGGTATTCCGTTCAAGACGAAACGTTCTATACAGAGCACCAATTATTAGATCCAATTATGGAAGATGGTAAGGTAGTTGGAGGTAAGAGTCCTGATAGTGGTCACGCAGTAGAGCTTGTCCGTGAGGAATCTTATTTCTTTAAAATGAGTAAGTATGTTGATCGTTTATTAGCTTATTACGAAGAAAACCCAGGGTTTATTCAACCTGAATCAAGGAAAAATGAAATGATTAACAACTTCTTGAAACCAGGCTTAGAGGATTTAGCTGTTTCTCGTACAACCTTTGATTGGGGAGTAAAAGTTCCAGGAGACCCTAAACATGTTATATATGTTTGGATAGATGCACTATCAAATTATATCACTGCATTAGGATATGGTACTGATCAGGATGCTAATTACTTAAAATACTGGCCTGCAGATGTTCATTTAGTAGGAAAGGAAATTGTTCGCTTCCATACAATTTACTGGCCAATTATGCTTATGGCATTAGATTTACCATTACCTAAGAAGGTTTTTGCACATGGCTGGTTATTAATGAAAGATGGGAAAATGTCTAAATCGAAAGGCAATGTCGTAGATCCTGTTACATTAATTGATCGCTATGGATTAGATGCTTTGCGTTACTATTTACTTCGTGAAGTACCATTTGGATCAGATGGTGTATTTACACCAGAGGGGTTTGTTGAAAGGATTAATTTCGATCTTGCGAACGATTTAGGAAATCTACTCAATCGTACAGTTGCTATGATTCAAAAGTATTTTAATGGTATCGTACCTACCTACAAAGGTTCGGTTACAAACTTCGATGATATCCTTCAAGCGATTACTAGAGAGACAGTTGATAAATATGAAGAGGCTATGGAGAACATGGAATTCTCAGTAGCTCTCACATCCATTTGGCAGTTAATTAGTCGTACAAATAAATACATTGATGAAACGCAGCCATGGGTGTTAGCGAAGAATGAATCTGACCAAGAGGCACTTGCAGCTGTTATGACCCACTTAGTAGAAGCGTTGCGATATGTAGGTATTATGCTTAAGCCTTTCTTAATGAAAACACCAAGTGAGATCTTTAGACAACTTGGAATTCAAGACGAATCTTTCACTTCTTGGGAAAGTCTTTCACAGTTTGGGATGACACAACAAGGAATAAGTGTAGTAAAGGGAGACCCAATTTTTCCTCGTTTAGAAATAGCTGATGAAGTGGATTATATTAAAGGACAAATGCAGGGAGCACCTGCTTCTAAGGAAGAAAAAGTAACAGAAAAAGATGATGTGGTTACGAACAGTGAAATTAGTATCGATGATTTCATGAAGGTTGATCTTAGAGTCGCAGAAGTTACGAAAGCAGAGAGAATTGAAAAAGCAGATAAGCTTTTAAAAATCCAACTAGATCTTGGTTATGAAACACGCCAAGTGGTCTCAGGTATCGCGAAATATTATCAGCCGGAAGAATTAGTGGGCAAAAAAGTAATTTGCGTAACGAATCTAAAGCCGGTAAAATTACGAGGCGTACTTTCTCAAGGAATGATTTTAGCAGGAAGTGAAGATGGAACTCTTTCATTAGCTACAGTTGATCAACAATTACCAAATGGTTCAAAAGTAAAATAATCATAAAAGATAACAAGGGGCAGAGAAATAAATCTGCCCCTATATGTTGATATCTAGGATACAAAGGAGTTTGTTTATGCTTATTGATACACATGCGCATTTAAATGCTATTCAATATGATGAGGACTTAATAGAGGTCATTACTCGTGCAAAAGACGAGGGTGTATCTCATATTGTTGTTGTCGGATTTGACAGACAAACCATTATTCGTGCAATTGAGCTAGCAGAAACTTATGATTTTATTTATGCAACAGTTGGCTGGCATCCAGTAGACGCAATTGACATGACGGATGAAGACTTAAGCTGGATTGAAGAACTATGTTCACATCCAAAGGTTGTAGCTCTTGGTGAAATGGGTCTGGATTATTATTGGGATAAATCTCCAAAAGAAATCCAAAAGGAAGTATTTAGAAAGCAGATTGCACTTGCCAAAAAAGTGAAGTTACCAATCGTTATTCATAATCGAGAAGCAACAAATGATATTATAGAAATATTGAGAGAAGAACAAGCAAGTGAGGTAGGTGGAATCATGCATTGCTTTACAGGAAGCCTTGAAGTAGCAGAGCAATGTATGGATATGAACTTTTATATTTCTTTTGGTGGTCCTGTCACATTTAAGAATGCTAAAAAACCAAAAGAAGTAGCAAAAGAGATTCCACTCGATAAGCTTCTAATTGAAACAGATTGCCCTTACCTTACCCCTCATCCCTATAGAGGAAAAAGAAATGAGCCAAGCTATGTAAAGTTTATTGCTGAGCAAATTGCTGAATTGAAGGGTATCTCATATGAAGAGATTTGCCAAAAAACGTCCGACAACGCAAAGAGATTATTCGACATAAAGTGATATAAGGAGTTGTCAATTTTTGGGGTACCTTGTCCACATTGATAGTGAGAATAAAAAGTTCTACATGTCTCTTTTTTTTCATATATATCTTTGTCGACAAGTATTCCTTCCCTTTTCGTCCACTTTTCATCATAATGGTAAAATATAGTGAACAAAAAAAGGGTGGGGTTGACAGTATGCAAGATAGTCTATATAATCTCTCCGAGAGAAGGAGGCGTTTTTCATCGTGTTACAAAACATGAAAAAGCTGTTTTTCGAGTCAATGAACAAAAGAAGAATCGTCATTTTAGTTAGTAGTCTTCTATGTTTATTGGTAGCGGGTACTGCGTATGGCGCTTATGAGGTTACCAAAGAGACTGTTACACTTACTCTAAATGGTAAAGAACAGGTAATAAGGACGCACGCAAACACTGTTGCTGATATTCTATCAGACTATGAAATTAGTGTTCGAACAGAGGATATTGTTTCTCCAAGCTTAGAAACAAAAGTTACGGATAATATGAAGGTTGTTTGGGAAGCTTCAAAGCCAGTAACAATTGTTGTAGGAGACCAGGAATCAACTGTTTGGACGACAGAGAAAACAGTCAAAGAGTTTTTACAATCACAAAAAATAGATTTTCAAGAGCATGACAAAGTAGAACCTGATCTAGATGCACAGCTAAAGCAGAATATGAAGATTAAGATTGAAAAGGCATTTCAACTTACATTGAATGTTGGCGGTGAAGAGCAGCAGGTTTGGTCAACTTCGATTACTGTCGCTGACTTTTTAAAGGAAAAAGGAATTACACTAAATGAATTAGATCGAGTCGAGCCAGGGTTGGATGAAGAGATTCTAATCAATAGCGTGGTAAAAGTGATACGTGTAGAAAAAGTCACCGATGTAGTGGAAGAACCAGTTGCTTATGCAGTTGTAACAAAAAAGGATAATACAATTGATAAAGGCAAGCAGAAAATTATTAATGCTGGATCAGAAGGTCGAGTTGCCAAGCATTATGAAGTAATCCTCGAAAATGGAAAAGAAGTTTCAAAAGAATTAATAAAAACAGAAACCATTAAAGAGAGTGTAGACCGTGTTGTTGCAGTTGGAACAAAGCAGATAAAGCAAACTGTATCTCGTGGTAATGATAAAGTTGTAAAAGAATTTTATGTAACAGCTACTGCTTATACTGCTTACTGTACAGGATGTTCTGGAACAACTAGTACAGGAATTAACTTACGCGCTAATCCTCATTTAAAAGTTATTGCAGTTGATCCAAGTGTAATTCCATTAGGAACTAGGGTCTATGTAGAAGGTTATGGCTATGCAATTGCTGGAGATACAGGTTCTGCAATTAAAGGTTTCAAAATTGATGTGTTTTTCCCTGAAAAATCGGATGCATATCGATGGGGAAACAGAAAAGTTAAAATACAAATTTTAGACTAACTTGTGGCAGAGGGTTTTCAATCCTCTGCTTTTTTACGCTATAATAAAGGAATCTTTTGTACTTAATTAATTAGACGATTATCGTTCTTAAAAGTTTCATAAAGCTGGAGGAAAAAATGATTATTAAAGAAATAATTGTAGTAGAAGGAAAAGACGACACCGTTGCGATAAAAAGAGCGGTGCAGGCTGATACGATAGAAACAAATGGTTCTGCGGTTGATGAGAAAGTATTAAAGCAAATCAGACATGCCCAAAAAAAACGTGGCGTAATCATTCTAACCGACCCTGATTATCCTGGTGAACGAATTAGAAAAATTGTGTCAGAAGCAGTTCCGGGATGTAAACACGCTTTCTTACCTAAAGGTGAAGCTATTGCTAAAAATGGAAAAGGCCTTGGGGTCGAGCACGCTTCCGTTGAGGCGATAAGAAAAGCCCTTGAGGGGATGAAACAGGAAATGAGCCTTTTTGAAAGCGAAATTGACTTTCAAGATTTAGTGGATGCTGGATTAATTGGCGGAGCACATGCGACGAATAGAAGAGAGAAGCTTGGGGATTTATTGAAAATTGGTTATACTAACGGAAAGCAATTGTATAAACGGCTCATTATGTTCCAAATTACGAAAGAAGAATTTCGTGAAGCGATGATGGTTGTATTACAGGGGGAAAATATTAGTGAATAAGGATATTGCAACACCAATTAGAACACGTTCAATTTTAGAAAAATATGGTTTCTCTTTCAAAAAAAGCTTAGGACAGAATTTCTTAATAGATACAAATATTTTACATCGGATTGTAGACCATGCAGAACTTCACGATGACAGTGGAGTTATTGAGATAGGACCAGGGATTGGTGCTTTAACGGAGCAGCTAGCAAAGCGAGCTGAAAAAGTAGTTGCCTTTGAAATCGATAATAGATTATTACCAATTTTAGCAGATACTCTATCGCCTTATTCAAATGTAAGGGTTATCCATCAGGATGTGTTAAAGGCTGACGTTTTAGAGGTAATAAAGCAGGAATTTAAAACAAAGCAGGATTTGATGGTCGTTGCGAATTTACCTTACTATGTGACAACGCCAATCATTATGAAGTTATTAGAGGATAAATTACCGATACGTGGTATTGTCTGTATGCTTCAAAAAGAAGTAGCAGATCGTATTTCTGCTTCTCCAGGCACAAAAGAATATGGTTCCCTATCGATTGCTATTCAATATTATTGTAAGGCTGAAACGGTAATGACGGTTCCAAGGACTGTGTTTGTCCCGCAGCCTAATGTAGATTCTGCGGTGATTCGCTTGTTGAAAAGAGATAGGCCAATTATTGAAGTGGTAAATGAATTGTTTTTCTTTGAGATAATAAGAGCATCGTTTGCTCAACGTCGAAAAACAATATTAAATAATCTTACGAATAATTTGGAGAAAGGGAAAATGAAGAAAGTAGAGATTGAAGAAGCGCTTCAAGAGGTAGAAATTGATCCGAGAAGACGTGGGGAAACATTGTCAATTGAGGAGTTTGGAAGATTGAGTGATCGTTTATATCCGCTCTTTGCATAAAGACCTATGAATAATAGGTCTTTTTTATTTGGCTACCCTGAAAATACGACACTGTATATGGGGTGTTAACCTCCGTTGCAGGAACCTCGCTTTCCGCGGGGCGCTCCTGGAGCCTCCTCGACTGCGCCTGTGGGGTCTCCAGTCCAGCGCATCTCCCGCAGGAGTCTCGGTTCCTTCCACTCCGATTAACACCGTACATTACTTAAAAGCCAACATTCAATAAGCACAAAAATTAAGTTCGCATTTTCTTTCTTCATGGTGCAATTCACAAATTGCATGGAAGTCTACCCTAAAAATACAATTCTTTACCCTCCACATGGGGTGTTAATCTGCGTTGCAGGACTCTCTCTTTTCTCTTGGTGTTCATATTGCTTTTCACCTTTTGCCCAGTGTATGCATAGTCTATGAGAAGAAAATGGTATGAGTGGGCTTTGTGTAGTGAAAAAGTTAACTCTAAATATGGAGTGAATGAGTATGGATGTAAGAGTGGGAGATATTGTTGCCCGTAAGTCCTATAAGTGTGATCTTCTTTTTAGGGTCATTGATTTCAAGGATGGGGATAATGGTGAGAAGCTAGTGGTTTTATTTGGTGAAGATGTCAGACTTGTGGCTGACGCACCATCTCAAGACTTAGTGAAAATAGATGCTAGAGAGAAAGAAAGAAGACAAATGCAGGAATTAGAGAAGCTAAATAATTCTTTGCATCTTTTTAGACAGGATTATCATTTGATTCGACAAAAAAATGAATACCAAGCAAGTGGAGGTTACAGCCATAATCAAGAATTTTTTCAGATACCAGGGCGTGTTCTTCATATTGATGGAGATCCTCTCTATCTGAAAAAATGCCTTTCTCTTTATGAGAAAATTGGCATACCAGTACATGGTATACACTGTAATGAAAAGGAAATGGCTGAAAAAGTAGGTGATCTTATTGATCAGTATCGACCAGATATTTTAGTCATAACGGGCCATGACGCATACTCAAAAACCAAGGGTAAAAAATCAGAGTTAAAAGCATACCGACATTCTAAGCATTTTGCTAATACAGTCCGTCAAGCAAGAAAAAAAGTGCCACACCTTGATCAACTAGTTATTTTTGCTGGAGCTTGTCAATCTCATTTTGAATCATTAATAAGAGCAGGTGCGAACTTTGCTAGCTCACCTTCTAGAGTTAATATTCATGCGTTAGACCCGGTGTATATCGTAGCTAAAATTAGTTTCACTCCATTTGTTGAGCGAATTAATGTGTGGGATGTATTAAGAAATACGTTAACAGGTGATAAAGGTCTTGGGGGGATAGAAACAAAGGGTGTACTACGGACAGGTATGCCTTATCGAAGACATGAAGACTAAATTCGTCAAAATCAACAAATTAAAATGTAATAGAAGATGAAAAGCTTCTGATGAATCTAATTCATTAGTGGCTTTTTATTTGTAATCTAATGTGTGTTTATTTTCTTCTTAGGTTTGTAACATTCACGAACATTTAAATACAGCAGGGGAAATTAGTTCGTTTTATTTTCAAAATATAGTTTTTTTATGTTGATATACACTATATACATATTTTTTTTGAAAATGCGTAAAATATGTGGTGATGTTTGAAAAAAATGTTGTCAAAAATACATTGACAATAGTTTTGTTTCACTGTTATAATTTTAGTTTTGCTTGACTTAATTGGTTAAAGGTGTTATACTAAGTTTAGTGAGGTGGAGTGATATGGCAAAAACTTTGACGGATATCAAAAGATCTCTAGACGGTAACTTAGGTAAACGACTTACTTTAAAAGCAAATGGTGGTCGCAGAAAGACAATTGAACGATCTGGTGTTCTAGCAGAAACGTATCCTTCTGTTTTCGTAATTGAGTTAGACCAAGAAGAAAATTCTTTTGAACGTGTATCTTATAGTTATGCCGATATTTTAACAGAAACCGTTCAACTTACTTTCTTTGATGAAGCAACTGGGAATTTAGCGATAAGTGGGCAGTAGACAATTGGTTTGCTGCTTTTTTATTTGTCTAAATTTTGTCTGGTTTTATTGAAGTATTATATATTTTGATTTTTAAAAAGCTAAAAGTAGTCCTACTCCTAAAATGATTGGTAAACTAGTCATTTAGAATGTTTTGTTTTTCCTATTTTGTCTATAATTGATAAAAAAGGTTATGATAAAACTATAGCCTCTTTTCAAATAATAAGTATTAGTCGTAGTTATTTGAAAGGAGTTGCTAACTGAGATGGGTAGACGTCGTGGCATTATGTCTAATCAGTTTAAAGAGGAACTAGCAAAAGATTTAGGGTTTTATCATAAGGTTCAGCAAGGTGGTTGGGGTGCTATTCGTTCTAAAGATGCAGGTAACATGGTGAAAAGAGCAGTTGAGTTAGCCCAACAACAACTTATGAAACAATAGATACGAAACGGTTCCATAGCAACAATAACAGTGTATTCTACGACTGCCGAAGCTATTGCTTCGGCTTTTTTAAATATAGAGAAATAAATAATGTATCGTAAAGTAACTTCACATGTCGAATTGAATCTTATTTTGTTATAAAATATGGTACAATGTGGATATGAAAATTGAAGTTCGAAAAGTAGGTGAAGTGTCATGAGATTAATGGTAAAAGCACCAGCAAAGATAAATTTATCTTTAGATGTGTTAAATAAGCGACCGGACGGTTTCCATGAAGTGAAAATGATAATGACGACGATTGATTTAGCTGATCGAATTGAGTTAGTAGAACTTGATTCAGATACGATAAAAATAATCTCCCATAGCCGTTTTGTTCCGGATGATAATCGAAATTTAGCTTACCAAGCAGCAAGCTTACTCAAAAAGAGATTCGATATCAAAAAAGGTGTTGCGATCTCAATTACAAAGACAATACCCGTTGCTGCTGGATTAGCCGGTGGTAGTAGTGATGCCGCTGCTGTCTTACGTGGTTTAAATAAACTATGGAATATAGGTCTCAGTATGGATGAGTTAGCTGAGCTAGGAGCGGAAATAGGATCTGATGTATCGTTTTGTGTCTATGGAGGAACTGCTATAGCAACTGGACGTGGTGAGAAGATTGAACATATTAGCGCACCTCCTCATTGTTGGGTAATTCTTGCTAAGCCATCTATAGGAGTATCCACTGCAGATGTATATCGTAACCTATCATTAGATGACGTGAAACATCCTGATGTAGATGGAATGGTAGAAGCGATTAATAATAAAGATTACAGTGCGATATGTAACAAGGTAGGAAATGTGTTAGAAGAAGTTACGTTAAACATGCATCCAGAGGTTGCTCATATAAAAGATCAAATGAAGCGTTTCGGAGCTGACGCTGTTTTAATGAGTGGAAGTGGACCAACAGTATTTGGTTTGGTACAGTATGATTCTAGAATGCAGCGTATGATAAACGGATTAAGGGGTTTTTGTGATCAAGTTTTTGCAGTCAGAATGCTAGGAGAACGAAACTCACTTGATTAAAACCGTACAATAGTTTATATTTACTTTAAAATATTCGGATTTTACGGAGGTTTAAATCATGAAGTTTCGCCGAAGCAGTAGACTGGTGGATATGACGAACCATTTACTTGAGCATCCTCAAAAGCTTATTTCTTTAACATTTTTTTCAGAGCGCTATCAATCTGCAAAATCCTCTATAAGCGAAGACTTAACAATTATTAAACAAACATTTGAACAGCAAGGAATTGGATCTCTCATTACAGTTCCAGGTGCTGCAGGTGGCGTTAAGTACATACCTTTTGTAGAGGAAGAAGAGGCAAGAAAATTTGTAAAATCCCTTTGTGAAATGTTTGCAAAACCAGAAAGGTTACTTCCTGGTGGCTATCTTTATTTAACCGATATTTTAGGGAATCCTCAGTTAGTTAATCAAATAGGGAAATTATTTGCCTCTGTTTATGCAAATCGTAAGATTGATGTTGTGATGACTGTAGCAACAAAAGGAATACCTTTGGCATATGCTGTTGCTGGTTACTTAGATGTACCGGTTGTAATTGTTAGACGAGATAGTAAAGTGACGGAAGGTTCTACGGTAAGTATTAATTATGTGTCAGGGTCTTCAAAGCGTATTCAAACAATGCTACTGTCTAAACGTAGTCTAAACGAAGGATCTAACGTATTAATCATTGATGATTTCATGAAAGCAGGCGGTACCATTAATGGTATGATTAGCCTCTTAGAAGAATTCAATGCTAATGTCGTTGGAATTGGTGTTCTTGTAGAATCAGAGGATATCGAGGAACGTCTAGTTGATGAATATATTTCAGTATTAAAATTAACGGGAGTCGATATTAAAGAAAAAGCAATACAAGTACATGAAGGGAATTTCTTTCATTACTTAAATAATACTTCGGTAATTGCGGCTGAATCAGAACTACTCGAGGAGGTAGAAGAATGAAGCAGGTTAAAACAGACTTAGCACCGAAAGCAATTGGTCCTTATTCTCAAGGGATTATTGTAAATAACATGTTTTATAGCTCTGGACAAATACCTTTAACAGCTGAGGGCGTAATGGTTGATGGGGATGTTAAGGTTCAAACACATCAAGTATTCTCTAATTTAAAAGCAGTACTTGAAGAAGCTGGAGCTTCCTTAGAAACAGTTGTGAAAGCTACGGTATTTATTAAAGACATGAATGATTTTGCTCAAATTAACGAGGTGTATGAAGAATACTTCGGTACACATAAACCAGCTCGTTCGTGCGTAGAAGTCGCTAGACTACCAAAAGATGCTTTAGTAGAAATAGAAGTAATAGCTCTTATTAAATAATGACCATCCAGAAACTCAACTAGAGTTTCTTTTTTTTATTTATGTAAGCAAGTCTCCATGCAATTTAGAATTTGCACCATGAAGGATGAAAATGTGAACTTGATTTTGGGGTTTATTGAATGTTGGCTTTTAAGTAATTCATACGTGTTAACCGAAGTGGAAGGACCGAGACTCCTGCAGGAGATGCGCTGGACTGGAGACCCCACAGGCGCAACTGAGGAGGCTCCAGGAGCGCCCCGCGGAAAGCGAGAGTCCTGTAACGTAGGTTAACACTCCATATTCAGATTTGTATTCTCAGGGTAGACTTCCATGCAATTTAAAAATTGCACCATGAAGAATGAAAATGTAAACTGAATTTTTACGTTTATAGAATGTTGGCATTTAGTAACTAACGCGTGTTAACCGAAGTGGAAGGATCGAGACTCCTACGGGAAATGCGCCGGGCTTGAGACCCCACAGGCCAAAGGCCGAGGAGGCTCAAGTGGCGCCCCGTGGAAAGCGAGAGTCCTGTAACGTAGGTTAACACCCCATATTCAGATTTGTATTTTCAGGGTAGTCAAAGTTTTCTACCCTATCTAAATAATAAATTGACAAGTTTCCACTTCTCCATAAAGAGCATATAAAGTAAAAGGTCAATTCAAAATAGGTGAAAATCCCCAATATTAATAAAAAATAGAAAAAATTTAAAATATTTTATTAGATTAGCAGGAGATAGAGAAATTACGTTGAATAAAGTATTTAAAGTTTCTAATTAGTCATAACAATGACCTATTTTTTAAGGACAAGGCATGTACATACATGCTATGTATCAAATATGGGAAAAGGTGGTGAACATAATGGAAGTAACTGACGTAAGATTACGCCGCGTTAATACCGAAGGACGTATGAGAGCAATTGCTTCAATTACTTTAGATCATGAATTTGTTGTACATGATATTCGTGTAATCGATGGTAATAATGGCCTATTTGTAGCAATGCCAAGTAAACGAACTCCTGATGGAGAGTTTCGTGATATTGCCCATCCGATTAATTCAGGCACTCGCGGAAAAATTCAAGATGCAGTATTAGCTGAGTATCATCGTTTAGGTGAACTTGAAGTAGAGTTTGAAGAAGCAGGTGCATCATAAATAAGACATCAAAGAGCCTACTTTTTTACTTAGGCTCTTTTTTAATTCAGTAATATACTTACGCATAATAATCTTTACTCCCCTTTTTAGTTATATTTTTCCTCAAGTAAACCCTCTTTGGCTTTACGTTTTATTCCATATGAAAATAAATCTCCATAGTTTTATATGATTCCTTGAAATAGCTCTCCATTTGAGATATATTCGTAATGGATAAAAAGGTTATTGGAGGCCTGTTCATGATAAATAGATTTGCAGTAATTTTGGCCGCTGGGCAAGGAACGAGAATGAAATCAAAATTATATAAAGTGTTACATCCAGTATGTGGAAAACCTATGGTGCAACATGTAGTTGATCAAGTATCTTTACTTGATTTAAAGAAGTTAGTAACAATTGTTGGCCATGGTGCAGAGAAAGTAAAATCTCAGTTAGGTGATGTAAGTGAGTATGCTCTTCAAGAAGAGCAACTAGGCACAGCTCATGCTGTTATGCAAGCAGCTCCATACTTGGGAAATGAAGATGGTGTAACGTTGGTTGTTTGTGGAGACACACCACTTATCACTTCAAGTACAATGGAAGCTTTATTAAAACAACATAACCGAGTTGGTGCAAAAGCAACAATTTTAACTGCAGTCGCTGAAGACCCAACTGGTTACGGAAGAATTGTCCGAAATAGTGAAGGACATGTAGAAAAAATTGTAGAACACAAAGATGCTACGGAAGACGAACGAAAAATTTGTGAGATCAATACAGGAACGTATTGTTTTGATAATAAATTATTATTTAAGGCTTTATCAAACGTTTCAAATGATAACGTACAAGGTGAATATTATTTACCAGATGTCATCGAGATTCTGAAAAATGAAGGAGAAATTGTTTCTGCATTCCAAACGGATTCTTTTGATGAAACGTTAGGAGTAAATGATCGCTTTGCGCTATCACAAGCTGAACAAACAATGAAGGCTCGTATTAATAAAATGCATATGTTAAATGGAGTAACGATTATTGATCCTAATAACACGTATATTTCAGCAGATAGCATTATCGGTCGAGATACAGTCATATACCCAGGAACAAGTATTCTAGGACATACAGAAATTGGTTCAAATTGTGAAATTGGACCAAATACTGAAATTAAAGACTGTTCAATTGAGGAAAGTACGAGTATAAGACAATCTGTTGCACATGATAGTACTATCGGAAAAAATGTAGCGATTGGGCCTTTTGCTCATATTCGACCATCTTCAAGTATTTCTGATGATGTGAAGCTAGGTAATTTCGTTGAAGTGAAAAAGTCTACGTTTGGTAAAGGTAGTAAAGCTTCACACCTTAGCTATATCGGCGATGCTGAAGTTGGAGAAGACGTTAACATTGGCTGTGGATCGATCACCGTCAATTATGATGGTAAAAATAAATACTTAACGAAAATTGAAGACGGTGTTTTCATTGGTTGTAATTCGAATTTAGTTGCTCCTGTAACAGTAGGAAAAGGCGCATATGTAGCCGCAGGTTCGACAATTACACAGGATGTTCCAGGAAATGCTTTATCTATTGCAAGGGCAAGACAAGTGAATAAAGAGGATTATGTCGACCAAATGATCAACAAGAAAAATTCCTAACGGAGGTTTACGATAAAATGTCTAATCAGTACCGTGATATAAAAATATTTAGCTTAAATTCTAATGTTGCTCTAGCAGAGGAAATTGCAAAGGTAATTGGAGTAGGGTTAGGGAAATGTTCGGTTTCTCAATTCAGTGATGGAGAAATTCAAATTAACATTGAAGAGAGTATAAGGGGTTGTGATGTTTATGTTATACAATCGACTAGTGCTCCTGTTAATGAACATTTAATGGAATTGTTAATTATGATCGATGCGCTTAAACGTGCGTCTGCAAAAACAATTAATATTGTGATGCCTTATTACGGATACGCACGTCAAGATCGAAAAGCACGTGCGCGTGAACCAATTACTGCGAAGTTAGTAGCGAACTTGTTAGAGACAGCCGGTGCAGACCGTGTTATTACCCTTGATTTACATGCTCCACAAATTCAAGGTTTCTTTGATATTCTGATCGACCACTTAATGGGAGTACCGATCTTAGCTGAATATTTCGAAAGTAAAAACCTTCAAGACATCGTTATCGTTTCACCAGATCATGGTGGAGTTACACGTGCGCGTAAATTAGCAGACCGTTTAAAGGCACCTATCGCAATCATTGATAAAAGAAGACCGAGACCAAATGTTGCTGAAGTGATGAATATAGTAGGTAATATTGAAGGTAAAACGGCCATCTTAATCGATGATATAATTGATACGGCAGGAACAATAACGTTAGCAGCAAATGCTCTAGTTGAAAATGGTGCATCAGAAGTGTTCGCATGTTGTACCCATCCAGTTTTATCAGGACCTGCAATTGAAAGAATCCAAAATTCAAAAATTAAAGAATTAGTCATTACGAATACAATTGCTTTACCTGAGGAAAAACGTACAGATAAAATTATTCAACTTTCAGTTGCGCCATTAATTGGTGAAGCGATTCTTCGTGTTCACCAAGAAAAATCTGTAAGTACTCTTTTTGATTAATAAAAAAATACGTTTAAATCTTCCATAGATAGGGGAAAGTTTATATATAACTAAACTTTTTTCTTTGGAAGGTGGAAAACGATATGCCAACAATGCTAGAAGCAAAACCACGTACTGAATTTAAAAACTCTGCAAAGAGGAAAATTCGAGAACAAGGGAATTTCCCTGCAATCGTAAACGGACAAAATGAAAGCAAGCCAATCTATGTTAATAGTATAGAGTTTGTGAAAACGATTCGAGAAACTGGCCGAAACGGAATCATCTTATTAAACGTAGATCAAGATAAACATTCTGTTATGCTTCATGACCTACAAGTAGATCCGCTAAAAAATGAAGTCATTCATGCAGACTTCCAAATCGTAAACATGAAAAAAGAAGTGGAAGTTCAAGTCAATGTTCATCTTATTGGGGATGCACAAGGTGTAAAAGATGGAGGAGTGCTTCAGCAATCGATACACCAGGTTTCGGTAAGGTCACTTCCTAATGATATTCCAGCTTCAATTGATATTGATGTCACTAGTTTAACCGTAGGAGATACTGTAACCATTGGTGATATACAAACGAATGGCAGTTATGAGTTAAATCATGAATTAAGTGAAGTAATCGCATCTATTTTACCTCCTAAGCAAGAAGAGGAAATTAATAGCGGCGAAGAACAAGAGCCTGGTCAACCTGAAGCAGCAGAAGGTAGAGAAACAAGTGAAGAGTAAATAGTGGACGTAACCGAGGGTTACGTCCTTTTATTCGAGTATGAAAATGGGATTTAGGGGGATTAATTTGAAACTTATTGTAGGATTAGGAAATCCAGGAAAACAGTATGAGGATACAAGGCATAATATTGGATTTAAAGTAATAGATGAATTATCTTCAAGACTAATGATTCCAATTGATAAAGCAAAATTTAATGGCGCTATGGGAATGGGATTAGTTTCAGGGGAAAAAGTGTTACTATTAAAACCACTTACATATATGAATTTATCAGGAGAATGTATACGACCCATAATGGATTACTATAATATAGATATAGAGGACTTAATTGTTGTATACGATGACTTAGATTTACCCACTGGAAAAATTCGTTTACGATCAAAAGGAAGTGCTGGTGGACATAACGGTATTAAATCAACGATTCAACATTTAGGTACGCAACAATTTAAACGAGTTCGTATTGGAATTGATCGTCCTAAAAATGGCATGAAAGTACCTGATTATGTTTTAGGAAGGTTTTCAGAAGAGGAAATCGATTCGGTCGTGGACTCTGTAAAGCTTTCAGCTTCTGCTTGTGAAAAGTGGTTAAGTACACCGTTTTTACAAGTAATGAATGAATATAATTCATAATATCCATTTAACAAAGAATGAATAAGCTACTCCTTAACGGTTCATACTAGTAAAAAATGTTAGGGAGGCACATAATGGCACTGCAATATTACTGTAGACATTGTGGTACAAAGGTTGGAAGCATTGATCAAGTATCACTGCATAGTGAAACGTTAGGCTTTCACCAATTATCAGAGAGCGAAAGACAACAAATGATATCGTATGAACAAAACGGTGACATCCATGTCAAAACGATTTGTGAGGATTGTCAAGAAGCTTTAGAGCGTAACCCAGACTACCATCAATATGAAACATTTATTCAATAGATTTTTACCGCTTTGGATTCTACCAAAGCATTTTTCTGTTTGTTACATGCTAAAAAGGAGAGGAGGGGTTGTCCATGTTAGAAGTTCTCCAGCCATTTATAAAAAAGAATGATGATATTGATTCCATAAAAAATGGAATAAACAGTGGACTAAAGGAACAATTAATTGCGGGGCTTTCAGGGTCTGCAAGGACGGTGTTAATGGCTTCACTTTATCAAGATACAAAAAAGCCTCTTCTTGTTGTGACTCATAACCTCTTTCAAGCCCAAAAGATTTATGACGATTTAACTAACTTACTAGACAATGAAGAAGTTTTTCTCTATCCAGTGAATGAGCTTATTGCATCAGAAGTAGGCATTGCTAGCCCAGAGTTAAAGGGACAAAGAATAGAAGCGTTAAATTACTGGTTGAATCATAAAAAAGGAATCGTCATTGCGCCAATTGCTGGTGTAAAACGATTTTTACCACCAGTTCAGTTATGGCTTGAAAGTCAAATTCACTTTTCAGTAGGGTTAGATATAGATGTAGATAAATGTCTAGAACAGTTTGTGAAGATTGGCTATGAGAGAACAACAATGGTATCAGCACCTGGGGAGTTTAGCATCCGAGGTGGGATCATTGATATTTACCCATTGACAGAGGAGTTCCCTGTAAGAATAGAGTTGTTTGATACAGAAATTGACTCGATAAGAACATTTTCAATTGAAGATCAACGATCACAACAAAAACTTGAAGTAGTTTCTATAGGTCCAGCCTCAGAGATTTTATTAAATGAGGAAATGATCGAAAAAGGGATGCAATTACTAGAAAAAGGTATTTCAAAGAGTCTTAAAAAGCTAAAGGATGATCAAGTAAAAGAGCTTCTTATTGAAAAGACAACGTATGAGTTAGAACAGTTAAAGAATGGACAAATTTTTCAAGAAATCTTTAAATACTTATCCTTGTTCTATGATAACCCTACTAGTTTACTAGATTATCTTCCCAACAATGGAATGGTCATTTTTGACGAGGTAGGTCGAACGCATGAGATGGCAGATAGTTTAGATAAAGAAGAAGCTGAATGGTATACTGCACTTTTATCAGAAGGTCAAATCATTCATGATGTACAGTTATCTCATAAGTTTACATCACTGATTCATCATACTAAAAAGCCATTTGTCTATTTATCGTTATTCCTAAGGCATGTCCCTCATACTAGCCCTCAAAATATCGTAAACGTTTCTTGTAAGCAAATGCAAAATTTCCATGGGCAGATGAATGTCCTTAAAACGGAAATTGAACGTTGGAAGAAAAGTCAATATACAGTTATATTTTTAGGTTCTGATCTCGAAAGAGTAAAAAAATTACAAAATGTACTTGAAGATTATGATATAGAAGTAATGGTGATTAATAATGGGGACAAGATTGTTCCTGGAAGGGTCCAAATTATTAATGGAGACCTTAATGATGGATTTGAGTTACCTTTACAAAAAGTAGCAATCATTACAGAAGAAGAACTATTTAAGAAGAAATTAAAGAAATCAAAACGCAGACAAAAATTATCCAATGCTGAGAGAATAAAAAGCTATTCCGAACTAAAAGTTGGGGATTATGTTGTTCATATTAACCATGGGATTGGAAAATATTTAGGAATTGAAACACTAGATATTAATGGAATACATAAGGATTACATGCATATTCGATACCAAGGAACTGACAAACTATATGTTCCGGTTGAACAAATTGATCAAGTTCAAAAGTATGTAGGGTCTGAAGGCAAAGAACCGAAAATTTATAAGCTTGGCGGAAATGATTGGAAGAGAGTAAAGAAGAAGGTAGAAAGTTCTGTTCAGGATATTGCAGATGATCTCATTAAATTATATGCAGAGCGTGAAGCGAGTAAAGGATATGCATTCTCACCTGATGGAGATATGCAAAGGGAGTTTGAGACCGCATTCCCATATCAAGAAACAGAGGACCAAATTCGTTCGATTCATGAAATTAAAGCCGATATGGAGCGGGAAAGACCGATGGACCGCTTATTATGTGGCGATGTAGGTTATGGAAAAACAGAAGTAGCAATCCGAGCGGCCTTTAAAGCAATTGCTGATGGAAAGCAAGTTGCATTTTTGGTTCCGACTACTATCTTAGCTCAGCAGCATTATGAAACGATACGAGAAAGATTTCAAGATTATCCAATTAATATTGGATTACTTAGTAGATTTAGAACAAGAAAGCAACAAACAGAAGTGATAAAAGGTTTGCAAACCGGCTCATTCGATATCGTAATAGGCACACACCGTCTATTATCAAAGGATATTACGTATAAGGATTTAGGTTTGTTAATTATTGATGAAGAGCAACGTTTTGGTGTTACTCATAAAGAAAAGATTAAGCAAATAAAAGCGAATATCGATGTTTTGACTTTAACAGCAACACCTATTCCTAGAACATTACATATGTCAATGTTAGGAGTACGTGATTTATCAGTTATTGAAACTCCTCCAGAAAATAGGTTTCCAGTACAAACCTATGTGGTTGAATACAGTGGTGCACTTATTCGAGAGGCAATTGAGAGGGAGTTGGCTCGAGATGGTCAAGTTTACTTCTTGTATAACAGAGTAGAGGATATCGAAAGAAAGGCTGAAGAAATATCCATGCTCGTTCCAGATGCAAGAGTGGCATATGCACATGGACAAATGTCTGAAAATGAACTTGAATCTACGATGTTAAACTTTTTAGATGGGCAATATGATGTATTAGTAAGTACTACCATTATTGAAACAGGAGTAGATATCCCAAACGTAAATACGTTAATTGTTAATGATGCAGATAAAATGGGATTATCCCAGTTGTATCAATTGCGAGGAAGAGTAGGACGTTCTAACCGCGTAGCATACGCCTATTTTACTCATCGAAAAGATAAGGTGTTAACAGAAGTCGCTGAAAAAAGATTACAAGCTATTAAGGAATTTACAGAATTAGGATCTGGATTCAAAATAGCGATGAGAGATTTATCGATTCGAGGAGCAGGGAATATTCTTGGAGCAGAGCAACATGGCTTTATCGACTCTGTTGGATTTGATCTATATTCTCAGATGCTCAAAGAAGCAATTGAGGAAAGAAAAGGCGATAAACCAGCAAGTGAACGATTTGAAGTAGAAATCGATTTAGCTGTAGATGCATATATCCCTGATTCATATATTTCTGATGGCAAACAAAAAATTGACATGTATAAAAGATTTAGAGCAATCGCAACTCTTGAGGATGTGAAAGAGTTACAGGAAGAAATGGTTGACCGTTTTGGGGATTATCCGATAGAAGTATCCTATTTGTTTTTAATAACTGAAATGAAGGTATTTGCTAAATATGAGCAAATTGAACTGATAAAACAGACAAAGCATGAAATTACATTATTAATTAATGAGGAAGCAAGTAATAATATTGATGGTCATAAGCTGTTCCAATTAGGTAATAAATTTGGCAGAATGATAAGTTTAGGAATGGAAGGAACAAGACTAAAAGTTGTCATTCAAACAAAGGGAATGTCCTCTGAAAAATGGCTGCAAATAACCTATGAAATGGTTAAAGGACTAGGTAGTGTTAAAAAAGAAAATGTAAATGTTATGTAATAAAAAGTGTTTTAACCGTTTAACGGATAAATAACTTGGCTATAATGGATATGGGGAATTTTCACTATTTAAGAAAAAAACGCTTTCATCGTGAATAGAACTTGGCTTGTGAAGGATACTAATCTCAACAACAAATGGTGATTTATTCATTTCAAGGACAATTTTACACGATAATCACCAACTATTCTTAATCATCAGATGAAAGTGAGGCAACATAAGAATGAAAGCAACTGGTATTGTTCGTCGTATTGATGATTTAGGCCGCGTAGTTATCCCGAAGGAAATTAGAAGAACCTTAAGAATTAGAGAGGGAGACCCACTCGAAATTTTTGTAGACAGAGATGGAGAAGTTATATTAAAGAAATACTCTCCTATTAGTGAACTAAGTGATTTTGCAAAAGAATATGCGGAAGCATTATTCGATAGTTTAGGTCACCCGGTATTAATATGTGACAGGGATACATTCATAGCAGTAGCAGGCGGCTCGAAAAAAGAGTACTTAAATAAGAATATTAGTGAAATTATTGAGAAAACCATGGAAGACCGCAATTCTATATTACAAACTGAAGAAAAAAATGTAAGTATCGTTGATGGAAACGAAGAGCCAGTAACTTCCTATACAGTAGGACCTATCGTTGCAAATGGTGATCCTATTGGAGCAGTGGTGATCCTGTCGAAGGAAAAATCACTAGGTGAAGTGGAGCAAAAAGCAGTAGAAACGGCTGCTGGATTTTTAGCACGACAAATGGAGCAATAACCTAAGAAAACCTAAAGTATTAAATAAGGTAGCATTTGCTACCTTTTCTAATGTGACTCGCCAATGGCGAGTTTTTTGTTTTAAATAGATTAGATTTTATGCTGGTTAATTATTCGCACCATGAAAGAGGAAGATATTCAGTCCCATGATCGTTGAGATAAAGGTTATGTGAGTTCGAAGTGTAGTTAATGTTAAGCTAAAGCTTGTCATCCCATGTATCTCACTGATAAGCAAGCGCCATTTAGCATTTCGTGTGTTATAATACTTGATATTATTGTGCTGGAGGGAGATGGGTGATGAGCATCCGGTCCGATAGGCGTATTGGCCATAAAGTGTGGGAAGGGGCAGTTGTCCTTACTGTAGCAGCATTATTCATTAAAATATTAAGTGCAGGCTACCGTGTACCCTTTCAAAATATTGTTGGAGATATAGGTTTTTATATATATCAACAAGTGTATCCTATATATGGAATTGTTGTCGTGTTATCTACATATGGATTTCCAGTGATAATTTCTAAGATGATTGCAGAATCTTATGAACAGGGAGATAAACATTCAGTCAAACAGATATTATATACATCTTTCTTTTTTTTATCTTTATTCGGGCTTATATCATTTCTAGTTCTTTACTTTGGGGCATCGGTGCTTGCCCAATATATGGGGGATGAGGAATTAACGCTTTTAATTCGTATCGTTTCGCTTTCCTTTCTTTTATTACCTGTGATCTCTTTGTTAAGAGGCTATTTTCAGGGTCAACGGAATATGATACCAACTGCGATATCACAGGTAGTAGAGCAATCTGTACGAGTCATATCTATTTTGTTTTTTTCCTTTCTTCTTTTAAAGCAAGGATACAGTGCTTATTATGCAGGGGCAGGCGCAATATTTGGCTCAGTTACTGGTGGTTTTATCGCAATTTTTATCTTGATCTACTACTTATTTAAGCAACGAAACCAATTAAGAGCAACTGATAAATCTGTTAGTACGTTGAGAACTAGAAGTGTCGTAAAAGAGCTATTCATTCAAGGATTTACAATTTGTGTAAGTGGTTTACTATTAATTCTTATACAGTTAGTTGATGCCTTTTCTCTTTATTCTTTGCTTCTATCTAATGGAATGGAAGAGACAATTGCCAAAAAAACGAAGGGTGTATATGATCGAGGACAGCCACTCATTCAACTAGGAACAGTAGTTGCAACTTCTCTTTCACTATCGTTGGTTCCGTTAATTTCAATTGCACGAGCACGAAATGATTTTTCATTTATCGTTAAGAAAATACATTTAGCTTTAAGGATAAGTATTGTTGTTGGTGTAGGTGCAGCATTCGGATTAGCTAGTATTATTTCACCAACAAATATTATGTTATTCGAAGATAATCTTGGTTCAAATGTCATTATGGTATTAGGCTTTTCAATTATTTTCACCTCGCTTTCACTAACTGTTGCTGCAATATTACAGGGATTAGGTTACTCTTATATCCCTGCTATCAGCGTTTTGTTAGGGATTGGAGCAAAGTGGTTGCTAAATTTGTGGCTCGTTCCGTACTTTCAAACGATGGGAGCAGCTGTTGCAAGTTTAATCGCGATTGGACTTGTTGCGCTACTTCAGCTCATTTATTTGAAGTTGAAAATGAAACGTTATCTTACGAATTGGTCTTACTTATATTCAATTAGTATTGCTGCCATTATCATGGTGCTAATTGTCACATTTGTTTTAAAGGGGATACATGAATTCGTTGGGCCACTAGAGAATTCAAGGATTATGGCACTGATTCAATCTACTATAGGTGTATCTATTGGGGGTTTAACCTATTTGTTTATCATTATAAAAACCAAGGTTTTTTCGAAAGAAGAACTTTTGCTAATTCCGTTTGGAGAGAAGGTTCAAAAATTTTTCAGAGCTTAAGAGCTTAGGATGGAGGATAAAAAAGTGAGCAAAACGATTACAATTATTGGCTTAGGTGCTGGAGATATAGGACAAATGCCTCTAGGTATCTACCGAAAATTAACCAATACAACGTTTCTTTATGTTAGAACAAAAGAACATCCTGTTCTCAAAGCTTTAGAAGAAGAAGGTGTTGATTACCTATCATTTGATGATGTCTATGAAAAGCATGATCAGTTTGAAGATGTGTATCAAGAAATTGTTACTGTTTTATTAGAAGAAGCTACAGAAAAAGATATTATATATGCAGTACCTGGACACCCTATGGTTGCTGAACGAACGGTTCAATTGCTAATAGAAGAAGGGAAAAAAGGAGAATATAACATCTCTGTAGAAGGAGGTCAGAGCTTTATCGATCCCTTATTTTCTGCGTTGGAAATAGACCCTATCGAAGGTTTTCAGTTTCTAGATGGTCTTATAATAAAGCAAGATGATATTCAATTAAATCAGCATTTGATTATTTGCCAAGTATATGATCAATTTATTGCATCTAACGTGAAGTTAACTTTAATGGAGATTCTTCCAGATGACTACCATGTATATATTGTAACAGCTGTTGGAAGTAAGGAAGAAAGTATAAAAAAAGTACCTCTTTTTGAGTTAGATCGAGATATGGAACTGTCTAATTTAACAAGTGTTTATGTTCCACCAGTACAGGACGACACGTTACTCTACCATACTTTTTCACAATTAAGATCAGTTATAGCAACCTTACGAGGTCCAAATGGCTGCCCGTGGGATCAAAAACAAACACATCAAACTCTAAAAAAGTTCTTGCTTGAAGAAGCCTACGAGTTGTTAGAAGCAATAGATAATGAAGATGACGATCATATTATTGAAGAATTAGGTGACGTACTACTACAAGTAATGTTACATGCACAAATTGGAGAAGATGAAGGGTTATTTTCTATCAAGGATGTCATTAGTAATTTAACGGAAAAATTAGTAAGAAGACACCCGCATGTATTTGGGACTGAAGTAGCACAAAGCGAAGAAGAAGTTGTTGATATTTGGAAGAATGCAAAGAAACAAGAAAAAACGAACGAAACGAATAGTCTCTTAGATTCTATTCCAAAGAATTTGCCGGGTTTATTAAAAGCATACCAAATTCAAAAAAAAGCTGCAGAAGTTGGTTTTGATTGGGATGATGTTGATCCTATGTGGAAGAAGGTTAAAGAAGAAATAGAAGAATTTCAGTTGGAGATTGTAAAGGGAATCGAAGGCAATTCAAAGGCGATTGAGGAGTTCGGAGATCTTTTATTCGCTATCGTTAATGTTGCGAGATATTATAAAATTGATCCTGAAATTGCGATTGCGATGACGAATAATAAGTTTTATAGAAGGTTTTCTTACATTGAACAAGAAATAATAAAGAGAAAACAAGAGTTTACCTCTCTTACTCTAGAACAGCTAGATCAAATTTGGGAAGAGGCAAAAAAACAAGGATTATAAAAGGTGGGAAGCTTTATGCGTTTAGATAAATTTTTGAAAGTATCAAGATTAATTAAGCGTAGAACGTTAGCTAAGGAAGTAGCAGACCAAGGTAGAATATCAATTAATGGAATACAAGCTAAAGCTAGCTCTAATGTAAAAGCGGGAGATGAGCTGACTCTTAAGTTTGGTCAAAAGGTAGTAACTGTAAAAATCAATGATATCCAAGACTCAACTAAAAAGGAAGATGCTGCACAGCTTTATTCCATTATCGGAGAAGAAAAAATCCCAGAATAAGCGTTTTATTATTCTTTTCCATTATAGAACTCTAAGGAGGCTTGTTCTAAAAATTCCTTCGTACTCATAGATATATAACAAATGAGAGTGGTGATTCATCACTCACAATGAGATTGCGAGGGATATTTATGAGTCAATATTATGAAATGGGTTCTTCTAATAAAACTACCGTCCAAGAGCATGATGTAGTAATGAGAGGGAGAAGGCTTCTAGACATCACCGGTGTAAAGCAGGTTGAAAGCTTTGATAATGAAGAATTCCTGCTAGAAACTGTTATGGGATTCCTAGTTATTCGCGGTCAAAATCTCCAAATGAAAAACTTAGATGTTGATAAAGGAGTCGTCTCAATTAAAGGGAAAGTCTTTGATATCAGCTATTTAGATGAGCAACATGCGGAGAAGGCTAAAGGATTCTTTAGCAAGTTATTCAAATGAGCTTAACCACACAGTTTTATACTATGATTGCGATGGTTGGCATGGGAAGTTGGCTTGGTGCTGCTCTTGATACATATGGTCGCTTTTTAAAGCGGCCAAAGAGAGCGCACTGGGTTGTTTTTATGAATGATATTTTATTTTGGATCATACAAGGCCTTATTGCTTTTTATATACTATTAATGGTTAATGAGGGAGAGTTACGGTTATATATTTTTTTAGCACTTTTATGTGGGTATGCTGCATATCAAAGTTTATTACGTAGCTGGTATATGCAATTTTTAGAAAGAGCCATTATTTTTTCGATCTCTACCTACAGATTTCTAACAAGGACATGCTATGTTCTGATCGTACGCCCAATTCAAGTGCTTATCAGCTTTTTAATTTCATGTTTTTATGCGATGTTGCGTTTGCTTTTATCAATAGGGAAAATCCTTTATAGAGTTCTACTAGTGCTTCTTAAACTATTATTTACACCATTTAAATGGCTAGGCCTCTTGCTGTGGCAGTTAATACCTAAGAAAATTCAAAAGTTTATCATAAATAATTTTATGCATATTGCAGGATTTTTAAAAAAGGCAGAGAATATGAAACATATTATGATAAAATGGTGGAAGAGGCTACGTAAACGATAAGGAGGCATTCTGTAGAATGAGTGCACTACGGAAACATAATGTTACACCCTTACAGTCAACATATAAATTAAAACATGAGCAGAATGAGCAGCTAGCACTAAAAAAACGTAAAGGTCTAGTGCGGAGATTAACAGTTTTTGGTCTAGTGGTAGCAATTACTGCGTATGTTATTATTTCTACTCTTCTTTCACAGCATGTTGCAATGAAAGAAAAGGAGCTAGAGAAAAAAGAATTAGAGTCAAAATTAGCTGAGCTACAAGAGGAAAAAGTTCTTCTAGAAGAAGAGATTGTGAAGCTAAATGATGACGAATATATCGCTAAAATAGCCAGAAGAGATTATTTCTTGTCTAAAGAAGGGGAAATCATCTTTAAAATAAGTGAGGATTCCTCGTCTTATTGACACTAGTTATCCTGTTTTCTATAATATAGAATAAAGAACGATTTTTTATTTTTTTAAGGAGGAGCATTTTTTTTATGTCAATCGAAGTAGGCAGCAAGTTGCAGGGAAAAGTAACAGGCATTACAAATTTTGGAGCGTTCGTAGAGCTAGCAGAAGGTTCAACTGGTCTTGTACACATAAGTGAGGTAGCTGATAACTATGTAAAAGATATCAATGACCACTTAAAAGTTGGAGATGAAGTCGAAGTAAAAGTAATTAATGTTGAACAAGACGGTAAAATTGGACTTTCAATTAAAAAAGCAAAAGAAACGCCTCAAGCACAACAACAGCAACAACACCGTCCTAGAAATAATCGAAACGATAATCGCGGTAACAGAAATAACCAAAGAAATAATTTCGAGTCACGTCCGAAAGAAAGCTTTGAACAGAAGATGAGTCGTTTCTTAAAGGATAGTGAAGATCGTCTGACATCCCTGAAGCGTCATACAGAGTCAAAACGTGGTGGCCGAGGAGCTAGAAGAGGGTAACTTGCTGCACTTACACTATTAATAGATGATAAAAAAGCATCTTCGTTAGATGCTTTTTTTTATGGTCTAAAGAACGTGAATATTAGGAAGCAAGAAGAGTTTTTGATTTTAGGTTCACGAAATGGCATGAGTTTTGGCTTATTCTGAAGGATTCTTTTGGTTAGAATTTTCCTACTATTCTGCGTTTCTTTTTGGTTATTGACGAATTTATAGGAAGCTTGTATTATTAATTTTGTGCTTACAGCTTGGTTGAGCTTTAAGTCGAAAAAACCTCACTATAAATCGTATCGAGAAAAAAACGGTTGCGTGAGTTAATATAATAACTTGGCGGTGTAGCTCAGCTGGCTAGAGCGTACGGTTCATACCCGTGAGGTCGTGGGTTCGACTCCCTCCGCCGCTATCGATTTTCGTTTTTTATTATGGCCCGTTGGTCAAGCGGTTAAGACACCGCCCTTTCACGGCGGTAACACGGGTTCGAATCCCGTACGGGTCATTTCCCTATTATTTGTTTTATTATAAAATTATTGCTGAAAATCCTATTGGGTTTTCAGCTTTTTTTGTTTTTTAGGCTACCCTGAAAATACGACGCTCTATGTGGGGTGTTAACCTTCGTTGCAGGAACCTCGCTTTCCGCGGGGCGCTCCTGGAGCCTCCTCGGCTTCGCCTGTGGGGTCTCCAGTCCAGCGCATCTCCCGCAGGAGTCTCGGTCCTTTCACTTCGGTTAACACTTAGAAGTACTTGGATTCAACACTCTATAATGCACTAAAGAAACAATTACACATTTTCATCCTTCATGGTGCAATTCTCAAATTGCATGGTAGTCTACCCTAAAAATACGACACTCTATTAAGGGTGTTAATTTGCGTTGCAGAACCTCGCTTTCCGTGGGGCGCTCATTTTTAGATCAAGTAATAAAAAATACCTCTAATTGTAAGCACAATTCTACTTTATTTTTAAAGATTTCCTAGAAAATAAAATATTAACCTATCATTTTGTAGGAATTATACATAACACGTCGAACAATTTCTAACGCTTGTCCTGTTCTTTTGACAAATTCTATACAACGAACTCTGTATAATTACAAACAACTATAATACGGGGAGTGTTTAGATAATGGAGAGAACAGAAAGGAATCTTATTGAGCCTATTTCAGAAGTTAATATAGGAAAAACTCAATATGCATTGTCTCGTTGGATTCAACGGATCCAGAAGAAAATAACTCATCTATTCATTCACAGAGGTCTGTTGTTAATCGTGATCGGTTTCTTGTTAGGGCGCGCATTGATACTAGCGAATATTTCTCCCTTCGCTTTACCTTTCTTTGCTGCAGTTTTTGTTATGCGAAAAGGAAAAGCCGGTTTAGCATTTCTAGCATTACTAGCAGGAGCAGCGACTATATCTCCGAAGGCTACTATTTTCTTGTTTGCGTGTATAGGATTATTTATATTTTTTGAAAAACTTTCAAGAAAGTTTAAATTCGATTCAATTAAAGCGCTTCCAGTACTTGTGCTGCTATCAATGACTACCGCAAAGTTTTTATTAACGTTTGCAGCCTCTCAAACTATTACTCTTTATGACACTATGATGACCAGTGTAGAAGCAGGGCTTGGCTTCATATTAACGTTAATTTTTTTGCAGTGTATACCATTGTTAACGATGAAGAGACGAAAACAATCATTGAAAACAGAAGAAGTAATTTGTCTTATAATACTAATTGCGTCTGTTTTGACAGGTACAATTGGCTGGGAAATCTATCATTTAGCAATTGAAAATGTCTTATCTCGCTATTTAATATTACTGTTTGCTTTAGTAGCGGGCGCAACAATTGGATCAACAGTTGGTGTGGTGACGGGACTTGTTCTAAGTCTAGCGAATGTTGCTAGCTTATCCCAAATGAGTTTGTTGGCATTTTCAGGTTTACTTGGTGGATTACTAAAAGAAGGAAAGAAAACGGGTGTTTCATTAGGTTTACTTATTGGTACTCTCTTAATTGGGCTATATGGTGAAAATTCAACAAGATTATTACCAACATTGTACGAATCATTAATCGCTATTGCCTTGTTTATGGTTACGCCGAAAATTCTATTGGATAACCTCTCAAAATATATTCCAGGTACACCCGAATATTCAGCTGAACAGCAACAATATTTACGAAAGATTAGAGATGTAACTGCTAATAGAGTATCCCAATTTTCAACTGTGTTCCAGGCACTATCAAATAGTTTTGCTCAACATGGTTTACCAGTTCAAGAAGAAGGTGAAGAACGAGAAATTGACTATTTTTTAAGTAATGTAACAGAGAAAACGTGCCAAACATGTTTTAAAAAGGAAGTGTGCTGGTCCAAAAACTTTAATACAACCTATGATTATATGAAACAAATTATGCATGAAAGTGATAGGAATCAAATTCACACTAATATAAAATTCATGAGAGAGTGGGATAAGCATTGTGTGAAATCGAAAAAAGTAATTGATGCTATTCAACAAGAAATGAGTTTTTATCAAGCGAATCAAAAACTGAAAAAACAAGTACATGAGAGTAGAAAGCTAGTTGCAGAACAGTTGTTGGGTGTTTCGCAAGTAATGGGTGACTTTGCAAAAGAGATACAAAGAGAAAGAGACAATCATCATATTCAAGAAGAACAAATTTTAGATGCTCTCCAAGCATTCGGAATAGAAATTGGACACGTTGAGGTATATAGCCTAGAACAAGGAAATGTAGATATAGAATTAAGTATTCCTTATTGTAATGGTAGTGGTGAATGTGAAAAGTTAATTGCACCGATGCTTTCAGATATTTTAGACGAAACAATTATCGTTAAAAAAGAGGAATGCTCAGCTTATCCAAATGGGTATTGTCATGTAACCTTGGGTTCATCTAGAGCTTTTGTAATAGATACTGGCATAGCTCATGCTGCAAAAGGTGGAGGGCTTGTGTCAGGAGATAGTTTCTCAACTATTGAAATCGGAGTGGGGAAATTTGCTGTAGCTATAAGTGATGGGATGGGTAATGGAGTAAGGGCACGACATGAAAGTCACGAGACATTAGAGTTATTACAAAAAATACTGCAAACGGGAATAGAAGAAAAAATAGCGATAAAGTCTATTAATTCTATACTGTCCCTTCGAACAACAGATGAAATCTTTTCAACCCTTGATCTTGCTGTAATTGATTTACAGGATGCTACAGCTAAAATTTTAAAAATAGGGTCCACACCGAGTTACGTGAAGCGAGGAGACAAAATTATTAAATTACAAGCTAGTAATTTACCAATGGGAATCATTGAAGATTTTGAAGTGGATGTCGTTAGTGAACAATTAAAAGCAGGAGATTTACTTATTATGATGAGTGATGGCATCTTTGAAGGACCAAAGCATGTAGAAAATTATGATGTTTGGATGAAGAGAAAGATAAAAGAGCTTCAAACTGAGGACCCACAGGAAGTAGCGGACCTTATTATGGAAGAAGTCATTCGAACAAGAGCGGGTCAGATTGAAGATGATATGACTGTTGTGGTAACAAAAATAAAACGTAATATTCCGAAATGGGCAGCTATTCCTTCTTATAGTTTTCAAAAAAAAGCACAATAAGTGTTGCGAGATTTGTATTCATATAAGGTTTAAAATCTATTTTTTTCGTCCATCCTGTTACTAACTTAATGAGGAGGGGATGGACGATGAATAAGGGTTCATTAAAACAAATTCTATTAATTACAGACGGATGCTCGAATCAAGGAGAAGATCCAATTGCAATGGCTGCATTGGCAAAAGAACAAGGGATTACTGTTAACGTAATTGGTGTAATGGAAGAAGATACGATAGATGACCAAGGGATGCAAGAAATAGAAGGAATTGCACTATCTGGTGGTGGGGTCAGTCAGGTCGTGTATTCCAAACAACTGTCACAAACTGTTCAAATGGTAACAAGGAAAGCAATGACACAAACATTACAAGGTGTCGTGAATAAAGAGCTCCAACAAATCTTAGGTGGTAAAACAAAAATGGAAGACTTACCTCCAGAAAAAAGAGGAGAAGTCATGGAGGTTGTAGATGAGTTAGGAGAAACAGTAGAGCTCGAGGTTTTAATCTTAGTAGATACAAGTGCAAGTATGAAACATAAACTACCAACTGTAAAAGAAGCGTTACTAGATTTATCTCTTAGTTTAAATGCAAGAATGGGAGATAATCGCTTTTCGGTTTGTGTATTTCCTGGGAAAAAGAAAGATGTCGAAAAAGTGTTAGATTGGACGCCGAGGCTAGAATCCTTAACAAGTATTTTCCCTAAATTAGCAACTGGAGGAATTACACCAACAGGGCCAGCTTTACGCGAAGCAGTTTCTTCCTTTAAGAAAAAACGTTCCTTAAGGAGCTTGATATCCCGTGATGAACAATATTTTGAAGAATCAGGCATGTAAAGTTTCCCCTGGAACAGTCATTCATGGAAAATGGCATAAACACGCATATAAAATTGTTAAACCTTTAGGTTATGGTGCAAATGGAATCGTGTATTTAGCAGAAGGTAAACAGGATTTAGTTGCCCTGAAAATAAGTGATAATAGTATTTCTATCACATCAGAGGTAAATGTCCTAAAACATTTCTCGAAGGTCCAGGGGTCAGCCCTAGGACCTTCTTTACTAGATGTTGATGACTGGATCAGACCCGGCTTTTTAGAGCCTATCCCTTTTTATGTAATGGAATTTATAGATGGTATTGATCTGCTTTCATTTATCTTAAATAGAGGAAAAGAATGGACAGGCATCTTATGTCTTCAACTACTATCTGATTTAGAAAGACTCCACCAAAAGGGTTGGGTTTTTGGAGACTTAAAACCTGATAACTTATTAGTAGTGGGAAATCCACCTAAGATAAGATGTATTGATGTTGGTGGAACGACGATACAAGGGAGAGCTATTAAAGAATTCACCGAATTCTTTGACCGTGGATATTGGGGCATAGGTTCTCGAAAAGCAGAGCCTTCATACGACTTGTTTGCTGTCGCAATGATTATGATCAATGCACAATTTCCGAAACGTTTTTCGAAAACAGGAGAAGGAAAAGAACAATTAAAGCATCTAGTCAATTCAAATGATGAGTTGAAGAAATACCAAACAGTACTTTTAAACGCAGTAGAAGGTAAGTATCAAAGTGCTTTGCAAATGAGAAGTGACTTGTTGGTAGCGATGACAGATGCTCAGTTTCCTCCTTCTCGGAAAAAATCTATCACTAAATCAACCTTCACTTCAGCTAAAAGTGGAAAGAGTCACTCTAAAAAAAGAGCTGTAACTAAAAAGAAAAAAGGTGGTATAACTGAAACGGTATTAATACTTATCTTAGTTACGTTAGCGTATGTCTTATACGTTTATAGTGAATTACTTTAATTGCTTTTATTTGAAGTTCACCTTTGCATGTATAAAAAGGTAAGTGGTACGATAAGGCTATATTTCCGTAGATGAAGGGTTGAACGTAACATGCTAAAGCAAGTCACTGAATTTGTAAAAAAACACGATCTAATTAATAAAGGTTCAAAAGTGGTCGTTGGGGTTTCAGGTGGACCAGATTCAATGGCATTATTGCACTTTTTATGGGTAAACAAAGCAAGATGGAATTTGGAAATTGTAGTAGCCCATGTTGATCATATGTTTAGAGGAAAGCAGTCGGAGGAGGATTTACAATATGTAAGAGATTACTGTGAAGATAGAGGCATTCAATTTGAAGGAACTCAAGTTGATGTGAAAAGCTATCAAGAGCAACATAAAGTTAGTGCACAAATAGCAGCTAGAGAATGTCGATATCAATTTTTTAAAGAAGTCATGGAACGGCAAAATGCAACCCTTTTAGCACTAGGACATCATGGTGACGACCAAATTGAAACGGTATTAATGAGATTGACGAGAGGGAGTACAGGAATTAGCTATGCTGGAATTCAAGTAAAGAGATCCTTCTCTTGTGGGTATATAATTAGACCTTTCTTATGTGTAGGAAAAGATCAAATTGAAGAATATTGTGAAATTCAAGGTATCTACCCAAGAATTGATCCTAGTAATAAAAAAGCAACTTATACACGCAACCGATTTCGGAATAAGTTGCTACCATTTTTGAAAGAGGAAAACCCAAATGTACATATGAAATTCCAACAATTTAGTGAAACGATCTCAGAAGATCAAAAGCTCTTGCAGGAATTAACTGAACAAAAGATGAATACAGTAATTAAAAGAAAAGAAGACAAAGAAGTTGAAATCAATATAGATTTGTTTCGCTCTATGCCTAAACCTTTACAAAGAAGAGGGATTCAACTAATATTAAATTATCTTTATCAAGACATACAGTTAGACCTTACTTACATACATATTGAAGATGTCATTGGACTAATAGAAGGTCCTCATCCTTCGGGAATGTTATCCTTTCCAAAGGAGTTAAAAGTAGTTAGATCTTACGATAACTGTTGTTTTACTTTTAATGAGGCTAGAGAACAATCATATATGAAAGAAATTGATGTGACCAAGCCTAATATCATGTCCTTGATCAGTGGTGATGAAATTATTATAGAGTTTTGGACACACTATCCAGAGGGACTGACCGGCAATGATATTTTTATCATTGATTCAGACAACATAGAACTACCGCTCTTTGTACGGACACGAAAAAACGGTGACAAAATGTCTATTAAAGGCATGAATGGGTCAAAAAAAGTAAAAGATATTTTCATCGACCTAAAAGTTCCACGTAGTAAACGAGAACTTTGGCCAATTGTTGAAGATGCAGCAGGTACCATTTTATGGTTGCCGGGTTTGAGTAAGTCTACTTTTGAAGCAAATGTTAAGACGAAGAAACAATACATTGTATTAAGACGATCATGAAAAGATTTCTAGGGGGCAAGCAGTAAATGAATAATGATATTGAAAAAGTACTCGTTAGTGAAGAGCAAATTCAGGAAAAAGTAAAAGAGTTAGGTAAGGTATTAACGGAGGAATATAAAGATCGTTATCCTTTAGCAATCGGTGTTTTAAAAGGAGCTATGCCTTTTATGGCTGATTTATTGAAAAGGGTTGATACATATTTAGAAATGGATTTTATGGATGTATCAAGTTATGGGCACTCAAGAGTAACAACAGGTGAAGTGAAGATTATTAAAGATTTAGATGCGTCAGTGGAAGGTAGAGACATCCTAATAATTGAAGATATTATTGATAGTGGGTTAACATTAAGTTATTTAGTAGAACTATTCAGATATAGAAAAGCTAAATCAATTAAAATTGTTACGTTATTAGATAAGCCTACAGGTCGTAAAGCAGATATTCAAGCTGATTATGTAGGATTTGAAGTTCCTGATGAGTTTGTAGTGGGATATGGATTAGATTACATAGAGAAATATCGAAATCTTCCTTATATTGGTGTGTTAAAGCCAGAAGTATATAGAGATTAGGTTGAATATAATAATTAAGAATGATATTTACTTTACGCGGAATATTACTATAGAATAGTCATACAATTTTCAAGTCATTTTCTTGTATTGGATTAATTTTCTATGATACTATTGATATAGTTTGTTCATCGTGGGAGGAGGTAAGGGATGAATCGGATTTTTCGAAATACAATTTTCTATTTACTTATCTTTTTGGTAATTATTGGTGTAGTTAGTATTTTTCAAGGTAACAATCAACAAACAGAACCAATGAGTTACAATAAATTCATCACTCACTTAGAGAATGGGGACGTTAAGTCACTCTCTATGCAGCCTGAACGTGGGGTATTTGAAGTAAGAGGGCAATTAAAAAGTTATGACAAAGACAAGTACTTTTTAACATATGTTGTTAATAGTCAAAATGTCATGGATCGAATTGATGCTGCGGTAAAGCAAAATTCAGAAATTAAAGTAGTTCCTGCCAAAGAAACAAGTGGTTGGGTTACATTTTTCACATCTATCATTCCTTTTGTCATTATCTTTATCTTATTTTTCTTCCTTCTGAATCAAGCCCAAGGTGGCGGAAGTCGTGTAATGAATTTCGGAAAGAGCAAAGCAAAGCTTTACAGTGAAGAAAAGAAAAAGGTTAAATTTAAAGATGTAGCTGGTGCTGATGAAGAAAAACAAGAGCTTGTTGAAGTGGTTGAGTTCTTAAAAGACCCTCGTAAGTTTGCCGAATTAGGAGCTAGAATTCCTAAAGGTGTTCTTTTAGTCGGACCTCCAGGTACAGGTAAGACCCTTCTTGCACGTGCTGTTGCGGGAGAAGCGGGTGTTCCTTTCTTCTCAATTAGTGGTTCTGACTTCGTAGAAATGTTTGTGGGAGTCGGTGCATCACGTGTACGTGATCTATTCGAGAATGCAAAGAAAAATGCACCATGTATTATTTTTATTGATGAAATTGATGCTGTTGGTCGTCAACGTGGCGCTGGATTAGGTGGCGGTCACGATGAAAGAGAACAAACATTAAACCAACTACTCGTTGAAATGGACGGATTCGGAGCAAATGAAGGAATTATCATTATTGCTGCTACAAACCGCCCTGATATTCTTGATCCAGCATTACTTCGCCCTGGACGTTTTGATCGACAAATTACAGTTGATCGTCCAGATGTGAAAGGGAGAGAAGCGGTACTTAAGGTACATGCTCACAATAAACCATTAGATGAGTCTGTTAACTTAAAGACAATCGCTATGCGTACCCCTGGTTTCTCAGGTGCTGATTTAGAAAACTTACTAAATGAGGCTGCACTAGTTGCTGCTAGACAAAATAAAAAGAAAATAGAAATGACAGATATTGATGAAGCTACAGACCGAGTTATTGCTGGTCCTGCTAAAAAGAGTCGTGTGATTTCTGAAAAAGAACGAAAAATTGTTGCATATCATGAGGCTGGTCATACAATCATTGGGGTTGTTCTTGACGAAGCTGATATGGTACATAAGGTTACGATTGTACCTCGTGGGCAAGCTGGTGGCTATGCTGTTATGCTTCCGAAAGAGGATCGCTACTTTATGACAAAACCAGAACTATTAGACAAAATTGTTGGACTATTAGGTGGTCGTGTTGCTGAGGAACTTACTTTTGGTGAAGCAAGTACTGGTGCGCATAACGACTTTCAACGTGCAACAAGTATCGCTCGTCGTATGGTTACTGAATATGGTATGAGTGAGAAGCTAGGCCCAATGCAATTTGGTCAGGCTCAAGGCGGTCAAGTATTTTTAGGTCGCGATATTAATAACGAACAGAACTATAGTGATGCAATTGCTCATGAAATCGACATGGAGATTCAACGCTTCATTAAAGAAAGTTATGAGAGAGCGAAGCAAATCCTAACTGAAAATAAAGATAAGTTAGAGTTAATTGCTCAAACGTTACTTCAAGTTGAAACATTGGATGCAGATCAAATCAAACACTTAGTTGATCATGGAAAACTACCTCCGGAGCCAATTGCTTCTGAAAGTAGATCAACTGAAGATGTAAAAGTAAACATTAATAAGAAAAAAGATGAAACAGATTCAAATGAGAAGTAAAGAATAAATAAAAGATGGTTAGCATTCATGCTTAACCATCTTTTTGTATTTCACATTCTATTATGTATTTAGCTTCGATAGTGTGAGTTAGCAGTTACTAACATGTACAAACTTATGATATGATGTTGGCATGGTTAATAGATTGATTAAAGTGGTGAATAAGGATGATATTTGTATTAGATGTAGGAAACACTAACACTGTTTTAGGGGTATACGATAATGATGAATTGAAGTACCATTGGCGAATTGAAACCAATCGTCATAAAACGGAAGATGAATATGGAATGGTTATCAAATCTTTATTAAACCATGTTGGTCTCTCGTTTACTGATATAAAAGGTATTATCATATCATCAGTCGTTCCGCCTACAATGTTTGCGCTGGAAAGAATGTGTACGAAATATTTTCAAATTAAACCTGTCATTGTTGGGCCTGGTATTAAAACAGGTCTAAATATTAAATATGAAAATCCAAGGGAAGTCGGTGCTGACCGAATCGTTAATGCTGTAGCAGGCATACACTTGTATGGAAGTCCCCTTATTATTGTAGATTTTGGTACTGCAACTACATATTGTTATATAAATGAAAATAAGCAGTACATGGGTGGAGCAATAGCGCCAGGAATTGGGATATCAACAGAAGCTCTTTATACAAAGGCTTCTAAGTTACCTAGAATTGAAATAGCAAGACCTAGTGATATTATTGGTAAAAATACAATAAGTGCGATGCAAGCGGGAATACTATTTGGATATGTAGGACAAGTTGAAGGCATTGTATCTAGAATGAAGAGCCAATCAAGTGTAAAACCAAAAGTAATTGCAACTGGTGGACTAGCATCACTAATCGCAAAAGAATCTTCAATAATAGATATCATAGACCCGTTTTTAACTTTAAAGGGATTACAGCTTATTTATGAACGAAATATAGAACAAACTAAAAGCAGCCTTTAAAATACACCTTAGATTGGATTGGAAGGAGAAAAAGTATGTCAGATTATTTAATAAAAGCACTTGCATTTGATGGGCAAGTAAGAGCATTTGCTCTGAAAACAACAGAAACGGTTGGAGAAGCACAAAAGAGACATGGAACTTGGCCAACTGCTTCTGCAGCTTTAGGGCGTGCCATGACAGCTGGATTAATGCTAGGGGCATCTCTAAAGGGAGAAAATAAATTAACGATAAAAATAGAAGGTGGAGGTCCACTAGGGGCGATTTTAGTGGATACCAACGCAAAGGGAGAAGTGAGAGGATATGTAACAAATCCCCAAACTCATTTTGACCTAAATGAGCAAGGTAAATTAGATGTAAGAAGAGCAGTTGGGACAGAAGGAACGTTAACTGTCATTAAAGATTTAGGGATGAAAGAACACTTCTCTGGACAAGTTCCAATTGTGTCCGGTGAACTAGGGGAAGACTTTACTTATTACTTAGTAACATCTGAACAGACTCCTTCATCGGTAGGGGTTGGTGTCTTAGTAAATCCTGATAACTCGATTCTTGCAGCGGGTGGGTTTATGATTCAGCTAATGCCTGGTACAGATGATGAGACAATTACAAAGATAGAAGAGACATTAAAGGTTATTCCACCTATCTCGTCTTTAATTCAAAAGGGGTTATCTCCAGAAGAGATTTTAAATCAAATTCTCGGAGAAGGTAACGTAAAAATATTAGATAAAATGCCTGTTTCTTTTCATTGTCCATGCTCTAGAGAAAGAATTGCAAGTGCTATCATTAGTTTAGGGAAACATGAAATAAAAGACATGATTGAAGAAGATGGCAAAGCCGAAGCTCAATGTCATTTCTGTAATGAATTTTATCAATTTAATAAAGAAGAATTAGAAGAGTTACTAGACAAAGCAAACTAGGGTAATATCTGGGAGTGGGGAAAATGAATAGCAAGGTGCTTTGGTCGATTATTATTGCGTTAAGTATCACGAATTGTTTAACAGTTGCATACTTTGCAGCAAATTCAGATGAAAATGCTGAAGGAGTTACAAGTATGGTAAATGACTCAAAGACCTCAATTGACAGTGAAGTGGTAGCTACTATAGGTGATAGTCAAATTTCAAGACAGGAATGGCTTTCCGAAATGGAAGCAAGATATGGTAAACAAACATTAGAAGATCTAGTCGATCAAGAAGTTATTAAACAAATGGCCAAAAAATACGACATTAATGTCTCGCCGAAGGTGATTGATCGTGAAGTACTTTTGTTAAAAACAATGTATAGCTCCATTGAACATGAAACGATTGAAGATGAAAACAGATGGAGAGAACAAATTGAATTCTCTATAATATTGGAAGAGTTAATAACAAAAGACGTGAATATACCTGAGAGTGAATTAATGAACTATTATAAAGAGAACCAAGATTTGTATTCCATCTCAGAAAACTATCATCTTTCACATATTGTTGTAAAAACAGTTGAAGAAGCAAATCAGATAAGAACGGAATTAAAAAGTGGATCTAGCTTTTTAGCCCTAGCTATGGAAAGTTCTATTGATGAATTTACATCCAATCATGGTGGGGAATTGGGATTTGTTTCGAAAGATAGTATCTATATCCCTTCTCAATACTTCGAAGTGGCGGATCAACTAAAACCTAATCAGTGGAGTGAGCCGATAAAAGTTGAAGATGGATATGCAATTATTTTATTACATGAAAAAGTGGAGGAAATTCATTTTTCATTTGATGAAGTAAAATCACAAATAAGAAGGCAAATCGCAATAGAACAAATGAAAGGATCTGTTTCTGTGGATTCTTTGTGGAAAGAAGCAAAGGTTAAATGGTTTTATGGAAATGAATAATCGGTTTAAAAAGTGCGATCTATCATCGCGCTTTTTTGATTAAAATCTTTTCAAATGTAAGTTCCTGATATAACAAGAGTAAAATAAGACATAGCACTTATTACTTACGCTCACAAGTGAAAAATGAATAATTACAAATAAGATGTGTATATTTAATGTTAATTATTGAAATTAATTGACATTTCTTTGGTAAATTGTTAATTTTTAATAAAACCAATAAAAATACTAGGGATTAGGAGTGGTTGTAAATAATGAAACGAGTAGCGAATTCAATACATGAGCTAGTTGGTAATACTCCAATCGTAAAATTAAATCGACTTGTTGAAGAAGAAAGTGCTGAAGTTTATTTAAAACTAGAATTTATGAATCCCGGAAGTAGTGTCAAGGACCGAATTGCATTAGCGATGATAGAAGATGCAGAGGAAAAAGGGCTTCTTAAAAAAGGTGACACGCTAATTGAGCCGACTAGTGGCAATACTGGAATTGGTCTTGCGATGATTGCAGCTGCAAAAGGCATTCATGCTATATTGGTTATGCCAGATACTATGAGTTTGGAAAGGCGCAATCTTCTCCGCTCCTACGGTGCTGAACTAGTGCTAACTCCAGGAACTGAAGGAATGGGCGGTGCCATTCGTAAGGCGGAAGAACTTGCAGAAGAGCATGGTTATTTTATGCCGCAGCAATTTAAGAATGAAGCAAACCCTGAAGTTCACCGAAATACAACTGGAAAAGAAATAGTTGAACAAATGGGTGACCAACTTGATGCATTCGTATCAGGTATAGGAACAGGTGGAACAATAACAGGTGCTGGCCAAGTGTTGAAGGATCGATATCCAGACATAAAGATTGTTGCAGTTGAACCAACTGATTCACCAGTTCTTTCTGGTGGAAAGCCAGGACCACATAAAATTCAGGGAATAGGCGCAGGCTTTGTTCCTGATATTTTAAATACAAATGTATATGATGAAATCATTACTGTGAAAAACGAAGAGGCATTTGATTATGCAAGACGTGCTGCAAGAGAAGAAGGTATACTTGGTGGCATATCATCTGGTGCAGCAATCTTTGCGGCATTAAAAGTTGCAAAACAATTAGGAAAAGGAAAGAAAGTACTCGCTGTTATCCCAAGTAACGGAGAGCGTTACTTAAGTACTCCTCTTTACCAATTCGAACAAGAATAGATAAAACGATCCTGACTTCATAATAGACGTCAGGATTTTTTTTGCCCTGATAGACCATGCTACTAATACATAAAGAAACAAATGTAACTCACTCCTTCGAAAAGCGAGGCACCTGGAACGCAGATTAACACCCCGTGTTGATTGTAACGAATCGTATTTTCAGGGTAGACTTAAGGAATCAATTCACCCACAGAATTTTTCATATAAAAGATGAAGACTGATGATGAATCATGTAAAATGATTGTATGAGTTTTGAAGGAGAGTGACTGTTGGTGCAACAAAAAAGAGTGCCTCTAGCTAGAAAAATCAGCTATCAAAAACAGAACTGGTTCGAACAATACAAACTTTTATCAAAGGACGAACCCTATCATGTGCTACTTGAAAGTGGACGTGGGGGGAAATATAGCATAATGGGGTTAAACCCTATAGCCAGATTAAAGGGAAAAGATAACACACTAACCATATCAACAAAACAACAGTCAGTAGATGTACATGGCAACCTGCTACAGTTAATGAAAGAGTGGATGGCCACATATCAGACTGATGCAATTGAAGGTTATCCAGAATTTCAAGGTGGAGCCATCGGATACATAAGCTATGATTTAGTTAGAAGTATAGAAAAGTTACCTACCGTAGCTAAGGATGACCTCGACACACCAGATCTTTATTTTCTCATATTCGATGATGTCTTTGTCTTTGATCATGAAGAAGAGTGTTTATGGTTAATTACTCACTTTGTTGAAGGGGAAAAGCAAAAAGCAGAGGATCGACTAGGGATGTTTGAAAAAATGTGGACGACATTTCAATCTGCTGACGCAAGCTACCATCACAATCATAAATTAAAAAGTGAATCATCCCCACTCGTTTCTGTGACTGAAGAAGAATTTATTGCCGCTGCAGAAAAAGTAAGAAGTTATATTTCTTATGGAGATATTTTTCAAGTGAACCTTTCTGTAAGACAATCAAGATCCATTCATACACATCCAATGGATATCTATAGTTCGTTAAGACAAGTGAATCCATCGCCTTATATGGCCTTCATGCAATTACAAGAATTTCAACTAGTCAGTGGGTCTCCGGAGCTATTAGTTAAGAAAAAAGGTAATGAGGTTAGTACACGTCCGATAGCGGGCACTAGATCCAGAGGTAAAAATGACGAAGAAGACCATAAACTTGCGAATGAATTAATTGAAAGTGAAAAAGAACGTGCTGAACATGTTATGTTAGTCGATTTAGAACGAAATGATTTAGGGAGAGTATGCGAGTTTGGAAGTGTTGAAGTGAATGAATTTATGGTCATTGAAAAATACTCGCATGTTATGCACATTGTTTCAAATGTAAAAGGTAAATTATCTGAAAACAAAGATGTTTATGATATAATAAACGCAACATTTCCAGGAGGAACAATTACAGGAGCCCCAAAGGTACGAACAATGGAAATTATTGAAGAACTAGAGCCTGTAAGAAGAGGTATTTATACCGGTTCAATTGGGTGGATCAGTTTTACTGGAGATATGGAGTTAAACATTGCAATTCGAACAATGCTAACGAAGGATGGATATGCTCACGTTCAAGCGGGTGCTGGAGTTGTAATTGATTCTAACCCTAAACATGAGTATAAGGAATCCTTAAAAAAGGCAATTGCTTTATGGAAAGCAAAAGAGTTGAGTGAAGCAGAGTTAGAGCAAAAAATGAGTATGAGGTGAGTATAGTGATTTTAATGATTGATAATTATGATTCATTTACATTTAATTTAGTTCAGTATCTAGGTGAGCTTGGTCAAGAGCTTCAGGTGAAACGAAATGACGAAATTACGATTGAAGAGATTGAAAGACTAAACCCCGAATTTCTAATGATTTCCCCTGGACCATGTAGTCCGAACGAAGCAGGGATAAGTATGGAAGCCATAAAGTATTTTGCTGGAAAAATCCCGATTTTCGGCGTGTGTTTAGGGCATCAATCAATCGCGCAAGTATTTGGAGGAGACGTAATTCAAGCAGAAAGACTGATGCATGGTAAAACTTCAGCAATATTACATGATGGGAAAACAATTTTTCAGAATATTGATAGTCCATTTACTGCAACGCGTTATCACTCATTAATTGTAAAAAAAGAAACACTACCAGATTGCCTAGAAGTTTCAGCTTGGACAGATCAACAAGAGATTATGGCAATTCGACATAAAACATTACCGGTTGAAGGCGTGCAATTTCATCCAGAATCGATCATGACTGCTTTTGGAAAACACTTACTTCAAAATTTTATCAAACAATATAAAGGATTTGAAAAAACAGTATGTACATCTATGTAAATGGAGAAATTGTTAAGCAAGAAGAAGCTCGTATTTCACCACTAGACCATGGTTACATGTATGGACTAGGATTATTTGAAACGTTCCGTATTTATGATGGTCATCCTTTTTTACTTGGTGACCATCTTCTTCGTTTAGAAGCGAGCCTAAAAGACTTAAGAATTCGGATGCCGTTTACTAGGCAAGAGCTTGAAGAAATTATTAAGACGTTATTACATGTAAACAATTTGAATGACGCCTATATTCGCTTAAATGTTTCAGCTGGAATTGGAGAGGTTGGGTTACATACTAAAGGGTATAATCAACCTACTACGATTATGTATATTAAACCAATTACTGTACAAAAAGCTCTTCCTAAGGAAGGGGTTATTCTTAGTACCCCAAGAAATTCACCGGAGGGAAACGTTCGGGTGAAATCCCATCATTACATGAATAATATATTAGGTAAGTATGAAATTGGAGATGATATATCAAAAGAAGGAATCTTTTTAACGAAAGAAGGGTATTTATCAGAAGGGATTACTTCAAACCTCTTCTTTATTAAAGGGGATATTGCTTATACTCCATCATTGGAAACGGGCATTCTAAACGGGATTACTAGACAGTTCGTTATGAATGTTTTAGAGAAAACTGGATTTGATGTATATGAAGGTTTATATAAGGTAGATGACTTAAAAGACTGCGATGAGATATTTATCACTAATTCAATTCAAGAAATCGTGCCACTCATTCGGGTGAATGGATATCAAACAGACAATAAAATGACGGTTACAAAAAAGCTACAAGACATTTATAGCATGTACACGAAAGTTCTTTGGAGTAGAAATGAATTACCAGAAAGGATCGTGTAAAATGGTCACTTCTTCTAAAAAAGCTAATCAATATACAAACGGATTGACTCTTGATTTTTCAAAAAAAACGCTCGTAATGGGGATTTTAAATATTACCCCGGATTCTTTTTCAGATGGTGGAAGATACAATCGTACGACTGATGCCCTCCAACGAGCGCAACAAATGATAGAGTGTGGAGCGGATATTATTGACATTGGTGGTGAATCTACAAGGCCTGGAGCAACGAAAGTGTCTTTAGAAGAAGAACTGAATCGTGTTATCCCGGTTATCAAAGAGATTTCTCAACAAATTAATGTTCCTATTTCTATAGATACATATAAAGCAGAAGTAGCTAAACAAGCCATTGAAGCAGGTGCGATGATTATCAATGATGTTTGGGGAGCGAAGGCAGATAAAGAAATGGCACAGGTTGCAGCATACTATGATGTTCCAATTATTTTAATGCATAACCGGGAAAATAATCAGTATGAAGACATTATTCCTGATATGGTTGCTGACCTATTTGATAGTATTAGTATTGTGAAAGCAGCTGGTGTAAAGGATGAGAGGATTATATTGGATCCAGGGATAGGCTTTGCGAAAGATTTCAATCAAAACCTACAGGTTATGCGTAATTTAGATAAATTTAAAGTACTTGGATACCCGCTCATTTTAGGAACTTCTAGGAAATCATTTATTGGACAAGTACTAGACTTACCACCAAATGAGAGAGTGGAGGGTACAGGTGCAACTACTTGTTTAGGTATACAGTTAGGTTGTGATATCGTGAGAGTACATGATGTGCTTGAGAATGCAAGACTGGCTAAAATGATGGATGCAATGTTAGGCGTAAAGGGTGAAAGTCATGAACAGTGATAAAATACTTTTAACTAAAATGGATTTTTATGGATACCACGGTGTGTATAAAGAGGAAAATAAGTTGGGGCAACGATTTACTGTTGATTTAACAGTTCAGTGTGACCTAAGTGATGCTGGTAATACAGACGATTTAACAAAAACCATCAATTATGCTGACTTATACCAGGTTTGTCGAGACATTGTAGAGGGTGAACCATATAGACTAGTAGAGACTGTAGCAGAAAAGATTGCTGCAAACATATTAAGTGAATTTGACCGAGTGAATATGTGTACGGTGAAAGTGATAAAACCAGATCCGCCTATACCGGGTTACTATCAATCAGTCGCTGTAGAAATAACAAGGAGAAGATAAATGGATAACACTGCATATATCGCTTTAGGCTCAAATATTGGCGATCGTGCTTTATATTTGAAACAAGCCATTGAGCTTTTTGATCAACAGAGCGGGATAGAAGTCATTTCTTGTTCTTCAATATATGAAACAGATCCGGTTGGTTATACTGATCAGGAGCAATTCTTAAATATGGTAATTAAAGTAAAAACGATTTTTAGACCACTTGAATTATTAAGGTATACACAACAATTTGAGCGATTACTTGGTAGGATTAGGGAAGAAAAATGGGGGCCGAGAACTTTAGACCTTGACATTTTACTTTATAATTACGAAAATATTGAAGCAGAGCAACTTATTATTCCACATCCTCGCATGACTGAACGTGCGTTTGTTTTAATTCCGTTATATGAGATAGATAGAAATATTAAAATACCACATATAGAGAAACCAATATCTTTACTGATACAAGGATTACAGGATAGAGAAGGTGTACATGTATGGAAGCAGAAAAATGGGGAAGACGTATTCGGGCTTTTCGAAAGTTAAAAGGATATACGCAAGAAGGGTTTGCAAGAAATTTAGGAGTATCAGTGTCAATATTGGGTGAAGTGGAACGAGGTAATCGTGTTCCAGATGAAAGCTTTATAGAAGATGCGGCAGAGGTGTTAAAGGTAACTGTTGAAGAATTAACTCCCAAAAAAGATCTTTAAATAATCCGTATAAGAAAAGGAGGCATACCATGTTAAAAATAGGCGATATTCAAATGAAAAACCAGGTTGTGTTAGCGCCGATGGCTGGAGTATGTAATTCTGCGTTTCGCTTAACTGTTAAAGAATTTGGTGCAGGACTTGTGTGCGCGGAAATGGTCAGTGATAAGGCAATTTTATACAAAAATGCAAAGACAATGGGTATGTTATATATAGATGAACGTGAAAAGCCATTAAGTCTTCAAATTTTTGGAGGAGAAAAAGATACATTAGTTGAAGCGGCGAAGTTCGTAGATAAGAATACTACAGCAGATATTATTGATATAAACATGGGATGTCCTGTTCCGAAAATCACAAAATGTGATGCAGGTGCAAAATGGTTATTAGATCCTAATAAGATCTATGAAATGGTATCATCTGTAGTTGACGCGGTCGATAAACCGGTAACCGTCAAAATGAGAATGGGATGGGACGACGAGCATATCTTTGCTATTGAAAATGCCCGTGCTGTTGAAAGAGCTGGTGGAAAAGCAGTTGCCCTCCACGGTAGAACTCGTGTACAAATGTATGAAGGTACAGCAAACTGGGATATTATTAAACAAGTAAAACAATCGGTGAAAATTCCTGTTATAGGAAATGGAGATGTACAAACTCCACAAGACGCTAAGAGAATGCTAGAACAAACGGGTGTAGACGGGGTAATGATTGGTCGTGCTGCTCTGGGGAATCCGTGGATGATTTATCAAACGGTAAAATACCTTGAATCAGGAGAGTTACTGCCAGAACCGTCAATTAAAGAAAAAATCGATGTGTGTATTCTCCACCTAGACAGACTAATAGCACTTAAAAATGAAGATGTAGCAGTACGTGAAATGAGAAAACACGCTGCTTGGTATTTAAAAGGTATTAGAGGGAATGCAAAAGTCCGCAATGTAATTAATGAGTGTTCAACTCGTCAAGAGCTTGTCTCTCTTTTAAATCAATTAGTTGAGGAAGTAGAAGAGAAGGAATATAAGAACACCCAAGTTGTTTGACATCATTCCAAATTTTCAACTATAATACCCCTATCAACGTTAATGATCTTACTGCCAGTCGAAACACTGGCAGTTTTTCTATATGTTTTAAAAAGAGTGTTATAATAGTATAAAAATATTGATATGTGGAGTTGATCTTATGAGTCATGAAGAATTAAATGACCAATTGCAAGTTAGAAGAGAAAAATTACATAATCTTAGAGAAAGAGGACTAGATCCTTTTGGTGAGCGTTTTGAAAGAAGTCACTCCTCTAAAGAATTGGTTCAATTATTCGGTGAATTATCTAAAGAGGAACTAGAAGAAAAGGACCATTCTGTTACGATTGCTGGTCGTATTATGACAAAGCGTGGTAAAGGAAAAGCAGGCTTTACTCATATTCAAGACCTAACGGGACAAATTCAACTATACATTCGACAAGATGCAGTTGGAGAAGAGCAGTATGAGGTTTTTAACACAAGTGACCTTGGTGATATCATCGGCGTAACTGGAACTGTTTTTAAAACAAAAGTTGGTGAATTATCAATTAAAGCAAAAGAATTTACATTATTATCTAAATCTCTTCGTCCATTGCCTGAGAAATTCCACGGCTTAAAAGATGTTGAACAGCGCTATAGACAACGTTATTTAGATCTTATTATGAATCCAGAAAGTAAAGAAACATTTATTGCTCGTAGCCAAATCATCCGATCAATGCGTCGATATTTAGATGATCACGGTTATTTAGAGGTTGAAACACCGATGATGCATTCGATTCCGGGTGGTGCATCAGCAAAACCTTTTACTACACATCATAATGCACTTGATATTCCACTTTATATGAGAATTGCAATTGAATTGCATTTAAAACGTTTAATCGTTGGTGGATTAGAAAAGGTGTATGAAATTGGCCGAGTGTTTAGAAATGAGGGTATTTCCACACGACATAATCCTGAATTTACAATGATTGAGCTTTATGAGGCGTATGCAGACTATCAAGATATTATGAACTTAACTGAAAACCTCATAGCCCATATCGCTAAAGAAGTAGTGGGGAAAACGACGGTTGAATATGGAGAGTACGAAATTGACCTTAAACCAGGATGGACAAGGCTTCATATGGTGGATGCAATAAAAGAATATGTTGGTGTTGATTTCTGGCAAGAAATGAGTGTTGAAGAAGCTCGTCGATTAGCAAAAGAACATAATGTAGAAATTAATGAACATATGTTATATGGCCATATCGTAAATGAATTCTTCGAGCAAAAAGTAGAAGAAAAATTAATTCAACCAACATTTATCTTTGGTCACCCAGTTGAGATTTCACCTTTAGCAAAGAAGAATCCAAACGATCCAAGATTCACTGATCGATTTGAATTGTTCATTGTTGCGCGTGAGCATGCTAACGCGTTTACAGAGTTAAATGATCCGATTGATCAAAAAGAACGTTTTGAGGAACAATTAAAAGAAAGAGAACAGGGTAATGATGAAGCTCATATGATGGACCATGATTTCATCGAAGCGTTAGAGTATGGTATGCCTCCAACAGGAGGATTAGGAATCGGTATTGATCGCCTAGTGATGTTATTAACGAATTCTCCATCTATTCGTGATGTGCTATTATTCCCTCAAATGAGAAATAGATAAAGTAAGAAGAGGAGTGGATGTATATTATTCCACTCCTTTTATTATATTACAAAAGCTAATGTAAAGTTAATTGTATACTTAGAAACTCTAAAACCCTTTAGAATAAAGGGTTTATATATTGATTTGCGTTATATTGAAAAAAAGTTAATTGTTTTTTGAAAAACATCTTGCAATCAATGAAAGAATGATGGTATATTATTATTCGTTGCTAATGAAGCAAGCGACGAACAAAATAAGTTAAAATAAATGTTGACACTACAATATGAAAAGTGTTAATATAATAAAGCTGCTCAAGACAAGCAGTTAAAAAGTTCTTTGAAAACTGAACACAACACAAACGTCAAAGTAAGTCTTTTTTAAAATTATGAGCAAGTCAAACAATCTTATTGGAGAGTTTGATCCTGGCTCAGGACGAACGCTGGCGGCG
>JAIVAN010000014.1 GCA_020171895.1 Bacillus timonensis | reverse complement strand
GCCGCCAGCGTTCGTCCTGAGCCAGGATCAAACTCTCCAATAAGATTGTTTGACTTGCTCATAATTTTAAAAAAGACTTACTTTGACGTTTGTGTTGTGTTCAGTTTTCAAAGAACTTATTATTAAAAAACGACTTTAACAGATTAACATGTTTCTTGTTTCTTCGTCAAGTGTTTTTTTTAAACATATCGCTAGTTACACATGGTGTTGCAGCGACGAATAATAATATATCACCTTTTAAAAACAGAGTCAATATATTACTTTGAATATATTTAATAAAATAGTTATCTTTATAAGTATTCACTATTATTGGGGTTAGCCGTCAAACCTCCTGAAGTCACAGATACACTCACAATACTCCTCCGTTTACACTTTCCCCTTCCTAAGATGCTGAACGATACAGTACCTAAACTAAAAAAGACAATTCCTCTATATAAGAGATTGTCTTTTTAGATTCATCAAATATCGCTACTTTTTAAAGTTTTTACCGTTCGCATATATTTCATACACTCTCCTGGAGATGCAACCCTCTTAAAAAGCTGGAATAATAATTTATACCTTTCCTCCATCGCCCGTTTTACAAGGTGATCGATACGCTTGTCACCAAAATCATGAAGAATCTCTTCCATTTCCCGCTTCAGCAAATATTCTAGTTCTTTTAATTCTTTTTGATTAATCAACAGACCTAACATAATTTCACCTCTGCTCAGATTTACTCCTAGTTATTGCCATTAATTGTTTTTTTTATGAATTTTTTTATGACATGTCCCTTTTTAAACATAAAAAAGTAAACCAAGCATACTATGTAGACAAGGAGTTTAATGTGAAGGAGGATATGTATGAACTTTTTTTATGTATTGAGCGCCAAAAAGGTAAAACAAGTTTCTATTATCTTAATCGCTGCATTTTTCACTGCTAGTATATTATATATTGAAAACGGATTAGGTGTTCCTGTCTTTTCTACAAGCGGAGGGCCTAAAGCGATCTATAAAGTTGAAGAAAACAAAAAGAATGTTTCTTTAACATTTGATATTAGTTGGGGAGACACAAAAGCGATACCTATCTTAGATGCACTTAAACAACATGGGATAAAAAACGCAACTTTTTTTCTATCAGGCGAATGGGCTGAGAGACATCCCGATACTGTGAAACGCATCATTGAAGATGGACATGAAGTTGGTAGTATGGGGTATAGATATAAAAGTTACACTGATTTGGATACTATCAAAATGAAAAGGGATATTCTAAAAGCTCAAGAAGTTTTTAAATCACTTGGCATTAAAAAGATTACACTTTTAAGGCCTCCCAGCGGAAACTTTAATCCTGATGTATTAAAGATTGCAGAAACGTTAGGTTATACAGTCGTTCATTGGAGTGTAAACTCAATGGATTGGAAAAACCCCGGAGTTGATGAAATTGTTTCAAATGTTATGAAAGATTTAAATGGAGGAGATATCATTTTATTACATGCCTCCGATTCAGCTAAACAAACTGCAGATGCTATTCCAAACATCATTAAATCCATTAAAGGCAAAGGCTACTCAAATATTACAGTATCTGACCTTATTGCAAATGCTGATGTAAAGAGTAATGACATAAAATAAACCTGTAGCTATACTCCCGTTCTATATAGTAGCAGCATCATGAAGAATGAAAATGTGAACGTAATTTTAATTTTTGAGTCTATAAGATGTTGGCTTTTCAGTAATTCATGCGTGTTAATCGGAGTGGAAGGACCGAGACTCCTGCAGAAGATGTACCAGACCCCGGACCTCACAGGCACAGCCGAGGAGGCTCAAGTGGCACCCCACGGAAAGCGAAGTTCCTGCAACGAAGGTTAACACCCCACATACAGTGTCGTATTTCACGGTAGCAAATAAAAAAGCTGATGCAATTGATCAGCTTTTTTTATTTGGACTCAGCCCGATTATTTATTAATTTATGAAGTATAAGTAACTGATAAGCATTACATATTAAAAGAGGAATCAACATTAAATAAAGCCAATCCGTTTCATTCACTCGTAATACTGGAAACCACTCAATAGTTGTCACAACAATCATGAAAAATAATGCTGGAACAAATGCTTGTTGGTTCGTTTGTCTGCTTTTTACGAACGCGATAATCAGACCATAAACCGCAACTAGTAACGCTAACATTACATACGGGACAAGAGATTCACCTTCGCTTGCAAACACTTGGTATCTAAAATAAACCAAGTCAAAAAGAACGAACGCAATCACTACAATTTGAACTGGACTCCATAACTTACGGAATATACCTAATCCAAAACGGTGTACAGTTAAATACGCAAAAAATCCCATTTGGCTAATAATACTAAAAATGAAACCTAATCCAACTAGCCATAATAAGATTGAGGCAATTTCTAATACATCAAATGATATAAACAATGATTTATATTCAGTCCACTTTACAGTAAACCCTACAATAGAAGTACTGATTGCTCCAATTAATAGTGTCGAGAGAAACAATCGGACCCAATTTCGACTTTTCACGATACGATCCTCCAATTTCTATTAAATCTACGTACTGATTGTACCAACCAATTTCTGAAAAAGCTAGGTAATTATAGATGTTTTTTTGATGTATAAAAATTTCACGATACATCATATTAAAGGTAAGGATTTCTCTTGAAAGGAGCTTTAAAAATGAAAAAACATATTCCGCTCCTCTTTGTATGTTATTTTCTTATAATAGCTGGATGTGCACCTAAGGAGCAAGGAAATGCTCAAATTGATTATGAACAAACAAAAAAGATGGTTGTCGATATATTAAAAACGGATGAAGGCAAGAAAGCAATTGAAGAAATTATGACAGATGAAAAAATGAAACAGAACTTTGTGTTGGACCAAACAATCGTGACACAAGCAATTGAGTCAACCATTACGTCTGATAAAGGTTCTGATTTTTGGAAAAAGGCATTTGAAGACCCCAAATTTGCCGAAAGCTTTGCTAAAAGCATGCAAAAAGAACATGAAAAACTAATTAAGGATTTAATGAAAGATCCAGATTATCAAGCAATGATGATAGAAATTCTTAAAAATCCAGAACTCGAGAAAGAGATGCTTTCAGTACTACGTAGTCAAGAATACAGAAAACACCTTCAACAAGTTATCCAGGAGACATTTGAAAGCCCGCTCTTCAAGGCAAAGATTCAAGATTTGTTAATAAAAGCTGCTGAAGAAATGCAATCTGGAAAACAAGGTGAAAATAAAGAAGGAGACGAAGGTGGCCAAGAGCAGGAAAGTGAGGGTGGTCAGTAAACAGTTTTGACCGATAGCTTTACGGAAATAAAACACCTCTTCATCGTTTGATAAAGAGGTGTTTTTTATTTATAACTTGGCTACAACATTTTCAGCGATTTCTTTATAGATTTTCCCTAAACGATGTTCTTCATCATAAATCGAAGGTGCAAAGTCTTCATCATTCCAATCAGGCTGTTGAAGAGGTAATTGTCCTAGTAGTGAAGTTTGTAACTCTTCTGCTAGTTTCTCTCCTCCACCACGACCAAACACATATTCTTTTTCACCTGTTACTTTACTTTCAAAGTAAGACATATTTTCTATTACACCTAGAATCTCATGCTCAGTTCTAAGCGCCATAGCTCCTGCTCTAGCAGCTACAAAGGCTGCTGTAGGGTGTGGCGTAGTAACGATAATTTCTTTACAGGAAGGTAACATTGTATGTACATCGAGCGCAACATCACCTGTACCTGGTGGTAGATCAAGCAATAGATAATCCAAATCTCCCCATTCTACATCATTAAAGAAATTATTAAGCATTTTACCTAACATTGGCCCCCTCCAGATGATCGGAGCATTATCCTCTACAAAAAATCCCATAGAGATAACTTTCACACCTAATCTCTCAACAGGTATGATTTTCTCACCTCTTACAACTGGCCTTTTCGTTATCCCCATCATATCCGGTACACTAAACCCATAAATATCTGCATCTACTAGTCCAACTTTTTTTCCTAATCGTGCAAGTGAAACAGCTAAATTGACAGATACCGTTGATTTACCTACTCCACCCTTTCCACTAGCAATTGCAATGAAAGTCGTCTTATTTGCTGGTGAGAGAAGGGACTCGTCCTTACTTTCACTTTCAGTCATATGCTTTGTTAACTCTTCTTTCGGTAACTCACTAAAGCGAATTCCTACCGTTGCAGCACCTGCTTCTTTTAGAGCATTTACAATCTTAGTCTGTAATTGTAACTGCTCAGCTCCACCGGTTTTAGCAAGAGCAATTTTCACACTAACATGATTTTTTTCTTCCTTTATCGAGACTTCAACTACCCCATTTGTTTCTTTAAACGTTTTATGTAAGAATGGATCTTTCATTTGATGTAACACACTTAATACATTTTGTTCATTTAGCATTTTTAGCACCACCTAATTTTGTATTCGTTTACAATACATTCAGTATACCATACTCACTCCATTTATTAATGTGAGGAACATCATAGATTCACCATTTTTTATAAAATCTCCTACACCTTTCTTCTATACTAAAAAAATAACCCCCTTAATCAGGAGGATTTTTTTCATTGGAATAAAAGCGTAGTATTCCTTTGTAGATTGACTCAGCTACTTTGTCTTGATAGTTATCTGTCGATAAAAGTTGCTTTTCTCTTTCATTTGATAAGAACCCTATTTCTACTAATGCTCCTGGTTTTTTTACCTTTTTAAGTAGGTATACGGAATTAATTGGTTTTGCTTTTCTTGTTGTATTCTCTAGATTTGTACGCAATTCATCTTGTATAAATTTAGCGATAACTTCATTTTCTTTGTATGCACTAAAATAAAATGTTTGTGCACCACTCCACCTAGGTGAAGGAATTGAATTCAAATGAATACTCACATATAGATCTGCTTCTGAATCGTTAATAAATGCTGCCCTTTTTTTTAGATCTTCTGATTTCCGACGACTATATCCTCTAGTACCTTCAGAAGCTAAATCCGTATCATCTTCACGGGTCATTAAAACAAGAGCACCTTGTTCTTGTAAATAATCCCTTAGTTTTAATGAAACTTGAAGAGCTATGTCTTTTTCTAAAATATTACCGTTTTCTGCGCCTCCGTCTGGCCCCCCATGACCAGGGTCTAACACAATTATTTGACCTGATAAAGGTAAATTCCATTGTTTCCATGAATTCTTTTCAGGAAACTTAAATTGAATAATAGCAAAAAGAAGAATTACTCCAATCATAAGTAAGGCAATTTTCAACTGTTTTCTCACGTTTTTCCCTCCTGCAAGTCCCTTCTATTGAATATATGGGACAAGAGTGAGAAATATGAGTTAATGTAATCGGAGTCGGTATCTTTTTTCTCCTTTAGTGAAACCTTCTTTCCACCAATAAGCTACATATTGTTCACAAGCATAATACAAAGACTCATTGACAAAGTTATTATCACCTATATTTCCCCAGTACAAGAGAAAATCATATAAAATATCTACTAAATGCTTTTCTTCCATATAACATCGGTCTTTTACACTTTCATAGGTTTCGCCGTAGTAACCAAACTTACTATATTTAGCTCCTAATAAATATGATTCAATTGCAACATCCACACAACCATCTTCTAGTGAAGCTGCAAACATTGTACCTGTTTGAAAAAATTGACCAAAACATTCATTTGCTTTTTTCTTCAGAATTTCAAGAGATAATTCCCTCAACATTTTCCGTTCATACTTCACTTGTTTTTCTTTCCTTTTTTCTTTAAACGTTGTAATTACATTCATTCTAGGAACCCCCCTTGTCGAATAGTTTCCTACTCTATAACGGTTATCATTCCAGCAGAACAATGTACCTTAATTACCAAAATTACCTAGATAATCAAATCAGACGTATTTTAGTATCTTCGATTTTTTCAAAGTACATCATTTTAAAAATGTACTCTTAACTAGATTCACTTGCCGTTACCAATAAAATCTATTCGCTTACTATATAAAAAAGGAGTGAGAATTTTGAACCAATCTAGAAAATCTGTAAATGTTTTAAATTCATATGGCAAAATCCCTCTATTTTTTGAAGAAAACGTTGGGCAGACCTCTGAACAAGTAAAATATCTTTCAAAAAATAATAGAAGTACTGTTTTCTTTAAAAATAATGAAGTCGTAAGCTTTCTTAGAAAACCTTTAAAGAAAAATGAGAAAAGTGAGGTTGAATGGTCTACTAATGTTGTTCGTATGAAATTTCTTAATGCAAAACATGATTCAAAAATAGAAGGCGTAGATAAACAAAATGGAACAGTTAATTACTTTAAGGGAAATGATGACTACAATTGGAACGTAGATATCCCAACTTATTCAAAAATTAGATACAAGCAAATATATCCAGGGATTAATTTAATATTTTATGGAAATCAAAGAAACCATCAGTTTGACTTTATTATAGAACCTGGCTATGACTTTGAAAAAATAGCTATCGAATTTGAAGGAATTGATTCGATTGATAAAGATGAGTATGGAAAACTAGAACTTCACTTTGAGGGTGGAAGTTTTGTTATTCATCAACCCTATATCTATCAACAATATGAAAATGAACAAAAAGAAATTAAAGGAAGCTTTAAAATTATTGGAAGAAACAAGATAGGTTTTAGCTTAAAGGAACAGTATGACAAGAAAAAACAATTAGTAATTGATCCTGTGCTAGATTATTCAACATTTCTTGGGGGTAGTGCTGATGATTCTGGATTTGGAATTGCGGTTGACTCCGCTGGTAATACCTATGTAACAGGTTCAACAAGGTCTAGTAACTTTCCAACTGTTAATGCGATTGATGCAAACATAGATGGTCCAGAAGATGTCTTTATTACAAAAATCAATTCGGCTGGAGATGCAATTGTGTATTCGACGTATCTAGGAGGTAGTTCTAATGATTTTGGACAATCAATTGCGGTTGATAGTGCTGGTAATGCTTATATTACAGGCTCAACAACTTCAAGTAACTTCCCAACTGTTAATGCGATAGATACGTCATATAATGGTAACGAAGACGCCTTTGTTACAAAAATTAATGCGGCTGGGAACGCGATAGTCTACTCCACTTTTCTTGGAGGTAGTTCTGTAGATAGAGGTAATAGCATAGTTGTTGACAGCACGGGAAATGCATATATTGCAGGTGCAACAAGATCAAGTAATTTTCCAACACAAAATGCCATTGATCCATCATTTAACGGGGATCTTGATGGTTTTGTAACTAAGATTAATGCGGCTGGGAATGCTATAGTCTATTCTACTTATCTAGGTGGAAGTTCCTTAGATGCTGCTAACTCCATAGATATAGATAGCTCAGGTAATGCTTATATTACTGGACAAACAAGGTCGAGTAACTTTCCGACTGTTAATGCGATAGATCCGACTTTTAATGGTGTTCAAGAAGCTTTTGTAACGAAAATTAATGCAGCAGGAAATGCTATTGTTTATTCTACATTTCTTGGTGGGAGTGGAAACGATGCTGCAAATGGTATCGCCGTTGATTCTTCTGGAAATGCTTATATATCTGGTATTACAAGTTCAAGTGACTTTCCAACAGTTAATGCTATTGACCCTTCCTTTAATGGAGTGTTCGATGTATTTATCACCAAAATTAATGCAGCCGGGAATGCTATTGTTTATTCCACATATTTAGGGGGCAGCTCGGAAGAATCAAGTAGAGACATTGCAGTTGATGTTGCAGGAAATGCTTACGTAACTGGTCGTACTAATTCAAGTGATTTTCCAGTTGTAAATGCTATAGATTCTTGTTTTAACGGCGTAGCAGATGCATTTGTTACAAAAATAAATGCCTTAGGAAATGCTATAGTTTATTCCACATTCCTCGGTGGAAATGCTTTTGACCAAGGTCATAGAATTGCTGTCGACAATGCTGGTAGCGTTTATGTGACCGGCTTTACAAGTTCTAGCGATTTCCCAACCAAAAATGCAATTGACCCTACCTATAATGGAGGAGTCGATGCTTTTGTTGTAAAAATATCAGACCAAAGCACCGAAGAATTACTACAAGAAATTATCGATCTGCTAGAAAATCCTAACTTTGGGTTAGAGGAAATCAAGTCGGAAGTAAGGGTAATCGAAGATGCAGTATTAAATACAGTTGAAATGAAAAAAGTTCATTTGCAAGTAATTGAGTTAAAAGAGAAAAGAAAATTTTTAATAAGTGCTACGGAAGCTGGAAAACCGGTAGATGTTCAATTTATTTCAATTAAAGCAGCCAATGAAAAAGATCTCAATTTTGTTGAGTTATTAGGTAATAGTACTATTACGATTGTTCAACAAGGCCTCCACTTAGTAGAAATAGATTTACCTAAGGGCTTTAAAAACCCTGATATATTTGTGTTCCAAGTTGAACACAGCCATGGTTTAGTTACTCACTTCGGTACAATCATGGTCTCTAGAAAAAACAATGACAATTTAGCCTGAGAAAAAATGATGAGCTATCCAAAATTGGATAGCTCTTTTTTTAGTGTCATCAAAAAAGACCCCCAACCAGAGTGGTTGAGAGCCTTTGAAAGCGTAAAAATTAACGTTTTGAGAACTGAGGTGCACGACGAGCGCCTTTAAGACCGTATTTTTTACGTTCTTTCATACGAGCGTCACGAGTTAATAATCCAGCGCGTTTTAAAGTTCCGCGGTATTCTGGATCAGCTTGTAATAATGCACGAGCAATACCATGACGGATTGCACCAGCTTGACCAGTGTATCCTCCACCATTTACATTTACATGTACATCATAGTTTCCTTCAGTTTCAGTTGCAGCTAGAGGTTGTTTTACAACTACTCTTAAAGCTTCGAATGGAATATATTCGTTAATAACACGACCGTTGATTACGATGTTTCCGTCGCCTGGAACTAAACGTACACGTGCAACAGAGCTCTTACGACGGCCAGTGCCATAATATTGTACCTGTGCCAAATTAATACCCTCCTTAATAATTAACCGCGAAGTTCGTAAACTTCTGGTTGTTGTGCTTGATGTGGATGTTCGTTTCCAGCATAAACATGTAATTTTTTGTACATTTGACGACCAAGAGAACCTTTTGGAAGCATGCCACGAATAGCAAGTTCTAACATTTTCTCAGAGTAGTTTGTACGCATTTCAAGAGCTGTTCTTTGTTTTAAACCGCCTGGGAATTGGCTGTGACGGTAGTAGATTTTATCAGTTAACTTTTTACCTGTAAGTTCGATTTTCTCTGCATTTAAGATGATCACGTGATCACCAGTGTCAACATTTGGTGTGTAAGTTGGTTTGTGTTTGCCGCGTAAAATCGAAGCAACTTCACTTGCAAGACGTCCTAAAGTTTTACCTTCAGCGTCCACAACGTACCATTTACGCTCTATATTATTAGCTTTCGCCATAAACGTTGTACGCATTTGAGTTTTCCCTCCTAAAATAATTACTTTTTGGTCATATTTTTATTTTCAACACGATGAAACTCTTCCGGGGCTTTATCGTGGGGTTAAAATATCATACCATATGATATATTATAACGTTAAAGAGACAATGTCAAGGGAATGTTACACCAGGATTAGTTGTCATATTGAACTTGCCATAGGTATAAGCCGTGCCCTGGCACTGTTTTACCAGCAAAAGTCCGATCTTTTTTTTCTAAAATGGATTTAATTTCTTCTGGTTGAATGATTCCTTGTCCAACGTTAAGCAATGTGCCTACCAAAATTCGAACCATATTATATAGAAATCCGTTACCTATAAAGCGAAAAGTTAGTTCTTTTCCTTCAACAAGTACTTCAATATTATATATAGTTCGTACTTTATCTTTTACTTCTGTTTTTGCTGAACAAAAACTTGTAAAATCATGAGTACCTGTTAAGTATTGTATAGCTTTATTCATGAGTTGAACATCAAGTTTATATGGAAAATGATATAAATAATTCCTCTTAAACACATCTTTTTTATCTGAGAGTAAAATCTTATATCGATATTCCTTTTCTCTTACATCAAACCTTGCATGAAAATCATCATGAACTTGTTCACAGCTAAGAACAGCGATATCATTTGGAAGCATGGCATTGAGTGCAGTCGTCCACTTTTCAATCGGAATACTTAAAGGTGTATCAAAATGAATAACTTGCCCTACAGCGTGAACACTCGCATCTGTTCTTCCAGAAGCAACGATTCTAACGTGTTTACCCTTATGCATCTTGGTTAAAACATTTTCAATTTCTTCTTGTACAGTGCGCTTATTTGGTTGAACTTGATATCCATTAAAATAAGTTCCATCATAAGTGATTATACATTTGATCCTTGTCATCCTTTGATCTCCATTACTGTCTTATAATCCATAGAATTAGCGCAGTTACACCCAATAATACAAGCATAGCCGAATCACTATGCTTCCATTCAAGCAACCGGTATTTTGTGCGCCCTTCTCCTCCACGGTATCCTCTTGCTTCCATCGCTATAGCTAAGTCTTCTGCGCGTTTAAATGCACTGATGAATAGCGGTATAAGAAGCGGTACAACAGCTTTCACTCGTTCGTTTATTGGACCAGTTGTAAAATCCAATCCTCTTGCTGTTTGGGCCTTCATTATCTTCTCTGTTTCTTGCATAAGGGTTGGGATAAAACGCAAGGATATTGACATCATTAAGGCTAGCTCATGAACAGGTAGACCTACCCTCTTAAATGGGCCTAAAAGGCTCTCTATTCCATCTGTGACTTCGATGGGAGTCGTAGTTAATGTAAGCATAGTGGTCATAATTATTAACAAGAGAAGCCTAAGTGATATAAATATCCCTTGCTGAATTCCTTCTGAAAAAATTTGGATGGGGCCTACTTCAAATACCACTTCGCCTTCCTTTGTCATTAAAAGGTGAAGAATAAATGTAAAAACAACAACCCAAAGAATTGGTTTCAAGCCTTTTAAATAAAAAGAAAGAGATATTTTCGTTAATACCATGAACATTATCGTTACAGCACTCATGATGATGTATCCTACGTAACTATTCGCTAAAAAAATAACAAATACATATAAAAATACCAACAATAATTTAGCACGTGGGTCCATTTTATGAATAAAAGAATCTCCAGGTACATATCGGCCTATCATTATATTCATGATTTCTTTACTCCTGCTTCAATCATAATTGCTTGTACAAGGTCCTTTATAGTTGTAATCCCATTTGGAACCAACATTCCCTTATTCTCGAGTTTATGCTTAAACTTTAGAACTTCTGGAACATCTAAACCTAATGAAATCAAAGTTTCTGTGTCTTGAAAAATTTCGTTTGGTGTGCCTTTTTTATAAACGGACCCTTTATGCATAACAATAATATCATCTGCGTACTTAGCGGCATCCTCCATACTATGTGTAACAAGTATCGTTGTTAATTGCTGTGTTTTATGAAGTGTATAGAACATTTCCATAATATCTGTACGACCTCTTGGATCTAATCCCGCAGTTGGTTCATCAAGGACCAACACTTCCGGTTTCATTGCTAATACCCCTGCTATTGCTACTCTCCTCATTTGACCGCCACTAAGTTCAAAAGGAGATTTGGAAAGAAACTCCTCAGTTAAGCCAACTTTCTTGATTACATCTTTCGCAACTAACTTAGCTTTTTCATTTGACATACCAAAGTTTATCGGACCAAAACAAATATCCTTTTCAACTGTTTCCTCAAATAATTGATGCTCAGGAAACTGAAAGACGATACCAACCTTTTTTCTTAACGGCTTTAGATCCTTATTTTTTACTCCAGCAGAAATCTGTTTGTTGCCAATACGAATAGAACCTCCAGTTGGCTTGAGAAGCCCATTAAAATGCTGTAGAAGAGTGGATTTCCCAGAACCTGTGTGACCGATAACAGCAGAAAATACGCCTGAAGAAATCTCAATATTGATATCATAAAGGGCAAGTCGTTCAAAAGGTGTTCTAGGCTGATAGCGATGTTCTAATCCTTTTGTAACAATGTCCATATTTCATTCACCAGTCCTTCCTCATGTACATATCGTTTTGAAAGAGGAAAACCTTGGTTAATAAGCTCATTACAAACCTTTGCTGCGAATGGAATGTCCAAACCGATATCTTCCATTTCTTTTTCTAGCATAAAGATCTCTTCAGGCGTTCCTTCCATATATACTTGTCCATGTTTCATTACCAGCACTCTATCTGCTCTAGCAGCCTCTGTTAAATCATGCGTGATGGATATGACAGTAATCCCTTTTTCCGTACGTAATTGTCTTACCGTCTCAATTACCTCTTCCCTTCCCTGAGGGTCCAACATTGATGTTGCTTCATCTAAAATAATTATTTGTGGAGAAATCGCAAGAACTCCTGCTATTGCAACTCTTTGTTTTTGTCCACCGGAAAGGGAGTGGGGTTCATGCTTTAGGAAATCTTCCATTCTTACATGTCCGATCGCTTCAGCAACTCTAGATACGATTTCTTCTCTTGTAACACCAAAGTTTTCTAATCCAAAAGCGACGTCATCCTCAACAATTGTACCTACAAACTGATTATCTGGATTTTGAAAAACCATACCTAACCGACTACGAATATCCCAGATCGTCTCTTCAGACAAAGTTATACCGTCTATTAAAACCTTCCCTGTAGTAGGTAATAACAGGCCATTCATAATCTTTGCTAAAGTAGATTTTCCAGATCCATTATGTCCAACAATCGCTAACCATTCACCTTCATATACTGAAAATGAAACATTTTTAAGGGCATCATTTGCATCCTCACTATATTTAAAAGATAAGTTACTAACCTGTAATAACTCCCTCATATAACACTATCCTCCTCTAAACTACCATTTATCTTACCAGTATTATACGATTATAAATCATACAACCTGACAATCAAATGTCCTCAACTAATTCTAATCAAATTATAGCGGTTAATTATTTCAGTATTCAAATAAAAGGATAATAGCTACCACTTTCATCAATACTGAATAAAGTACATGCAGATATCTGACCATGATATAAAAATTTAGATAAAACAAAAAGGGCATAGATCCAGTTCCTAGAAACTGTCCCGCCCTTGTTATAAAGCATTTATTAAACTAACTCAATGATAACCATTGGTGCACCATCACCACGACGAGGTCCAAGTTTCATGATACGAGTGTATCCACCTTGGCGCTCTTCATAACGAGTAGCGATATCTGCGAATAATTTTTGAAGTGCATCTTCACCAGTCTCGGCATTAGCAACTTCATTACGGATGTAAGAAGCAGCTTGACGACGAGCATGTAAATCACCGCGTTTACCTAAAGTAATCATCTTTTCTACTACAGATTTTAATTCTTTAGCACGAGCTTCAGTAGTTTCGATGCGCTCGTTAATGATTAAATCAGTTGTTAAATCACGTAGTAAAGCTTTACGTTGCGCGCTTGTACGACCTAATTTTTGGTATGACATGAGGTATTCCCTCCTTTTTGAAATTGTGTGTTGGTTGAAAGACGTCTACAAAGAAAATGCTAGTTAGCAAAATAACGCGTAACTAGTCATCTTTACGTAAGCCTAAACCTAATTCTTCAAGTTTAGCCTTAACTTCCTCTAGTGACTTTCTACCGAGGTTACGAACCTTCATCATATCTTCTTCTGTTTTATGAGCAAGCTCTTGGACAGTATTGATTCCAGCTCTTTTTAGGCAGTTATAAGAACGAACAGAAAGGTCAAGCTCTTCAATTGTCATTTCTAGAACTTTCTCTTTTTGATCTTCTTCTTTTTCTACCATGATCTCTGCATTTTGAGCTTCATCAGTAAGTCCTACAAAGATATTTAAGTGTTCCGTTAAGATTTTAGCACCTAAAGCGATTGCTTCCTTCGGACCAGTACTTCCGTCTGTCCAAACATCTAATGTTAGTTTGTCAAAATTCGTTACTTGTCCTACACGTGTATTTTCTACTTGGTATTGTACACGTGCTACAGGTGTAAAAATTGAATCGATTGGGATAACTCCAATTGGCTGGTCCTCACGCTTGTTCGCATCAGCCGGAGTATATCCACGACCACGTTTGGCAGTAAGTCTCACACGAAAATGTGCATCTTTTGCTAAAGTAGCAATATGAAGCTCAGGATTTAGAATCTCAACATCGCTGTCGTGTGTAATCTCTGCAGCGGTTACAGCTCCTTCACCCTGGACATCAATTTCGAGCGTCTTCTCTTCATCAGAGTAGATTTTAAGTGCTAGCTTTTTCACATTTAAGATAATAGATGTTACATCTTCGACGACGCCTTCAATTGTTGAGAACTCGTGCAGTACACCATCTATTTGTATAGACGTTACAGCGGCACCAGGAAGAGAAGATAATAGGATACGACGTAAGGAGTTACCCAAAGTTGTACCATATCCACGCTCAAGTGGCTCGACCACGAATTTACCATATTTGGTATCTTCGCTGATTTCAACCGTTTCGATTTTTGGTTTTTCAATTTCGATCATTTATAAACCCTCCTTCAAAACGTCGAAACCCCGGCTAGACAGGAACTAGAAGTCTAACCGAAATTCCCTATAAGTAAGTTCCCGAATGTGCACAACAACTGGATTAATTATTCTGTAAGAACTTATATAATTATCTATCATAACCCATTATTGACATGGATACAAAATCTATACAGAAAAATTAAACACGGCGACGTTTTGGAGGACGGCATCCGTTATGAGGAACTGGAGTTACGTCTCTAATAGCTGTAACTTCTAAACCAGCAGCTTGTAGTGAGCGGATTGCAGCTTCACGACCAGCACCAGGACCTTTTACAGTTACTTCAAGAGTTTTCATACCATGTTCCATTGAAGTTTTAGCAGCTGTTTCTGCAGCCATTTGAGCAGCAAATGGAGTAGATTTACGTGATCCTCTGAATCCAAGAGCACCAGCACTAGACCAAGATACTGCATTACCATGAACGTCAGTAATTGTTACAATCGTGTTGTTGAAAGTTGAACGGATATGCGCGATACCAGCTTCAATATTCTTTTTTACACGACGTTTACGAGTATTCGTTTTACGTGCCATTGATCATTTACCTCCTTTACTATTTCTTCTTGTTTGCTACTGTACGACGTGGGCCTTTACGTGTACGAGCATTGTTCTTCGTATTTTGTCCACGAACAGGTAATCCTCTACGATGACGGATACCACGGAATGAACCGATCTCGATTAAACGTTTAATGTTAAGTGAAATTTCACGACGAAGGTCACCTTCAACTTTTAAACGGTCAATGATATCACGAATTTTTCCTAATTCTTCTTCTGTAAGGTCACGAACACGAGTATCTTCAGATACGCCAGCTTCTGCAAGAACTTGCTCAGCAGTAGTTCGACCGATACCGTAAATATATGTTAATGATATAACAACGCGTTTTTCACGTGGAATATCAACACCAGCAATACGTGCCATTTAGACGTACACCTCCTTGTAATTATCCTTGTTTTTGTTTATGTTTTGGGTTTTCACAAATAACCATTACTTTACCTCTTCTACGAATAACTTTACATTTTTCGCAAATAGGTTTTACTGATGGTCTCACTTTCATTTTTCAAACCTCCTCGATAGTACGGAGTGCATTTATTTAAAACGGTACGTAATTCTACCGCGCGTTAAGTCATATGGTGATAATTCTACTGTAACTTTGTCTCCAGGTAAAATGCGAATGAAATGCATGCGGATTTTACCAGAAACATGTGCTAATACAGTATGACCATTTTCTAATTCAACTTTAAACATTGCATTTGGTAATGTTTCAGTAATAGTACCTTCTACTTCAATTACATCGTCTTTCGCCATCAAAATGTTCTCCCTTCTTCAAATCAGTAACGTGCTCATTGACAAACTTTGATAAAGCAAAACGTAGTTTACCGTTTGTCACACGACCAGTTTCAAAAATACTGTTCTGAACTTCCGGAGATACGTAATCAAAAAATTCTAGATGATGATTATTTTTCTTTTTAGGACAATTAAACTTTCGTTTATCTCCATCGGCTATTAACACGAAGCGATCATCGAGAATTTCAATAATTACGGCATACTGTCCAGCATCTCTGCCTTGAGTAATCAAAACAAATTGACCTATGCGCGGACTCGAATCAGATTCGTTCAACCAAAATCACCTTCACTTAGGCTATTGTTAAGATCTCATATCCTGTTTCAGTTATCGCAATTGTATGTTCAAAGTGAGCACACATCTTGCCATCAACTGTCACAACAGTCCAGTTATCAGCTAACGTCTTAACATAACGACTACCTGCATTTACCATCGGTTCAATAGCTAGAACCATTCCTGGTTTAAGCCTTGGACCCTTATTAGGTGGTCCATAGTGTGGTATTTGTGGGTCCTCATGTAAGTCTTGCCCAATTCCGTGGCCAACATACTCACGTACAATTGAAAACCGATTTGCTTCAGCGAATACCTGAATTGCATGAGAGATATTTGAAAGTCGCTCACCGGGTTTTGCTTGTTCTAACCCTTTATATAACGATTGCTCTGTTATATCTAAGAGTTTTTGAGTTTCCTCAGAAATCGTGCCTACTGCATACGTCCAAGCTGAATCACCATGATATCCGTTATATTTCGCACCTATATCGATACTAATAATGTCACCGTCTTTTAATACACGATCACCAGGAATCCCATGAACCAGTTCTTCATTAACAGAAGCACAGATACTTCCACGAAAACCATTATAACCTTTAAAAGATGGGATTGCATCATGCTGTGTAATAAATCTTTCAGCAATGTTATCCAATTCTTTTGTTGTAATACCTGGAGCAATATGTTTTTTTAACTCTTGGTGTGTTAACGCAACGATTCTACCTGCTTCACGCATGATTTCAATCTCACGCGGAGTTTTGCATATAATCATTTAACTAATCCCCCAAGTAGCTCCTTTATATCTTCAAAAACTACATTGATGTCTTGTTCACCATTAATATTTCGAAGATAACCTTTACCCTCATAGAAATCAAGAAGAGGTTTAGTTTGCTTTAAGTTAACTTCCAAACGGTTTGATACTGTCTCGGCATTATCATCTGCACGTTGATAAAGCTCACTTCCACATTTGTCACAAACCCCTTCATTTTGAGGTGGATTGAAGACTAAGTGATAAGTAGCTCCACAACCTTTACAAATTCGACGACCAGTTAAACGATCCATTAGAATATCTTGATTAACATCAATATTAATCACATAATCAATGTTTTTATTTAACTCTGTCAACATTTGCTCAAGTGCTTCAGCTTGAGGCACTGTACGAGGAAATCCATCAAGTAAGAATCCGTTTAGACAATCGTCCTTGCTTAAACGTTCACGAACAATTCCGATTGTAACCTCATCTGGAACAAGTTCACCTTTATCCATAAAAGATTTTGCCTTTAACCCAAGTTCAGTTCCTTCTTTTATAGCAGCACGGAACATATCTCCTGTTGAGATATGAGGGATCTTGTAATCTTCTACAATACGTTCAGCTTGAGTGCCTTTACCAGCACCCGGAAGCCCCATCAGTACTAAGTTCATGAGTGTTCCCCCTCAGTCTCTATTATGCAGGGACTGGGAAATGCATTCCCAGAACCTAATTACTTAATAAAGCCTTTATAATGACGTTTAACAAGCTGACTTTCAAGCTGTTTCATCGTTTCTAGTGCAACACCAACAACGATTAGTAAGCTAGTTCCACCAATCTGAGCAGATTGAGGAAGATCAGCGAATTTAATGAAAAATACAGGAAGAACCGAAATAACTGCTAAGAATAGAGCACCTACGAAGGTTAAACGATATAAAATCTTAGTTACATATTCTTGCGTGTTCTTTCCTGGGCGAATGCCTGGAATATATCCACCTTGCTTTTTCAAATTCTCAGTCATTTGCTCAGGATTAACTTGAACAAATGTGTAGAAATAAGTAAAAGCGATGATTAATGCAACATATATCAACATTCCAACCGGTTGAGTATAATCAAACGTCTTCTGAATCCATAATGTTACATCATTCTGACCAAAGAATGAAGCAATCGTTGGTGGTGTTATAATAAATGACACCGCGAAAATAACTGGGATAACTCCAGCAGCATTTACTTTAAGTGGTAAATGAGTGGAATGTCCTCCTACTGGACTGTTTGCTACTAAGCGTTTTGCATATTGGATAGGAATTTTTCTTAATGCCTGTTGGATAAAGATAACCCCTACAACAATTGCAATTACAGCAAGTAGAATTAATAGTACAGTAACGATGCTAATGAAAAGTTGATCTCCAGCATCTTGAATTTGCTGAGCGTAAATTTGGTTTACCGTAGAAGGTATTCCAGCAACGATACCAGCAAAGATTAAGATTGATATTCCGTTACCTACACCTTTAGTAGTGATTAGTTCCCCAACCCATAATAAAAATGCAGTACCAGCAGTTAAAACTAAAGCAATTAAAAGATACGTAGGAATACCAGCATTCTGTATTAAAGCTCCACCAGCCATGTTATTAAAACCGTATGACATTCCAAGTGCTTGGATAAATCCTAAAACAATTGTGCCATAACGAGTAAACTGTGCTAATTTACGGCGACCTACTTCACCTTGCTTAGACCACTCAGTAAACTTAGGGACTACATCCATCTGTAGTAGTTGGATGATAATAGATGCTGTGATGTATGGCATGATACCCATAGCAAAAATGGAGAAGTTTTGCAGGGCACCGCCACCAAATGTATTTAGGATACCAAATACATTTAACTCATCATTTAACTTTAATACTTCAGCGTTAACGTTTGGTACAGGAATAAATGTACCTATTCTAAATACAATTAACATTAATAAGGTGAACACAATTTTGTTTCGTATATCACCAACGCGCATAAAATTGGAGATTGTCTGGAACATTAAATCACCTCTGTTGTTCCGCCAGCAGCTTCGATCGCTTCTTTCGCAGAAGAGGAGAATTTGTGAGCTCTAACTGTAAGCTTCTTTTCAAGAGTACCTTTTGCAAGAACCTTAACGCCAGCTTTTAATTTACTTACTACACCAGTTTCAACAAGAAGTTCTGGAGTTACTTCAGTACCGTCTTCAAAACGATTAAGAGTTTCAAGGTTTACAACCGCGAAATCTTTGCGATTAATATTCGTGAAACCACGCTTTGGTAAACGTTGGAATAAAGGTGTTTGACCACCCTCAAATCCAGGGCGAACGCCGCCGCCTGAACGAGCATTTTGACCTTTATGACCTTTACCAGCAGTCTTACCGTTTCCTGAACCTGTACCGCGGCCTACACGGTTACGTTCTTTACGAGACCCTTCAGCTGGTTTTAATTCATGAAGTTTCATTTGGGCACCTCCTTATTTCAGAGAAATTCAATTATTGTTCTTTTACCGTAACAAGATGAGATACTTTATTAATCATACCGCGAATCGCAGGATTATCATCATGTAAAACAGTTTGATTAACTTTTTTTAATCCAAGAGTACGAACAGTTACACGTTGGTCTTCTGGACGACCAATTACGCTGCGAGTGAGGGTGATTGCTAATTTATTTGACATCTAATTTCCCTCCTTATCCTAACAGTTCTTCTACAGATTTACCACGTAACTTAGCTACTTCTTCAGCACGCTTTAATTGTGTTAATCCGTTAAGTGTAGCACGGATCATGTTAATAGGAGTGTTAGACCCTAATGATTTAGATAAGATATCAGCTACACCAGCTAATTCTAGTACCGCACGTACAGGTCCACCTGCAATTACTCCAGTACCTTCAGAAGCAGGTTTTAATAAGATATTACCAGCACCAAATTGACCGATAACTTGGTGAGGAATAGTAGTTCCAACCATTGGTACACTGATTAGGTTTTTCTTTGCATCTTCAATAGCTTTGCGGATTGCTTCAGGAACTTCTTGAGCTTTACCAGTTCCAAAACCAACATGACCGTTTTTGTCACCAACAACAACTAATGCAGCAAAACGGAAACGACGTCCACCTTTTACAACCTTAGCTACACGGTTAACGGTAACAACGCGTTCTTCAAGTTCTAATTTGTTTGGATCAATGCGACGCATGTTGTGTCCCTCCTTTTTTATTAAAATTCAAGTCCAGCTTCACGAGCAGCTTCAGCTAGAGCCTTAATACGTCCATGATACAGGTATCCTCCACGATCGAATACAACTGTAGTAATTCCTTTATCTAAAGCACGTTTCGCAACAAGCTCACCAATTTTTGTAGCTGCCTCTAAGTTAGCAGTGCTGTCTAAAGTTAGATCTTTATCTAAAGTAGAAGCGCTAGCAAGAGTAACAGAATTCACATCATCGATTACTTGTGCGTAAATGTGTTGGTTTGAACGGAACACATTCAGACGAGGACGTGTTGCAGTTCCAGTTAACTTAGAACGAACACGTGCATGTCTTTTCTTACGAACAGCATTCTTATCCTGTTTGTTAATCATATACGACACTCCTTTCTTTCACCTAAAAGGCTTACTTCGCAGTTTTACCTTCTTTACGACGTACAAATTCACCTTCGTAACGAATACCTTTTCCTTTATAAGGTTCAGGCGGACGTACACCACGGATGTTAGCAGCTAATGCGCCAACACGTTCTTTATCGATACCTTTTACAATGATTTTTGTATTAGAAGGTACTTCAAGCTCGATACCATTTTCAGGAACGATTTCTACTGGATGAGAGTAACCAACGTTAAGGATAACTTTGTTACCAGATTTTTGAGCACGGTAACCTACACCGATAAGCTCTAAACCTCTTTCATAACCTTTTGCTACACCTTCAACCATGTTGCCAAGGATACTACGAGTTGTGCCATGAAGTGCACGATGTTCTTTATTGTCAGTTGGACGAGTAACAGTAAGTACGTTCTCTTCAACATTAATTGTCATATCAGGATGGAAAGTACGAGTTAACTCGCCTTTCGGTCCTTTAACTGTAATAGTGTTATTGTTATTAGTAATAGTAACACCAGCTGGAATTTCTAAAAGTTTTTTACCAACACGTGACATGTACTACACCTCCATTCTTTAAAAAGCTTTTACCAAACGTAAGCTAGAACTTCTCCGCCCGCTTGTTTTTGTCTTGCTTCTTTATCAGTTAATACACCTTGTGATGTAGAAACGATAGCGATTCCTAAACCGTTTAATACGCGTGGAACCTCATCTGCTTTAGCGTATACACGTAAACCTGGTTTACTGATACGTTTTAATCCTGTAATTACACGTTCATTATTTGCACCGTATTTTAAGAAGATACGGATAATACCTTGTTTGCTGTCTTCAATAAATTCTACATCACGAACGAAACCTTCACGCTTTAAAATTTCAGCAACTTCTCTTTTGATTTTTGAAGCCGGGATTTCTAATTTCTCGTGACGTACCATATTCGCATTACGGATGCGAGTTAGCATATCTGCAATAGGATCTGTCATCACCATAGTATTTTTACCTCCTTCCCATTATTGGGTTTTACCAACTTGCTTTCTTTACGCCAGGAATTTGACCCTTGTAAGCTAGTTCACGGAAACAAATACGACATAGCTTAAATTTGCGAAGTACTGAATGAGGACGACCGCAACGTTCACAACGTGTGTACTCTTGTACTTTAAATTTCTGCGTGCGCTTTTGTTTCGCAATCATTGATTTCTTAGCCACGATTTCGCCTCCTTTATTTTTGGAACGGCATTCCGAATTGAGTTAATAACTCACGTGCTTCTTCATCTGTATTAGCAGTAGTAACAATAACGATGTCCATTCCACGAACTTTCGTTACTTTATCATAATCGATCTCAGGGAAAATTAATTGTTCCTTAACACCTAGAGTGTAGTTACCACGGCCATCAAATGATTTCTTTGAGATACCACGGAAGTCACGAACACGTGGTAAAGAAACTGAAATTAATTTATCTAAGAATTCGTACATACGCTCACCACGTAATGTAACTTTAGCACCGATAGGCATTCCTTCACGAAGACGGAAACCAGCGATAGACTTCTTAGCTTTTGTTACAACAGGTTTTTGACCAGTAATAGCAGCTAATTCTTCAACAGCATTATCTAATGCTTTTGTGTTTTGAACTGCTTCACCAATACCCATGTTGATAACGATCTTTTCAACTTTAGGAACTTGCATTACTGATGTATAGTTGAACTTGCTCACTAGAGCAGGTGTAATCTCTTTTTGAAATTTTTCTTTTAGGCGGTTCATCTTACTACCTCCTTTCTTTTATCGTTCTATTTATCTAATAATTCACCAGATGTTTTAGCAACACGTACCTTTTTGCCATCTACTAATTTGTAACCTACACGTGTAGGAACACCAGCTTTATCCAATGGCATCACGTTTGATACATGAACAGGTGCTTCTTTGCTAATAATACCACCTTGCGGATTTGCTTGAGACGGTTTTGAATGCTTCTTGATAATATTAACGCCTTCAACAAGAACACGGTTTTTCTTTGGGAAAGCTTCAAGGATAACACCTTGTTTACCTTTATCTTTTCCAGAGATCACTTGAACTTTGTCTCCTTTTTTTACATGCATCTATTTCGCACCTCCTTAAAGGCCTTTCGATTTCTATTTATAGTACTTCTGGAGCTAGAGATACAATTTTCATAAAGTTACTGTCACGCAACTCACGAGCAACAGGTCCGAAGATACGTGTTCCACGTGGACCCTTGTCATCACGGATAATTACGCAAGCATTTTCATCAAAACGAATATAAGTACCGTCTTGACGACGAACACCGCGTTTTGTTCTTACGATAACAGCTTTAACTACGTCACCTTTTTTAACAACGCCTCCTGGTGTTGCTTGTTTCACTGTACAAACAATTACATCACCAATGTTAGCTGTCTTACGGCCTGATCCACCTAATACTTTAATAGTAAGTACTTCACGTGCACCACTGTTATCTGCTACTTTTAAACGACTTTCTTGTTGAATCATTTATGAAACCTCCCTCCGGATTTTAGGATATATCCGAACATTTATATTAAATAATAACCGCTTTTTCCACAACTTCTACTAAACGGAAGCGTTTTGTTGCGGACAATGGACGAGTTTCCATAATTTTAACGATGTCTCCAACTTTCGCAACGTTGTTTTCATCGTGAGCCTTAAATTTCTTTGAATACTTTACGCGCTTCCCGTAAAGAGAATGTTTCTTATAGGTTTCTACAAGAACAGTGACCGTTTTATCCATTTTGTCAGATACTACACGTCCAGTGTAGACTTTACGCTGATTGCGTTCACTCATTCTGAAAACCTCCTCTCTTATTATCGATTATTTACACCGATCTCTCTCTCACGAATAACAGTCTTCATACGAGCGATCGATTTACGTACTTCACGAATACGAGCAGTGTTTTCAAGCTGTCCAGTTGCTAACTGGAAGCGTAGGTTAAATAATTCTTCTTTTAAAGATTTTACTTTTTGTTCAATTTCGGCAGTGGTTAGGTCACGAATTTCATTAGATTTCATTTGATTCACCACCAATTTCTTCTCGTTTTACGAATTTAGTCTTAATCGGTAATTTATGAGAAGCTAAACGTAAAGCCTCACGAGCTACCTCTTCAGAAACACCAGAAATTTCAAACATGATCTTTCCAGGTTTTACAACAGCTACCCAACCCTCAGGAGCACCTTTACCAGAACCCATTCGGACTTCTAGAGGTTTTGCTGTATAAGGTTTAGATGGGAAAATTTTAATCCAAACTTTACCGCCACGTTTCATGTAACGAGTCATCGCAATACGAGCAGCCTCGATTTGACGATTTGTAATCCATGAAGCTTCTAGCGCTTGGATTCCGTACTCTCCAAAATGTACTTCAGTACCGCCTTTTGCACGACCGCGCATTTTTCCGCGGTGTTCTCTACGATACTTAACGCGTTTTGGCATTAACATAATTATTTTCCTCCTTCCTCATTTTTCTTCTTCGTAGGAAGGACCTCTCCACGATAAATCCATACTTTAACACCGATTTTACCGTAAGTCGTATCTGCTTCAGCAGTTCCGTAATCAATATCAGCGCGTAGAGTATGAAGTGGAACTGTACCCTCACTATAATGTTCAGAACGAGCGATATCTGCACCACCTAGGCGACCAGAACACATAGTTTTAATACCTTGTGCACCTGCACGCATAGTACGTTGTAAAGCTTGTTTTTGAGCACGACGGAAAGAAATACGATTCTCTAATTGACGTGCGATATTTTCAGCAACAAGAGTTGCATCTAAATCTGCTCTTTTAATTTCAAGAATGTTGATGTGAACACGTTTACCAGTTAATTGGTTTAACGCTTTGCGAAGTGCTTCAACTTCAGTACCACCTTTACCGATAACCATACCTGGCTTAGCTGTATGAACAGTAACATTCACACGGTTAGCAGCACGCTCGATTTCGATCTTTGATACAGAAGCATCACTTAAACGTTTCGCAATATATTCACGAATTTTAAGGTCTTCATGTAATAAGTCTGCATAGTCTTTACCTGCATACCATCTTGAATCCCAATCACGGATAACGCCAATACGCAGACCGACTGGATTAACTTTTTGACCCACAGATTATCCCTCCTTCTTTTCTGTTACCACGATCGTAATGTGGCTCGTACGTTTGTTGATTTGACTTGCACGTCCCATTGCACGAGGGCGGAAACGTTTTAATGTTGGTCCTTCATTTACATAAGCTTCAGTAACAACTAGGTTGTTAACATCCATTTCATAGTTGTGCTCCGCATTTGCAATAGCAGAGTTTAACAATTTTTCTACGATTGGAGAAGCAGCTTTTGGTGTATGACGTAGGATTGCTACTGCTTCACCTACTTGCTTTCCTCGAATAAGATCTATCACTAAACGTGCTTTACGAGGAGCAATACGAACTGTTCTCGCGACAGCTTTAGCTTGCATAGAAATGCCTCCTCTCATTAACGTCTTGTTTTCTTGTCGTCGTTACCGTGTCCTTTATACGTACGAGTTGGTGCGAATTCACCTAATTTGTGACCTACCATATCTTCTGTTACGTATACTGGAACATGTTTACGACCATCATAAACTGCGATTGTGTGACCAATAAATTGAGGGAAAATAGTAGAACGACGAGACCAAGTTTTAACAACTTGTTTCTTTTCGGTTTCATTTAAAGCCTCAACTTTTTTCATTAAATGATCATCTACAAAAGGTCCTTTTTTTAAGCTGCGACCCATAAGTGTACCTCCCTTCGTGATTGACCTACGGTTCCAGTGAACCGTAGCACAACCCCGTTATTTTTTACGACGACGCACGATAAATTTATCTGATTTGTTCTTTTTCTTACGAGTTTTGTATCCAAGAGTTGGTTTACCCCATGGAGACATTGGTGACTTACGTCCGATTGGTGAACGTCCTTCACCACCACCGTGTGGATGGTCGTTAGGGTTCATTACTGATCCACGAACAGTTGGGCGTTTGCCTAACCAACGAGAACGACCAGCTTTACCAATGTTGATAAGTTCATGTTGCTCGTTACCAACTTGACCGATTGTAGCACGGCAAGTAGCAAGAATCATACGAACTTCACCAGAATTTAAACGTACTAGTACGTATTTACCTTCTTTACCTAATACTTGAGCTGAAGTTCCAGCTGAACGAACTAATTGTCCACCTTTACCAGGCTTTAACTCAATGTTGTGGATAACAGAACCCACAGGAATGTTTGCTAATGGTAATGCGTTACCTACTTTAATGTCAGCTTCAGTACCTGACATAACTTCCATACCTACTTCTAGGTTTTTAGGAGCTAAGATGTAACGTTTTTCTCCATCAACATAATTGATTAGAGCGATATTAGCAGAACGATTTGGATCATACTCAATTGTAGCAACGCGTCCTGGTATACCATCTTTATCACGTTTGAAATCGATGATACGGTATTGACGCTTATGACCGCCACCTTGGTGACGTACAGTTAATTTACCTTGGTTATTACGACCGCCTTTTCTGTGTAAAGGCGCAAGTAATGATTTTTCTGGCTTGTCTGTAGTGATTTCAGCGAAATCAGAAACTGACATTCCACGACGACCATTAGAGGTTGGTTTATACTTTTTAATTGCCATCTCTATGTCCCTCCTTCACTTATATATTAAACTTCAAAGAATTCTATTTCTTTACTTTCAGCAGTTAACTTAACGATAGCTTTTCTACGACGAGAAGTGTAACCACTGTGACGTCCCATACGCTTGAATTTACCTTTATAGTTCATGATGTTTACTTTATCAACAGTTACACCAAAGATTTGCTCAATCGCATCTTTAACTTCTGTTTTATTAGCTTTAACATCTACATCAAACGTATATTTCTTTTCAGACATCATGTCTGTTGAACGTTCAGTAATAACAGGGCGCTTAATAATATCACGAGGATCTTTCATTATGCAAGCACCTCCTCTACTTTTTCCACCGCAGCTTTAGTAATCACTAATTTATCGTGGTTAAGTACATCAAGAACACTAATTCCATTTGCTGGAACAACCGTTACTCCAGGAATGTTACGAGCAGATAATGCAACAGTTTCATTTAGGTCAGCTGTTACAATAAGAGCTTTACGATCAACGTTTAAGCCATTTAAGATCGCAGACATTTCTTTTGTTTTAGGTGCATCTAGTTGTAGGTTTTCTAAAACTAAGATGTTGTTCTCAAGAACTTTAGTAGATAAAGCAGATTTGATTGCTAAACGGCGTACTTTTTTAGGTAATTTGAAGCTGTAGCTTCTTGGTGTAGGACCGAATACGATACCTCCACCACGCCATTGTGGCGAACGGATTGATCCTTGACGTGCACGACCAGTTCCTTTTTGTTTCCAAGGCTTACGGCCACCGCCTGCTACTTCAGAGCGAATTTTTGTTTTGTGAGTTCCTTGACGTAAAGAAGCTCTTTGCATGATTACTGCGTCGAATAATACATGCTGATTTGGTTCGATACCGAAAACTGAATCATTAAGTTCGATTTCTCCAACTGACGATCCGTTTTGGTTTAACAATGCAACTTTTGGCATTGACATATCCTCCTTTCTTAGTGAATTACTTCGCTTTTACAGCATTTTTAACAGTAATTAACGATTTTTTTGGTCCAGGTACATTACCTTTTACTAAAAGAAGATTGCGTTCTGTATCAACTTTTACGATTTGTAAGTTTTGAACAGTGATGCGCTCTCCGCCCATACGACCAGGTAATAATTTATTTTTGAATACACGGTTTGGAGCAACAGGTCCCATTGAACCAGGACGACGGTGGTAACGAGAACCATGTGACATAGGTCCGCGAGATTGTCCGTGGCGTTTAATTACACCTTGGAAACCTTTACCTTTAGAAATTCCTGTTACATCTACCATATCTCCTTCAGCGAAGATATCAACTTTGACTTCTTGACCAACTTCATACTCACCAGTATTTACGCCACGAATTTCACGTACGAAGCGCTTAGGTGCAGTATTAGCTTTAGCAACATGTCCTTTTACAGGTTTGTTAGCTAATTTTTCTCTTTTATCTTCAAAACCGATTTGGATAGCTTCGTATCCGTCAGTTTCAGAGCTTTTCTTTTGAAGAACAACGTTTGGAGTTGCTTCAATTACTGTTACTGGAATTAGATCACCGTTTTCAGCGAATACTTGCGTCATACCGATCTTTCTTCCTAAGATTCCTTTGGTCATTAGTCACACCTCCTATGTTTTTAACAAGTTATTTATTATAGTTTGATTTCGATGTCTACACCAGATGGTAAGTCTAAACGCATTAACGCATCAACAGTTTGTGGTGTTGGGTTAACGATATCGATTAAGCGTTTATGTGTACGCATTTCGAACTGCTCACGAGAATCTTTGTACTTATGAACCGCACGTAGAATTGTGTAAACAGACTTCTCAGTTGGAAGTGGAATTGGTCCAGATACAGCTGCACCAGATCTTTTTGCTGTTTCTACAATTTTCTCTGCAGATTGATCAAGAATTCTGTGATCATATGCTTTTAAACGAATACGAATTTTTTGTTTTGCCATTATTTTCCCTCCTTTATCGTCTACTTTTGAAATAGACTTTCTCCGCGGAAATTTCCTCACAACCTGCCATGGCAAAGCGGCCGGGTGTGTCAGCAACCTTCCACATCATCGTAGTCAAAGACCAACATTATCTATTATATAAAAATAGATAATGAATTGCAATAGTAAACATTTATTTATGCATGTTTTTCGCACTTTTTTAATTATACATATCTAATATATATTTATCAAGTTAAGCTTGAAACTTATATCGTGTTACATTATGGAAATGATTAAGTCGATTGTCTTTTTAATTTTGTATATATAATAGAAGAAACTAATTCACAGATAAGATTCTTCTATTGAAAACAACTACTTTATCCTACCACAAGTCTACTAGATCATCATGCAGTAAATTATGACAGTAACTGTTGTTCTATTTATCTCTTACACATAAAATAGCAGTTTGTTTTTAAGCAAAAAAAAAGACAGTGAGTAAAACTCACTGTCTTTTGTCATTTATGATTACTCTTGGATAGTAGCTACTACGCCAGCTCCAACAGTACGTCCACCTTCACGGATTGAGAATTTAGTACCTTCTTCAATCGCAACTGAAGCAATTAGCTCAACAGTCATTTCGATGTTATCTCCAGGCATAACCATTTCTACGCCTTCAGGTAGGTTACAAATACCAGTTACGTCAGTTGTACGGAAGTAGAACTGAGGACGGTAGTTTGTGAAGAATGGAGTGTGACGTCCACCCTCTTCTTTAGATAATACATAAACCTCTGCTTTGAACTTAGTGTGAGGCTTGATTGTACCTGGCTTAGCAAGTACTTGTCCACGTTGGATATCATCACGTGATACACCACGAAGAAGTGCACCAATGTTGTCTCCAGCTTCAGCATAATCAAGAAGCTTACGGAACATTTCAACACCTGTTACAGTAGTTGATTTTGGCTCTTCAGTTAAACCGATGATTTCTACTACGTCACCAACTTTAACTACTCCACGCTCAACACGTCCAGTAGCAACTGTTCCACGACCAGTGATTGAGAATACATCCTCAACTGGCATCATGAAAGGTTTTTCAGTGTCACGTGCTGGAGTTGGGATATACTCATCAACAGCAGCCATTAATTCGATAATTTTCTCTTCCCACTCAGCATCTCCTTCAAGAGCTTTAAGAGCAGAACCTTTTACTACTGGTACATCGTCACCAGGGAAATCATATTCAGAAAGAAGGTCACGAACTTCCATTTCTACAAGTTCAAGTAACTCTTCGTCGTCAACCATGTCACATTTGTTTAAGAATACAACTAGGTAAGGAACACCTACTTGACGAGAAAGAAGAATGTGCTCACGAGTTTGTGGCATTGGACCATCAGCAGCAGATACTACTAAGATTCCGCCGTCCATTTGAGCAGCACCAGTGATCATGTTTTTAACGTAGTCAGCATGTCCTGGGCAGTCAACGTGTGCATAGTGACGGTTGTCAGTTTCATACTCAACGTGTGCAGTAGAAATTGTAATTCCACGCTCACGCTCTTCTGGAGCACCATCAATTTGATCATATGCCATAGCTACACCTTTACCTGATCTTTTTGCAAGAACAGAAGTGATAGCAGCTGTTAAAGTTGTTTTACCGTGGTCAACGTGACCGATTGTACCGATATTCGCATGCGTTTTAGAACGATCGAATTTTGCTTTACCCATTAGGAATTCCTCCTTAAGAATTATATAGATTATATTTTTCATATGAACGCTTGAAAGTAAAGTATGAAATTTCATCTTTACTTTCAAAGCCTACATAGTAGTTATACTTTAACTAAGGGTGAAAATCAATTATTCACCTTTATTTTTTTTAATAATTTCTTCTGCAATTGACTTAGGAACTTCTTCGTAGTGATCAAAGTGCATTGTGAATACTCCACGACCTTGCGTATTAGAACGTAAAGAAGTTGCATATCCAAACATTTCAGATAGTGGAACCATTGCGCGAACAACTTGTGCGTTTCCACGAGCTTCCATACCTTCTACACGACCACGACGAGATGTGATTCCACCCATGATGTCTCCCATGTACTCATCAGGAATTACTACTTCAACTTTCATCATAGGCTCAAGAATTACAGGGCTACATTTTGATACAGCGTTTTTAAGTGCCATAGATGCAGCAATTTTAAACGCCATCTCACTTGAGTCAACATCATGGTAAGAACCATCAACTAATGCAGCTTTAACATCGATTAATGGATATCCTGCTAAAACACCATTTTGCATAGCGTCTTCAAGACCAGCTTGTACTGCAGGGATGTATTCACGTGGAACTACACCACCAACGATTTTGTTCTCAAATTCAAAGCCTTTTCCTTCTTCGTTTGGTTCGAACTCGATCCAAACGTGTCCGAATTGTCCACGTCCACCTGATTGACGAGCAAATTTACCCTCAACTTTAGCAGATCCACGGAATGTTTCTCTGTAAGCAACCTGAGGAGCACCAACATTTGCTTCAACTTTGAATTCACGTTTCATACGATCAACGATGATGTCAAGGTGAAGTTCACCCATACCAGCGATGATTGTTTGTCCCGTTTCAGCATCAGTATGTGCACGGAATGTCGGATCTTCTTCAGATAGTTTTTGTAATGCAGTACCCATTTTATCTTGGTCTGCTTTTGATTTAGGTTCAACAGAAAGTTGAATTACTGGCTCAGGGAATTGCATAGATTCAAGAATTACTGGATTCTTGTCATCGCAAAGTGTGTCACCAGTCGTTGTATCTTTTAAACCAACTGCAGCAGCGATATCACCTGAATGCACTTTTGAAATCTCTTCACGAGAGTTCGCATGCATTTGTAGGATACGACCTACACGCTCACGCTTACCTTTAGTTGAGTTTTGTACGTATGAACCTGAATCTAATGTTCCAGAGTACACACGGAAGAATGTTAATTTACCAACATAAGGGTCAGTCATAACTTTGAATGCAAGTGCTGCGAATGGACCTTCATCACTAGATTCACGAGTTACTTCTTCTTCTGTATCCGGTAGTGTACCTTTAATAGCTGGTACATCAATCGGAGATGGTAAGTAGTCTATTACTGCATCAAGCATCTTTTGAACACCTTTGTTTTTGAATGCAGATCCACAGATAACTGGGTAGAATTCAACGTTTACAGTACCTTTACGAATTGCTGCTTTTAGCTCTTCGTTAGAGATTTCTTCTCCACCAAGGTATTTCTCCATTAATTCTTCATCAAGTTCTGCTACTGCTTCTACTAACTTTTCACGGTATTCTTCAGCAAGCTCTCTATGCTCTTCAGGAATCTCACGTACTTCAATTTCAGTACCTAAGTCATTTCCGTAGAATGTTGCATTCATTTCAACTAAGTCAATGATAGCTTCGAATTGATCTTCAGCTCCGATTGGAAGTTGAATTGGGTGTGCATTTGCCTGTAAACGCTCATGAAGAGTTTTTACAGAATATAAGAAGTCAGCCCCGATTTTATCCATTTTGTTTACGAATACTACACGAGGTACTCCATAAGTTGTTGCTTGACGCCAAACTGTTTCAGTTTGAGGCTCAACACCTGATTGTGCATCAAGTACCGCTACAGCACCATCAAGTACACGAAGTGAACGTTCAACTTCTACTGTGAAGTCTACGTGTCCAGGAGTGTCGATGATATTTACGCGATGACCTTTCCATTGTGCTGTTGTCGCTGCAGATGTGATAGTGATACCACGCTCTTGCTCTTGCTCCATCCAGTCCATTTGAGAAGCGCCTTCATGCGTTTCACCGATTTTGTGAATTCTACCAGTGTAATAAAGTACGCGCTCAGTTGTCGTAGTTTTACCAGCATCGATGTGTGCCATGATACCGATATTACGAGTGTTTGCCAAGGAGAACTCTCTTGCCATTGGGTCTTTCTCCTTCCTATTGTTAAGTATATTTTTTGGGGAAAAGCCCTGTCAAAATCACAAAATATTTTAACAGAGCTGTTTCTAATTTTATTTTACCAACGGTAGTGAGCAAATGCTTTGTTAGCTTCAGCCATTTTGTGAGTGTCCTCACGCTTTTTAACAGAAGCTCCAGCGTTATTTGCTGCGTCTAAAATTTCGTTAGCTAAACGCTCTTCCATCGTTTTTTCTCCACGAAGGCGAGAGTAGTTTACTAACCAACGAAGACCTAAAGTCGTACGACGGTCAGGGCGAACCTCAACTGGTACTTGGTAGTTCGCACCACCAACACGGCGTGCTTTAACTTCTAATACTGGCATGATGTTTTTAAGTGCTTGTTCAAACACTTCCATAGCATCTTTACCAGAACGTTGTTGTACAAGATCAAATGCTTTATATAAAATTGCTTGTGACTTACCTCTCTTACCATCAATCATAAGTTTGTTGATAAGTTTTGATACAAGCTTTGAATTATATAACGGATCAGGTAATACATCTCTTTTTGCAACTGGTCCTTTACGAGGCATTATTTTTCCTCCTTTCATGTATATATATTATTAGTAGTTCATTATTTTTTTGGTGCTTTCGGTCTCTTTGTACCGTATTTAGAACGACCTTGCATACGCTTATCTACACCAGCAGTGTCTAATGCACCACGAACGATGTGATAACGTACCCCTGGTAAGTCCTTAACACGTCCTCCACGAATTAGAACAACACTGTGCTCTTGTAGGTTGTGTCCAATTCCTGGAATGTAAGCTGTTACCTCGATTCCGTTAGTTAAACGTACACGAGCATACTTACGTAACGCTGAGTTCGGCTTCTTTGGAGTCATTGTACCTACACGAGTACATACACCACGTTTTTGTGGAGATGATACGTTAGTTTGTGACTTTTTGAAGCTGTTATAGCCTTTATTTAACGCTGGAGAGTCAGACTTAGTTACTTTTGTCTCACGACCCTTGCGCACTAATTGGTTAATAGTTGGCATCTTTTGTTTCCTCCCTTCTTAATTGTTAAGACCACATATCCAGGTGGTTCATTTTTTTACAAAAACAAAGTTTTTGTAAAACATTCAATGTCTGTTTCACAAAAACAGGTTTTTACTTAATTATAGCTACAGTTGAAGCTCCAACTTCTATTCCACAAGCTTTTCCAAGCTTTTTCATAGAGTCTACCTTTACTACTGGGATGTTTTTCTCTTGAGCTACTTGTAAAACTTTACTCGTAACCTTCCGATCTGCATCTTCAGCAATTAGTACCTCAAGTACTTCAGAAGACTGTATTGCTTTAACTGTTTGCTTTGTACCTATGATTATCTTATTTGCCTGTAATACTTTTTCATAAGACATAAAAGATATCCTCCAAAGTATCAGGTTTTTTAGAAGCACCTTGGATATAGTAACATTTCTAAGAGAGGGATGTCAACCATGATTAAAATTTTCTTTCTCATAGGTTAACACCCAACTCTTAAAATGTTCTCTTATTCGGCAGGAACAGTTTCTTCAGACTCAGTTTGAAGTACTGGTTCTGCTTTTCTATATCTATTCATACCGGTACCAGCAGGAACGAGTTTACCAATAATTACATTTTCTTTTAACCCTAGTAACTCATCGCGCTTACCTTTAATTGCTGCATCAGTTAGTACTCTTGTAGTTTCTTGGAACGACGCTGCAGATAAGAATGAATCTGTTTCAAGAGAAGCTTTTGTAATTCCTAGTAATACTGGTCTACCTGTAGCTGGCGCTTTACCATCAAGTAAAACTTTTTGGTTAGCATCAGTAAATTGATGAACATCTAGTAATGAACCTGGTAATACATCTGTTTCACCAGCGTCCATAACACGCACTTTACGAAGCATTTGTCTTACCATAACCTCAACGTGCTTATCACCAATTTCTACCCCTTGCATACGGTATACTTTTTGTACTTCGCGTAGCAGGTATTCTTGAACTGCAGTCATATCTTTCACTTTCAGTAATTCCTTAGGATCAATAGATCCCTCTGTAAGTTCTTGACCACGTTCAATTTGTTGGCCTTCAGTCACTTTTAGTCTTGCGCTATATGGCGCAGTGAAGGTACGAGACTCTACTTCTCCTTGAATCACAATTTCATGCTGTTTATCTCTTACTTCAGTAATCGAAGAAACAGTTCCATCAATCTCAGAGATAACTGCTTGACCTTTAGGGTTTCGAGCTTCGAATAACTCCTGGATACGAGGTAAACCTTGAGTGATATCGTCTCCTGCTACCCCACCTGTATGGAACGTACGCATCGTTAACTGTGTACCAGGTTCTCCAATTGATTGAGCTGCAATGATTCCAACTGCCTCTCCCACTTCAACCTCAGAACCTGTTGCTAGGTTACGACCATAACATTTCTTACAAACTCCATGTCGAGTGTTACATGTAAATGCAGATCTTATCCATACTTGTTCTAAACCAGCTTCAATAATGATTCTAGAAAGATCTTCTGTAATTAGATCGTTTTCACTAACTATCACTTCATTTGTTTCTGGATGTCTAACTGCCTTTCTTGCATAACGACCAATTAAACGTTCTTCTAATGGTTCAATTACTTCTGTACCATCTTTTAACGACTTAACTAACAATCCACGATCTGTACCACAATCATCTTCACGTACAATTACATCTTGTGCAACATCTACTAGACGACGCGTTAAGTAACCAGAATCGGCAGTTTTTAAGGCAGTATCTGCAAGACCTTTACGAGCACCGTGAGTAGAGATAAAGTACTCAAGTACTGTTAATCCTTCACGGAAGCTTGATTTGATCGGTAATTCAATAATACGTCCAGCCGGGTTGGCCATTAGTCCACGCATACCAGCAAGCTGTGTAAAGTTAGATGCGTTACCACGGGCACCTGAATCACTCATCATGAAGATTGGATTGTGCTTATCAAGAGATTCCATTAATTTGCCTTGGATTGTATCTTTTGCAGCACTCCAAATGGATATAACTCGGTCATATCTTTCTTCTTCAGTGATTAGACCACGTCTGAATTGTTTTAATACATTATCTACTTTCCCTTGAGCTTCAGTAAGGATTGTTTCTTTCTCACGTAAAACAACGATATCAGATACACCAACAGTGATACCTGCTTTTGTTGAATGTCTAAATCCTAGATTTTTCATACGGTCAAGCATTTTTGACGTTTCAGTAATCTTGAAACGCTTAAATACTTCAGCAATGATATTTCCTAAGATTTTCTTCTTGAACGGATCAACAACCTCTTGATTTTCAATCAATTCCTTAACATTTTCACCTTTTGACACAAAATACTTACTCGGAGTTTCAACTTCAAGATTGAATTTTGTAGGTTCATTAATGTAAGGGAAAGACTTCGGTAAAATTTCATTAAAGATCATTTTACCAACGGTTGTGATGATTAATTTATTATTCTGTTCTTCAGTAAATGTCTCATTATTTAATGATCCTGCATGCACAGCTACTCTTGTATGAAGATGTACATAGCCATTTTGATATGCTAACAGTGCTTCATTTGTGTCCTTGAACACCATTCCTTCTCCGACAGCACCTTTTCTCTCTAGCGTTAAGTAATAGTTACCTAATACCATATCTTGAGATGGTGTTACAACAGGTTTACCATCCTTAGGGTTAAGAATGTTTTGAGCAGCTAACATTAATATGCGTGCCTCTGCTTGAGCTTCTGCTGATAACGGAACGTGAACAGCCATTTGGTCACCGTCAAAGTCCGCGTTATATGCTGTACAAACAAGAGGGTGCAATCGGATTGCGCGTCCTTCTACAAGTGTAGGTTCGAATGCTTGGATTCCAAGTCTATGTAATGTAGGGGCACGGTTTAGTAATACCGGATGCTCTCTAATAACAGACTCTAAAACATCCCAAACTTCTGGTTGGACTCTCTCAATTTTACGCTTTGCACTTTTAATATTATGCGCAAGACCTTTTTCAACTAGCTCTTTCATTACAAAAGGCTTGAATAATTCAAGAGCCATCTCTTTAGGTAATCCACACTGATACATTTTCAAGTTTGGACCTACTACGATAACCGAACGACCAGAATAGTCAACACGCTTACCCAGTAGATTTTGACGGAATCGTCCTTGTTTACCTTTTAACATGTGTGAAAGAGATTTTAAAGGACGGTTTCCAGGTCCAGTTACTGGACGACCACGACGTCCATTATCAATAAGAGCATCAACCGCTTCTTGTAGCATACGTTTTTCGTTTTGAACGATAATACTTGGTGCACCAAGATCTAATAATCGCTTTAAACGATTATTACGGTTAATGACACGACGATATAAATCATTTAGATCAGAAGTTGCAAAACGTCCACCATCTAACTGAACCATAGGTCTTAATTCTGGTGGGATAACAGGTAATACATCTAGAATCATCCAAGATGGTTCATTACCTGAGTGTCGGAATGCTTCTAGTACTTCTAAACGTTTGATGGCTCTTGTACGTCTTTGACCTTGAGCAGTTTTCAACTCTTCTTTTAATGAGTCCACTTCTTTTTCAAGTTCAATATCTTGGAGAAGCTTTTTGATCGCTTCTGCACCCATTGAAGCTTGGAAGGTGTTACCGTACTTTTCTCGATAAGCACGGTATTCCTTCTCTGATAAAAGTTGTTTTTTCTCTAAAGGAGTATCACCTGTCTCAGTAACCACATAAGAAGCAAAATAAATAACTTCTTCTAGTGCACGTGGTGACATATCTAATACAAGACCCATTCGACTTGGGATTCCTTTGAAATACCAAATGTGAGAAACAGGTGCTGCTAATTCAATATGACCCATACGCTCGCGACGCACTTTTGCGCGAGTAACTTCTACTCCACAGCGATCACACACTACACCTTTATAACGTACACGTTTGTACTTTCCACAATGACATTCCCAATCTTTTGTTGGACCGAAAATACGCTCACAGAATAAACCGTCTTTTTCAGGTCTTAACGTACGATAGTTAATCGTTTCGGGCTTTTTCACTTCACCGAAAGACCACGAACGGATCTTATCTGGTGAAGCGAGTCCAATATTCATATACTCAAAGTTATTTACATCTAGCAAGGGGCCTACCTCCCTCTTAATCTCCAGGTTTTACCCTAATTGCTTACAATTGTTGTGAGATATTTTTAATTATTCCTTCGTTACTACATCTTTTGAAACTTCATCTTCTACAGCTTCTAACGAAATACCATCAGAATGGCCAGGAGTTTCATCATCTTCTAAATCGCGCATTTCAATTTCTTTCTCATCTTCAGAAAGAATTTTCACGTCCATTCCAAGACTTTGAAGTTCCTTCATTAATACTTTAAATGATTCTGGTACTCCAGGTTCTGGTACATTTTCACCTTTTACGATTGCTTCATACGTTTTCACACGACCAACAACATCATCTGATTTAACAGTTAATATTTCTTGTAATGTGTAAGCAGCACCATAAGCTTCAAGTGCCCAAACCTCCATCTCACCAAAACGCTGACCACCAAATTGCGCTTTACCACCAAGTGGTTGTTGCGTTACAAGTGAATATGGACCAGTTGAACGAGCATGTAGTTTATCGTCAACCATGTGAGCAAGTTTAATCATATACATGACTCCAACTGATACACGGTTATCAAATGGTTCTCCCGTTCTTCCATCATAAAGTACTGTTTTTGCATCACGAGACATACCAGCTTCTTGAAGCGTACCCCAAACATCTTCCTCACGTGCACCATCAAATACCGGTGAAGCAACATGAATACCTAGTTGACGAGCAGCCATACCTAGGTGTAACTCTAATACCTGACCGATGTTCATACGAGATGGTACTCCAAGAGGGTTTAACATGATATCAATTGGCGTTCCATCTGGAAGGAATGGCATATCTTCTTCAGGAAGAATCCTTGAGATAACCCCTTTATTTCCGTGACGACCAGCCATTTTATCTCCCTCAGAAATTTTACGTTTCTGAACGATATATACACGAACTAGTTGGTTAACTCCTGGTGGTAATTCATCACCGTCTTCTCTATTGAAGACTTTAACATCCAGGATAATTCCTCCACCACCATGTGGTACACGTAGTGATGTATCACGAACTTCACGAGCTTTCTCACCGAAGATTGCATGTAATAGACGTTCTTCAGCTGTTAATTCTGTTACACCCTTTGGTGTTACTTTACCAACAAGTAGATCTCCGTCTTTTACTTCTGCACCAATTCGGATGATACCGCGCTCATCTAAGTTACGAAGTGCATCTTCACCTACGTTTGGAATATCTCTAGTGATTTCTTCTGGTCCTAGTTTTGTATCACGAGATTCAGACTCGTATTCTTCTATGTGGATAGACGTATAGACGTCATCTTTTACAAGTCTTTCACTCATGATAATAGCATCCTCATAGTTATAACCGTCCCATGTCATGAAACCAACTAGAACGTTTCTACCTAATGCTAACTCACCACTTTCCATTGATGGTCCGTCTGCCAGGATTTCTCCTTTCACGACTTCATCACCTACAGAAACGATTGGACGTTGGTTGTAACAAGTACCTTGATTTGAACGGATGAATTTTAACATACGATACTTATCTAAGTTACCTTTAACCTTTTGTCCATCTACTTCTTCATAACGACGTACCCAAACTTGTTTTGCTTCTACGCGTTCAACAACCCCTGGATGCTTACAAATTACAGCAGCTCCAGAATCCTTTGCTGAAACATATTCCATACCAGTTCCTACAATCGGAGCTTCTGGCTTCATTAAAGGAACAGCTTGTCGTTGCATGTTCGCTCCCATTAATGCACGGTTAGAGTCGTCATTTTCTAAGAACGGAATACATGCTGTTGCTGCAGAAACAACTTGTTTAGGTGATACATCCATATAATCAATGCGGTCACGATGAACAACTGTGTTTTCTCCACGGAAACGTGCAACGATGTCTTCATCAATAAATGAACCATCATCTGACAATCTCGCGTTTGCTTGAGCAACTACATAGTTGTCCTCTTCGTCTGCAGTTAAATAATCAATTCGAGATGTTACTTTACCCGTTTCAGGGTCAATTCTTCTATAAGGCGTTTCAATAAAGCCAAAGCGATTTACTTTCGCATAAGAAGATAAAGAGTTAATCAGACCGATATTCGGTCCCTCAGGAGTTTCAATCGGACACATACGGCCATAGTGAGAATAGTGAACGTCACGAACTTCGAAACCAGCACGTTCACGCGTTAATCCACCAGGTCCAAGAGCAGACAATCTTCTCTTATGAGTTAATTCTGCTAGTGGGTTTGTTTGGTCCATGAATTGAGATAATTGAGAACTTCCAAAAAACTCTTTAATAGACGCAATAACTGGGCGAATATTGATCAACTGTTGTGGAGTAATCGTGTTCGTATCCTGAATAGACATTCTTTCACGAACAACTCTTTCCATCCTTGATAAACCAATACGGAATTGGTTTTGTAATAATTCACCAACAGATCGCAATCTACGATTTCCAAGATGATCTATATCATCTGTATCTCCAACATGATGAAGTAGATTAAAGAAATAGCTAATAGAAGATAAAATATCAGCTTGTGTAATGTTTTTAACACTCTCATCCACATATGCATTACTAATTACATTAATTACATGCTCACCATCTGGATCATTAGGCGCATAGATTTTAATAGATTGAAGAACGATATCCTCATCTACTACTCCACCGGAAGGAGTAAGAGTTTTAAACCCAATACCTTGTTCCAGATTTGGAATAATACGATCTAGTGTCCTTCTATCAATCAACGTACCTTTTTCTGCAATAATTTCACCAGTCTCTGGATCCACTAGAGTTTCTGCAAGACGTTGATTAAACAATCTATTTTTTATGTGCAGCTTTTTATTAATTTTATAGCGACCAACATTAGCTAAGTCATATCTCTTTGGATCAAAGAATCTAGACTCTAGTAAGCTTTTCGCATTCTCGACAGTTGGTGGCTCACCAGGACGTAGGCGCTCGTAGATTTCGAGTAATGCCTTTTCCGTACTTTCAGTGTTATCCTTATCGAGAGTATTTCTTAAATATTCGTTCTCACCAAAAAGATCGATGATTTCTTGATCAGACCCAAACCCAAGAGCACGCAAAAGAACCGTAACTGGTAACTTCCTTGTACGATCAATACGAACATATACAACATCTTTCGCATCGGTTTCATACTCTAACCATGCTCCACGGTTTGGTATTACTGTCGCAGTAAAGCCACGTTTTCCGTTTTTATCAACCTTACCACTATAATAGACACTCGGTGAACGAACTAGCTGTGAAACAATTACACGTTCAGCACCATTGATAACGAACGTTCCTGTTTCTGTCATTAATGGGAAATCACCCATAAAGACATCTTGATCCTTCACTTCACCTGTTTCTTTATTAATTAAACGCACCTTTACACGAAGTGGTGCAGAGTACGTAACGTCTCGCTCTTTAGACTCTTCTACTGGATACTTAGGATCTCCTAAGCTGTAGTCGATAAACTCTAGCGATAAGTTACCAGTAAAATCTTCAATCGGAGAAATATCTTGAAACATTTCTCTTAGACCCTCATCAAGAAACCATTGATATGAAGAGGTTTGAATTTCGATTAAATTTGGTAATTCTAAAACTTCACTGATACGCGCATAACTTCTTCGCTGGCGGTGTCGTCCATACTGAACTAGTTGACCTGTCAACTCATTCACCCCTCAAATCAAGCGTTATAATAAATATTTTTACACCATACACCTATGAAAAACAAAAAGAAAAAAAGGGTTTCATACTAGAAAACCACATTTCCATCAAACGAACTATTGATTTTATTATTCTTTCCATGCAAACTATATTTATACATTTAACTCACAAATTAGTTATTATGGAAAAATTACATATTGGCATTATATAATGTTAACATAGGTAAAATTATCCGTCAACTATAAAAAAGGACACAAATTACACCCTATATTAACAACATTTTTTTGCCTTTTACCTATTCAGTTTTCACAGCTTTAATAATGAAGTAACCCTTCTTTTTTTCAACCACTTCTACTTCACCATAGATTTCTGAGAGTTTCTCAATCGCAGATGGAGCCCCTTGTTTCTTTTGAATGACAATCCAAAGCTCTCCACCAATTATTAAACGATTAAAACTTTCTTCAAAAATATGATGTACCACCTTTTTCCCAGCTCGGATTGGTGGATTAGATAGAATCGCAGCAAACCCTGTTTTAGTTACATTTTCAAACAAATCACTGCTATAGATTGATACATTACTTACCCCATTCAACTTCGCATTTTCAGTAGCTAGATTCACCGCTCGTTCATTAATATCAACCATATCAACATGAACTTCCGGGTTTTCTTTAGCGGTCGTTAGTCCTATCGGACCATAACCACAACCTACATCTAACACATCACCAGAAGAACTAGGCAAAACAAATGTATCTATTAAAAGCTTTGAACCAAAATCTACTTCTTTTTTCGAAAAAACACCAGTATCACTAGTGAAGGTATACCTATGTCCTTTTAGCTCATACTGCCAAACTTTAGGATTACTATTTACTGACGGATTCTTTGTATAATAGTGATCACCCAATTATGTAACCTCTCTTTTTATAAGAGTAATGAATGTAAATAAACACCATGAAGTAATCTATCCATATTCAACACATATTATACCTGTAATGAAAACCGATTCAAGACTCTTTAAGATTATGAATAATATTTGAGTAAAAAAGCTCGCTTTATCAGCGAGCTTTAACATTTGTCAAACTATTACTTAACTTCTACGCCAGCGCCAACTTCTTCAAGTTTAGCTTTCATTTCTTCAGCTTCTTCTTTAGAAACGCCTTCTTTAAGAGCTTTTGGAGTGTTATCTACTAATTCTTTAGCTTCTTTTAAGCCAAGACCAGTGATTTCACGTACTACTTTGATAACTTTAATTTTTTGAGCACCAGCGCTAGCTAATACTACATCAAATTCAGTTTGCTCAGCAGCAGCTTCGCCACCAGCAGCAGCAACAGCAACAGGAGCTGCAGCAGTTACACCAAATTCTTCTTCGATTGCTTTTACAAGGTCGTTTAATTCTAAAACAGTCATGTTTTTAACTGCTTCAATGATTTGTTCTTTAGTCATTTGAAAATCCTCCTTATTATTTATCAATGATAGTTTTGTTTTTTAATTTAAAACGAGTAAATTATGCGCCTTGCTCTTCTTTTTGGTCTGCAACTGCTTTAGATACAAGAGCAAGATTGCGGATTGGAGCTTGAAGAACGCTAAGCAACATTGAAAGTAAACCTTCGCGTGAAGGAAGTTCAGCAAGAGCTTTAACCTCTTCAAGAGTAGCGATGTTTCCTTCGATTACACCAGCTTTAATTTCTAACGCTTCATGCTTTTTAGCGAAATCGTTAAGAATTTTAGCAGGAGCTACTACATCCTCATTACTGAATGCGATAGCATTTGGGCCAGTTAACGCATCATTAAGACCTGTTAACTCAGCTGCTTCAACAGCACGACGTGTCATCGTGTTTTTGTATACCTTGAACTCAACGCCAGCTTCACGAAGTTGTTTACGAAGTTCAGTAACTTCGCCAACACTTAAACCACGGTAGTCAACAACGATTGTTGATTTACTTTGGCGGAATTTGTCAGTGATTTCAGATACGATATGTTTCTTTTGTTCAACTGCACTGCTCATTCTTACACCTCCTACAAATTTATCAGACACTTGAGACCGAACGGTGTAAATAAAATAAGAAACCTTCATGTCTTGCAGACATGAAGGTAGTATATAGAGTCGTTCGCATAGATATGCGCTTGAATCAATACACCTCGGTAGGAAAGATTTAAGCTGTTAACAGCTCCTACTGTCTACGGTTTCAAATGGTATTCATTTTTCACAACAAAATCTATTATAATTAATGACTTTTCAAAAGTCAATATCCATTATTTTGCAACAACAGCAGTTGTTGGATCTACTTTCACACCAGGTCCCATTGTTGAAGAAACGGCAACGTTCTTCATGTAAGTTCCCTTAGCAGCAGCTGGCTTCACTTTAAGCATTGTTTCATAAATTGTAGCGAAGTTTTCAGCTAACTTTTGGTCTTCGAAAGAGATTTTTCCGATAGGAACATGGATGTTACCAGCTTTATCAACACGGTATTCTACTTTACCAGCTTTGATTTCTTTAACAGCACGGTCTACATCAAATGTTACAGTACCAGTTTTAGGGTTTGGCATTAAACCTTTAGGTCCTAATACACGACCAAGTTTACCAACTTCACCCATCATGTCAGGTGTAGCTACGATTACATCAAACTCAAACCAACCTTGGCTGATTTTTGTGATGAACTCGCTGTCGCCTACATAGTCTGCACCAGCAGCTTCAGCTTCTTTCGCTTTTTCACCTTTAGCAAATACTAATACTCGTTGAGTTTTACCAGTTCCGTTTGGAAGAACAACCGCTCCACGGATTTGTTGGTCAGCTTTCTTAGGATCTACTCCTAAACGGAAAGCAACTTCAACAGTAGCATCAAATTTAGCTGTGTTTGTTTTTTTAACAAGTTCAATTGCTTCAGCAACTGAATAAGATTTAGTACGATCTACTAATTTAGCAGCTTCTACGTACTTTTTACCTCTTTTTGCCATTTTATTTCCTCCTCGATTGTGGTTTTAGCGGAATAACCTCCCACGAATAAAGGTTGCGAATAGGTAATCCCATATCCGCAACCCCCAATACATTAACACATAGGATTAGTCTTCAATGATGATTCCCATGCTACGTGCAGTACCTTCAACCATACGCATTGCAGCTTCAACACTTGCTGCATTTAGATCTGGCATTTTAGATTCTGCAATCTCGCGTACTTTATCACGCTTAACTGTTGCTACTTTATTACGGTTTGGTTCACCAGAACCAGACTCGATACCAGCCGCTTTCTTAAGAAGAACTGCAGCAGGAGGAGTTTTCGTAATAAATGTAAATGAACGGTCTTCAAATACCGTAATTTCAACAGGAATAATTAAACCAGCTTGCTCAGCTGTACGAGCGTTAAACTCTTTACAGAATCCCATAATATTAACACCTGCTTGACCTAATGCCGGTCCAACTGGTGGTGCTGGGTTTGCTTTTGCAGCAGGAATTTGTAATTTTACAATTTTAATTACTTTTTTAGCCACGAGACACACCTCCTTAAAGTCCGTGATGTGGTAATAGGGCTTTGCCCTCCCACTCATCATCCCTTATATAAAAATAAAGAATATAGCCTTAGCTAGTCCCTTTATAACGAGACATACTGACCTTTGCAATATTAACACTTTTCTTTTTCAATTTCAAGTTTTTCATTTTAGATTTTTTCAATTTGTGAAAAATCCAACTCAACTGGTGTTTCTCTGCCAAACATATTTACATGCACTTTAACTTTATGCTTGTCTAAATCTATGTCTTCGATAGAACCAGTAAAGTTAGCAAAAGGACCTTCTTTTACTTTTACTGTTTCTTTTAATTCAAAGTCAATGTCAACATACTTTTCTTCCATACCCATTCTCTTAAGGATGAAAGTTACCTCTTCTGGTAATAATGGCGTTGGCTTTGAACCTGATCCTGATGAACCTACAAAACCCGTAACACCAGGTGTATTTCTTACAACATACCAAGAGTCATCCGTCATAATAATTTCAACTAAAACATAACCAGGGAATACTTTTCTTTTTACGATTTTCTTTTTACCATTTTTGATATCTGTTTCTTCATCTTCAGGAACTACTACTCGAAAGATTTTATCTTGCATCCCCATTGATTCTACACGTTTTTCTAAATTTGCTTTCACTTTGTTTTCATACCCTGAATAAGTATGAACAACGTACCAGTTTTTCTCCATTTTTTAGGACAAAATGTCCTTCCCTCCTCAAATCATATTGAATTTCCGCAAAGTATGCGATCGTTCTATTCGTTACCTCATCATACTAAAAGTGATGCTTGAGTTGTTTCCAATTAAAAAAACCCGTTACCGGGCTTTTGGGTCTTCCTGTATTATCCATCATTATACCATGAGTCAATAGGACTTATTCAAGTACTAAACGAATTATTTCAGAAATTCCTAAGTCAATTACTGCAAAAAACACAGAAACAAAAATGACTGTACTCATAACAATAATTGTATATCTAGTTAGCTCTTTTTGTTTTGGCCAGCTAACTTTTTTCATTTCACGTATTACACCGCGAAAAAACCTAGATAAGTTTTGCATAATCGTAACCTCCAAATAGATTGGGACACCCCAGTAAATTCATGTGTTGTTATTACTTATTTTGTTTCTCGGTGGGTAGTGTGCTTGTTGCAAGTTTTGCAGAATTTATTTATTTCAAGGCGTTCCACTAAGTTCTTACTATTTTTTGCTGTCGAGTAATTTCTACTTCCACAATCATTACAAGCTAGAGTCACTTTTTTAGTCATAGAAACTCTCCCGCTTAATAAATTTTTTAAAGAATAAAATATAAAATATGATCTCTAATTTCCTTAAAAACTTTATCACAAGCTTAATTTATATGTCAACTTAAGTTTAGGAGATGTTATAGGCCCTCAAAATTAGCCACTATAGTTAATGAGTACAGTTTAGTTCGTTGACAATTTACGAATGTTAATACGAACCTTTAATATAAGTTTACTAGAGTGTGATTTCTCTCAACTCCAAATATCTCTCAAGCTTTCTTTTAACACGTTGAAGGGCATTATCTATTGATTTTACATGCCTATTTAAATCTTCTGATATTTCTTGATATGAACGTCCGTCCAAATATAAAGCCAAGACTTTTCTTTCTAGATCGCTAAGGAGTTCCGCCATCTTCACTTCTATGTCATCGAATTTTTCTTGATTGATAATTAATTCTTCTGGGTCCATCACTTTTGCACCAGAAATGACATCCATTAAAGTTCTATCAGACTCTTCATCATAAATAGGCTTGTCCAAAGAAACGTAAGAATTTAACGGAATATGCTTTTGTCTCGTAGCTGTTTTTATGGCAGTAATAATCTGTCTCGTAATACATAATTCAGCAAATGCTTTAAAGGATGTGAGCTTGTCCTCTTTGAAATCCCTTATAGCCTTATAAAGACCAATCATACCTTCTTGTACAATGTCTTCTCTATCTGCACCTATCAAAAAATAAGATCTTGCTTTTGCACGAACAAAGTTTTTATATTTATTTATCAGATAATCTAGTGCTTCACTTTGACCGTTATGAACCAATTCTACTACTTCTTCATCCTCTAGTCGTTCATATAACCCGTTGACTTGACCTTCGAAGTTTGAAATCACACCGATCCCCCCGACCGCACATGTAGATAACAATATTATACAGGACTTGTTTTGTAAGCGTCAACAGGTGTTCACTTCTCTCGTCTCCATTTTTCGAAAATTTCAGCAACTTCATCTGGAAGGGAGATTTTTGAATTAGACTTTTTTTGATACGTATTTTTCACCTTTTTTTCTATACTTTTTTCAATACTTTCCATTTCCGTTAATAATTCACGAGCAGACTTTCGCAACGCACCTTGTCCAAATATTGCCCATTGTTCGGTAAAATCTGACGTAGCAACATGCACCTGGGTTCTTACGTTATTTAAGCTTTTAGCTAGTTTTTCAATGCGTTCATCCGCAGTTTCATTTTCCCTAGTGAAAATAACTTCTACACTATACTTCTTATTTTTCTTTTCTAATCCTTGTGAAAGATGGGCATCAAATACAACAATGACTCTGTAACCAGTAAAAGCTTGGTACTCGGCCATTTTTTCCACTAAAGTGTCCCGAGATGAAGCAAGATTTTCATTCTTTAACTTTCTTAACTCGGGCCACGCACCTATAATGTTATATCCATCAACGAGAAGGATATCCATCCTGCTTATCCCCCTAGAGGATTTCGTTTACGATATACCTCATACATCAATAGACCTGCAGCCACTGATGCATTTAACGAAGTGACTTTTCCTACCATAGGTAGGTGTATTAAAAAATCGCACTTCTCTTTTATGAGTCTTCCCATCCCCTTACCTTCACTTCCGATTACTAAGCCTACAGGCATTTTACCATCAATGCTTCGATAGTCTTCCTTTCCTTTTGCATCTGTTCCTACTATCCATACGCCTCGTTCTTTAAGTTCTTCAATCGTTCTCGCCATATTCGTTACACGAGCAACAGGAACATATTCAATTGCGCCAGTAGACGCTTTTGCTACCGTTGCAGTTAACCCGACTGCTCTTCTTTTAGGAATAATGACACCATGAGCACCGGTAGAATCCGCAGTTCTTAATATTGACCCAAGGTTATGAGGGTCTTCTATTTCATCTAAAATAATGATGAAAGGTTCCTCCCCTTTTTCTTCAGCTCTCTTAAAAATATCATCTACCTCTGCGTATTCATATGCAGCAACCTGTGCAACAACACCTTGGTGATTTCCTTCAACCATTTGGTCGATTTTCTTTTTTGGAACGAATTGCACTAATACGCCTTGCTCTTTTGCTAACTGGGTCACAACATTCATCTGTCCTCTTTGTGACCCCTCTGCAATCCATATTTTATTGATCTCACGACCGGATCTTAATGATTCTATAACTGGATTTTTTCCAATGACATAATCCTGAGACATAGAAACTCTCCTCCTTATTCTTCTATTAGTAAAAACGTTTCTTGTATAATTTCTTCAACTCGTTCTATATTCTGGTGGAGATAATGAAATCCAATTAATGCCTCAAAAGCAGTGCTGTAGCGATACGTTTGCACATCTGTATTTTTAGGGATCGTCCCACTCTTCGCATTTCTCCCACGTTTTACAACTGCTGTCTCAATCTCGGATAAAAATTGTTTTTCCATAAGTTTATGAATAACATTAGCCTGTCCTTTTGCTGACACATATCTTTTGGCAATATTGTGAAGCTGATTTGGTCGGACATTTCCTTTTATCAGTAAATGCCTTCTCACATATACCTCAAATACAGAATCACCCATATACGCAAGGGCTAAACTATTTAACTGATTAACATCGATATTATTATTGAAAGATAACATTCTGTTCTATCCTCTTTTCCATCTAGTACCTTGAGGAGTATCCTCCAATATGATATTTTTTTCTTTTAATTCATCTCTTATTTTATCGGAGAGAGCAAAATCACGATTTTTACGGGCCTCAATTCTTTGTTGAATGAGTGCTTCAATCTCTTCATCAAGCAATAGATTCTCTTCTAACGTTAAACCTAACACACCAAATAACGCCTCAAACTCCTGAATAAATGCATGTAATACTTCTTCATTTGTGTTTTTATTTTGCAAATAATAATTGGCATCTTTAGAAAGATTAAACAGGACAGAGATAGCATTTGCTGTATTAAAATCATCATTCATTGATGCAATGAACTCTTTACGATGATTTTTTATTTTCTCTAACCAACTTTCATTATCGTTCGCAAGATTTGAACTACTACGTAATCTGTCTTTTAGATTTCCAAATGAGGTTCTAAGTCTTTCTAATCCATTCTTTGTGCTTTCAAGCAACTCTTCACTGTAATTGATCGGGTGACGATAATGAACAGATAACATGAAAAATCTGATTAACTGTGGATCAACTTGCTTAATAATGTCATGTACAAGGACAAAATTTCCTAATGACTTTGACATTTTCTCATTATCTATATTTATATATCCATTATGCATCCAATAATTAGCGAATGATTTTTCGTTTAATGCTTCCGATTGTGCGATTTCATTTTCATGATGCGGAAATGCTAAATCCTGCCCACCGGCATGGATATCAATTGTATCTCCTAAATATTTTTTAGCCATCGCTGAGCATTCAATATGCCAACCTGGTCTTCCATGTCCCCAAGGACTTGGCCATGAGATTTCTCCCTGCTTGGCTGCTTTCCATAATACAAAATCAAGAGAATCTTGTTTATTTTCTCCTACTTCAATCCTTGAACCAAGACGAAGTTCATCAATTGATTGATGTGATAGCTTACCATACCCTTCGAAAGATCTTGTTTTAAAGTAAACATCTCCATTTGATTCGTACGCATACCCTTTCTCAATCAATTTTTCAATGAATTCAACGATGATATCTATACTTTCTGTTACGCGAGGGTGTACATCTGCTTTTTTGCATCCTAAAGCAGAAACATCTTCAAAATACGCTTCAATAAATCGGTCAGCAATTGTTGGCACATCTTCCCCTAATTCATTTGCTACTCGGATTAACTTATCATCTACATCCGTAAAGTTAGATACAAAATTCACTTCATAGCCGCTGAATTCAAAATATCTCCTTACTGTATCAAACACAATAGCTGGTCTTGCATTGCCTATGTGTATGTAGTTATACACGGTTGGACCACACACATACATCTTTACCTTGTTCTCTTCAATCGGTACGAATGTTTCTTTCTTTCTCGATAATGTATTATAAATTTGAATCGTCATTTACTTTACCTCCACTTTCTGAAGAAGTTCTTTTCGTAGTAATTTAATTTCATTTTCTAGCTCGATTAAACGGTCGGCAACCGGATCAGGTAAATCACAATGGTTTAAATCTTTATTTATACGTACCCCATCTTGTATGACTACACGCCCAGGAATTCCTACCACTGTCGAATTAGCAGGCACATCCTTCAAAACAACCGATCCCGCTCCTACTTTCGAATTTTCCCCTATTGTTATATTTCCTAAAACCTTTGCACCTGTAGCGATTAACGCATTATCTAAAATTGTTGGATGACGTTTCCCCTTCTCTTTCCCTGTTCCACCTAACGTGACACCTTGGAATACGGTAACATTATCTCCTATTTCACAAGTCTCACCAATGACAACACCCATCCCATGATCAATAAAGAACCTTCTTCCTATCTTTGCGCCTGGATGAATTTCAATCCCTGTAAAGAATCGGCTAATTTGTGAAACGACGCGTGCCCAAAAAAACAGCTTTCGCTTAAAAAGACTATGCGCGATTCTGTGTGCCCAAATTGCATGGAGCCCAGAATACGTTAATACCACTTCCAAATAACTACGTGCTGCAGGGTCCTGTTCAAATACAACCTGTATATCATCCCTTATCATTTTTAACATCTTGTTCCCTCCAAGCTACTTCATGAAAAAATCCATATAAAAAGACGCCTCTGCTTATAGCACAGAGACGCCTTGTATGCGCGGTTCCACTCTGTTTAGACACTTAAAGAAATACATGTGTCTCAACTCTAACTCTTGTAACGGAGAGTATCCGCTCTAATCTACTGAAAACAAAATCATTTCGTTCAAAAAGAGACTCTGAGGTGCACTTCAAAAAGCATTTTACTTAAACCACTTTCAGCCGGTGATGGTTCTCTCTTATTAGCAAATACTTTTTTACTCTCCTCATCAACACTTTACGATTATTATATACTCACTATATTACATTTCATGTAAAAAGTTAACCAATAATGCTTCTAATTCTTGTAATTATCGTTTCTTTACCTAGTAAATGTATTGCTTTTGGTAAATCTGGGCCGTGAGTCTGACCAGTCGTTGCTACTCGAATTGGCATAAATAGATTTTTTCCTTTTTGGCCAGTTGATTTTTGTACAGCCTTCATTGCAACTTTTATCGCTTCAACCTCAAATAATTCCATTGCTTCTATTTCTTCTAGGAAGGACTTTAAGACTTCAGGAACTTGCTCTTGAGATAATACTACTTTTGCTTCTTCTTCATATTCTAATTCTTGTTTAAAGAATAACTCTGTTAATTCAACAATCTCCGCTCCAAAACTCATTTTTTCTTGATGTAAGGCAATGAGTTCTGTAGCCCACTCTTTTTGCTCGTTTGTCATATCTCCTGGTAAACGGCCTGCTTTTATTAAATGTGGAAGAGACAATTCGACTAATCTTTCAGTATTAATTTGCTTCACATATTGATTATTCATCCACATCAGTTTGTTTGTATCAAATACAGCAGGTGACTTTGATAAACGATTCGCATCAAAAATCTCAATAAATCCTTCTTTTGTGAAGATTTCTTCTTCCCCACCAGGAGACCATCCAAGCAAACCAATAAAGTTGAATAATGCCTCAGGTAAGTAGCCTAATTCTTCATATTGCTCAATGAATTGTATAATAGACTCATCACGTTTACTTAACTTCTTCTTATTTTCATTCACAATGAGTGTCATATGACCAAATTGAGGGATTTCCCAATTAAATGCCTCATAGATCATCATTTGTTTGGGTGTATTTGAGATATGGTCTTCTCCACGAAGAACATGGCTAATTTTCATAAGATGGTCATCAACAGCTACTGCGAAATTATAAGTTGGTGTACCATCCTTTTTTACAATTACGAAATCTCCCATTTCTGCCGAATCAAATGAGATTTCTCCCTTTACCATATCCTTAAAAATAAATTGTTTATTTTCTGGTACTCTAAAACGAATACTTGGCTGTAAGCCTTGTTTTTCTAATTCATCACATTCTTCTACTGATAAATCACGATGTTTTCCAGAATATTGAGGGTTTTCACCACGCGCGATTTGTTCCTCACGCTCTTTTTCTAACTCCTCTTCTGTACAATAACATTTATAAGCAAGTCCTTTTTCTAGTAATTCTTCATAATACTTTCTATATATGTCATTTCGCTCAGACTGTCTGTATGGACCATATTCCCCACCAACATCTGTGCTTTCGTCCCATTCAATTCCTAACCATTTTAAGTATTTTAATTGACTTTCTTCTCCACCCTCTATGTTACGCTTCTTGTCTGTATCTTCAATCCTAATGATGAACTTACCATTTTGATTTTTGGCAAAAAGATAATTAAATAATGCAGTTCTTGCATTTCCAATATGTAAATGTCCAGTAGGACTTGGTGCATATCTCACTCTAATATCATTTGACATATATTTACCCTCCGAATAGATATAAAAATCATGCTTATTTTATCATCTGTATAAAGCTTTATCAAAGTGAACTTTTTTGTAGTAACACAACCGCTTGTGAAGCAATGCCTTCTCCTCTTCCAGTAAACCCTAACTTTTCTGTTGTCGTTGCCTTTACATTCACTAGATTAACAGGAGCTTCTAACAAGTCTGCGATTCTTTCTCTCATTTGATTGATGTATGGAGCCATCTTGGGCATTTGAGCGATAATTGTGCAATCAACATTCCCTAATTGATAGCCCTCTTCCTTTACTTTATTCCATACATGCTGCAACAATACAGCTGAGTCTGCATCCTTAAAGGTTGGATCGGTATCAGGAAAGTGTTTTCCGATGTCTCCAGCAGCAATTGCTCCTAAACATGCATCAGCAATTGTATGTAATAGCACATCAGCATCAGAATGGCCTAATAACCCCTTTTCAAAAGGTATCTCGATTCCACCAATGATAAGTGGACGTCCTTCTACTAATTGATGTACATCAAATCCTTGTCCAATTCGAAACATACTAATTCTCCTTCTATTTTCTATTTTTTCCATTGATTTAAGATTGCTTCAGCAAAGATAAGGTCATCTGGGGTTGTTAATTTAATGTTTTGATAATCTCCAATAATAATTTGGATGTTTCTACCTAACCGCTCAACTAAACTAGCATCATCCGTCCCTAAGAATTCATCTCTATCAGCGATTTCATGTGCATTTCTTATTACATCATAATGAAAAGCCTGAGGTGTTTGTACTGACCACAAATTTGATCGCTCCACTGTTTTTTCTACCGTTTGATCTGAAAATGCTTGTTTGATTGTATCTTTTACTGGAACAGCTAAAATGGATGCACCCTTACTTTTAGCGACCTCTACTAACTCGTGAATTTTATCTATGGTGATAAACGGTCTCGCACCGTCATGCACTAAAACAATTTCTGAATTTTTGATAGCTTTAATCCCATTATAAACACTATGCTGACGTTCTGCTCCACCATCGACAAATGCTTTTACTTTTGTAATGTTGTATGTTTGGAATAGCGCCTTAAATTCATCTTCTTCACTCTTATTAATTGACAAGATCATACCGTCACACCAATCATCACTTTCAAACACCTTCAAAGTTCTGACGATGACCGGTACGCCTTTAATAGAAATAAACTGCTTATTTTTACCAGCATTCATTCTCTTCCCTTGTCCCGCTGCAGGTATGACTACTTGATAGTTCATAAAAATTCCCCTTGCTTTTCAATCTACTACTACACTTATACAATAAAAGTTAAAAAAACACAAAAAAAGGAGGTATTATGAATGATAACCTCCCCAATTTAATCGTTTATAGCGCTTTTTCAAGTAATTTAGGCTTGGCAAAAATCATTCGTCCAGCAGATGTTTGTAACACACTCGTGACTAATACTTCGATGCGTTTGCCAATATAATCTCTTCCATCTTCAACTACAATCATCGTTCCATCATCTAAGTATGCGATTCCTTGGTTATGTTCTTTTCCATCTTTAATCACTTGAACTACTAATTCCTCACCAGGAAGAACAACTGGTTTAACAGCATTTGCAAGATCATTAATATTTAAAACAGCTACATTTTGTAATTCACACACTTTATTTAAATTAAAGTCGTTCGTTACGACGATACCTGAAGTCAATTTCGCAAGTTTTACTAGCTTACTATCAACCTCTTGAATATCTTCAAAGTCACCTTCGTAAATTTCTACTTTAATTGCAAGTTCCTTTTGAATACGGTTTAAAATATCTAACCCACGTCTTCCTCGATTTCGCTTTAGTACATCTGAGGAATCTGCAATATGCTGAAGTTCCTCTAAAACAAATCTCGGAATAACGATTGTTCCTTCTAAGAAACCTGTTTGACAAATATCTGCAATACGACCGTCAATAATAACACTTGTATCTAATATCTTTAATTTCTCAGCAAAAGTTTCTAATTCATCTTCTGTACCTTTTTTCTTATTCATCCGACTTGAAATTGAAAATAAGTTGACAAGTTCATCACGTTTTTTAAAGCCCACTTGAAAGCCAAGGTAACCTAATAATAATGTGACAAAGATAGGAATAACCGTATTCACAACGATAAATTCAATTCGATCTAAAGGGATAACAATTAAGAATGCGACAATTAAGCCAAAAATAAGTCCTAAACTACCAAATAGCACATCTGTTACGGGAGCCTTTACTAATGATTCCTCTAACCAGCGAATTAACCCTACAATATAATCTACCAACCAAAACGTAGTAATAAATAGTATAATGGCACCTAAGATAGCAAGCGTATATGGTTTATCGAAAAATGGAATATCACCGATATTTAACAGCTTAAATAATTCAGGTATGAAAAAGATACCTAACATTCCTCCTACAATTAGGAAAAACAGCTGCACAATTCGTTTTAACATTCCTTCACCTCCTCCATAATCATTATTAACACTTTATAACAATTGAAACCTACAATAAATAGTTTTTTTAAAATGTAAACAGAATGACATGCTAGTGTAAAATAATACTAAAATATTATTTTCAGCGTAGCACCATAGTAAAATAATGTCAATTTTATACCACTCAGATTTGTCTATCAATTAATAACTGTTCTCTAATACGTAGTAATCCTTCTTTTATCTTCCTAGCTCGCACTTCTCCTATCCCCTCTACATCATCTAATTCTTCTACAGATGCAGCTAACAGATGTTTGAAATTCGTAAATGTCATCACAAGATTTTCAATAATTAGGATTGGTAACCTAGGTATTTTATTAAGGAGACGATACCCTCTAGGAATTACCGATAAGTCTGTATCCGTTAATGACGAGTATCCTAACACCTTCAAAATGACAGTATCATCTAGTAACTCCGTGTTAGAAAGAGACTGAAGTTGTTCCAATATTTCATAAGGATCTTTATTTTTATCTTTTAAATAATCCTTAATAATCAGAGCTGCCTCATCCTCTATATTGACTAATAGCTCTGTCATCTGCAAACGCAATAAGCGCCCTTCGGTTCCTAATTCATTGATATAGCATAATATTTCGCTCTTAATCCTTAGCACCATTTCAATGCGATGTATGACTTGTAGCACTTCAGAAAATGTAACTAATTCTTCAAATTCTAACGCTCCTAGATTCGTAATTGACTGATCAAGGACGGATTTATACTTTTCTAAAGTTTGAATCGCTTGATTTGCTTTTGTTAAAATGACGCCTATGTCCTTTAACACATAACGAAACTCACCTTGGTATAATGTGATAACGTTCCTTCTTTGTGATATGGCAATAACTAGACTACCTGTTTGCCTAGCAACTCTTTCAGCTGTTCGATGTCTCATACCCGTTTCCGAAGAAAGTGTAGTCGGGTTCGGAGCTAATTGGGCGTTTGCAATTAAAATCTTACTTCCAATGTCATTTAAGATAATTGCTCCATCCATTTTCGCAAGCTCATAAAGAAATGCAGGTGTAAATAGACTATTTATTTGGAATCCACCATCCACAATCTTTTTTAACTCTTCATTATAACCAAGGACGATTAGCCCACCCGTTTTTGCACGCAATACATTATCAATACCTTCTCGAATTGGCGTACCAGGTGCCACGAATTTTAAAATTTGGGAGAGACTAATTTCGTTATGTTGTTTTTCACTCATGCATTATCCCCCTAACGTATATTGAAGCGCTTGACTCACATGCGCAACTCCAATCACTTCTACCCCTTGAGGAACAGTCCAACCACCAATATTTCTTTCAGGAATAATAACCCTTTTAAATCCTAATTTCGCCGCTTCATGTACACGCTGCTCTATTCTTGATACACGACGAACTTCTCCGGTTAGACCTACTTCACCGATACATACATCCGTTTGATTGGAAGCCTTGTCTTTAAAACTAGATGCGATACTTACCGCTACTGCTAAATCTATCGCAGGTTCATCTAACTTAACACCACCCGCTACTTTAAGATAAGCGTCTTGATTTTGTAACAACAATCCAACTCGCTTCTCCAACACTGCCATTAGAAGAGACACACGATTTTGATCAATGCCTGTTGCCATTCTCCTTGGGTTACCAAAGCTAGTAGGGGAAATAAGTGCTTGAATTTCTACTAAAACGGGTCTTGTTCCCTCCATAGAGGCTACGACTGTAGAGCCTGCAACACCCGCTGAACGCTCTTCTAAGAAGATTTCAGAAGGATTTAATACCTCTTCAAGTCCCACTTCCTTCATTTCGAAAATACCCATTTCATTCGTAGAACCAAAACGGTTTTTTACTGCCCTTAAGATTCGATACGTATGATGTCTTTCACCCTCAAAATATAAAACCGTATCAACCATGTGTTCTAGTAACCTTGGACCGGCAATTGCCCCTTCTTTAGTAACATGTCCTACAATGAATATTGCAATTCCTTTCGTTTTAGCAATTTTCATCAATTCTGCTGTACATTCACGAACTTGTGATACACTTCCTGGTGCTGACGTAACTTCAGGGTGGTATATAGTTTGAATAGAATCGATAACCACAAAGGTAGGATTCATTTCAGTTATTGCTTGGGAAATGAGTTCTAAGTCGGTTTCAGAATGAACAAATAACTGATCCGACATAACACCTAAACGGTCTGCTCTTAATTTCGTTTGCTTAATAGATTCCTCACCCGAAATATATAAAACTTTCTGTTTGAAAGCTAGTTGGGCCGATATTTGTAATAAGAGGGTCGATTTACCTATACCAGGATCACCACCTATTAAAACAAGTGATCCAGGAACAATCCCTCCACCTAATACTCTGTTAAATTCACCAGTATCTGTTAAAATTCTCGGCTCGTTTATCGTTTCTATAGACGTTATGGAAGTTGGCTTACTAATAATAGTAGGACTAGTATGAGCAAACGCTCCCTTCCTACCAGTTTTTTGTTCAATTTCTTCCACAAGTGTATTCCAAGAATTACAACCAGGACACTTGCCCATCCATTTTGCTGATTCGTACCCACAAGCGCCACAGGTAAACTTTACTTTTCTTTTTGCCATGAACAAATACCTCTCTCTATAAATTACCTTATGTCTTACAATTTTATGATAGAAATTCAATGTTTCCACTAAGTAAGTGTCCACAGTCTTTCATCTACTCGTATAACAATTGTAAGATTGTTTTTTACTCGTATTCACCAGGTAGCAAGGACTCCCTGGATCATCCAGAAATTAACCTTATAAATAAACAGTCTGTTAGAACTATTATTCCTAATATAAAAACAGAGGTATACAAGAATCCCCTATGTGATTTGCATACCTCTGGTCAAACATTATTTTACCTTTTCTGCTGAACGAACGACGAACTCTCCATTTTCAAAATCCATGACAATTGACTGACCCGTTTGAATAGTTCCTTTTAGTAATTCTTCAGACAGTCTATCTTCTATCTCTTTCTGAATTGCCCTACGAAGTGGACGTGCGCCATATTCAGGATCATAACCTTCATCTGCTATTTTTTCTTTTGCGGCTTCAGATAAGGTTAAATCAATTTCTTGCTCTTTTAATCGGGATGTTAATTGATCAACCATTAACGTAACAATTTCTTTTAAATGTTTTTTCTCTAGTGAATGGAAGACGATGATTTCATCAATACGATTAAGGAACTCTGGACGGAAAGCTTTTTTAAGCTCTTCCATAACTTTTCCCTTCATATCTTTGTAATCTTGGCCTTCGTCTTGAACATTAAACCCTACGTACTTATTTCGTTTTAACGTATCTGCCCCAACATTAGATGTCATAATGACAATTGTATTTCGGAAATCAACAGTTCGACCTTTCGAATCAGTTAATCGTCCATCCTCTAGAACTTGAAGCAAAATGTTAAATACATCAGGGTGTGCTTTTTCAATTTCATCTAAAAGGATAACAGAATACGGCTTTCTTCGGACTTTCTCAGTTAACTGACCACCTTCATCATACCCTACATACCCTGGAGGAGAGCCTACTAAACGTGAAGTTGAATGTTTTTCCATATATTCAGACATGTCGACACGGATCATCGCATCTTCGTCTCCAAATATTGACTCCGCTAAAGCTCTAGCAAGCTCAGTCTTACCAACACCCGTTGGACCCAGGAAAATAAAAGATCCAATAGGACGCTTAGGATCTTTTAATCCAGCACGCGCTCTTCGAACAGCTTTTGAGACTGCCTTAACAGCTTCTTCTTGACCAATTACTCTAGAATGAATGATATCTTCCATGTTAAGCAGCTTATCAGTTTCTGTTTGTGCTAATTTAGAAACAGGAATTCCAGTCCAACTAGAAACAACCATTGCAATGTCTTCAACCGTTACCTCTGAATTCTCTTGGCCTTGTTTTTCTTTCCAGCTCTTTTTCGTATCTTCCAGCTGTTCTCTTAATCGCTGTTCCGTATCTCTTAGTGATGCAGCTTTTTCAAACTCTTGACTTTGAACCGCTGCATCCTTTTCTTTTCTTACTTCCTCTAATTTTTGTTCTAATTGTTTTAAATTGGGAGGAGCCGTGTACGATCTTAACCTCACTTTAGAACCAGCTTCATCAATTAAATCGATGGCCTTATCTGGAAGAAAGCGATCTGAAATATATCGATCTGATAATTTTACAGCTTGAATGATCGCATCGTCAGTAATTGATACTCGGTGATGCGCTTCATAACGATCACGTAGCCCTTGAAGAATTTGAATAGACTCATCTAAATTGGGTTCATCCACTTGAATAGGCTGGAATCTTCGTTCTAGAGCAGCATCTTTCTCAATATATTTTCTGTATTCATCTAGGGTTGTAGCACCTATACATTGAAGCTCGCCTCGTGCTAAAGAAGGTTTTAAGATATTTGACGCATCAATAGCTCCTTCTGCACCTCCTGCTCCAATAAGAGTGTGCAACTCATCAATAAACAATATGATATTGCCCGCTTGGCGAATTTCATCCATTACCTTTTTTAACCGATCCTCAAATTCACCACGGTATTTAGTTCCCGCTACAACCGTTCCCATATCAAGTGTCATAACTCTTTTATCACGTAGAGTTTCAGGCACTTCATTATTCACGATTTGTTGTGCTAGCCCCTCAGCTATTGCTGTTTTACCCACACCTGGTTCTCCAATTAGTACTGGGTTATTTTTTGTGCGACGGCTTAGCACTTCTATTACACGTTGTATTTCCTTACTTCTCCCGATAACAGGGTCTAGGCTTCCCTCTCGCGCTATTGCTGTTAAATCGCGAGCTAAGCTATCTAAAGTTGGAGTATTCGCATTAACAGATCCTCCGCCTTGATGACCGGATGAAGATTCATTACTTCCAAGTAATTGCAATACTTGTTGGCGTGCCTTATTTAAACTAACTCCCAAGTTATTTAATACACGAGCCGCAACACCTTCACCTTCACGAATAAGGCCTAAAAGAATATGCTCTGTTCCTACATAGGAATGGCCTAACTTACGTGCCTCATCCATAGACAGTTCAATGACTTTTTTCGCTCGAGGTGTATAATGAATCGTTTGAGTGGCATCGTGCCCACGCCCGATAAGCGCTTCAACTTCCTTCTGGATTTTCTCCGGGCCTAGGCCTAAAGCGACTAATCCCTTTGCTGCAATTCCCTCGCCTTCCCGAATTAAGCCAAGTAAAATATGTTCTGTTCCTATATTATTGTGACCTAGTCGGACAGCTTCTTCTTGAGCTAACGCCAGTACTTTTTGTGCACGCTCTGTAAATCTTCCAAACATCATATCCATCAACCTCCATAATCATTAGTAAGTTCTAATTTCAATCTTTCTCTTATGAGGGTGGCTCTCCTGATATCTCTTTCGTTGGGACGTAATGCTCCACCGGCATAAACCTGTAAGAAACCAGGTTGCGTTAAAATCATTAATTCATTGAGTATATTTTTAGAAACATTTTTGATATAGCCTAAGTCTATTCCTAAACGAACGTCAGATAAACATTGGGCAGCTTCCTTAGATTCAATAATACGACTATTTGAAAGAACGCCGTAAGACCTAAATACCCTATCTTCTAATTGTATGTTTGAAGTCTTTACTAATGCGTCTCTTGCGGAACGTTCTTGCGAAATCAGCTGTTCTACAACGCTATTTAAATCTTCGACGATATCATGTTCAGTTTTACCTAAAGTAATTTGATTGGAAATTTGAAAAATGTTACCTAGTGCTTCACTACCTTCACCATATATCCCTCGTACTACTAAACCTAATTGATTAATAGCAGGAATTATTCGATTCATCCTTTGAGTAAGAACTAATGCAGGCAAATGCATCATGACAGATGCACGAAGACCTGTACCTACATTTGTTGGACAGCTCGTTAAGTACCCCCGCTTTTCATCAAAGGCATAATCTACTTCTTGCTCAATCCAATCATCAATCTCATTGGCAACTGTTAAAGCATTCGTTAATTGGAATCCAGGAAACAAGCACTGAATTCGAATATGATCTTCTTCATTTATCATAATACTTACTTCTTCATTTTCTGATAACAAACAAGCACCTAGCGTTGAATCCTCAGCTAAATGAGGGCTAATTAAATGCTTCTCAACTAACACCCTTTTTTCAATTGGTTGTAATTCGTTCATTTTTAGTAACTCTAATTTCCCAATATCAGATATTTTCTTACTTGAAAATCTATCTTGTATCAATTGTATTATATTCTGTGAATCCTCATTGCTTGCCACAGTAGGAAATAGAGAGTTCTCTATATTTCTAGCTAAACGTATTCTTGAACTTAACACAATATCTGAGTTAGGTCCTTCTTGATTCATCCAAGAACTAATCGCTTTACTTATGAAACGCTCTAGCGACATACACTAAGCCTCCCCCTCTCCTAGTTCACTTAGATTCTTTTCAATTGATCGAATTTGATCTCTTATTTTAGCAGCTTTCTCAAACTCCTCTTCCGAAATTAACTCTTTCAAGTTTTGTTTTAAAAGTTTGATTTGCTTTCTTAAGTGAATATTTCCACCGATGCGTTTAGGAATTTTACCACTATGTGTTGTGTTTCCACTATGCAGCCTTTTCAATACAGGATTTAACTGGTTTGAAAATGTTTTATAACAGTTAGAACAACCAAATCTACCTACTTTGGCAAATTGTTGAAAAGTCATTTTACATCGCTCACATTGGACAACTTCCTTGTTTGAAAAAGGATTCTCAGTTGATTTTCCCTTCATTGGTTCTACATTTAGTAAGCCTGCAAGTAAATTACTTAATGAAAAACCTGCACTTGAGGGAAACATAAACATTTCACCCTTTTCTTGTGCACAATGTTCACAAATATGAATTTCTGTCTTTTCTCCATTCAGAATCTTCGTAAAATGCAATGTCGCTGGTCTCTCTTTACATTCCGAACATATCATCTTCATCACCTCTTAGTTAGAAAATTTGAGGTACTTTATATTATTTATACATTAAAGACATTAACATAGCTTTTAGCATCCTCGCCCGCAGTTCATCCCTCATTGGTAATTCAATAAATAGAACAGATCGGTCAATTACGCTCATCATAATTTTTGCTTCTCTTTTTGAAACAACCTCTTCCTCAACTAATCTGTAGATGACATCTTCAGCACTACTTTGAGAAATTCGCCTTTCAATTAAAAGCAATAATTGCTCAATTAAATGAGCACTATCATTAGACTTTACTTTCATAATTCGAATATAGCCACCACCACCACGCTTACTTTCAACATGATAGCCCCTTTCAATCGTAAAACGAGTATTAATGACATAATTGATCTGAGATGGGACACATTCAAATTTATCAGCGATTTCACTTCTTTTGATTTCTACAATATTTCGGTCACTCATCGTCAGCACCTGTTTTAAATATTGCTCGATGATATCTGATATATTTCTCAATTGCCTCCACCACCTCTTGACTTTGACTATATTTGACTATATATATAATATAAATTGTGCAGCAAAAAATTTCAACTAATGTGCTCCACAACAATATCCTTGCCATCTTTCTATAAATCAAAACGATTATTAAGAGATTTTTTGAACCATTTCAATGTTCGAAAGTAATTCATATATTTTTATTTTATTCTCTTGCTTTTCAATGTCTGCTTCAATTATGTATTGTAAAACTCCATTTTTCTTCCCTTTTGAATATCTGACATTTATATTTATTATTCTGCCCTCACATTCCTCAAATGCATGAATAATAGCTGAAAGCTGGTCAGGATGTTTATGAACAATGATATTAAAAAAATGTTTCTTTGAATTTCTGAGGAGAGTTGCTTCTAATTTATTTAGAAAGATTAGACTTAATAACACAACTAGTGTCGTCAATACAGCTAATTCATACATGCCCGCCCCAACAACTAACCCTAAGCCCGCAACAACCCAAATTGAAGCTGCTGTAGTTAATCCTCTTACTGTAGCACCTTTAACAAGAATTGTCCCTGCACCTAAAAAACCTATTCCACTTATTACATACGATGGAATCCTTGCTGGATCAAAACGTATATTTTCATGTTCATTTATATATGGCTGAAAACCATATAGTGATAGTAGAATCATTAAACATGAGCCCACTCCTACTAATAGATGTGTTCGAAAGCCAGCTGGATGCTTTTTGATTTCTCTTTCTAATCCTACTAACCCACTTAATAATGCCGCTAAGAAAATTCTCACCATCATAATTAGGAAGTCACTATTTATATAAAGAAATTGCTTCATAATTAATTCCCCCTATTTCTAATGTGCTATTGATTCTGTTTCAATATAATATTTCACTAATATGGAGACTTACATATATATACGTTTCAGAACAACTAGATATGAATTTCAGGCAACTATTGAAAATGGGAAGGATTTTTTAGTTTGTGGTGTAATATAGCAACATTTCTACTTAGGCGTAAAATTTTATGAAGAACCTATCGTGTTGTTTGGGACAGTGTAGTCGTTAAATTAACCTGTGTCCAATTAAGGTGAGCAATAACCTTGTTACATGTGTTCATGGTGTCTGCTTTTGGAAAGGAACTTAAATCTATTTCTTGAATTTAGGTAGAGTCTGAGCTTGTAGGGAAGGCAATAGAGGTCATGTCTTTTTACTGCTTGTTATTGAAGAGTGAATCAGTGAAAGTTTGTTATTAGTATTAGGATTGAGTTGGTTCATTGTTCTTTGGAGTAATGTGGTAGTGAGAAATAGGGGTAAATTGTTTGAAATATGTATATTATGTATGAATAGATTAGATATTTACAGCAAAAATAGAATAATTGATCGAAATAAAAATACTAAAAATGACAAATGATCGAAAAAATTTTTTATGTGATAGAAAAAAAGTAAAATTCGTATGAAAAAATTTTTTAAGTGATCGATATTTTTTAAAAAGTGATTGAAAAGTATTTCTACCTCAAAAACCCTTACACGAAAAAGAGCTGAAAACGTGATTCTCTATTAAAAGCTGTAAAAATCGTTGAAAATCACTGGCCGTTTTCAAGTTGTTTTTGTTTAAGATTGTTTTTTGCACCTATGCATGCACGTTTTGAAAAAATTTCGAGGCAAAAGTCACTCTTTTGTATTTATTTTTAAATTCATTACTATAAATGTATCTCAAGGTTTGGCAGCCCATCTTGCATCTTGCCATACCATACATTAAAAGAACAAAAAAAAGACTAGCCTATTCCAGCTAGTCTTTTTAAATTGCTTGGCAACGTCCTACTCTCACAGGGGGAATCCCCCAACTACCAACGGACTTGCACAGGATGTGCTGACTTCTACGTTCGTCACAGGACGTGACGGTTTTTAGTAGAAGTTCATTATTATTTAACTTCCGTGTCCGGGGTCGGCTTCCGATAAGCTTCAGATTTCTTCGTCAGCTTCAGTCACTCGTGTCCTCAGGCACCGCTGAATGTGCCCTCCGGGACTCGTTCCTTCGCTTCCTCGAACTCTTCGCTTCTCGAAACCCTCCCTATACAGTTTCAATATCTTTACCATTATTGCATGCATACAATAATGGTTGTAATGAACCTTTCGGTTCATTTTAAAAGAAAACACAAAAAAGACTAGCCATTTCAGCTAGTCTTTTTTCAGTTGCTTGGCAACGTCCTACTCTCACAGGGGGAATCCCCCAACTACCATCGGCGCTGAAGAGCTTAACTTCCGTGTTCGGCATGGGAACGGGTGTGACCTCTTCGCCATCGTCACCAAACGATGAAGGTTGTTCCTTCAAAACTAGATAACCTAAGAACATTCAATGAAAGGGTAAATATTGTGGTTAAGTCCTCGATCGATTAGTATCAGTCAGCTACACATGTCACCATGCTTCCACCCCTGACCTATCAACC
>JAIVAN010000013.1 GCA_020171895.1 Bacillus timonensis | reverse complement strand
ACTATTGGATCCATTTAAATAACGATCAACAAATTGATGCTTTTCTTCACGAGTGAATTTACTCAAAAGTGACACACCTCCTATCTTAGATGTGTGTCCAATAATAGGGGTGCACTTCACCTTTGGCCTGTGGGGTCTCAAGCCCGGCGCATTTCCCGTAGGATTCTCGGTCCTTCCACTTCGGTTAACACAGTTGATGTACAAGAATTCAACACTCTAAAAGAAACAAGTGCACATTTTCATCCGCCATGGTGCAATTCTCGAATTGCATGAACGTCTACCTGAAAATACGACGCTGAACATGGGGTGTTAATCTTCGTTGCAAGGACTATCGCTTTCCGCAGGGTGCCACTTGAGCCTCCTCGGCTACGCCTGTGGGGTCTCCAGTCCAGCACATCTCCCGCTGGATTCTCGGTCCTTCCACTTCGGTTAACACAGCTAATGTACAAGAGTTCACCATTCTAAATGAGATATGCCTTCATTTTCATCCGCCATGGTGCATAACTCTTTGGATGAAAATCTACACTTATTTTTCCCTACTTCTAAGACTAATAATGCTAGTTATAAAAAAGCAAAAAGCTCCATGCTCTTCGCATACACAGAACATGGGGCTTTTTGCATTATCATTTTATTTAAAAACAGTGATTATCTTGTAGCTCTTGGTTCAGTACTTGTTTCAAGCTCTTCTGAAGGTTTGAATAGTAGACCAAGGTTAATTAAGCCTGCAATACCAACAAGACCATAAATAATTCTTGATAGTGCAGAATCTTGTCCGCCAAATATCGCTGCAACAAGGTCAAATTGGAAAAAACCAATTAATCCCCAGTTTACTGCGCCGATAATTGTAAGAACAAGTGCAATTCGTTGGATTGTACTCATGGTATCCCTCCTTAAAGTTTAGAGACTTCCTTATTAGATTGAGTAAATTACAAAAAAATATGCATGACACTTTTCTTTTAGGAAAATATATGAGAGTTAATTTCTTTACAATAAAACAAAAACTCTTCATAATCGAAAACAAAGACAAAGGAGGAGTAAAAAGATGCAAAATTTTACATATCACAATCCGACTAAACTAATCTTTGGTAAAGGTCAGCTTGAGCAATTGAAACATGAAATTCCTCAATATGGAAAAAAAGTTTTAGTTGTTTATGGTGGTGGAAGTATAAAAAGGAATGGTATATATGATAAAGTAATGTCGATATTAAAGGAATTAGAATGTGAAGTGTTTGAGTTGGCAGGCGTTGAACCTAACCCAAGACTTTCCACTGCACATAAAGGTATCGATATTTGTAAAAAGGAAGGAATCGAGTTTCTTCTTGCGGTAGGTGGAGGAAGTGTTATTGATTGTACAAAAGCAATAGCAGCTGGTGCTAAGTATGATGGAGACGTTTGGGATTTTGTTAGTCGTAAGAAAGTGGCAGAAGATGCTCTTCCATTAGGAACCGTGTTAACACTTGCGGCAACTGGATCAGAGATGAATGCTGGTTCTGTTATTACAAACTGGGAAACAAAAGAAAAGTACGGATGGGGTAGTGCCCCTCATACGTTTCCAAAGTTTTCAATTTTAGATCCTGAGCACACTTTTTCAGTACCACGTGACCAAACGATTTATGGAATTGTTGACATGATGTCACACGTTTTTGAACAATATTTCCATCAAGTTGATAACACACCTTTACAAGATCGTATGTGCGAAGGTGTTTTGCGTACTGTAATTGAAACCGCTCCAAAGCTATTAGATAATCTAGAGAGCTACGAGCATCGTGAAACGATTTTATATAATGGAACGATAGCTCTTAACGGAATGCTTCAAATGGGATATCGTGGCGATTGGGCAACTCATAATATTGAGCATGCTGTTTCTGCGATTTATGATATTCCACATGCGGGTGGATTAGCGATTCTATTCCCTAACTGGATGAAGTACACGTTAGACGAGAATGTAGGGCGTTTTAAGCAATTAGCAGTGAGGGTTTTTGATGTTTGTGAGGAAGGTAAATCAGATCGTGAGGTTGCTTTAGAAGGTATCGAGAAATTAAGAGAGTTTTGGAATTCACTTGGTGCTCCAAACCGTTTAGCTGATTATGATATCGATGATGAGAATATTGAGGTAATGGCTGAAAAAACTGTAGCGTTTGGTGAATTTGGAAACTTTAAAACGTTAAACAAGGAAGATGTAGTAGAGATTTTAAAAGCATCGCTATAATGAAAATGACCCTTCATTTGTTGAAGGGTTTTTTTGCTATCTTGAAAATAAAATAGGTAATACTCTATATAAGGGGTGCTACCCTTCGTTGCAGGAACCTCGCTTTCCGCGGGGCGCCACTTGAGCCTCCTCGTCTTCGCCTGTGGGGTCCGGGGCCTGTCGCTATTCCCGTAGGAGTCTCGGTTCCTTTCACTTCGGTTAACACGAATAAATACTAGGATTCAACGTTCTAGCAACTCAGATATTTAACAAATAATTGAACCAACTCACCTTCTAAAAAGAGTATATATACTTAACCCTCAGTGTTTTTCCAATCGTTTTTGTTATTTAAGATAAAGTTCATGAAATTTTTAAAAATGGACACGCTTACATAGAGGAGGGCATCTTGATTTAGGTGTATTGATTCGTTAAAGTGAAAGAGGCGAAAAAAATATTGGTTTGGAGGAGTGTTTATGACACACATTCGTTTTGATTATTCTAAAGCACTAGGATTTATTAGTGAACATGAACTTACATATTTACGTGATGCAGTAAAAGTTGCACATCACTCTATTCATGAAAAAACAGGTGCAGGAAGTGACTTTTTAGGATGGGTAGACCTACCTGTTGATTATGATAAAGAAGAATTTTCTCGTGTTCAAAAATGTGCGGAGAAAATAAAAGACGATTCAGAAATTCTTTTAGTAATTGGAATTGGTGGCTCATACTTAGGAGCTAGAGCAGCACTAGAAATGCTTAGTCATTCATTTTATAATGCATTATCAAAAGAACAAAGAAAAACACCACAAATCGTTTTTGTGGGGAATAACATCAGCTCTACATACATGAAGGATCTTATGGACTTAATTGAAGGAAAAGATTTCTCAATTAATGTTATTTCTAAGTCTGGAACAACGACAGAGCCTGCAATTGCTTTCCGTATCTTCAGAAAAATTCTCGAAGAAAAATATGGAGTGGAAGAAGCACGTAAGCGCATTTACGCAACAACAGACAAAGAGCGTGGTGCATTAAAAACGTTAGCAAACGAGGAAGGATACGAATCCTTTATTATTGCTGATGACATCGGTGGGAGATATTCAGTATTAACAGCGGTTGGTTTATTGCCAATTGCGGTAAGTGGTGTAAATATTGAAGATATGATGAAAGGTGCTGCAGAAGCTAGAGAGCACTTCTCACACTCCGAGTTAGAAGAAAACATCGCATATCAATATGCAGCAGTACGTAATGCCCTTTATAATAAAGGCAAAACAATTGAGATGTTAATTAATTACGAACCGGGACTTCAATACTTCTCTGAATGGTGGAAGCAATTATTTGGAGAGAGTGAAGGAAAAGATCAAAAAGGTATTTTCCCTGCCTCAGCTAATTTCTCAACTGATCTTCATTCTATGGGTCAATATGTTCAAGAAGGAAGACGTGATTTGTTTGAGACAGTATTAAAAGTAGAAAATCCACGTCACGAACTAACGATTGAAGAAGAAAAAAATGATCTTGATGGTTTAAATTATTTAGCGGGTAAATCGGTTGATTTTGTAAACACAAAAGCTTTCGAAGGAACGATGCTTGCACATACAGATGGTGGTGTGCCAAATCTGGTAATTGAGTTGCCACAATTAGATGCATTTACTTTCGGCTATTTAGTGTATTTCTTTGAAAAGGCTTGTGCAATGAGTGGCTACTTACTTGGCGTAAATCCGTTTGATCAGCCAGGTGTTGAAGCGTATAAAGTAAATATGTTTGCATTATTAGGTAAGCCGGGTTTTGAAGAGAAGAAAGCAGAGCTTGAAAAACGTTTAAAATAGAGGTATTGAGGGGTAAAGATAAAAGGGATTCGATGAATCTCTTTTATTTTTTTATCCATTATTATTGTGAATAAGGCAGAAATGTTTAATAGGGAGATGGGAAATTGAGCAAAGCACTACATATTACCAATATAATATGCGGGCTTATAATAGTACCTACATTCTTGTATCAAATGTATGTGTTTATTAATTTTGGAATCATTCGATTTATCGCATTTCCATTAGGTATTATCGGCATCTGGATGTTGTCATATTATATGCAACTGAAAGGTTCGAGAATGAAGTGGTTATGGTTGATCTTGAACTTGTTATTCACACTGTTAGCTCTTGTCCTTCATATATAAGAGATTCCTTTTTTCCTTTAGTAAAATTTAAAAAGTTGGATAACCTAAGTCTAGAATAAATAAAGGGGTTGTTAATATGATTCCGATTCCTTCTAGACTTGAAGGACAGACATTTCAATTATATAAACTAGAAAAAGTATTGAAGCCTCTAGGGTATACTATCGGTGGAAATTGGGATTATGATCATGGGTCTTTTGATTATAAAATTGATGATGAAGTCGGTTATCAATTTTTACGACTACCATTTGAAGCTGTCGACGGTCAGTTGGACTCACAAGGGACAAATGTACAGTTTGCTAGGCCATTTCTTCTTTCACATAAATATCAAGTGGGCTTAGATGATCATGTCCAGTCTGATTTAGATATGTTATCTGCATCGTTTGATCAATTTTCAGAGCCAGAAGATCCAGATGCTGAATTTCCTGAGAAGTATATTGATTTGGGAAAAGCACTCTTGAAAGAAGTTGAAACTGTATTATTAGATTAGGTAGTTTAAAGGGATTCTCGTTTTTAATTAGAGACTCCCTTTTTATTATGAGTAAACATAACAACTTATAAAATGACTATTAGTTACTAATTACTAATAACTCGTCGTTTTTTTCAATTATCATAGAGAGGTCTGGATTGACATAGGAGTCACAGCCTCGTTTTATACCTAGTAAGAGCTTCTTTTCATGCAGAAGACAAGAGCTTGTTTCACTAAACGTTTTTCCAATTAAATCGTGTGTAGCGACAATGAATTTTAATTTACTCCCTTTTAATTGGTCAAGCATTGTTAATAGAGCATCTGACATCCCGTGTGATACAACGCTATTAATCATCACGTAGCTTGAGAGGTGATTGGTTCTGATAATTTCATCTGCACCAGCTCTTTTGGCGTTGTTAACCTGCTGCGATGTTAAAATTTCCACAATACTATAGATGTTAGGGTTGATTCCTTTCATTGCAACAAGTGTTAAGATGGATGCCATATCAGAGTGGACTTCATCTTTATTTTGATCAGCTGTAATGACCACCATTTCTGCTTGTTGAACATTCGCTCTTTCTAACGTTTCATCAAGTGTAGGATTGCCCTTAATAAAGTGAATATTTTTGGTTGGATGTGGATTTCTATCAAGTGTTTCATCAATTAAAAGAATTTCAATCGATGGAGCGATTGCCGTTAATTGTGTAATGGTCTCCCTTACCCGTTCATTCCATCCTACTATTAGAACATGTTTATTTCCTTTATATGAAATCTTTCCCTCGACATATGCATTTTGATTAGATACTGCTGTAGCCGAAAGCGTAACGAAATAATACGTTACAAACCCCGTTCCCCCTAGAATTAAAAGAATAGTAACAATCCTGCCAATGGTAGATTCAGGTACAAAGTCGCCATAGCCGACCGTAGATGTTGTGACAATTGCCCACCAAATACCATCAAAAAGAGTAGGAAAAGTCTCCGGTTCCAAAAAATGTATCACCGTACCAAACAGGAAAACGACAACTCCAATAATGGTTAACACTCTGCCGATAATCGGCCAACGTAAAAAAGACGCAGCTAAACTATGTGCTTTCATCATGATTCTCCCTTCTGTCAATGTTCTTTAGAATCTTCCATATCGGGGAGAAATGAAAGGACTTCCTTAATAATGGTATTTATTTTTTTTGTTATCGCTTCTTCCCCAATCGTCTGTTTTGCTTTTTCGATGGCGACCATGACTTCCTCATCAAAAACAATTAGAGGCTTATCTTCTTCTGCATCATTGTATAATCCGATGACAACGTCTAGTCCTTCATTTAGTTTATCAATCGCTTCACTAAAAGAATTTTTATCCTCGTCCTTCAACTTCATAAATGAATAGCCTCCGCATTGAAAATGTGATTTATTTTTAGTGTGCACAAAACTTAGTAATTTTTGCATAAAATTCCTGTACTCTATAGAAACTATTTAAAGTAACAACAAGGAAGTGGAGTGGTTTTAATGGATGCAAAACGTGTTAAACAAATACTTTCATCACCAGATGACATCACTGTACATTACAACGGAGCTTCCGTATGGATTGACAATTGTGATGAGCAAGGAAATACATGTACCGTTCATATGAGAGGCAAAGAAAATGAAAAAAGTACAGTTTCAATTAATGAACTACAAGAGCTATAAAGCAGCAAAACTCCTTCGGAAATGAAGGGGTTTTCTTTGTCTTTTTTATATTTGTACGGGTAGACTTCTATGCAAATCAGAATTTGCACCATGAAGAATGAAAATGTGCAATTGATTTTTTGTGACTTAGAATATTGGATTTAAGTAATCATGCGTGTTAATCGTAGTGGAAGGAACCGAGACTCCTGCGGGAGATAGCGCTAGGCTTGAGACCCCGCAGGCAACGCCGAGGAGGCTCAAGAAGCGCCCCGCGGAAAGCGAGGTTCCTGCAACGCAGATTAACACCCCATATACAGGGTTGTATTTTCAGAGTAGCCTAAAATAATTGGAATCCCAATCCATTCTTAAAAAATTTTATAGTCTCACGACCACCTCCTATACATACAACCAATGGAGTATATTGTCGAAAAAGTAAAAAAGATGTAGCCTTAGGACTTTAAGAAAAGGTACAATAAAGAGGAATTCTTTATTTTTCTTGTATGAAGGGGTGGTCAGCTATGAAATTAAAGAAACAAAAAAAGACAGAAAAAACGAAACAAAAAACTACGAAACTAAAAAAAATGAAACTAACAGTTTCAAAAAAGTTAATAGGTGGTTTTTTAGTTGTGCTTTTACTGCTAGCGGCATTGGCAGGTATGAGTATTGTACAAATTGGAGTTGTAGATTCCACTTATAGCAATCTGATCGATGACCGTGTAGAAAAAGTAGTGATAGTGAAAGATGTGAAGCTAGAGGTTCAGAAGCAATCAGACACGGTTGCTAGGTACTTGTTAACAGGAGAAACATCATACTTAGATGAATATAAAAAATCAATAGATTCCTATAACTCGTTAATGACTACTCTTGAAAGCTCCTTAAATCAAGAAGAAGCAAAAGAGATATTTAAGCATTTAAGTCTTCTTGGAGATAAATTTGTAGATTTAGCAAACAATCAAATTGATTTAAAGAAACAAGGGAAAGAAGCAGAATATTTAGCAATGATTAGAGCTAGTACAGTAGGAACAGGACAAGCCTATATCGATAAAGCGGATGAACTAGTCGCATTTGAAGAAGACCTTCTTCAACAAGCTAGTAAAGAGACAACGCAAAAAGTAGAATCTGTTAAAGCAATTATTCTAATTATTAGCATTGCTGCGTTTGTGTTAGGTATGATCGTAGCTTATATTATAAGCCGTCAAATTTCAAAACCTGTTGTGTTAGCATCACAAGCAATCGAACGAATTGCTCAAGGTGATTTAACGGTTGAAGAAATCCATGTGAAAAATCGTGACGAAATTGGAACGCTTTTACACTCCTTAAACCGAATGGTGAAGGATTTAAGAGAAGTCATTCAAAATGTTTATGATTCTTCAAATCAAGTAGCTGCATCTTCTGAAGAGTTAATGGCTAGTGCTGAACAAAGCACAAAGTCATCGGAGTTTTTAGCTCAGCTTGCACAAGAATCAGCTGAAGGTGCTGATATTCAATTAAGAAGTGTGAACGAAGTGGCGGTTTCAATTCAAGAGACAGCAGCAGGATTAAATGAGATTGGTAAGAGTAGTGAAGAAATGTCTGATTCCTCCGAAACTGCAATTTTCGCGGTGAAAAAAGGGTCAGATTCCATATCAAAAGTAGTTAATCAAATGAATCATATTAATACATCTGTTAATGAAACAGAGCAAGTAATCCAAACTCTTGGACAAAAATCACAAGAAATTGAAAACATCCTTTCGATGATTAAAGATATAGCTGATCAAACGAACCTCCTTGCACTGAACGCAGCAATTGAGGCTGCGAGAGCGGGTGAACACGGTCGAGGATTTGCTGTTGTTGCAGATGAAGTAAGAAAGCTCGCAGAAGAATCGAAGACATCTGTAGAAACAATTACATCAATCATTGGTGAAATTCAATCTGAAACTGACAATGCGATTAAATCCATGAAGAGTGGCTCTAACATGGTACATCTTGGGTTACAATACACATCTGAGACAGAAACGTCATTTTCAGAAATTAATCAGTCAATTGTAGATGTAACGGCTAAGGTACAAGAGGTAGCTGCTTCAATTGAAGAAATGACAGCTGTTAGTACGCAAATTTCAAGTTCTTCTGAAAAGGTCAAAGAAATTGCAGAGAAACAATCACTTACAAGTCAAGATAGTGCTGCACAGACTGAAGAACAACTTGCAACAATGGAAGAAGTCACTTCTTCTGCACAAAACTTGGCTGTTCTTGCAGAGCAATTACAAATGGCAGTATCTCGATTTAAGATATAGTCGCTGTTGATTATGTATCGTGGTTAATCACTCAAACCATCAGTGGAGATAATTAAATAATTGAAACAGCATACGAAAACATATGTTAATCGTATGCTGTTTTTTATTTATAGAACAGTCGCTGTGTTTTCTTGGAAATGCTACAGCAATTCGCCATGAGATGAGAATTCAAGTTTGTTTATCTATGTTTTGTGGAAGGAGTGCTTGGTCTTCGTATGGGTGAAAACTGCTCTACAAAGATAGGGTATTGTTGGTTTTTGGAGACTAGTCCCAAAAACCAGTAACGAATTTTGATACAACATCTTCGCTGAAATAGAAGAACGATAATAAGAAAAAAAGGATAACAATTGAAGTTATAGCCCATCCAATCGCTTTTTTAATCATGTAATCACTCCTTTAATTATTACTATAAACATGTAACTCAGAATCCATTCATGTTAGGGATTCTTATTTAAAATACAAAATCTCCTAGTGGTTAACTAGGAGACTTTTATATATAGAGGGGAAAACAAAAAGAAAAGCTTAAAAGAATTGAACCAATTCAGGATGATTCAAAATAAATGATTTAATATCGTCTGTTAGATTAGAGTTTTTTAATTCATCTAAAGTAAATGAGACGGTTTTGTTTTGAACAAAGTCAGAAACAGTAATAAAAAGCTGATCACCAATTTTGTTTGAATTAAGTAACAAGTATCGCATAAAAATCACCTTTAATTATATTCGTAGTAATAGACGAGATGTATTATAGAAAAGTTTCACCAAAATATAAGATATGTAGTGCTTCTTAATTTGATGACAAATTTATTTTAGCTGTATATATCATGGTTTCTTGGATCTTTGCATACATATTAACTAGGACAAGCCAAATGACCAGAGGGGGAATGAATATGGCGTATCAAGGATCAAAGGGTTGGTATGTACAGCAATTAAAGAATAAAGGAATTAATCGACATCCAATTGATCGAAGAAAATTAGAAAGCTATAAAGCTTCTACACTTAGAAAACTTTATGTAGATTTAGTAATCGGTAAAGAACAGAAATAAAAACAAAATATGTTATATAAACTTTGAAAAAAAGTTTATCAAGAGAAGTGAGAGGGATATTCCTCTCTTTTTTTGTTGTGAAAAGATTTATATGCGGTCAGCCAATAGATAAATTGCCTATTTTTTAAAAAGTGAACATGGTGTGACGTTTGTCACAACACTTCTAAACGACCTTTGTTATGATAAAAACAACATAAACACAGTGAAAACTAATAAAACTATTAGGCAAGTAAAATATTGAGGAGGAATTGGGATGACAGTTGCATTTCAGCTATCAGAAAATGAATCGCCACTACAAGTAGTTTACAATTTAGCAAAAACGACTCGAAAGGTAAAAAAAGGAGAACTTATCTTTTTTGAAGGGCAAGAAGCATCTGAGATATACTTAATTAAAACAGGTCTTGTTCGGTTATGTAAGCAGCATTCAAACGGAATGGAATTAAACTTAAGGATCTGTAAAACAAATGATCTGATTGGTGAGTTAATTCTGTTTACAGATAACCCGAGCTATTTCTTAACTGCTCAAGCAATGACTCCGGTAGAAGTGTATGTGATCAACAAAGATTTAGTTGAAAAAGCCGTTTACACAAACCCTAGTGTTGCAAAGGACTTTATCGTTTGGTTTAATACACATTTTCGAAAAACGCAAACCAAATTTCGTGACCTTGTTTTATATGGAAAAAAAGGTGCAGTTTATTCTACGTTAATTCGAATGACAAATAGCTATGGAAAGACAATGTCTGATGGTTCAATTCTTATTGACTTAAAATTATCGAATCAAGAACTTGCTAATTTTTGTGGAGGAACAAGAGAGTCTGTAAATAGAATGTTATCAGAGTTAAAAGATCTAGGTGTTGTTTCTGTAAAATCAGGCTTTATTACGATTCATAACCTTGATTTTCTTAAACAAGAAATACAATGTGAAGGCTGTCCAAAGGAAATCTGTTGTATTGAATAAATCCGTCTACTAAAAATCTTGCAACTGTTTATGTTCATTCCCAATACGATAAAAAAACCGAGCATCTGATATGCTCGGTTTTTCAAATTGAATGTTATTATTTTTTAATTAACCCAATTTCCACTAGACGTTGGTATAAGAAATCACCAGCAGTAATCGCAGGATATTTCTCAGGATTATCTTCGCTTACACAAGAAGGAATTGTTTCTAATAAACAACTGCTATATGGATGTACGAAGAATGGCATTGAGTAACGTGAAGTGTTTTCACCTGCAGGATTCACAACACGGTGAGTTGTAGCAGAAATCACTTCATTTGTGATACGAGCAAGCATGTCACCAGCATCAACAATAATTTGACCTTTTTCAGCTTTAACTGGCATCCACTCGCCTTCACGAGTTAATAGTTCTAATCCAGATGCAGTTGATTCAACTAGTAAAGTAATTAAGTTGATATCTTCATGCTCAGCAGCACGGATTGCATTAGGGTCCATTGAATCATCAAGTGCTGGATAGTGAATAGCACGAAGTACGCTGTTTCCGTCTTTAATCATATCTGAGAAGAAATCAGGACGAAGATCCATGTTTAATGCTAATGCTTCTAACATGTTACGAGCAACACGCTCAAGCTCACGATAGAAGTTTAAAGCGTTTTTACGTAATTCTGGTAATTCTGCTGGCCATACGTTTGCAGGATAATCATCATTTAATGGATGACCTACAGGTAGTTCTTGTCCAACGTGGAAGAATTCTTTTAAGTCTCCAACAGTGCGGTTTTTAGCATGCTCTTTACCAAATCCAGTATAACCACGAGCTCCACCAGCACCACTTAAATGTGTGTTTTTTGTTTCAACATCTAAGTCGAAATACTGTTTCCACATTTCATAGTTCTTATCAATAAGATTAGGGTCTACTCCGTGACCTTCTAGGATGATAAAACCTGTTTCTTTTAATCCAGCTGTGAATTCTTCAGCGAATTTTACTCGTTGTGTTGAATTTCCATAAGTGAAGTCTTTTAAATTAAGAGTACGAATATAAGGTGTTGACATTCCTATTACCTCCTATTATGTAACCGGTTTCAATATCTGATAACCAATTATTATTATACCTATGAAATTACTAGAAATACAGTGTTATTTTTAAAAAAGTAATTGAAAATAAAGATTTTTCGACAGGTACCTGCACCGACAAATATAAAACAAACAGGTTCATCACAAAAAAACCTTGCCTTATTGGGCAAGGTTTTTTTGCTCTTTACTCCCACTCTACATCATGTTCCTTAGCGAGCTTATCAAGGTTTTTATTATAAGTATTGATGTATTGTCTCGCTTTTGCTAATAGGGCATTGGCTTCTTCTACCATGGCTCTGTCTTGTTGCTCTAGAGCTCCCACGAGTTTAACGAATGCATTATACTGATAGGTTGCACCTGTCACGTAATCATCGTGAACTTCTTTTAATTCTTTCGTTTCAATGTTTACCCGTTCAATTTCGTCAAGGAACTCTGTGTAATAAGGAATTACTTCATCAAGGAGTACGTTATACATAATGGCGTCATTAGTATAATTTGCTCCAGTTACACTATCGTAGGCATCGAGTGCAACCGTTTCTAAGTCATAGGCTTTTTTCATTTCTTTATTCACGTAATTCAATATATCTTCTTGAACAGGATCACTTAAACAACCTGATAGTATGAATATCATGGGTAAAACAATAGCCAAGAGTACTTTTTTCATTGGCTTCACCCCCTCTTTATTATTTTATGAGGCAAGGGGAGTCCAATAGTACGTAAATAATACAGATAAAGAAATCTATTTTTAGTACGTTTAGTAAAGTTATCTTAATGTTTTTTAACTTTTTATTTACTTCAAGTTAATCCTAAATTATTAGTCTACTAGTACTATTGGACTTGTAAGACATAAAGATGTAAATCAGAGGTTTTAAAATTTAGACAATACCGATAATGCAAAGAAAAACTTTCAAATATTAGCTGATGGAATAAAAAAAACATAAGACAAATAACAACTAAATTGTATATTACTGATAGAAAAATGGGCCATTGGCTCACTTTTTTTAATAAAATCACAAATAAGTAACGAAATTGAAAGTGTTTTCGTCTAACATTATAAGAGATACATTTATTTTTTTGAGAGGATGTTATAGATGAATATACGAAAAGAACAACATAAAAAAGGTCACATATGTGTATTTATAAGCTTCATAAATAGTATTTTACTTTCAACTTCATATGCTTTTTTCGGCATAAATGGAACGATTGATCTGTTGATCATAGCAAAAATGTTTGTGTTTATCCTTGTCTTTCATCTTCCGATTATTATAAGCACATATCTTAATTGGAGATATTCCAAAGCGATCTCTTTTATTGGTTGGTGTGTTTTATGGATTGGATTTTTCCTTTATGCCTTTCAATATCAAAACACAATGAAGGATTTGGCTATCATTAGTTGGTTTTTACTCGTTTTAATTACGGGAAATATTCTAGCTATAACTGTTCAGTTTACGATGTATGTATATATAAAATTAAACAAGAAAAAAGCAATTTAAAAAGCGGCCAATATAGGCCGCTTTAACTGTTTTGTTCAGTCGTGTTTACCTCACGAACTGTATTCATAATGGAAACGACATTCTTCACCCAGTGATTATTAAGCCCATTTGCATCATTATGTGCATCAACAGGAGCATACTTTTCGTGAATATCCTTGATTGTTATTCTACCTTGGTCCACATACTGTATTTTTAAATAAGCCGCTTTAAAGCGAATACTGTCCTCAACAGATGTGAACTTTTGCCAGCTTGTACCACCTTCGACAATCTCCTCACAACCTGGGTTAGGATAGTCTGCGCCAAATACTTCATGATAAATGTCTGGCATACAAATCATTCCACCGATATTATTCCAAGGAGCTTTAGAGATTTTTGATTTACCCCAACCGGTTTCTTGTGCAGCAATGGCAACTAAAAAGGCTGGATCAATTTCCTGTTCCTTGGCTGCTTGAATAAATGTAGCACTTAAACCTTGAAACTCACCGTGGAGCTGTTCCTCCAATTTTGTCTCTGTAAGGATAATATCCTCTACCGGTTTTTCAATAATGGATGATGGAGTTGCTGTTTTAGGACTTATTTCTTTCTTTACCACTTGTTTATTTGAAGTGCTGGCAATCAACACTTGATCATTTGATTGACCTGCTACATGATATGAATTCACACTAATACTTAAAAGTAACGTTACAATAAATCCAGTTATATAAAGAAGGTTTAGACGTTGATGTTTCTGAATAGAAAATAGTTTCATATGTCTTTCCCTCCTAGTCTTTATTTTTAAAACGTTTGATTCAGCTTTTTAAGAATAACATACGATTATTACAAAATTATGTCACATAGATTACAAAGGTAGCTAATTATTTCCATTAATATTTCGTTCCCATATGCAAATGATATAGACGTTAAAGTTTAAAGGAGGCTAATCATGCAATATCAAAACAATCCGACTATGAATCAACAACAATCTCCCAATATGCCGCCTATGATGAATCATGGTGGCCATGAAATGTTTGACAGCCATGAAATACTTGCAGGACTAATAAACGTATTGGATCAATATCAAATCTTTGATCAATACATACAAGATCAAGAGTTAAAACAAATACTTCAGCATCAACACAGCTTCATTGCAGATATCTATAATCTCTGTGTAGAGGCTTTTTCAACTGGTAAGGATCCGTCTCATCGAACTCAGGCTTATGAAATGCAACAAAGTAATGACGTGGTATACGGAATCCAACCAAGTCAACCTAAAAAACCAAATCAATCTGTTAGTGAAGTAAATGAACAAGGAATATCAGGGCATATGCTTGGGTTAATCAAATCAACTGCTTCACTTTTAGCGATGACCTCGTTAGAAATTACAAATCCAGTTTTGCGCAGAGTAGTCGCTGCAAGTGTCCCAAACTTTATTGAGATGGGCTATGAGATTTTCTTATATCAAAATAAAAGACGATATTACCAGGTGCCACAGCTAGCACAGCAAGATATGCAACAAATGCTTCGAGGATTTGCTCCCTCAAGTATGCAACCACAATCATACAATCCAAATAAACCTTTGATGTAAAAAAAGGATAGGCGATAAACTTCGTCTATCCTTTTGTGTTATCTGACCCATTGAGTGAATAGAATGTGTACAAGTAGTAATCAACTAAAAAAGAGGGGTCAGATTGTATGAGTGTTTTTATTAGTTATATTTTTCTAGGGCTTTCATTGTCAGCGCCAATTGGACCAATTAATGCAGCACAGCTAGATAAGGGAATAAAAAATGGATTTTTTCATGCATGGTTAGTTGGAATGGGAGCGATGGTTGCGGACGCAATTTTTATGCTTTTAATCTACTTTGGAGTAGCCAGTTTTTTAAGTACACCCTTTATGAAAACATTATTGTTTTTATTTGGATTTTTTGTATTAGTTTATACGGGAATTGAAAGTATTATAGGTAGTAGCGAATTAGCTTCATCTAGAGGACATCGAGATGAATCAAAGGCAAAATCGTTTCGTGCTGGTTTTTTTATGGCATTATCCAACCCACTTAATATTTTGTTTTGGCTCGGTATTTACGGAGCTGTTCTTGCCAATACATCAGGTACATATGAGTCGTTTCAAATGCTTATTTATAGTTTAGGAATTTTTTTAGGAATTTTCATTTGGGATGTGGTCATGGCTGGTGTCGCTAGCGGCTTTAAACATTATATGAATGTAAAGGTGTTGCAGCTTATATCAATCATAGCGGGAATATCTCTAATTGGATTTGGCATTTATTTTGCCATTCAAGCGTATAAGATACTTTTTGGATAAACATCCACCGGACATTCACCTAACTGTTTAAGCGTTAATACAATAACGTGTATGAACAGGAGGGAAATGAATGAGTGTGTTACTAGATAAAAGTTGGATTGAGGAAAACCTAGCAAGCTTAGAAGCCTGGAAGCAGGATGCGTATAAGTCATTTGCAGCAATGCTTAACAATAAAGATCAACTCTATCCGTGTGTTCCTGCTCAGAGAGGATTTCATTCCAACCACCTAAGGTTTGGTTTTATCGGAGATCCAAGGAATGAAAATACGAGTCAAGAACTTGCCCAATTACTGAAGGAATATGGGCAATGCTCAAGAGAGACAGGCAAGTATGCCTCTCTTGTAGTCTTTTGTGAAACATCTGATAGCTTAATTCAAACTACTCATGTCGAGGGGTATGAAAATATGTTTTGGTCACTGCTTTCGAATGTGAGTGAATTAGATGAAAAAGAGTGGCCAGAAGAAATTCCTAAAGAACCTGAACATCATGCTTGGGAATTCTGCTTTGACGGTGAACCATATTTTTCATTTTGTGCAACACCTAGCCATCAGGTAAGAAAAAGTCGTCACTTTCCTTATTTCTTACTCGCTTTTCAACCAAGGTGGGTGTTTGAAGAAATCAATGATTCAACTTCCTTTGGGCGAAACATAAAAAAAGCAATTCGAAAAAGATTACTACGTTTTGATGAAATTGAACCACACCCTGACTTAAAATGGTATGGACAAAAAGATAATCATGAATGGAAACAATATTTTTTAAGAGACGATGACACTAGCGCCGCTAAATGTCCGTTTACGGCGATGCGAAATAAATTAAAAAATCTTCGAAAATAAAGTCCCCTCTTCGGGTGACTTCTTTTTTTTCTTTTTTGAATGAATTAGTGAAAAAATCCCGATAAGAAATAAAAAAATCAAACTAACAAAAAATCCCCATCTGCTTGAAGATTCAATGACGGTTCCACTTACAGCTGCTAAAATCAACAGAATTCCTAAAAAGAACTTACACGTATCCCAAAATGATTGTTGAATCAGTTTGCGAAAGGATAACAAAATAAACATCCATGTATAAAGAAGCATTAACCCTGCAGCAGTAGTCAGGTATTCATAAATGGATTCTGGTAATAGAAGTGCAACAATGATAGAGAGTACTAGCCCTACTGCGGTTATTAAGAATGCAGGAAGGGGCACTTTCAACTTGCCCTTTTTAGAAAGAAATTTAGGTGCATCTCCATCTTCAGATAAGTTAACAAGCATTGTAATGACAGCGTACAATGCTGCAACCATTGTTGAAAAACCAGCGATGATTAAAATCGCATTAAAGACATGTGGAACAAACGAAAGGTCATAATCCTGCAAAGCAGTAACGAATGGACTTTCTTTCGTGCTAAAGGTTTTCCAAGGAACCAGTAAAAGCGATAAAATTAAGGAAGTAACATAGATAATGGTAAGAATCACTAACATCATTCTGCCTGATTTTGGTGCCTGTTTCGGTTCCTTTAACTGTGTTGCTAATAATCCCATCACTTCAATACCACCAAAGGCGTAAAAAGCGTAGAGGAAAGAAGTCCATATTCCTTTTAAACCAGTAGGAAGGAAGTCTTTAAAAACGTTTTGAGTTGTTTGTTTAGGACCTCCGTTAAGCCAACCTAAAAGAGCTGCTGATGCAATGCAGATGAACATAACAATGGCAGCTATTTTTACGATAGCGAAAATGTTTTCTACACGCTCAAACCCTCGAAGACCCGTCAAAATAATTATCAATCCTATAACTGCGTAAAAAGAAGATAATATCCAAAGTGGTAGATTTGGAAACCAAAATCGAGAAAAAATGCTTAAAGCGGTTAACTGGCTACCCATTATCAATAATTCTGAAGACCAATAGACCCAGCCATTACTAAAACCTGCCCAAGGTCCATAAGCTTTTTTCGCATAGGAACGAAACGAGCCTTTTTCAGGATGCTCAGCGGTCATTCTCGCAAGAGCATCAAATACAATATACGTCCCTACCGCTGCTAATAGAAAGCTTATTAACACCGCAGGTCCAGCTTTTTTTATGGCGAGACTTGAACCTAAAAAATAGCCCGTCCCAATGATACAAGCCACACCTAAAAGTGAAAGCTGCCACCATGATAAATGCCCCTTTTCTCGTTTCACCTTATTTCCTCCATCCAATTCGATAGCATTAGTGTCCGTTATGAAAAGGATGTTTATGTATGAAGTTTCTACAGAACTTACATACTATGTGGGGAAAATAAAAGGGGGGTGTGTTGACATGAAGGTTATAAATATTGAAGCCGAAACAGGTGCCGGTGTACGGCTGAAGAAAGGCCAAGTCATACGGGTTATCGATATTGAAGGAAAACAAGTGGCAGATCTTGTTGCCATTAATGCCGATGATTCAACAGAATGTCTAGATCCTGGTGCAACAATTGATGCTCTTCACAGTAAAGATATTCAACAAGGGGAACCCCTATACTCAAACCGCTATCAACCAATGCTCACAGTCATGAAAGACATGGTAGGTAAACATGATCTGTTACTACCAGCATGCCGACCTGAAATGTATGAGATCTTATACGATAAAAGAGAGCATGCCAATTGTTTCGATAACTTAAACAAAGCGCTAGTATCATTTAACATACAACCTTTACAACAACACCGGCCCTTCAATATTTTTATGAATACGATCGTTGATAACGAAGGAAGAGTTTGTGTGGTAGAACCTCTATCTTCAAGCGGAGATTATATTGAGTTAAAGGCCGAAATGGATCTTATTGTGGCTGTGTCAGCCTGTCCGACATATGAAAGTGCTTGTAATGGATATGAATGTACGGGGATTCGGTTGGAGGTTTTGGGTTAACAATATAGTAATCACATCTTTGTTAATGGGGTGTGATCTTTTTTTATAGAATTCAATGGACAGTTGAGACCGACATTTATCCTCTAATTCTTTAAATAGATGAATTCAAAATGGATGCGATAGAATAGGAAAAAATGTATACTAAAGACATAATCAAGGAACGATAGCGAACTAAGAGAGGAGGCGGTTGTCCAATGGCTTCAAAAGTAAATGACATTATATGTACTGTTTCTACCCTTTTTCATACGAAAGGATACGAAAACACCAAACTTAGTGACATATTAGCTGAGACAGGAATAGGAAAGGGACAGTTTTATCATTACTTCAAGTCGAAGCGGGATTTAGGACAAGCAGTCATTGATCATGTTATTTCTGAAATGGAAGAATGCTTGTTTATTAACATCCTTGACCAACCAGAGCCTCCGAAAATGAAAATAAAAAAAATGCTCGAAAAGATTTTAACACTACAGCTAGAACATGAGGGCAAGCGAGGCTGTCCCATTGGAAACCTAGCGATTGAGTTAAGTGAGCATGATCCGATTTTTAGAGAGAAGTTGGCATGTTTTTTTGAACAATGGGAGGAAAAAGTTCAACAGATTCTGGTTGAGATGCAGCAAGATGGAGAGCTTCCTCCTGAACTAAATACGGCAAAAAAAGCTCGATCTATGATAGCAACTATAGAGGGTGGGCTTTTATTAATGAAAAATAAACAGGACGTAGAAGTGTTTAAGGATATAATTGAAATGATTCAATATGATTACCATTTGAATAATAAATAATAGGTTCGTTACAAGAATACCAACTACTATTTATACGGTAAAAAGAAAAGTGGACATAGACCGAGCGTTTCCGTTGACTCCACATTTCTTTTTTTGTTACACTCTTTTTGTACCTACCAGTCGGTACAGTTTTTAGTTGGAAATGAAGAATAACTTTAGGTAGATAAATAAAACCTAGAAGAGACAAATAGATAGGTGCATTGTCACAAAAATCGTTTCACATTGAAATTCTAAAGATTTAACTGGATTTTGATGGTGTAAACACGAGACTTCTTTAAGCTATTTGAAAGGAAGGTTTTGAGTGTAAAGCTTTGGTTTTTGCCAGACGATGTACATAAAACAATAGGAGGAAACAAAGAATGAAAGCAATTGTGATTGAAGAGTATGGAGATAAAAACGTTTTAGTAGAGAAAGAAATGGATACACCAAAAATTTCGGAAAATCAGGTTTTAGTAGAAGTGCATGCAACCTCTATTAATCCGATTGACTGGAAGGTTCGAGCGGGTTATTTAAAAGAAATGCTTCCTTTTGAATTTCCAATGATTTTAGGATGGGATGCAGCGGGTATTGTAGTCGAAGCTGGCAGTAATGTATCTGATTTCAAAGTAGGAGACCGTGTATTTACTCGTCCTGCAACGACAAATAGAGGTACCTATGCAGAATATGTAGCAGTTGATTCTAACTTACTAGCTAGTATGCCAGAACAAATGAGCTTTGAAGAAGCAGCTGCAATTCCTCTAGCTGGGTTAACTGCTTGGCAATGTCTTATTGACTTTGGAAAGATTCAAGAAGGAGATAAGGTGTTAATTCATGCTGGTGCTGGTGGAGTGGGCATATTTGCTGTCCAAATTGCAAAATATTTTGGTGCACATGTGGCAACTACCGCTAGTGAAAATAATAAAGAATTTTTAACATCACTTGGAGCTGATGAAGTCATCAATTATCGAGATACTGACTTTAGCGAGGTGCTAAATGGATACGATTTAGTATTAGACTCTATGGGTGGCGACATTCAGTCTAAAAGCTATAAAGTACTAAAAGAGAACGGCAAACTTGTCTCAATCGTTCAACCACCTTCTGAAGAAGAGGCAGCAAGCCATAAGGTTAATGCTGGATTCGTCTGGTTAGAACCAAATGGAGAACAGCTTCAGAAATTAGCTGACCTTTATGAAGAGGGAAAAGTAAAACCTGTGGTTGGTCATACATTTGACTTCTCTGAACAATCTTTAAGAGACGCACATGCTCTGAGCGAAACACATCATGCACGTGGGAAAATTGTCATTCGCGTGAAGGAATAAGGACTGTAAGATCAAACTACAATTGTGGTTTGGTCTTTTTTCTTTTAGGCATGATAATGAAAAAAGATTTTTAATTTTACAATTAAGAGCTTCCGAAGAATTAAAAAAAGGTAGTAAAGTTGTTGTGTGGCTAAAAGGTGGAGTGAAATCATCGTTACCTGCTTTAGGGGAAGCTAAAAAAATTGAGAATGTTAAATAGGATTATTAAAAACCACACCTGTTTAGGTGTGGTTTTTAATATTTAGTTATGATCTATTATCAGATAGAAGCTAGAAAGTTAAATAAACAACGGAGTATTATTTTTATGTATTAGCTAATTTAGTAAGAGTATTATGGAATTTATGATTGTTTATTCGTTTATATTGTAATACAATCAAATTAACTTAATTAAATTAATTAACTAACTAAAGTTTGCTAAAGTTTTTAAATTAGGGGGACTAATTATGCAAAAAGGTGATTTAATAAGAAAATTTCAATCTATTTTCAATGAAACAAAAACACCTAAACTTTTCTTTGCTCCGGGAAGAATTAATTTAATTGGAGAACATACTGATTACAATGGAGGTCATGTGTTTCCTGCGTCTATCTCTTTAGGAACATATGCACTTGCAACGAAACGTGATGACCAAAAGTTTCGTTTCTATTCTATGAATTTCTCAGAGCTTGGAATTATTGAAGTGGATTTAAATGATTTAGACTATAAAAATAATGATCATTGGGCGAATTATCCAAAAGGTATGATCTTATTTATGAAGCATGCTGGTTTTAATATTGGTCTAGGTGCCGATATTTTATATTTTGGTAACATACCTAATGGTGCAGGGCTTTCTTCTTCAGCTTCAATTGAGTTGGTAACAGGAGTGTTATTAAATAACTTATATCAGTTGAAAATGGAACGAATTCAAATGATTCGTCTTGGGCAGTTGGTTGAAAATGATTATATTGGAGTCAAAAGTGGTATTATGGATCAGTTTGCAATTGGGATGGGAAGGAAGGACCACGCCATTCTATTAAACTGTCATACATTAGCCTATAAGTATGCACCAGTTGTCTTAGAAAATCACTCTATTTTGATTATTAATTCAAACAAACAGCGGACATTAGCAGGTTCTAAGTACAATGAACGTCGTCAACAATGTGAACAGGCTTTGTTTGATCTACAACAGGAGCTTTCTATTACTAGCTTAGGAGAATTAACTCCCATAGAGTTTGAAAGAAACAAACATCTTATTAAAGATAAAGTGAACCTTAAGCGTGCAAAACATGCGGTATATGAAAATGCGCGTACATTAAAATCACTAGAATATTTACAGAAGGGTGAATTAATTAGTTTTGGTCAGTTAGTGAATGCATCTCATCTTTCTTTAAGAGATGATTATGAAGTAACAGGTTTTGAATTAGATACAATCGTGGAGACAGCTTGGGAGATCGATGGCGTAATAGGTGCACGTATGGTTGGGGCTGGCTTTGGGGGGTGCGCCCTTGCAATTGTTGAAAAAGAAAAGGTAGAACAATTTAAAAATAAAATTCAATCAATTTATGTTGAAAGAGTTGGTTATGAAGTAACGTTTTACACGGCAACAATTAGTGACGGTGCAATAGAACTATTATAAGAGGAGAGGAGAACATGAGTGTATTAGTTTTAGGTGGAGCGGGTTACATTGGTTCACATGCGGTTTATCAACTGATTGATCAAGGAGAACATGTGGTAGTTGTTGATAATCTTGAAACTGGTCATAGAGAAGCTATTCATCATGAAGCGACCTTTTATGAGGGGGATATTCGAAATGTTGACTTCCTACGCTCTGTATTTAAAAAGGAGGCGATTGAATCTGTCATTCATTTTGCTGCAAATTCACTAGTCGCAGAGTCGATGGAAAACCCGTTGAAATACTTTGATAACAATGTATACGGTACACAAGTTTTACTTAAGGCAATGGTAGAACATGATGTTAAGAAAATCGTCTTTTCCTCTACTGCAGCTACTTTTGGAGAACCTGAGTCAGTACCAATTACAGAATTACAACAAACAAACCCAACAAATCCGTATGGTGAATCAAAGCTAATGATGGAAAAGTTAATGAAATGGACAGAGAAAGCTTATGGAATAAAATATGTTGCATTGCGCTACTTCAATGTCGCCGGTGCTAGAGAAACAGCAGAGATTGGAGAGGATCATTTTCCAGAAACACATCTCATCCCGATTATTTTACAGACGGCTTTAAAAAAGAGGGCACATGTTACAATCTTTGGTGTGGACTATGATACTGATGATGGAACATGTATACGTGATTATATTCATGTTGAAGATCTCATTCAAGCTCATTTGTTGGCTTTAGATTATTTAAGGGAAGGCAATCCAAGTAATGTGTTCAATCTTGGAAGCAGCCAAGGTTTCTCGGTGAAACAAATGATTGAAACAGCAAAAGAAGTAACCGGTAGAGATATTCCAGTGAAAATGGGTCCTCGTAGGTCTGGTGATCCGAGTATATTAATTGCAAGTTCTGAAAAGGCCAAAAAAGTGTTAGGGTGGACTCCAAAACGAACATCTGTAAGCAAAATAATGCTAGATGCTTGGAAATGGCATTCTTCTCATCAAGATGGTTACAAAAAGGAAGTGAAAAAATGATGTATTCACTTATTGCTGGACTTATCCAAAAGTCATTGGAAGTTGAATTAATTCAGCCAACTGATCAAATCTATGTACGAAATCAACTCATGGGTTTACTTGGTCTAGAAACATATCCGAAAGAGGTTCAACCATACGATGATACGATTCCAAATATAATAGATTATATGATTGAGTTTGCGATTGAACAGCATGTTATACAAAATGTCTTCGGTGACAAGGAGATTTTAGCAGCTAATATTATGAATTGTTTTGTTCCAAGACCTTCTGTTGTAAATGAAATATTCAATCGAAAATATAAGGAATCTCCCGTTGCTGCGACTAATTTTTTTTACCAATTAAGCAAAAATAATAACTATATACAAACTAAACGAATTTCAAAAAATATATCATACAAAGTAGATACAGCATACGGTCAAATGGATATTACGATTAATTTATCTAAGCCGGAAAAAGATCCAGAGCAAATAAAAAGAGAGCGTGAAGTGAAGCAAACGGGTAGCTATCCAAACTGCCTATTGTGTAAGGAGAATGAGGGGTATGTTGGAAGAACAGGTTACCCAGCACGTTCAAATCATAGAATTATCCAAGTCCCACTTGAAAATGAAAATTGGTATTTACAATACTCGCCTTATGTTTATTATAATGAGCATTGTATTCTACTGTCTGAAGAACACCGTTCAATGATTATTAACCGAAATACCTTTAACAGACTTCTAAGTTTTACTTCCCAATTCCCCCACTATTTTATTGGGTCTAATGCTGATCTCCCTATTGTAGGTGGATCCATCTTAAGCCATGATCACTATCAAGGTGGAAATTATGAGTTTGCTATGACTAGAGCAGAAGATGCATTTAAATTTAAGCTAGATGCTTATCCAACAATTAAGGCATCAGTCTTAAAGTGGCCAATGTCTGTAATTCGCTTAAAATCATCAGATAAAGAAGAGCTAGTTAATGCAGCAGACGATATCCTTCAGGTTTGGAAAAACTATTCTGATGAAAAAGAAGGTGTAATAGCATTTACGAATAAAACACGGCATAATACGATTACACCTATTGCTCGAAATATAAACGGAATATTCGAGGTTGACCTTGTTCTGAGAAATAATCGAAAAAACGACGAACATCCATTTGGTATTTTCCATCCACATGCAGATGTTCATCATATAAAAAAAGAAAATATTGGATTAATTGAAGTGATGGGACTGGCGGTTCTCCCCCCACGGTTAATGGAAGAGTTAGTTGAAATAAAAAAACACCTACTAGGTCATCAAGGAAAAGTGAAGAGTTATCATCTTGAATGGATAGAGGAAATAAAAAGAAAATATGGAGTAGTTACGAAAACTGAACAAGTTGAGCATATTATTCGAGTAGAACTCGGCGAAAAATTTGTAAAATGTCTAAAGGATGCAGGGGTATTTAAAAGAAAAGAACCATTTGAAAAATTTATTAGTCTTTTAAATGAGCAGGTGATTCGTTAATGTGGATAACTAAATCAAACATTTTGGGTAAGTGGCATGAATACACACTAACGAATAATCATGGTATGAAAGTTAGTATCCTAGACTACGGTGGAATTATAACAAAATTAATTGTTCCAGATCGACAAGGAAAGTTTGAAAACATTGTTCTTAGCTATAAGGATTATAACGAATATGAAACAAACTCACCTTACCTAGGAGCTATTATAGGGCGAGTGGCAGGAAGAATTAAGGGAGCCTCATTTGAACTAGATGATAAAAACTATATTCTAGATGCAAATAATGGTGAAAATCACTTGCATGGAGGGTTTCATGGGTTTGATAAAGTCCTATGGGAGGTTCAATCCTTTCAAACAGAGGATGAAATTGGTTTGAAGCTAACCCATAAAAGTGAAGATCAAGAGGGTGGATATCCTGGTAATGTAGAAGTTGCTGTCAAATATATACTTAACAATCAAAATCAGCTTAGGATTGATTATGTCGCTACAAGTGATAAAACGACGCCTTTTACACTCACAAACCATTCGTATTTTAATTTAACTGGGAATTTGAAGAGTACAATCCATGATCACTATCTTTTTGTCGAAAGTGATACATTTGTTGAACTTGACGACCACCTCATCCCAACTGGAAAACGGTTAGATGTTGAGGGGACCCCTTTTGACTTTAGAAAAGGTTTAACCCTTGCGACTGGTATTCATGCTCCTTTTAGTCAAAACATCAAGGTTGGAAATGGATATGATCACTACTTTATTTTTAACACGACAGAAGAAGACCAAATTGTTGTTTCCGAGCCTATAAGTGGAAGGAAATTATCAATTCGAACGAATCAACCAGGAATGGTGATGTATACAGCTAATGCTCTAAATGAAGGTATTCAATTGGAAGAAGGAGTCTCTAGAAAATATCTAGGGGTTTGCTTTGAAACACAAGGTACACCAGCATCATTACACTATCGAGGATTCCCCAGCATCATTTTACATGCTAATGAAAATTATGAAAAACAGACCGTGTATACCTTTTGTGTTGAAATATAAAAATGGCTGGACCTTTCATAGGAGAGGTTCAGCCTATTAAAATTGGATCAAATAATTCAACTAAGAGTAAAGATACAGCTCCTAATAATGTTGCATCGCTCCCTAACTGGGTTACAACGATTTCCGTCTGTCTTGCTTCCTTCGTTAAGACTCTTTGTTGAATCGTTTCAAGAAGTGATGGCATTATAAACTCTGCACTATTCATGACCCCTCCACCAAGCACTACTTTACTTGGATTTACAAGATGGATCAGATTCGTTAACCCAACTCCGATAATTGTACCTGTCTGCTCTAGTAAACGAATGCAATTTTCATCGCCATTAAGAGCAGATGCATAAATATCTTGCCCTGATTGAATTTCATAGGATTTACCTAATTGTTTTCTAGCTTGTTCAGAGATTGCTTCTCCACTTACTAAAGCTTGTAGGCAGCCTCTGTTTCCACATTCACATAATTCACCATTAAGATCTATGGTCATGTGTCCTATTTCTCCAGCAATTCCTTGAGCACCGTGATACAATTTCCCATTTATCACAATACCAGCTCCAACACCCTGGCCTATATTTACGGCAACCATACTTTCAACATCTCCATGACCACCAAACCAGGATTCACCAAGTGCCATTGTTCGAGCATCGTTTTCAACTTTTACAGGTAAATGAAACTCTTTTTCTAATGTTTCTTTTATAGGAATGTTTCGTAACTTTAATATTGGTGCGACTAAAGAGGTACCGGTTTCAACATCGACAACTCCATGCATAGCTACACCGATTCCAATAATATTCTCTTTAACTATACCTTTCATGATTTTGCTAATATTTTCCTTGATTATTGTCATATACTGTTCGTTTGTTATCGGTTTGACAACTAGCTGAGATGAGCGATGTATAACGGAGCCCGTTAAATCAGTCAAAATGCATTCAACTTTTGCAGGGCCAGCATCAACACCAACTACAAAATAACCTTTTGTATTGATATACAGCATGGTTGGTTTACGCCCACCACTTGAATGACCAAGGTTACTCTCTTTCACTAAGCCTTGTCCAATTAATTCTCTCACTATACTACTTACAGTTGGAGGTGTAAGGTTAGTTTCTTTAGCGATTTGTGCACGGGATATTGGTTCAGAAGTGCGTATTTTATTCAGAATGATGGATCGATTAACAGATTTCATTAATTGAAAAGTACCACGTAGCATTGAATATCCTCCATAAACCAAAATATAGTATATTGTAACATAAAATAAAAGTTTGTTAATTTAATTTAGTATGGAAATAAACTAGATGACAATCATTGAAATTATTTTGTTACCTTAGTTAAAATAAGTTTTCAAAATATATAGTTTTTTATGTTAGGATTAATGTAAGATAACCACCGATTAAAGCATATGTTTGATTCTGATAGATTTTCAGATAGATACTTTTAGAACTGTTGTTAATAAACATTAACAAATTTATTTTTTGACAAAGGAATCTTTCTGGTTTAGAAGAACTTTAGATTATAGAATTATAGATGCCGAGGAGGGAAGATATAATGGTACCTTGGAAGGTGTTAATTGTGGATGATGAGATGCTCATTAGGCAAGGAATTATTAATTATATTAACTGGGAGTCTGAAGGTTTTCAAATTGTAGGAGAGGCATCTAATGGTAAGGAAGCAATACAACTTATAGAACAAGAGCACCCACACATCGTAATAACAGACATTGTGATGCCAGGGATGGATGGCATTGAATTAGTGAAAGAGATAAAAAATAAATACCCTAAAATTGAGATTGTGGTTCTTAGTAGTTTCGAGAATTTTGATTATGTTCGTTCCTCCTTTCAATGTGGTGTCGTCGATTATATTTTAAAGCCGAAACTGAATGGAGAAGACTTAATTAAGACGTTGCGTAACATTGTTCCTAAAGAACAAGATGTGACTGAAGTAACTTATCAGAAGGCATCGATACAAGAACTTTTAAACAAGAGTTTATTAGGATACTCACGGGACATCGAGACAAATTTAAAAGAAACTCTTCAATATAACCATAATTGTTTAGTCGCTGTATACAGGTCTAATGATAGACATAAAGAAGTTAATCTTAAGCCAATTTTGGACCAATTACAAAATCATGTGGAACAAATGAATGGTTATGTCATTTCAACCAATAATGTAAGCGGTACCATCATTCTGCTAAATTATGAGGAAGATCAGTTACCTATCATAAAGAAAACAGTGGTTAAACTTGCGGAGCAAAATAGTCAATTAAATGATGAGACTTGTTGGATGATGAGTCCACCATTTACATCCATGCAGGAAATAAAGGACATTTATGAAATGCAATTGTTAAAGATGAAGGACTATTTATTTTTCTTACCTGAAGAAATGGTCCTAATCTATGATGATCTTCCGGAAATAGATAAAATTGATCATCATTTTGATTTAAACCAGTTCATTTCTTTTTTTAAACATCAGCAATTTAATGTTGCCTTTGAATATTTAAATGAACATGTAAATGATTTAGCAAGTAATTATACAATTGATATATTTGAGTTTAAGTCTTGGATGGAAAATATTATATTTAATGTCATCGTATTATTAGGAAATATGCAGTATGACACAACAGGTTTAGAGGATAAAAAATATGATTATTTTTCCAAAATTAATGAAGCAGAGAATGCAAAAAAAGCAATGAATTACTTTGAAAGTTTTTTAGAGGAAGTTAGATTAATAGTCTTACAAGATGGAAAAGAGGAACGTCAGACAAATATGAAATTATTATTGCAATATATTGATGATTACTACTCAGAACCACTTTCGTTAACAAAGTTAGCTAAACATTTCCATTTTAACCCATCATATTTGTCAAGTTATTTTAGTTCCCATCATAAAGAAGGCTTTTGTGAGTATTTAAATCAAGTAAGAATTAAAAAAGCGAAGTACATTTTGAAGTCTAGTAAAACAACGATATCAAGAGTAAGTGAAATGGTTGGTTACTCAGATCCTAGTTATTTTTGTAAGGTTTTTAAGCGAATTGAGGGAATGTCTCCGAGTAGTTACCGAAAAAAGATTCAGCAATGAATAGAGGAAAACTGTAGATGAGGAAATTAATCATTATTATTAAAAGTAATAGTCTATTTCTAAAAATGTTTTTAGTAATGGTCATTAGTATTGTACTAGTAACGATTCTAATTACCTTTAGCACCATTCGGATGTCGAGTAACCTTTTTATGGAAACATTTACTATAACTAATACAAAAGTACTTAGCCAAATTAAACAACGGCTTGAAGCATTCAATTATTCCGTGGTCGTTACATCAATTGATGTTCAAAATAATGGAACGATTAAAAAGGTTTTGACCCAAAAAGATAGAGACTCCTTACATATGAATATCTCGTTTTACGATATTAAAGAACAAATGAAACGCATTTATAATGAAAATCCTAATGATGCAAATTTAATCTTATTGGGGGCAAATTACAAATTATTTAATATGAAGTATTCAAACTGGCCAATTACAGCTCATACTTTAGTCAACCACCCAATGACGATTAAGACAAGAGAAAATCCTAACAAAATCATGTATCAATTTGATCAGTCAGAGGCAACAAATGATGTACCAATGATTGTAGCAACAAAGGCTCTTACTGAAAGAGTGACTGGAAACATATATGGGTATCTATATATTCCGATAAGAGAACAAAATTTTAGAGAATTTTATGAAGGATATACAAGTAACGGTAACAGTGTGTTAGTCGTAAACAGTGAAGGTAAAATAATTACAAGTAGCCGACAGGAAATGATAGGTAAAAGTGCACTTGATTTGTTGACTTATATTAGAGATAAGGATAACAATCATTTAGGACATAAAGAAGTAAACATATTTGATAAGGACTATTTAATGTTATCGGAGTATTTACCAACTCTTGATTTATATCTTGTAAATTTAATTGACAAGGAATTAGTCATGGACAACCTTATTGATACAAGAGAAATCGTACTCATTAGTATAATAATCGTACTATTTGCTGTAATCGTAGTATTTATTATTTCAAGAAGAATGACAGTATCATTAAGTAAATTAGTTAATCAAATCTCAAATATGGCTAAGTATGATTTTAATAAGAAAGTACAAGAGACAGGTGGGTATGAGGCAAGAAAATTAGCTAGCGCCTTTAATTATATGCTCAATGAGTTGCACGAATATGTAAATATCGTGATGAAGACACAACGAAGACAACGAAAGGCCGAACTAGAGGCATTACAACATCAAATTAATCCACATTTTCTCTATAATACCCTAACATCCATTAAGTTTTTAATAAAAGAAGAGAAGAAGGAAAAAGCCTTTTCTACCATAGATGCACTGATATCATTACTACATAATGCATTAGGTAATGTGGACGAAACGATTACGGTTGAACAAGAAATTAGTAATTTAAAAAACTATGTCATGATCAATCAAACGAGGTATGGAGACCAAATTAAAGTGAATTACCTCGTTACTCATGATTCCTTAAAGTATCATTTGCCGAAACTTGTCATTCAGCCATTTATCGAGAATGCTTTTTTCCATGCTTTTACCCACAAAAAGGAAGGCTATATCAAAATACTAATCGCACCAAAAAATCAGGAACTCATTTGCGAAATAATAGATACTGGTGATGGAATGGCTTTGGATAATACGGGTGAGAAATTACCATATATAAAGGAAAAACGCCAATTATTTAGTGGCATCGGTGTGCGTAACGTACACGAAAGGATTCAATTATTGTTTGGTAAAGAATATGGAGTAGAAATTACTAGTGAGCTCGGAAAAGGAACGAAAGTAAGAATTACTTTACCACTAATTAAGTGAAAATAACACTTTGTCACCAGACGAAGTGTTATTTTTTCTACATGTGTCTTGTCTTTCTCAGTACAAATGTATTAGAGCTATGGTAGGAGCTTGTATGAACAGCTAAATGAAATCCAAAAATAATACAATAACCAACCTAAAAATATTACAATTCAGAAATTTTTAACACTTTAAATGAAAGCGCTTTATATTCTTCTAAAGAAAATCAAACTATCTTCTAAATATCGTCCTAGTAGTATTTTCCAATGAGATGTTAAAATTTATTTAAAGCATCTTGAAAAACTTTCAAAAAGAATGAAAGAGGGGGTATTTAAATGAAGAAACAATTTTTTTTAGTATTAACTGTAATATCTATCCTTATTTTAGCAGCTTGTAGTGGTGAATCAGCAAATTCGAATGAAAAAGGCTCAAGTGACGGTGGTACAAAAGATGGAAAAACAAAAGTGACAGTTTGGGCTTGGGATCCAAACTTCAACATTGCAGCACTTAATATTGCAAAAGAGCATTATCCTGGTGACGATATAAATCTAAATATCGTTGAAAATGCACAAGATGATATCGTTCAAAAACTAAATACTGGATTGAGTTCAGGGACTATGAAAGGTATGCCTAACATCGTATTAATCGAGGACCAACGTGCTCAAAGTTTCTTAAAAGCATATCCAGATGCATTTTTTCCAATTGGTGACTATTTCAATCGAGATGATTTTGCTGCATATAAGCTTGAACCTACTAGCTTAGATGGAGTTCAATATGGTCTCCCATTTGATACAGGTGTAACAGGATTATTCTTCCGCACAGACTATCTTGCAGAAGCTGGTTATACAATTGACGATTTAACGAACATTACGTGGGAAAGATACATTGAAATTGGTATAGATGTAAAAGCAAAAACTGGTAAAGATTTCGTTTCTCTTGATCCAAATGACTTAGGTATGCTTCGTGTCATGATGCAAACAGCAGGGTCTTGGTATGTAGAAGAAGACGGTAAAACTGTAAACTTAGTTGGAAACGAAGCATTAATGAAAGCATTAGAGAACTATAAAGCATTGATGGAAGCTGATATTGTTAAAGCTAATTCTGATTGGAGTCAATTCCTTGCTGCATTTAACAGTGGTGACGTTGCAACAGTTCCTGTTGGTAACTGGATTACAGCTAGCATCGCTGCAGAAAAATCTCAAGCTGGGAAATGGGCAGTTGCTCCAACTCCACGATTAAACATGAGCGGTTCAAAACAAGCATCTAACCAAGGTGGAAGCTCGTGGTATGTTTTAAACGTCGATGGAAAAGAAAAAGCTGCTGAATTCTTAGGTAAAACATTTGGTTCTAGCGTACCATTCTACGAACAATTAGTAACTGAAGTAGGTGCAATTGGTACGTATAAACCAGCATCAACTAGTGATGCTTATGCAACTCCAAATGAATTCTTTGGTGGTCAAGCAATTGTAAAAGACTTCTCCGAATGGATGGCTGAAGTTCCTGCTGTAAACATGGGGTTACACACATATGCAATAGAAGATATACTAGCTGCTGAAGTTCAAAATTATCTAAAAGGTAAACCGTTAGAAGATGTACTTGCGGATGCTCAAGCTCAGGCAGAATCACAACTAAAATAATTCTTTAAGTTAAGGCAAATGGGAATAAGAGGGATTCTACGAAAGTATTTTACTTTTAGTAGAATCCCTTTCTTAAAAAGTTGAGTTTTTCTCATGAGCAAGGAGGAGTAAGAACATGATAGAACTGTCAAAAAAAACAGATGTGCAACCAGCGTTGAATAGCAAAAAGCCATTAATGCATCGTTTAAAGAGAAACTACATGGGTTGGATGTTTATTTCCCTATCTGGTATCGGAATTTCTTTGTTTTATTTTTATCCTATGGTACAAGCATTTCTACTATCCTTAAAATCTGGTATGGGTACGAACCTAGAATATGTAGGTCTTGAAAACTATTTTAGATTATTTAGTGACCCAACGTTTATTTCAGCACTAACGAATACACTCATTTATTTATTGATTCAAGTGCCTATTATGATTATTTTAGCGCTTTTCTTTTCTGTTCTACTAAATGATGCAACATTAAAATTTAAAGGTTTTTTCCGAACAGCTATTTTCATACCGTGCGTAACTTCTCTTGTTGCATATGCAGTTATCTTTAAATATTTATTTGCAGTCGATGGTTTAGTAAACAAGTTTTTAATGAGTATTAACATTATTTCGGAGCCTTTAAATTGGCTAACTGATCCTTTATTAGCAAAAATCACAATTATTATCGCGATAACTTGGAAATGGACTGGATACAACATGATTTTTTATTTATCAGCAATACAAAACGTTGATAAGCAAATGTATGAAGCTGCAAAAATTGATGGAGCCTCTGCTTTTCAACAATTCTTTTATATTACAATTCCAATGCTGAAACCGATCATTTTATTTACGTCAATTGTTTCAACAATTGGTACATTGCAATTATTCGATGAGGTTATGAATATTACGAGTGGCGGTCCAGGTAACTCAACGCTTTCCATTTCAATGTACATATACAATTTATCGTTTGAATATACGCCAGATTTTGGATATGCCGCGACAGTATCATACGTTATTGTGATCTTAGTTGTTCTCTTATCTATTATTCAATTTAGAGTAGCAGGTGATAAAAAATGAAAAAATTAAAGAGAGTAGCTACCTATGTTATTTTAAGTGTTGCATCAATCATTTCTCTTTTCCCATTTTTATGGATGCTTATTAGTATGACAAACAAATCCGTAGATGTTACCAAAGGTCGTCTACTACCTGGTACACACTTAATAGAAAACTTGAAAGTTTTATTTGGTCAAGTTGATATTATGAGTGCAATGATTAACTCTACTATAGTTGCAGTAATTACAACATTTTTAACATTGTTAATTGGTTCTTTAGCTGGATATGGTTTTGAAATTTACCGTTCACCTGGAAAAGATAAAATATTTAACATTTTATTGTTATCCATGATGATTCCGTTTGCAGCGATTATGATTCCGTTGTACCGATTCTTTGGGAAAATATCAGCAACTGCGCCTTTCTTAGGTATTGATACTTTGGCTGCAGTTATATTACCAACGATCATTACTGCCTTTTTCATTTTTTTCTTCCGTCAAAATACGAAAATGTTCGCGAAGGAATTGGTGGAAGCAGGTAGAATTGATGGACTTAGTGAAATTGGGATCTTTTTCCGTATTTATGTACCAACAATGAAAACGGTTTATGCAGCGGCAGCCATTATCGCGTTTATGAATAGTTGGAACAATTATCTATGGCCATTGGTAGTTTTACAATCACCAGAAAATCTAACGATTCCCTTGGTCATATCTAATCTTGGTGCTGGTTATACACCAGATTACGGTGTTATTATGTCCGCAATTGTCATTGCGACACTCCCAACTGCAGCGGTTTTCTTCTTCATGCAGAAACACTTTGTTGCAGGTATGATGGGGTCAGTCAAAGGTTAATAAATAAATGTATTGTACCACTTCGTCTTTAAGTGTCTTTTTTCAATCTACGGCTCGGTTGTCCAGTTATAGTAAGGCAATCGAGCCGTCCTCCAATAAAAAATAAGAAAGAATTTTCCTGCGTTTTAACAGAATGGGATAAACAATTACATAATATCCACAAACCAGTTTTTTATTTTCTATTCCATACAATAAAGCTAACTGATAGACCGTTCGACCAACACAATTCATTTAAACTATTAAAATCTAAAATATTTATTCATCTAGGCAGGATTAATAAAAGGAGGATCAAGGTGATAAGAAAATGGACTCCGTTTAGTGAAAAAATCACCAAAATGTTACACGGTGCAGATTATAATCCAGAGCAGTGGTTGCAATACCCTGGAGTTTTTGAAGAAGATATACGCTTAATGAAGTTAGCTAATTGTAATGTGATGTCCGTTGGAATTTTCTCTTGGATGGCTCTTGAACCAAACGAAGGGAAATTTAATTTTGATTGGCTAGATTTTGTCCTAGATACATTCGAAAAAAATGGAATATATGTTTTTCTAGCAACTCCCAGTGGAGCTAGGCCAGCGTGGATGTCTGAGAAATATCCAGAAGTTCTAAGGGTTGGACCCAATCGTAGGAGAAATTTACATGGATTAAGACACAATCACTGTTTCACATCACCTGTATACCGAGAAAAAGTAAAAATAATGAATACTAAGTTAGCTGAGCGATATTCGCAACACCGAGCGGTAATCGGTTGGCATATTTCAAATGAATACGGGGGTGAGTGTCATTGTAACTATTGTCAGGATGCATTCCGAACCTGGTTAAAGGACAAATATCAAACGATAGATAACCTAAATCATGCTTGGTGGACAACATTCTGGAGTCATACTTTTACAAGTTGGTCACAAATTGAGTCACCAGCTTCACATGGAGAAACAATGGTTCATGGATTAAATTTGGATTGGAAGCGTTTTGTAACGGATCAAACAATTGATTTTTATCGACATGAAATTGCACCCTTAAAGGAAAAGAATCCTATTCTACCTACAACGACAAATTTTATGGAGGCTTTTGAAGGATTAAACTATGCAAAGTTTGCTAAAGAGGTAGACTTTGTTTCATGGGATTCCTATCCAAAGTGGCATTTCACTTGGGATGATGTAGATGTTGCAGTATGGACTGCTTTGAACCATGATATGTTCCGTTCTTTAAAAAATGGTCAACCATTTATGTTAATGGAAAGTACTCCTAGCTTAACAAACTGGCAAGAGATTAGTAAGTTAAAGAGGCCTGGTATGCACTTATTATCTTCTATTCAAGCTGTGGCACATGGTTCTAATTCTGTTCAGTATTTTCAATGGCGTAAAAGTCGAGGTGGCAGTGAAAAGTTTCACGGAGCAGTCATTGACCATGTAGCAAATGAAAATACGAGAGTATTTAAAGATGTGATGGAAGTAGGAGAAGCGCTTGGAATGTTGGATGAAATAGTCGATACCAGTATAGAGCCTGAAGTAGCAATTATCTTTGATACAGAAAATCGATGGGCTCTCAAAGATGCACAAGGCCCACGTAACATTGGAATGGGTTATGAAGATACAGTAAAGAGGCATTACAAAGCTTTTTGGGAAAGAGGCATTCCAGTTGATGTAATTGATATGGAGAGTGACTTACAAAAATATAAATTAGTAGTCGCACCGATGCTTTATATGGTTAAGGGCGGGGTAGGGAATAAAATTGAAGAATTTGTAACAAATGGTGGAAATTTTGTAGCTACCTATTGGTCAGGTGTTGTGGATGAGAATGATCTATGTTTTCTAGGTGGTTTTCCAGGTCCACTTCGTAAAACATTAGGTATATGGTCAGAGGAAATAGAAGGTTTACAGGATGGGGACACTAATACGATTGTTTTTTCTAAAAATAACAACTTCGGATTGGTAGGTTCTTATGTTGCATATGAACTATGTGAATTAATCCATTTAGAAGGGGCTCAAGCGTTAGCCTTCTATCGAGATGATTTCTATGAAGGCAGACCAGCAATTACGGTAAATAACTTAGGAAAAGGGAAATCGTATTATATTGCGTCTAGAAATAAAGATCAATTCCACTCTGATTTTTATGGCCAATTAACAAAGCAGCTTGGAGTAAAAAGAACAATAAATAGCGAATTGCCTTATGGTGTAACAGCACAACTACGAACGGATGGAGAAAAAGATTTTGTATTCCTATTTAATTTCAGTACAAATGTATACTCCGTAGAATTAACAGACGGAGTATATATCGATGTGCGAACCGGGGAAGATGCGCCATCTACAATTGAATTATCGCCGTATGAAGTAAAAATCTTAAAGAGAACAGCAATTCTATAACCTAAATATCATTGTATTGGAGGAATTTCAATGCCAATAAGTTTTGATCCATCTAGTAAAATATTTCACTTGCAGGCTAAAAATACAAGTTATGTTATGCAAATTGTAAATGAAGGATATTTAGCACATCTATATTGGGGAAAAAGGGTAAGACATGCACGTGTTCCTAATAGTCTCCGATTTAAAGACCGTGGCTTTTCACCTAATCCAAACAAAGAGGACAGGTCATTTTCACTCGATACACTCCCTCAGGAGTATCCAGCTTATGGGAATACAGATTTTAGAGGACCAGCAGTGCAGATTGAACAGCCAAATGGTTCAAGAATCACTGATTTTCGATATGATTCACATGAGATTATTTCTGGAAAACCTAAACTTTCTGGTCTTCCTGCTACTTATGTGGAAGGTGAGAATGAGGCTGAAACATTAAAGCTACGCCTAAAAGATGAAGTATTAGGACTATATATCACGTTAATGTATACCGTATTTAAAGAATTAAACGTCATTACCCGGTCAACGTTAATAGAAAATAACGGCTTGGAGACTCAACACATATTAAAAGCAGCTTCCATAAATGTGGATATTAGGGATACGAGATTTGAAATGATGAATCTTCCTGGTGCTTGGGTACGTGAGCGTGATGTAGAACGACTTTCTTTAAGAAGAGGAGTTCAATCAGTTGGAAGTAGACGAGGTTCTAGCAGTCATCATCAAAACCCATTTATCGCGTTGGTTCGACCTGAAACAACGGAAAGTTTGGGAGAGGCTTTTGGTTTTAGCCTTGTTTATAGTGGGAGCTTTGATGCTTCCGTTGAAATTGATCAAACGAATCAAACTCGTGTCACAATGGGGATTAACAGTTTTGATTTTTCATGGAAGCTGGAGCCTAGTGAAGTTTTTCAAACGCCAGAGGTCGTCATGGTTTACAGCTCAGAAGGAATTGGAGAAATGTCACGTACATACCACACATTATATCGAAATCGTCTTTGTAGAGGGGAACATCGAAACAAGGAGCGTCCAATTTTGATAAACAATTGGGAAGCTACGTATTTTGATTTTGATGAAAATAAAATTATGTCTATTGCCGATATCGCTGCAGAAGCAGGGATAGAGTTATTCGTTTTAGATGATGGTTGGTTTGGTGAACGAGATAACGATAAAACCTCGTTAGGTGATTGGTTTATTAATAAGGAAAAGCTACCAAATGGCTTGGTTGGATTAGCTGAAAAGATAAATGAAAAAGGAATGAAATTTGGATTGTGGTTTGAACCTGAGATGATCTCAGTTGACAGTGATTTATATCGAAACCATCCAGATTGGTGCATTCATGTCCCTAACAGAAGACGATCGGAAAGTCGAAATCAACTTGTATTAGATTTTTCTAGACCGGATGTTTGTGAGGAAGTATTAAAGCGGGTGACGGCAATTTTAGATAGTGCTCCAATTGAATATGTCAAATGGGATATGAATCGAAATATGACAGAAATAGGTTCGGCAGCCCTTCCTGCAAATAGGCAGAAAGAGATAGCACACCGTTATTTATTAGGCTTATATTCTGTGTTAGAAGAGCTTACTTCACGCTTTCCACACATATTATTTGAAAGTTGTTCTGGTGGTGGTGGTCGATTTGACCCCGGAATGCTTTATTATATGCCGCAAACATGGACTAGTGATAATACGGATGCTATATCAAGATTGCGTATACAACATGGAACGAGTCTTGTTTATCCAGTTAGTTCAATGGGTGCTCATGTTTCTGAAGTTCCAAATCATCAGGTCGGTCGAATAACACCACTTGAAACTAGAGGACATGTTGCAATGGATGGAAATCTTGGATATGAACTGGATGTAACAAAGTTATCAGATGAAGAAAAGGAAGAAATGAAAAAACAAATTTCGCTATATAAATCTATTCGTATGACGGTACAATACGGTGATCTCTATCGGCTAATCGATCCTTTTAAATGTCAAAATTATGGAACGATACATGTAAGTGAAGATAAGACAAAAGCAGTTTTATTCTATGTCCATGTTTTAGCTGAAGCCAATGGACCATTTCAGACAATAAAATTATCTGGATTAGACCCTGACAAAGATTATCGAATTATCGAAACGAATGAAGTATATGGTGGAGATGAATTAATGAATATGGGTGTGAATATCCCTTATCCAAATCATGATTTTAAAAGTGTGATGTATAGGTTAGAAAGTCTGTGATGTTCGTCTTTCAATGAAGAAATATGTAAAAGAAAGGAAATGTGAATAGATTGAAGACAATTAATAATACAGAAACAAGCCCTAGTCTTGAATGGCTTTCAGATACAAATGTATATGCAGTCAACCGACTTCCTGCACACTCAGACCATAGATACTATGAAACAATGAAAGAAGCTAGTTCGATTAGACCGATGAAGATGAGACATAGCCTAAATGGAAATTGGAAGTTTAATTATGCAGTTAATCCCCAGTGTCGAGTAGAAAATTTTTATGAAGCTGAATATGATTCTTCAGCATGGGGAGATATAACTGTCCCAGGACATATACAATTACAAGGTTATGGGAAACCACAGTACGTAAACACAATGTACCCTTGGGATGGACATCATGATATCCGTCCTCCACAAATTCCAGAAGATCATAATGCGGTTGGAAGTTATATAAAATCATTTCATGTGCCTTCAAATATGAAAGGTAAGCCTGTATATATATCCTTTCAAGGAGTAGAATGTGCTTTTTATGTTTGGTTAAATGGTGTATTTGTAGGATACAGTGAAGATTCGTTTACCCCAGCAGAATTTGAATTAACTCCTTTCTTAAACAATGGAGAGAATAAGTTGGCTGTAGAGGTTTATCAGAGAAGTACAGGCAGTTGGTTAGAGGATCAAGATTTTTGGCGATTATCAGGTATATTTAGAGAAGTATATCTTTATACCGTACCTAAAATTCATGTAAGTGATTTAAATGTTCGCGCTGAGTTAAACGCTACTTACAAAGTAGGTACACTTAACGTAGATTTAAATTTCTTATCAGAAGTACCAGAAGGGTCAAAAATTATTGGAACAATAGTAGATAAAAATGGTAATTTAGTAGAATCTCAAACAACTAAACCGAAACAATTATCGGGAAACATATCTATAGAAGTGCTAGCCCCATATTTGTGGAGTGCAGAAGATCCTTATTTATATAAATTATATATTCAAATCTTTGATGAGAACGATCATTTAATAGAGGTTATTCCACAAAATGTAGGTTTTAGAAGGTTTGAATTGATCGATGAAATGATGTATATCAATGGGAAAAGAATTGTTTTTAAGGGTGTAAACCGACATGAGTTCAATTGCTATACTGGACGTTCAATTTCAAACGAAGACATGTTATGGGATGTTAAAACATTAAAAAGAAATAATATTAATGCTGTTCGTACATCACATTATCCAAACCAAACGTACTGGTATGAATTATGTGATGAATACGGTTTGTATGTAATTGATGAAATGAATCTAGAAACTCATGGTTCATGGCAAAAGATGGGTGCCATAGAGCCTTCTTGGAATATACCTGGTAACAAAAAAGAATGGGAAAACATTGTAATGGATAGGGCCATTTCTATGTATGAAAGAGACAAAAATCATCCTTCGATTCTGATCTGGTCATGTGGTAATGAATCTTATGCAGGCGAAGTAATTCTTAACGTTTCTAAATATTTTAAATCGGTTGACTCGAGTCGTCTTGTTCATTATGAAGGAGTTTTTCATAATCGAGATTATAATGATACTAGCGATATGGAAAGTCGTATGTATGCAAAACCTGCTGATATAGAGAAATATCTTAATGATAACCCTACAAAACCTTATATAAGTTGTGAATACATGCATGCTATGGGAAATTCATTAGGTGGGATGTACAAATATACAGAACTTGAACAGAAATATCCGATGTATCAAGGGGGATTTATCTGGGATTATATAGATCAGTCTTTGATGAAAAAAGACAAGTATGGTAATGAATATTTAGCTTATGGTGGTGATTTTGGTGACCGACCAACCGACTATGGCTTCTGTACCAATGGTCTTGTTTATGCAAATCGTGAAATCTCTCCTAAAATGCAAGAAGTGAAGTACTTATATCAAAATATCAAGCTTAATCCTGACCAAATGGGAGTAATGATTATTAACGATAATCTTTTTACAAATGTTAAAGAGTATGAATTTGAATACAGCCTTTATTTTGAAGGGAAAGAAATTTATCGAAACAATCTACCTGCTGATGTTGGTCCACAATGTAAAGGACGAATTGATTTCTACTGGCCGAATGATTTGCTAGAAGATCCTGGGGAGTATTGTGTACATACCTCGCTTAAGCTAAGGAAGGATACTTTATGGGCCGAGGCAGGATATGAGGTTGCTTTTGGTCAATTTGTATATAGTAAGCAACAAGATATAGTGGAAGAAAAAGAAGTAATAAATAAAGGGGAATTCAGAGTTGTAGAAGGTGATGTGAACATTGGCGTTCATGGAAAGGACTTTACAATTATGTTCTCTAAACAAGTGGGTAGTTTAGTTTCTGTTAACTTTGCTGGAAAAGAAATGATAGAATATCCACCTGCTCCTCTATTTTGGAGAGCCACTACTGATAATGATAGAGGATATGCACAAAATTATCATTCAGGGTGCTGGCTTACAGCAAGTATCGCTAGAAAATGCACAAATATTTCTGTTGAAAAAAATTATAACCAAGTCAACGTTACATTCACGTACAAGTATTCAATTAGTAAAAAAATGGAGACAAAACTAAAGTACACAGTTTATTCGGATGGTAGTATTCGAGTGAAATCAACCTATAAAGGTGAAGATCAACTACCACCAATGCCAATCTTTGCAGTTTCATTCAAAATTCCAGCAGACTATAAAAACTTAGAATGGTATGCAATGGGACCAGAAGAAAACTACTCTGACCGAGCAAAGGGAGCAAAACTAGGTATTTTTAAAAATCAAGTGGCAAAGAATCTCTCAAACTATTTAAAGCCTCAAGAATCCGGGAATCGAACTGGAGTGCGCTGGGTAAATGTAACAGATCAAAAAGGACAAGGGATAAAAATATCATCGACTAATAAAGCCGTAGAATGTAATTTTTCTCCTTACACTGCTTTTGAGCTTGAAAATGCACAACATCATTATGAATTACCTAATGTTTATTATACTGTAGTAACAGTTGCAGGGAAACAAATGGGAGTAGGTGGAGATGATAGTTGGGGAGCCCCAGTCCATAATGAACATCTTATTCAATCCAATGAGGATATAGAATTTGAGTTTATGATAAGTAGAATATGAGTTAATTCGTATTGTAAATTACCACACCTGTTCTTATTGGTGTGGTATTTGCATTTAGCTTTTCAATGAGGAGGCTCGACTTTCTCCCCGCGGAAAGCAAGTGCCTGTAACGAAACGGAACGAACCATATTTACATTTATGCTTTCCCCTATAAAAAATACAAAGTCTTCAAAAATAGGTTTGAGAAAATTGCCATTTGAACTAATGCCTTCACAAAATTTTTAAAGGCTGCGGAGACTTCTATTCCAAATGCTTCTTCTAACTCTTGAACCGTTAAGGGCTTATAAGCCTCTTCTTTCATAAAGGTAAGTAGTTTTTTTATATGTTCTTGGCTTAGGTGGGATAAAGATATCCTGTTCATTAACTTTGTCTTCCGATTCAACAAATGCAAAGCCTTTCGCATGACCAATGACCTTTCCGCGAACTAAATTCATCTTCTCAGGTAAAACGTAGCGAAGCGATTGCTTCTAATTCGAACGATAAGCCCTTGATCCTCGATTAATATCTACATAATAAATAATCTGGTTAATTAAGGAATAACAAGAATATACAAAGGCAATGATAAAATGAAGTCCTAATAATCAAGACAACTACTGATTAGAGTATGCTATCTGGGCTTGGAGGCGTAAACATTGTCAATGTGGAAAAAATTAATGAATCAGAAAAACGACAAAAGTGAATATCAGCCTGACGATAATGACAAACCTTCTTTAAGTTACAATAAAAATGAAAACATACAATTTCTGGAAAGTTACTTTACTGAAACACCAGATCTAGTATATAGACACTTCCAAAACCCTTCTGGTACATCGTTCACACTTGTTTATCTATCCGATTTAGCAGATAAGTCTTCTATCAACCGCGATGTTATTGAACCATTAGTACATAAATATAATAATCAATTACCTCTGGACTCCATTATAACAGTTGGAGAAATTAAAGAGTTATTTGACTGGAATAGTATAATTGAAGCCTTGTTCGAAGGTTTCTCTATATTAATAACAGATAATAAAAACTCAGCATTAAGATTAGAAACCCAAGGTTGGCCTCAAAGGGCGATTGAAGAGCCACAAACTGAATCCACACTAAAAGGAGCTCACCAAGGCTTTATAGAAACTGCTGGGAAAAATATTGCTCTAATAAGACGTTACCTCCCTCATCAAGAATTAAAAATGCAGAAATTAAAAGTCGGTTCTAGAGGAAAAGGAACAATACACCTTCTTTACCTTGATGATGTCGTTAACAAAGAGGCTCTAGCAATGTTCAAAGAACGGTTAGAATCGATAGATGTGGATAGTGTTATTAACACTGGTGAACTTGTAGAATTTATTGAGTCAAGACCTTATTCACCTTTTCCACAATTTCTTATATCAGAACGACCTGATGGTGTAGTATCTCACTTGCTACAAGGTCGAATGGCTGTTATTCTTGAAGGCTCTCCAGGTGCTTTAATTGCTCCAATGACGTTTGCATCTTTTTTTCAGAATGTAGATGATTATAGTACCAGGTGGATAACCGTTTCTTTCATTAGACTTCTACGCTTTCTGGCTTTTATTTTAGCAATATTTTTACCTTCATTTTATATAGCTGCCATTTCGTTTCATTATGAAGTTATACCTATAGAATTAGTTTTATCTGTTGGTGAATCTAGGCAAAAAGTCCCTTATCCACCAATTCTTGAGGCCTTTCTTATGGAACTCGTTTTAGAAATGCTAAGAGAAGCTGGACAAAGACTTCCAGCCCCGATTGGTCAGACAGTTGGAATTGTCGGTGGGATTGTAATTGGCCAAGCTGCTGTTGAAGTTGGTATCGTAAGTAATATTATGGTAATTGTTGTTGCGTTAACAGCTATATCTTCTTTCATTTTTCCTAATCAAGATATGGCGGCTTCCGTTCGTTTAATTAGATTTCCCATGATGTTAATTTCATCTATGTTTGGTATTGTTGGGATTATCATTGGGATGATGTGTCTTTTCGGACACTTAGCCTCATTAAAATCATTAGGCATTCCTTATACAAGTCCAATGGCTCCAATCATAGTGAAAGATTGGAAAGATTTTTTAGTACGATTACCAATTTTCTTTATGAAACATAGACCAAATAGTACCAAACCTCAGCAAGACTTGAGACAAGGAAAGAAGAGGGAGTGGGACGATGAAAATTGAACAGGACTACAGTAAGCATCCTATAACCACTATACAGTTCATCATTTTTATCTATTTAACTCAAACAGGACTAGGTATTTTAACACTCCCAAGTCAGCTTCACAAAAGTACAGGTACAAGCGGTTGGATTTCTATCATACTCGGTGGATTAGTAACGATAATCGTAAATATATTAATTATTAAGGTGATGGAACGCTTTCCCAATAAAACAATTTTTGAAATTATTTCTAATTTATTTGGGACCATTATCGGAAAACTCTTCACACTGGTTTGGGTATTGTACTCTCTTTTGTTTTTCTTTACAATTATTTTTTCTGCCATTCATATTATAAGTGTTTGGATTTTACCGAAAACTAGTGTGATTTTAATTTTGTTATTGTTTACTGTACCTCTGTATATCATTGTATCAAGAGGCTTACTTACAATAATTAGATATGGAGAAATCATTTTTACAATCACTTTGTGGATGTTACCTTTGTTATTATTTGCTTTAAAAGATGCACATTGGTTGAATCTTTTACCAATTATAAAAAATGGATGGATACCTTTGTTTGTTTCCGCTAAAGATACATTCTTTTCTTTTCTTGGATTTGAACTAATTTTTTTGTTATATCCTTTTCTGGAAAATAAAACGTCTGCTATTAAAGCAGCTATCATCGCAAATAGCCTAACAATGTTTAGTATGGTTTTTGTGACTTTGATTTCTTTTCTTTTTTTTAGTCCTGATGAAATTCAATCTTATCTTTGGCCAACACTTAATGTGTTAAAAACAATTGAATTTCCTTTTTTAGAACGATTTGAGATTATCTACCTCCCCTTTTATTTATTTATTTTGTCTATGACGGGAATTCCCTATTTTTATAGTGCAATATTTGCTTCAAGTTTCTTATTAAATGCTAAAAATGCAAGTTTTATCAATAGTACATTTTTATGTGCATTTATTATTACTGGTTTTTTCTTTAACCCAGATTTTCACACTTTAGACACTTTATCAAATTGGGTAAACTTTTCAGGTTTAGGAATGGCTTTTCTTTTTCCAATCTTATTATTGTTTTCAACTATACTAATAACGAAATTGAAGAAAGGACATAGAATATGAAGAGGCGGTATTCTTTAATTCTAATGATTATGATTGTAGTTTTTCCTTCTGGTTGTAATGACCGCTTGGAGTTAGAGGATCAAGCAATTACGCTTGTAATTGGAATTGGTAAGGATCAGGAAGGGAAATTGTCGATATATCAAACCAATCCTGTCTTTAACGAACTAGCAAAAATACCTATGACAAGATTAAATACCATTGATAGTTCACTAAGAGATGCAAGACAGACTTTTAGTTCAATGAATATGGGGAGAGTTGTGGGTGGTAAAGTACAGGTTATTTTACTAGAAAAAGAAATCCTAGAAGAAGAGAATATTCTTCCAATACTTGATGTTTTTTATCGTGATCCAAAAAACTCTGTTAATTGTCTACTTGTAGCTGTAGATAAGCCAGTATCTGATTTTATTTATTACGATATCGAGCCTACAACACAGTTAGGTATTTATTTAAAGAATATACTTCTTAGTAATATTGACTTAAGTCAATCTATTGATTCGAAATTGCTAACCTTTCATTATCAAATGTTTGATAAATCCATTACCCCTTCATTAGCTACTCTCTCAGTCACACCACAGAGTATAGAAGTCGTAGGAACTACTCTCCTAGATGAAAAAGGGAAATTCGCATATTCTTTAAATCGAAAAGAAACCACATTACATCTTTTTCTACAGGATAAGATAAAAAATACGGTTTCATTTACAATTGATAACAATGATAATTTAGACAAGCCAATCAGCTATTCAATAGATAGTGTTAAACGAAAAGTAAAAACTAATTTTAAAGATGGGTTAATTACATTCAATATTAATATTAATACTGTAATTTCACTTACTGAAGAATTCGGTAAATTTGATGTTGAAAAGGATTCAAAAAAGATTGAAAAGATCATTGAAAATCAACTCAAGGATGATCTAACAAATTTAATGAAGAGCTATCAATCATTAAAGATTGACCCAGTTGGTTTAGGTGCATATTTTCGAGCATATCACTATGAAGAGTTTATGAAAAACCAAGACAATTGGGGAGAAACATTCTCGAATGCCGTGGTTAATATTCGTGTAAAAGTAAAGATGAAAAGCTTTGGTATTATTAATAAGCTTTAGATTTGGATGGATGTAGGAAGCTGGTACAAATGTAATAACAGACTGACTATTTACCAAGAAAAAAAGCACTGTTATAGATGACTTACGTTTTGTAAGGTTATCTATAACAGTGCTTTAGTTATATATTTTGATAGTTGAAATAACAATTAACCACCAATAAGTATGTATTTGATGGAGACAGTGGGAGTCGAATCCACGTCCAGAAATAACGCCATTTTGTTAACAAAATGCAAAAAACAAACGTCTGAATCATTGAATCAAATGAATATTCATACAATAAAAGCTAATCCGATGTGACTAAAATGTGACCAACATAAGATAAAGAGAGAAACTTGTTCTTCCAAAAAAGAAAAAGAAAAAGGGCAAACCCTTATGTATCAAAGGTTTCCCGCTTATTTTTTCGTATGGAGCATAGGGGGCTCGAACCCCTGACCTCTACGCTGCCAGCGTAGCGCTCTCCCAGCTGAGCTAATGCCCCGTATATAGAGATAAGTGTTATTAATTTCATTTTAAGGCGAGTCTTAGAATCCGTCAATCATAAAAGAGCCCCTAGGAATAAAAGCATATTCCTAGGGGCTTAAAGGTTTAATTTTGTCCAACTGTTTTTCTTCTAACAATAAACAATGCTGTAGTACCTACTAATAGCATCACGATCCCTACTACTAATAGATTGTAAACAGGAGTTGCTGTGTTAGGAAGCTGATGACCATTTTTAGGTGTGGTCACAGGTTCTGCTTCTTCTTCTTCTTCAACTGGCTCTTCTGTAGGTTCCTCTACAGGAGCTACGACAATGTTACTAACTGTAAAAGTTTTTACTGATTCGACTCCTGCTGCATTTTTTACATAGATCGTATATGTGCCATTTTCAGTGACTTCAAAAATGTTACCTTCAATTAGAGTACCTGCATCAGCAAAATCAGCTACAAGTTTCTCTCCTGCTAGCCATTTTGCTTCTACTACTTCTTCACCCGTTGAAATTGTTACAACCACAGGATCAGATGTTTCTTCTGTTGTAGATAAAGCAAAATTGATGGTAATTTCTTTTGGTACAAGCGTTAATAATGCCGCATCAGCTAGTGCAGCTAGTGCTTGGTGACCTGTAAAAGTTGGATGAACATCACCCGGTAGGATATAGGTAGCTTGATTACCATTAAATGCAGAGTATGAGTCAACTAATAGAGAACCTGTAGCCACACCAATAGGTAATATAACATCCTTATTAACACCTGTAATAATTTGTTCACCTAACAAATGTAATGCAGCGAATGTAGGGTGTGTACTCGGTCCAAATGGATTATATAAATTATAGAACACGATAGGTGCGTCAGTTTGAGAACGAATTGCAGCAAAAATGGCTTGAAGATTCGTCCCTAATTGAACACTTGTCGCTTGAAGACTTTGGATAAGCTCAGGTGTAGCAGTTGGCGGTGCTTCACCCTTTAATATCTTTTTAACATCTGGATGTTGTAGAAAGTCATTACTACCAATGTTTAATGTGATAAAATCTGCTTTTAAAAGTGCTGCACTGAATGTTGGATCTGTCGTTAATGCTGCCAATAAATCGCTTGACTTCCAACCAGGAACACCAAGGTTTACTACATCATTTTCACCATTTCCAATTAAAGATGGAAATGCATTTTCTGAAGGTTTTGGATTAGCGGGGTCTAAATTATAGCCATATGTAATGGAATCCCCTAGAGCAACAAGCATAGGTTTTTCGTCAGTATTGGCAGAAGTCATTGGAGTAAGAAACGTACCGACTAATAACATGATTAAAAACAGTAAAGATAATGATTTAAATTTCAACAGTTCTCCTCCTTTTTTTAGGTATAAATTCCTAGACAAGCAATCTATCACATTATAAGTCTATATTTTTAAAAATTCAATAAAATGCCTTCGATACGATTCGTCAGAATGAAGCGTAAAATTACAAAGAAAAAACCTTCTCCATTTCCAAGAGCAAGGTCATTCCTTCGTATCATCACGTTTTTCAATAAATTCTTTCAGTTCAATAGAAGATTGAATAGACAGTAATTTGTCGTTTGTTGTACTCATTCTTGTATCAAAATGAAAGATGTATGTACTATTGTTGATTAATTCAATTCCGGCATCTGAAGATGATGCTATGTAGCGATTGTTTAATTGGAAACTAAAATCCTTTGAATAATAGTAAATTTTTAATGAAAAATCCTTTAAATGTTGACTTTTTAATTTCATAATTAACCAATAGATGCGCTCTAGTTCACTCTCTATATGAGTGGTGGGTTCATCAAATATATGTAATACAATATCATTTGTAATAAAAGCATATTTCTCAGAAAGTACTTTCTGATAGCTGTCCTTCGCAGAATAGATTTCTTTTGCTTCTGAAGGGAAAGAAGCAGATACAGAACTTACAAATGGAGTGGGATATAATACATGCAGCCATTCATTCCATTCTTTTTCTAACTGCCAAGTCCATTTTTGCTCTTTATAATTATCAGAAATAGATGTTAAATGCTGTGTGTCATAAATATCAAATTCAATTTCTGGGTTGTTTTTCGAATGTGCGTGAATGAAGTATTTACCCGTCGAATCACCAATTGCTTTTGAATAAGAGACATCATCAATTACGATTTCTTCCCCATATTTTGCTTCGATATATTCTTTTGCTAGACTACTAGCTTTAAACCCCATTAAGGGATAATAAATATAATCAAAACATAGGAAAAAAATGAGAGAAATGCTTATGGTAAAGAGGCATGATATTTTTTTTAGCATAGAAACTCCTACTCTTATTAAGTCTTCTGCTACCTTAGACGTAAGTTAATCACAAGAAGTTACAAATTTTTATTATTAATTTAAAAAAATATAAAAAAGAGCCCATTCATTCATAGGCTCTTCAAAACACAGTCTTAACTTGCAACAGTCGTCTTCTTCTCAAGCTCTTTCTTCTTCATACCAGGGAACCACCAATTCCAATCCCCTAATAACTTCATAAGCGCAGGAACTAATATCATCCGAACAATCGTCGCATCAATAAAAATAGCTAGAGCAATTCCAACACCCATCTGTTTAACAGGTGTTACATCAGTAAACGCGAATGCTCCTGTCACAACAATCATGATCGCTGCAGCTGATGTAATAATTTTACTTGTAGAAATCAGACCAGTTAACGTAGACTGCTCATTATTCTTTGTTTGTTGGTACGTTTCGTGTATGCGTGATATTAAAAATACCTCGTAGTCCATACTCAAACCAAATACTAAACTAAACACAAATACTGGAAGAATTAAGGCAATATCGACAGATTCCATTCCAAAATGTCCGCCTTGGAAAATCCATACGATAATACCAAATGTAGCACCTAAACTCATCACATTCATTAGAATAGCTTTTAATGGGATTAATACTGACCGGAACGCAATCATAAGAATGAAAAACGTCGAAAGTAATATTAATGCTAATCCATAAGGAGCCTTATCAAATATTTCGTCGAAAATTTCTTGCTCGAATTTTGGCATACCACCAACATAAGTAGTTAGGCCTTCAAAGTCTTTAGTTGCCCATTCTTTCACCCAAGCTCTTGCTTCCTCTGGTTTGTTTGTTGTATCAAGGTACACGTTGACCATCATTTTGTTATTTGTTGTGTAATGATCTAGCACAGCTGCAACCTGAGGATTTGTATTTTGTGATAATGCTACTTGTGCAAGCATCATCGGCTCATCCATTTCTAAAAGTGAGAAGGGAGACTCAATGGATGTTACAAGTGAATCCTGTTTAATTTCATCGATGGCTTTTTTTACGGCTTCTAAGCTTTGTTGTTCGAGTACTTTATCACTTGACTCTAAAACAAATACTACTTTGTTTTGATCGCTCTTTTCTTCGTCCACGAAATGTTTTTCAAACGTATCCATCGCAGTACGCGACTCATATGATGTCGGTAGCGCATCTGTTTCGGGAATTGCTAGATTGATATCCTTTACTGGAAGAAGTCCAATAATCAAAATTGTTAGAGCGATAAGTGTCATAATGATAGGTCGCTTCATAACAATGTTAGCAAAAACTCTCCATAAATTTGAACCACTGCTTTTCACTTTAAAGAGACTTAAAGAATTGATTTTCTTTCCTAATAGTGCAAGTAGAGCTGGTAAAAATGTGATCGCTGATAAAACAGATACAAATAATACCGCCATACCACCCAACGCAACATTAATGAAGATATCGATTTGAATAAACATTAATCCTAGTAAACCAATAAATACACATAATCCTGAAAAGACAATTGAACGACCAGCCGTTGATAAAGTCGTAGAAATGGCCTCTTCTATGGATTTAGTTTGAATTTCTTCTTTGAAACGATTGATAAATAATAGGGCAAAATCAATACTAAGTGCTAGCCCAATCATCGGTACAATATTCAAAATGAAAATGGATAAATCAAAAGCATAACTAAAGAAATAAACAACACCCATCGTTGTCAAAATGGAAATGACACCGATGATTAACGGAATACCAGCAGCAACTAATCCACCGAAAGCTAAAATAAGTACGACAAGAGCTATCGGTAATCCGATCATTTCTGCTTTTGCTAAATCACTTTGACTTGCCTCATTGATATCTTTTACGATAACGGGTTCACCTGTCATTTTGACCGTCAGACCATCATCGTTAGTCAAAGCTTGTCGTAGTTTTGGGATAACCATATCCATATCGGTCTCTTTAGGAAATAAAAGAACCGCATAAGCTACATCGTCTTTTTTCATTTCCTGTTGGTCCAGCGGAGACATAATTGTTTCAATTGAAGAGATCTTTGATTTCGTTTCTACCAGCGTATCATTTATAAAAGATTCAAACTCAGTTTGTTTAACAGAATCTTCTTTTTCAAAGAGTAATAGAATTGATGTTGTAGATTGTCCGAAATCGTTTTCAATAATTTTTTGAGTTTGTTTGAACTCACCATCGTATTCAAAGCCATTCCCACTTAATACAGATGGTAACTTTAATGCAAATATACTAAAAAAAGCGATTATCGCTATCCATAATAAAATCGTCGTTTTTTTATAACGAAAAACAAGTTTTCCTAATTTGCCCATTTTTCCTCTCCTTCAACTATGCTTACAGCCTATATAAATTTCTATCTTCATTATGATAGCATTTTTTTGATTTGTATAGATACTTCCAATACTTACTTTTTTAAAGAAAAAGTTAAAAAAGCGTCAAGATGAAGAAGTGGTTTGGTATAGTGAAAGTGGTAGGGAGGTGTTCTTGAAATTGATTCCTTTTTTCTATCTGTTGTTTGCTTACTTTGTCGGTACGATAATGACTGGTTACTTCGTGATTAAGTTTTATATGAAGAAAGATATTCGTCAATTAGGTAGTGGAAACGTAGGGGCAAGAAATGCAGGGAGGTTATTGGGAAGAAAGGGATTTATCCTCACTTTTTTAGGAGATTCTTTCAAAGGAGCTTTGATTGTAGTTGGTGCAAAGCTTCTAGTGTTACCAATTGAATGGCAAATTGCAGCTCTCTTAGCAGTTGTCATCGGACATCTTTGGCCAATTACCCTTAAGTTTCAAGGTGGGAAAGGTGTTGCAACGTTAATAGGTGGCTTATTTATATTAAATAGTAAAATTTTTCTCATTTTTGCGCTCGTATTTTTTGTTTTATTTATCCTGGTTAAAAGCTTAACGGTTGCTGGAATGTTGGCATTTACGACCATTCCGTTTCTCTATGTGTACTATGACTACTCATTGGTAAGCAACTGTTTAATCTTTTTGAATGTCTTTTTACTTTTCTATTCTCAAAGACATCATTTAAAGGAAAAGTTAGCATGGTATTAAAAAGAAAGAGGTCGTAACGATGGTTACGACCTCCAAAATGTTAAACGGATTGAGTTGTTGAACGTACAAGATTTTGTGCTTGCTCACGAAGTTTAAACTTTTGAATTTTTCCTGAAGCAGTCATTGGATAATCATCAACAAAAAGGATGTATTCAGGAATTTTATAAAAAGCCAACTTTCCTGAGCAATATTCTTTGATCTCTTCTTGTGTTAGTACATGTCCCTCTTTTACTTTAATACAAGCAGCAACCTTTTCCCCGTATTTTTCATCAGGAACACCAACAACTTGTACATCTAAAATACTTTCATGACGGTACAAAAACTCTTCGACTTCTCTTGGATAGATGTTTTCCCCACCTCGGATAATCATGTCTTTTAATCGACCGGTAATATCAACATAGCCATCTTCATCCATAGTAGCGAGGTCACCCGTATGAAGCCATCCATCTACGTCAATCGCTTCATATGTTGCTTCAGGCATCTTATAATAGCCTTTCATAACTAGGTATCCTCTAGTACATAGTTCACCCTGAACACCTGGTGGAACTTCATTTCCCGTGATCGGATCGATGATTTTCACTTCAACATGTGGATGTGCCTTTCCAACTGAATTAACGCGACGGTCAATTGGATCTGTAGTAGTTGTTTGTGTAATGACAGGTGAGGCTTCTGTTTGACCGTAGGCAATCGTAATTTCACTCATTCCCATCTCACTCATGACCTTTTTCATGACTTCGATGGGGCAGGTTGATCCAGCCATTATTCCAGTACGTAGAGTAGATAGATCATAGTCATTAAATTTTTCATGGTTTAGTTCAGCAATAAACATCGTTGGAACTCCATGTAAACCAGTGCAGCGTTCATTTTCTACAGTTTGTAAAACCAACTCTGGGTTAAATTCCACAATTGGAACCATTGTCGCACCAACTGACACACATGCTAACACTCCAAGCACGCAACCAAAACAATGGAAGAAAGGTACAGGAATACACAAACGGTCTTCATTCGTTAGCTTCATAGACTGGGCGACAAGATAGCCGTTGTTAACGATATTTAAATGCGACAGCATAACACCTTTTGGAAACCCTGTTGTTCCAGATGTATATTGCATATTGATGACGTCTTCTGGACTTAGAGTAGATTCAACCTGTTGAAGCTCTTTATCCGTTATTCTTTCTGAAAATGAAAGTAAATCACGGTAGCTTAACATTCCAGCAGGCGTTTCATTTTTTCCAATGTAAATCATATTCCTTAACTGGGGTAAATGGTCTAATTGATATTCGGTAGGTGAAGAGCTAACGCGCTTATGATGAGTAACAGAATCTATGATGTCTATGTAGGAAGTTCCTTTAAAACCATCAATGGTAAAAAGAGTGGTCGAATCAGACTGCTTTAATAAATATTCTAATTCACTAGATTGGTAGCTAGTATTGACTGTAACAAGGACTGCACCGATTCTAGCTGAAGCAAATTGAAGAGTTAACCATTCTGGAACATTCGTAGCCCAGATAGCAAGATGATCTCCTTTTTTTACACCTATTGCCAGTAATGCTTTTGCTAGTCGGGTTGTTTCATTGTAAAACTGTTCATAAGTAAGACGAATACCCTCTTTTGAATACACGACTGCTTCTTGATTGCCGTATTTGCTTACTGCGTCTACTAATAGTTCTCCAATTGTTACATGCTTTAAATGATTCATCGCGACCTCCTAAACAATCGTTTTAGTATTTTTGGCAAAAGTTTGCAGAAAGTACCCGTTTATTATACTATTCTTATCTGAATTTTTAAAATAATATTATCTGAAAAAATTGTAACTATTTTCGACCTTTTTCGTCTAAAGCAATAAGGAGGGATTGATCGTGAAGAAAAAAATTCTAGTCATAACAGGTGGTTTTCTATTATTTTTCGCCGCAATATCTTTATATATGATGTCAAAACCGAAAGTTGTAAGTGTTTGGACAACATATGATGAAAGTCCTGTTGTCTTGACCGATAAGGTGTGGGAGATCATTTTTTCCACTGAAATTGATGAAAAAAGCATGAATCAAGAGCTTATCTATGTTACAAATGATGCTGGGGAAAAACAAGATATTACGTTACAGCTAAGTGAAGATAAAACAAGAATATTCGTCTTACCACCAAAGGGTGGTTACGATAGTGGGGCAATCCAATACACGCTCCATGTAAAACGAGGAATTAAATCAAAGCATGGTACCTCATTAACGTCTAAAGAGGAATTAACGTTTGTCGTGTTAGAGGATATTCCAGTTGTAGGAACGTTAGAAAACTTAAACAAACACTTTACTACAGCCATTAAACGAGAAAAGGAACGTCAAAAGGAGGAAAGTCGTTTTTTTGCTGTAGAAGAATCTAGTGGTGCTGACATGGCTAAGGGTGAGAGTAGTGCAGAGGGGCAAGGGCAAGATTATTCTGAAACAAATAATCAAGTCCAAGGGGTAGATGAAGCAGATTTAGTGAAAACAGATGGTTCTCACATTTATCAAATTAATGAAGGAAGAGTCATCATTACGAAAGCTCTGCCAGCAAGTCAAATGAAAGTTGAGGCAACACTTTTTTATCATCATAAATTTTCACCATATAAGTTATTTGTTCATCGTGACCAATTAATTGTGTTAGGACATGAGTACCGCGACTATGACCATCCTAAAGGGAAAAAGCTTGATTCAAGAGAAGGCATACTTCCAATGCCATTTTACCACTCAACAAAAGCGATAATTTATGATATTTCAGATCGTGCAAATCCAAAGCAAATAAGAGAAATTAATGTAGAAGGTTCACTTGTAACGGCAAGAAAAATTGATAACATCGTGTATATGATTTCAAATCATTACCCAGATTATTGGATTTTAGAGCAACATGATAAAGCGGATTTACGACCAAGGTATACAGATTCGGCTGTAAATGACAGCGTTCAGCCAGTAGATTATGATGAAATTTACTATTTACCTGAGTCAGTAGAAACGAATTACACGATGATTGCGGCATTTAACTTAGATAAACCAAAAGAAGAAGCAACGATTACTACTTATTTGGGGAGTGGACATGAAATTTTCATGTCAACAGAGAGTATCTATTTAGCCGTTCCTACGTATAAAAGACTCGACAAAGTGGCCACTAGTAGGTTTCCAGAGTATTCGGCTGATACAAATATTTATAAATTCAATGTGGAAAATGAAAGAGTGGACTTCCAAAGTACGGTTGAGGTTCAAGGGACAGTGTTGAACCAGTTTTCTATGGATGAGCATGAGGGCTATTTTCGAATTGCTACAACGAAAGGTGATACGTGGAATGATGAGCGTCCATCTGCAAACAATCTCTATATTTTTGACAAAAACCTTAAGCAAGTTGGGCAGTTAGAGAACTTAGCAAAGGGAGAACGAATCTACTCAGCAAGGTTTATGGGGGATAGAATTTATATTGTTACCTTTAAACAAGTCGATCCGTTATTTGTCATTGATGCAAGTAACCCTTCGAATCCAACAGTGCTTGGTGAATTGAAAATTCCTGGTTTTAGTAATTATCTTCATCCATATGATGAGAACCATTTAATTGGATTTGGATACGATACGAAGATTATGGCAAGTAAAGAACCTGGTGCAGAACCGAGGGTACTAACAGATGGCTTGAAAATTTCGTTATTTGATATAACTGACGTTCATCATCCTAAAGAAAAATTCACTGAAATTATTGGCGGGAGAGGTTCCTATTCACCTCTAAATTATGATCATAAGGCACTTTTATACAACAAAAATTCTGGATTATTCGCCTTCCCATTATCTGTCTATCAAAACGTAGAAGGTAGTGAATATGAACAGCGTTTCGAATTCCAGGGTGCTTATATCTATAACATTCACCACGAAAAAGGAATACAGCTCCAATCAAAAATCACGCACCTGTCAGAAATCGAAAATCGTCATTATGAAGAATGGGAAAGTGGAATAACCAGGCTCATCTACATCGGAGATTACCTATATGCCCTTTCACCAAAAAAAATAACCGCTCATAAAATAGGAAGCTTTGAAGAAGTAGGAAGTATTAATACGCATTAAGTAAAGATGATCAGGCTAAAAACCTGGTCATTTTTTTATGAAGATAGAAATAACATGTTGCAGGGCAATGAGGATGAAAATGTGAACTTTATTTTTGAGTTTATCGAATGTTGGCTTTTAAGTAATTCATGCGTGTTAATCGGAGTGGAAGGAACCGAGACTCCTGTGGGATATGCGACAGACTTGAGACCCCACAGGCGAAGCCGAGGAGGCTCAAGTGGCGCCCCACGGAAAGCGAGGTTCCTGCAACGCAGATTAACACCCCTAGTATAGTGGTGCAAATCACAATAAAATAAAAAATCATTCTTTCGTTTTTCGAAGTTTCGTATATACTATCAATTAGAATATAAGAAAATTTGTGAGGTAAAAATGAATGAACCAGCCTAAAGTTAACCCTTATGTCATGCTAGCAGTAGGTGTTATTGCTGTCTCTAGCTCGGCAATCTTAGTTAAACTATCAACTGCACCAGCACCAGTAATTGCATTTTACCGTTTATTCTTAACCATCTTAATCATGATGCCTTTCTTTCTTCTAAAGTACAGACACGAACTCCTTCTCATTACGAAACGAGATTGGCTGTATTCGGTCATCTCTGGAGTATTTTTAGCTTTTCATTTTATCCTTTGGTTTGAATCACTAAACTACACCTCTGTGGCAAGCTCGACCGTACTTGTGACACTTCAACCAATATTTGCTTTTATCGGCACATATTTCTTCTTTAAAGAAAAGCTTGGGATAAAAGCCATCTTAAGTGGTGTTCTTGGAATAGGTGGTAGTATCATCATTAGCTGGGGAGATTTTGCGATTAGTGGAATGGCGCTATTTGGTGACTTCTTAGCATTATTGGCCTGTGCCATGGTTACGGCATATCTTTTATTTGGGCAAACGGTTCGAAAAAGACTATCTCTTATGACATACACATTTGTTGTTTATGGGATAAGCTCCATTACACTATTTCTCTATGTTGTCTCACTAGGATATTCACTATTTCCATATCCTTCGTCAGATTGGGGATACTTTTTATTACTTGCAATTGTACCTACACTATTAGGTCATACATTATTTAATTGGTCTTTAAAATGGTTGAGTACGTCAACGATTTCAATGAGCATATTATTCGAACCAATAGGTGCATCAATATTGGCCTATTATATTTTAAAAGAGACTGTCATGTGGACTCAGGTCATCGGTGGAGGAGTGATTCTTTTAGGAATTTCTCTGTTTTTATTCAGTGAAAGACAAACACGACGTCAATTGAAACAAGCAAACGCGAATGTAAGTTAAAGTGTAATAAATAACCGTTCGGAAGAAAAATTCCTGACGGTTTTTTTATGATTTATCATACAGAAAAAGGAAATTTTAAGGTGATGTAGAATATAGTATGTCAAACTATTGGGGGGAATCATTGTGATTATAAGACAAGCGACGATAAATGATGTTACGGGAATTGCCAAGGTACATGTAGATAGCTGGAAAACTACATATGCTGGAATTGTATGTAGTGAGTATCTCGATAAACTATCCTATAGTAAACGGGAAACGCTTTGGACTGCTGTAATGAATCAAGGCTTTGAGAAATCCAGTTTATTAGTAGTTGAAGACAGTAGTGGGCAAATTATTGGGTTTGCAAATGGTGGGAAAGAGAGAAGCAACCAATATGAATATGATGCAGAGATATATGCAATCTATCTTCTGAAAGAATATCAAGGCCAAAAAATAGGGAGTAAGTTAGTGCATGCCCTTACTGAGGATTTAGTAGAAAAAGGCTATAACTCTCTTTTAGTGTGGGTACTGGCTGAAAATCCTTCTAGAACATTCTATGAATCATTTCAACCTGAAGAGGTAGATTCGATGCAAGTAGAGATTGGCGGACAATTCTTTGAAGAAATCGCATATGGGTGGAAGATTAGTAAGGTATTACTTGGATGAAAAAATGAGATTGTTCTGCCTTCTACAATGCTTTTGATAAAAGATAAGAGGCTTCATTGATGAAGCCTCGTTGTTGTTTTTATTAAGTCTGCGACTACTACATATCTCTCAGGTGCATCTCCAACATAGTAAAAAGGATAACAAGTTGTAATCGTCAATGTTGCTTTTGGCTTTGGGACAATAATCGACGGATCATCCTCATGAACAATTCTTACTTTTTTTACTTTATACAGGTAATGCCCCTCTAATGTTGTGACAAACAACGTATCGTTAACCCCAACGTATTTTAAATCTCTAAGAACAGTGTCACGGTGACCCGAAAAAATTGTATTGTTGTCTTCTCCTGGAAAGGCACTTCTAGTATAGTGTCCTATTCCTTTCTTTAATACATCGTCAGTCGTTCCTTCATATATTGGATATGTCCGATCTAGCTTAGGAATAAATAAAGTACCTAATTTATCGCCGTGCTCAATGCGATGTACTGGATGATTCTTTCTAAAATTGAACAAACGTTGTTCAGGATTTTCATAGTATTCACTTTTAAAATCATTTTCTTTAGTCGATGCAAAATATCCCAAGGTAAAGCTATATGCATTCCAAATGAATATTACTGTCCCAACGAAAATGATGATAATCGAAATAAAGCGTATAGGTTTATATGCCATCTCTAACCAAGTTTGTGCCTTGTTAAGAGTAATCCAAAGAAACCAAGAAGTAACATAATACTAGAAACAATCATGTTTAATCCATAAGGAGAGGCGGTATTAGGTGCTTTTTGACCCTGCAAGCTAACGTTCATTTCACTCGCAATCCCAGCAACATTCAAGATTTGCTCGCCATGTTCAACCATCGCATTGGCAGTGAGTTTTCCACCTTCAAATTGCATATCAACGACCACTTCACCTTTTTTATCTTTAAGCTCAACGATGAGTATTTTGTCAGCTAGTGTATCTTGCTTGAGTAAATCATTGAAGGAGATGGACTGTTTAGTTCCATTAGAAATCACAAAATACACTGGTCGTAAATTGAAGGTTGCAATCATTTCTTCATAAAGAGTCTGTAACTCGGTCTTTTCCTGATCTGTGAGCTTCTTTGCGCTATTGTACGAAAAGAATGGTTCTAATCGAGTGTTAAAGGTACCCATTTTTTCACCGAGTAAAGATTGGTCAAGTGTTAACATATGTTGAAACAAATTATCAATTTCTTCTTCTGTCATTCCAATTTTAGCGAGCATTTTTTCAGCATCACGGAGTACCTCAGCATGATTTACATAAAAGCCAACGGCTGTGTCTAAATCTTTTAGGAATAGATAATCTTTGACAGATTCACCGAATCCAGTCAAAAGTACATTTAATTGTTTCTCTGTTAACTCATACTTAGCAAGTAATTGTCCCAGTGTTTTGTCGTTTACTGGGCTACCTAGAAAAGCACTTAATTCTTCAATTGAATGAAAGTCATCTAATGAATATTCATAAAAACGTAGATAGTTTTCAAGTGCTGTTTGTGAAATGCCGAGTTCCTCACTAAATTGGGTTAGGTCATCCTTATTAATAGAGGCATCAGCGTGCTTGATTGCAAATAAGGAACAAAGGAAGGTTATTGCTATGAGAATGCTCAGTTTTTTCATACGTATGATTCCTCCAAGTAAATAATCTTACTTGTAGTATTTTTCAACTTTTACCATATAATGCATTGTTTTCAAGAACTTTAGAATTTCTTTAGCGAAGATTAAGAGGTTATCCTGAAAAATACGATACTGTATATGGGGTGTTTACCTTCGTGGCAGGAACCTCGCTTTCCGCGGGTTACCGTATGAGCTTTCTAGGCTTAGTCTGTAGGATCCGGACCTAGGGCGACTCCTGCTGTTAAAAAAGATAGAGAAATAAAAAACGTCCTATTGGACGTTTTTATAGGTTTAAGCTCTTATCTTTTGGACGACTTCTTCTATTACTTTCATGTTGTTGATCGTTTTTTCACTATTATATATTGGTTCGTTACCTTGCTGTATACTTTCAACGAAGTGGTTAACTTGTAATAGGTATTGATCGCCATGGACCATTTCTTCCCTTTTGCCGTTCTCGTTTGTCACGTATATTGGTACGTTTCCATTTTCAAAACGGTCTGGACGGAAAGCGAAGGGGATTTGAATGGAACCTTTTGTGCCTACAATTTCGTATTGCTCTTTAAATGGTTGCTCGAAACTGCAATCAAAACTAGCTAAAATTCCACTCTCGAACTTAAGTATTCCACATGCGGAAGTATCAACATTTAATTCTGGGTGAATGGAGGCTGTCGCCTTAATTTCAGTAGGTTCTTCTCCAGTGATTAGGCGACTTACATTGATACAATAACAGCCTACATCATAGACAACTCCACCGCCGATATCTTTGTTTAATCGGATATTGTCTGCTTCCATTGATAGAGGAAACGAGAAGGTCGAACGAATTTGTTTAACTGTCCCTATTTCTCCAGAAGAGATTAATTCCTTAACACGCTTATGCTGTGGATGGAATTGATACATGAATGCTTCCATCAACACTACATTTTGAGTTTTACAAAATGCAAACATTTCTTCCGCATCTAGTGAAGTTAAAGCTAGTGGTTTTTCGCAGAGAATATGCTTACCGTACCTGGCAGCTTCGAATACCCACTCCTTATGTAAATGGTTTGGTAGCGGGATATAAACGGCATCAATCTCTTTGTCGTTTAGCAATTCATGATAAGAATCATAGTACTTTGGAATATTGAATTTTTCTCCTACTTCTTTTGCTTTCCCGCTCCCACTTGAAATCGCAACTAACTCTACTAATTTTGAACGTTGCATCGCTGGAATTAATGCTTTTTGAGCAATATTCGCTGTGCTTAATATACCAAAGCGTAATTTTGACATTCTATACCTCCTGAAAATTTTGTTATTTACATTAGCATATAAAAGAAAGCTAATTTTTTCCATTAAAACAACTTTTAGTGCATAACTGTACTTGAACCTTACAGTTGCAGCAAGATAAATGTGATGGAATGACTCCTGTCTAAGCCACTAAGGTCATTCGAAAGTAGTAAAAAAAATTCATCCTAATGGTCAATTAAAAAAAGAAGATTATGTATTAAGATAGAGTAGGGTGATATAAATGATTAAAGGATTATATGAGGGCCATTTACCGGTAAGTAATTTGAAGAAATCGATCGAGTTTTACAGAAAACTAGACATAGAGCTTGCTGAAGAAAATGAACACGTTGCTTTCTTTTGGATTAAGCGTAATGAAAGCTGGATTGGATTATGGGAGCATAGCTCTGTGAATGCAACCTATCATCCATCTCTTAGACATATTGCATTTTATGTATCACTTGATGATTTAAGAAATGCTAAAAAATGGTTAGAAGAAAAAGGAATTCAGCTTAGAGGTGATTTTGGATTCGAACCAATTGAACCCATCGTTATGCCATCATCTGGTCATGCGATGATATATTTTAATGATCCAGATGGAAACAGTATTGAATTCATTACAAAACTACCAGTGAATCATTCTATTGATTTACCTATGATGTATTTGAGTGAATGGGAGCGCAAGCAGCCTAGAGAGCATAATGATATGGAAGATTAATGTGACTATTTAAGCATATCTCATCCTTTTTTTCTGACGCGTTGGTGAAGCAGACAAGATGTTTTCTATTAAAAATGTTCTCTTTGTTCTCCTTAACTGGCAGAATGCATTGATTTGTTTATCGTTCACAATTTCTGTCACAAGAATTGTACGATGTGTTAGTACTCCTTGTTTTGAAAGATAAATGATTTCAATTTCTAAATGGTCTAGATAAGAACGTCTCAGCAAGTTGTACATTTTAATTCATCTCCTTTTTTTTCTATTATATGCGAACATACATTCTTTATACTACAAAAAACGAACAAATATTCCTATATAAATATTGGAAAAAAAGGTTGATGAAATGTGATGTTAATAATTTCGCTTATTTGTACCTATAGAAATACTTATGTGTGAAGTTTTGTTACGCTTGAATTCTTCAGACAAATTTTCTGCTTTTATCGGAATATATAAACTATATAGATGTTTAAAATCAGGTCTTGAAACTTGTTCAAGGAGATACGCAGATTCCGTTGCATCTTCTTTTCTTTTTTTATTTAGAGACTCGATCATCTCTTCCGCCGTCTTTATGCCAATCCCATGGCCGAAATATAAATTTTCATCTACCACTATGACATTTTCACCGCGCCATTGAGGAGTTTGGGGATTGAATTCAGGATTCTTAAAGTACAGGCAATCTCCTGTTAGAAAATCATTCCCCACTGTAGTAATGAGTCCTAAATCAGAATCATAATGCCAATCATATAAAACAAGCTCCTTAAAGAATCGATTAAAAATTCCTTCCGATAAATGATCGAGAATTGCTTTGTAAAATACAATAACCATTGCTGTGGCACATTCAAATTGGTATTTATCTCCGTGAATAAAAATATCCTTCAGCCCCTGTGATGGCGAAACATCCTCTCTTAAAACAAATGCCCCTTGTGGAGTTAAATTCCAATAGTCCTTGTTAGGAAATGACGTTGCAAATGTTGTAAATCTTGCTCCGCTCTCGTTTAAATCTTTTGCTGCCCTAGCAATCAAGGCACGTAACCTCACCTCAAATAATAGTTCATCAAGAGTAGCATATTCATACATATCCGTGTAACTCAGCATATTCTCTACAATTTTAAATAACTCCGCTTCTCCTAGAAGTTCCTTTACAACCCCCATATCAAATTCCTCATGCTCGATCTTTATCATGTGGATTCCTCCCTTTTTTAAAGTGCACAGGTACCTGTCGAAAAATCTTTATGTTTCGTGAGGCTAAATTACTTGTGGGTGAGTGTCTGAATATATAGAATATAAGGTATGTAAGAGCACTAATTGAAGTTACATAAAAGGGGATTGAATAGATGAAAACAGCATTAGTTTTAGGTGGCACGCAATTTTTTGGTAAAAGGTTAGTTCAGATTTTATTAGAAAATGGCATAGAAGTGACAATTGCAACGAGAGGTCTGACACCAGATACATTTGGGGATCAGGTAAAACGGATTGTTATAGACCGCGAAAATAGAGAAACACTTGAAAAGGCAGTCGAAGGGTATGAATGGGATGTAGTATTTGACCAAACTTGCTACTCTCCGATTGAAGTGAAGGACGCAGTAGAGGTTTTAGGTGATAAAACAAAACGTTATATATTTACTTCAACAATGGCTGTGTATGATTTTGGTGTAGATAAAGTGGAGAGTGATTTTGATCCAACGACATATCCGATCGAATTAAAATCAAGAAGAGAATATGTTGGTATGCTAGGATATCAAGAAGCAAAGCGGGTATCAGAAGCATTCCTTTATCAAGAAAGTCCATATGAAGTGGTGACAGTACGCTTTCCAATTGTCATTGGTCCAGATGACTATACGAATCGACTTCAGTTCCATGTTGACCATGTGAAAAATGAACAAGCCATGGGAATACCTAACCTTGACGCAAAATATAGCTTTATCTCATCAAAAGAGGCGGCAGAGTTTCTTTATTTTATAGCGAAAAGTGAATATGTTGGCCCATTTAACGCAGGAGCGATTGGTGATATTTCATTAAAAGATCTCCTTCGAAAGGTTGAACAGGCTGTAGGGAAGAAAGCGATCGTTCAAACTGAAACAGAATCTAAACATACTTCTCCATATGCGCTTCCGAGTACTTGGACAATTGATGTAACAAAAGCATCCCAAGCAGGCTTCTTATTTAGAAAGCTAGAAGATATTTTAGACCCTCTAATTGAAAAATATAGTGCGGAATAATTGGAAAAACCCTGATGATTCAGGGTTTTTCAGTGAGTTTAAAGCTTTTAGCTATCGTATAAATCAGTTCTTTTCGTTCTTCAACTCTACTATCTGCATAAACATCGCCAGTAAGATGTATATAAATATTGTAAATGTCCCCATCCTCTATTGGTTGTATAAGATAGTGGATAGTTTGGATAATATTATCTTGTTTTACGTGGTGCAATATTTGTACAGTAGGATACTGAAATTCTTTTATCTCTCTATTCTCGTATACTCCTGGTTGTCTAATTAGTTTAGTTTTCTCCTCTTCAGAGAGGATTCTTACTCCACCAATTTTCTGGTTTGCCTCAAGCCAAACTTCCTCATTTTCTTCTAGTTCCATTACGGTAAAACTTGTAGGTATATTAAGAGAATAAGGCTGATGGTCTGTTGCGTTGTTCCGATTTTCATCCGTCAATTTTGTCAATCCATAATAGCCGATTGCAAACAGTAAAAATAAGAGAACAGCACTACTAATGAGTGGCATTATTTTTTTATAGAAGAAGTTGTGATTGATAGTTTGTTTCTCTCTTAGTGTATTAAGAATTTGTTTCTTTGATTGCTGACTCATTTGAAAAGATGGAAATGCTTTAGAGGAATTTTTATTGGAAAAATCATTTTTCAACTACTTCACCACCCTTCTCAGAATCGTCTAATCTTTTCTTCAAAGCTTTAATGGCGCGATTATATGTCACACTAATTGATTGTGGAGAACTCGCCAATACTTTTGCTGTCTCTGAAACCGATAACTCCATAATTAACCTTAGCATTAAAATGTCTTTGTACCTTTTCTTTAACGACTGTATGGCTACATATAATTCTTGCTGTGCTTCACCTGCTAGAGCAATATGTTCTGGCGTATTAAATGAAACTTGTTTATTCTTTAACCAGTCATTTTCGAATGGGATAAATTGTAAAATTTTTGATCTTCTTGCTTTATCGATGACTAGATTTCGTGCAATTGAAATGAGCCAGGTTTTTGGATTTGATTTTTCTTCAAAGTGGTCAATAGAACGCATAGCTTTTAAAAAAACATCTTGAACGATATCCTCAACGTCCTTTGAACCTGTGTAATAGATAAGAAAAGTATAAATATCATCACCATATTGTATAAACAAATCCTCAATTTTCTTGCTATGATTCAAAATTCCCCACCCCCTTCATATATTAGACGAATAAACCTATCAAATCTTGCACTTTATTATTTTTTTGAATATTTAATATCATTCATGATACGTTTATATTACTTAAGAATAATCGTCGATTCAATTTAATAAAAATAAAGCAATTAGTGAAGATAGGAGGACGAGCGTTGAAAGAAGTGGCAAAGAAAGCAGCGTATCTTTTTACGCAGAATTTATTATCTATTGAGCTTGTAGGTGGGTTTAATCACAATGTTTTTAAAGTAGAAGAAGCGAGAAGGGTATTTTATATAAAGTTACTTCAAAACACAGATGACCTTTCGTTTTATAAGGGAGAGATAGATTGGACATTATTTTTAGCACAAAGTGGAGTGAGAGTTGCGAAACCGATTCGTTCTTTAAAGAATGAATACATTCATTCAATAGAAAATTATGTTGTTATGGCATTTGAAGATGCGAAAGGGAGCTTTGTAGAGGTTAAAGATTTAAAGATGTGGAATGATTCATTATTTAAGCTTTGGGGTCGAACAATGGGAGAAATGCATAAGGTAGCGATGCAATATAAAGGAACAACAAAGAATGTAAGGCCGCATTGGTATGAACAACCTCTTTTTCACCAATTACCATCTGTTTCAGAAAAAATGCTCAATCGGCTGGAATGGTATATGAAAGAGCTTCATCAATTCCCAACTGATAAAAGATATTATGGGATGATTCATAACGATCTTCATCCACGAAATTTCACCCTACATAATGATCAATTAACTGTGTTTGACTTTGGAGATTGTGAGTATAACTGGTATATCTATGATATCGCGATCTCCATCTACCATTCTGTTGACCACATTCCGAGAAACGATAGAAAGCGAAGAAATGAGTTTGTTCATCTTTTTCAAACTGCTTTTCTAGAAGGTTATCAACAAGTAGTGGAAATTGAAGAAAAGTGGGTAAATAAGATAGGGTTCTTTTTGAATTATAGACAATTGTATTCTTACTTATATCTCATTAGAAATGTCGATATAGGGAATTTAACGGAGAAGCAAAGAGGTTATTTGTCTGAACTTGGCTTAGAGATAGAGAATGATATACCTTTTGTAGATAACTAAAACAAAAGTAATAGAGACCTATCTAATCTAGGTCTCTATTATAATTTTGCGTATAATGAATTCGCAACAATGGCGAAAACTAGTGCAGAGTTCATTGTGAAGATAAGTGTACTACCACTGACTTTTCCTTCTTCATTACATATGCGTATACCTTCCATGTAACTGTGGAAAAACAGGTACACACTCATGATGAATGATAGAAACATAGAAAATACAGTCAAGAAATCCATAGCTCTGCCTCCCTTTTCAACGTCTGATAGTAAAGGATATGTGATTAATCTAGTAATTATTCTAGTTATTCACATGTTAATTAATAGAAAAATAGATGTACATTTTTTGTGTTAGCTACCCTGAAAATACAACACTGTACAAGGGGTGTTAACCTACGTTGCAGGAACCTCGCTTTCCGCGGGGCGCCACTTGAGCCTCCTCGGCTGCGCCTGTGGGGTCCGGGGTCCGTCGCTATTCCCGCAGGAGTCTCGGTCCTTCCACTTCGGTTAACACGCATGAATTACTTAAAGTCCAACATTCTATAAATCCAAAATCAAGTTCACATTTTCATCCCTCATGGTGCAAATTCTAAATTGCATTAAGGTCTACCTTGAAAATATGACTCTAGATAAGGGGTGTTAATCTTCGTTTCAGAACTCTCGCTTTCCGCGGGGCGCTTCTTGAGCCTCATCGGCTTCGCCTGTGGGGTCTCAAGCCTAGCGCTATTCTCGCGGGAGTCTCGGTCCCTTCCACTCCGATTAACACGAATAAATATTAGGATTCAACATCAAGAGGCAATTACATTTTCATGTGCCATGGAATGAACCTAAAATTACATGATTTCCTGGTTGTCATGAATAACTTCTTCATTTCATACAATAGTTGTACGATAAGACGAGGTGTTGAAAATGACAATAGGAAGACTTTTTAAACTTAAAACTGTTTCAAAGCCCAAAATAGATCAAAACCGTTACGGAGGAATTATTAAGCAACTTCATTTAGAAAGCTTTTGGCATTCTTTAAAAGAAGAAGAGAAAGATGTAGTAAGAGAAGGGTGTAAAAAGTCATTTGGTATTAGTAATTTTCACTTGTCTGATGTTGACTCTCCTCATAGCAAATTAAAAACGAGAAGAAATGTAAGTTCATTTTTAATCGGAAGTGGATGTTGGGCATTTGAACTTGGTCATTTCCATTTATCTGAGAAACTTCTATTAAAATCCATTGAATATGCTGAGGATTTTTCGACGATTCATGTAGCGTATAATTGGTTAATAAAAATGCATTATCAATTAAGAACTAAGTTTGTTGACTCATTATCTGCGTGTATGATGTATTGCAAGTATGATATTGATCTTCTCCCCTTTTTAATAGAAGAAAGAAAAAATATGAATAAAGACATTCCGCAAGTTCAATCACTAAAGATTTTGCCTATAATATATCAGGAGATAGGTATAATTGGTGAAGAGGAAGACGTGATGGGAAAAATCAATAAATACCATTATATATAGAAGATAGTTTACAAAATAGGCTTGTATTGATATAGTAGCGATGAAGTGGGGAGCCATAAGGCTGAGAGGATACGTTAAGTATCGACCCGTTAACCTGATCTGGGTAATGCCAGCGTAGGGATGATTAAGCTACGAATATAAAATCATTCAGTTACGTTGTGAAAAAAGCTACCCGTTCAAGGTAGCTTTTATTTTTTTTTTTGATAAGATGGCTAAACTGATGAAGAGAAAGTGAGGGGATTCTGTTGACAACAGTTAACTTAGGGTTTCAAGTTTTACCAAAAGTAGCAAATGGAAATACATATGAAGTGGTAGATAAGGCAATTGAAGTTGTTCAAAAATCAGGGGTGAAGTATGAAGTAGGTGCAATGGAAACAGTAATGGAAGGCGAATTAGACCAACTTCTTGAAATTGTAAAAGCTGCACAAGATGCTTGCATTACTGCAGGTGCTACAGAAGTAATGACACATATGAAAATTCATTATCGCCCAATTGAGGGAGTTACTATTGATGAAAAACTTCATAAATACAGATAATCTACAAACTAAAAAGGGATTTGTATCTTTTGTATTACCTGGATTAACGATATTCGCATTTTTGTTGATATGGCAATTAGTCACAGTATATCTTCAAATTGAACACTGGATTTTGCCTGCACCATTAGATGTCTTCCTTTCTTTATGGTCAAATAAGGCACTAATAGTTGAACATTCAATTCAGACCATTATTGAGACAATAGCGGGTTTAGCGTTAGCGGTACTATTAGGAATCGTCATTGCAACAATAATAGATCGTTCAGAAATCATAAAAAGCGCAATTTATCCTTTATTAGTCATTTCACAAACAATTCCAATCATCGCACTAGCACCACTATTGATGATTTGGTTTGGGTACGGAATTCTCCCAAAAATAATGGTTGTTACGTTAGTTTGCTTTTTCCCAATTGCAATTAATTTAGCTGATGGCTACCGTCAAATTGATAAAGATATGCTTCGATTGATGAAATCAATGGGTGCGTCCAATTTGCAAGTTTTTAAAATGGTTAAACTTCCTGGAGCACTACCTTATTTTTTTTCAGGATTACGAATTGCTGGAACTTATAGTGTAATGGGTGCTGTGATTGGTGAATGGCTCGGTGCAAGTAAGGGATTAGGAATTCTTTTAACGAGATCCTCGCAATCATTTCTAACTGATCGAGTGTTCGCGACTATTTTTGTGATTGTTTGTTTGAGTTTAATGATTTTTATTTTGATTGAGATTTTAGGAAGAGTTATTATGCCTTGGAATTACCAAGGAAAGAGATTTATACTTAAAGACGCTGTTAAGTAATTTTGTTGATATACAAACTTGGTGATTGAATCATTTAAGATAAGCTTATTTAAAGGAGTAGATTAAGTTGTTTAAAATTTACGGTAAAATGGTATTCATATCATTATTAATTCTTTCATTAATTGCGTGTGGAAAGTCAGAAGGGACAAAAGAAGAAATAAAGAAAAATGAAGGTGAGTTAGAAAAAGTAACAGTTATGCTAGATTGGTTTCCAAATACAAATCATACAGGTCTATATGTTGCCAAAGACAAAGGGTATTTCAAAGAAGCTGGTCTAGAAGTTGAAATCCTTCAGCCAGGAGAAGGAGCAACAACTGACAGTTTAGTTGCTTCAGGACAAATTGACTTCGGAATCAGTTATCAAGAAAGTATCACAATGGCAAGAGCAACGGATATTCCACTAGTATCAATAGCTGCTATTATTCAGCACAACACTTCTGCATTCGCTTCATTAAGTAAGGATGGAATTACTTCTCCTACAGATTTTGAAGGTAAAAGATACGGAGGATGGGGTTCACCAGTAGAAGAAGCGGTTTTAAAAGCTGTGATGGAAAATGCCAATGCTGATTACTCAAAAGTAGAACAAGTCACGCTAGGTGCAACTGATTTCTTTAAGTCAATTGGCCGAGACGCAGATTTTATGTGGATTTATTATGGTTGGGACGGCATTGAAGCAAAAAGACAAGGTTTTGATATAGAAACAATCATGCTAAAGGATTTGGATCCAGCACTAGATTATTACACACCGGTAATTGCAACAAACGAGGATCATGTGAAAAATAAAAAGGAGCTTGTTTCAAAATTTATTACCGCTACTGCAAAGGGTTACGATTTTAGCATTAACAACCCTAAGGAAGCTGCAAACATACTTTTTGACAATGCACCTGAGTTAAATAAAGACTTATTGATTGAAAGTCAAGAGTGGTTAAGTGCGAAGTATCAAGATGATGCAAAGCAATGGGGGGTTCAGAAGGAAGAGGTTTGGAAACGTTACGCAGACTGGATGTTTGAACGTGAACTTATTGAAAAAAATATTGATCCTTCAGCGGCATTTACAAATGAATTTCTTCCGAGAAAATGATGAGTATCAATCTCTTGGATGTCCAAAATGTAACGAAGATATTTAGAGATAATAGGAGAGGGAATGATGTCACAGCCATCACAGACATTTCTGTACACTTAAAAAGAGGTGAATTCGTTTCTATTCTTGGACCTAGTGGTTGTGGTAAGAGTACTCTTCTTGATATCATCGCTGGTCTTGAGATACCGACTGATGGACAAGTATTCTATGAAGGAAATGTAATAACAGGTAAAAAAGGATTTGTTAGTTATATGCCTCAGAAAGATGTACTATTTCCATGGAGAACAGTATTGGAAAATGTCATCGTTCCTTTAGAACTTAAGAATGTAACGAAAAAACATGCGATGCAAGAAGCTAAAGCGTTGCTTCCGTTATTTGGTTTAGAGAATTTTGCTAATAGTTATCCTGATGCTCTTTCAGGTGGTATGAGACAGAGAGCAAGTTTTTTACGTACTTATTTGTCTAAAAAGGATTGTATGATTTTAGATGAACCATTCGGTAGGTTAGATGCTATTACTCGTGTTCAAATGCAGCAGTGGCTTTTGAGTATTTGGGAGCAGTTAGAAAAGTCGATTTTAATGGTGACTCATGATATTGATGAAGCCATTATGTTGTCTGATCGTATCTATGTTTTATCCCCTCGTCCTGGTAAGGTTATAAGAGAGATTGAGATTTCAATAGATCGACCAAGGACACACGAGAGTATGACGACTGAAGAGTTTATGTCGATTAAGAAAAGTATTCTACATACTCTTTCAATATAAGTAATTGTTTTATGAAGCAAGTTGATACAATATCACTTGCTTATTTTTTTTGTGCTACCCTGAAAATACGACACTGTATATGGGGTGTTAACCTCCGTTGCAGGAACCTCGCTTTCCGCGGGGCGCTCCTGGAGCCTCCTCGGCTGCGCCTGTGGGGTCTCCAGTCCAGCGCATCTCCCGCAGGAGTCTCGGTCCTTCCACTTCGGTTAACACGAAAGAATTACTAATGGCCAACATTCGATAAACGTAAAAATTCAGTTCACATTTTCATTCTTCATGGTGCAATTTTTACATTGCATGGAAGTCTACCCTGAAAATACAATTCATCACACTAAACATGGGGTGTTAATCTGCGTTGCAGGAACCTCGCTTTCCGCGGAGCGCTTCTTGAGCCTCCTCGGCGAGGCCTGTACGTTTACCTGTAAAACTATAGATCTTAGTTCAATAGATAAAAAGTTATTATATTGATAATAATTATAGAAAATAGTGTTTAGGAATATCGAATGGACTGTAAGATATAAGGTGTAGAAAAAAATCATTTAAACTACTTGCAAATGACATTTATCCGTGATATATTATTATTCGTCGCCGGAAAACATCAGTTTTCACTGATTAAAAAGTTTTCGAAAATGGTTGACACGTAATATTCAAAAATGTTATATTAGAAAAGTCGCTTAAGGGCGAACGAAACACATTTAGTTCTTTGAAAACTGAACACAACACAAACGTCAAAGTAAGTCTTTTTTAAAATTATGAGCAAGTCAAACAATCTTATTGGAGAGTTTGATCCTGGCTCAGGACGAACGCTGGCGGCG
>JAIVAN010000012.1 GCA_020171895.1 Bacillus timonensis | reverse complement strand
ACGCCGCCAGCGTTCGTCCTGAGCCAGGATCAAACTCTCCAATAAGATTGTTTGACTTGCTCATAATTTTAAAAAAGACTTACTTTGACGTTTGTGTTGTGTTCAGTTTTCAAAGAACTATTTCGCCTTGAAGCGACTTTATTAATATAACATGTTGTCCACTTTGTGTCAACAGGTTATTTTCCTTATTTCCGCTGTTAAAACGTGTTTGTTTCAGCGACGTTTATTAATATAACACGCTCAAACAATAGAGTCAACTCTTTCTGACGTTTTTTTTAAAAGAAAGAAAAACTCCTTTCGTTCAATTAAAAAAGGAGCTTTTCAATACCTTATACCTTCAAAATAATTATTCATTGAATAGTATTTCAAAACAATATTAAGACTAACACCCAGGTTTAGTGACTTATTTTCAGGTTAGACTTCCATGCAACTAAGAATTTGCACCATGAAGAATGAAAATGTGAACTTGATTTTTACGTCTATAGAATGTTGGTTTTTAAGTGATTCATTCGTGTTAACCGAAGTGGAAGGAACCGAGACTCCTGCGGGAATAGCGCTAGACTTGAGACCCCACAGGCGTAGCCGAGGAGGCTCAAGTCTAGCGCCCCGCGGAAAGCGAGGTTCCTGCAACGAAGGTTAACACCCCACATACGGTGTCGTATTTTCAGGATAACCTATACTTCCTGTGATAAATCCCTTTCCCTTTTGTTTCAATTGCCTCTATCTTTATTAATTGTTTTTCAACCAAAAACTCCACAAGCATCTCTAAATCAACCGAATAGACTTGTAGATCAGGATGATCTAGCATTTCACCGAATGTCCATGCATCTTCTTTAGTAGATAGCACCTGCAAAAGATGCTTTCCTCCTATTTTCACACGAGAATTGATTAGAAATTCACTAGCTAAAAACAACAACTCTAATCGCTTTTCCAAACTTTCTTCACTTTCTAGAAGTTCTACATATAACTTGTATATTTGAGGCTCAATTTTTCTCACCTGATTCCAAACCGTAACCTCTGGATGAAACCCTTTTTCAATGACCGCTAGACGCGCTAAATGATGAAGAGCATGAATAACATAGTTATAAGCATCCATACTTTGTTTAATTTCAAAAAAAGCTTTCCCTTCTTGATAACGCCTTATTAGTTTCCCAAACTCTACTCCCATCTTCACCTGTCTCTCGGACGAAGGAAACTCTTGTAACTCTCTTCTTAAATTGGTCATATATTCATTGCGATCGAATAAAATCTTTCCATTAAGAATCCAGTCTACTACCTTCCTGTTTGAACCTAACAAAAGCCATTCACGAAGCTTCTTTTGATCAACTGTATATAGTGTAGCTTTTTGATTTTCATATTGATAATGTTTTACAAACAATTCTTTTTCTGCATCCTTCACAACAACTAGTAATACAGTATTAAATGTATCGGTAACCGGAAAAGAATGCTTCCCCTTTTCCACCATAATAATACCCATTGTATTCTTGTGACTTGCTCTTTCTTGATAGATTGGACGAAGAATCCCTTCCATACTACATTCCTCCAATTCATTTCTTAACTTAAACATTTCGTCAGAATTCATTTTATTCCTTCTATTAAATTAATAATTTGCACCATGAAGGATAAAATGTGATGTGTAATTGTTTCTTTTGTGCATTATTGAGTGTTGAATCCAAGTACTTCAGAAGTGTTAATCGGAGTGGAAGGAACCGAGACTCCTGTGGGATATGCGACGGACTTTAGACCCCACAGGCACAGCCGAGGAGGCTCAAGTGGCGCCCCACGGAAAGCGAGGTTCCTGCAACGCAGATTAACACCCCTAGTTCAATGTTATTTTCAGGGTAGACTTCCATGCAATGTGAGAATTGCACCATGGTGAATGAAAATGTTTTTTTGTTATTAGAATGTTGTATCCAAGTATTCATGCGTGTTAACCGAAGTGGAAGGACCGAGACTCCTGCGGGAGATGCGCTGGACTGGAGACCCCACAGGCGAAGCCGAGGAGGCTCCAGGAGCGCCCCGCGGAAAGCGAGGTTCCTGCAACGAAGGTTAACACCCCACATGCAGCGTCGTATTTTCAGGGTAGCAAAAAGGAAAAAATCTCTTGAATGTTCTATTTTAACACCTATAAAAAAATATGCTATAGTATATCTCAGGAGGCGTATACTATGGCATTAAAATATTCTAATAAAATAAATAAAATAAGAACATTCGCATTAAGCCTAATCTTCATTGGCTTTATTGTTATGTACGGTGGTATTTTCTTTAGAAGCTATCCACTTGTCATGACCATCTTCATGATCCTAGGACTTCTCTTTATTGTTGCTAGTACTGTAGTCTACTTTTGGATTGGCATGTTATCAACAAAAACTGTACAAGTTGTTTGTCCGAACTGTGATAAACCAACGAAAATGCTTGGTCGTGTAGATATGTGTATGTACTGTAATGAACCATTAACACTAGATCCTTCATTAGAAGGAAAAGATTTTAACGAAAAATACAACCGAAAAAATTACCAAAAAGAAAGCTGACGGCCTATTGGCAGTCAGCTTTTAATGTGTATTTGTTTTTTGACACCCTTGACATGTACCGTAAATTTCCATACGATGATGGCTTACCTTGAACCCCGTAACATGTTCTGCCAAATCTTCCACTTCATCTAAACCTGGATAATGGAAATCTACAATCTTGCCGCATGATTCACATATTACATGATAATGTTCAGTTGTTACATAGTCGAATCTGCTCGATGCGTCACCGTACGTTAATTCCTTTACAAGACCAACCTCACGAAACACCCTTAAATTGTTGTAGACTGTCGCAACACTCATATTAGGGAATTTTCCTTCCAAGGCTTTATATATATCATCAGCAGTAGGATGTGTCATCGAATTAATCAAGAATTCTAATATCGCATGACGCTGCGGAGTAATCCTTACCCCTGTTTCCTTCAACGTATCAAGCGCTTCCTTCAATTGATTAGCCACCGCCATGCACCTCACTTTTAAAAACACATTATTATTTTATAATCTTTATAAATAGTCTACCTTGAGAATCTCATTTTTGTCAATATTTCTACCATTACTATATGATTAATGTTATTAATTATTCATGTAGAGTTGGTTCAGTTGTATTTAGAAGATGATTCACATACCTGCCAGCTACAAACAAATAATCAGATAATCGATTTAAATACGAACAAACTAAAGGATTCACTTCCTCACCAATTGCAATCGCCCTTCTCTCAGCACGTCTGACTGTCGTTCTTGCAATGTGTAAAGTTGCTCCCGCTTCACTTCCACCTGGTAACACAAAATTAGTTAGGGGTGGTAAAACCGCATCCCAAGTATCAATTGTTTTTTCTAGTTCTTTTATTTCATCTTCAGTTAATTTCCATTTCACTTCTTTCCCCGTTGGAGTAGCTAGTTCTGCACCAACATGGAATAAAACCGTTTGAACTCTTTGCAGGCTATGAATGATCTCAGCTTTTTCTTTTATGTCAATGTTTTTCAAGTGACTTACAGCTAACCCAATAAACGAATTTGCCTCATCACAAGTTCCGTATGCTTCAACTCTTAAATCCGTTTTCGAAACACGTTGACCATAAATAAGAGATGTTGTGCCTTTATCACCTGTTTTAGTGTAAATTTTCATTCATTAATACCCCCGCTCCACATCAATTTTATTTACATAATTACTTGATCCTTGTTTATAAATATGAAAGTTTTTAAAAAAAATATCAAATGCACGTGGCATATAGTTTTTAGTAATACTTGATATATGCGGCGTGACAGTCACTTGATCCATACTCCAGAAAGGATGGTCTTTCGGTAAGGGTTCAACTTCGAACACATCTAATATTGCGTGTGCAATTTCACCCTGTATTAACGCATTCATTAGAACACTGTCTTTTATTAAATCACCACGACCTATATTAATAAAAACAGCTTCCTTTTTCATCATTTTAAAATGTTTTTCCTCTAACAGGTACTGCGTCTCTTTCGTACTTGGTAGTACCGAAATGAGAAAGTCCACTTGCGTTAAAACATCATTAAGTTTGTCGATCGTGTACATCTCATCAACATGTTCTGCTTTTCGTCCACTTCGATTCACACCAAGTACTTTCATATTAAATGCCTTCGCTAACCTTGCAACCTCACCACCAATTGCCCCAGCTCCTAATATACCAATCGTTTTGCCATGCAACTCGAATGTTTCAACAGCTCTCCGATTCCATTCTTGCTTTTCTTCTAGTTCTAGTAACTTTTTTGTATTTCTCGCGTGTTGCAAAATCATTGAAATCGTATATTCACCCATTGGGATTTTATGTATCCCCCTCGCATTTGTCACAAGAATCCCTTTATTTTTTATTGCTTCAAATGGCATTTTTTCCATTCCAGCAGACAAAACCATAATCCATTTTAAATTAACTGCTTTTTCAATTATGGATGGAGTTAAATCTTCACCAAGCGTAATTAGAACTTCAGCTTTAGGCATGTCGTCGTGACATTCCTCTATATTTTTTCGAAAAACGAACGTATCTTGTGGAAAATTTGTTTCAGTATCTTCTATCAGTTCTTTTGTCGGTTTAACAGTTGATAATACAAACATTCGTCCTCCTCCTTCTCTTATTATCATTTTAGCAATTGAACGAAGATTTTGGTAATATGAAGTTCTTTTATCATAAAAAAACTTCCTTCAACAGAAGGAAGTTTCGTATATTAATTATTATAGTAAAGGCCTGATCCTGGACCAATATCCATTCCAGTTAACATCCAAACAATTAACATTAGAACCCATACAATTGTAAATGCAATTGAGTACGGAAGCATAGTGGAGATTAATGTTCCAATTCCAACCTTTTTGTCATATTTTTGAGCAAATGCAATAACAATTGCAAAATATGGCATTAATGGCGAAATGATATTCGTCGTCGAATCAGCAATTCGATATACTAATTGTGTTAATTCTGGCGAATAGCCTAAATTCATCATAATTGGTACAAATACAGGCGCCATAATGGCCCACTTAGCAGATGCACTACCGATAAATAAGTTAATAAATCCTGCAATAACGATAAACGCTAAAATTAACGGAATTCCTTTAAAACCAGTTGCGTCAAGGAACTCTGCGCCATTAACCGCTAAAACAAGTCCTAAATTCGATTCTTTAAAATAAGCAACAAATTGCGCTGCAACAAATGCCAGTACGATATACGAGCCCATCGTTGCCATTGTATCTGACAACTGTTCAGCTACATCTTTATCATTTTTAATTGATTTGGTAACTCTTCCATATATAAAACCTGGAATAAAGAACAGGATTAAGATAACCGGAACTAACGAATGGAAGAAAGGTGCGTTAATAATATTTTCTTCCCCACCTCTTAGCGGTCCCCATTCAGGAACAACTAAAAGTGCTAAGATGACGCTCGTTGCAACAAATGAGAACAACGCAGCCCAAAGCCCTTTCTTTTCCTCTGGCTTTAAGTAATCGATTTCCTCTTTCACTTCACCCTTATACGTTCCAAGGCGTGGTTCAATAATTTTATCCGTTACGATCGTTCCAACAATTGTTAATACAAACACTGACACGACCATAAAGTAAAAGTTCATTGCATAGTTCATATTTTCTGCGTAGGCAGGATCTATAATAGATGCTGCATCTTTCGTTAAGCCCCCAAGAAGTGGATCAAGCGAAGTTAGTAGTAAGTTTGCACTAAATCCTCCAGATACACCGGCAAAGGCAGCAGCCAGACCCGCTAAAGGATGTCTCCCCAATCCAGCAAAAAGCACGGCTCCAAGTGGTGTTAAAACAACATATCCAGCATCAGCAGCCATACTTGACATTACTCCACCAAATACCAATGCCGCTGTCATTAATTGCTTTGGCACAGACGTTACTAATCCGCGTAAAGCGGCACTAATTAATCCTGAACGTTCAGCAATACCAATACCAAGCATTGTAACAAGAACAGTTCCTAATGGAGCAAAACCAGTAAAGTTACTAACAGCACTTTGGAATAAATAAGAGATTCCTTCTGAACTTAACAGATTCTTAACCTCAATGATTTCTCCTGTATGTAGTGGATCTTCCACCTTTAATCCCATTTTAGAAAATACAGCCGAAAGCACAATGACCATGAAAGAAAAGATTGCAAATAATGTAACAGGATGAGGCAATTTATTACCTACACGTTCAATCGTATCAAGTGAACGCATAACGATGCCCTGTTTATTCTTGTTTGTCGACATACCCCTAGTCCTACCTTCCTATTTATTATAATTTTCTTACTAATCGCAAGAAAGACAATAGATAGTATATGAAACAAATTTTATAATTGGAAGGCTTTTTGAAATAGACGGAATTGGAATATACTTCAAAATAGTCAGTCAAAAGGTCTGACGTCTAACCTTATATTGATTGAAAATTATTTGTCTCTCCTGAAAATACCACAATGAACATGGGGTGTTAATCTACGTTGCAGGAACCTCGCTTTCCGCGGGGCGCTTCTTGAGCCTCCTCGGCGTTGCCTGTGGGGTCTCAAGCCTAGCGCTATCTCCCGCAGGAGTCTCGGTTCCTTCCACTCCGGTTAACACGCACGAATTACTTAAAAGCAACATTCTATACAGGCAAAAATGAGATCACAATTTCATCTTTCATGGTGCAAATGCTCAATTGCATGGAAGTCTACCTAATTACCATTTACATCATGAGAAAATTCTAACGGGTGGCAGAAGTCTCCTCCTTAGGAATTGCCACCCATAATAAAAAAGGTGTGAGATAACCAAAGTTATCTCACACTATATTCACGCTACATCTGAGGAGGTATGTGCCTTCAATGATAAGATACTCAACGAAAGCTTGACCTGTATAGACAATAGCCCCCATCCTCAAAAATAGGCACAGTTCGTTATTTTTCAAGACTTTCTCTTATATACGTTAACGCTTCCTCAACATGATTTTTCACTTTCACTTTACGCCATTCTTTTACAAGGTTACCTTCTTTATCAATAATAAAGGTTGATCTTTCTATTCCCATATACTCTTTACCGAAATTTTTCTTCAACTTCCATACATCATACATCTCTGCAACTTTATGATCTTCGTCTACCAATAATAAGAATGGAAGCTCATGCTTTTCAATGAATTTTTCATGACGATTTAACGAGTCAGGACTAACCCCTAAAATGACTGCATCTAGCTCCTTAAAGCTTTCAAATTGATCACGAAAATCACATGCTTGTGTCGTACATCCTGGTGTCATATCTTTTGGGTAAAAATAAAGCACTACATATTTCCCTTTATAATCTGATAACTTTACAGTTTCTCCATTACTTGCGGTTAGTTCAAAATCGGGTGCTACTGTTCCTACATCTACTGCCATGATAATCAAAACCTCCTAAGTTTAATCCTTTATCAAAATCGTATCGAATTTCACTCGACATTACAACTATTACCCCTTTTCCACATTCATAACCGTTCGAACTACGAATGCAGCAGGCATTGTATAACCAATCAACGCTTCTACAACAGCAATCCACCGACCTACTCCTATTGGGGTGATATCTCCATATCCTACAGATAGGAGGGTAATTGCACTAAAATACATCGCCGATTCAATTTTATCTCCAAAACTACCCGGCAAAAATTGACCCGCTTCAATTAAAACAGGATAACCACTTATTTCAAATATAGCGTACATTAACCCAAAACCAACTAAAACAGTAAGATACACTAAACACAATAAAAAGATATTTTCAAAAGAAATATATTGATATTTCCCTCTAGTCGTAGTTAATAATGAACGTATACTCGCGATAATCCCAATGATTACAACAACCAATAATAAAATAGGCACCATCATCGTCACCTCTACTACTTGTCTACTTCGCTTATGTATACGATAACGAAAATAAACTTATTACCTCCTGAGGATAAAAAAAGAGACAGGCACCAAACACCTGTCTACCAACATACCTTTTAATTTCCTGCTCCACGATATTTAGTTACACCTATGTTCCATAATATTATAGCTAGTAGGAAAAATAGAATTCCCATTACTGGTGTCATAAAGGCGTACCAATACCACTCTGTTCTCCCTAAGAAATAAGAAGCTGGATACACCCCTACAAACGCAAACGGCAACACCCAAGTTAGAACAAAGCGGATAATTTTATTATAAATATCTACTGGATAACGGCCATAATTTCCAATATTGTACATCATCGGCATAATGGAAGTTCGCGCATCTGACCAGAAAGCGATACTGGCCAACATAATAAATATCCCTGCATAAACTAACGCACCACCAATGACCATTACGATGAATAAAAAGATGTCGTACCATTGAAACGTTAAATTCAATCTAGTCGCCGCATAAGCCATTACCGCTATCCCAGTTACAGCACCAAACAGTGATTCAAGCTCCATTCTTTCTAATACCACTTGAAATAAACTATGGATGGGACGAGTTAAAATACGATCCATTTCCCCTTTAACAATATACCTTTCATTGAAATCCCAAATACTAAAGAAAGAAGAAAATAACGCGAAAGGAACTAGAAAAAATCCATAAATAAAGATAATTTCTTCACGATTCCAGCCACTCAGCAATTGAGTATGACCAAAAACGACAAGAATAAAGACTAAGTTAACCGCCTGAAAGAGCAAATCTGAAAAGAGTTCAACCACTAAGTCTGTACGGTATTGCAATCTTGTTTTCATATATTGACCTAAATATTGAAGAAACATCGATACATAAAACATGCTGCTCACCCTCCTTGAATGATGAGCTTACTTTTTGCTAAGCTCCACAATAGTTGTATCGGAATTAACAATAGAACCGCCCAAACCCCTTGCAATAACAAGGCTTGTAAAATTTCATTTCCTTGGAATCCTTCTGTAAAAATCATACTAGGTATATAGCTAATCGCTTGAAACGGTAAAAACTGCATGACATCTTGTGCCCACATTGGATAAAAGCTAATCGGCAGTAATAGACCTGAAAATAAATCTATGACAACACGTTTTGCACGAATAAGCCCCTCATTATTAAACAAAAAGAAAGTCATAATCCCCGTTAGTAAGTTGATTTGAGAATTAATAATAAAACTAAGCGTGATAGATGCCGCAAAGTAACCCCATGTCACAACATTTGTTGTGATTTGAAGTGGGAATATAAGCCCAACAATCACCATTCCCGGAAGCGAGAAGAATACAAGACGAAAAACCCCTTCTCCTAACCCTTGCATCGTTTTCATCCCTAAGTAATTATAAGGACGAATTAACTCAACAGCTACCTTCCCTTCTTTTATTTCGGCGGCTATTTCACGATCAATATTATTAAAATAAAACGCTCTAGCCATCCATGCAATTGCAATATACGTGGTCATCTGTATAACCGATAAACCTTGAATATCCTCTTTGCCCCCATATATAGCTGTCCACAAAAAATAATAAGCACCTATATTAATACTGTAAATTAAAATTCCACTATAATAATTCGTCCGATAAGCTAGCATCATCAAAAAACGAATCCTTATCATTTCAAAATATTTATCCATCGACCAACGCCCTCATTTTTCAATCAAACGTTTGATTAAATCGCCACACCCCTTGTGCGCCAATGCATTCAAAATTAAACAAACGTTTGATTTAATTTTTCCTCTATAAAAATAATGATGTAAAAATAGGATTTAACTAAAGTTTATAATCCCCTCACACTATATGATGAAAATTGTCTTGTTATTAGAATGTTGATACTAATAGTCGCTCGTGTTCCAGAAGCGCACCGCGGAATGCGAGGATCCTGCAACGAAGATTAACACCCACAGTTCAGTGTTTTATTTTCAAGGTAGCCTGCCATGCAATAATGAAATTGCACATGAAGAATGAAAATGTGAACTTGATTTTGCGTTTATTCGAATGTTGGCCACTAGGATTTAATGCGTGTTAACCGAAGTGGAAGGAACCGAGACTCCTCGAAAATGCTAACGCATTTCCTTCGTGCGGTGAGGATTCAATGAAGCTTATTCAAAGTCCTGCGGGAGATGCGCTGGACTGGAGACCCCACAGGCAAAGCCGAGGAGGCTCCAGGAGCGCCCCGCGGAAAGCGAGGTTCCTGCAACGTAGGTTAACACCCCCAGTTCAGTGTTGTATTTTCAGGGTAGCCTTCCAAATACACTTACTTAACCATACCCTCTTCATAAATATTTCGAATAATCTCTTCCGTCGATATCTCTTTAATACTCATATCCTTAATTCTGTAAGCCGCTACCACTCGGCTAATTAAATCTGACATCACCTGATCTTCATCAACGACATGCGCAGTCCACACATGACTTCTCTCACCCTTTTGCCACTCAACCTCTAACCCAACAGTTACATTATGGAGCTCAGACTCATTTAACTCACGAGTAAATTCAAACTCAATTTGCTTTCCTTCTGCCCAATTTCTTCTCAGATCACTTAATCCACCATCATAAATAATTTTACCTTCATCTAACATGACAACTCGATCACACAAAGCTTCAATATCCGTTAAATCATGCGTCGTTAAAAGAATCGTCGTCTTATACTTTTCATTCATTTCCTTCAAGAACTTCCGGATCTTTAGCTTAACTAAAACATCTAAGCCAATTGTCGGTTCATCTAAAAATAAAAGTGGTGGATTGTGGATCAGAGCCGCTGCTAATTCACAACGCATCCTTTGGCCAAGCGAAAGCTTTCGTACCGGTTTATCTAACAATGGACCAATATCTAGAGACTCTATCACATGCTCCATATGATTTTTATAATCCTCATCCGATACTTTATAAACCTTTTTTAAAAGACGAAACGATTCCTGCACAGCTATATCCCACCAAAGTTGAGATCGTTGTCCAAACACAACTCCAATCGAACGAACAAACTTTTCTCTTTCTTTATGTGGATTCATGCCATTGACTGAAACGACACCAGAGGTTGGTGTTAAAATACCTGTTAACATTTTTATAGTAGTTGATTTACCCGCACCATTCTCACCAATGTAACCAACCATTTCACCTTGTTTTACTGTTAAGGATATATCATCGACTGCTCGTAGCACTTTATAATTTCTCGTTAATAAATCTCTAAATGCTCCTTTTAATCCAGAGCGACTAGAATATGATTTAAACTCTTTTCGTAAATGTTCAACCTCTATCACATGTTTCATCTATATTCCTCCAACACTTGTACTTTCCATAACTAGTTTTTTCGCCACTCAATAGTTTAACCTTATATGTGAACCATAACAATCATAATGCATATCTTCTTTTTGGTAATACAGGTTTTCATGCTAAAATAGAGGTCGGAACGAACCATTTTTAGGAGGACTTACTCATGAATTTTTCAAAATCAGAAACCTTACATACAGAAGCACTTGAACATATCGTCGGTGGTGTTAACAGTCCATCGCGATCTTATAAGGCTGTTGGCGGTGGTGCTCCTGTCGTGATGGAAAGAGCAAGCGGCGCCTATTTTTGGGATGTTGATGGTAATAAATACATTGACTACCTTGCAGCATACGGTCCTATTATTACAGGCCACGCACACCCCCATATCACGAAAGCAATTACAAGAGCAGCTGAAAGTGGGGTCTTATACGGTACACCGACTCCTCATGAAATTACATTTGCGAAAATGTTGAGAGAAGCCATGCCTAACTTGGATAAAGTACGCTTTGTAAATTCAGGGACTGAAGCAGTCATGACGACGATCCGAGTAGCAAGAGCCTATACAGGAAGAGATAAGATCATCAAGTTTGCTGGCTGCTATCATGGACATTCAGATTTAGTATTAGTTGCGGCAGGCTCAGGTCCTTCTACACTAGGAACACCTGATTCGGCTGGAGTCCCAAAAAGCATCGCACAAGAAGTGATTACAGTGCCTTTTAATGACATTGAACCATTCAAAGAAGCATTAGAAAAATGGGGAGATCAGATTGCAGCAGTCCTAGTTGAACCTATTGTCGGCAACTTTGGAATTGTTGAACCAGTTGAAGGATTCTTACAACAAGTGAATGATTTAACTCACGCTGCCGGTGCACTCGTTATTTATGATGAGGTTATTACCGCTTTTCGATTTATGTACGGTGGCGCACAAGATTTACTTGGCATCAAACCGGATTTAACGGCTTTAGGTAAAATAATTGGTGGTGGACTACCAATTGGTGCTTACGGTGGAAAGAAAGAGATCATGGAACAAGTAGCACCTTTAGGACCTGCTTATCAAGCTGGTACAATGGCAGGAAACCCTGCATCCATTTTATCTGGAATAGCTTGTTTAGAAGTGTTAAAGCAAGAAGGTGTATATGAAAAACTAGACAAGTTGGGTCAACAACTTGAAGAAGGTATTTTAAAGCATGCCAACACATATAATGTACCAATTACCATTAATCGCTTAAAAGGTGCCCTAACAATTTATTTCTCAGAAGAAAAAATCATGAATTATGAACAAGCAGAAAGAACTGACGGGGAATTATTCGCTAAATTCTTCAAGTTAATGCTAAATCAAGGAATCAACCTTGCTCCATCAAAGTACGAGGCTTGGTTTGTCACAATTGCTCATTCCGAAGATGATATCTTAACAACACTAGATGCAGTTGAGACCACTTTTAAAAAGCTAATGAAAAATGAATAAATATGCAACCAGGGATCACTTGATTCCTGGTATTTTAATGAGTTTTTATTGAAAACGCTTACAAATATTGCTTTATTCACAACTTTACATAACATCCAATTGAATACTATATCCAAAATAATGAATAAACATTTGAATATTCACGTAAAACGTGTTAAGATAGAATATATAATTCTGAAAATTTTACCTTTTCTAATTAAACCCTCAATCTCCCCTTGCTTTAGGGATTTCTATACAAAAACACACTAGGAGGTGAAGGCTACATAGGAGAAATGATCTCCTTACAGCCGTACGTATGATGAAAAAATGGAGTCCTAGCACGTTTAAAGATTTTTACCAACATGAGCATGATGCTTGTGGCATCGTTTCAGCCATCGAGAAACGAAAAATACCAACAAAACAGAATATTGACGCATGTATAGATGCACTCGTCAAAATGAATCATCGCGCTGGGTTTATTAATGGTGAAGGTGATGGTGTCGGTGTTCATATCGATATACCTAGAGCCTTATGGAAGGAAAAATTCACACTTCAGGGTTTAGACCCTGACCTAATTGACCGCGAGGAATTTGTTGTAGGTCATTTTTTTATTTCTAAAGGATCTCAAGAAAATGAAAGAATACACTCCCTTGTTCAGTTAATTTCAGATAATGAGTTTACTGTCTTATATCAGACAAACAAAGTTACCTCTTCTAGTGCCCTTGGACCAATCGCTTCTCAAGAAGAACCAGTCTTTTTGCAGGTTGCCCTATTACCTACAGATTCTAACAATCTTGCAAACAAGTTATTCAATCTTACGGTTGAAATTGAAGAAAGATGGAAAGATGTACATGTTGCTTCTTTAAGTAATCACCATGCTATTTACAAAGTAATGGGTGCAGGAGACATTTTACCAAAGTACTATCATGACTTAGCAAACCCTTTAGTTGCTTCAACGATGACATTAGGACATAATCGTTATTCAACAAATACTTTATCAAACTTTTTCCGTGTACAACCATTTAGCGTGCTGGGTCACAACGGAGAAATTAATACCATTTCAAAACTACGAGATGAAGCGATTATGATTGGGGTTCCACTTACAGATGGTGGTAGTGACTCTCAAGATTTAAGTAGAACCATTGAAACATTAATTAGTCGTGATGGCTATAGCTTATTTGAAGCTGTCGATATACTTTTCCCTCCAATCATTAACGAAATAAAAGCATACCCTGAACATTTACAAGATTTATATACGTATATTCGGGAAGCTTGGGGACATTTTGCTCAAGGACCTGCAGGAATTATCTCAAGATATGGAGATGAGGCAGTATTTAGTGTTGATGCACTTGGCTTACGTCCATTATGGAAGTTAGAAACTGAAACAACGTATCTCTTTTCTTCAGAACCTGGCATCATCCCTTCTTCTGAATATGTTTCAGAACCAAAACCGTTTGCCCCTGGTGAAAAATTAGGGTTAAAATGGGCTGATTCTGATGAAATAAATGTCTATGAATATCAAGACTATCAAGAAGAAGTGTACAAAAGAGTTTCTACCAAACGGACATTGCAAGATTTTCGAACACATTTAATTCCTCCACAATATGGAGAAATTGATTTTATACCGTCAAAAACCAAAGTCCATAATGGTCAATACGCTGCATTTGGTTGGGATCGTGAACACATTCAGCTTGTAGAACAAATGGCCGAAAAAGGAGCTGAACCAATTCGTTCCCTTGGACACGACTCACCATTAGCCGCACTTGAAACAGGCAGAAAAAATGTAGCTGATTTTATTAAGGAAAGTGTAGCAGTCGTAACAAATCCTGCGATTGACCGTGACCGTGAAACGGAGCATTTTTCTACTAGAACCGTTATCGGAAAACGTCCTTCCTTACAACAAGACGATTGTCATCATCATGTGGTTGAATTAATTTCTCCCATTGTTATTGAAGGGAATCAAGGCTTTGAATGTATGAACGAAATAGACCAGCCTTCATATAACCAACTAGTAAATGACTTTGCATCTAGAAGCTTATCACATCACATAACAGCTACCTTCAAGCAAGACGAGAGCTTACAAGATGCATTAACTAGAATTTCGAATGAAGTAAAAGAAGCAGTTAATAGTGGGAAAACACTTATTATCATTGATGATGAAAAGGCACACCAAAACGGACATTTATGGATTGATCCTCATCTTGTGCTTTCAGCAATTGATCAATCTCTCGTTCATTCACAGCTAAGACGTAATTGCTCCCTTCTTTTACGTTCAGGTGCGATTCGTTCTTTACACGACATTATCGTTGCTTATGGTTTAGGCGCAAATATCATCAATCCTTATCTCATGTTTGCAACAGTTAGTGAAGAAGTAATTGATCCTACAGTAAATTTATTCACAGCTTTAAATAAAGGGCTAGAGAAAGTAATCTCTACAATTGGAATCCATGAATTAAGAGGGTATGGGCGTCTTTTCTCAGCGATTGGATTACACGAAGATATCGCAAGTGTGCTTAATGTCGTAAACTTCCTCGGTTCAGACAAATTACATCACAATTTATCTGCACTAAAGGAAGATGCAATTAATCGCGCAAACGACTTTGAGGATGAAAAAGCACGACCTAGTAAATCGTTTCACCTGTTTCCAAGAATTTGGAAATCGATAAGCGAGGTAGCCAAAACAGGTTCATATGATGCTTATCGAGAAAAATTAACAGAACAAGAAGACGGTAATCCGATTGCGATTAGACACCTTACTTCTTTAAAACATTCTACCAAGCCATCATCAGCTGAAAAAGTAAACATCGGTGTTGGTGATCACGATCTACCATTTATCATATCGTCGATGTCTTTTGGCTCTCAAAATGAAATTGCCTTCCGTGCATATGCAGAAGGTGCTAACCGCCTAAATATGATTAGCTTAAATGGCGAAGGCGGAGAAATAAAGGATATGCTTGGAAAATACCCTAAAACCCGTGGCCAACAGATCGCTTCCGGACGGTTCGGGGTTAACGCGGAATTATTAAATTCTACGAATCTTTTAGAAATAAAAATTGGCCAAGGAGCAAAACCAGGCGAAGGTGGTCACTTACCTGGTTCTAAGGTAACCGCTAAAATTGCAGAAGCACGTAATGCGACAATTGGATCTGATTTAATCTCACCTTCAAATAACCATGATATTTATTCGATTGAGGACTTAGCTCAGATGATTGCTGAACTGAAAACGGCAAATGATCAAGCAAAAGTAGCAGTTAAAGTACCTGTTGTCCCTAATATTGGAACAATCGCAGTTGGGATTGCCAAAGCAGGTGCAGATATGATTACGTTAAGTGGATTTGATGGTGGAACAGGTGCAGCTAGAATTCACGCCCTACAACACGTTGGACTTCCAGCAGAGATTGGTGTGAAAGCCGCACATAACGCATTACTTGAAGCAGGTCTCCGTGATAAAGTGGAGCTTTGGGCAGACGGTGGAATCAAAAGTGCCCTTGATGTATTAAAAGTGATGTTACTTGGAGCAAATCGTGTAGGCTTTGGAACACTTTCTATGCTAGCTATCGGTTGTACTACATGTCGTGGCTGTCATTTAGACACATGTCATGTTGGTATTGCGACACAAATAGAATCAGAGGCACAAGCAAAAGAGCATGGTCTTCGCAGATTTGTCCCTAGACAATATGAATCTGCCGTACAAGGTCTTGTTAATTTATTCACCGCCTTTGGTAATGAGTTAAAAACTCTTACAGCGTCATTAGGATACGAAAACCTTCAATCTATTGTAGGTCGATCTGATTTACTAGAACAAACTAGAGGCCTAGAATCGATGGACTTATCAAGTCTATTAAAGCCAATAGATGTTCATCAACTAACACATAAAGGAGTCGCGGCTAGCACAGAGGAACAAGAACTTTTAGTGGCCGTAGGCGCAGAATATTTAGATTATAAGGTCGATGAACTTTCAGCTTCTCGCGAATTCACGACTGTTACTTCTGAACAACGTGTTCTAGGAAGTCGCGTTTCTTGTCACCGTGTAAGAGGTAGATTGGATGGTTCTTACCTCGATTTACCAAAGGTCACATTACGCTACAAAGATGGCTCTATTCCAGGTAATGGACTCGGAGCTTATAACAGTAGTGGTATTGATATTCACGTAGATGGCGGCGCCCAAGATGGAATTGGGAAAACGGCATTTGGAGGAAGTATATTAATCTTCAAATCTCGTGGAAAAAATGGTCATTTCTATAACGGTTCTGTCGGAAAGGGCTTCGGTTATGGCGCCCAAAAGGGGCTTCTGCTCGTCCAAGGAAATGCTGACGCTCGCGCAGGAATCCGTCTCTCTGGAGCCGATATGGTCATTGCTGGAAAAGTAGAAAAACCAATTCCTGAAAAAGAGTACGGCAATATCGGAGTAAATGCCAATATTAAAGGCTTTGCTTTTGAATACATGACAAATGGTCGTGGTCTCGTGTTAGGCGATCCAGGCCCGTGGATTTGCGCAGGTATGACTGGTGGAGTCGTCTACCTCCGACATCAGCCTGAATTAGGATTAACAAAAGCGGCCCTCCAGCGCAGAATTGCAAAAGGCGCAAAAGTATCAATGTCCCCTTTAAATGAAACTGGGCTGAAGGACGTGCAAGAATTGCTAGGTAAATATTTGGATGCATTGCTCGAACATCATCAACCAGAAGAAGCTGCAGAAATTGCCGCTCTTTTACAAAGTCCTAAAGAACACTTCCTTCAAGTTATTCCGATGAAAGAACAAGCAGATCCGTCTGTTTCCACAGAATAACGATAGAAATATAGTCAAGAACCCGCTAACTGATGGCGGGTTTTTGACTTTTAGAAAATGTTCAACATTTGTCTATTGATAAGTAGATAGTAACGGTGTATAGTACATAATTATTTAGTTTTGTTAGTATCTATAAATCTTTTTGAAGAACTTTTGTGCTTCTAATACAAATAGGGATTACACCTGTGTGATGTTAATATTATATTTTGGAAAAGAATAGACTTCATATGGGCGATGAAGAACCTTATAAATCACTTGCACTGAGAAAATGGACTTCATCCGGACTATGAAGAACCTTTGAGTCGTTTGCTCTGGAAAAACGGACTTCATCAGGCCAATGAAGAACCCTTTGAGTCACTTACACTAGAAAAACGGACTTCATCAGGCCGATGAAGAACCCTTTGAGTCACTTACACTAGAAAAACGGACTTCATCAGGCCGATGAAGAACCCTTTGAGTCACTTACACTAGAAAAACGGACTTCATCAGGCCGATGAAGAACCTTTTGAGTCACTTGCACTAGAAAAACGGACTTCATCAGGCCGATGAAGAACCTTTTGAGTCACTTGCATTAGAAAAACGGACTTCATCAGGGCGATGAAGAACCTTTTGAGTCCCTTGCACTAGTAAAACGGACTTCATCAGGGCGATGAAGAACCTTTTGAGTCGTTTGCTCTGGAAAACGGACTTCATACAGGCTATGAAGACCAAATTCAGGCGACCGTACTGGAAAACGGACTTCATACAGGCTATGAAGACCCAATTCAGGCGACCGTACTGGAAAAACGGACTTCATACAGGCTACGAAGACCAAATCTAATCGCTCGCACTTCAAAAGCGGACTTCATACGAACCAAAGAAGACCTAATCTTGTCAGCCGTACTAAAAAAACGGACTTCATACGAACTATATAGCCTAAACCGTAACAGTTTAGACAGAAACAACCATCATTCTTGGATTGAAGGGGCAAAATTACATTGAACTACACTTTTCCCTGCTGCTGCACCTATAGATTCATTCAACAGAAATAACTAATCTCAAACCTTCAATAAAAAAGCATATTTGTTTAATAAACAAAAAAGAAGTGAAATACTAATAGATAAGGTTTATGTAAAGAAAGGAATTTTTCAATGAAACTTGGTGCTCGTATATTAAAAACAGGTATTGCCATTACATTAGCACTTTTTATCGCTCATGCACTTGAGCTTCCTTCTCCTGTTTTTGCTGGAATTGCTGCTATTTTTGCAATCCAACCATCTATTTATCGATCTTATTTATCTGTAGTTGAACAGCTACAAGCCAATATCATAGGAGCATTTTTTGCCATTTGCTTTGCTCTTTTATTTGGAAATGACCCTTTCATTATTGGATTAACTGCAGTGATTGTTATTTCAATTAACTTAAAACTTAAGATCGAAAATACCATTCCTGTTGCACTAGTAACTGTGATCGCGATCATGCAAGGTCCTGAAGAACAGTTCCTTCAATTTGCATTAATACGTTTTTCGACGATTTTACTTGGAGTTTTATCTGCACTCGTGGTTAATCTTGCCTTTTTACCACCGAAACACGAAAATAAACTTTATCAAAAAATACTGGATCAAACAGAAGAAATTTTCAAATGGATTCGATTAAATATCCGTCACGCATCAGATCATCAAGCATTGAAAGCTGACATTGAAAAAAGTAAAGAAACACTGTTGAAAATCGAACAATTATATCTACTTTATAAAGAAGAAAGAAATTATTTTAAAAAACAAACGCTTGAAAAATCAAGAAAACTAGTAATATATAGGCAAATGATTGCTACTTCCACTAGGGCATTAGAAACTTTAAAGCTACTACACAGACTTGAAAACGAACTACATCACATGCCTATTAGCTTTCAACAACTAATCATTGTCGAACTAGATGACCTTATTCATTTGCATGAACAGTTAATGTTAAAATTCATTGGAAAAAGTAAAGGTCAACCTCCTGAAGAATTGCAAAGTCATTTAGGCTATGATCGCAAACAAGTGATTGAATCTTTCTTACAAAATCAAGACAAACTGGAATCAAAGGATGACAGAGACTGGTATCAGCTTTTTCCATTAGTCTCTGCAATAACCGATTATAGCTTTCAATTAGAACACTTGGAAACACTTGTTGATAGCTTCCAAAACTATCATCAAGACGAGCATGAACCATTATTCGATTAATAAAACCACATAAAAAATCAGCTAATTTGATTAGCTGATTTTTTTAATTCTTCATTCGTGGATCAAGCGCATCTCGAAGTCCGTCACCCATTAAGTTAAATCCAAGAACCGTTAACATGATGGCTAAGCCTGGAAAGATCATCGTCCACGGGGCCTGAATTAAATATTGCTTTGAATCTGCTAGCATTTTCCCCCATTCAGGATTTGGTGGCTGTGCACCTAAACCTAAAAATCCAAGGGCAGCCGCTTCAATAATAGCTGTCGCAATCGCTAAGCTACTTTGAACAATAATTGGAGACATACTATTAGGTAAAATATGCTGAAATAGAATTCTTACATCGCCCATTCCAATTGCTTTCGCTGCGGTAATATACTCCTCTTCCTTTACACTCAACACCTTGGAACGAATTAAGCGACCAAAGTTAGGGATGTTGATAATCGCAATGGCTACCAATGCATTTTGTAGGGACGGCCCTAAAATTGCAACGATGGCAATGGCTAATAGAATACTAGGAAAAGCAAGCATAATATCAAAAATACGACTGATTAATGTGTCTACCCATCTACCATAATAGCCTGCAATAATACCTAACAAACTTCCTACGACGGATGAGCCTAGTACCGCAAAAAATCCAACCCATAGGGAAATTCGAGCACCGAAGATAATCCTTGATAGAATATCACGACCAAAATCATCTGTTCCAAACCAATGTTTACTTGATGGTGGTTGTAAACGATTTACGAGCTCCTTATCATCCATACCCGCTGGAGATATAAGTGGAGCAAAAATGGCGATGACGATAAAAAAGAATACAATACCTGTTCCTATTAATGCTAGTTTATTTTTTCGAAAACTTCTCCATGCTTCCTTCCAAGGAGAAATCACTGCTTCGTCCTTTTTGTTCAATTGAACATTCATTTCATTACGAGCAATCTCAGCCATGTTATCACCCCTCCCTGTATTAGTTGTATTTAATTCGAGGATCTACGAATGCGTATAGTAAATCGACGATTAAGTTAATAAATACGAAGAATGTTGCTACTATTAAAATACCAGATTGAATAACAGGATAATCACGATAGCTGATTGCGTCATAGATATAGCGCCCAATTCCAGGCCAACCGAAAATCGTTTCTGTTAAAATCGCTCCACCCAATAATAGACCTGTTTGTAAACCAATAATCGTTAATACTGGAATGACTGCGTTTTTTAACGAATGCTTATACACAACCCAAAACATTCTTAACCCTTTCGCTCTTGCAGTACGAATGAAATCAGAGCGCATCACTTCTAGCATACTTGATCTTGTAATACGCGCGATAATCGCCATTGGAATTGTTGCAAGGGCTAAACTTGGTAAAATTAAATGCTTTAACACCTCTTGAAATTGATCCATTCTACCTTGTATTAGCGTATCTAGTAAATACAAATGCGTAATGGCTTCGACTGGATTTCGAATGTTTTCACGACCAGTCGTTGGTAACCATCCCAATTTAATTGAAAATGCCCATTGTTCCATTAATCCTAACCAAAAGATTGGCATCGACACACCAATTAAGGCGACGACCATCGCGATATAATCAAACCAAGAATTTTGGAACCAAGCACTAATAATCCCAGCATTTACTCCTATAATAATAGCAATAATCATTGCGACAAGTGATAACTCTAATGTTGCTGCTAAAAATGGCCAAATTTCCTCACTTATTGGAGCACTTGTCCGAATTGACTCACCAAGATCACCTGTTAACAATCCCTTCACATACTCAAAATACTGAATATACCAAGGTTGATCTAGACCTAGCTTTTTCGTTAATTGAGCAATTGCTTCTTCAGTTGCTCTCTGCCCTAATATTATTTGGGCTGGATTCCCTGGAATCGCACGGATAATCGAAAAAACAACTACCGTCATCCCAAAAAGAACTGGCACTAACATAAAAATTCGTCTCATCGTGTACGAAAACATCGTTTACACCTCATTTGCTATGTATATTACCTTCTGCCCATTGTTTACAATCTTTGAAACCAAACTCCTTTATTTAAAAAAAGAAAGGGAGTAGCATACTCCCCTTCCACTACTCGTTATTACTCTTATTTAAACTCAACCTTTGTAAGGATGTCAGAACCAGTTGGATGTGGTAAGAATCCTGTTAAGTTCTTTTTACCTGCTAACAACGGTGTAGAGTGAACAAGAGGAATCCAAGGTGCATCTTCATGTACGATTTCTTGAGCTTTTTTGTATAATTTATTACGTTCTGCTTGATCAGTAATTGTTTGAGCTTTTATTAAAATGTCGTGTAACTCATCGTTACTGTAGTAAGCATAGTTGTTACTTCCGATGCTGTCTTTATCTAATAACGTATGGATGAAGTTGTCTGGATCTCCATTGTCACCAGTCCATCCTAGTAAAAATGCATCCGCTTCACCTTTACTTGTTTTGTCTAAGTAAGTACCCCAATCATATGTTACGATTTTTGCTTTTACGCCAATTTCAGCAAAGCTTGATTGAAGAACTTCAGCAACCTTCATACCCTCTGGCATATATGGACGTGGAACAGGCATAGCCCATAGTTCCATTTCAAATCCATCTGGATAGCCAGCTTCAACTAGTAATTCTTTCGCTTTCTTTAAGTCATAAGGATATGGTTCAATGTCATCATTGTAGCCTTCTAATGAAGGAGGCATTGGATTTTTCGCCGGTTGAGCTAAACCACCATAAAATGCTGCGATGATCGCTTCTTTATCAACGGCATGGTTTAATGCTTGACGAACAAGCTTGTTATCAAATGGTTTTCTTGTATTTGTTAAACCTACGTAACCAACGTTCATAGACGGACGCTTAAATAATTGTAGATCAGCGCTACCTTCAATTTGAGCTAGATCTGACGGGTTTACGCCATCCATTAAGTCAATTTCACCTGTCATTAATGCGTTTAGACGAGCTGAATTTTCAGGAATTGCTTTAAAAATAACTCTTTCTAATTTCGGATAACCTGTCATCCAGTAGTCTTGGTTCTTTTCAAGCACGATTTTATCATTTACTTTCCACTCTACGAATTTGAATGGACCTGTTCCAACTGGATTTTCTCTAAATTTATCGCCATGCTCTTTAAGTGCAGCTGGACTTGCAATACCGAATGGAGACATTGCTAAGTTCTTTAAGAAAGGAGCTTGTGGACGCGTTAATGTAAATTTAACTGTTTTCGCATCGACTGCCACTACTTCCTTGATCACGTGACCTTCGTCACCTTTAAAACCACCAAACATTGTATAGTATGGGAATTGATCAGAATCACCGTTCATCCAACGATCAAAGTTGAATACAACAGCATCTGCATTAAAGTCAGTTCCATCATGGAATTTTACACCTTCACGAAGTGTTAATGTGTATTCTAATCCATCTTCAGAAGCTTCCCATTTAGTTGCTAAACCTTCACGAAGAGACGTATCTCCATCGTTATAGTTTAATAATGTTTCAAAGATATTGACAGTTACTTTAAATGTTTCACCTTCAGTTGTTGTAATTGGATCTAGTGATGTTGAATCTCCTCCACGACCGAATACTAGTTCAGTTTGTACAGGTGTATCACCATCATCTTTTGTACCTTCATCCTCTTTTTTCGGATCCTCTTTCTTATCATCGCCAGATGTTTTATCAGTAGAACTACACCCTGCAATGACAAGAGATAGAAGTAACATGAAGATCACTGTTAGAAAAAGACTTCTTTGCTTCATACTCTCTGTTTCCCCCTTATGTTTTGTATTTATTATCATAAATGTTGCTCACCTTCGTTATATAGATGACAAGCAACATAATGACCAGGCTCTACTTCTTTGAAGTCAGGTCTTGTTGTTTTACAAATCTCCATGCATTCATTGCATCTCGTATGGAATGCACACCCCTTTGGTGGGTTTGATGGACTTGGTATCTCACCATGAATCTCAATTTCTTCTCTTACAAAATCAGGATCTGGTACTGGGACGGCTTGCAGCAGTGCCTTCGTATAGGGATGAAGTGGTTTACTGTACAACTCTTCACTGTCTGCTAGTTCTATTAATCTACCTAAATACATGACTCCCACTCTATCACTTATATGACGAACTACACTTAAATCATGCGCAATAAATATGTAAGTGAGTTCAAATTCTTTTTGCAAATCTTCTAGTAAATTTAACACTTGAGATTGAATTGATACATCAAGAGCAGAAACAGGTTCATCCGCGATTATAAGCTTCGGATTAGTCATTAGCGCTCTAGCGATTCCAATTCTTTGCCTTTGCCCACCACTAAATTGGTGGGGATATCTTTTTGCATGATAACTACTAAGCCCTACAACCTCTAGCATTTCCCGTACTCTTTTTTTCCGTTCTTCTTTTGTACCAATTCCGTGTACTATGAGAGGCTCTTCTAAAATTCTCTCAACTGTATGACGAGGATTTAAAGAGGCGAACGGATCTTGGAAAATCATTTGCATTTCGCGACGTAGCTTTCGCATATCTGATTTAGATAATTCGGTTACATCTTTATCTTCAAAAATCACACTACCCTCAGTAGGCTCTAACAGACGAAGTAATAATCTGCCTGTTGTTGATTTTCCACAGCCACTTTCACCAACAATTCCGAGGGTTTCTCCCTTTTTCACATAAAAAGATAATCCATCAACAGCTTTGACCTCTCCTACAGTTCTACCAAACACCCCACCTGATATAGGGAAGTGTTTCTTTAAATCATTTACTTGCAGTAACAGTTCTGTCACGATGGGCACCCTCCTCTCCTACTTGCAAAAAGCAGCGCACACGATGACCTGTTTCATTCGTTGCATAAAGCTCTGGATTTTCAACAAAACAACGATCAACTGCATGCTCGCATCTTTCTGCAAAGCGACAACCAGTTTTTATGGAACCAGGTTTGGGAACGTTTCCCGGAATCGAATATAATCGTTCCTTTTTGTCACGCATATCAGGAACAGAGCGAATCAATCCGACGGTATATGGATGCTGAGGATTTTTGAAGATCGCTTGGACATCGCCCTCTTCTACAATCTTTCCAGCATACATAACGACGACGCGCTGACAAACTTCTGCAACTACTCCTAAATCATGAGTAATCAGCATAATTGCTGTGTTCATTTTTTCATTAAGCTGTTTCATTAGTTTTAAGATTTGTGATTGAATGGTTACATCCAATGCCGTCGTTGGCTCGTCCGCAATCAAGACCTTCGGATCACACACCATCGCCATCGCAATCATCACTCTTTGTCTCATACCACCTGATAACTGATGTGGATAATCATCAATTAACTCTTCCGCTCTTGGTAATCCAACAAGCTTTAAAATATCAACCGCTTTTGTTCTTGCTTCTCTTTTTGACACTTTATTATGTATTCGAATGGCCTCAATCAGTTGTGAACCAATCGTGAACAGTGGATTTAAAGAAGTCATTGGCTCCTGGAAAATCATTGCGATTTCATTTCCTCTAATGGATCGCATTCTCTTTTCACTAGCATGTACCAAATTTTCTCCATTAAATAGAATTTCACCACCTGTAATCTTACCTGGTGGCTTCGGAATTAATCCCATTATTGAAAGTGACGTAACACTTTTTCCACATCCAGATTCTCCAACAATTCCAAGGATTTCTCCTTCATGTATATGAAAATCAATGGAGTCAACCGCAGGAATTTCTCCTCCGTCTGTAAAAAAAGATGTTTTAAGACCTTTTACTTCGATGACTGGATTCTTCACTGGCACACCCCTTACATGGAAATATTTCTAATTCAAAAATATTTTTTATATAACCTCTATTATTACAGGAGAAAATTAAAAACACTGCCGAAAAATGTAAGAAAATTCATTAAATTTCCAACAAAAAAAGACATGAAATAGTAAATTCCATGTCTTTTTTACATTATTTGTCTAACTGTTGCACTTGAAACAATTTATGATAACTTCCTTTTTTATCCATCAATTGCGAATGAGTCCCTGTCTCTATAATTTTACCATGCTCTAGCAAAACAATTTTATCTGCATGGGTAATTGTCGATAGTCTATGTGCCACAATAAATGTCGTTCGCTCTTTCGCAAGCTTTTCGAGCGCTTCCTGAATTAAATGCTCGCTTTCTAAATCCAAAGAAGAAGTAGCTTCATCAAGGATAAGGAGAGGTGGATTTTTTAGAAATACTCTCGCAATCGAGATTCGTTGTTTTTGTCCACCCGATAATTTAACTCCCCTTTCTCCTACCTTTGTGTCATAACCATTTGGTAGTTGCTCGATAAAATCATGCGCATTTGCTGCCTTTGCTGCTTCAATCACTTCTTGATCTGTCGCATTAGGCTTTCCGATTAAAATGTTTGATTTGACAGAATCACTAAATAGGAATGTATCTTGTAGCACCATACCTATTTGATCTCGTAACGTTTGCACTTGATAGTCTCTTATATCAATTCCATCTAATAAGATTCTACCTTCTGTTACATCAAAGAACCGAGGGATTAATCCGACAAGGGTTGACTTTCCTCCACCGCTCATTCCTACTAAAGCAATTGTTTCCCCTTTGTTTACCGTGAGTGAAAGATCTTTTATGACCCTAGACTCTTCTTCTTCATACGAAAATGACACCGAATCGAACGTGATTTTCCCCTTTACATCCTTACATTGAATTGCATCTTTTTTATCCTCAATATCGTATTTTTCATCCATAAATTCAAATACACGATCCATTGATGCTAGTGATTGGGTAAGGGTAGTGGATGAATTTACTAACCTTCTTAAAGGGTTATAAAGCCGATCAATGTAGGCAATGAAGGCAACCATTGTACCCAAGGTTAATGAGCCATTGATGACTTCATAAGCTGCATAACCTATCACAAGTAGAGGTGCAACATCTGTTATCGTATTAACGACAGCAAATGTCTTAGCATTCCAACTCGTGTGATCAAGCGCTTTTGATAAGAAATTAGAATTTTGCTTATCAAATTCACGTTGCTCATGGTTTTCTAGTGCAAAGCTTCGTATAACCGGTATACCTTGTACTCGTTCATGCAGATGTCCCTGTACTTCTGCCAATGCTTGTGACCTCACTCTCGTAAGGTGACGTAATTTACTATAAAAGTGTTTTACTGAAAAACCGTAAAGAGGAAACAACAAAATCGATACAATGGTTAAAGAAATATCTCTAGTGAACATGAAGATAAGTGCTAATGCAATTGTAAAAACATCCAACCATAAATTCATTAATCCTGTAATCACAAATGATTTTGTTTGTTCCACATCATTAATCACACGAGAAATGACTTCACCCGCTCTAGTATTTGCATAATATCGTAAGCTCAATTTTTGCAAATGACTAAACAGTGTGTCTCGAATGTCATATAATATTTTACTTCCTACCCATTGGGCGTAATATTGGCGGTAGTATTCGATTGGTGGTCTTAGAATAATAAAAATAAAAAACATAATTCCCATGATGACAAAAAGCTTTGATTCTTTTTCTCCTGGGTTTAACTGACCATTGTTAATAATTTCATCAATTAAATATTCTAGTAGTAAAGGGATCAATAACGGAATTGCAAATTTAATAATTCCAATAATGATCGTCCCAATGATTTGAAGTTTATATGGTTTCACAAAAGCCATATATCTCTTTATACTATCCACACTCATGGCTCCTCTCGACATGCACCTGATAGACGTTCTTACTATTTGTTCTCTAACCAACTTGCATGCATGAATAAAACCTGTTGAATTGTTGCAACAGGTTTTACAATAACTATAATTTATATTACCGTCGGTATGTTAAGTAACGCTCATACCACGTATCAATAAACTCTGGTGCAAAAGGCCCTTTTCTTTGGCGAATCCACCTTATTAGCTTGTCTACATTATTTTTTAAAATGCGATCGATGACTTCAGGATATTTCATTTCCTGACGGTGACGCTCATATTCATCTTCATCCAATAAAATGAATGTCATGTCTGGAAATACTTTAATATCTAAATCATAGTCGATATATTTAACTGCTTCATCATCCCATATAAAAGGGGAACTAATGTTGCAATAATAATAAACGCCATCCTCTCGTATCATCCCAATAATGTTGAACCAATGTCTTGCATGAAAATAACAAATCGCTGGTTCCCTTGTAATCCAAGTTCGGCCATCTGATTCTGTGACAATCGTTCGATCGTTCGCACCAATCACTAAACTTTGCGTCCCTTTTAGTACTGTCGTTTCGTCCCAGACACGATGAATAAGCCCGTTATGTTTGTAGCTATGTATTTGTACCGAATCTCCTTCCATGGGAAAACCCATATTTCTCCCCTACCTTCACTATTGGACGCTTTGTTATCTAATGAACAACTTCCTGTTGTTTGTTGTTTCTATTTTTAGTCAACAAAGATTATACCCATTTTCTACTATTATAACGGTTAATCCTACTTTTTAAAACAAAGAGCCATCTGAAATTCAGATGACTCTAAAAATTTTATGCAATTGGTTGCGTTTTTTCTTGATACGTTTTAATTAAATCTTCCGTTTGCATTTCAAAAACCTGCTGTATATGTTGCAGTTCTTTTTTCATTTTTTTAATTTCGTCTTTAATTGTTTGTAATTCTGTTTCATTTTGGAGATCGATTAACTCCTGTTCAATTTTTTGACATCGTTCAATTTCAGAATGGATGTACAACAGCTTATCCATCGTCTTCATCTGTTCACCAACAAGCTTATCAAAAAATTCCATTATGTTTCTCCCCTCACTCATTGAAGTTAGCAGGTAAGATTGATTAACCCTCACTAACAAAACATTCTTTATGTAAGTTCATTCTCCTTTGACTAGATATGTTGAGTTATAAGAAGTTTTGTCGTCTCAATTAAAGCATCCAACCATTTTACAACACAAAAAAATTGCACCCCCAACCGTTTGAAGGGAGTGCAATTTCCTCAATTAAGAGTTTTGGTTTTTGTTTGCTTCAGCTTGTTGGTTGTATTTTTTCACATGTTGCACATCTGTTTCACTAGCGAATTCTGTTCCGTATTGGCCAGCTGCTCCAGCAGATTGTGCATTTTGTTGTTTCACATGTTGAATGTTTGTACCTGATGCTGTTTTGTTTGGTTGTTTTGCCATCTTAATCACCTCCACGACAATTAATTTGTCCCAGAGGCACCCCCATTATCCAACAAACTTTTAAAATTTTTTATGAATATTTTTTGCACAGAGACTACACCAATAAAGATCTTCCACCATCCACAATAATGGTTTGACCTCTTATCATACTTGAATCATCCGAAAGTAAAAACATTACTACTTTAACTAAATCTTGTGGTTCTACCATACGTCCTGCAGGTGTTAGCTTTCTTGCATCTTCTAATAATTCTTCTCTATTAGGAAAGTGTTTAAGAGCATCTGTATCTACTGCACCACCTGAAACAGCATTCACAACAATGTTTTTTGCTGCTAATTCCACAGCTAAATAACGTGTAAGCGATTCAATTGCGGCTTTAGAAACGCCTACTGTAGTGTAATTTTCTAAGTAACGAATAGATCCTAGTGAACTTAGGCTTACAATTTTCCCTCCGCCTGTTTTCTCCATTCTTTTCGCTGCTTCTTGTGCACAAAACAAAAGGGCTTTAGCATTAATATCCATCGTCCAGTCCCAATGAGTTTCTTCTAATTCCATCGCAGGTCTAAGAACTCCTGATGCAGCGTTACTAACAAATACATCAAGACGACCGAAGTTTTCATCAATTTGCTGAAACAATTCTTTGATCTTTTCTTGTTTTCCAATATTAGCTTTTACGACTAATGCTTTTCGTCCAAGTGCTTCAATCTCAGCAGCCGTTTCTAGTGCAGCAGTTTTACTTCGAGCGTAGTTAACAACAATATCATAACCTTTCTTCGCTAGCTCAAGCGCAATCGCCTTACCAATTCCCCTACTACTTCCCGTTACTAGTGCTACCTTTTCTGACATATGTATACAACTCCTTTTTGTGTATTCAATTGTGGATAAGTTAGTATAGACTTTCCTATTGTATCAAAAACTAATGGTGAAGTAAGAGCAAGGAGGAAAAATAGATGTATGTTGGTCGAGATATGACAGAACTATCAATGGTGCCAAAAACGGACTGGAAGGACACCGAACTAGCTTTCTTCCATCATTCATTACAGCAAATGGTACCTTACCTAAACGTTGAAGGACAAACCATCCATCGCGAAATCATTGAAGAAATTGAATCAAGAGGTGGCCTCCACCGAAACGAAGCCGATTACACACATGGAACAAGAATATCTTATGATTAAATGAAATGCGGAAAGCGCCTAGGTCAGGCCCGATAAGCATAACTTTACTCACAACAGAAAAAGCCATACAACGTAGTATGGCTTTTACGTATGACTCTCTAGAAAGTCTTTGTAAATCTTTTGGTGAGACACAGGAAAAGCAAACATTTTTATTTCTTCCTTGTCTACAAACCTCATATTTTCTTTCAAAACGATATTTGATGATACTTCACCTTTGAATACTGATATATTCCATATGAGATGAGAAAAGATATGCTGAATCGTACTGAATTGCTCCTTCATTTTCACTTCATATCCGTCTTCTAAAAGTATTTTTTCAGCTAGCTGTTCTTTGGCTGAAAAAATACCCTCATGTACCTCTGCATTTGGAAACTCCCATAAATTTGCCAATAAGCCCGTGCTTGGACGCTTTTGGATGAGAACTTCCCCTTGATTATTCTGAAGCACAACAGCAGCCATTGAGATCGCTCTAGGTGCTTTCTTTTTACTTTTGATTGGCAGCTCATTTTGACAACCTTCACGAAAAGCTCGACAATGCTCCTGCACAGGACACAATAAGCAGGAAGGAGAGGTGGGTGTACAGATTAATGCGCCTAACTCCATTAAAGCTTGATTGAAGTAAGATGGATTTTCTTTTGAAATGATCACTCTAACTACATCTTCAAAGATATGTCTCGTTTTAGGTTTTGCAATATCTTCCCACACAGACAAAATACGAGAAAGGACACGCATCACATTCCCATCAACCGCAGGTTCAGGTATTCCATATGCGATGCTTAATATAGCACCAGTTGTATAAGGTCCAACTCCCTTTAATTTTGAGATTTCGGAAGCTGAATTAGGTACGATACCGTTATATTTCTCTTTCACTTCTTTTACTGCACTTTGCAAATTCCGTACACGAGAATAATAACCTAATCCTTCCCATGCTTTTAAAACATCATCTTCCTCTGCATCAGCTAAGCTGTCTATCGTAGGGAACTTGCTAATAAATCGGTTAAAATAAGGGATAACTGTATCAACACGTGTTTGTTGAAGCATAATCTCAGATACCCACACCTTATATGGATCCTTATCTTTTCGCCAAGGTAAATCACGCTGTTCACGTTCAAACCAATGAATCAAATCGTTTTGAAATTCGCTAATAGGGAATTGTTCTAGTAAATGCTCAACATTCTGCTTCAAAGCTGTACCTCCAAGCTGTCATACTAAGTAATCTTTTATTTGTCCATAAGTGTTTGAAAAATCGGTTTTGCTATTTAGCAACATTTAGAAAGCGAAAGTCCTGCAACGCAGATCGCAGATTCCCCCCATGTTGAATGGAATGTATTTTATTTTCAGGTTAAACTTCATGCTATTTTTTAATTCGCACCATGAAGAATGAAAATTTGCGTGGAGTATTTGCCTCTTAGAATGTCGACCATAAGTAATACATGCGTGTTAATCGGAGTGGAAGGAACCGAGACTCCTGTGGGATATGCGACGGACTTGAGACCCCACAGGCAAAGCCGAGGAGGCTCAAGTGGCGCCCCACGGAAAGCGAGGTTCCTGCAACGCAGATTAACACCCCTTGTACAGTGTCGTATTTTTAGGGTAGACTTCCATGCAATTTAAGAATTGCACCATGAAAGATGAAAATGTGAACTTGATTTTTTACGTTTATACAATGTTGGCCATTAGTAATTCTTTCGTGTTAACCGTAGTGGAAGGACCGAGACTCCTACGGGAAATGCGCCGGGCTTGAGACCCCACAGGCCAAAGGCCGAGGAGGCTCATGTGGCGCCCCGTGGAAAGCGAGAGTCCTGTAACGAAGGTTAACACCCCGTGTTGATTGTAACGAATCGTATTTTCAGGGTAGCCATTTTAAGAACACTTCTTCAAGGCAATATAATGAATGCTAGATGGTCCACCGTCAATACATTCCATTAGTTTTCCAAATAATTCTTGACGCGGATATGTTCGTAGCTTCTTCAGTGCAAAAAAATGGGATTCAGTTGGGACATAAAATACTTCTATGTAACGATTATGATAATGAGGAGAAGCATACCACTCAATTTTTTCAACACCAAGCTCCCTCATACACTGATGTACATTTTCCATCGTTGCTTCATATTGATGTAAAAAAGCACCTTTTATTGGATATTCCATATAAACTTGAACACCATTTGACATTTATGACAACTCCCTCTTGCAAGAAATAATCAATCGTTGGATAAATTAAATGAGAGTACTCTTTTAAGGAGGTTACACATTTGGATACTGGTACTCATGTAGTAATGGGGCTTGCACTTGGTGCAATTGCAACATTAGACCCACTAGTTGTACAAGATCCCATTACGACTAAAGCCGTCATCGCTGGAACTCTCATTGGTTCTCAAGCACCTGATTTAGACACTATTCTAAAATTACGCAATAATGCACAATATATCCGAAATCACCGAGGAATTACCCATTCCATTCCTGCCATCTTATTATGGCCAATCCTTATAACAGGAGGTATTTATTTCTTTTTTCCTGAAGTGAATTTACTTCATTTATGGATTTGGACATTTATTGCTGTAATCCTTCATGTTTTTGTCGACATATTTAACGCTTATGGGACACAGGCGCTTCGACCTTTCTCAAAGCAATGGGTTGCATTAGGAGTCATTAATACGTTTGACCCCTTCATCTTTTTCATGCACCTTGTCGGAATTATAATATGGCGCTATGGCGCTCATCCTGGGTATACTTTTTTAACGATTTACATCATTCTTACATTGTACTATATCATTCGCTTTTATTTACGTGGAAAAGTGTCGAAAGCTGTCCATGAAAAGATTAGTGGCATAACCGATCTTCTCATCTCGCCTACCTTCCGCTTTAATCAATGGCATGTTGCTGTGAAAACAGAAGAATACTTCTTTGTTGCAAGAGCTGTTAACGGAGAAATAATAATTCAAGATAAGTTTGAGAATTGTCCTTTGCCAGATAATAAGGTGATTAACGCTGCGCTTAAAGATAAAAACGTGTCTGCTTTTCTCTCTTTCTCGCCTGTTTATAGATGGGAAATTGACGAGTATAATGACCATTATGAAGTACGCTTCATTGACTTACGCTATCGTAGTAAAGGATATTATCCATTTGTCGCTGTCGTACAACTATCATTAGACTATGAAATTGTTAGTTCTTATACAGGTTGGATATTCAGTGAAGAAAAACTAAGGAAAAAACTAGAGCTTATACCTGGATAGTGAATAAAGCAAAAAATGAGCATTCTTTTGCATTATATTATGTTGTACCCAAATATCTTAGCCGTGTTAACCGTAGTGGAAGGACCGAGACTCCTACGGGAAATGCGCCGGGCTTGAGACCCCACAGGCGCAGCTGAGGAGGCTCAAGTGGCGCCCCGCGGAAAGCGAAGTTCCTGCAACGAAGGTTAACACCCAAAGTTCAGTGTAGGTATTTTCAGGGGAGAGAAAATGAAAAAAGCGATGGTATAAGCCCATCGCTTTTCTTAATGTTCTACATTTGGATTTGGCTGAATCAAATGCTTATATTTCGGATTGTTTGCAACAAACTCATGTAATCTTGAACCATATTGATCAATCCATTTTTGCACCACTTTATTTGTTACTTCCATCCCCCTGTATTCATATCCAGCCTTCGCATACGTTGTTTCAAAATCATCCCATAGTAATTCAACCCATGTTTGTGCTTGCTCATATGATAAAGAATTGTTTTTTTCCAGCAAAGATTCAATCAATCTTTCTTGATACTCTAACATTTTTACTACCTCACTTTCCAACATTTCACGTCATCGTTCACACATATCAACTATCTTTTTCCTTATACTAATAGTACGTGTTTGAAAGAGAACTGACTCTTTCTTGCACGGAATATTTTGCTTTAGGAGGATACCTTACATGAGAAACAAAGAAAGAGGTTTCCCGAATCAAAATAACCAAAAGTTTGAAGGCGAACCTAGGGCAAAAGCAGAATTTGCCTCTAAGCGTGCAGACGGTACCATTAACACTCATCCACAAGAACGTATGAGAGCATCTGGACAAAGAAACGACTCTTAACGATGTTAAAAGGAACCACTAACTTTTAACAAATTTGCTCGGAGGTGCTTTGCTTTATGGGAAGAAATACAAAGAAGAAGTTTTATGATAACTTGTATTCAAATCCATTCCAACAGCCTTGGGCTAATCCAAAGCATGCTCATGCTCAAGTTAATGGTCAAACGCAACAAACACAAGACTTAATCATCCTCCAGAACCAAACAAGAAAAAGATCGTAACATGTCTACGGTGGGTTAGGCGCATTGCCTAACTCACTTCATTATTTTATTAGCAATGAAATGGGAATCCCTTCTTCTACTTCATTCATTCGATTCCCTTCTATGCGATGCCCCCATGCAAAAACACCATTCATATAGGTAATCTTAAAAGTAGTTCCTAAATCACCCTCAACTTCATAACTCTCTCCTGGTTGAAAATCATTTGGATTCAATAAATAAGCTTTAGCCATTATCGCTTTTCTTTCTAACACCTCAAATTCATTCACCATGCCTAATTGTTCAGCTTTTCTTGCTTTTTCTTTCAACTGAGCAATTTCTTGTTTTAATTCAAATTCACTCATCTGACTATACCGTTTTTCCTGCATGATTTTTCACCCCAAATTGACTAAGTATTATTATTTTAATATACAACCATGGTTAAACAAAATATTGTGATTTAAAAATGAATAATTGAAACAAATCATTATATATATTACATACATTTAGATATAATGATAAAAACTAACCGTTTCAAGTTCTAGTTTGATTTCAGAAAACATAAGCGAGGTGAATGGTATGCAGCATACCATACTTATAACAGGAGCTGGTTCTGGACTTGGAAAAGAACTTGCCATTCAATATGCCAAAAAGGGGCACACCATTATATTGGTAGGACGTGACCAACAAAAGCTTGATGCCGTCAAAGAGTTCATTGTTAATCAAAATGGTTCGGCATATAGCTATAGCTTAGATATTACTAGCATTAAACAAGTGGAACAAGTTACTGAAACCATACTAAATAAGCACGAAGTAAGCTTTTTGATTAACAATACAGGGATAGGACATTTCGGTTCTCTTCAGACACTAAAAATAGCTCAAATTGATTCCATAATTGATACAAATGTGAAAGGTACGATCTACCTTACAAAGGTTCTTCTTTCACATCTTTTAAAAAGAAAGCATGCCAAGATTATTAATATCATTTCGACTGCAGGTTTAAAAGGGAAAGTAAATGAATCGGTATATGTTGCTAGTAAATATGCTGTAAGGGGATTTACCGAGAGCTTAGTAAAAGAACTAGAAACAACGAACATTTCAGTTACTGCTGTTTATATGGGCGGAATGGACACTCCTTTTTGGAATGGAAGCACACATATTAAGGACAAATCACGACTTCGTTCTCCAAAAGAAGTAGCATCACTCATCCTTCAAGAAGATGACGGTAGAGCTGAGATTTTCATTAAATAGGAGGTTTGTGAAAACCTCCTACATTTCTTCTTTTTCTTGTAAATACCGCTCTATTAAATCTATCGAAAAACCTTTTCTATAAAGGGTTTGCTTCATTTTTTGATGATATTCAAGTCCTTGAAATTTTTGATACTTTCTATCTGCCTTTTCTGCTTGGTAAACGAGTGCTTCCCATTCACTATCTTCGTTTTCATCCGCTATTTCTTCCTGCTGATCTTGCACCCTAAATAAAGCTTTTTGGATAATATCCCAAGTATACCCTTTCCGTCTTAATGCTTGTTCGATTTTTTGTTTCGTTTGCACGTCGGATAACTTGGAACTCTGCCTCATAATTTTCTCTACAATAATCATTGCCTGTTCAATTTGAAAGTCTGTCTCAAATTCTTCGAGCGAAGCATCAATTATATGTGAAGCAACACCTTTTCCCATTAACTCATTCCGAATTACTTGTGGACCTTTTATTGACGTATTCATTTGCGTTCTGACGAATGCAATGGCAAATTCCTGATCATTTACGTACTTATACTGAGATAATTTGTGAATGACTTCAGGTATAATAGGTTCTTCCACTTCTTTTTTCCTTAAATAGTCTTCTACTTCTTTTATCGACCTCATACGATAAGATAAGAAGTTTATTGCTAAATTGAAAGCTTTTTTAACTTGATCCTCGAATAGAATCTCTTCAAATTCTAACTCATCGAATTCCATTCCTTTTTTTAAGCCGTGTTTGATTAGTATGTCTTGATCAACACTAAATGCGTATTCTTCTCCCTTTCCAGAGTCAAGATATATATTAAATCGTTCTTTATTTTTCTTTTGGGTCGTTATTTTTGTAATAATCGCCATATAATTACACCTCATCTTCATACTAGCACATTCGATTAAAGGAAATCCCTTTTGGGTATAGAATAAGTAACGAAACTACGTGGAAATAGAAGGAGATCTTGATTTATGAAAATAGCCATAGCAGGAGGAACCGGTTTTGTAGGTTCTGCCCTTACCTCTTATTTACTAAAAAAGGGACATCATATTTATATTTTAACAAGAAAGCTACCTACGACAACACCTTCAAATAAAAATGTTCACTATGTTCAATGGCTTCTTCCTGGTACCTCACCAGAGAAAGAGTTGGGAGGTATTGATGCCTTCATTAACTTAGCTGGTGAATCAATTAACAGTGGGAGATGGACTGAAGAAAGAAAGAAGCGAATACTTTCAAGTAGATTACAGGCAACCCAAGCAGCTATTGATATTGTTTCCAAGCTAAAAGAGATACCTGAAGTTTTCATAAATGCGAGTGCAATAGGGATATATGGTACATCTAATTCAAGGACTTTTACAGAAGAATCCACAAACGTTGGATCCGATTTCTTAGCTACTACCGTTCATACCTGGGAGAATCACGCTTTGAAAGCAGAAGGATTAGGTATTCGAACTGTCTTGACACGATTTGGGATTATATTAGGAGAAGAAGATGGGGCCCTACCTAGAATGATTATGCCTTATAAATTTTTTATTGGGGGAAAAGTAGGGTCAGGTAATCAATGGCTCTCATGGGTCCATATTGACGATGTCGTAAAAAGCATTGAGTATTCATTACTACACAAGTCCATCCAAGGACCTATCAATATTACCGCACCTCAGCCCATACAAATGAATGATTTCGGTACAGCCATTGCAAAGGTAATGAAACGACCACATTGGTTGCCCGTTCCGAACTTTGCTCTTAAAACTTTACTTGGAGAAATGAGTATACTCGTTTTAGAAGGACAGCGTGTACTTCCAGAAAAATTAATTAGAAACGGCTATCATTTTCATTATGAAAGCCTTGAACAAGCACTCACTAACATAATACAATCAGATAAGTACTGAACATATTAAGAATGAGGTAAAGAATGAAAAAAATACTTTTTAAAAACGCAACTATATATCCAGTTACATCCCAACCGATGAAAAATGCTGATTTATACATCGAGGATAACAAAATAAAAGAAATCTCATACAACATTAAACCTTCGCCAGATACGGAAGTCATTGAATGTCACGAAAAACATCTTCTTCCTGGCTTTATTGATGTGCACACACATTTAGGTTTATATGATGAAGGAACTGGTTGGGCAGGAAACGATGCCAATGAAACAATTGAGCCACTGACTCCACATATTCGTGCTTTAGATAGTGTTCATCCACTTGATCCTGGATTTTATGATGCGATCTCCCATGGTATTACGACAGTTCATATCATGCCAGGAAGTGCAAATGTCATTGGTGGAACTACTTCGGTCATTAAGACTAGTGGTAAAAACATTTCAAAAATGCTCATCCAAGAAACAGCGGGCTTAAAAGCTGCTCTTGGAGAGAACCCAAAAAGAATTCATAGTCATGGTAATAAAGAATCCATCACCAGAATGGGTATTATGGGAATGTTGAGAGAAGCCTTTTATAAAGCAAAATACGCCGATAATGTTGATGATATTAGGGTCGCACCAATTATACAAGCGCTTAAGGGTGAAATACCTGTTCGAATTCATGCTCATAGGGCTGACGACATTATGTCTGCTGTCCGATTTGGAGAAGAATTCAACTTAGATATTCGGATTGAGCATTGTACTGAGGGCCATCTAATTGCCGATGAACTGATTGGTAGGCAATTAAAAGTATCTGTGGGGCCTACACTTACTCGTCGTTCTAAAGTTGAGTTAAAGAACAAAACCTGGAAAACCTATCAAATTTTATCTGAACATGATGTTGAAGTTTCAATTACAACGGATCATCCTTATACACCGATTCACTACTTAAATATTTGTGCTGCTATTGCAGTTAGGGAAGGATTAGATGAACAGAAAGCGCTAGAAGGAATTACGATTACAGCAGCTCGAAACTTACGGGTAGAAGATCGTGTTGGAAGTTTAGAAGTAGGCAAGGATGCTGATTTAGTATTATGGAATCATCACCCATTTCATTATTTAGCTAAGCCAGAAATTACGTTGATTAATGGAGAGATTGTTTATCGTAAATAACGAGATGGGCTACGCTGAAAATACAAATCTGAATATGGGGTGTTAACCTACGTTACAGGACTCTCGCTTTCCGCGGGGCGCTTCTTGAGCCTCCTCGGCGTTTTACGCCTGTGGGGTCTCAAGCCTAGCGCTATTCCCGCAGGACTTTGAATAAGCTTCCTTGAATCCTCACCGCACGAAGGAAATGCGTTAGCATTTTCGAGGAGTCTCGGTCCTTCCACTTCGGTTAACACGCATGAATTACTGAAAAGCCAACATTCTATAAATGCAAAAATTAAGTTCACATTTTCATCCTTCAGGTGCAAATTCTTAATGTATGATCTTTAAAAAAGGGTTGTCGAAACTTCCAATATTTTGACTGAAATTTTTATAAAAAAAGTGTATCTTTTTTATTCAATATCCAGTAATATACGTAAGGTAACTTTATAAAAAAACTAAATAAATATATATAGCAAGAAAACATAAAAATTCAGCATCGATTGCTGATTCTTATGGGAAGGCAAATGGTGCGCCACCAGTAGTATCACTGGTTCTAGTGGGTTCGATTCCCACCCCGAAATTTTTTGAACGTATAAAAAATTTCGAGGGTGGCTCGTAGTCACAAGTCTGCCCTCTAATTGGGGTGATACTGATGCTAAAAAAACGTGAACTTCAAGATTGTCAAGCTCTTTACGACTTAATGGTGGACCCAGATGTCTTTCCTTTCGTGCGTCACAAAGCTTACTCATATGAAGAATTTTTATTTTTAACGAAACAAACGATTGAGGCGGAAGAGCGAGGTGAATTGATTTCACGTACCATTCTAGATGAATGGGGCTCTCCAATTGGAACAATAAACTTGTTTGACATTCAGGACAATGCAGGCTTCTTAGGAACTTGGCTTGGTAAGCCATATCATGGCAAAGGCTACAATAAGCTTGCTAAAGATGCTTTCTTTAATGAATTATTCTATGAACTTTCTATCGAAACAATCTTCATGAGAATTCGCAAAATTAATGTCCGTTCTGCTAAAGCAGCAACAAAGTTACCTTATGTCATTTTTGCAAACGACACTCGCAAAGCGCTTTTAGATGAAATAAATGCTGGTGAAGATATTTATAATATCTTTGAAATTCCTAAAGACTTATATACACTGCATACATTACGATGTGGTCTATCTGTTGAAGAGGAACAACATTTAAAAGAAGCCTAATATATATACTAAAGACTTCCACTTTACAAGGTGTGAAGTCTTTTTTTAGTTTGAAACCTGTATCATATGGCAAAACTATAAATACATTCTAAGAAAGTGAGGAATACATATGGCTGATAAGAAAAAGCGTGATAAATCTAAAAGTACATTAAGTAGTGCACAGGAAATGTCCTATTCTAGAGATTTCAAAATGGCAGATCAAGCTGGTGGATATACGCGAAAAAAAGCAAGACATTAAGCCTATATCTTCCTCTAATAACCAAAAAAGAGTTTGCGTATCCTAAGTGTGAAATGTTACTTCTGTAATGTTTCAAGATCTCACATATTAGGGGGCATTTGTAATGGGAAGAGCACATAAGCAAAAATCTCGTGGCAAAAATAAAGCTAGTTTACCTCAGGTTCCAAAAAACATGAAATCTGATGGTATTGATGTTGAATTCTCTAGAGAATTAGCAGACCAAGACGATTTGCAAGCACAAGCCCGTGCAGATGCAGCAGATGCGAGACAAAGACAGTAATTCGAAATGAGTTAAAGGGTTATTCCAGCTTAATGGAATAACCCTTTGCATTTATTTATGTTTACTTATTGTACCGGTGCGTGGTTGTTTTTTTGACCTTCCTTCTTTTTGAGGAAGCCTCTCAAAGATGGAGTAATGTATCTATCTACTCCATAATAATAACTTGTAGCGCCTAAGAATAGAAGGATGACTGCGACAGTATATAGTATGGGATTCGTACTTGTCGTTCCAGCTAGCAAAAAATTCAAGTTCATAAAAGCTCCTGCTAACAACGCTGGTATTGTCGCAAAACCGACGATTAACCCTACACCTACTAATACTTCTCCCCAAGGAATCAATATATTAAATAATCCCACATTCGGTATGGCGAATCCTTCTAAAAATGCTGCATACCAGCTTTGAACTGCTGGATGGTCACCCGTTGCTTTAGCAACCGCACCTTTTAGAAAACCTGTCGCATCAAAGGTGCCATCGATTTTATTTAGCCCTGCTCTTAGCCATTCAAATCCTAACCAGACTCTTAATATTGTCCATACTACTGCAAAATTTGTTTCTTTTAACCATCTCATTTTACTCTTCCCCCTTTATTTGTGATATATTTCACAAGTTATAGTAAAATTTTTTAAGGGAAGTTAGTTTTAATCGAGGCTTGTAACTTTATGTGAAAACATTCACTAACTTTCCTCACCTTTACTATAATACATCATTTTTCCATACTCAATAGACGTCACATTATGTTCATAAAAAATAGTTGTGCACAACTTTATCCACATAAGTGTGGATAATGTGCATAACTACTGATTAGGCCATTTTACACAGTATTACTAAAGTCCGAGGTTTTTTGTGGAAAACCTGTCTTTTTCTGTGGATAATGTTGATAAGTTGATGTAATGCGGCTAAATAAGGCATTTTACCTGTTGATAATTTTATATGATTATTGCACCTGTAACTTAAAGGGATCATGTATCATAAGATAAACAATAGGTGTGATGATAATCATGCTGAAAGAATATAGCTACATCAACAACATATGAGGTGAATAAACGTGAATTATTATATTACACGAGATTATATCCGTTTCGGTGCAGCACGCTCTGGAGAAAAACTAAACGGAGTGAAGTTCATTGTTAGTCACGATACAGGTAATCCAGGATCCACTGCGTATGGAAATAGAAATTACTTTGATCGCACTCAACCTTCTGCCTCAGCCCACACATTTATTGATGATAAGTATATTTTAGAAATAATTCCTATCAATGAAAAAGCATGGCATGTTAGGTACGATAAACCGACAGATAACCGAATGTATGGAGATGATGCCAACGACGCTGCAATCGGCATTGAGCTTTGTTTTGGCGGGAAGATAAATTTTGAAGAAGCCTACAAAAGATATGTTTGGTATCATGCTTACTTGTGTAACAAATTTAATTTAGACCCTAAAAAACATATTGTTGCACATAGTTATTTGGATCCAGAGAGAAGAACAGATCCACAAAATGCTATGAGACCTAGAGGTGTTTCATGGGGAGAGTTTTTGAATGATGTTGAACGGTCATTACAAGTTGACTTTAAAGGAAACAAATCAACGAAAAACTCCAATAATGCTCCAAAAGAGCCCGTTGTAAAAGGTATATCTACAACCCTCCCGATTGGTGAAGGGGCTGAAGGACAATTTGTAAAGGAGATTCAAGAAGATCTGATTCGTGCAGGTTTTCCTCTACCTCGATACGGAGCAGATGGCATTTATGGACCAGAGACAGAAAGAGCTGTTATGCAATTTCAAAAGAGGTTTGGTCTACTAGTGGATGGTTTAGTGGGAACAAACACGCTCGCCAAATTACAAGAAGTACTTAAACAAAACCACTCTACAATAGACTTTCCTCTTCCAGAGGGCATATGGAAAAATGGTGATGAGGGCGAAGAAGTTAGCATGATACAACGCGCTTTAAAGCATCTAAATTTTAATCCTAAATATATCGATGGAAAATATGGACCTTTAACCGAAGATGCTGTTAGACGTTTCCAATCGATGTATGCAGCCCTAAAGAATGATGGCATTTATGGACCAAATACAAGAAAATATATGCTGATGGAAATTGACGATAATTAAACCCACTCTTTTGGAGTGGGTTTTCCTTTTTTAAAACCGTTCTCTATTGAAGAATTGCAACATCTTTTTATGATTTGTTTTTTGATAGATAATTCCTAAAACGTTTCTTTTAGAGCTTTGTAGCTGTTTAATCGTTAATTTCAAATCCTCACTTTTTGTTTCGTCTTCTTTTATAACGAGAATAAGATCGTCACATTTTTCTGCAATGATTTGGGCATCGGCAGTTGGAAGGAATGGTGGAGACTCTATTATGATTACGTCAAATGCGCGTTCAAATCTCTTTAACATATTCTCTACTTTTTTTGAATAAAAGACATTAGAAGGGTTTTTAGGCACCTTACCTGTAGGTAATACATAAAGGTCTGTTAGTGGGGTTTTATAGATAAAAAATTCTGATTGCTGCTCTTCCTTGAGAAAATCCGTCACACCAAATCGGTTACTAATTTGAAAAAGCTCATGCAATGTAGGGTTACGAATATCAGCATCAACTAAAAGTACTCGGTTCCCTTGTTTTGCGAAAGCCGCAGCTAGATTTGCTGTTACATTTGCTTTTCCATCTTGAAATTGTGGTGACGTTACTAACATACTTTTTCCGACATTCTCTTTCATTTGCTGTATGTTAATTTGAATTTTTTTGTATGGCTCGGTAATTTCCGTGCTATAGGAAGAACCTTTGAGCTTATTCAGCATTTTTTTTAGCATGCTCTTCAACTTACTCCCTCCTAAACTCTATAGACGGATACTCCGTGTTTTCTATATATCCTAAGATTGGTATATCAAGCTTGTTAATGACTAACTCGCTATATACAGTAGGATCAAGATGATGCATTAGTAACGCTAGACCTAAAGCACTGAACACACCTATTCCAAGTCCTAATAGCATAAAAATTCCTAGGTTTGAGGATTTTTCAGCTGTTTCATCCATTGAATCTTCAAAAAGCACTTGTATTTTAGTAATATTTAGTAGTCCTTGCATCTTTTCCTGTGAGTTTACCGCAATAGCATCCGCAATTTCTTGAGCCACCTTTGGGTCGTTAGCTCTAACTTCAATTGTAACAATGCGAGAATCTTCTTTATTAATAATGGTTATTTGGTTTTCTAATACTGAAAGGGGTTGCTTTAGGTTTAAGTTATTTTTGACAGATTTTAAAACGATTGGACTTTTAATGATATCTATATAAGAGGCGATAATATTGGATATCATTTGTTGTTCTTGATACACATTTGAACTAGAATCTTCTTGAAGATTACCAACTACAATGTTCCTAGAAATCTTATAAGTTGGCTGAAAAATAATAGCTGCGCTTAAAAAACTTACCATCCATATACTCAACGTCGTTATCATTAAAATTTTCTTCCGTTTCTTTAAAACTCTTAGAAAATCTTTTAATGTAATAAAGTCCTCCATACTTACCTCCTTACAGTGGGCATGGGTCTCCCTCAAACCACTTAGCACCTAAGTACTAACGCCTAAACTCTTATATACTATTCAGGTTTCACTTAATGTGATATATCTTTTTTACTAAAGGTATATTAAGGAAAAATGAGGAGCCTTTGTTTTTCTGCTGAAGGCACTTGTACTTCCTTCAGCAGCCTTCATCTGTCTAATACAAAAAAAGACGGTCATTCCTCTAATGAGAGATGACCGTCTATGATATTAGCTATAGTATTGTACTCTATTTTGATTCCACTATTTTACCGTGTGAAAGTCGCTTTTTATGAACTGTCACCCCTAATTTCCGTGCAAATTGCTTTAAGTTACGCTCTTCTCTTGGAGTAACGATTGAGATAACCGTTCCAGATGTAGAACCCATTCTTCCTGTACGACCAGAACGGTGAATATACTGCGTCAATTCTTTTGGAAAATCTACATGAATGACATATGCTAATCCCGCTACATCTAACCCTCTAGCTGCAACATCTGTCGTCAATAAGATTGGGTACTTTCCTGCTTTAAATGACTGAATCACTTTTGCACGATCTTGCTTTTTTAACTCACTATGGAGGGCGACAATGTCGATATTTTTATAGGCTAGCTTTTCCGCTGCTACCGCTAATTCGCCAATATCATTTAAAAATGCAAAGCCGTTCATTCCATCTAATCTTGATAGCTTTTCTAGAATCTGGATTTTATCTCTATTCTCACTAACAAAATAAATATGTTCCACTTCAGGTGTATCCACTTGTTCTTTTGTCACTTTTACAAGTACTGGATCATCCATTAATTCACGCGCAGCTTGTTCTGTTGCTTCTGGAAGAGTAGCTGAAAACAAAACAACCTGTCTGTCTTTTAGAGAGGACTTTACCACTTGATTCACCGTATGAATATGCTCTGGTACAAGAAGTTGATCACCCTCATCTAAAACAATTGTTTTTACAGTATGCATTTTTAATTTCTTTTGTTTGATTAGTTCAAGTAAACGACCTGGAGTACCTACAACAATTTGTGGGCGCTTTTTTAATTTTTCAAGCTGCCTTTTTAAATTTGCTCCTCCAATAAAGGAACCGCTTGTAATTCCACTTCCTTCACCCCATTTTTGAATCTCTTGGTGAATTTGCATAACAAGTTCATGTGAAGAAGCTAAAATCACTGCTTGCAGTTCCTTCTGTTCCACTTCAATTTTAGATAAAAGTGGTAGAAGGTATGCTAATGTTTTACCTGTTCCTGTAGGAGATTCTGCCAATACATCTTTTCCTTGCTCAATTAGTGGTATTGCTTGAGATTGAATAGCCGTTGGTTGATCAAACCCTGCTTTTTCCCACCCTTTTTGTAAAAAGGGAGCCATTTTTTCAATTGTTGCTTCTGTCATTATCTTTACTCCTTATCATCCAAAACGATTCATATTTTATTTTAACTCTAATTCAGTAACAACTTCTACATGTGCAGTATGCGGGAACATATCTACCGGTTGGACATTTTTTATTTTATAATGCTTTGAAAGTCTTGAAATGTCCTTTGCTAAGGTTGACGGATTACAAGATACATATACGACTTTTTTCGGTTTTACATCGAGGATGGCATGAAGTAATTTTTCATCACAGCCCGTCCTAGGAGGATCAACCACGACGACATCTGGTTTCCATCCTTCTTTTACCCACTTAGGCAGCCAGTATTCTGCTTTTCCGGTTACATAAGTAGCATTCTTCACCCCAAACTCCTTCGCATTCTTTTCAGCGTCTTTAATTGATTCTTCAATAACGTCCATTCCACGAAGCTCTGAAGCACCCTTTGCAAGCCAAAGTCCAATTGTTCCTACACCGCAGTATGCATCTACTATTTTTTCTTTCCCTGTTAGGTGAGCGGCTTTTTTCACTTCATCATATAACTTTACAGTTTGAACAGGATTTAATTGAAAGAATGCCCTTGCTGATAGTTCAAATGAGAGGTCTCCAAGCACTTCCTGTATGACTTCTTTTCCATGTAAGTGAAGCGTCTTTTCTCCAAAGATAAGTGACGTTTTGTTGCCATTAATGTTTTGAATGATTGACACCACTTCTGGTAGTCTTTTTGTAATTTCAGAAATGAGCAACTCTTTTCTTGGAATGTTTTTTTCAGTTGTAATTAACACAACTTGCACTTCTCCAGTTTCTATTCCAACTCTAGTGACAATCGTTCGAATAAGTCCTTTTCTTGTTCGTTCATTATAAATCGATATCTTTAAATCTTGTAAGATGGTTTTTATCACTTGTGTAACTTTGTTTGTTGATTCGTGCTGTATCATACAATCTGCTATGTCTATTAAGAAATGAGAATTCAACCCATAAAGACCTGCAATCACCTTTTGTTTTTGAAGACCCACTTGGAATTGACTTTTATTTCGGTAGTTCCAAGGATCATCCATTCCTATGGTTTGTTTAATCGGTAATTGATCAATAGGCATTTTTAAATAACGCTCAAATGATTGAATGACAATGTCTTTTTTCTCTAAAAGCTGCTGGTCATAATGCAAATGTTGAAGCTGGCATCCTCCACATTTCTCATAGATTGGACAAGGAGGAGCAACTCGATGCGGTGACTTCTTTCGAATTTTTTTCATCGTTCCTTCGGTAAACTTCGGATGTACCTTCGTCGCCTCAACGACTACCTCTTCACCTGGAAGTGCCCCTGGAACGAAAACCACCTGTCGCTTAAAATAACCTACCCCTTCTCCATTAATCCCTAACCGCTTAATCGTTAAAGGAAAGGTCTGTCCAACTTTCATCTTCACGCTCTCATTCATCTTTTGACTCATCTTTTACACTCCAATTTTCAAGTTCAATGCTTCATTATACCATAGGTAAGGTGCCAGGCACCTGTCAAACCTGTCGAACACACCTTGCAAAAAACAGCCAGATTGATTTCTGGCTGCTCATTGTTAGTCGATATTGAATAGTAGTGGGTCATCGAAGTATCTTTTTGCCATTAAATGGTCTAGGCTTTTGAAGGTGTAGCCTCGTTTTTCTAAGTCTTCGATTGCTTTTTCAAGAGCTTCAGCATTATCTTTTGAGACAGTGTGGAGGAGGAGAATACATCCTGGGTGTATTTGTTTCATAATGTTGTTATAGGCATATTCCCAGCCCTTCTGATTGTTAATATGCCAATCAACGAAAGCAAGAGACCAGAACACATTTACATAACCTAACTTGTCGGATAGAGCCAATGTTCTTTCGCTAAATACTCCTCGTGGAGGGCGGAGGTAGATGCCACCTTTTTCTCCTGTTAACCGTTCAATTTCTTCGCTAACTGAATCTAATTCCTTCCTTAGCCTTTCATCACTAACCTTCGTCAAATCAGGATGATACCATGAATGATTGCCAACAATATGCCCTTCCTTCACCATTCGTTTAACTAAATCTGGCTGATCGTTTAAATAATGGCCTGTAACAAAGAAAGTGGCAGGTACCTTCTTCTTTTTCAAAACATCTAACACTTGACCTGTATAACCATTTTCGTACCCATTATCAAAGGTAAGATAAATTTCTTTTTTCTCAATGTCCCCCATATAAAATGAACCATATTTCCCCAACAGCTCGTCTAACTCTTTTCCTGCAGATGCTGGTTCTTCGTTTTTACTCTTTTTAAATCCCCAATGAATAGGTTTATTCGAATAGCTTGCTTCCGCATTTAAACTATGAATGAAAAAAAATAAGACACATGTCATTAATAAATTTATTGCAACCTTCAACATTCGAACCTCCCTTTTGTACACCCTGTTCCATATTGTTAGTTTTTACCCAATATCTACATTCATTCCCATCATTGTTTTCCAGCATATGAAACCTTACTTTATTTTTGACGATTATCTCATTAATATACAAAAAGACCATTTGTCCCTAATTGGCCAAATGGTCTTTGAGTCTTATTTAAAAACAGGTTCCTTAAATTGTGCTAATTTTTCAAGTGAAGACTTATCAACATCTTCGTGTAGACTGTTTCCATGTGAATCCATTGTCACAACTGCAGTGAAGCCTTCTACACGTAAATGCCACATTGCTTCTGGAATACCGAATTCCATTAGGTCAACACCTTCAACACCTTTAATACAATCCGCATAATATTGTGCTGCTCCACCAATCGCATTTAAATAAACACCACCGTGTTCTTTTAAAGCAGCTAAGGTTTTAGGTCCCATTCCACCTTTTCCAATCACCGCACGAATACCGAATCGTTTCATAATATCTCCTTGATACGGCTCCTCGCGAATACTTGTTGTTGGTCCAGCTGCTTTTACATGCCATTGTCCTTCTTCATCTTTTAACATTACCGGTCCACAATGGTAAATAATTTGACCATTTAAGTCCACAGGTGAATCATGATCTGATAAATATTTATGAATTGCATCTCTTCCTGTATACATTAAGCCGTTGATGCGAACAACGTCTCCCACTTTAAGCTCACGAATTTGCGCTTCCGTAATCGGTGCTTCAAGAACGACTTCGCGTGTTTCAGACTTTTCTTCAGTTGCAGCAACTTCTTTTGAAAAATCAATTTCTTCACCTTCTTGGTATAACCACTTATTAATATCGCCCGTCGTAGCATCAAGCTGAACTCCTAAACGACGGTATGCCCAACAGTTATAAGCAACTGATACAAAGAAACTAGCAGGTATACGGTTGATAACACCGACTTTACAGCCTAAAAGAGTCGTTTCTCCACCAAATCCCATCGTGCCAATACCTAACTTATTCGCATTTTCCATCACATACTCTTCAAGCTTACGTAATTCTTCGTTTTCATTTGTATCATCCACACTACGGAAAAGCTGTTCTTTTGCAAGCTCATACCCTGATGTACGATCTCCACCAATTCCTACACCAATAAACCCTGCACTACAGCCTTGTCCCTGAGCCTGATAGACAGAGTGCATAATACATTTTCTAATTCCATCTAAATCACGACCAGCACGACCTAAGCCTTCAAGCTCACATGGCAGGCTATATTGGATATTTTTATTTTCACAGCCGCCACCTTTTAAAATTAAACGTGCATCAATATAATCTTTTTCCCATTGCTCAAACTTAATAACAGGTGTACCTTCCCCTAGGTTGTCACCACTATTCCCACCTGTTAACGAGTCAACTGAGTTTGGACGCAGTTTTCCATCTTTCGTAGCTTGTGCAATCGCAGCCTTAATAGCTGCCTTAATTTTCAATTGATTCACACCAACCGGTGTTTTTACTTTAAACGTCGGTAAGCCTGTATCCTGACAAATCGGTGATACATTTTCATCTGCCATCGTAATATTGTTTGTAATTGTTGCTAATGACATCGCTGCACGTGTACCTGCATTTTCCCTTGCCTTTGCAGCTTTAATCGCTCGACGAACATCTTTTGGAAGTCTTGTTGATGTTTCTACTATTAGTTGGTACATACTCTGTTGAAGTTTATCCATCCTAATTTCCCCTTTCGAGTTTCTCCCTTGTTCTATTTTATATTGAGTAACATTCATACGTTATTTAGCCTTCTGATCTTGGCCACAAACTCTATTATACTCTGTTCGAAATGTTTGCGAAAGGCATTTGCAAGCGATTCCATTTGTTTTCATCGGGAAAAATACAACCATTTTTCATTATAGTGAATCTTTTCTTAAGAAGAATCGTATGAATAACAAAGAAACGCAAGGAGGTTAAAAAACATGGAAGTTTTCGGACTAATCGGCTTCGTATTTGGATTGACCGCTTATTCAAAATTGACTGAAGTCAACAAGAAGCTAAAAAGCTTGGAGGAGAAAATATCTGATCTCGAAAAAAATCACTAGTTTCATTTATTACTTTGAAATTTTCAAAGTAAAAAAACCCGTCACTTTAACGGGTCTACTCTTTCCAGTCAGTCTTAAACTGATCGTATTTATTTTCTAGATCATCTAGCATTTTTATTAAACGATCAATATCATCTAGGTCTGTTGATTCAGGATCCATTGTATCAATTACTTCTAAAAACATATTTAAACGATCCTTAAGGTATTTCACTTGTGAATCCTTGTCATGAATAGCGTTTCCCATCTTTTCACTCCTTCCTTTTTATACTATCCTATCGAATCCAAAAGAAATTGACAACGTTCAACAACTTTTTCACATATACAAGGTTACACTTACTGCTATATACGTTATGATAATAACGATTAGATGAACCAAATTGAAGGAGTTACACATGAAAACGAATGAAGTATTACCTAAAATAACCCCAACCTATGATCCGTGGGAAGCCTATGTGGATGTAGAGCAGTACGGATCATTGACGTTAACCAATGTAGAATTTACCACTACAACCCTTTGTAATATGAGATGTGAGCATTGCGCAGTTGGCTACACACTTCAACCGAAAGATCCTATCGCGTTACCACTTGAACTTTTATTAAAACGTTTAGACGAAGTACCGACACTTCGATCAATTAGCATTACTGGTGGAGAACCAATGCTTTCGTTAAAATCGGTTGAAAACTACGTGATTCCTCTTTTAAAGTATGCCCATGAACGGGGAGTACGTACTCAAATGAATTCAAATTTAACGCTTGATCTTGAGCGTTATGAAAAAATTGTTCCCTATTTAGATGTGTTACACATTTCTCATAACTGGGGAACGATAGAGGATTTTGTTGAAGGCGGATTCGCGATGATGGACCGGAAACCTTCTGTTAAGCAGCGTATTGCCTATTTTGATCGAATGATTGAAAACAGCAAGCAGCTTGTAAAAGCAGGTGTTATTGTATCTGCAGAAACAATGTTAAACAAACGAACGTTACCTCATATGAAAAAAATTCATAAGCAGATTGTGGATGAGATGAATTGCCAACGTCATGAAGTACATCCAATGTACCCTAGCGATTTTGCCAGCACACTAGAAACACTCTCTTTAGCTGAAATTCGTCAAGCCATTCACCAATTGCTAGATATTCGCGATGAAAATGTATGGATGCTGTTTGGTACACTTCCTTTTTACGCTTGTAGTGAAGTTGATGATGATTTACGCTTGTTACAAAGGCTATACAATAGTAAAAATGTAACCGTTAGAAATGATCCAGATGGACGTTCGCGTTTAAATATTAATATTTTTAATGGAGATATTATTGTTACAGACTTTGGTGACACTCCATCTTTAGGGAATGTAAAAAACACTCCACTTCAAACAGCGTATAACACATGGCAACAAACAGCTTTGGCTACCTCATTAAACTGCCATTGTCCTGCTGTTAAGTGTCTTGGACCAAACTTACTTGTAAAAAATAGCTACTATCCTGATGTAGACTTTTTGTCAAAGTCGGCCAACCTACCACTAAAATAAGCAGGTGTTTATTTTGCAGCAGCTAATTGAATTATTTGAATACAAAATAACAGGGATTATTGTCGTTGGGATTATTGCATGGATTAGTGTCTATGTTATTAATAGTTTCATTCATAATTTCTTTAAACGGACTAATTTTATTGAAGAACGAAAAGAAAAAACAATTGAAAGCATGATTCGCTCTTTGACGAAATATACAGCAACGATTGGCTTTATCTTTTATGTCCTATCAAAATATATTGATGATTTTGGTAAGCTCTTAGCCGGCGCTGGTGTAATTGGTATCATACTCGGTTTTGGTGCACAAAGTTTAATTAGGGACATTCTATCAGGGATCTTTCTAATTTATGAAAAACAGCTTCATAAAGGCGACTTTGTGACAGTCAACAACACATTTAATGGCACTGTAGAAGAAATTGGCCTCAGGTTTTTAAAAGTACGAGAATGGAGCGGAAAACTGCTGACGATTAGTAATGGTGAGGTAAAACAAATCCAAAACTACAATATCGAACGCATGCGTGTGATTGAGAGAGTTGTAGTTAGCTTTCGAGAAGAACCCTCCCATATCTTCACATTACTTGAAGAAGCCTGCGAACAACTAAATCAAGACTTAGCTTATTGTTTAAAAAAAGACAGTGCTGGAAGTGAAATTGAACCTTTTCAAGTGTATGGCATGACGTCACTTAATGCGAACTTTAGGGGTTATGAATATACGGTCATTGCACTTGTGGATGATCTGCTATATTGGACTGCTGCCAAAGAAGCAAGAAAAGTCATTGCCACTAAGCTTCATGAAGCTGGCGTTCAAATGGCCGAAGAGCAACTGCATGTTAAAGGCGATGCTCAAAAATTAGGTCAACAATCCTATTAAACATAATAATGCGGTTGAGACCATAAATCTCAACCGCATTTTTTATCTTGGTAAATCACTCGCTATAAAGCCAAATGAGACATGATCCTGAACAGGAATCCAAGCGCCAATTCCTTGATGTGTTACGTTTTTAACGACAATCTTCTTTTTATTACCCTTTAATACGAGATATACTTCACCGTATGTTACTTTTCCTTTTTCATTAACGGCTGGAGCGTATCCATACAAATATCCTAATTTCTTAGGTGGTATGTTATAAATTTGGTCTTTCTTTGTTCCGGCTCCGATAATCGTATCAAATGATAAAGGAAGCTTTGTTTTATTTGCTGCCTTAATAATCATCATCTTTTTTACATCCTCAGCCTTATCGACCTTAGCGGTAAGCCCACCTTTTACATGCTTTTGAGATTCTTGCTTATAGTGGATTTGATACGGAGACTTTCCTCCGCGATTGTCAAAGTAATTTGTATTGATTTTTTGATATTCCCAATTGGTGTTTGTTTCATTTGATTCATAATTTAATGGCCATTGACCTAAGTAAATAGTTGCCCTATAACCGATTGCTAGTGGAGTAGTTGATATTGATGACTCATTTAATATTCTGATTAAGTCAGGATTTTCAATTTTTACTTCTGATGTTTCAATTAGTTCTTTCGTTAATTCACTAGGTTGCAAATAGGGTAAATCTTGTGTAGGGTTTGGATACGTATTTTCCTTAGAGACGTCCATGACAGAATTAGGGACCTTGAATTTATTTTCTGCCTGTGGCTTTTTCTTATTTACTTCAGCATGCGTCATATTGGTTATACTAAAGAGTAATAAAAACACAGTAACAATCAACGATAATTTCGATTTCATTTGACATACTCCTTTCTTTTCTTTGAGAATAGTTTTTTCGAAGAGGAGCTTTCTTATCCATTATTTTTTTGAAAATGGATTTATTTAGCTACCCTGAAAATACGACGCTGTATGTGGGGTGTTAACCTTCGTTGCAGGAACCTCGCTTTCCGCAGGGCGCTCCTGGAGTCTCCTCGGCTTTTGCCTGTGGGGTCTCAAGACTAGCGCTATCTCCCGCAGGACTTTGAATAAGCTTCCTTGAATCCCTCACCGCACGAAGGAAATGCGTTAGCATTTTCGAGGAGTCTCGGTCCTTCCACTACGGTTAACACGGATGAATTACTTAAAAGCCAACATTCTATTAACTCAAAAATCAAATTCACATTTTCATCCTTCATTGTGACAATTAATAATTAGCATGGTAGTCTACCCTGAAAATAGAACACTGTACAAGGGCTGTAAATTAAAAGCCAACATACGATAAACGCAAATTCACCATGGTGCAATTGAAAAGCCATTAAAGGCTTTACCTTTAATGGCTTGGATTAGTTCGGTTCATTAACCGCTCAAAGTATGGGAAGAAAAATTGAATGATTGGGCCGATTAGAAATGTGACGAGGATTGTCCCAAGTCCAATTGGTCCATTAAATAAAAATGCAAGTAATAAAGCTGTTAACTCTCCAATTGTTTTTGCCATCCCTAAGCTTACATGCAATCGTTCTCTAATTGCTATCATAAAATTATCAATTGGAATGAGTGGGAATTTGGCTTGAAGATAGATGGCAATACCCATCGCAAGAAACAATAATCCTACTGCAAATAGTACTAACTTTACGATAAATTGATCTGGATCTAAGTTTTTCATAATTAACAAGAGCCAAAAATCGATAAACATCCCTACTAAGAATATAGTGATTACTGCTAAGTATTCTGGCTTCTTTTTTAATAAAACAGCATTTACAAAAATCAAGATGACACCTACGATAATCACCCAAGAGCCAACTGTTAATCCAATTGTATTTGATAATCCGACGTTTAATGCATCCCACGCACCAGCACCTAAATCGGCTTTAATGGTAAGGCCAACGCCAAATGATATGATAAAAAGCCCAATGACAAAAAATAAGCTTCTTCTAATAAACATGCTATTTGTTCTCCTTTTACCTTTTATGTTAGCGTTGCAAGAACACCTAAAATGTATACAAGGTATATCGTAGCATTAATGCTGAAAAAAAATAAAAAAAATAATTAATCAGAATATTTACAAGATTAAAATAATAAAGTATACTATACCTAACAAATCAAAAGGAGGGATAATCTAGACCATACCTATCGGAAGGGGGTATGAGTATCGAGTAGCTCATAGAGGAAAAATAACAACAAGGAAAAGTTTTTTATCCCTTAGTTTTACCTTCTATTTAAAAGTACTTATGAAAGCAGAAAGGTTTATAAAATGAATTGTCCTACACAATAATGGCCCTGTGTACATCGTATACACAGAGCCATTATTTTTGTTATTGGAGTTTTTTTTGGGAACGGTCCATGAATGGAATATATTTTTATTTTGAAGGATCTATAAGGTTGCCACATTGAAGGAATGGTCTTCATTCTCGTGGTGAAAGACTTTTTCCTCCTGCCACACTTACAAATCGGACTTCATCATCAACATGAAAAACTTTTTCCACTTGCTACACTTGAAAAACGGACTTCATCATCAACATGAAGAACTTTTTTCCCACTCTTCACTTGCAAATCGGACTTCATACTCACCATGAAGAACTTTTTCCACTTGCTACACTTGAAAAACGGACTTCATCCTCACCATGAAGAACTTTTTGCACAAGCTACACTGACAAAACGGACTTCATCACCATCATGAATGGTTTTTCCCCTCCATCTATACAGTTAAAGCAGCTTCCCCAGACCATAATAAAGCAGGAATGAAGGACTTTAAACAATAGCTCTACTACTTTTTTACAAAAGATAAAACCCGATTCCCATAATCAAATAAGCTGCTAAAAGTGTTGCTCCCTCAAACCAGTTTGTATCCCCATCATTCGATAAAATAATGGTTAATAACACAGCGGTAACCATTGAGATTAGTTCTGGCATTGTAAAAACTAGGGGCATTTTTGTTTCAAACAATAAGGAAATTAGTACGAGCACTGGTGCGACGAACATCGCGATTTGCAATGTGGATCCTACTGCAATTTCGACTGCGATATTCATTTTGTTTTTGTAAGCCATAATTATCGCTGATGCATGCTCTGCTGCATTTCCAACTATTGCAACGATAATAACCCCAATGAACAATTCACTCCAGCCAAACGTTTCTCCAACAGTCTGAAAAGTATGTACAAGGTTTTCTGACACATATGCAACGGCTGCTGTTGCAACGGCTAAAATAAACATCGCTTTCTTTTTACTCCACTCAGGCACCTCATGCTCTTCCACTTCATCTGTTTTATGTTGATAAACACCTCGATGAGTGACTAACTTAAAGAAAAGAGCTGCTAAATATAGAACAATTAAGATAATGGATATACCAATACTCAATGATAACGTTTGTGCTTTTCCCATTTCCATAGAAAATACCTCAGGAATTACAAATGCTACAATCACAGCAAACATTAATAGACCCGAATTATGTCTGGCATCATACACATTGAATTCCTGCCGCTTAAACTTTAGACCACCTACAAAAAAAGACAAACCAGCTACAAGTAATAAGTTTCCTAACACAGACCCCGTTAACGAAGCGAGAACTACTCCAATTAGCCCTGCTTTCAAAGCGAAGATTGAAATAATTAACTCAACTGCATTCCCAAACGTTGCATTTAATAATCCTCCGATCCTAGGACCAGAAACAATTGCTAGGCTTTCTGTCGCTCTTCCCATAAATCCCGCTAGTGCAATAATTGTTAAACAGTAAACAATAAACATTATTACTGCCGACCAATGCATCACACTACCGATAATAGAAAGTGGCATACCTATTAGAACAATGAATAGAAACAGTTTATTAATCATGGTCACATTCCTTCCACTTAAAGTTCTTTCTTATAAAAATAATGATTAGCTTACAGACTACTGGAAATATAATCCTCCTATATAGAGTATGATTTCTACGTTTAAAAATACGTGCAACAAGGTAGATTAAGGATAGGCTTTGAAAGGAGATGAACATATGTCGAGTGATTTAAAATCAAAAATTGTAGAGATTATGGACAAACATCAAGTAGGTACATTAGCAACCATCCGAAATAGTAGACCGTACTCGCGCTTTATGTTATTTTTCCATGAAGATACAACATTGTATACATGTACAAATAAAGAGACACATAAGGTCGATGATGTAGCAAATAATCCATACGTTCATGTTTTACTTGGTTATGAAGGTAAAGGCTGGGAAGATTCTTATGTTGAAATTGAAGCAAAGGCATCTGTGGAGGAGTCTTCAGAGCTAAAGCAAAAATTTTGGACTGACAAGCTTTCTGAATGGTTAAGTGGACCAGATGATCCTAACTTTGTGCTATTAAAACTCGAACCTGAAAAAATTCGCTACATTGAAAAAGCTGGAAGTGAACCACAAGTATTAAAATAAGAGATGGGGAAATCCCCATCTCTTTTCTTATCGTTTTATACTAGTTCGAACGTTTCTACAATCTTTATGCTATTCACGACAGATTGCACCATCGGACAATTTTTTGAAGCGAGCTCCATTGCTTGTTCAATTTTGTGCTCGTCTAGATTTTCACCTTTAATCACATAATGAATCTGAATTTCTTCTATTCTGTTTGCCTCTTTTTCATTGCGAGTAACATCTGCTTTTATTGTAATATCTTCTACATTCATTCTTTTCTTTTCAAGGATTTTTTTGAACACACCACCACTACATACTGCAATGGAAGAAACCATTAATTGATAAGGTCTGAAACCGTATGTCTCATCGCCAGAAACATGTAATTCACCATATTCAAGGTTTGTTTTAAAGCCAACTTCCTTCATCTGAAATTCCATTATAGGCACTCCTTTATCACACTTACTATTTCATTGAGGTGTCCCTCACTGTTGTTATCTATTTTATATTATAAATGAAAAGAGTAAAAATTTTCAGCTTACAAAAAATAGATATCTCTTGTCACCTATCTATTTTATCTGTAACATCGTTAGGAGAATATTTGATTAAGAACGGAGTTTTCACAATGAATGAAATGAAATATCGCTTCTGGATATTAATTACCATAGTTTCCATATCAGGTTTTTCCCAAGGTATGCTCCTTCCACTCATTGCAGTTATTTTTGAGAAGGCTGGGGTGTCATCTTCGTTGAATGGACTTCATGCAACCGGGTTGTACATTGGCGTATTAATAGCCTCTCCATTTATGGAAGCTCCGTTGAGGAAGTATGGTTATAAACCTGTTATTATGACTGGTGGTTTTCTAGTAATAATCCCATTAGCGTTATTTACAACCTGGCAGCATTTTTGGTTTTGGTTTGCTTTAAGACTTGTTATCGGGATTGGAGATCATATGCTTCACTTTGGAACACAAACTTGGATTACTTCATTCTCTCCTGAAAATAAGCGTGGAAGAAACATTTCATTATATGGTTTATTTTTCAGTCTTGGTTTTGCGGTTGGCCCTTTAATGACACCTTTAATAGAAGTAAATCCATCCTTACCTTTTATTATTTCATCCGCTATAAGTTTGGGAGTATGGTTAACTGTCTTTCTTTTAAAAAACGAATTGCCCGAATCCGATTTAGAAACGACTTCTTTCTTTGGAACAATGAAAAGATTCGCAATTACTTGGAAATACGCGTGGGTAGCCTTTTTACCGCCGTTTGGATACGGATTTCTTGAGGCTTCATTAAACGGAAACTTTCCTGTTTATGCATTACGAACTGGAATTGGGGTACAAGAGGTCTCTATTTTATTACCAACCTTTGCAGTTGGTACACTTGTATTTCAACTACCTCTTGGTATGCTAAGCGATAAGTTAGGGCGTAGAAATGTGTTATTATCTGTATTAATGCTAGGCTTTTTTTCCTTTTTAGCGGCTAGTTTCTTTGAACAATCTTTTACAGGATTATTAATTTGCTTTTTCATAGCTGGAATGGTCGTTGGTTCGACCTTTTCTCTTGGTATCAGTTACATGGCCGATTTACTCCCTAAAAACTTATTACCTGCTGGAAATTTAATGTGTGGAATCTTTTTTAGCTTAGGAAGTATCAGTGGCCCGTTCATCGGAGGAGTATATATTCAATTTTTTAGTAATGTTAGTTTCTTTCATGTTATCAGTACAATGCTAATCCTTATTTTTTTCGCCATCCTATCATTTAGAGGAGAGTCTCTTCTGAGTCCAACCACTCAGTCCTAGAGGCTTTTTCTTTTGCCCATTTCTTAAAAATTTAAATTATTTATTGAACTTTTTTCATCTACTGTTATATAATAGAATTAAGAATAGTACACTGTATTAAAACAGTAGTGCAGAACGAAAAAAAAACAAAGGAGCTGACTGGAATGTCAAGACAGGAAAGAAAGAATATGGTGACGTTTATTTCAAAGGTAAAAGGAATTGAAAAGGATGATCTCATTTATATGACAGACGCAGATATTGAACATATTTATAATGTTACGTATTTTCAATTTGAAGAAATTGTTGAGTAAAGAAAAGAAAGCCCCTTAAACTGGGCTTTCTTTCTTTACTTCTCTTCGATTAACAACCACTATCCCTGCTGTCACTAACAGTAATCCGAGTAATACAAACAAGTGAATTGGCTCTCTTAGTAGCATCCCTGATAAAAACACACCGAATACTGGTACAAGGAATAAATACATTGAAACCTTTCCAACTTGGTTGTATTTCATGACATTATTCCACAAGATAAAACCTGCGGCTGATAAAAAAGCTAAATACAGTAGCATGAGCATCGCTTTTACTGAAAAATCAAATGGGAAAAATCCTACTAAAACTCCACCAGATAGGAGAAGTCCGATTGAACCAAATAACATTTGATAAGACGTTAAATAAGAAACTTCCATCTTGGCACTTGCATTACGTGCCAGTAGATTACCGAATGCCGAAACCATCATTGCAATGAGCAATAGAAATTCTCCGATGCCAAAATCAAGTGTAAATGACCCTCTCGTTAGATTTACAATAATAACCCCCGTGAACCCTATAATAAGACCAAGGATTTTTTTCTGATTAATATAATCATCCTTGTACATAAAATGTGCAAATAAAATCTGAAAGAATGAAGCTGTCCCTGCTATGATGGCCCCTTGTATCCCAGTAGAATAACTAAGTCCTATATAAAATAATACATATTGCAAAAAGGTTTGAAACACACCCACTTTTAGTAGAGGTAACCCCGTACCTTTTTTGTAAATCATTTTCTTATTAATTAACATGAAAAAGAGCATAATTAAGATTGCTGCTAAAAAAAATCGATATCCAGCAAATAAAATTTGCTTATCGAATTCATGTTGAGCAATACCTAATTCTGTATAGCTCAATTTAATAAATGGAAAAGCACTTCCCCATAAAAAAGTCGCACCGATCGCTGCGATGATAATACCAAGCTTACTCGTATAAAATCGTTCTGCTGTCACTTACTTCCCTACTTTCTGTCACACTCTCTTCTTGTTTAGCACATGATAAAGGGGAATGTCAAAATATTAGAAGCAAAGTACTTTTATTCATTAAGTACCTATGGTATTATTAAATTATAATAATTATTAAATAAAAATTCATTGCATGACTGCTGCTGTCCTTTATAGACGGCAGCTTTCGTCATTTTTTAGGGCAATTGATTGTGATTCTTTTTCTCAATTAGAAAAGTGGAGGGAACAAAAATGAGTACAGAAGTGAATATTATGGAACGTAAAACAAATCAACCCATCCATCAAGAAAGTACAAGGTTAATTGAAAAAGTACAAACACATGGTGAATTGATAGCTGCTATTATTTGTGGACTTTTAATTTTCTCTGGCTGGTTCGTCTCTTTATATAATCAAGATTTACTTTCTATTACTTTATACATTCTCTCCTTTGTCATTGGAGGGTTTGCTAAGGCGAAGGAAGGAATTGAAGAAACGATTGCAAATAGGGAATTAAACGTTGAAATGCTGATGATCTTTGCAGCAATAGGCTCTGCCATTATCGGATACTGGGCAGAAGGTGCCATTTTAATCTTTATCTTCGCATTAAGTGGTGCACTAGAAACTTATACCCTAAATAAAAGCAATCGAGAAATTTCCGCACTTATGGACCTACAACCTGAAGTTGCTACAAAAGTAAAAAATGGTTCAGAGGAAATCGTACATGTCTCCAACTTACAAATTGGAGATCACATTTTAGTGAAACCAGGAGAGCGAGTTCCAACAGACGGAAAAGTGGTAAAAGGTACAACTACAATTGATGAAGCAGCAATTACAGGTGAGTCGATGCCAGTAACTAAAGCATTAAACGACGAAGTTTTTGCAGGTACAGTTAACATTAACGGAGCTGTTACAGTAGAAGTAACGAAAGAAAGCAGTAATACTCTATTCCAGAAAATCATCCAGCTCGTACAATCAGCACAAAGCGAAAAATCCCCTTCACAGCTATTTATTGAAAAATTCGAAGGGACATACGTCAAGCTTGTCCTAACAGCTGTATTAGTGATGATGATCCTTCCTCACTATGCTCTAGGCTGGAGCTGGACAGAAACTTTCTACCGAGCCATGATATTATTAGTTGTTGCATCCCCTTGTGCGCTAGTAGCTTCCATTATGCCAGCTACTCTTTCGGCGATATCAAATGGAGCGAGAAATGGGATACTATTTAAAGGTGGCATCCATTTAGAAAGACTTGGATCGTTACATGCCATTGCATTTGATAAAACAGGAACATTAACAAATGGAAAACCTGAAGTGACGGATGTTGTAACGAGAGAAAATGTAAGTGAAGACGAATTTCTTACAATCGTAGCATCAATTGAAAATCAATCAACACATCCATTAGCCGAAGCAATCGTTACTTATGCAAAAAATCGCCAATTAACTTTAAATGAACCCGACCAAATTGAGGACGTTTCTGGTTGGGGAATTAAAGCGAAGTACTTTGGATCGGAACTTTTAGTTGGAAAGGCAGATTTTATTGGCAAGGAACAAGCAAATGAGTTTCATCAAGGAATTGCACTAACCCTTTCGTCAGAAGGTAAAACCGTCGTTTTTGTAAAAGACCAACTAGGGGTCGCTGGTGTGATTGCATTAAAAGACCAAGTAAGAGCAGATGCAGAAAAGGCTATTAACAACTTAAGAAAAGCAGGGATTTTTACTATCATGTTAACAGGAGATGGTCAAAAAACCGCTCAAGCTATCGCAAGCGAAAGTAGCATCGATTCCTATTTTGCAGAGTGCCTTCCAGAAACGAAAGTACAACATTTAAAGGATTTAAAAAAGGAGTACTCATCTGTTGCGATGGTTGGAGATGGGATTAATGATGCACCAGCCCTTGCGACAGCGAGTGTTGGAATTGCGATGGGGCAAGGTACAGACGTTGCCCTTGAAACAGCAGATGTTGTTCTCATGAAAAACGATTTACTCAAAATTTCAGATGCAATCGCGTTATCAAAACGTATGAACAAAATCATTAAACAAAATATTATCTTTTCAATCGCAGTTATTACGTTTCTAATTTGCTCTAACTTCTTTCAAATAATTGACCTTCCATTTGGCGTAATCGGACACGAAGGAAGTACAATTCTCGTTATATTAAATAGCTTACGTTTGCTTAAATCATAATAGAGAGACTTGGTACACGTCGGGTACCAAGTCTCTTTTTAGTTTTACTTGAGTGGAGGGTCATCAGCCCAACATCTCAGGACGAAGCGTGCAGCATCAGCTTTCAATCTTAGTGATAGCCGTTACTACCGTTAGCACTACTACTTGTTTTATGTTTAGGACGCGCTTTGCCCTTTTGCTTTGTTCCGCCATCTTTTTTCGTATGCTTAGCCATTGTTTAAACGCCTCCATTCCACCTAATTGTAAAGACCCTACTAACAGTCTATACGTATTTTAGTATTTCACAATTAGTTGAAGGTCATAAAGGAAACTTACGGAAGCTACGTTATCTATTCTGACGAACACGATGACAGTTTAAGATCGCGTTGTATTCTCCTCCAATAATGATAATTAGGCCTGTTAAATAAAACCAAATCATCAGTACAATGATACCTCCTAAGCTTCCATATGTTGCAGAATAATCCCCGAACTTACCCACATAATATGAAAAAGCTAACGACACAAACATCCAACCAAAGGTCGCAAAGAAAGCACCACTTACAACTTCTTTAATTTTCAGCTTTTTATTTGGCGCAAAATAATAGAGAGAAGTGAATACAACAAATAATATAAATGCACTTAATATCCAACGGAGGGCATTCCAAATCGTTAAAAATGTATCTGATAAACCAAAAGTCGAAAAAATAAACAAACCAATTTGTCTTCCAAATACAGGCAGCAAGAGAGCTACAACAATAACAAAAATCATCGCAAATGTTAAAAGAATTGACATTCCTCGTGCAACAAGAAAGTGTCGACTTTCCTTCACATCATATGCTCGATTAAAGGCTCGTACGACTGAGTTAATACCATTCGATGCAGACCAGATAGTAGCTATAATTCCAAATGACAATAGTTGTCCATTGTGATTTCCTAGTATAACATTTAAGTTTTTTTCGATTAAATCCATCGTACCACCAGGTGCGTATTCACTAACGAAATTTAGAACATCTTCTTGTGACAACGGCAAAAAACCTACTAGTGTAACTAAGAAAATTAAGAATGGAAACAGCGATAATAAAAAAAAGTATGCTAACTCTGCAGCTAGACCCGCTACTTCATCTTCATTAAAGCGCAAATAAAGCTCTTTTAATACCTGACCATTTAATTCCCCATTTGCTCGACGCATTACTTCACCTCGATTTCTTTATCCTCCTCTAATTCTCTCTTTGTTGAAAAGGTTTGCTTTGTTTCCTTCAACATTTCAACCATTTTAGGAGTCGTTTCGTTAATTTCACTTACTTTACTCGCTAAAAATTTCACATCTTCTGTGACCTCTTCAATCGTTGTCCTAACTGTATTTATATTATGCTTAATTTTCTCCGTTACAACCTCAGGATTTTTCATGACATCGATAGCTTTTTTTCCACAAGACTTTGAATTATGTATAACCGTTTCTCTTGTTTCTTTATCGAATAGTGCTACTGCTGCACCTACAATCGCTCCAAACATCATACCTTCTAACATTTTGTTTCGTTTCATGTTTACTCTCTCCTATCTCTTTATCCGATATTATTTTCGTTCAAACATGATAAGCTGTTTTCTTTACGAATCGTTTGAAGTAAACCTTCGCACCCTTTTTTCACTAAATCGTATACTTCTTCAAAATTCCCTGTATAATATGGATCCGGTACATCCGCTATATCACTTTCTGGCACAAAGTCTAACAGCCTTCCAATATAGCCAGCTTTGTCATAGCCTGCTAACCTTCTGAGGTTTCCAAGGTTTTCAACATCCATTGCAATAATATAATCGAACTTCTGTACATCTGCTTTTTCGACTTGCCTTGCCTTCAATCCTTCTACTGAAATTTGTTTTTCTGATAAGATTGAAATTGTTCCTTCATGCGGTGGCTTTCCAGCATGCCAATTACCAGTTCCTGCAGAATCAATGAAAATTTTATCGCTTAATCCTTGCTTTGCGATTAAATCTTTAAACACAGCCTCAGCCATAGGAGAGCGACAAATATTACCTAAGCAAACAAATAGAACAGAAATCATTTTGGAAACTCCTTCCTCTGCATCATCTTACTTACATTATAATGAATTAAAGATCATTATGAAAACATCTCATTTTGTTTATATTCTATGTACTGTATATTTTAGTGAGAGAGCTTGAACTATTTTCAACAAAACATGATACAATATAAGAAAATGGAATCTCGAAAGGATTTGAAAAGATGGATTTGACCCAAAAGACGGTAGAGAACGTAGACTTTATGATTGAAAAAATAAAAGAAAAGCTAAAGGTCCTAAACTTAGGAGCAATTAAATCTACTCATTTTGACGAAGAAATGTATGCCGAGTTAAAGGACATTTATGATTTAGTGATGAAGAAAAATTCATTTAGTCCTAATGAAATGCAAGCACTTGTTGAAGAGTTAGGAAATCTTCGTAAAAACAAATAATTCTTATATAAAAAGAAAGGTGAAATCAAAGAACGATTTCACCTTTTCTTTTTTAGATACGGTTATAATTTTTCAATGTATGAAGTATTTTGATCGTCATGTAAGGCTGCCAGTAGAGAAGGCCATGTTCATCATCCCACCCGCCATCTTCTCGTTGCGAGTCACATAAGTGATCTAATAACTTATCTAAATATTCTTTCGGTACAGCTTTTGCAATGGGGCTTTCTGGTGTCGGTGAAAAATGAAAGAAGGTAAAGTATTGTTTAGGTTCAGCTTTCATGACTAACGATGTGATATGATTAATCGTCAACTGTTTCCCTCTCTCATTGTCCTCTGTTGTCGGTGCATTCATAAAATAATCAAACGCATGGTACGCCATAAATAGCCAATCCACTTCTTTTATTTTTTCTTCTGTTAAATGGGTCTTAACCCAATTCGCAGTTGAGGCAGCAAGTGATTCTGAACATAGTCCATGCTTCATTAAATTTCCAACAATTGAATCAGGAGCAGTTTGTCCACCTTCACCCCACCAAGGAGCATGCGGGTATTCAAGTAAGTCATTTGGATTTTTTAGTGACCCATCTTCTTTACGGTTTTGTTCTAGCCATTCGACTGTTCCTTCCAGTAAATTCCCAACGGGGATGTCTGTATCTCGAATCACAGCTAATAAAAACTCCAATGCAAGCGGATTAGAAGACGGACATTGGATGTCATGCTCTAACCCATGCCCCCATCCTCCATCTTCGTTTTTATAACAAAGTAAAGCTTGATGGACTCTCTTGATTGAACCGTCTTCAAATAAATATTGAAACAATGCCTTTTCCCATACTGTTCCATTCTTTAATACAAAATCTCTTGCTTTTTTTACCGATAATTCCCCCAAAATCTTACCTCCCGATTTACAGTTATCTTCATAAAATTAGCGATGACTGCTTCACATTCCTGCTTTCTTAGAAAATATTGTGAAGTTTTGTCCTTTTTACGCATATAAGTGTAAAAAGGAGGGATTTGTATGTTAGGTATGTGGTTAACAACGTTAGGGTTATTTTTTCTTCTCATTGGTTTGATGCTTTATTTTTTGTATGAATTAAGAATTGGACTAAACCCAGAAGACTCTGTGAAAGTTGATCCTCTGCCAAAGAATAATAACAATCCTCCACCAACAGCATGATAATACACATTTCTACCTCCTTTTCATTAAGGGGGTTTCTTTTTTCCCTTTGTAATCGTGATTGATTATAATGGTGAAGAGGTGATGATCTTGGATTCAGTTACACACGCACTATTTGGCTTAACCCAGTATGGTGCTATTAATAAAAATGAAATGGATGAGAAATTAAAGCGAGCTGTTTTTACGACTACGCTTGTTGGAAGCGAAATACCTGATATTGATGTTATTTCACAACTTTGGGATGAAACAGGCATGTATCAAATGTGGCATCGAGGTATCACTCATTCCTTGTTCATGGTTCCTATATGGGCTTTCTTAATTGCATTACTGTGTACTGTTATTTTTCGAACGAAACATTTTCCAAAACTTTTTCTTATCGGTACAATTGCCGTGTTCATACATAGTACTAGCGATTTGTTTAATGCTTGGGGAACCGGATATTTTGAACCATTCACACAACTTCGAATTACGCTTGGTACCATCCCTATCATTGATTTTATCTTTTGGCTCATCATGTTTGGAGCGATGTTTTTTGGTAGGCGTTTAAAAGGGAATACGTTTAAAGTATATCGTGTTGCATGGCTACTCATTGGCTTCCATGTCCTTATTCAATCGGTTCAAGGATACGTTCTCTATCAACAATATGAAAATAAATATGACCAACTTGCACTCTCTGCCAGCTTTCTCCCTTGGCACTTCACTGTAATTGGGAAAACTGACAATAAGGTTGAGCTAGTCAATGATTCTTTACTCCGTGAAGCTGAGTTAGTGTATAGCCTCCAATCAGCAGAAGATGCTGATTTAGAAAGATTATTTTCTGAGGTTCCAGAAGCAGAAACTCTTTATAATTGGGCACCATTTGTAGTGGTTGTGGATGACGATGAACGCTTAGGGCTTTATGACCCGCGTTTTTATAGAAATGGCCAATCCTTTTTGTTTGAATACATTGAAAAAAATCAAAAATGAACCGGAAGCAGTGTGCTTCTGGTTCACTTTTTTCCAAATTATACGCCTTTATACGCTTTACGGTAAATCTCAGCTAACTCTGTGACAAGAGGTAGCTTTGGATTAGCTGTTGTACATTGGTCTTCAAATGCACGTTCTGCTAATACATCAACTTTGCTTTCAAATTCTTTCTTTTCAACCCCATTAGCTGCAATACTCATTGGAATTTCTAATTCTTTCGCTAGCTTAATAATGGCTTGAACTAAGCTCTCCACACCTTCTTCCGTTGTTCTGGCAGGTAGTCCTAGAGCTCTAGCAATTTCAGCATAGCGTTTATCTGCTACGAAGTGCTCATATTTAGGGAACGCTGTAAACTTCTTCGGTTTCGTTGCATTGTATCGAATAACATGCGGCATTAAGATGGTATTTGAACGTCCATGGGCAATATGGAACTCTGCTCCAAGCTTATGTGCCAAGCTATGATTGATACCTAAAAATGCGTTCGCAAAGGCCATACCAGCAATTGTTGATGCATTATGCATTTTTTCTCGTGCTAGTTCATCCTTGCCATTTCGGTATGCTCTTGGCAGGTATTCAAATACGAGTTGAATTGCTTTTATGGCTAATCCATCTGTATAATCATTGGCCATGTTTGATACATACGCTTCAATTGCATGTGTTAATACGTCCATACCCGTATCAGCTGTTACAACCTTTGGCACAGTCATAACAAATTGAGAGTCGATAATCGCCACATCAGGCGTCAGTTCATAGTCAGCTAGTGGATATTTCACATTATTTTCTTTATCAGTAATAACAGAGAATGATGTTACCTCTGATCCTGTACCAGATGTAGTTGGAATCGCAACAAACTGTGCTTTCCCACCAAGTGTTGGGTATTTAAATACACGCTTACGAATATCTAAAAACTTTTGTTTTAAGCCGTTAAAGTCCGTATCTGGGTGTTCATAGAATAGCCACATGCCTTTTGCTGCATCCATCGCTGAACCTCCACCAAGTGCGATGACAACATCTGGCTCAAATGATTTCATCAATTCTGCACCTTTCATAACCGTTTCAATTGATGGATCTGGTTCTACATCAGAAAAGATTTCACAATGAACATAGTCTGGGCGTTTACGTAAATAATAGAGAACTTTATCAACATAACCAAGCTTCACCATCCCAGGATCCGTAACAATTACTGCTCGAGAGATTTTCGGCATTTTTGATAAGTACTGTGTTGAATTCTTCTCGAAATATATCTTTGGTGGAATTTTAAACCACTGCATATTATTATTTCTTTTTGCCATTCTCTTTGTATTCATTAAGTGTACAGTTCCTACATTTGTAGATACAGAGTTTCTTCCATACGAACCACAACCGAGTGTTAGGGAAGGCAGGTAAGCATTATAAATATCGCCAATTGCTCCTTGTGAAGATGGCGCATTTACAATGATTCTTCCAGCTCTCATTCTTTTTCCGAACTCTTGCAGAACCTCTTGATCTTCAGAGTGAATAACTGCTGAGTGACCTAAACCACCAAGCTCTAGCATCTCCTCAGCACGCTTCATTCCTTCTTCAGTAGAATTTACTTTATAACAAGCTAAGACTGGGCTTAATTTCTCTCTTGATAACGGATATTTAGGTCCTACACCTTTAAGTTCAGCCACTAGTATCTTTGTTTCCTTCGGCACAGTTACGCCTGCCATCTTAGCGATTTCATATGCAGGTTTTCCGACAATTTCTCCATTAACAGCACATGACTCTTCATTAATAACTAGTCCACTTACTTTTTTAATTTCATCTTCCTTTAAGAAATAGACGTTGTTTGCAATCATCTCAACTTTTACATCATTATATATTTCTTTATCGATAATAACAGCCTGCTCTGACGCACAAATCATTCCATTATCAAACGTCTTTGACAGTATTAAATCATTAACTGCTCGTTTCATATTAGCTGTTTTCTCAATATAGCAAGGAACGTTACCAGGACCTACACCTAAAGCCGGTTTTCCTGTGCTGTAAGCAGATTTAACCATTCCTGCTCCACCTGTTGCTAACACTAAAGCCACACCTGGGTGATTCATCAGTTGTCTAGTTGCTTCAATCGATGGTGATTCAATCCATTGAATACAATCCTTAGGAGCACCTGCTTTGACAGCTGCATCTCTTAAAACTCTCGCTGCTTCACTACTGCTTTTTTGTGCAGATGGATGGAAGGCAAAAATGATCGGGTTTCTTGTTTTTATCGAGATTAATGCTTTAAACATCGTTGTTGATGTCGGGTTTGTAACTGGAGTAACTCCAGCAATTACACCTACAGGTTCTGCAATCTCAACTACACCCTCATGTTCATTTTCATGAATCACACCAACTGTTTTGTTGTACTTAATGTTGTGATAAATGTATTCAGTCGCGAAGATATTTTTGATGATTTTATCTTCGTACACACCGCGCTTCGTCTCTTCGACTGCTAGTTTAGCTAAAGGCATATGTTGATCCAGACCAGCTAAAGCCATTTCTTTTACAATTGCATCAATTTTCTCTTGATCATAATTCATAAATTCTTTTAATGCTGTTTTACCATTTTCAACTAATACATCAATTGTCTTTTGGATTGCTGGTGTTTCTTTTACTGTTTTTTCGTCAATCGCCATCTTAACATCCTCCTATATTGTGAAATGTTGAGCATGTATATTTACAATAATATGCAAATTCAACATTTTTCTCATTAGCTTGTGAAATATTGAGCATATATACTTAGAGTTGTAGATAATTTCCGATTTCTATTCACACACTGGATTGCGATGTATTTTTGTTATCGAGATATCATTATACATTCGAGCATTTCGTTTGATGATACATACAAAGTTATTTGTCCATATATATGAAGGAATACTATCTCCTTCTATCATCATCGCTTGAAATTCATCATCTACTAATTTTTCAAACACATTTTGTGTATATGTTTCAGTGTCAGTAGAAAAGTCTTTCCATTCACAAAGAATCATGTTTTTTCCTCCTTTGCTATATCTTACTTAAAGTATATCATCGAAGTTATTCACACAGCCGTAGGGTTATTGAACAAAGTATGACGAAACAGGGGCAATATTGTGACAAAGGAAAATGAGAAAATAAAAAATAACGCTCTATTTTTGTAAGTGATTTCATCAAGCGAAAAAGGCCAAATCAACTGATTTGACCTACATACGTTTTCCAAGTATAAAGTTTAAAATGATCCAAGCAGCAACGCGACTCGTCATGTCTCTAAAATCCAGAGTAGGATCAATTTCAACAATATCCATGCCTTGAACCTTGTCATGTTGTGCTAAAAAAAGAATGGCATTTAGGAGTTCCTCACTACTCATCCCCCCTGGGCCAATTGCAGGACAGCCTGGCGCAAATGCTTGGTCTAGTACATCTACATCAACTGATAGATATATCACATCTACTTCGTTCTCTAGTTTACGAATTGCTTCTTTTACAATTAGTGATAGTGATTGTTCACGTACATCCTTCATTGTATAAATAGAAACACCTTGTTCTTTCCCATAAGAAGAATAGGCTTTTCCATTGGCAAAATTTCGTATGCCTATCTGAATCAAGTGCTCACCCTTTAATGAACCCGATTCTAGTAAACTTCGAAACGGAGTTCCATTTGTTGGTCCACCATCCTCAAGATTTCGTAGATCATGGTGAGCATCAAACTGAATCACACCGACTCTTCTTTTCCCACCTGCAAATGCCTTTATAGCTGGGAAACTAACAGAATGGTCTCCGCCTAATAATATAAGTTGTTTTGTTTGGTGAACCTCTAGCAACTCAGAAACTGTATCTTCAATTCGCTTTTGTGATTGTACAATGTCGGTAGGATGCATGACAATATCACCAACATCAACAATCTCTTCATTCTCCAACTCTATATTCTCTTCAATGGCATAAGTAGAATAAGAGCTTAACATTTTACGAATAGTAGCTGGGGCAAAGGATGCCCCAGAATGACTAATAGAAGATTTTGATAAAGGTGCTCCTACAAGAATAAACCTACTATCGTTGCGAGCATCAGCACTTATTAACAACTCATTTGCCTTTTTGACGAATCGATCTTGAAATATCGCCTGACCCGCTTGTTTAATGTATGGAAGTTTTGTCATACGTAGGTCTCCCTTCATATACAATCCTTCCCGCTTTAATGACGGTATTCACATGATTTACTCCGTAATGATATGGTATATACGCATAATTCGGAGCATCCCAAATGACAACGTCCGCTTTAAGCCCTTCAACGATTTTCCCTGCACTGTGCCCTCGGTTTATCGCATGTGCTGCATTCGTTGTGACTGCATACCAAATCTCTTCTGGTGTCATTTTCAATTGCAATGCCGCAAGTGACATAATAAATTGTAGATTTTCAGTTGGTGAGCTACCCGGATTAAAATCAGTCGAAATCGCGACCGCTACCCCCTTTTCAATCATCTCTCGTGCTCTTGCAAATTTTCCTTTATTTAAGTAAAAAGAGGTCCCCGGTAATAGTACGGCAATTGTGTTCGATTCAGCTAGTTTTCTAATCCCATCATCTGAAGCACCTACTAAATGATCTCCACTAACCGCTCCTAGTTCAGCCGCTAATTCCGTTCCTCCAAGTGGATCAATTTCATCTGCATGTATTTTTACATCAAAGCCCTTCGCTTTAGCTTTTTGTAAAAACTGACGAGACTGTTCAACCGAAAAAACACCTGTTTCACAGAAGATATCTACAAATTCTGCAAGCTCTTCTTCTTGAATGGTATCTAATAACGACAGCATTTCTTCTAAAAACTCATCTGATTTTCCCTTATATTCTGCCGGGATGGCATGTGCACCTAAAAATGTCGACACGACCTCAATTGGATGAATTTGATTAACCGATTTAGCAACTCGTAGCTGCTTTAGTTCTGTCTCTGCATCAAGTCCATAGCCACTTTTTGCTTCTACTGTTGTAATGCCGTAAGACATTAAACGGTTCAAATGGAACATTGCCTTTTCTTTCAACTCATCTTCACTTGCCTGTTTTGTAGCCCCAACAGTAGAGAGAATTCCTCCACCTCTCTTTAAAATTTCTAAATAAGGTACTCCTTGCTGCTTTAAAGCCATTTCATGTTCTCTGGATCCACCAAACACTAAATGAGTATGTGGTTCCACAAGTCCTGGTGATACTAATTTCCCTTTTGCATCCATTGTATTTATAGCTGATAGAGAACTAGCCTCTTCATTACTTCCTATCCAAGCTATCACTCCATCTTTAATAGCTATCGCCATATTTTCATAGACTGTAAGAGTACTCATTGCCTTACCTTTTACCGGTCCATTGTGATCATCCATTGTTAAAAGCTGACCGATATTTTTTATCAGGATATCGTATTGCTTACTCAATGCTGTTCACTCCTTTTTTCGCTTTGTGCATTGGAATTGTAATATTCTTTTCGTTTGCAACTTCAATTGCACGTGGGTAACCCGCGTCTGCATGGCGAATAACCCCCATCCCTGGGTCTGTTGTTAAAACACGAGACAAGCGTTCTTCAGCAAGGTCTGTTCCATCAGCCACAACCACCATACCTGCATGAAGAGAATACCCCATTCCGACTCCTCCACCATGATGGAACGAAATCCACGAACCACCTGCTGCAGTGTTAATTAAGGCATTCAAGATAGCCCAATCACCAACTGCGTCGCTACCATCCATCATCGCTTCTGTTTCACGATTTGGTGATGCTACAGAACCACAATCTAGATGGTCACGTCCAATGACAATCGGTGCTTTTAACTCACCTTTTCTAACTAACTCATTAATCGCCAGTCCCATCTTCACTCTTTCACCGTAACCTAGCCAACAAATGCGTGAAGGTAACCCTTGGAATGCAACCTTCTCTTGTGCCATATCAATCCAACGGATAAGTGCTTCATTTTCTGGAAATAGTTCTTTTATTAGTTCGTCCGTTCGGTAAATATCTGCTGGGTCACCTGATAGAGCAGCCCAACGGAATGGTCCCTTTCCTTCACAGAATAAAGGACGAATATACGCTGGTACAAAGCCAGGAAAGTCAAAGGCATTTTCTACGCCTTCGTCCTTTGCAACCTGACGAATATTGTTGCCATAGTCAAACACAATCGATCCACGTTTTTGGAATTCGAGCATTGCTTCTACATGCTTAGCCATACTTTCCTTTGCTTTTTTCACCAATACTTCAGGAAGACGTTTTCTGACTTCTTCTGCTTCTTCAACTGTTAAGCCCTCTGGAATATACCCATTTAAAGGATCATGGGCAGACGTTTGATCTGTTACAATATCAATTTCTACACCTCTACGTAATAACTCATGATGAACCTCTGCCGCGTTGCCAAGTAATCCAATCGATAGTGGCTCAGCGTTTTTCTTTGCTTCGTATGCCCACATCAATGCTTCTTCAATTGAATCTGTCATTCGATCACAATATTTTGTTTCTAGTCGCTTGTCAATTCTTGATTTATCTACGTCAACAGCGATAACGACACCACCGTTCATCGTTACAGCGAGCGGTTGAGCACCACCCATTCCTCCAAGACCTGCAGTAAGAGTTAACGTGCCCTTTAATGAACCACCAAAGTGTTTATCCGCTAATGCAGCAAATGTTTCATACGTTCCTTGTAAAATCCCTTGCGTTCCAATATAGATCCAGCTACCTGCAGTCATTTGTCCATACATCATTAAACCCTTTTGGTCTAACTCATGGAAATGCTCCCAGTTTGCCCATTTCGGCACTAAAACAGAATTCGATAATAATACTCTTGGTGCTCGCTCATGCGTTTTAAACACACCTACAGGTTTACCTGATTGAATTAACATTGTTTCATCATTTTTTAAATTTCTTAACGTATGCACAATCGCATCAAATGATTCCCAGTTTCTCGCCGCTTTACCAATTCCACCGTATACAATTAGATCTTCTCCTTTTTCGGCTACTTCTGCATCAAGGTTGTTATACAGCATGCGCAATGCAGCCTCTTGCTCCCAGCCTTTACACTCTATATTGACACCTTTTTTTACCTTTACTTGGCGTTTCATTTGATTACTCATTATTTCTTCCCCCTTAGTGTTGTTTAGTTGGTGTTACTTCAAGTAAAAATTCACGTGTATCAAAGCCTTTTAACCATTCCGTAATTTTTTCAATATCCTTTGAAAAAACACGGTCATTTGTAATTGTCGGTGTAATCTCTCTTGCTGTTTTCCATAATTCTCTTGTGCATGTCGCCATACGGTCGACACCTCTATATTCTACTGCTTGTAGTGCACAAATAAGTTCGATCGCCAATACTCTCCTCGAATTTTGAAGGATGCTGTAAGCATGTCTTGAGGCAATCGTTCCCATACTCACATGGTCTTCTTGATTTGCTGAAGACGGAATGGAATCTACACTTGCCGGATGAGCGAATGTTTTATTTTCAGAAACGAGTGATGCAGCACAGTATTGCATAATCATGGCTCCTGACTGTAAACCAGGCTCCGAGCTTAAGAATGGTGGTAAATCATTTAATTGAGGATTGACTAAGCGCTCAATTCGTCTTTCAGATATATTGGCTAACTCAGCAATCGCGATTTTGATAAAGTCCATTGCGATTGCAATTGGTTGCCCGTGAAAGTTCCCACCTGAAATGACGTCATTTCCATCATCAAAAATGAGAGGGTTGTCAGTGGCCGCATTTATTTCAATCTCAAGCTTTTCTTTTACATATTCAAATGCCTGCCATGAAGCACCATGTACTTGTGGAATACATCTTAAAGAGTAGGCATCTTGAACTCTTAACTCTCCCTGCTCAGTCGTAAGCTTACTATCTTGAAGATACGTTCGAATCCTATGAGCTACATCAATTTGTTGTTGATAGCCACGTGCCATATGAACTCTTTCATCAAACGCATCCATGATCCCTCTTAAGCCTTCTAACGTTATTGCTGCAATCGCTTCTGTTTGATGCGCAAACATTTCTGCTTCTAAATAAACGAGAATACCCATCGCTGTCATGGCTTGTGTTCCATTAATCAACGCTAATCCTTCTTTCGCTTGAAGCGTAATCGGTGCAACTCCTTCAATTGATAATGCCTCGATCGCTGAAACAATCTTTCCTTTGTAAAAAACCTCACCTTCACCTAAAAGAGGAAGGACGAGATGTGACAATGGAGCTAAATCTCCACTTGCACCAAGTGACCCCTGTTGAGGAACAACCGGATGAATTCCTGCGTTAACTAACTCTAGTAATCTTTCAATAACAACTGGTCTGACCCCTGAATACCCCTTTAATAAGGCATTAGCACGAAGGACTAGCATCGCTCTTGAAACAACTTCAGGAAATGCCTCACCTACCCCACATGCATGAGAATGAATTAAGTTTAATTGCAACTCTTCCACATTATTTGGGCTGATCAACACATCACTAAATTTCCCAAACCCAGTTGTAATTCCATACACTACCTTTTTGTTGGCTACGATTTTTTCTACAGCCTCTCTGCTTTTTGCTACAGCTTCCATACTTTCTTGTGATGCTGATACGATTTCATTTTCAAAAATAATGCGCTTCATATCCGCTAATGTTAATGAACTCCCAGTTAATATGATCATATCCTTCTTCCTTTCATCACGTTTTTGATAACTCGACGATTGACGAGCCTTTATGGCGAAGACAGAATTAAAGTTGCACTTATACTTTAGTCCTGAATTTTTCTCTATGTCGGTGATTCATCTTTCTAAAAAGTGTAAAAAAAGAGACTGTATGAACAAAGCAAAGAAAACTAAGCTTGTTCATACAGCCTCCTCATGTCTAATTTCTCTAGGCTGAAACTCTATTAAACTGTCATTACATATGATTTATTCCTAATCCAATCGTTTCATGCTCTAACCCTCGAATTGGAGCACCGATTGTTCCATATAATGCTACGGCAATCCATTCTCCTTCTGCACGATTTTCATAAGGCTTTCCCCTAACTACTGAAAATCGCAGACCAACAGTCCGAAGCATATCGCCTAATTCAACTTGGCCTCTTGTTACGCCATGCATTGCTTCTATAATCGCATGGTATAAGGCATGCATTTCACGATAAACTTCTCCATTTACAATACCATTACGCTTCGCAGCCGTTTCAATAGATGCGACAATTTTCTGTAACTCCATTGAACCTACTTTTCCTTTACAATACTTCCATTGCAAGTGATCTAATTGCTTCGTAATCTCTTCTTCTTCAGCTTCCTCAACTAACGCAAGAAGTACTGCATTTCGACCTATCCGGCCATTCGCGTGCTTTAGCATTCTATCAACATCCTGATGAATTAATTTTCTAAATTAACTAATAACTTATTTATATTGTACGACTTTCCCTTCAACCTTGTCAATGAAAGATTACCATATTTTACCACACTAATGCTCTACTAGTTTATTAGATTAAAGAAGAATTAGATAAATCCGAGGAGAATCAGGAGCGCCCCGTGAAAAGCGAGAGTCCTGCAACGTAGGTTAACACCCCATATACAGAGTTGTATTTTCAGGGTAGACTTTCATGCAATTAAGAATTTGCACAATGAAGGATGAAAATACAAACTTTATTTTTACGTTTATTGAATGTTGGTTTTTTTAGTAATTCAATGCGTGTTAATCGGAGTGGAAGGACCGAGACTCCCGTAGGAGATGCGCCGGGCCCCGGACCCCACAGGCAAAGCCAAGGAGGCTCAAGTGGCGGCCTGCGGAAAGCGAGGTTCCTGCAACGCAGATTAACACCCCATGTTCAGTTTTCTATTTTCAGGGGAGACAAAACTAATTATCCTACCACTTTTTACCTCCCCTTGTAACCCACAAAAACCGACAAAGTGTGCAGTATATTATACCGTACTCGAATGCTATGAAGGGTAGGTAAACATATGTTTTCAAACATTGAACTTGGAATCGATTTAGGAACAGCAAACATCCTCGTATATAGTAAAAATAAAGGCATCATTATAAACGAACCATCAGTAGTAGCTATTGATAAAGACACTCGGCAAGTCGTAGCAGTAGGAACTGAAGCTAAAAACATGATTGGTAAAACACCAGGAAAAATCATTGCGGTTAGACCTTTAAAGCAAGGCGTTATTGCGGACTATCAAGTAACAACAGACATGCTAAAACACATCATGAAAAAAGCTGGCCAACGCCTAGGGTTCTCCATTCGGAAACCAAATGTTGTCATCTGTACTCCTTCTGGATCAACCTCCGTTGAGAGAAGGGCGATAAGTGATGCAATTAAGCAATGTGGAGCAAAACAAGTAACATTGATTGAAGAGCCCGTTGCGGCTGCAATTGGAGCAGATCTACCGGTTGATGAACCTACTGCCAACGTGGTTGTCGATATCGGTGGTGGAACAAGTGAAGTGGCGATCATCTCTTTTGGAGGTGTCGTGACATGTCACTCCGTTCGTATCGGTGGTGACCAGCTTGATGAGGATATTATTCATTTTGTTCGAAAAAAGTACAACGTCCTTATCGGTGAACGCACTGCCGAAATGATTAAAATGGAAATTGGCTACGCATTAGTGGATCACGAGGAATTGACGATCGATGTAAGAGGTCGTGACCTTCTTACAGGTCTACCAAAGACCATTACCCTTAAATCAACTGATATTCAATCAACACTTCGTGAATCACTTCTGCATATCTTAGAAGCAATTCGCGCGACATTAGAGGATTGTCCACCTGAATTAAGTGGTGACATCGTTGATCAAGGAGTGGTATTAACAGGTGGGGGGGCTCTTCTAAAGGGTTTACAGGAGTGGCTCGAAAAAGAGATTTACGTACCTGTACACCTCGCTCCTAGCCCACTCGAATCGGTTGCAATAGGAACAGGACGTTCATTAAGCGTCATTCATAAAATCCAAAAGGCCGCGACTTAAGTTACACGCAATTATGGAAAGGTTATATTTAGGGAGGCTCAAGTGGCGCCCCGTGGAAAGCGAGGTTCCTGCAACGCAGATTAACACCCCTTATACAGTGTTGTATTTTCAGGGTAGACTTTCATGCAATTTAATATTTGCACCATGAAGGATGAAAATTTAAACTTTATTTTTGAGTTAATTGAATGTTGTCTTTTAAGTAATTCATGCGTGTTAATCGGAGTGGAAGGGCCGAGACTCCTCGAAAATGCTAACGCATTTCCTTCGTGCGGTGAGGATTCAAGGAAGCTTATTCAAAGTCCTGCGGGAGAAGCGGTAGACGGGAGACCCCACAGGCGTAGCCGAGGAGGCTCCCGCACCGCCCGCGGAAAGCGAGGCCCTGCAACGCAGATTAACACCCCATGTTGAGTGTAGCTAATCGTATTTTCAGGGTAGCTAAAAAGGCATGTGAGCCACATTGTGACTCACATGCCTTTACTTGTTATACGTAAGCTTTCCCGTTAAGCAACTTTATCAATCTGATGTTTCTTCGCAATACTTTTGTTTCTCAAATATCCAACAGCTAAAATAGTGAAAGTTAACATACCAATAATTGAATACGATAATGGACCATGGTGAATACCAACCATCTCTATAAACCTCTTATCACTCATCATCATTTCTCCTGCTGTCCAAGAAAGAATACCTGCACCAGCATAGGCAATCCAGCTGTATTTTTCCATTGCTCTTACAATTGCCTTCGATCCGAAAATCATAATCGGAATACTAATAGCAACACCTAAAGCTATCATCCAAACATTCCCATGTGCAGCACCCGCTACAGCCACAACATTGTCTAAGCTCATTACTGCATCGGCCATGACGATTGTCCAAACCGCGCTTGATAATCCACTATGTGAAGCAATATTTGCTTCCCCTTCTTCTTCCACTAACACCTTATAAGCAATGATGAGAAGTAATGCCCCACCAACCAATGAAACAAAAGGTATCTTTAATAAATAGACAATAATTGCGGCAAACAAAATTCGTAAAATAACGGCTCCAGCAGTACCCCAGAAGATCGCCTTGTTTTGTTGCTCTTTAGGTAAATTTCGAGTTGCCATTGCAATTACAATCGCATTATCTCCTGATAGTACAATATCAATCGCTATAATTTTTAATAGTGCAATAAGCGCACCTGTCGATAATGCAAAACCTACTATATTAAGAAAATCCACTCTATTCTCTCCCCGCTTCTTTCTACAACAATCACCATTTTATGTCTTACTACGTAACGTATCTTATCCTATATCTATCCTTTTATCAACCATGTATTCCAATTACCGAAGGATATTTCATCTCACTTTTTACGAGCAATATATTGTTTGACTTCTTGTAAAACAGGCATCTCTTCCATCTCTTTCTCAGTTACTTGATCCCAAAGAATACCATTGGGCTTCTCATACTTTCCATCTGTTTTAATTAGTCCATCCTCTGTCGCGATCCAGTCTAATGTGACATCGTATGAGCCAATTGGAAAATCATCTTCAACTACTTGTACACTATTAACGGTCGTTACTACTGGAACATGTGGATTACCTAGCTCACGGATGATCGCATATTCTCTATCTGCATACCCTTCACCCTTCCCAATTCTTCTGCCATCACGATGAACAGCAACAGATCCTGAGATAATCATATCAATCCTTGGCATTTCAACTAACGGAATTTCCTTGCCATAATTCTTAATATGACTTAAACTAGCTGCTTTTCTTTCTTCTCCTGTTGGGACCCATTCTGGCTTTACCATAATAAAACCTGCCTTTAATCTAGGAGTTGGCACTAGTAAGGTTTTACCATCCTTAAGGATTTGCGCTCGAAGTGGGAGCTGTGGTGAGTCAGGGCTAGATTTGATTACTTTCGCCTCTTTATATGTATCTAATGTCGTAATAAAATGAGCTGCTTTTTCGGCTCCTTTAAAATTAGGAATTCGATGCTTAATTGGAAAAGGAAAGCGAGCAAGCTTTTCGTTCATTAACGTATCCCATATTTCATGTCTAATTTCGTCTTTTGACTTCAACAACAAGCACTCCTTTTTTCGTTCGTCATACCCCTTTAAGTATAGCGGATTTCTTTTTAAAAAGAAAAAAGCAGGAGGCATGCCCCCTACTTAATCCTTCTGTAAATCCTTTGATGAAAATGCACCTGGAAGTAATTCTTTTACTGTCAGCTTTTGAATTTGTTCATTCATATTAGTTAAAATGACTTCCATATCCGGGTCACAAAGTTCCGAGATGACTTGACGACATGCTCCACATGGTGAAACAGGTCCTTCTGTATCTGCTACAACTACTAGTAAATCATAGTCACGAACGCCTTCTGAATATGCCTTAAACAAAGCTGTTCGTTCAGCGCAATTACATAAGCTATAAGCAGCATTTTCGATATTACATCCATGAAAAATTTGACCATCTTTCGAACGTAACGCTGCACCGACTTTAAACTTTGAATACGGTGTATAAGCAAGCTCTCTTGCTTTTTTTGCTTCTTTTACCATTAACTCTACAGTCATAGGTAGCCCACCTTTTTTTGGCTAAGTATATTTATTATTGCTGTAAAAACATCTTGTATGCCCAACTTGCAATAATGCCACCGAAGTATACTCCTGCAACACCCATTACTCCTGCTAATACTGGTGGTGCAGGTAACGGTAAACGAAATGCTTTGAAGACTACACCAATTGTAATTCCAGCAATTAAACTCATAATTACTTCTCTCACAGTTACTCCCTCTATTTCTACTTTTATTTTCTATCTTTTTAAACAGATTTGTTTTGTTTATGTTTCCAATTGATTGCGCTCAAGTGTTTCGAAATTAATTATTAGAAATTAAAGAATCAATTAGTAAAAGCCTTTTGACGCCTCACCTTTACTAATTGCTACACCTGAACTTGAACCAATACGTGTTGCGCCCGCTTCTACCATTGCTTCAGCTGTTTCTAAACTTCTAACGCCACCTGATGCTTTTACGCCAATTTCAGGTCCTACTACTTTTCTCATTAATGCAATATCTTCTACTGTTGCTCCACCTGTTGAGAATCCAGTTGATGTTTTTACAAAGTCAGCACCAGCACGAACCGCCGCTTGGCAAGCTCTTACCTTTTCATCATCCGTTAATAAGCATGATTCGATAATTACTTTCGTTAATGCTTTTCCTTTTGCTGCATCTACTACTGCTTTAATATCACTTTCAACTAATTCGTCTTTTCCATCTTTTAAGGCAGCGATATTAATGACCATATCTACTTCTGTTGCACCGTTTTCAATCGCATTTTTCGTTTCAAAAGCTTTTACTTCTGAAGTTGAAGCACCTAATGGAAACCCGATTACCGTACACACTTTTACTTCAGGAGTATCTTTTAAAAGTTCTGCTGCTGTTTTCACCCAAGTAGGATTTACGCATACAGAGGCAAATTTATGCTCTTTTGCTTCTTTCGCAAGCTGAATAATATCGTTTTCTAATGCATCTGCTTTTAATAACGTATGGTCAATCATTGATAATAGTTTTTGAGTCATCGTTTCCAATCCTTCCTGTTTAAAAAATTTCTTTGTATATAAGAGTTGGTGGTTGCACTTGCTCTTTCACCACTGTATACGCATCATAAATTTGATTCATCACTTCTGTCACATCTTCTGTGTTGCTATGAATTGTCACGAGTGATTCTCCAGCTTCAACATAGTCCCCTACTTTTTTGTTAAGTATGAGTCCTACGGCTAAGTCAATAACTGATTCTTTTGTTGCTCTTCCAGCACCTAAAACCATTGCAGCTGTTCCTATTTCTTCAGCCATAATTTCACCAACATAGCCTGCTTCTTTTGCAGGAACTTCTATAATATACGATGCAGCTGGTAATTTTTCTGGATCATCAACAACAGAAGCATCTCCGCCTTGTGCAGAAAGGAATAATTTTAACGTTTCTAACGCTTTACCAGAATCAATTGATTGCTGAAGCATATTTCTTGCTTCTTCTGCTGAACCTGCTTTTCCTGCTAGAACAACCATGTGACTACCTAATGTCATACATAATTCATATAAATCTTCCGGACCTTCACCTTTTAACGTATCAATTGCTTCCTTTACCTCTAAAGCATTACCAATCGCTAATCCAAGTGGCTGACTCATGTCAGAAATAACAGCCATCGTGTTTCTTCCAACACCGTTACCAATTCCAACCATCGCTTTTGCTAAATCAACAGAATCCTCTAAAGTCTTCATAAAAGCACCGTGACCTGTTTTTACATCTAATACGATTGCATCGGCACCTGATGCAATTTTTTTACTCATAATTGAGCTAGCAATTAAAGGGATAGAGTCTACTGTAGCTGTTACATCACGAAGTGCGTAAAGCTTTTTATCAGCGGGTGTTAAGTTCGCACTTTGACCGATAACTGCTATTTTATTTTGATTTACAAGCTTCATAAATTCATCGTTTGTAATTTCAACATGAAACCCAGGTACAGCCTCTAGCTTATCAATGGTTCCACCAGTATGACCTAACCCTCTACCTGACATTTTTGCTACCGGTACACCAACAGACGCAACAAGTGGTGCTAAAACTAGTGTTGTTGTATCACCAACTCCACCAGTACTATGCTTATCCACTTTTACCCCTTCAATGGCTGAAAGGTCAATTTGATCGCCAGATTGAACCATCGCTTCTGTTAAAAATACTCGCTCATCTTGACTCATTCCTTTAAAATAAACAGCCATAGCAAACGCAGACATTTGATAATCTGGTATTTCACCATTTGTGTAGCCTTTTACAATGTAACGAATTTCTTCTTGTGTTAATTCGTGCCCATCTCGTTTTTTTTCAATTACATCTACCATTCTCATTGGTAAACCCTCACTTTACATTGAGATTATAAAAGCATTCCAGCTATAGAAGCACTTAATAATGAAGCCAGCATTCCAGCGATTACAGCTTTCACACCTAATTTCGCAATATCACTTCTACGATTTGGTGCAAGGTTACCTAAGCCACCTAATAAAATCCCCATTGAAGATATATTAGCAAATCCACATAAAGCAAAGCTAATAACTGCAACAGTCTTTGGTGATAAATCTTGGATTTGAGGTGCAAATGATGCATATGCGACAAACTCATTTAATACAAGTTTTTGACCGATAAAACCACCCGCTAATACCGCTTCTGACCACGGTACACCTACTGCAAAGGCAAGCGGTGCAAAAACATAACCTAAGATCATTTCTAGTGTTAACCCATCAATATTAAATATGTTACCAATTCCACTTAATAGACCGTTAATAAGTGCAATTAATGCAATAAACGCTAATAACATCGCACCAATATTTAATGCTAATTGTAAACCAACGCTAGCTCCACGAGCTGCTGCGTCAATTACGTTCGTTGATTCTGTATCTTTTTCCATTTCTAGCTCAGCAGAGACAGCAATTTTTTCTGTTTCTGGAAGCATGATTTTCGCAATAATTAAACCTGCTGGTGCAGCCATGAAGCTTGCAGCTAGTAAGTATTCTAGTGGTACACCTAATAATGAATAACCAATTAATACTGAACCAGCAACTGAAGCTAACCCACCAGTCATAACAGCAAATAGTTCTGATTGCGTCATTTTTGATAAATACGGACGAACAACCAATGGTGCTTCTGTTTGTCCAACAAAGATATTCGCTGCAGCTGAAAGTGATTCAGCTTTACTCGTACCTAAAAGTTTTGACAATCCACCACCGATGAATTTAATGACAATTTGCATAATCCCCAGGTAATACAAAACTGAAATCATGGCAGAAAAGAAGATAATGACTGGTAACACTTGAAAGGCGAAAATAAAACCAACATTTTCTGCTTGAAAAAGGCCACCAAATAAGAAATTCACACCCTCATTAGAGTAATTCACAACCTCTGATATAGCTAAAGTCAATTTTTGTAATGCAGCCTTACCTGTTTCCCATTTTAATACGATAAATGCAAAGGCAATTTGGATTGCTAAACCACCTAAGATTGTTCTTAGTTTAATATGTTTACGATTCTTTGAAAAAACTAGTGCAATCCCAAATACAACCGCGATACCGAATAATCCCCAAATAAAATTCATGTCAATCACCTCATAGTTAGCGTTAGTTAGGTCCTTCGAACATTGCAATGTACATGTGAACGTTTTCAATTGAAAATATATCTAAGTGAATTACTTTACAGTGCAACTATACCAACCCTAAGAACAAATGTAAATTGATAAATGAACAAATGTAAAAATAAATTTCTTCCATTTAACAAATTGGACCAAAATTTGGCTCTGGAACATATTATCTCCAGAGCCGAGGTGCTTCTATTCTTTATCTAAAAGGAAGTTCGCAGTGAATTGATCAGTAACTAACACATTGGCATACCCACCTTTGAGGGCACCGTGAATGCCATCAATTTTGTTTGCACCACCTGCAACAAGAATTGATAAATCCTTTTGCTTTAACTCGTCTAAATCCATTCCTAACGTTCGATCGTTTAAACTTTGATTACAAATCACACCATTAGAATCAAAAAACCTTGAGCAAATATCACCAACAGCTTTCGAATAAATCATCTTTAAGTCTTCATCCGTGAAATAGCCTAATTGAAACAGTAGGGACTCAGATTTTATCGGTCCTACTGTAAAAACAGCTATGTTAGACTGTTTTCCTAGCTCTAAAATCTTTCGAATATGACGGTCAGCCTCCATCGCTTGCTTAACTACAACATGGTCAACGATGGCTGGCAATGGTAAATGATGTGGCGTAGAATTGAACGCCTTTCCAAATAAATAAAGGATTTCTGATGCATACGTATTCGTTTCAGAGTGACTTACTCCACCCTTTAATTGAACAACCTTTACATCTTTTACAAACTTTTGCTGCAGCTCAATTGCAACATGATAGAGGGTAGTGCCCCATGTAAGACCGATGATGTCTCCATCCTGTACGACTTCCTCTATATATCTGGCTGCTTTTTCTCCCAGATAATTTTTAATGAGATTGTTTTCATATTGTGGTATGGACGCAACGATTGCCTTTTTTAAGTTGAACTTTTGCTCTAGCTTTTCGGCAATATTTTGCACGTCCTCTGTTGGATCCATAATCTTGATTTGGACAATGCCTTCATTTTTTGCTGTTTGCAAGAATCGAGAAACAGTTGGACGGGATACACCTAACATCTTTGCAATTTCATTTTGATTATAATCCAATAAGTAATATAACTTTGCCGCTTCAATTATCTTTTTAAGCTTGTCGTTTTCCATGCATATCACCCTGCACATTCTGTCATTTCATTACACTTAGTGTATCAGATTCATAACGTTTTCACACATTTTTATATGAAATTGTGAAATTTTGTGAAAATTATTTGAAATTTTGTTCAAATTTATTGTTATCATACTAACTTCAAACGTTGTTTTCAATCCTATTAAAACGATTCATCTTACTAGAATGATTTTACACTTTGAAACAAACGTTAACTCGGCTATAATTCTATTTGGTATCATATTAAAAAATCAGCTAAAGTTAGTTTAATAGATAAATAAAAACTCTCGTAAGAGTGAAAGATAAGGTGTGAGCATATGAGCGTACTAACAGTAAAGGGATTAAGTCACGGTTTTGGTGACCGTGCTATTTTTAACGATGTATCTTTTCGTCTATTAAAAGGTGAGCACATCGGATTAATCGGAGCAAATGGTGAAGGTAAATCTACTTTCATGAATATTATTACAGGAAAGCTTGAGCCCGACGAAGGAAAAGTTGAGTGGTCTAGAAACGTGAGGGTTGGTTATTTAGATCAACATACAATCTTAGAGAGAGGGTTAACTATTCGCGATGTACTAAAAGGTGCCTTCAAATATTTATTTGACCTAGAAGCAGAGATGAATGAGATTTGCGATAAAATGGGCAACGCTACTCCAGAAGAACTTGAAAAATTATTAGAAGACATGGGTACTATTCAAGATATGCTCACAAATAATGACTTCTATATTATTGATTCAAAAGTGGAAGAAATTGCACGTGGACTTGGTTTAGAGGATATTGGCTTAGATCGTGACGTCCAAGACTTAAGTGGTGGTCAACGAACAAAGGTACTATTAGCTAAGCTTTTATTAGAAAAACCGGAAATTCTTCTATTAGATGAGCCTACAAACTATTTAGACGAGCAGCACATCGAATGGTTGAAGCGCTACTTACAAGAGTATGAGAATGCATTTATTCTAATTTCACATGATATTCCGTTCCTTAACAGCGTTATTAACCTTATCTATCATATGGAAAATCAAGAACTGAATCGCTATGTTGGTGATTACGAGAATTTCAAAAAAGTACATGAGGTGAAAAAGCAACAGTTAGAGTCGGCTTATAAAAAGCAACAACAAGAGATTTCAGAACTGAAGGACTTCGTTGCAAGAAACAAAGCTCGTGTATCTACACGTAATATGGCAATGTCTCGTCAAAAGAAGCTTGATAAAATGGACGTGATTGAGCTTGCCAAGGAAAAACCAAAGCCAGAGTTTAACTTTAAAGAAGGAAGAGCATCAAGTAAGTTAATCTTTGAAGCGAAGGATTTAGTAATTGGCTATGATGAACCTCTTTCGAAGCCTTTGAACTTACGTATGGAGCGTGGTCAAAAAATTGCTCTTGTTGGTGCAAATGGGATCGGTAAAACGACTCTTCTAAAAAGTATTTTAGGAATTAATAAGCCTCTAGGTGGTTCTGTAGAGCTTGGAGATTATCAACATATTGGTTATTTTGAACAAGAGATTAAAGGTTCTAATTATAACACTTGTATTGAAGAGATATGGAGTGAATTCCCTGCGTTGAATCAATATGAAGTACGTGCAACACTCGCAAAATGTGGTTTAACAAGTAAGCATATTGAAAGTAAAGTTGAAGTGTTAAGTGGTGGAGAAAAAGCGAAGGTGCGTTTATGTAAGCTGATTAATCGTGAATCAAACATCCTTGTTTTGGATGAGCCTACAAACCACCTTGATGTGGAAGCAAAAGATGAGCTTAAACGTGCGTTAAAAGCATATAAGGGTAGTATTTTAATTATTTGCCATGAACCAGAGTTTTATCAAGATGTAGTTACTGATGTGTGGAATTGTGAATCGTGGACGACGAAAGTGTTTTAAGTTAGAGAAAATGGAGGCCAAAGATGGTCTCTTTTTTTATTTGTGCTAACCTGAAAATACAATTAGGTACACTCAATATGGGGTGTTAATCTGCGTTGCAGGGCCTCGCTTTCCGCGGGCGGTGCGGGAGCCTCCTCGGCTACGCCTGTGGGGTCTCCCGTCTACCGCTTCTCCCGCAGGAGTCTCGGCCCTTCCACTCCGATTAACACGCATGTATTACTTAAAGGCCGACATTCAATAAGTGCAATAATCCAGTTCGCATTTTCATTCTTCATGGTGCAATTCTCACATTGCATTGAAGTCTACCATAAAAATCCTACTCACAACGAACCTTTTCATTACTTATAATTTGCAAATGTTCCCCAATAGTCTACTCGATTTATCTTTGGGTTTGCTGAGTCAAACTTTATATAGATTGGTAGTTGATCTAATGTTTGATGCATCTTAAATAGTTCTCTATCTCCGTATCGAATGGCTTCTAGAGCTAGAGGAAGTTCTTTTACAAAGATTTTATTTCTTCTTTCGGTTACACTCGGTGAATAGTTACCATTATCAATGAAGACGTACGCATAATAATAGCATCCATTTCCTGAGCATACCCATGTTCCGACAACCTCATCACGATTCGGGCCAATCTTTTCAGTTGCTACCTCTGTCCTTATATCTAAAAATAGCTCTCCTGTTTCATCAGAATGCGTCAACGTATACGTTCGTCCTAGAATTGGATGTGTGGATGTAATACCTTTTCCATACGTAACTGATAGCTTGCTCGGTGTTAATTTTTTCAATTGATCGAACCCCCTCCCATTTATCCCTAATGTAGGCTATGATGAAGGTAAGGAATTTGGAACTTCATTCCTAAAGCAAATGTCTGTTTTATTGAATCGCTGACTATTAAAAAAGTTGTGTAGAAATAAATACTAGAATGAGTGAATGATGAATAATCTGTATGAATGACAGGGGAATTGAGTGAATTCTTGAAAAAATGATCGGATTACAAAATTACAAAAAATGGATTTGATAGAATAATTTTTAAATTTGATTGAAAAAAATTTTTATCCGCTAGAAAAATTTCAAAAAGTGATAGAAAAATCTCGAAAACCGATAGAATCCGAAAACCATTCAAAAGCTCAACTAAAAAATTGTGAAGAAAACCTATACATTAGTCTTATAACATTGAAATAGGGAAAATTCTCATAGTCTAGCAACTACATAACAAGTCACCTTGGATCAAAATTGCATGATTTGAACGATTTTACCGTAAAAACTGTCACTTTTAGCTCACTTTTCCACATTCTATGGCTATCAAACGTTGTAACCGCTAGAAAGGAAAAACGTTCCAGCCCACAAAGGTTAATACTAAGTTAATTTTAAAGAGGAGGTTGATGTAAATTGGAACAAATTGTTACTGAAGTACCAAAACGAAAACCTAAGAAACTTCTTTTAACTTTAATCACATTATTTTTTGGTTTGCTCTTTTTTATTCTTTCTATGAATCTCTTTCCGGTAGAAAAAAGAGAGCAGCATCCTTTTTTTCCCGAAAAGAATCGTCCACTTATTATTGCGCATCAAGGTGGTGAAGACTTAGCGCCATCCAATACGATGAATGCCTTTAAACAAGCGGTTGAGTTAGAGGTCGATGTGCTGGAGTTTGATGTGCATATTACAAAAGATGGCGAACTCGTTATTATTCATGATCCGACGGTTGACCGAACAACGAATGGAACGGGTGAGGTTGCTGAGCTAACACTAGCAGAAATTCAATCACTTGATGCTGGATACCACTTTAAAGATCTTAACGGGCAATTCTCATACCGAGATAAAGGGGTATATATTCCAACAGTCGAAGAAGTCTTCAAACAGTTTCCAAAGGTGAAAATGGTGATAGAAATTAAAGATGACAATCCCCCTGAACGATTTGAAGAAATTTCGAAGCGTTTATGGTCACTCATTAAAAAATACCAGATGGAACAGAACGTACTTATCACAGCCTTTGATCAAGAAATTACCGATGGATTTTCTTCTGTTTCAAATGGATTAACAGCACTCTCTGCAGGAAGACAAGAAGTCATTAAGTTTGTTCTTTTCCATAAACTTTTCTTACCAAATCTCTATTCTCCTAGAGTAGATGCGCTGCAAATCCCTATTAGTCAGAGTGGATTAAACCTTGCAAGTCAACAATTGATTGATGGTGCCCACCGAAGAGGAATGGATGTTCATTATTGGACAATAGATGACAAAGAAACGATGAGACAATTGATTGAATTAGGTGCTGATGGAATTATAACGAACAGACCCGATTTAATGAAGGAATTATTAATTGAAATGGGATATAGATGATCAGTGGAGGTGCACATTTGTGTACCTTTTTTTCTTGGATCTCTTCACAAATTTGTAATATGTTTTTGACAAAAATTAGAACAAACTGTTTCTCCCCTATTACATGAAATTGATTTTTCATATGATAATGCTAGATTCATAAAGCTAAAGGAGAGGATAACGATGTGTCAGCATTGCGAAAATGGAGAAAATATGATGAAAGCAGCAGTAGTACGAGAATTTAAAAAAGAACTAGTGATTGAAAATGTAGCCATACCTGAAATCGGCAAGAATGATGTTTTAGTTAATATTAAAGCTTGTGGTGTGTGTCACACTGATTTACATGCAGCTCATGGAGATTGGCCAGTAAAACCTAAGCTTCCTCTAATCCCAGGCCATGAAGGTGTCGGTGAAGTAGTGGCAGTTGGTGAAAATATTACACACTTACAAACAGGAGATCGAGTGGGTGTACCTTGGTTATATTCAGCCTGTGGCCAATGTGAATACTGTTTAACTGGAAGAGAAACATTATGCCTACACCAACAAAACGCAGGATATTCAGTAGACGGTGGCTATGCTGAGTATTGTGTAGCAGATGCTCGATATGTTGTGAAAGTACCTGACAATTTAGATTACGTAGAAGCTGCACCTATCTTTTGTGCAGGAGTTACAACCTATAAAGCGTTAAAAGTAGGTGAAGCGAAGCCTGGTGACTGGGTTGCTATTTACGGAGTTGGTGGATTAGGCCACGTTGCTGTTCAATATGCAAAAGCAATGGGATATAACGTTGTTGCAGTTGATACATTTGATGAAAAATTAGAGTTAGCTAAAGAACTAGGAGCAGATAAAATTATTAATCCATTGAATGAAGACTCTGCCGCATTTATCCAACGCGAAGTAGGTGGAGTTCAAGCTTCCATTTGTACAGCCGTATCTAAGAAAGCATTTGATGAAGCATACCGCTCTGTCAAACGTGGCGGTAAATGTGTCGCGGTAGGTCTACCTCCTGAAATGATTGAAGTTCCAATATTTGATACTGTACTAAATGCAGTAAGCATTGTCGGTTCAATCGTAGGTACTCGTAAAGACCTTCAAGAAGCCCTTCAATTTGCAGCTGAAGGCAAGGTGAAAACAATCGTTGAAACCGCAACACTAGACCAAATCAACCAAGTCTTCACTGACCTAGAAGAAGGTAAAATAAACGGACGTATCGTCCTCACTTTATAAATAACCAATATGAAAAATGCAAATAAATTTGCACCAAGATGTATGAAAATATGCAATTGTTTCTTTTTTATATAGAGTGTTGGTCCCAATTAAATTTGAAGTGTTAATCGGAGTCACCCTATGTTGATTGTAACAAACTTATTTTCAGGGTAGACTTCCATGCAATTCGAAAAATTGCACCGTGGTGAATGAAAATTTGCGCTTGAATTTGTGTTTTTGAACGTTGGCATTTAATAACTAACGCGTGTTAATCGGAGTGGAAGAACCGAGACTCCTGCGGGAAATAGCGCTAGGCTTGAGACCCCACAGGCCAAAGGCCGAGGAGGCTCAAGTGGCGCCCCACGGAAAGCGAGGTTCCTGCAACGCAGATTAACACCCCTTGTTCAGTGTCGTATTTTCAGGGTAGCCTTATAAAAAAACCCCCTTACATTTTATTAACGCCTTCAGAATAGCAATCCCTATTTATTGGAAAGCTAATTCTGGAGGTGTCTTTTTATGTCAAAGAAACTCATCTATCCAAACATCGAACAAAACTTGTCATACATCAATCACACATTAGGGACACCTACTGATTTATTAATTCGCCAGTTCACCTTACAAAACGGTACAAAATGCTTTGTATGTGGAATTCGGAACCTTATTCAACTTGAGATCATTACAGAACACGTCATCGAACCGTTACTAAAGTCCAACATTGACCTTTCTCATAAACTATCCAATCATATAGAACAACAAATCGTCGAGCTGTTAAGTGTTACTTCTGTTCAAAACAGAGACACTCTCATTGAAAAACTACTTCAAGGAAGTACTCTATTATTTATCGATGGGGTTGAAAGAGGATTTGCCCTATCATATTCAAACCCTAAAATTAGGGATATTACTGAGCCTATTTCAGACACTGTCGTAAGAGGCCCCAAAGAAGGCTTTGTTGAACTAATCGAAATCAACCTCTCCATGTTACGCAGACGACTTCGTACACCAAGCCTTAGAGTTGAACGTCTGTTATTGGGGGAAACAACCAAAACAGAAACTTACCTTGTCTATCTTGAAAACATTGCAAATAAAGAGGTCTTAGAAGAATTAAGAATCCGTCTCTCTCGGATAAAAATAGATGCTATTCTTGAATCTAATTATGTTGAAGAGTTCATTGAAGACTCACCCTTTTCTTTGTTTCCTTCTGTCGCAAATTCAGAAAGACCGGATACAGTTGCAAGTAGGCTACTTGAGGGTAGAATAGCTATTTTAGTTGATGGCACGCCAATGGTGTTAACCGTTCCTCACCTATGGTTAGAATCGTTCCAAAGTGCTGAGGACTATTACAACAAACCTTATTATAGTTCATTTATTCGTATAGTCCGTTTTTTCAGTTTTATCATTGCGACTATTTTACCTGCTCTATATGTTTCTACAGGGAGTTATCATCAAGAATTTATCCCAACGGATTTATTACTTACGTATGCAGGGTCAAGAGACGGGGTCCCCTTTCCTTTATTCCTTGAAGTGTTTATTCTACTACTGGCGTTTGATTTCCTTAAGGAAGCAGGGCTTCGCATGCCAAAACCAATAGGTGAAATGGTATCTGTTGTAGGCGGATTAATAATTGGGCAAGCCGCTGTGAATGCTGGTTTTGTTTCTGCACCAACGATTATTATTGTTGCAATTTCAGGAATTGCTACGTATATGTTACCTTCTTTTAGTTCAATTACAGTTATTTTAAGGTTTAGTTATTTAGTTGCCGCTGCCTTACTTGGTTTTTATGGAGTGATGTTAGTGGTTTGTTTCTTGGCTTTACACACCTCATCTCTAAGATCATTTGGTGTGCCTTATATGTCTCCCATTTTCCCAAGTCACTTTCTAGAATGGAGAGACTTCTTGACTCGTTTTCCATTATGGGCACATCGAAACCGTCCAAAAACGTTGAACCCTACACAACAAATAAGACAAGCAAAAAATCAAATGCCGCGAAAACTTAAGGATGATTAATCATGAAAAGAATTTTACTTCTAGCTATCTTCCTTCCCACCATCCTTCTCCTTTCCGGATGCTGGGATCAAACCGACATAACTAAATTTCATATTGTAACAGGTGTTGGCATTGATTTTGACAGTGATTCCAATTATGAGCTAACAGTTCAAACTCTTATTCCATCTAAAACAAAAGAAAAAAATCATCAACAACAAACCTTTACAGCAAAAGGATTAACCATATACGACGCAATTGATAAATTAACGACAAACTCACCTAAACCACTTTCATATAAACAATTACAAATGCTAGTCGTTTCTAAAGATGTAGCAGAGCAAGGCTTAAATGAGGTTGTCGATTATTTCAGAAGAGAGCCTACGACAAGAATTAAAATGAAAATGTTCGTTTCTCAATCAGAGCCGAAAGAATTGTTATCATATAAGTTTAATGATTCTTCAGCAACCGTTAAGGACATCTCTCAATCTTTAAGAAGAAAGAGCGAATATGGGTACGTCCATGATATTACGTTTTACCAATACATCGATAAGTTACTCTCACATACGACTCACCCTATCTTACCTATCATTAAACTGGAAAATGACTCAATCGAAACAGAGGGCACCGCTCTATTTAAGAACGGTAAAATGGTAGGAAGCTTAACAGGCGAAGAAACAAAGGCGTTTCAACGCTTAGCTGAAGGTCTCATCGAAGCCTCTTATACCTTCTCATATTTAAATAAACATCATAATATGCGAGATTATGTGACTGTTTCCGTTCAAGACAGCAAGGTGAAGATAGAATTTGATCCAACTCCACTACCGACGGCTAGGATACTAATCTCTGAAAAAGCTTTATTAAGAGAAGTGCGTAACTCAATTCCACTTAACGATGAAAACATAGCTGTCATTGAAAAATCGTATGCGAATCAAATTATATATGATACAAATTTACTTCTTGCTAAATTTCAGTTATTAGGGTTGGACCTCGTTAATTTTTCTTCTACTGTAGCTAAATCAGATGCAAAAACCTATAGAGAACAACTTGAAAACTGGGATGAATATTTTCGACAAGTACAATTTGAAGTTTTAACCAAACCAAAGTTGGTCGAGAATGGGATGATAAGAAGTCTAAAATAAAAGAGGAACATATGATGAAAGTAATATCATACCGACAACTATTAACCATGTTATTTTTGTTATTGCCGATTACTGGTCATTTACTATTAGTTGGACCAATTCTTTCCATAAGCGGTCGAGATGCATGGGTCACTATATTGATTGCTTATCCTATTGGGTTTCTATATGCAATGTGTCTATATCGCATTCATACATTGAAAAAAAATCAACCACTTCATCTTCTTATTAAGCAATCATTTGGGAACATCTTTGGTGGTTTTCTTACATGTGTGTTTTTATTGTATTTCCTATACATGTTAGTCATCACTTTGTATACCGTTATGGATTTTTTGCATCTTGTATACTTTACACGAACACCTATGTTCTTTATTGGTATCACCTTCTATGCTGTTGTTTTATATGGAATTTTCAAGGGAATAGAGAGTGTAGCTAGAACAAGTGAACCTTTTGCATATCTCATTTTCATTACTGGATCAATCATTGGCTTTTCTTCATTACGAGTAAAAGAATGGGATTACTTATTTCCTATTTTGCAAAGTGATTTTTCTTCACTGTTGTTAGGCGTTTTATTGACTGTGTCAGTTTACGGAGAGTTTGTTTTGCTTTTATTTTTAACGCTTGATAAGCATGAGAAAAATTCGTTTTCACTTAAAACGATTTTAGTGATTAGTACCATTTTTGTCACAGTTACTTTTTTAGGGACCGTTACTGGTTCGATTATGATTTTTGGGATTGAACAAGCTCAAATTTCAGAATATCCACCTTCTTCTATTCTTAAGGTCGTTTCTCTAGGATTTATTGAGCAGGTTGATATTTACGGGATTTTCACACTTGTGATAGGCTCTGTTATTAGAATGTCTGTCTTTCAGATCGTGGCTGGGCAAATTATTCCTTCCTTTCATATTCCATTTCTATCAAAAGCTACCTATGTACAGTTGTTTATAAGTACCTTCACTCTATTCATCTGTATATTTGTTATCGACAACCATTTAACTTTTATGGATGAATGGATTACTGGCATTTACCCATACACTTTTAGTGTTTCAATCGTTATTCCTCTCATCGTTTGGGTGATTCTTGAACGAAAACAAAAGAATGAAGCTAAGGAATATTGATTCCCAGCTTCATTCTATATCTTCAGACATCACTAATTCATTATGAATATGATTTAATAGAAAACTATTTGGCGATTTTCCGTAAAGCAATAGCTTGTGTAGAGGTCGTGTCATAGACACATATAGTAACTTAATATCAATTTCATTCAGTTGATAGACTTCATCTATTGAACAAATGATAACTGCATCAAATTCAAGTCCTTTTGAAAGATGAGAACTAACAATCACCACTTTTTCGTGATTGATTTCTTCATTTTCCTTTAAAGGTTGAACTGACAGTTCAGGCGAGTACTTTAGAAAAGCAACCGTTAATTTTTCACATTCTTTATCTGTCTTGCCGATGATAGCAATGGATTTTATCCCACTTTGATATAGCTCTCTGATATCTGAGGCTATGAATGCTACGGTATCCTTCATAGAGTTTTGTATTTTTTTAAAATATGGTCTTTCACCATGTCTGACTACTGGTTCTACTAATGGTAGCTGTAGATTCAGCAAAGATAAAAGGTCATTAGCTGTATTCATAATTTCAACAGTCGTACGATAGCTTTTTTGTAACGTTTTATACGTCGATCTAGGAAATATCTCGGATTGAACAATTCCCCAATCATTCATACCTCGATATGAATGAATACCTTGAGCTAAATCTCCAACAATGGTAAACATATCCGTTTCAAGTACTGATTTCAAGGCGAAAAACTGAAAGTAACTATAATCTTGAGCTTCATCAATTACGACATTCCTAACTTTTAAATCTTTTTCAATACCGTAAAGCCTTCCTTGCATATACAACAATGGGGCAAGATCTTCTAGTTCGTATACCTTATTATCACGAAGCTTCAATTGATAGCGACAAAACGCATCGAGCTGTTTATCGTTCATGACACCCCTTGCATATTTCTCGAACACTTCTTTATTACTCACTAGATTTTGATAATAGTCGAACAAATCATGTTTGGGGAGTTTCTTTATATATCTTTGAACACATGTACGAGCTTCCCTCTTTATCCCATCAACCATTTCTTCTCTCTTATCTAACGCCTTCGAAATATATTTTTTTCTAGTTTCTTTATCTGAATTACTGTAAAGTGCCTTTTCAAGCTTAGCTTCATAAAAATTCGTCACTTTTTGAATAATGGCTTCCTTTTCAACACGAACATGATTTTGAAGAACCCTTTTGATTTTGTCCTTCCTTGCATAGAAAGGTAGGTATTTATATTCTTCTACCATTAATTTTCTTAATTTTTTTGCAGAATATAATTTAAACTTCGACAGGTAAAAATCTTCCTTAGGAAGTAAAGATTCAAGAATGTCCTCTAAATATAAATGAATGATATCTCTAAACGCTAATGAACCTTTAAACGAGGATATCCAACGTATTAACTCAGGATTTTCAAACTTTCCATCAATAAATCCAATTAACTTTTCGTTCGGATTCGTTATTTTTAACTTTTTTCCAACGCAATCTTTTACGTACTCAACGTAGGTTGTCTGTAAAATTCGATCTACTCCTAATTCGGGGAGAACTTCGGAAATATAATCAAGAAATAATCGGTTCGGTGCCAAAATCATTAACTGATCAGGGGAAAAATATTCTGAGTATGTATAAATAAAATAAGCAATCCGATGAAGAGCTATCGTTGTCTTCCCACTTCCCGCTGCCCCTTGCACAATAATTGGCTTATTTAAGTCTGCACGAATCACTTTATTTTGTTCTTCTTGAATGGTTGAAACGATATCTGTCAGACGATTACTCGCACTTGCCGACAATGATTTTTGTAGCAACTCATCGTTTGTCGTTAAATCAATATCTCTAATTTCCTCTAGCTTTCCCTTATCAATTACATATTGTCTTTTAAGTGACAAATAACCTTTATACTCTTGACCTTCCGCTTCATATGATACATCTCCTAATCTTCCATCATAGTAGAGATTAGCTATCGGTGACCGCCAATCAACAATAATGGGCTGTTGTGTTTCTTTATCAAATAAGGAAGCTTTCCCAAAGTACAGGACCTCCTCACTATCTGTACCATCACCTCGAAAATCGATTCTTGCGAAATAAGGCTTACCTTCAATTTTTTTTAACTTCTTTAGCTCATCATAAGTTCTTCTTAGTAAATTAGAATTTGTGAGCATGTTCATATAACTAAAACTACTATCCTTAAAATCAATTCCTTCTAATGCATGCTTAAGATTATCTTTAAAGGATGCTTCATCTGACTCCGAAGCCTGAATCACAATCTTCATATAATTATTCGTGAAATCTAAATTCTCTTTTTCCTGCTGGTAATCTGGGTGCTTTTCTACTGACATAATTGACTCACCCTTCCATTCGAATTCAACAGACAAAAAACCATGAATGGTTTTATCCTTTCATGGTTACTAAATGTAAGTTACTTCTAGGTAGTGTGATTATAGTTTATCCCCATAAAATTAGCAATTATTTCTAATTCCATAACTTCAATGAAAAATCAATATAACTCCCCCTCATTCATAAGGAGGGAAAAATAGCTGAACTCCTAGAGTATTTACTTTTTAAGATTAAGTTTAGCTAAAGCATCAGCTAATGCCGTGTTTATTGGTTCATCTTGATCTTGCTTCTTTAAATACTTTGCTACGTCTTTTTTTGATACCTTCGATTGTTTATCTCTTTGTCTTCTTTCATTAAATGTGGACAACTTTTCACGATGCCCACATTTACATGTAAACATTTGGCCTTCTCCTTCACCACGAAGTTCTAGTCGTTTCCGACAATTCGGGCACCGTGCATTCGTAACCTTTGCAATATTTTTCCGATGTCCACAGTCACGATCTTGGCAAACGAGCATTTTTCCCTTTTTCCCATTCACTTCAAGCATTAACTTCCCACAATCAGGACAATTTGTACCCGTTACATTGTCATGCTTAAACTTTGATGAACTATTTTTTATCTCATGAACAACTGATTTCGCATAAGCAATTATTTCTTTAATAAACGCTTCTTTCTTTAACGAGCCTTTGGCTATCAACTCTAATTTTTGCTCCCATTGTGCAGTTAATGCTGGTGACTTTAATTCTTCTGGAACAATCTCTAATAGCTGTTTACCTTTGTTTGTGATTGTAAGTTCTTTTCCCTTTTTTTCAATTAGAAAACTGTTAAAAAGCTTTTCAATAATATCTGCTCTTGTTGCAACTGTTCCTATGCCACCCGAATCACCAATAGCTTTGATTAAGTCCTTTGATTCCTTATTCATAAACTTAGCTGGATTTTCCATTGCTGTAAGCAGCGTACCTTCATTAAAACGTGGTGGTGGGCTTGTTTGACCACTTGTTTTTATTACTGATTGTATAGGTAATGTATCACCCTTATTTACACTCGTAATAATTTGGTCTTTCACGTCTTCAGTAGACTCGTCTTCGTCATCGCTGGCCTGATAAAGTTCCTTCCATCCTATTGAGACAACTTTCTTTCCTTTCGCAATGAACGTTTCTTCCATCACTTTTGCCGAAATTGTGGTCTGCTCGTATTCAAATGGCGGGAGTAATACAGCTAAAAAGCGCTTCACAATTAAATCATAAATTTTGCTTTCCTTGTGACTTAATGCCGACAGATTGGCAGACTGCTCTGTTGGAATAATAGCATGGTGATCACTTACTTTCCTATCATCAACAAAAGCACTTGAAGATTTTATTGGCTTTTGAAGAATTTGACTTGCAACTTTTTGATAGGGTGGAATTCTGCATGCTTCCACTCGATCCTTTAACGTGTCTACGATATCAGTGGACAAATACCTCGAATCAGTTCGCGGGTAAGTGACTAATTTATGTTGCTCGTATAATTTTTGTAAAATTGATAATGTCTCTTTTGCTGAAAAATGATATCGGTGATGCGCATCCCTTTGAAGCTCAGTTAAATCATATAAAGGTGCAGCATGACGTTTTTTGTGTGCCTTTTGTAGCCCGACAATTTCTACTTGTTTCGCTTTCAACGTTTGTGATAGCTCTTCTGCTTTCTCAGAATCAAAAATTCTATGTTCACCTGACTTTTGATTTTGCCACGTAAAAGTCAGCTTTTCAGTTTTGAGGCTAATCCCATAATAAGGTACTGGGTTAAATTGCTTAATTTCCTCTTCTCTTGCAGCAATCATCGCTAATGTGGGTGTTTGCACTCTTCCACAGGAAAGTTGTGCATTAAACTTGCACGTCAAAGCCCTAGTTGCATTTATTCCTACATACCAGTCTGCTTCTGCTCTAGCTACAGCTGATTCAAATAAATTTTCATATAGTTTTCCATCACGCAACGAAGCAAAACCAGCTTTTATCGCTTTATCTGTTACTGACGATATCCAAAGTCGCTTAATCGGCTTGTGAACACGAGCTTTTTCGATAATCCATCTCGCTACAAGCTCTCCCTCTCGACCAGCGTCTGTTGCAATGATAATCTCCTTTACGTCAGTGCGATTCAACTGTGTTTTAACAGCATTAAATTGCTTGCCCGTTTGTTTAATCACAACTAACTTCAAATGATTTGGTAGCATTGGTAAATCTTCTAGCTTCCATTGCTTATATTTTTGATCGTACCCCTCGGGCTCTGCATGTGTTACTAAATGGCCCAATGCCCAAGTTACAATATATCGATCTCCTTCAAAAAAACCGTTGCCTTTTTTCTGACATTTTAATACTGAGGCAATATCTCTAGCTACCGATGGTTTTTCTGCTAATACAATTGCTTTATTCACTTTGATTCATTCCTTTCACCTAAAAACGTACCTATATGAAAGCTAAAAGAGGCTGACTCGGCAATAAATGTGTCAGGCCTCTTCGCGATATCATGATTTATGAAATTTTTTCTGAAAGCTCATCAATAATTGATAAAAATTGATCCACTATTTCTTCATCAAATTGTGTACCTTTACCTTTAATTAATTCGTCAATTGCAGCATCTACTGTTAAAGCATTCTTTCGATAAGGTCTTGCTGAGGTCATGGAATGAAACGCATCTACCACAGCCAATATTCTTGCTCCTAATGGTGTATCTTCTTTTGTAAGACCATATGGATACCCTCTTCCATCTGGTCGTTCATGATGATGTAGAACATATGGTAAGATATCTTTCAATTCTTCCACACTAGCTAAAATATTAAACCCAAGTACGGGATGGGTTTTCATTATTTCGTATTCTTCATTGGTAAGTCTTCCTTCTTTGTTTAAAATGCTATCAGGAATTCCTATTTTTCCAACATCATGTAAGAGACCAGCAATTGATATTCTTTCAACTTCTTTATCATTTAGTCCAATGCTACTAGCCAATGCAGCAGCATATTTTGACACCATTTCAGAATGACTATGTGTGTATGAATCTTTCACTTCAACCGCTCTCGCCAACGAAATAATTGTATTTAACAACCATTTTTGGTCATCTACTTTTCTTTCATATCCAGTAGCATCTTTTGATAATTGACTTGCTGTAATCACTCGATTTTTACCAAGACTCTTCGCCATGTACATCGCTTGGTCAGCTAAGTGTACTATTTGTTGTTCATCTGCATCTTTTGGAAAAACAGCAACCCCTATACTAATGGTAATTGGTGTTAATATACTCTGATTGCCGTGAATAGCAACCATGTGCCTTATGCGTTCTGCAACTGCTTTTGCTGCCTCTTCATCAGTATTAGGTAGTATGACAACAAACTCTTCGCCCCCATACCTACAAACAACATCTTCAGACCTTACATTTTTTACAATTAAACCTGCAATTTCTTTTAATATTTTATCACCAAATACATGTCCTTCATGGTCGTTAAGCTTTTTAAAATTATCAACATCGCAAAAAAACAATGCCATCGATTGACCTGTTTTCTTCGTAGTATTCATAATTTCCGCCAACTGAAATTTAAAATAAGCACTGTTATAAAGTCCAGTTAATGAATCAGTTATACTTTTTTGAAAACGGTATTCTAGATTATATACCATATTATTAAAAGCGTGGGCTACCTCGTTGATTTCCTGACTTGCATTCAGCTCTACATCTTCGTAAGGTTTCCCCTCCTGAATAGTATTAGCAGCCTCTCGAAGTGACAGGAGCGGCAATACGAGTAATCTGCGAATAATAAACCATAAGATAACAGTTAATATAAGTCCAGTAACCAAACCAACGATGACCATATACCAAATTCGCTTCTCTACCAACGCATAGTCATTCGAGTTATCTAGAAATAGCTCAATTCCACCAACAGTTATTCCGTCTTCAACTAACGGTGCCACAAGCCTTACTTTATGAGTTTTATCCTCATGAATATGGGAAATAAGTGTCTTCCCTGATATAAGTGTTGGTGATAATTGTTTAGAAGAATAGCTTCCAATGAGATCTCTATTGGTAGATGCTAATATTAAATGCATTGAATTCTTCTTAACGTGAAGATTCATTTCTAATACATTCTTTTCGCGGTGCTTAATGTAATCAATAATTTGTTGCACATCATCGACTGATCGAGATTCTTCGTATCTACCATTAATTGCTGTCGTTATCCCTCTTAGTTGACTTACGTTGGTTTCTCTCACAGCATTATTTAATGTGAAACTATTAAACGTAATAATTGTCGCCATCACTAAAATAATGACAACCGTAAACATGATTAGTATTTTTGTTTGCAAACTTAATCTACTAAACACTGTCCTACTCCCTTATATGATTCTATTTTATTTAACTTCAAACTCTAACGTTTTCGACACCCCATATGGAGTATGGTCATTATTATGAAGAGAAACACGCACTTGATGGTCACCGGTTGAAAGATTTTCCAAAATATGCGGAATCGTTGTAATCCCTTGTTTTTCACCATTATCTAAGTACACATGGATATGACCTTCTCCTGGATTCTTTTTTGAACCATAATGTTCTTTTGAAATTTGAAGATCAGTTTCTATGTATAGTATAGCCTTATCCCCATCTACTTTGATCTCTATCTCTAAACTCGGCTTACTTCCTTTGTTTACCTTATCCCCACCATCCACTTCTACAAATTCAGATGAATTAGCTCCACAGCCTGATAAGATTAGAAAAAGTCCAACTAATATAAAACGTAAAAATTTCATTCTTCTTCCCCTTTTATCTTTTGTTTCCATAGTCACATTCGACATTGTGCTACTCTTTTCCTTTTTATACTAAATTATACCATACCATCCACCTAATTCACCGAACTTTTCTCAAGTCATATTTTACATTAGTGTTATATTTTGTAATTTATTAACTACAAATTACAAAATAATGTAAGCGCTATTATGTTTCTATTAATTTACAAGATAATTACAGATATATTACTGTTAATTTACCTGAAAATAGATTATATTTAATATGTTTGAAAGATTAGTAGATTTTGTCGAAAGGGAGAGATATTGTGAAGAGAAAAATTAGAAGAAGTATGAAAAAGCGCCTTCTTAATGGGGCATTTGCTTTTTCATTAGGTTTAGGAATTCTAGCACCATCTTTTGCAACAAGTACTCCTGTTTCTGCAGCAGTGGAAACTAGTGCATCTCAAGTAAAGCTTCGTATTATGGAAACGACGGATATCCATGCGAATATCGTCAATTATGACTACTATTCACTGAAGGATGACCATTCGCTTGGGTTTGCTAAAACAGCTACACTTATCAAGCAAGCAAAAGCTGAAGTACAAAACAGCTTACTTTTTGATAATGGAGATTTACTTCAAGGAACGCCGTTAGCTGACTATGTAGCAAAAATCAAACCTTGGGAAGCAAACACTGTTCACCCGATTTATGCAGCTATGAATCTATTAGGCTATGACCTTGGAAACTACGGAAACCACGAGTTCAACTATGGATTAGATTTCCTAGAGAAAAGTGTTAAGACTGCGAATTTCCCTTACATCAATGCAAACGTCTACCATAAAGATGGTGACAATGACCCATCAAATGACGTTAACTACTATACTCCATACAAGATTTTAGACAAAAAAGTAATCGATGAAAAAGGCAATGAACAAACAGTAAAAGTAGGTGTTATTGGTTTTGTTCCTCCACAAATTACTCAATGGGACAAAAAGCACCTTGTTACAAAAGTCGTTACTCATGACATTAAGAAAACAGCTGAGAAGTTTATTCCTAAAATGAAGGAAGAAGGAGCAGAAATTATCGTTGCTATTCCTCACTCAGGTATCGGCCCAGTTGAATACAGTGAATTAGAAGAAAACCAAGTTTACCAATTAAGCTTAGTTGATGGTATTGATGCAATTCTTTTCGGTCATACGCATACAACATTCCCTGGCAAAAACTATAACAACATCCAAAATGTAGACAACACAAAAGGAACAATTAACGGTGTTGCTGCTGTTCAACCTGGATATTGGGGAAGTCACTTAGGGATTATTGATTTAGTTCTAGAAAAAGATGCTGATGGTAAATGGGCAGTTGTAGATTCACAGTCTACGAATCGTGCGATCTTTGACAAAGCTACTAAAACACCATTAGTAACAGCAGACCCTGATGTATTAGCTGCAGTACACGATGATCATGAGCATACAATTGAGTATGTATCAGGTCCTGTAGGACAAACAGCTTCTGATATCTATAGCTATTTCTCACAAGTTCAAGATGATCCTTCTGTACAAATCGTTGCAGATGCTCAAAAACAATATATTGAGAAATTAATTGAAGGTACTGAGTATGATGGGCTGCCTGTATTATCAGCAGCGGCACCATTTAAAGCAGGTCGTGACGGCGTTTCAGACTTCACAGAAATTCCGGCTGGTGATATCGCAATTAAAGATACAGCGTCTCTATATAAATATCCAAACACAGTAATGGCTGTGAAATTAACAGGTCAACAGGTCAAAGAGTGGTTAGAGTGGTCTGCAGGACAATTTAACCAAATCGACCCTAATAACCCTGCAGAGCAACTATTAGTAAAACCTAATAATAGCTCTACTGGTTTCCCAAGCTATAACTTTGACATCATTGATGGTCTGACGTATCAAATTGATGTGACACAACCACAACGATATAATAGCAAAGGCGATGTAAAAGTTAGTGATTCTGAACGTATTATTAACTTACAATACAACGGTGAACCAATTGATTTAGAGCAAGAATTTATCGTTGCAACAAATAACTACCGTGCAACATTCACACCAATTGCTAATCCAGGTGGAGACAAAATTATCATTGAATCACCTGACGAAAACCGTCAAGTGTTAGTTAACTACATTCGCGATAACGGTACAATTAACCCTTCTGCAGATCGCAACTGGTCATTTGCACCAATTAATGGTGATGTAAATTTAGTATTCTATTCTTCTCCAGCTGCTCAAAAGTATGCTGAGAATACAGATGACATTAAATATGTTCAAACTTTAGAAAATGGATTTGCAAAGTACTCAGTAGACTTAAAGCGTTTTGATTTAACAATCATGCACACAAACGATACACATGCTCATTTAGAAAATGTTGCTCGTCGTATTACGAAGATTAAAGAAATTCGTACAGAAGTAGATAACTCCATTCTAGTTGATGCTGGGGATGTTTTCTCTGGAACGTTATTCTTCAACCAGTATCTAGGACAAGCTGACGTAGAATTCATGAACATGATTGGCTACGACGTAATGGTACCTGGAAACCATGAATTTGATAAAGGTCCTGAAGTGTTAGCAGAATTTATAAAGAAAACACAATTCCCAATCGTAAGCTCAAACATCAACTACACGAAAGATGCTCATTTAGGTCCATTGTTCAAAAATACAATTGGTCAACCTGGTGAAGGTGGAAACATCTATCCAGCAGTAATCCTTGATGTAGATGGTGAAAAAGTAGGGGTATTTGGTTTAACAACTGAAGAAACTGCATTCTTAGCTGCTCCTGGTAAAGATGTAGTGTTTGAAAACTACATTACGAAAGCTAAAGAAACAGTTTCAATGCTTCAAAGCCAAGGAATTAATAAAATCATTGGTTTAACTCATTTAGGTTTCGCTTATGACAAGAAGTTAGTTGAAGCAGTAGATGGAATTGACGTAGTAGTTGGTGGTCACTCTCATACACAACTAGACAAAGCAGTTGTTTACAACCTTGATTCAGAGCCAACACTTATCGTTCAAGCTCAAGAGTATGGCAACTACTTAGGTCGTTTAGATCTTTCATTCAGTGACGCTGGTATTCTTAAATCTTGGAACGATCAATTAATCAACATTAATGAAAAAGATGCAAACAAAAAATATGTCATTGCTGCAGACCCTGAAGCTGCTGCATTACTAGCTGAATACGAAAAACCACTTGAAGAATTAAAAAATACAATCGTAGGAAAGACAGATGTATTTTTAAATGGTGAGCGTAAGAGTGTTCGTTCTCAGGAAACAAACTTAGGTAACTTAATTACTGATAGTATGCTAGCAAAAGCAAAAACAATTATGCCAAACACTACAATCGCTATTCAAAATGGTGGTGGTATCCGTGCTTCAATTGACAGCGGAGATATTTCTCTTGGTGAAGTACTAACAACAATGCCGTTTGGTAACAATTTAGTAACGCTTGATTTATCAGGTGCTGAAGTATTAGCTGCTTTAGAAAACGCAGTAAGTGAAATCGAATTTGGTGCGGGACGTTTCGCACAAGTTTCAGGTTTATACTACTCGTTTAACCGCAGCATGCCAGCAGGAAGTCGTATCGTTGATGTATTCGTTGAAACAGAAAACGGTATTGAAGAACTTGACTTAGATAAAATGTATACAGTTGCAACTAACGCATATATCGCTGACGGTGGCGACGGCTATGCTGTCTTTAAAAATGCGAAAAACGATGGAAGAATGAAAGAGCTTTACTTTGTAGATTACGAAGTATTCACTGAGTATTTAGCTAAAGTAGGTACTGTAGCTCCTGAACTAGAAGGTCGTATCACAGAAGTAATCGATCCAGTTGCTGCTGACATTGTAAAAGATGGTAAAAAAGCTACAGCTACAGTTGCACTGGAAAAAGTGAAACTTACACCGGCTAACGGAACATTACCAATTGATTTAACTGCGGGTCAAGATACTGAGACTGTAGAAGTATCGTTAACAGCAGAACAAATCTCATTCTTAATCGCTCAAAACGCTTCAATTACGTTATTTACTGATTTTGTGGAAGTAACAATTCCAGTTTCAAACCTTGTAGCTGCTGACGCAACGTTTACAATTACAAACCTTGGAACGGATGAAGATTCATTAACAGCCATTTATGATTTCACCATTACACAAAATGGCGCAGATGTGACAACATTTGTTGATGATGTAACCTTAAGCTTCAAGCTTGATAAAGAGGCTACAAATCCTAGCATTTTCTACTTCAATGAAGAAACTTCTGAGTGGGAGCTTGTAGAAAGCTACTACGACGCTGAATCTGGTGAAGTATTTGCATGGGTAAGTCATTTCAGCCAATACACAGTAAAAGAAGTAGCATCTAGTGGCACACCTGGAGACGGTGGATCTACACCTGGAGATGGTGGTTCTACACCGGGTGACGGTGGTTTAACTCCTGGAACTGATGATGGTTCTGATAAAGATTCTGATGGAAAAGAATTACCAGACACTGCTACAAACAGCTTTAACTATCTATTAATTGGTATGCTCTTACTTTCGATGGGCGGATTTGCTTACGTTATTCAACGTAGAAGAACGGTTATGAAAGGTTAATAGCAGAACAATGAAAAAGGATGCCTCTTAGGCATCCTTTTTCATTACTAATTTTTTTAACCTGACATTTCCTTTTTATTATGAATAACCGCCATTTTCCCTTTATGTACAGGGATAGTAATTGTCACCTCTGTACCCTCATCAATTTTACTAGAATAAGAAAGCTTTCCTTCCATTGATTCAATAATTCGAAGTGAGACCATTGTTCCTAGCCCCGTCCCTTTGTCTTTCGTAGTATAAAATAATGTACCAATTCTAGAGAGTTGCTCCTTGCTCATCCCTTTGCCATTATCTTTAATTTTTATATACGCTACTTCGTCTACTTGATATAAGCGAATTGATATCTTTCCACCATCAATAGACGCTTCAATTGCATTTTTAATCAAATTAACAAAAGCTTGCTTCATTTGATTTCGATCTGTTTTAATCAGTGAATTTGACCTTATTTCAGTTGTTATTTGTACATCTTGTTTAGTGGCTAAAGGCTTTAACAGTAATATAACATCAGAAAGGACCTCTGAAATTTCAACTTCTTCCACCTTCTTAAATTGTGGCTTTGCAAAGTTTAGATAATCATTTATGATTGCCTCTGCTCTTCCTAATTCACTTAATACAAGAGCAAGATACTCTTGATTTTGGCCTTTTTCTTGTTTATGCATGAGTTGTAGAAATCCCTTTACAACCGTTAACGGATTCCTCACTTCATGCGCGATTGATGCGGCTAATTCACCTAATGTATTGAGTTTTTCAGCACGATGTATTTCATTTTTCATTATGTTTCTCTCAACAATTGCCTCATGTAGTAATACAGCAAGTATTAAGCCTACTATATAAATGACACCAAATGATGCAATATCTAATAATGGACCTAAGCTATCTTCATTCGATCTATTTAAGATAAATACATAAACCATTAGGATAGATAGTGAAGTTATCCCTGGCCAAAGCCCAACTGAAACTGCAACTCTAATTCTCTTGTTTGAGTCAAACTTCCAAAAATACTTCATCAAGATGAATGGGAGAATTGCTGCCAACGTTCCACTTAAATAACCAAACAGTAACGCATCTCCGCCTATTATTGTTCTCGTCAACATAATTGCGAAGAATACAATCCCTCCAGCAATTGGCCCACCATATAAAATGGAAAGAACAAGAGGTACATACCTTAAGTCCCAATACAGACCATAGCTATAAAAAGGAAAAGACATACAAAGTATTGCTGCTATTCCATGTAATACCCCAGTTAAATAAGGTGTTTTCCCTATCTGTTTATTCTCAAATAGAGCAATATACATAAGGATGGGAGAAAGGATGATTAAAACATGTAAAAGTAATTTTTCTGCCAGCATCTTATCTTCTCCAATCTTTCTCTTTGTTGTTAAGATACGACAAAAACTTACAGAATCCTTTATTCTCTTTTAAATTAAAGAAGTTTTCTTATACGAACTCTTAAAAAAAGAGCCTTTTAAAAAAAGGAAAGCTTAGCGGTATACTAAGCTTTTTTTACATACTATGCTTCTTGTTTGTTATTTTGATAGAGTCCATAATAAAACCCTTTTTCTTGTAAGAGTGATTGATGTGTGCCTCTCTCGATGATTTTCCCTGCATCTAATACAAAGATTTGATCTGCCTGTTGAATGGTATTTAAACGATGGGCAATGACAAAGCTCGAACGTCCTTTCATCAATCGCTGTAACGCTTCTTGAATTTTAATTTCTGTGATCGTATCAATACTACTAGTTGCTTCATCTAAAATTAGTATGGTTGGATCAGAAAGGATTGCTCTCGCAATTGATAACAATTGTCTTTGTCCTTGGCTAATGCCACTGCCATCCTGTCTTAAATCAGTATTATACTGATTAGGTAGCTTCATAATAAAGGAATGAGCATTTGCCTGTTTTGCTGCCTCTATTACTTCATCATCTCTTGCATTTAAGCGACCATATCGGATATTCTCCATAATAGTACCTTCAAACAAATACGGATCTTGTAATACAAATCCCATATGTCTTCTTAGTTCTTCTCGGCTTATATTTGAAATATCTTGACCATCGATTGAGATCGTTCCGCTATCTATATTATAAAATCGTGAAAGCAAACTGATGATTGTCGTTTTACCAGCGCCCGTTGGTCCAACGAAAGCAACTGTTTGACCTGCTGGTACATGGAAATAAATATCCTCAATCGTATGATCATCACCTTCATAAGAAAATGATACTCCAGTAAACTTTACATCTCCTTGTACATCATTTAGTTTTTTTGCAGCTAGCTCATGATGTTCTTCTTTATCTTCATCCATTATGTCAAACACTCTCTCTGCTCCTGCAACAGCTGATAGGAGTGTATTAAACTGATTCGCTAAATCATTTAGTGGACGAGTAAATTGTCTAGAGTACTCCGCAAAAATAACAATTGCTCCGATTGAAATCATGTCATTTAAAGCAAAAATCCCACCAATTCCAGCAATAATGGTGAAGCTTAAGTTATTTAACACGTTCATTAATTTTGGTATAAATCCAGAGAAGGTAAGCGCCCAAAATGCCGAACCTTTTAATTTGTTATTTTTTTTCTTAAATTCTACTATCACATTTTGTTCTTGGGAGTACGTTTTAATGATTTTTTGTCCAGATATCGTTTCCTCAATGTATCCGTTCAAATCACCTAGGTTTCGTTGCTGTTCTTTAAACAACTTACTTGTTCTCTTCGTAATCCATTTCAACCCAAGAACCATTAACGGAATAATGAGCAGAGTAATCAACGTAAGAAGTGGGCTAATCCAAATCATGACACTTATAGTTCCAATTATTATTAGTACACTTGAGAATATTTGAATAACCGAGCTATTCAAGGTAGAACTCACATTTTCAATATCATTTGTGACCCTACTCATTAGTTCTCCTGTCTTTCTTTTATCAAAAAAGGTGATTGGTAGCTTATGAAGATGTTGAAACAATTCTGTTCTCATTGTAAAAACCGTGTGCTGTGCGATTCCAATCATCCAAAAATTTTGTAGAAAGATGGCAATAGAATAAAAGATATATACTCCAATTAATTGAAGGAGTACGAATCCAATTCCACTACTACTCTTACTTACAATATAATCATCGACTGCCATCCCAATAAGAAATGGGCCTAATAAGCTTAAAAACGAGCTGATTACAACCATGGTGAGCACTTGCCATAACAGTCCCTTTTTTAATGCTAGATATGCCCATATTCTTTTTAATGTACCTAATGTATTTTTTGCCTTTGGCCTCTTTTTGTTACCATTAGGAGTCTCAATTTGTTCTAAATTAATTTTGGGATAACGGAAAGGAATGAGTAACTGTTTAAGCATGATTCACTTTCTCCTTTCCATATTGTGATTCATAAATTTTTTGATATAAAGTAGACATAGATAAAAGTTCTTCATGACTACCCTTTTCAACAATTTTACCCTCATCTAATAAATAGATAGCGTCTGCTGCTATTGCTGTGCTAATCTTTTGAGTAATAATTAGTGTCGTACATGTATATTCCTTTAACGCATTTAACAGTTTCGCTTCTGTATTTACATCTAAAGCACTGGTACTATCATCAAGTAAGAGAATCTTTGGTTTTCTAACTAAAGCGCGAGCAATGGATAGTCGTTGTTTTTGTCCGCCCGATAAATTCACACCTTTTTGGCCAATTAATGTTTCGTACTGTTTTGGGAGCTGCACGATTGTTTCATGAATTTGAGCATCTTTTGCTGCTTTTATGACTTCTTCTAATGTCGCATCCTCTTTACCCCAAGCAATATTATCTCTAATTGTTCCAGTGAACAGCCATGCTTCTTGTGGAACAAGACCAATATTTCTTCTTAACTTCTCTAACTGGATATCCCGAATATCTTGTTGATCGATTAGAATGGTCCCTTCATTCACATCATAAAGCCTAGGAATTAATTGAAATAAAGACGTTTTTCCAGAGCCAGTCGAACCAAGAATGGCTATCGTTTGATTAGGAGAAACAGTAAATGTGAGATTTTCTAATATATTTGTTTTTGTATCTGGGTAAGTAAATGAAACCTTTTGAAATTCAATTTTCCCATCTTTTATTTGAAAAGAGTTGTTCATTTCGGTCGTATCAACCAAATCAACCTCAGTTTCTAGTACTTCAGAGATACGAGAAGCCGATGCTTTTGCTTTTGAAAAAGCAATAACGATAAATGAAAAAATAGATAAGGCTGCCGTTATCCTAGTAGAATAATTAATGATCGCAACAACTTCTCCAACCTTGACCTGATTATTTTCTACTCCTATTGAACCAAACCAAAGAATGACTAATATACTGACATTCATTAAAAGTAATAGAATGGGCATCGTTATCTCCATTAAACGTAATGCCGCTACTGTTTTTTGTTTTAACTGTTCATTTGCATCTGTAAAACGATTCACCTCATGTTTTGCTCTTAATAACGCTTTGATTAAACGAATAGCACCTAAATTTTCTCTCATCACACCATTCACGTTGTCTAGTTTTTGTTGTACAGCATTGAATAATGACCATCCTTTATTCATGACATATACGAGAAATAATAATAACAATGGTACTGCTATTAAAAGAACGAGTGCTAGCTTTGCGTTTACTACGACAGCCATAATCGTTCCCCCGATAATAAGTAAAGGAGCTCGAAGCATAATTCGCAAGCTCATAAAAACGGTATTTTGAACCTGCGTCACGTCATTTGTCATACGGGTAATGAGCGATGATGTAGGAAATTTGTTCGAATTTGCAAACGAGAATGATTGTATTTTTTCATATAATTTTTCTCTTACATCAAAACCGAAGCTTTGACTTACATGCGAGGCAAAAAATGAGTTTGTTATACCTGAAAGAAAGGCGAGGAGTGACATGATGACCATCATACTCCCCCAAATTATGACGACTGTAAGGTCTTCTTTTAAGATTCCCTCGTCTATAATTTTGGCCATAATGAGTGGATGGAAGAGTTCAACAAACAATTCTACCAGCATTAGAAATAGCGCAACTGATACCGGTAGACGATAAGGTTTAAGAAATTGAAACATTTTAGACATCGTATATCCCCCATGATGAAGTTCTTTTTATTTTAGCTTCCTAATATTTCGTGTTCCTTAATATTTTTATGATACTCTATTTTTCTTATTTTTTAAATATTTTTACTCTTTTTGTTCTTTTTATCTACCCTGAAAATACCACACTGAACTGGGGGTGTTAATCTGCGTTGCAGGAACCTCGCTTTCCGCGGGGCGCTTCTTGAGCCTCCTCGGCTTTGCCTGTGGGGTCTCAAGCCTAGCGCAATTCCCGCAGGAGTCTCGGTTCTTCCACTCCGATTAACACGGAAAAATACTAATGTCCAACATTCTAAGATACAAGAAACAATCGCGTATTTATATGTGCCATGGTGCAAATTCTTAGTTAGCATGCAAGCCACTTAACTTAAAAAGCATCTGCTGTGTTGTCTGCAGATGCTTTTTATATTGTAATATATTCACTTTTTCGCTTGTTAATCCTCATCTTTGACATCAGGGTCTTCAGGTAGAGGTTCACTTAGGTAATCAGCAATCATTTTTTTATACTTTTCGAGCTGGTCCATATGGTTATTGAATTGTTCTTTGTAAATAATGTATTGCTCTCCATCATGAATCGCGCGAATTTTCTTATTTAAGATTAATTGTTCAATATATGCCTCTGGTAAAGATAAATGTTCAGCCGTTTCTTTTATTGTAAGATACATCCTTTTATCGTTCCTTTTTCAAATAATCGAGTTACTTCTACTTATTATACTACGAGGTGAAGAAGAAAAAATAGTTATAGCTTCTTCTCTATAGTCTTCTCTACACTTCTAATATGGATATCACGTTGAGGGAATGGAATTTCAATGCTGTGATCTGATAGGATTCGATTTATCCTAAAATTAAGGTTACTTTTAATTACTATAAACTGATTTGGATCTGCAATCCAAACAAATAATTCAAAGTCTAGTGATGATTCCCCAAACCCAACAAAATTTACAAAAGGCTCGGGATGCAATAATACCGACGAAGTTACCTCCTGCTCTTCAGTTACAACCTCTAGCAGTAGTTCTCTTACTTTTTCCACATCTGTACCATAAGCAACACCAATGGGTACGACTAAACGTAGGCGTGGGTCACTAAAGGAACGATTCACTACTTTTTCTTCTAAAAAGTAAGAATTCGGTACAATGATATGTTCATTATCTAACGTTTTAATAATGGTTGCTCGCATATTAATTTTCTCAACATCACCAATGATCTCATCAACGATTACACGATCTCCTACTTTTATCGGCCTCTCGAACAATAAAATAATTCCTGAGATAAAATTAGATGCAATGTTTTGTAGACCAAATCCAATTCCAACACTAATAATTCCAGCAAAAACTGTTAATGCACTCATATCAATTCCTACTGTTGTTAAGCTGATGATAAACGCTATTACCATAATGGTATAATGAATAATCCGATCAAACGTAAAGCGCAACCCTTTGTCTAAATTATACCGATTATAAAGAGACGGTAAAAACACACTTGTCGATATCTTTGATATCCTGCTCGCTAACGAGATTATGAGAATAGCAACAATAATTAGAAAGATTGTCACTTCAACCTTTCCTATTTTTAAGAAACTTGTAAACATCCACTCTGAATCTGAAAAATACATAAGCAGAAATATTAGTGCTCCATAAAAGGTAAACCAATTTACGATGCTTCGAATGGCAGGATATGTATTGGAGAATTTTTTTGCACTCCACAAAATCATAATTCTTAACAATATGATTCCAACTACTACACTACCCGCTACAATAACACCCATCAAATGTAAACCATTTACCCACTCCAAAAATGTAGAAAATTTCAACGAAATTCCCCCTTTACATAAGATTATATGAAAATCCTCAACTAATAGACAACTTATAACATATGTGTCAGTTAGTTATCATTCACATTTAGTCATTTTTTCCTATAAACCTAGTCTCTTATCATATACAAATATCAAGTTCATGAATACCCTACTAAGTAGAAAGGAGAATGTCTATGAAACTGACAGACTTAGTAAAACAGAGTGTTGGAAAAGAAGTGTTACTTATGTTAGATGCTCACCATTTAAACTTGTTAGGTCAAACATTTCGTCCAATATTCGTAGGGAAAGTAACAAACATCAATGATGGATTTATCACTTTATGTCCTGTCACAATTAAAATGATTAATGCTCCGGAATATCAGTTTCCTACACCACTTCATTTCCCAATGGAAAGAATAGTCGTCTTTACACCTGACTTTAGTTCATCAACCGTATTCCCACTCACATGACAAAAGGAGGTAAAAAACATGCCTAATGAAGAGAAAAATAAAATACAACCGGAAAATAAAAAGAAAGAAAAGCCCGATGTTGCTAAGAAAAGATTTGAAAGTATTAGTAGTTTTTTTGAAGACAATTTAAATAAAAGAACATTTTTCCTTATTAGCCAATACCCATATATGTTAATAGGCAATGTCACTGATGTAGTTGATGACTACCTTGAAGTCTCTGTTGACACTAGTATCATTGAACAATTCGAACAGAGAATATGGTATGTCCACATCGATCTCATTCAAACATTTTACACTGAAGAAGAAGGAGGTCCAACCATACCTTCACTAAATTAATAGGAAAGGAGGATATTTAATGAAACGTGTATATCACGTTGTAGCTATTTCAATACGAGTCGTCTTTAATAAATTTGGAGATTTCTCAGAAAACGGTAGATTATTTGTCTTAAAAGAAAATGTTACGAGAATGAAAGAATTGGTTAAAAACAATCCATTCACACCCGTCGATTTAGTACAGCCCTTGGCTATTCGTGCAAATGTTGGAGATGAAGTAGAGATCCACCTTGAAAACGAACTTGATCAACCAGTTTCGATGCATTTTCAAGACATAGAATATGATGTATTAAAAGCAGATGGAGCATATGTAGGAAATAATCCCGATACAACGGTTGGAAAAAATGAAAAGATTATTTATCGCTTTAAAGTTGACCGAGAGGCAATCTGTTATTTTTCCGATTTAGGTGATCCATTAAGTCATGAAGAAAGCACAAATCGAAGAGGATTGTGGGGTGCGCTTATTGTAGAACCACGAGGATCAAGTTGGACTTCACCAGAAACAGGTATGCCAATTAATAGTGGAGTGTATGCTGATATTCATAACCCTCTTGCTCCTTCATTTCGAGAATATGTTTGGTTTTTCCATGATGAAGGAAACATTAAGGATTTAGCAGGAAATGATCCAATTGACCCTCACACAGGGGAACCCGATGAATCATTACACGCAATAAATTATCGAGTAGAACCAATGCGAAATCGACTAAAACTGATTAAAGAAGGTGTCGTTTGTCCTGACTGTGAAGGTGAAGAAGTTCACCATGATTCATGGGTGTTTGGAGACCCCTCAACCCCAATCCTCAGAGGTTATAAAGGTGATCCAGCAAAAATACGGCTAGTTCATGCAGGTGTAAAAGAAACTCATGTGTTTCATTACCATGTTCATCAATGGTTAATGGATCCGGATGATATTGATTCTGAAATTATAGATGCACAATCCATCAGCCCTCAATCCACCTACACGATTGAACCACTCTACGGACTTGGGAGTTTATCCAAATCAATAGGTGATGCAATTATTCACTGTCACTTATATCCACACTTTGGAGCTGGCATGTGGGGAATGAATCGTGTATTTGATACGTTACAGGATGGAACCCAAACCTATCCTGACGGCACAATAATTGCAGCTCTCAAACCTCTCCCAGATCGTCCTACACCTCCTCCACCTACCGAAGATAAACCAGGTTTCCCTAATTTCATCCCCGGTAAGATAGGCTTTAAGGCTCCAAGACCACCTCTTGGTATCATCGGAGGAAGAGAATTAACTCCACTAGAAAAAAGTGCAGCCGTACCAAATGCAAGACCTGGAGCCGTTTTTACAGACTCTTGTTTAGGTAATCCTGTCGTGAAGGAATATAACGTTTCAGCCATTCAACTTCCTATTGTCTATAACAACGAAGGATGGTATGACCCCCAGGGCAGAATCTATATTTTGGATGAAGATATTGAAGATGTAAAAGCCGGGCGTAAACCGATCGAACCTCTTGTTTTTCATGCTGAAGCAGGTACTTGTATTCGAATTAATTTCACAAACAGACTACCTAATGTCATTCAAGGCAATCCGTTCCAATTAACAGGAAGAACTTATGAATGTGGTGTTCATGTTCACTTTGTTAAATTTGATGTTCTCGTTTCAGACGGTGCGAACGTTGGTTGGAATTATGATAGCAGTGTGCTTCAAGGTGAAACAATCCGGTATGAATGGTATGCCGATGTTGAGCTCAAAGCGGTCTATTACCATGATCATTTGTTTGCGAACTCTCATCAGCAACATGGTTTATTTGGTGGAGCAGTAATACATCCGAGATTTTCTAAATTCCTCCATTCAAAAACTGGTGAAGAAGTTAATAGAGGCACTGAAATAACGGTCGTAAATCCTATCCTACCCGACTATCGAGATTTCTCAATATTTGCTCAAGATTTTACACTATTATTCGACCAAAACAACAACCCTATTGAACCTCCTGAATTTCCTGGTTCCCAGGATGACCCGGGTGTATTTGGTGTCAATTATAGAAATGAACCACTTCCATTTAGAATAGGTCCTAACAATGAAACTGCTTATTCATTTAGTTCTACAGTTCATGGTGACCCTGTAACCCCAATCTTTAAAACCTATAAGGGTGACCCAATTAGAATTAGGTTAATGCAAGGTGCACATGAGGAATCTCATAGTTTTAACGTACACGGTCTAAGGTGGAAGAAGGAACGTAGAAATTTAGATTCTCACTACCTCTCACAGCAAACGATTGGCATATCCGAATCCTTTACCTTTGAAACATTTGTTCCAAATGACGGAGACTATTTATATGCTTTCGAAACGGGAGAAGATGCATGGCTTGGTACGTGGGGATTAATTCGAGCCTTCAATGAAAAACATGAAGATCTAATACCGTTATGTGACCGGATGAACTTACCTGAGCAGTCCACTCCATTACCTAACAAAACAGGAAGCCCACCACCTATTGCAAATTCAAGTGGTTGTACTACATGTACCTCTAAAGTAAGAAGCTTTCATGTAACTGCCTTACAAATACCAATTGAATATAATCAGTTCGGAGATCATGATCCACATGGAATTGTTTTCGCCATTGATGAGCATGTAGAGGACCTCTTATCAGGTAAAAGAAAACCAGAACCTCTCATTATTCGAGCCAACGTTGGAGACTGTATTGAAATGAATTTATCAAATCGATTGGACCCAGCGAAATTTCATGTTTCAGATGAAAGACATGAATATCCAAGAGTAAAATTTGTTCAAGATTACCCGCCATCACTAAGAATATCGTTACACCCACAGTTACTTCAGTATGATGTAAAATCCTCAAGTGGGGATACGGTAGGTTATAATCTTGATCAAACGATTGGCCCAGGAGAATCAATCACTTACCACTGGTATGCTGATGAAAATTTAGGTTCTATTAACTTATGGGATATGGCTGACCTTCGTAATCACCGTCATCATGGTGCGTTCGGTACATTAATTGTCGAAGCAAGAGGTTCTATTTATTTGGATCCTGCATCGTTGAAACCTATTGATTATGGTTCAAGTGCGATCATTTCGCACCCATACCTCCCATCTTTCCGAGAGTTTGTGTTAGTGATGCATGATGGAATTCGCCTAATTGATCAAAACCATTCTTTAATCATTGACCCTCAAATTCCAGATGGTGAAGAAGTTGATACGTATGACCAAGGATCAAAAGGGTTTAATTATAGGTCAGAGCGTTTATACAACCGAGTTAAAAACGGTGTAACAATGCATGAATTATTTAGTTCAAAGGTAAGTGGAGATCCCGCAACTCCACTATTTGAGGCATATGTCGGCGAACCTATCACTGTTCGTATGGTTATGCCTTCTGAAAGAAGGCGAACTCACACTTTCCATATTCATGGACATCGATGGAAAGTAGACCCTTTTAAAATTCATTCAGCCTTTACTTCCGTTACTGGTTTAAACACGGCTGGGTCAAAATTAGACGCATATCTTGAAGGAGGGGCCGGAGGTAAACACAAGTACCCTGGTGATTATATGTATCGTGTAGGAAACATCTTGTGGGGAATTGAAAGTGGTATGTGGGGTATTATCCGTGTTCATGAAACATTGCAATGTCAATTAGCAAGATTAAGTGATTTGAAGTAGTTATGGACACAGTCCTATAAAAAGAAAAGTAAACTATCTAAAAAACATCTTTGTAAACTGTTAAATACAGTGTCAAAGATGTTTTTTGTGGACTTTTTTGTTTCTACAACTCACTAGAATTCAATTTTCTCTAAATACAATCCACCAGGCTCTGCCATCAATCCTGTTTGAATTCTCTCTTTTGATTCAATAATACTTGGAATTTTTTCTGCGTCTATTTTTCCTAATCCTACTTCAATTAAAGTACCGACTATCTTCCTAACCATGTTATACAAAAATCCATTCCCTCGAACACGAATCTCAATAAAGCCTGCTTGCTCTTCGATGCTCATAGAGTATATATCACGTACCATAGATTTCTTTTTTGATTTTGCATTGCAATAAGCCGTAAAGTCATGTGTACCTTCAAAAAATTTGCAAGCCTTTTTCATTTTTGAAACATCAAGTTTTTCCTCAACATGCATACTGTATTTGCGCATGAAGGGGTGTGGATATGATTTGTTCCATAATTTATAAACATACGTTTTCTCTTTTGTATTATATCGAGCATGAAAACGCTCATGAACTTCTTCAATATCTTTCACACTAATATCGTTAGGAAGATAACGATTTAAGTATGCGTGAATTTCGTGTACTGTAAAGGTAGTATCTAGTTTCACGTTTGCTATTTGCTCAAGTGCGTGCACTCCTGCATCTGTACGACTACTTCCGATAATTTCTACTTTCTTTCCAACCATTTCTGATAATACATTCTCAATTTTACCTTGAATGGATTGGTCTCCAGTACCTAGTCGCTGCCAGCCCTTATAACGACCCCCATCATATTGAATGACCAATTTATAATTTTTCATGTGTTCTCCTTTTATGCATGGAATATTTACCTCTTATTTTGTGCAATCTCACTCTTCATCATACTTGTTATCATGATATCTATCAAACTTAGTGCTGATGAGCATGTAATCTAGCAAATATCCCATTTTCTTTTGAAAGCAGCTCTAAATGACTGCCATCCTCTGCAATACCATCCTCTGTTACAACGAGAATACGATCTACCTTTTTTATCGTTGCTAATCGATGAGCAATAATTAATGTTGTACGATCCTTTGATAAATCATTTAGCGCTTCTTGTATAATCGATTCTGTCTCCGTATCAAGTGCTGAAGTGGCTTCATCCAATATCAAAATGGGTGGATTTTTTAGAAACATTCTAGCAATGGCTAAACGTTGCTTTTGACCGCCTGATAGCTTTAAACCTCTTTCACCTATTTGAGTTTCATAACCTTCTGGTAGAGATGCAATCAACTCTGTTAAATGAGCTTTTCTCGCAGCCTCTTCAATCTCTTCTTGCGTAGCATTCAGCTTTCCATAAGCAATATTTTCTCGTAATGTACCCGTAAACAAAAATACATCCTGCTGAACTATTCCAATTTGTGAACGTAGTGACTCTTTTGTCATCTCACGAATATCCATTCCATCAATCATAATTTTTCCTTCTAGTACATCATAAAAGCGCGGGATCAGTGAACAAATTGTCGTTTTTCCAGCACCAGATGGACCAACAAATGCAATTGTTTTTCCTGCTTCAATTCCAAATGATAGATTTTGTAGTATATGACGATTTTCCTCATATCCGAATGAAACATTTTGAAAGCGGATATCACCTTTTAAAAACGGAACGTTGACCGCATTTGGAAGGTTATTAATATCTGGTTTCGCATCAATCAGTTCGATAAAACGCTTAAAACCTGCCATTCCCTTCGGATATAGCTCTAAAAGTGCACTGATTTTTTCAATTGGTTTAAACAAAATATTTAAATAAAGAATGAACGCGACTAATTCACCATAAGACAATTCTCCAGTAAAGCTAAGCCATGCTCCGTACACTAAAATAATGAGGGTCATAAGTCGTGTCGTAATATAAATGCCTGAAAGATTCCAACTCATCACGTTATATGCCTTTAATTTAGCTTTTCGGAAAAACTGGTTATTTTTGTTGAACCTTTCCATTTCATATTGCTCATTTGTAAAAGACTGCACCACTCTTACACCTGATACACTGTCCTCTACTCGAGCGTTGACATCAGCAATATTGCCATACATCTTCGTCCAAGCAGCGTTCATTTTTATGTTTGAATGAGAGATCAGCCATACAAGAAAAGGAACGATAATTATAGCAACAAGTGCTAGTTTCACATTGATGGTAAGCATAATCCAAAATGCACCAATAAAAGTCATAATGGCAATAAATAAATCCTCAGGTCCATGGTGTGCTAATTCACCAATATCCATCAAATCATTTGTAATTCGACTCATAATATGGCCAGTTTTTGTATTATCAAAAAAACGAAACGATTGCCGTTGCACATGATTAAATAGTTCGCGACGCATATCGGTTTCAATATTAATGCCTAGCTTGTGTCCCCAATAATTCACAACAAATTGCATACCTGTACTAATTAAGTAGAGTGCTAGAAGACCGATACTCACAGCAATAATCGTATTAAAATCTCCTTCCGGGAGAAGTTTATCAATGTACCATGCCACTGCAATCGGAAAACCTAACTCTAACAAGCCTACAAGAACAGCACATGAAAAATCTATATAGAACAGTCTTTTATGTGGTCGATAATAGCTAAAGAAACGTTTTAACATAAGGGGGCAATCCTCTTCTCTTTGTAATTTCTGTCAGATGTTCAGATAGTATCATAATTGAAAAAATTGTGCTAGAAAAAATTTCCTCATGTGAATGTTAGAACTTACATCATGTATCTGTGATAACATACAAAAATCTCTCATATATATAATTGTTTAAGTTTCTTAAAAAAGGAGCGATATCAACATGAATCAGCAATCACCAACGTTTTTTAGTTATATTGATCCTTATGTTTTTCAAACCTTACAAAGTATTGTTGGGTCTAACGTCGCGGTGCAAACAACACATGGAACAGTCTCAGGAAAACTAAAAACCGTTATGCCAGATCATATTGTGGTTGAATCAGGTGGATCTCCTTTCTTTATTCGTACGCAACAAGTTGTCTGGGTAATTCCAAAAGGATGAAGGGGGTCATTTCATGTTTAAACGAGAAAATCGTATGCTCATAGACTTACCAATACCAGACCATGGAGATCCAAATGCTGCAGCTGCCGTTCAAGAGCTACTTGGTGGAAAATTTGGAGAAATGTCGACATTGAACAATTATATGTTTCAGTCCTTTAACTTTCGTCGAAAAGATAAGTTAAAACCGTTTTATGACCTTGTCGCTAGCATTACTGCAGAGGAATTTGGTCATGTTGAGCTTGTATCAAATACGATAAATCTATTATCAAGAGGCAATACCTTTTATACAGGTGATCCAGATGTTACTCCTTTACGTGAAGGGAAGGATAGTCGGAACACGTATCAATTTATTGCTACTGCCCAAACAGCACTAGCTGGAGACTCAATGGGCCGTGCATGGACGGGGGATAATGTCTTTAGTAGCGGAAACCTTGTATTGGATTTACTTCATAATTTCTTCTTAGAAGTAGGGGCCAGAACTCATAAAATGAGAGTTTACGAGATGACAGAACACGAAACTGCAAGGGAAATGATTGGGTATTTATTAGTTCGTGGTGGAACACATGTTGTTGCCTACGCTAAGGCATTAGAAATTGCAACAGGTGTGGATGTGAAGAAACTCGTTCCTTTACCTAATTTAGCAAACACAAAATTTGATCATGCGAAAAAGTTTGAAGAACGTGGATTAGCAAATGTCTTGTATACTTGGAATGACGTTGGCGATTATGCGGGTATAAAGCAAATATGGAAGGGTACAAATCCTGAAAGTGGTGAGCGTCTTATTGTAAAAGAAGGATCACCAGTGGGAGCTCCTATCCCGAACTTAGATGACTTACCAGAGGAATTCGCTCCTGGTATTGACCGAGATGATTATGCTCGAATCGCTAAACGTTTAATGGAGAATTTATAAGATTTTTTAGCGTACAGATTATATGAAATTGCATTAGAAAAGCCCTGATAAATCCAGGGCTTTTTAGGTTACTCACACACAATAACTTCTCGTATAAAATTTCCCTTTTGTACAAGACACCGGTCAACTATTGAAAATCCAGACTCCAAAATAATAGAATCAATGTGTTCTACCGTTACAATGACTAAACGTTTCGTGAAGGCCCGTGCACTTTGAAGCATCTCAAGCTGCTGTTTTGGGGTAATCACTGAACATAGGTTATACGGTAAATCTATAATGGCGACATCAAAATGATCCGTAACGTCTCTTATATCTCTTTTTATGACGGTTCCCTGTAAGCCAAAATAAGTGATATTCTCTCTAGTTCCTGGAAGGATGAGTGGGTTAATATCGCTTCCTTCGATTTCAATCCCCATTGATAGTGCTTCAATTAATACGGTTCCTATGCCACAACAAGGATCAATAACTTTTAATCCAGTAGGGTTTGGCACAGCTATGTTCACCACTGCTCTTGCTACTCTTGTGCTAAGCGCTGTTGAGTATTGGTGAGGTTTATCCATATGGTGTAGCCAGACAGCCTCACTTTTGTGCAATAAACCGAACTTCCACTTACCATCCACTTTAATAACAGCAAACAAGATATCCGCATTGTTCAAGTCTGGTTCCCCGGGAACTTGTATGCCAATTTCCCTCTCGATTTCTCGTCGTTGTTCGAACTTGACCTCTTCTGATTTTGATAATCCTGGATTTTTAACAAACAATACTTTATACGTTGAGGTCAAAGGTGGTAATTCTTTAACTTGTTGAGCAATTTCTTGAATTTCATCTCCTTGGAAAATCACGTCGATTCTCTCCCGAATAAAAGGACTTCGGCTAGGGTCTATTTTCACATCACTCTCGACGATATGAGATTCAGATTTAGAATTGTCTCCAAAGAAAGTGCGCATTTCTAATGCACATAAAGAAGTTTCGTCTTTTTTACATGAATACGTATAGATATACTGTTGTGTATCTTGGCTATATTGTTCCATTAAACTTGGCTCCTTCTCTTTATGAAAAAGCACTGTATAAAATTTAATTAGGTATTTTATGAGTGCTATGTTATGCTTACTTTAACCATTTTACTACTTGTAACATTTTGACTCCGAGGCTAACCTATAAATAGTGCTTATGTTTCTCTCTCAAGAGAGATCAGCATTATTTAGTTAGCCTCTTTTTTATTATTTTGGCTACCCTGAAAATACGACACTGTACAAGGGGTGTTAATCTGCGTTGCAGGAACCTCGCTTTCCGCAGGGCGCTTCTTGAGCCTCCTCGGCGTTTACGCCTGTGGGGTCTCAAGCCTAGCGCATCTCCTGCAGGAGTCTCGGTCCTTCCACTCCGATTAACACTTCTGAAATACTTGGATTCAACACTCTATAATACACAAAAGTAACAATTAAACATTTTCATCCTTCATGGTGCAATTCTCACATTGCATGGAAGTCTACTTTGGAAATACAACGCTGTTCATTAGGAATTTATTTTCGTTACTTTACCATCACGTCCATTAAAAAAAGGACTCTAGAATAGAGTCCTTACTAATTATGCTTTTCTAACGTTAGTAGCTTGAAGTCCACGTTGACCTTGCTCTGTTTCAAACGTAACTTTTTGACCTTCGTCTAAAGATTTAAAGCCTTCGCCTTGGATAGCTGAGAAATGTACGAATACGTCTTCTCCACCAGCAACTTCGATGAAACCGAAACCTTTTTCTGCGTTAAACCATTTTACTGTACCTTCTTGCATGTGTGTTTCCTCCTGTGTGGATAAATTCCACTGTTTATTACTATAATTGCTCAATTAGATATCAAAGGCGAAAAGTTTAAAGTTTTCTTCTTTCCTACAGACCGAACAAAAATAATTCTTCTTAAGAATAACAGATGGTATCCATTAAAGCAACTTAATAATCGTCATGACCAATATCTGCTATTTTCTTAGCTCTCTACTTTCAATAAATGTACATTTGATCGTCGTGCTAAAATCCTTTCAATTGCATGTTTACTCTGTCGTAACGATACATTTACTACCGTTCCAAGGAACATAGCTATGAATAGCGTGCCTATCCCTATAGGTCCCCCTAGCATCCAACCTAAGATAAATACAGTTAGCTCCATTCCATTTCGAACTGATTTCACAGACCAACCAAACTTTTCCATAATGATAAGCATTAAGCTGTCACGTGGACCTGCCCCTAAATCAGCAGAAATATAGATACCAATTCCATAACCTAAAATAATAACTCCTGGAATAAAATAAAGAGTATCACCCAAAAAGGTAGTTGAATTTGGAAGTAACCAAAGAAAAAGATCAATAAACAATCCAAGCAGTAGCATATTTAACCATGCACCAATTTTAGGAATTTCCTTTTTAATGATTACATATGTGAATAGGATAAGTAATCCTATCATAATCGACCATGTTCCAACCGTTAAGCCAAGATGCTTATACAAACCATAGTGGAAAACATCCCAAGGACCAATCCCAAACCGTTTCCCTTTTATCGTCATACTTATACCGAGTGCTAGTACAAGCATTCCCACTACAAAAAAAGTCCAACGAATCATTCCTTCTCTCACATTTCGACCCTCCCTTTTAAAACACATACCGGGTTTACTTTATCACATAAGAGAGAAAGAAAAAATTACACTAATCTCATCAGTTTCCTCAACTTTATTGCTGTTTATTTTGCATAGAAAATATCAAATTCTTTGAGGTCGACATTACAGAAAATGCCTAACCCATTTAATGGATTAGGCATTTAACTAGCTTTATAAATGTCTAAGCTTATTTTCCTTCTAAACTAGGCCTGCGACTTGTCGTCTTTTCCTTCACTGCTTCTAGAACAGAGTTTTTATTTTTAATGACCTTTTTCATTTCTTTAAAACTAATAAACCTCTTCGAATCTTCGTCCCATAGACGGAAATTTAATGATTTCAAACTTGTACTTAACGTGATGGTAGTTGCTTTTTGAAGAGGTGGTGTTTCGTTATGTGCTTTTTCAAGATTGTAGTTTGGTACTCTTGGACTTAAATGATGAACATGGTGATAACCAATATTCCCCGTTATCCATTGAAGAACCTTAGGTAGCTTATAGAATGAACTTCCATCTACTGCAGCTCTAACATAACTCCACTCATCATCATTTTCAAAGTACGTATCTTCAAATTGATGTTGCACATAAAATAACCAAATGCCCATTAATCCTGAAAAGAAGAAAACTGGTCCTTGAATTAATAAGAACGCTTTCCAGCCAATCGCTAAGCAAAGTGCAGTATACAGCGCAACAATCAGGATATTTGTAACATAGGTATTTATTCTTTCTTTCTTTTTAGCACCCTTACGGTTAAATCGGTATTCAAATAAAAATACAGCAATTGGTCCAATCACAAACATCACTAGTGGATGTCGATAAATTCTGTAATAAATTTTTGTCCAAAGAGACGCATTTACATACTCATCCACAGTCAGTACCCACATGTCACCAGTACCTCTTTTATCTAGGTTACTACTTGTAGCATGGTGAACCGAGTGAGTATGTTTCCATTGTTGGTACGGAACAACTGTTAAAACGCCTGTTATCGTTCCTAGAATATCATTTGCTTTACGGCTTTTGAAGAAAGATTGGTGACAACAATCGTGGAAAATAATAAATGTACGAACTAAAAATCCTGCTGTCAAAATTAATAGTGGTAATGTAATCCAATATGACACCGAAAGAGATAGATACGATAAGTACCATAAAAGAAATAACGGACCTAACGTATTAATGATTTGTATAATACTAGCCTTCGTATCTGTTTTTTCATAAGGGGCGACATCTTTTTTTAACTTAGCAATACTAGGTGTAGACATTCACTTGTCCTCCTTTTATTTATGCTTTTCATGCATTTAGGTTCATCGTTTTCTAATGAATACACTCATTATAGAAAAGCAAATCTAAATCGAACAGTCACAAACGTCAAGTATAGAGTATGACAAATGTCATATTGGCTTGTCTTACCCCTATTAATCAGCCTGTTATAGCTAGTTTCATCCGTAACAATAAAATAGCTTAACGCGAAAAAAAGCTCTCAAATAAGAGAACTTTTTAGAGTAGAATATTTTTCAATAAACAACATGAGGAATGCAAGAGTCCTGTAACTAAGGTTAATATCCTATGTTCAGATTCGTATTTAAAGGCCGCAATCATGGAAGATGTTTTATTCCCTTGCGATAGGCTGTGAAAGAGTGATTATATGCGATACCAGGAATCCTCGGAATTAATGTGAATTTTACACCAGCACTCACATGTTGGTATGTCCAATTACGTCTACCTCTTTCTGTGTTTTTTCTAGGCAGGTTTGGAACGATATCATCGCTGTTTACAAATCTCACACTTTCCCTAACATTCGCATTATAAATAGCTGCAAACTGTTGATTTCCAACTCGAGGACTAGCAAAATTGTACATCACAACTCTCTTGAATCCTATATCGCTTAACTTAACGTCTAATGCATGCAAAGTAGCAAGACCAGCACCTAGACTATGACCAGTAATATACAATGTTTTATCTTTTGTATGATCTAGTTTGTCGCGATATGCATCCATGATTTGTTGTCTACAACTATCATATATCGAATAAAAACCACGATGCACTTGTCCACCTAAAAAAGGAACTTGAGCTACTTCTGAATCTGCAATCCAGTCATACTTCGTATCACTGCCTCTAAACCCAATTACGACAGCATTTTTCGATTGAAGAATAAATCCAAATTTTTCACGATGTCCTACTGCATTTGCAGTGAATTCTTTCACTAAATTAAATCCGAGCGGTATAGGCAATTTACTATGCGTACGTTGATAGGTCGTTAATTCCGAAATGACCATTAACTTTAGAGCAAGTTTTTTATTATATGACACTTGATTTGGCAATTTGGTTACACCCCCTTATCCATACACTATTTTTATGTAATGGCGGGGGGGACTGTGTAGGAAATGGGGGAATTAAGAGTTAAATCAGCTTATACCCTATTATTTTGGTGTGGGTGCAGGCACTTGTCGAAAAATCTTTACGGAAGTTAAAAAAAGAGCCCTTGTGTGGACTCTTTTAATGTTTAAACGGTCATTTTCCAGCTTGAAAGGGCTAACCAGCTTTCTTTCTCCTTATAATCAGGCATGATTTTTCCAACGAGACGCCAGAAGGAGCGGTCGTGATTGAGGTGGACCATATGGCACATTTCGTGAACCACAACGTAGTCGATGACTTCAATTGGTGCCATCGCCAGCTTCCAATTAAACGTTAACTGTAGGTTGGAATCACATGTCCCCCAAGTTGTGCTGCTATCATTAATACGGACACCACGTGGTTTTACTTTAAAGTTAGGCTGATAGAACTTGATGCTACGTTCTACTAACGCTTTACACTGTTGATAATAAAACCGTTTCAAGGCTTGTTTTACTTTGTCATCTTCAAGCTGTTTTACATAGATATAAAGCTTCTCTTCTTCAAACAAAACATAATCTTGGTTGTTCGTTCCATCTTGAACAATCTGTATTGGGTATGTCTTTCCTAAATACAGAAATGTCTCACCATGGTCATAAACCTTCTTTTGTTGACCAAGCGTTCTTTCTTTCGTTTCATTGACCTTTTCTAGAATCAATGCCCACTTATCCTCTAACAATTGAAGCACTCGATCATCTGGTGTTCCTTTCGGAGCAGAGACTTCAATGTTTCCATAGTGATCGATTGCAATGCTAGTGGACGTACGATTTTTATACTTCACTTCAAACCGAATAGTTTCACCTAAGTAGGTATGTATCATCTCATCACCTAACATATCCTTTAATGCTCTTATCCCCTATACCTTAACGTTAATCCTTTTAAGAAATTTCTAGCGAATTTATCCCCGCACTCTTTGTAATTTTTATGGCCTTCTTTTCTTAATAAAGCACCTAATTCGCTTTTTGTAACGACTATTCCTGCTTCTTCAAAAATATCAAGCATCTCTTCACTTGTTAACGAGAGTGCAATTTTCACTTTCTTTAGCAGAAGATTATTCACATTAGCACTTTTCTTTGTGGTTGGTTCAGGACCAGTAGACTGTCCAGGCTTAGGATCCTGCTTTCCTCTTTTAAACACGATAAAACCATTTAGAAATGCATCGAACATTGAGTTGTTACATGTCATGTACTCATCAGAATCAATTAATTCACCATCTTCGTCATAGCGATCATCTGATTTTGTCAGCACCTTAAGGAGTTCTTCCTTATTTAACTGAACACCACCAAGCTTAAAAATCTCAATCATTTCTGTATTTTTTATATCGAGTGCATAGCGTAATCGAATTAAAATATCATTATTATCCATCAAAAAACCTCCTATTACATTGCCTATTATCATAGCACAGAGCAGCATCGACTCCCAACTTTTATTGGGAAAACGAAATTATTGTTGTAAAGAGTACTTATATGAGGGGCACGCCTGTTAGGATAAAAGAAGGATTAAAACGTTGATAAAATAGTGAAGGAAATCTCCTGCACTATCCACATACTGACTGTCATTAAACTTTGTAGTCAGTATTATTGGATGTCGGAGATTTCCTTCTGTAGAATCAAATAAAATTAACTGAAGATCACTTCAATTTTCGTAAACTTATTATCCCTAATTCCGTAAGCATCTTCACCACTAATATAGTGTGCTTTTATTTCCTTCTTTTGACCATGCTCATCATGTAAAATGAACGCTTCAATTTGAGGTTTATTAATACCATATGTGTTCGCTCTCTTCTCGTTGTGATATACAACCTCTGTTTGTCCGAAAAGTTTAAATGAAAGGCTGCCATCTTCTTTAAATAACCAGCCAGGAAGAACTGGAGATAAAGAGAATGATAGTGCATCATCAACCAATTTAAATGGTTTTTTACCAATCATCATATACGTCCACATGCTCAAAAATTCTGCAGTTGACCCACTTAGACGAGCGACAAATCCTCTACCATGTGTTGATGGATCTGGATTGACTGAGCTTGCAATAAACGATGAATTTTCAAGAATACTTCTACCGTAAACCTCAGGGTCTACAAATGGAACTAATGATGTTTTCATTTCATTAAAGAATTCATCATGTAAGCCAGCTTTTAATAAGCCAAGTAAATATTTATATGACATGTGTAAGAAAACGGATTCTCTTTCTAGCCAACCAGGAGTGAAGGCTTTTATTCTACCGATTTCATGTGATTGATCTTCCAAGCTCACAGATGTCTTATACATATGAATCTTCTTGTCAAATAAATCCGATTCTTTTATCGTATTGTATTGTTCTTTCGCGTTTTCAACATTTTGAATCGTTTTAAATGCTCGTGCAGGAGCTTCAAGGAAATATGGAAGTGCACGGACACTAAATTCTTTCACAGTGACTTTTGGTAATCCGTAATGACTTTTCACTTCTTTTCCATTTTCATCTTTCACTACTTCAAAATCTTCTGCTTCAAAAGAGAAATAAGTAGGGTAAAGGCCATTCCCAAGTTCTTTTGCCTTTTCAATTCCTGCATCCAATTTCCATAGAACTTTTTCAACGATTTCTTTTATCGCGTTTAATTGAACCTGTTCTTCTTTACCATCGATTCCGAAACGGATTTGTTTACGATACTCTTCTCTAACATATGACATCTCGTTCCAATAATCAAAATCGTTTACATTTTCATTTTGATATTCAGACAGAAGCCTATTGATATGGTTCATGAAAGAGTGGATCTCGACTGGTAGATCGATTGTGTGATTCTCTACTTGCTCAATGGTAGAAAGGATGTTTTGAACTATTCGTTTTAATTCGAACGTTTCACTCATCCCCGAACCAAAAATTCCAGGAAGACCATTCATCGCATCATTCCAACCTGGTTTGTTTGCTTCCATTTCAACACCCATTCCATACGGGTCTAATGTAGCAAATTTGTTTAATGATAGTGATAACAATTTCACAAACAGGTTCGTTTCATATACATTCCCATGCCCATGATTTGTGCGTAACCAGTTGGTGTCATTGATTGATAGGCCAAGTTTCTCCATTTTTTCTTCATCTTCTAAAATAGAGCCATATTGTCTAACCTTCCCTTTTGACAACACATACTTTTCACTTCTTGGAAGTACGTATACTGGACTGTCAAAAAACTTATAGCTCTTATCATGAAACATAAAGTCTTCTATACGATCCGGATAAATATCTAAATAGCTCTCAACTAAATCTAAATTGTACGTCCAATGATCGATCCAGAACCCTTCTCCAAAGCTCGCTTCGATGTTTTGCTCTGAAAGCTTTAACACTTCAGTAAGGAATTCATTTTCTGATAGAGTTAATTGAACTTTTTCGTTTGATAAGAAGTTTACAATTTTTCCAGGAGTAAATTTCCCTAGCAAAATTTCTTCAACTTCAGTTTGGTGACTTTGTACGTATTGTTCAATAAGCCCTGCTACTTTATCCTGTTGATCTTTCTTGATGGCAAAAGAGCATCCTTCAACAGATAAAGGATTATATCCATCTGCTTGAATCAAACTCATAAACATCTTTGCGTTAAAGCTTCCAACTTTAGGATTGAAATAGATATCATTTCTTCTATTTTGATTCGCATCACGGAAATTTCCATTACCCTGTGAATAATACTCAGGAGCTATCGAAAAGAAGTTATAGTCTCGCTCTAAATCTCCATGTTTTCTAGAAAACAGATGATAAACAAAACCTTCTCCACCATTTTCTAACAGGAATGGGTATCCGCCACGTAGTACGTTATCAAGGTAGCTTTGACGAGAGTATTCATCAAACACTTGAGAAGATGTAGATGTATCAATTGTATTTGTTAACTCTCTAATTAACTCATTTGCAACCTTTTGCTTCTCGTTAATATAAGAAAGACTAACGATTTCATCCAACTGCTGATGAATCAGTTCCATGTCTGAAACGTGACCAATAATACTAGAAATTGTCATTGTTTCATTAGAAGCAATCGTACGACTAACTGGAGTAAATCCACAAGGAACTTTATTTGCAGTCACTTGAGCAGTTGATCTAATTGCTTCTAAGGAATGACTCATAAAATATTCTGGGTGTTGAAGAGATAAATCCTGACCAAAAATAAGCTCCGCATCAACGATTGGTGAAATTAGTTTTTCTTCATCAGAAAACGTTAAATAAAAATGCCCACTTGTTACTTCAGTAACCTCTGCCTCATCTCCCATACTTGCTCTTACATGGTAATATGGAATTTGATTTTCTAGATTATAAACCTCCATCCAGCTTCTTAGGAGATTACCAACTTCCTTATATGCTGCATTCTCTACTCCATAAGGTAAGATTTCTGGCATACCATCAATGACTTCAACTTCAACAGCCTCGTTTTTTAAGTTCGTTATTTCTACTTTTCGAACTAAACCAGCAAAGTTTGTTTCTGGCATATTAAAATAATCTACCTTAACTTTAAAGCCGTCTACTTCATTTATTTCTTCTATTGTTAACTGATTGGCACTCACATACATTTTTCTATTAATTTTTGAGTGATTTGGAATCGGTGAAAATGGCTCAATCACTCTGTTTTCATTCTTTAATTTAATAAACGTACGAAAACCACTTACCGAAACATTCTTGTACGCAATATTTGCTGGTGAAAATTCCATAATTGGTGAATTTTTATCCTTTATCCCAAAGCTACAGATCCCTTGGCCACGATTTACATAAAACGTCCACATTGGAATTCCATTAACTCCCGCAATACCAGGTAAAAAGCTAGAGAATGTCTTTGCTTTGTCATAGTCCTCAATTACAAATCTATTTTCTTGGTCGAATGAGTATTTTTGATTAGACATCATTTTTCCACCTCTTGTGCTATTTAATCAATGAGGTGAAGGTTATTTAACCTTCACCTCAGAAAACTTAATTCAATTCGCTTCTAAATCATTAATGACAATCTGAGCGATAATTACTTTTCGAAAAGATAAGTAGCGATTGAATGCGGAGGAAGTTCCGTTTGACAGCTTTCACCATTATATCCCATAGTAAACGTGCTTTTTTCATCTGTCTCATTCATCACAATAATTGCTACTGTACCATCTTCATTTAAAAATCCACTTGTTTGAAGCTCACTATTTGTCGTTTCGACTTTAATTCTTTTAGCACCTGGACGAACATATTTACTGAAATGACCAATATAGTAAAATGAACTATTATAGTGCAATTCATTTGTTTTCGTGTCCGCAATAATTGGTGCATCACAGAGATTTCGAACATGGTTAGGACCGCCCTCTTCATTAAGAACCATGTTCCAATCTAAGTAGCCTTCTACCCAGTTGTTAATATCTCCGATCATGTTACGCCCATAACGTTCTCCAGTAAACCACTCACCTAGCTTTACGCCACCTTCTTGGCAGCCTTCAGTAAATAGCAAATGTTTATCAGGAAAACGGTCATGCACTTCGCCCACTTTGTGGAACTCTTCACTTACATACCAATGGATACCGGTTCCCCATACATACTTAGCTGCCTCAGGATCCTCAAGAACGGTTGATGCACGTTCTACAACGATATCTCGATTATGATCCCAAATAATAATCTTCACATCTTCATGACCATTTTTATGCATGATAGGACCTAAGTGATTTTTCACAAAATCTCTTTCTTCCTCTGCTGTATATATACAAGAGTCCCATACTTGGACAGCTGCAGGTTCATTTTGAACCGTAATTCCCCAAATATTCAAGCCTTCCTTTTCATAGGAATCAATGAACTTTGTATAATAAGTAGCCCATGCATCTCTATATTCAGGCAAAAGCTTTCCGCCATGGTTCATTTCATTATTTGTTTTCATCCAGGCAGGAGGACTCCAAGGGGAAGCTAGTAAAGGAATTGAACCACCCTTTACTTCCATTGCATCCTTAACTAAAGGAATAACCCACTTATGATCTCGTTCAATATTAAACGTTTTAAGCTCTACATCGTTTTCTTCCACATACGTGTAATTTTCTAATGCAAAATCACAGCTATGGATATGAACTCGTCCAATTGTGTAGCCTAATCCTTCTTTTTGATCAAAATAGCTACGCAATACTTCCGCTCTCTTATCACTTGACATTTGAGAGAGCGTGTAAGCAGTTGCCTCCGTAAATGCTCCACCAAAACCAAGCATCGTTTGATATTCAGTGGTTGGGTCAATGCTAATATCGACATTTGATGCATTTTTCGTAAATGAAAGACCCTGCTGTTCTGTCAAACGATCTTCTGTGTCTTTAGCTGTTAATACCATTCTGATTTTTGACATTCCTTACACCCCTAGCTCTTGTAACAGTACGTAACTGTAAAGTACATCTCTAATAAGAAATTCTAAAAAAATTACAACTCTCTTGTTTTTACTACTTCTGCATAGCGTTTCGCACTGTCTTTTAAGTAACGCTTTTGAGTGTTGAAATCAACATACGTAATTCCAAAACGTTTTTCATAGCCAAATGCCCACTCAAAATTATCTAATAATGACCATAAATAATAGCCAGCTATATTTAAACCTTCTTCATTCAATTCAATAATTGCCTTTAAATGCTGTTCTAAGAAGCTTACTCGATCGTGGTCATGAACACTTCCATCTTCTTCTAACACATCGTCAAAGGCTGCACCATTTTCTGTAATGTAGATCGGCAAGTTTGTATACTCTTCACGTAATCTATAGATTAATTCCTTAAACTCATTTGGTGAAATGTCCCAACCCATACCCGATTTTGGATAATCTGAATAGGCTGGTTTAAACAGGAAATCACTCGCTGCGTTGTATTCAACTAATTGTCTGTTATAAAAATTGATTCCAAAGAAATCACACGGATATGAAATCGATTCCATATCGCCAGCTTTGATGAAATCAAATGAATGAACATACTTTGAATACAAGTTCATCATGTCCACCGGGTATTGCCCTTTAAATATAGGGTCTAAAAACCAACGGTTAACATATCCATCAATGTTATTTGCCGCTAATAAATCATTTTGAGAATCACTAGCTGCATACATTGGAGAAAGATTTAGTGTAATACCAATACCTTTTTCTAGCTTCAGTTCTTCTTTATATAGCTTTACCACTTCTCCATGCGATAGCATGATATGGTGAGCAGCCTTTAAAGCTTCTTCCATATTCGTATGTCCTGGAGCATGTACCCCTTGATGGTAGCCTAAAAGTGCTGCACACCATGGCTCATTGTGTGTAATCCACATTTCTACGTACTCATCTAATTCTTCAAAACATTTTGTTGCGAACTCTTTAAACCACTCTACAGATTTACGATTAACCCAACCACCTTGATCATCTGCCCACTGTGGCATATCCCAATGGTAGATTGTAACAAAAGGTTTAATTCCAGCCTCAACTAGTTTAAGGGATAACTTTTTATAAAATTCCATTCCCTCAGGGTTATAGACACCCTCTTGAGGAAAAATTCTTGGCCAAGCGATAGAAAAACGATAAGAATCTACACCTAAGCTTTTAATCAGTTCTACATCTTCTTCATATCGGTGGTAATGGTCACATGCAACCTCACCAGTGTCACCATTCCATACTTTCCCAGGCGTTTCAGAGAAAGTGTCCCAAATTGAAGGGGTCCTTCCTCCTTCACTTACAGCACCTTCAATTTGGTATGAAGACGTTGCTGTACCAAAAATAAAATCCTTCGAAAAATTTGCCATCTTTCCAACCAACCTCTTTTCTATCCTTTAACTGATCCTGCTGAAATACTGCTAATGATATATTTTGAGAAGAATAAGAACGCGACCATAATCGGAACTACAGAAATGGCAATTCCAAGGTACATGGATCCTAAATTTTGCGCAACTTGAGAACCTTTTAAGAAGCCCATTAATACAGGTAACGTATATTTCTCAGGTGTGAAAATTACGACTAACGGTAAAATATAGTTATTCCAAGAACCGATGAATGCAAATATTGACATCGTCGCAACCGCTGGCATCATGATTGGAAGTGCAATCGAGTGAAAGATTTTTAATTCACTTGCTCCATCCATTCTAGCTGCTTCAAGTAAAGACGGGTGCAATGTCGATGCTAGGTATTGTCTTAAGAAAAACACAACAAACGGACTCGCAATCGCTGGAACAATTAAAGGAATAAATGTATCAAGCGTTCCAAGAGTTTTGTTTAATTCGTAGAATCCAATTAAGCCAAGTTGTCCTGGTACCATCATCATTAATAGCATGAAGATAAATAGTTTGTTTTTCCCTTTAAAGTTATATACCGCAAAGCCAAAGGCTGTTAATGCAGAGAAATAACCACTTAACACCGTTACAGATACTGACACAATTAAACTATTCTTAAAACCATTCCAAATGTTCACATAGCTCATCATCGTTTGGTAATTCTCAATTAAATGGCTTCCAGGTAAAAAAGCAAAGCCCATTAAGATCTCTTGATTTTCACGAGTAGCATTTATGATCATCATGTAGAAAGGAATGAAGCTTATAATCGCTAATAGGATTAAGAGAATATATATAATTGGTTTATTGAAATTGAAGCTTGTCTTAGTCTTCATTACATACTACCTCTTTTCTTAGGCACTTTTGCTTCACGGTACATTGACTTAAATGTTATAGCAGAGAAAACTACCGTAATTAAGAACAACATATAAGCAATCGTTGCAGCGTAACCATAGTTATTGTATCTAAATGCTTGATTGTACAGATAAAGAACCATAGTATTCAATGAACCGTCTGGTTTACCTAGTCCATCCGTTAAGAGCATTGGTAAATCAAACAATTGAAGGCCACCAATAAGAGAAGTAATCATGACATAAAGTAAAATTGGTTTTAGTAATGGTAAAGTAACGTAGATAAACGTTTGCCATCTATTCGCACCATCTATCAATGCTGCTTCATAATATTCTTTCGATATACCTGAAACCCCTGCCATTAAAACGATAAATGTGTAACCAAACCACATCCATGTCAAAATTAAAGCAACAGATACTTGAGCCGTAAAAGGTTGATTTAACCAGTTAATAGGCTGTGAAATAAGTCCAATTTTTATTAAAAATTGATTGATCGTTCCATAATGCCAATCCAACATAATGTTAAATAGTATAGCAACTGAACTTACAGTAATTAAATTTGGTAAGTAAAAGATCGCCCTGAAAAATCCTAGGCCTTTAATTTTGAATCGAAGATCTGAGAATAATGCTGCTAATAGTAGTGCGATACCTAATTGCAGCGCAAAGTTCAGACCCCAAATTTTCCACGTATTTACGAATGCCTCTAAAAAGTACGTATCAGATAAAATACGAATATAATTTGTAAGCCCTATAAACTCAGGTTTTCCATATCCTTCATATTGGGTAAATGTATAATAAAAGGTTAAAAGTATTGGGTAAATATTAAATACGAGGAAGATGATAAAAAAGGGAGCTATAAAATAATACCCTTTATGATCTAGTTTTTTCATAAAGCATTCCTTCTTTCTTTATGTGAAGAAAACGGGATAGAAATTCGAGACTTCTATCCCATTCTTTTATTACTCTTATTAATTAAGGTGTTTTGATATTTGGATAAGCGTTCTTAACATCTTTGTAGAACTCTTGAATTGCTTCTTCTTTTGTTAACTTACCTTCAACATACTCAAGAACTCTTGCACCTAATAATGTATCAATTTGTTGATCATACTTCGTTACAATACCTGGCTCGATTTTCTTAGCTTCTTCTAAGAAGAATGTGTAGTTATTTTGTCCACCTAAGAAGTCTTCGCTGAAATCATCTTTAATTTTGCTAGTAACAGGTAGGTAAGAAAGAACGTCTCCAGTTTCTAATGCCCAGTCAGTTAAGAATTCTTCATCATGAGTCATCATCTTAACGAATTCCCAAGCTAATTCTTTATTTTCAGAACCACTATAGATACCTAACCAAGTACCACCCCAGAAATAAGGTGAAGGACCTGATGTAACTGCCCAATCTCCAGCAGTATCTTTTGCGCTACCTTTAAGAACACTGTGTAATCCCCAAGTTGGTAATGCATAAGAGAATACTTCAATTTTATCTGTAGCACTTTCATTTACTTCTTCCCAACCACCGTTATAAGCAATTGGACCATTCATTGCAGCAAACCAAGATGGAGACCATTCTGGAGCAAATGCTGTGTAATCTTTTGCACGTAATTCTTTTGCATGATCGAAGTAGTCCATTTTAGCTTGAGTCATGATTAACTCGTCATTTTCATTTACCCAAGGTTGTGGATCTTCACCTTTAGAGAACCAACGAATTGCACCTTCATCAGGGAATAAACGATAGCCATTTTGCTTTAATTTTTCTCCAACTTCATACATACCGTCCCAAGAAGACATCATTTTTCCAACTTCAGCAGGATCGTCTGTACCTAAAACATTTTTTGCAATACTACGACGGTAGAAAATTCCACCAGGAGTTGTTTGCCAAGAAAGAGCTTTAACATTACCTTCTGTATCTTTTCCTAAATCAAATACGTAAGGAACATAATCATCTTTTAATTCGTCTGCATTATAAGGCTCAGCAGAAAGATTTTCCCAATAGTTACGGTCTGTCCATTGCTTAAGGAATGCAATTTCTCCAGTAAATACGTCTGGAGCACCAACGCCACTTTCAAGAACTGGCTTAAGTTTTGTAGGGTAGTCAGCGATTGGAATAATTGTTAACTCAACTTTTACTCCATTTTTTTCTTCAAACGTTGTAATTGGTTTCTTTAATTCATCAGTAAATGACCAAACTTTTAATACTTTATCGCCTGATTCTTTCTTTTCACCTTCAGAACCATTTGATGAGCATCCTGCTAGAATACCAGCTAGCATAGTAACAGCCAAAATGATACTTAATAACTTCTTCATTTTTAAACCCCCATTTTTTATTTTTGTTTTGTTTTCTGTAGTTTAACCAGACCCTAGAGTCTTATCCAAACCGAAACCGGTTTCGACCATAATAAAAAAATATAATTTTCAATCTGACGATTTCAAACCCGAAAACCGAAACCGGTTTCGCTTTAGTGAAAAAAGTAGAAATTGTTTTTGAATTCCAAACACAATCCCTATATTTTTCTACAGGATTCCCTAACAACAAGGCTGACAGGAATCGTAACTCTATTGATCTTTTTGTGACTATCGTTGATCTGTTTTATTAACAGTTCACTAGCCTTTTTACCTAGCATTTCAGTATCTTGTTTTATTGTTGTTAGCGGTGGATTCACATACTGTGATAGTTCAATATCATCAAATCCTACTATTGAAAAGTCCCTTGGTACTTCAAAGCCATGTTTTCTAATCGCTTCTATAGCACCAATCGCTAAATTATCACCTGCTGCAAAGATAGCAGTTGGTGGATTGCTTAGTTTCAATAGATTTTCCATTGCCTCATAACCACTATCTCGTGAGAAGTACTTTCCATCTGCAATATACTCTTCTGGGAGAGATAAATGAAGATTCTTCATAGCTTCAACGAAACCAAGTTGTCTTTGTTCACCTGCAAAAGTAGATGAATGACCCGCGATATGGGCAATTTTCCTATGGCCTAACGAATATAGATATTCAACAGCTAGTTTGCTCCCACTAGGATTGTCAGAATATACCACACTTGACTTGTCACTCTCTAAATCGATCACAACAGTCGGAAGTGGATTTTCAATTAGTTCTTGTACTTGTACGTCGTTATAAGTAGAACATACAATGACAACCCCATCAACACCTCGATACTTAAAATGTTCTAGGTAACTTTTTTTCTTGTTGCTAATGCTTCTTGATGCAAACAACAAGTCATACCCTTCTGTTTCCACATTCTTCCTAAAACTTTCGATGACTGCGTTAAAGAAAGGATGCTTCATCCCAATACCTAAAGATTCTATGAAAACAACGCCGATTGTCCAAGACTTTTTTGTTGTAAGAGTTCTAGCATGAGAGTTTGGAAGATAACCCAATTCCTCAACAACCTCTAGAATTTTCTTTTTTGTCTTTGGGCTTACGTCTTTGTAATCATTTAATGCTTTAGATACAGTTGTGACTGAAAAACCCGTTTTTCTTGCAACATCATAAATGGTAACCATAGTAATAGTACCTCATAGTATTTCGAAAGCGCTTTCGATTTTTATTATAAAAGAGAATGTCCATATAGTCAACATGAGATATTGTTAAAATTTTGTGTCTTAATAAATTGTTAAATATACTATCAAAGCGTTTTCATAAAGTATTTATTGAGTTCGTCATACTGATTGGAAAACATTTTCATTTTTTTATTTTTGCTACCCTGAAAATACGTTTCATTACACTCAACATGGGGTGTTAACCTTCGTTGCAGGAACCTCGCTTTCCGCGGGGCGCTTCTTGAGCCACCTTGGCGTTGCCTGTGGGGTCTCAAGCCTAGCGCTATCTCCCGCAGGAGTCTCGGTTCCTTCCACTTCGGTTAACACGCAAGATTCACTAGGGTCCAACACTCTATAACAAAGAAATCGCATATTTTCATTTATCGTGACGCGACTTTCTTTTTTCATAAGTATCTTTCCTTTCTATAAGCAAAAGTATCCTTTTATATACTATGTATGTAAAAAGTGCGTACTTATATTACTTTGATAAATCTAGTAAACTGACATTTATTGATTTTCTGTCGCTTCTTGTTTAGAAATTTTTCACTTAGACTTTTAGTTTTTTTAACAAATGAAATGTATGTTACATATGTCCATTTGGAATAGCTATATGATGGATACAAAAGGTAGTACAAGAAGTAAACATTGAATAGGAGAGATGAAGATGTCATCACTAAATAGCAAGGTTGCTTTGGTTACTGGAGCTGGTAGAGGGATTGGACGTGCGACTGCCATTGCTTTAGCAAAAGAAGGCGTAAACGTAGGTTTATTAGGATTAAGTATGGATAACCTTGAAAAGGTGAAAGCCGAATTACTGGAGTTTGGTGTAAAAGTCGCTGCATATTCTGCAGATGTGGCAGATCTAAATTCTGTAACACAAGCTGTTGAGCACGTTAAATCAGAACTAGGTCCGATTGATATATTAATTAATAACGCAGGTACCGCTAAGTTTGGTGGTTTTTTAGACCTATCACCAGAAGAATGGGAAAAAATCATTACTGTAAATTTAATGGGCGTTTACAACGTTACTAGAGCAGTATTACCTGAAATGATTGAAAGAAAAACTGGAGATATTGTAAATATCGCCTCAACTGCTGGACAAAAAGGGGCGCCTGTTACAAGTGCATACAGTGCATCAAAATTTGCGGTATTAGGGCTAACAGAATCATTAATGCTAGAAGTTCGCAAACATAATGTACGTGTTACTGCCTTAACTCCAAGTACTGTTGCAACTGATTTAGCTTATGATTCAAACTTAATTACAGGAGACCCTGAAAGGGTTATGCACGCTGAAGATCTCGCAGAACTAATCGTAGCTGGATTGAAATTGAACCGAAGAGTCTTTGTAAAAACCGCTGGATTATGGTCAACTAATCCTTAATATTTCGAATAACATAATAAAAGGATAGATCAACAGGGAAACCCTGCTAACATCTATCCTTTTTTGTTTTTAGGAATTAAACGAATTCTAATACCTTTTCTTGTTCTACTTCCGAAAAAGCATCTTCATGATTTGGTAAGTTAAGCCCTAGTGTATACGCTGTTGAGGCGTGGATTTCGCGGAAAAGTTCCGGATTATCCGCTAGTGAAACTCCATAAGATGGAATCATCTCTTTAATTTTCGGTTCCCACTCGCTTAGATGTTGTGGGAAGCATTTTTTAATAACCTCGATCATTACGTGAACAGCTGTAGAAGCACCTGGAGATGCACCTAGCAATGCAGCAATTGAACCGTCAGCGGCGCTAACCACTTCTGTCCCAAATTGGAGCGTTCCTTTGCCACCTTCAACCGTATCTTTAATTACTTGTACACGTTGACCAGCTACCACTAGATCCCAGTCTTCACTTTTAGCATTCGGAATAAACCCTCTTAACTCTTCCATACGCTGTTCTTTTGATAACATCAGTTGCTGAATGAGGTATTTTGTTAATGGTATATTCTTTGCACCTGAAGCTAACATCGTGACAAGATTATGCGGTTTTACAGAAGTGATTAAATCCATATTTGAACCATTTATGAGGAACTTTGGTGAGAAACCAGCAAATGGTCCAAATAACAATGACTTCTTGTTATCAATATACCTTGTATCTAGATGTGGGACAGACATTGGCGGAGCACCAACCGACGCTTTCCCGTAAACTTTACCATGATGCTGCTCAACAATTTCAGGATTATTACAAACCATGAAAAGTCCACTTACTGGGAATCCACCAATATGTTTCCCTTCAGGAATGCCTGATTTTTGTAGTAAATGCAAGCTTCCTCCACCAGCACCAATAAAGATAAACTTTGCACAATGGCGTTCAATCGTACCAGCATCTAAATTCTTTACTTTTACTTCCCATAAACCGTCTTCCGTTCGTTGAATGCTGTTAACGCTATGATTATAGTGAATATTAACATTGCTATTTTCTAAATTTTTAAACAACATGCGTGTTAAAGACCCAAAGTTCACATCAGTACCAGAGTCAATCTTTGTAGCCGCAATTGGTTCAGTTATCTTTCGTTCATTGAACATTAGCGGAATCCATTCCTTCAATTTTTCAGGGTCATCAGAAAATTCCATCCCTTGAAAAAGAGGATTATTCGAAAGCGCTTTAAAACGATTTCTCAAAAACTCTACATTTTGTTCCCCTTGTACGTAACTCATATGTGGTAATGGCATAATAAAGTCTTTAGGATCGCCAATTAAGTGATTCGTCACAAGATAAGACCAAAACTGTCTTGAAATTTCAAACTGTTCATTAATCCTAACCGCTTTACTAATATCTACAGACCCATCTGGTTTTTCTTCCGTATAGTTCAGCTCACATAGAGCAGCATGTCCTGTTCCTGCATTATTCCATTCATTCGAGCTTTCAACCCCAGCTGCTGCGAGCTTTTCAAACACTGTTATTTCCCAGTCTGGAACTAACTCTTTTAACAGTGTTCCTAAAGTCGCACTCATAACTCCAGCACCAATTAAAATTACGTCAGTTTTTGTTTGTCCGTTACTCATTTTTATCATATCCTATCCCCTAAGATTTGCAGAATTGATGTAGGCGCTCCTACTTAAGCGTCACTGAAATCTACCACGCAACCTAGGAACATACCTTTTCTCTTTTTCACTTGTATATTTAATTATAGTATATCACTGGCACTTAGAGTAGATGAAAAATCTACTTATTTATCCCTCTTCTTACTTCTAATTTCTATTGTACCACTAATAAACTATCAATTAAATCAGCCATATTTTTCTTTTGTATTCAAAGCAATACTTATTATAGAGAAAAGGCAGAAAAATTTACTCCTTTCGAATTTTTTGTTTTTTATAAAAATATAGATTCCTAATAGAAGCATTAAAAACAATCTAACAACAAATCCAACATGTTTTATTCAAAAAATAAATAATTGAGCTTGTTCAATCATAACATGCATATAAGAGGTAAGGTTTTCGGAGTGTGTCGATTGAATGAGAGTAATCAATACTAATCCGTAACAAACCCATAAGCACCATATGTTCTCCAAAATGGACCCATCCGCAATTAATTCATTCCATAAGAAAAGCACATTCAGCAAGCACTTATACTTTCATTTTTTCTAATAGTTTATTATAATTATAAAGTAGTAATAATTATTATTTTATAGTTTGTAAATTTTATAAGACTATAGGTTTGATTATTTCTATTAACTTCACCTAATAAAAAGGAGGAAATAAGAAAGATGAATTCACATGAAACTTCTAACACAGGAAAATGCCCGTTCTCGCACGGTAGTGTTACAACTAACAAGCCTAGCGCAACTTCAAATAGAAACTGGTGGCCTAACCAGTTAAACTTAAATATTCTACATCAGCATGACAAAAAATCTAATCCTATGGGAGAGGACTTTGATTATACAGAAGAATTTCAAAAGCTAGATTACAAAGCTCTTAAACAAGATCTTCATGATCTTATGACAGACAGTCAAGACTGGTGGCCTGCTGACTATGGTCATTACGGTCCATTCTTTATCCGTATGGCTTGGCACTCTGCAGGTACTTATCGTACAGGAGATGGCCGTGGTGGTTCTGGAAGTGGCACACAGCGTTTTGCTCCACTTAACAGCTGGCCTGATAACGGTAATCTTGATAAGGCTCGTCGCCTACTATGGCCGATTAAACAAAAGTACGGAAACAAAATCTCTTGGGCTGATTTATTTATCCTTACAGGAAATGTTGCGATTGAATCAATGGGTGGTAAGACATTTGGTTTTGGAGGAGGACGTCCAGACGTTTGGCATCCAGAAGAAGATATTTATTGGGGTGCTGAAAAAGAATGGTTAGGAGATAATCGTTACTCAGGAGAACGCGATCTTGAAAATCCACTTGCTGCGGTTCAAATGGGTCTTATCTATGTTAACCCAGAAGGTCCAAACGGTAAGCCGGATCCACTTGCAAGTGCACGTGACATTCGTGAAACATTCGCACGCATGGGAATGAATGATGAAGAAACAGTGGCATTAACAGCTGGTGGTCATACTTTTGGTAAAGCACACGGTGCTGGAGATGCTAGTCATGTTGGCCCAGATCCTGAAGCTGCTCCAATTGAAGCACAAGGTTTCGGTTGGTTAAGCACACACGGTTCAGGTAAAGGCCGCGACACAATCACGAGTGGAATTGAAGGGGCTTGGACTGCAAACCCAACACAATGGGATAATGGTTACTTCGACTTACTATTTGGTTACGAATGGGAGCTTACAAAGAGCCCAGCAGGTGCACATCAATGGACACCGATAAATCCTGAAGAAAAAGACCTTGCACCAGATGCAGAAGATGCATCAGTTCGTGTACCAACGATGATGACAACTGCAGATATGGCCATGCGCATGGATCCAACATACGAAAAGATTTCTCGTCGTTTCCATGAGAATCCAGAAGAATTTGCGGATGCATTTGCTCGTGCATGGTTTAAACTTACACACCGTGACATGGGACCTCGCTCAAGATACTTAGGTCCAGAAGTTCCGGCTGAAGAGCTAATCTGGCAAGATCCAATTCCTGCTGTTGATTATGAATTAACAGATGATGAAGTTGAAAAAATAAAAGCAATGATCCTGGACTCAGGTCTTACAGTTAGAGAGTTAGTAACAACTGCATGGGCTTCAGCTAGCACGTTCCGTGGTTCAGATATGCGTGGTGGCGCTAATGGCGCTCGTATCCGCCTTACACCACAGAAGGATTGGGAAGTAAACCAACCTGAACAACTTGCTAAAGTACTAACTGTTCTAGAAGACATCCAAAACCACCTCGAGAAAAAAGTGAGCATGGCTGACTTAATTGTTCTTGGCGGTAGTGCTGCAGTAGAAAAAGCTGCACAAGACGCAGGCTTTGATGTAACAGTTCCTTTCACTGCAGGACGTGGCGATGCAACACAAGAACAAACAGATGTAGAAAACTTCGAAGTTCTTGAGCCTATCGCTGATGGTTTCCGCAACTATCAGAAGAAGCAATATAGAATTAGTGCGGAAGAACTTCTAGTAGACAAAGCACAGCTACTAAACCTTTCTGCACCAGAAATGACTGCACTTATTGGCGGCATGCGTGTTCTAGGTACAAACTACGGTGGTACACAGCACGGCGTATTCACTGATCGTCTTGGCACACTTACAAACGACTTCTTCGTCAACTTACTTGACATGAACGTACAATGGAAGCCTGTCGATGCAAACGTATATGAAGGACGCGACCGCAAAACAGGTGAAGTCGTTCGAACAGCAACTAGAGTCGACCTCTTATTTGGTTCAAACTCAGTTCTACGTGCCATTGCAGAAGTGTATGCTCAAGACGATAACAAAGAAAAATTTGTCCGTGACTTTGTAGCTGCTTGGGTAAAAGTAATGAACGCAGATCGTTTTGATCTAAGATAGTGGACCGAGGGGACGGTTCTACCGGTTCGTTGGTGCTTGGGGACAATAGGGTCTGTTCTCCCCATTTATAAAGAAAAGGCAAGCAAACCTCCTGTGTATGGGATGTTTTGCTTGCCTTTTTTGGGTGCCAGGGGGACGGTTCTACCGGTCCTTTTACACTTTTACTGAACCTCGAAATCCCCTTGCAGCATAGTAGGATTCTGCTCCATTGTGATACACAAAAACCGTTTCATAGCGACGATCACAAAAAAGGGCACCGCCTAGTTTTCTAATCGTTTCAGGTGTTTGCACCCAGCTCGATGTTTTCAAATCAAATTCCCCAAGCTTCTGAAGTTCTCGGTACTGATCCTCCGTTAATAGTTTAACGCCCATGTCAGTGGCCATATCAATTGCACTATTTTCTGGTTTATGTTTTTTCCTTGATTCCAGCGCTTCACGGTCATAACAAATGCTTCTTCGGCCTGTTGGACTTTCAGCTGAACAGTCAAAAAAGATGTATTCATCATTCGTCTTATCATGACCGACCACATCCGGCTCACCACCCGTTACTTCCATTTCATTGAGCGACCAAAGTTTATCAGCATTTGCTTCCAGTCTAGCTTGAACCACTGTCCATTCTATACCCCGATGTCGGTTCATGTTTTTTTCAAAACGAGCTTTCAATACTCCAAGCAATTCTTCTCGTTGATCAAGTGACAACTCCTTTTTTCCCTTTTCCATCACTTTCCCTCCTTCTTATTTTTTGATTGATCTTGTTCTTTCCGCCAATATTCACGACTCATTTCTAAAATTTTTTCCGAAGTAATTTCTTGATTACGTTGATCAAAAACCCTTATGTTAGTAGCCTCGATATGTAAATCCCCACCTACCACTTCGTCACTTAAGCATTTGACTACTACTGTATCCCCCTTAATATCAGCTCTTACTATTTCTAATTCCAATTGGTTGATTTTGTCTAATTCGTTTGTCTTACTATCTTCGTCACCCCAAAATTGAAATTCAAAAACTCTACAATTCATTAACTCACAGTGAAATTTTTTATCGTTGTTCTTCATTAATTCTGCAAGATATCGAATATCCACTGTTAGCATAATAGAATCTTGTTTTTTATGGAGGTTACTTATCAAACCATCGTGGAACGACTGAAATATAGTCCATACTTCTCTAATCATGTATATCCCCTTTTTAAAAATTTTACATAGATATGAGGTTAACTGCCATATTAATTCTCAGCCTTGTCGTAGAACCTTTCGAAACATTGTTGGCATATTTTGCTTACAGCTAGCTAACAGTTCCTCCCCAAATACAGTGATACTTCTTTCCCAAGGATGTCCTAAATAGCCCCATTTAAAATCCTTTTGAATAAAAAAGGAATAATCCCCATCTGGAAAAATCGGTATTTTCCATTCATCAAATTCATCTTTTTCAATCTCTAAATGCGGGTTAAACCAAAAGCAGTCGTGTTGCCAATCGAGGGCTAATATATACTCTTCCTTTAACGTATTAGCTCTAAAGGCAATCAAAGCTTTTTCCTCCAACTCCTCATACACAGAGAAATCATCACACGCTCCAAAGTAGTTTGACACATCATACGTAACAAAAGGAGACGGTACATGAAATGCCGGGAATTTTGAAATACTTGGTTCAAACTTAAAATCTTCATAGACCTTGTTCCAAACTCTTTCATACTCTATATCAGAAAATGAAATCCAATTTTCCATTTAAAGACCCCTTCCTTTTTCATACAATTGTACAGTTCTATTGGTTTACGAATAAAAAATGAACCGTTCGAACCGTCCCCATGGCTCCCCATGGTTCAAAAAAACACCAGCTTCGGAGAAGGAAGCTGGCGTTTCTTATTTATAATACACTTTATCCACGTTATACTTTGCTTGAAATGTATTAATCATATATGTTTCATAGATGTCTCTTTCCATCGCATCTTCTACAAACATCACATCAATTCGATATACTTCATCACGGTATGGCTTGATCGGTGAAACATTATCTTCAAGATGCTTTTTAACTCTTTGTCTTAGCTTTCTTCCTTTACCGACAAAGAGCAGTTCATCATTGATGTTATAAAATAAAATCATTCCACCCTTATCTCTAGGAATTTGGTGGAGATCAATAAAACCTGCAATAGATGGAATACTGTGTTCATTTTCCGTACGAGATTGCTCTCTCTCTGTAATGGAGACATCCACATTCGGCATAGTAATGTTAATCATAATCGGTCACGTCCTCTTTTTCGCTATAAAGATTAATCCTATCACAACTATCAAGTATTTACTATGAAAACAAGTGATCATCAGTCCTTGATCACTATTATTTCCAACCATCGTTTCTTAATCCGTTTTTTGCATAAAATGATTCAGCTTCCTTTATCAATCACATTATAGTATCACTACAATTGTAGGCACTACTTATTAATCACCACTTCTTTCAATTTCACTTCCATTTAATATCATCAGAAAATCTAACTCAATATCACCATATAAATAACCACTTCCATTTACAGATTTTCTTGGAATCGTCTCTTCGTTTTCTCGCCCATATGGAATCCAGCCATAAAAAACCTGTCGCTCCGCTGCAAAGGAATTAAAAAAAGCATCGAGGTGTGATTGTTTAGCTGAGTGTGTGTCATTTATAGATGCTACAAATGTTGACCATTCTTGAGGAATTTTAAGGATACCAAACGCTTCTTCTTCAAATGAAACCGTTTGACGCATCTGAACTCTTGGATAATACGTTTCTTTTGTACCATCTCTGACGCTATACCCTCTGTCTCTAATCATATAAAAATCTACTTCCTCCAATTGATCATCAGGGTGAATATTCCAAACGATATGATAAGATGATGGGTCTCTTTTATTAACTTTCCATATATGTGGTTCACCTGTTGTATCAATATAAGCTACTTGCCACTTATTTTGATTCCACAACCAAAAGCTCTTACCATAACTGTCTTCATTTGATTTAAAAGGGACATATTTATATCTTTCACCCACATCAAAAACTCCTAGAATTTCCTCTACTTTAGCTTCTGGAAGTGTACTGTTAATTTCCTCAGCTAGTTGCTTCTCTGAAAGAAAAGGAGATGGAAGTGAAAAATAAGAAAGATAAACAAAGATGGAAATGCACACAATAATCAATCCACTAAAAAGATAGACTACTAATCTCTTATTCATCTTTACTTCCCCCCATTAGTACCGAGCTGTTGGAACGAAAGTAGTATTGCTTATCTGCAGTGGAGATTAACAATCCTTTTCCATCATTCTCTATGTAAATCATACTTTTTATCCCACTACCCCATTTTGGTTTCACATTAATAAGTAGATACGGAAACCGTTCATTTTGCTTACTTGGTTCAGCGTTCATGTAGGTCTCTTCATACCACACATCATTGATAATACGCTCTCGTTCAAAGTTAGCCAATTGATTAATTATCACTTCTTTATGCAGTGACTCATCTTTCGCAGAAGGATGGATAGGTACAACAGAAGCATTACTGACATCTGATATATAGGTTGCAGGATGATCTTCAGGGTAGGCAAAATAGGAAATGGGGATTGAGATGAAAGTAGAAGCCAAAAAGATGAAGTTAGCCCAAAATCCTAACCAAGCAAAACGACGATATTTTTCCCATCGTCCTGCTTTTCCTTTTAAAACAGCATACAAAATCCATACACCTAAAGGTAAAATAGATATTTTTATAATCGTATCAAAGAAAGGTAAATTAATAGAAAAAGAAAAAAGGCCAACCATCATAACAAATACAATCTTCCATATCCTCGGCTTAGACTCTTGTTTTGTGTATATACGATATGCAATGTATCCGATTGTTCCCCATGCCAAAATCGAAATGACGAATTGAACAATATTAAAATTAATATCCCACATATAGCAAACTCCTCACTGGACCTAGGGGACGGTTCTCTTGGTTCTATTGGTCCTTTTGGTACCTTTTCAGTCTTTTAAACTCTTAGCGAACCTCGAAATCCCCTTGCAGCATAATAGGATTCTGCACCATTGTGATAGACAAAGACTGTGTTATAACGACGATCACAGAAAAGGGCACCACCTAGGTTTCTAATATTTTCAGGTGTTTGCACCCAACTCGATGTTTTTAAATCAAAATTCCCAATCTGCTGTAGCTCACGGTATTGTTCCTCTGTTAATAGTTCAATTCCCATGGTAGTTGCCATATCAATTGCACTATTTTCTGGTTTGTGTTTTTTTCTTGATTCCAGCGCTTGACGGTCATAACAAATGCTTCTTCGGCCTGTTGGACTTTCAGCTGAACAGTCAAAAAATATGTATTCATCATTCGTCTTATCATAACCGACAACATCTGGTTCACCACCAGTTAATTCCATTTCACGGAGCGACCAAAGTTTATCAACATTTGCTTCCAATCTAGCTTGAATCGCCGTCCAATCTAGACCACTATGTCGTTTCATGTTTGTTTCAAAACGAGCTTTCAATACTTCAAGCAATTCTTCTCGTTCATTTAATGACAATTCCTTCTTTACCATTCCCATCACTTTTCCTCCTTCTTTTTCTTTGCTTTATTCTGTAATTCCCCCAATATTTACGAATCATATCTACAATTTTACCAGGAGGAACTTCTTGTTTAGGGTGTACCGAGGGGACGGTTCTACTGGTATCAATTAAAAATCCCGTCTATTTATGTCAATCTTAAATAAATTCTCTTCCTCGACTAAGTGGTTTATCCATTCATACCCAACGTGACATACACATGGTTCTTTAGTTATATTGAAGTATTCACTTATTTTATAATTACATACTAGTTCTATTTCTGTTTCGAAAAGTCAATAATCCTCAAATGGTTACCTGAATTGTCTTTATAAATTGCGTAACGTCCTGGTGGTATGTCAACAGGTTCTTTAACAAATTCTAATTTGTCATTATTCTCTCTAAAAAACGCATCCACAGAATCTACTAAGAAAACCCCACCTGCAGAAAACTCTAGTTCATCATTCTCTATCAAAAGCTGAATATCTGAATTTGGTAGTTTCAAAGCAACTGTGTGTTCACCTTCTCTCCAAGCTTCTTCAAATCCTAGTGTTTCTCGATAGAATTCTAGTGATTCTTCAAGGTTCTTTACTGGATGATATAGGAATGCTAATTTCATTTCATTTTCCTCCTTTTTTTGTACCAAGGGGACGGTTCCGCTGGTTTTACTTTTCCTCGGTTCATTTATAGGTAAAATTATACAGTATAATTCCCTTTTGAAAAAGAATACTTCTTAATCCAATTTCTAAGGTAGACAGTAAATATACGATACCTTTCCATATGAATAAAAATAACGCAATCTCTATTATGTAACACTATTAAAATATATTTAACCGACTACAATTGTAGTCGGTTTTACTAATTTAAACTTTATTATGAACCTATCAATTTTCAATGAATAATATGTGATGTAGATAAATCCTACTAGAATCGATACTATAGAAAGGAGGAGATCTAATGTCATTTTTTCTTTATGTTGTAAACCGCGGTTCAAATAATATCTCAGTCATTGATACACTTTCAAATACAGTTGTAGATACGATTGCTGTTGGTGTTACACCTTTTGGTTCTTTAGGTGTCACACCAGATGAAAGAAAAATGTATGTTGCCAATCGTGGCTCAAATACTGTATCCGTTATTGACCTAACAACTAATACTGTTATTAAAACCATCCCTATGACTCAACGTCCTCACGGGGTGACTATGTCACCAGATGGACTTAAGGCTTATGTACCAAACCATAGAAATGGAGGCCCTGTTTCAGTCATTGATACCACTACAGATACAGTTATAAAAAATATTCCTGTTGGGTTTAATCCAGTACCACCTTCTATTACTTCTGATGGCAATAAAGGGTATGTAGTTAATGAAGTGACTGATGATGTTACTGTTTTTAATGCAGTCACTGACACTGTAATAACAACAATACCGGTAGGTAACTTTCCCCAAAGTAGTGCTATTTTACCGAATAATAGCAAAATCTATGTAGAAATCGTTAGCACAAACGAGCTTTATGTCATTGATGTTGCGACAGATACTGTTATAAAACAAATACCATTACCTGGCCAACCATCAACTATTGTAATTACTAGTGATGGTTCAAAAATATATGTTCAAAATTCCACTTCTAATGTCGTTTCAGTTATCGATCCAACTACTGATACCATTGTAAAAAATATCGTTACGGGAAATAATCCTTTTAACATTAACATTACTCCTGATGGAACAAAAGGATATGTTCCAAATCGAGGTGACAATGCTTTAGCTGTCATAGATATTACAACTGACACAGTATTAACAACAATTCCTGTAGGGATAACTCCATTGAGTACTGCTATCACACCAGATGGGCAATTAGGTTATGTTTTGAATTTTGACTCTAATGATGTGACAGTAATTGATATAAATAACGACTCTGTTATTACTACAATCCCTGTCGGTGTTAACCCTACCCAATTTGCAATAATTAGCGCACCTACACCACAGGATAAGGTAAGAGATTTAATTGATCGCATTAATGAGCTAGTGAACGATGGAAAACTAAAAAAAGCAAAAGCTAATGGCTTACTTGCTAAACTGAATGGCGTTATTAATAATTTAGACCAAGGGAAGAACAATCCTGCTAAAAACCAGCTTGAGGCATTTATTAACCAAGTGAAAGGTTTTATCAACGCTGGAATTTTACCTCAACCAATTGGTCAAGAGTTGATAGACGATGCGAGTGAAATTAATAATGAATTATAAAATCTATTAATAAAAGCTGGCTTCTCGCCAGCTTTCGCATTTATAAATATTAATAATAAAAAATATTACTTATCATAAAAGGCATTTAAATTACACGTAATCTAATGATTAAATTGATATATTGAATTACTCTTCATTTTCCAAATTGCCCTGGTAACAATTGTATATGCAATACCGGGAACTACATATGGACCAAAGTTTTTAACTTATAGTTAAAATTACTTCTACAATTAAAATATATTCGGACAATCTCTTAACCTTACTCAATTCGACCTAACAAGGAAAAATGAAACCAATAGAACCGTCCTCTCGGTACTCCCACGAAACTCATACACCTTATTTTAATAAAATCTGTGCTACGCACTCCACGTGGCTTGGATGGTGGTCGCAGATAGAATGGTGTAGTGGTGTTTACCTTAATTTCAATATACCTCTTAATTTATAAAATGCACATGCAATGTTCTTTTTCAATATAATCACCTATTATGTTATGACTTGTTCAACATCTGCACTCGTTCGTAATGGAAGCTGTTGTGCAAAAGCTAACCTATAGTTGAAGAAAGATTAAAGTCAAACATTAATTATCAGTGCTTAATTCAGGTCCCCAAGGAGTTGGTTCTATGGATTCATCTTTGATATTTTGTCTCTTTAGTCCTAATTTCCCAGCATAATAATCAAGCATTTCAAATACAGTAAAACGGTGAAAGCTTCCATTGAGAAACTGTGGTTCATTTCGTCTGTTAGGGTCTATCTGCCAAAGAGGAATTGAAACTCTACCTGTATTATCGTTAAACTCATTGATTGGGACACTAAAATTGATATGTTCGTTATAGCCCTTTGCAAAGGCTATTACGGTAACCTCTCCCATATTTTTCAAAGGAAGTCTATGGTCTATAGGGACTTTAACAGGTATCTTTGCTTCCCCTTGAGAATTAGTTAAATCTGTTGCTATTATTTTCCCTTTTGAATTTATTACAACTATTCGAGCCTTTCTTATTGGAGCACCTTGTTCTTTTGATGATTTATTAGTTGTCGTCACTTTAGCAGTTAGTATTGCAGACACTGTGTTTTCATTCGTCTCAGCAAATACTGATATAGAAAGATTGAAACAAAGCATAATAAAAAATATAAAAAAACATTTTTTGACCAAGGATATCACAACTTTCTTAAATTATCTTACCCTCAGTATTTTTTACATTTTATATTAGATAAATACAATTGATGCTTTGGGACCTATACCTCTCTATAACGAAAGAAGCGACTGCTGCTTGTTCAACATTCGCCCCCTATAGTTTAAGTACACTACCTCACAAATTAAAAAAACATCATAGCATTTATCCCATGCCATAATGTTAATCTTAAAATTTCTAGCAATGGCAGTCGCAGCATTAATAATTTTATCTGCACTACTAATTTTGGATTAATTCTAATTTTCCTAGATCAATGATAAACTCTCCATTCATTAATATATCTAGTCCTATTAGTCCATTGATTCCCCAATCATCTAAGTTGCCAAAGTCTAGTTTCATATCTGGAACTTCATAATTGCCAAGCTTGATAAAATCAACTGGCTTACGGAAAGAATACTCTTCACCGCCAATTCCATAAGAGCTTACAAGAGGATCTCCATTTTCAATATCTCATCAACAATATCAGATGAAATAAGAGTATGAGCTGCACCTGTATCAATAACAAGCTTATCTATTGTTTTCTTTTTACCTTTGTAAGAAATAGTCATTTCCACTTCTAGTAAATGATTCACAAAGTCTAACTTCATAATCTGATACCTCTTAGACCTATTGCTTTTCTCATCTCAATTACAATTTTTTCAGCCCCTGTATGATAAACAATTGTATCATCTTTAGATTTAAGCAATTCTTTAGTAGCTAATTTTGGATCTTCAATAACATTAATTAACGCAACATCTGTTACAATCTTTTTATCATCTTCTAGGTAAAAGTCAATGATGTTAAGTTTAACATATTGATTTGGGTACATTTTCCTAACTTCTGACCACTCCATAATATACACCACCCTTTACTCTATACGATTATTATATCACCGTTTTGTACAACTATCAGGTCTTTTAGCTACTGATTAAAAAAGATTGTTGTAATGCTAAACCATACCGTTACATCAAGAAAAAAGGGCTGCCTTTTTTGAAGGAATGCCCGCGTTACTTGAATATCAGCTACTAATTTTTCATGAATCTATTGATTATAAATCTTACCAAAAGAAAAGTACCGATTAACAAAACAAACCCTACAAAACTAATTGTGAAACTATCGTCTGTGAAGATAAAGGGACTTAGCATTTCATCGCCAAACAAATAAGCAATTAAGTAATACACGGGGACAATAGCAATGAATAATGACATATCTAATTTTGTCATTCTTTTGTTTATAACAACCAAAATTAACCCTATACCAAGAATAATGAAAAAAAACCACGCACCAAAATTCATCACCCACCACCTCTCTTTTTAATAGAAATAACTTTATCTGATAATGTAGATTTAATATCATCCTTCTTGCACAAACCTGCCACGTTAGTGTAAGTACACTTCTTCACAAACTTTAAATACACCTTACCATATTCTGAATTATTCAGAAATTACTGTTTAAGTATGAGGCTTTATTTTGTTCCAGAGAAATAAAAAAACTCCCCCTAAAAGGAAGACATTTTGGATATTTTATTAGGGTATATCCTGGCTAACAATACTGGTTTAATTGTCCAGGATATACCCGTAAATTACCACCAAATTCATATACAAAATTTAAAATTGGGTAATAAATATAAAATGGTAAAATCGCCGCAAGTGGATAGCTTCAAACGATTTTATAAGAGATAAAGGTCGAGAATGGATAGGCTTTCGTACCCTTGCGAGTCGTACCAGACTAACGCTTCATCTAAGGTTGCCGACATTCTCTTTTCCTTCCTCTTGCTACTAATCCAAGATAGGAGTGAGTTTTTTGAAACGAGAAAAATTTATTTATGTAGGTGTCGATTTGCACAAGTTCCAACATACAGCGGTAATAGTAAATTGTTGGGGAGAGAAATTAATAGAAACAACCTTTTTGAACAAGCCCTCGTTATTTAATAACTTTAATACTTTTGTAGAAGAACATACTGAGAAAGATATCACTCCTGTATTTGGATTAGAAGATGTGAATGGCTATGGACGTTCTCTAGCTGTCTATTTATTAGAAAAAGGATATAAAGTGAAATCAGTCAACCCTTCTTTATCTTATGCAGAGAGAAAGAGTTATGCGATGACAAAAAAGAGTGATAGTTGGGATGCACAGTGTATTGCAGAAATTCTAGCAAGAAAGTTTACTCAACTTCCTAATGCAGCTCCATCGGATATCTATTGGACAATCTCTACATTAGTAGGTCGAAGAGATGCCCTTGTGAAAGTATTAGGTTCTTTGAAAAATCAACTACACTTACAGCTTTCCTACCACTATTCAAGCTACCGCCAATTTTTTTCTCAACTGGAGGGGAAAACTGCATTAGCGTTTTGGGAGAAGTACCCTTCTCCAGATCATTTGAAGGGAGTAAAAATGGAAGAACTAAGAAAGTTTATTCTTAAAGCTAGTAGTAATAGTTTATCCACTAAAAAAGCTAAAGAAATTCTTTCTTTAGTGGATTGTGATGGTAATACTAAACGTGATTATCAATCTGAAAGAGATTTCATTGTTCAAAGTCTTGTTCGTGACATCCGATTTAGAAAAAAGGAAATAAATAGAGTGGAAAAGAAACTAAAAAAATTAGTGAAGTCTTTAGGAATGCAGCTTGAAACGATGACAGGAATTGATACAGTTACTGCATCCGCTTTAATTTCTGAAATAGGAGACGTCCATCGGTTCTCTAACCCTAATAAACTAGCAAGATATGCAGGAGTTTCCCCTGTTTTATTCGGTTCGGGCGGTAAGGAAACCTATCACAAAAGCCAACAAGGAAATAGAAACCTGCATCATATCTTCCTCAACTTAGCAGTTCAACAAGTACAAGTAAGTAAAGGAAGTAAAATACCTCGTAACCCTGTATTTTACAATTATTATCAGAAGAAGCTATCAGAAGGTAAAACGAAAAAACAAGCCCTAATATGTATTATGAGAAGGCTAGTCAATATCATCTATGGCATGATGAAGAATAAGGAAGCTTATATCATGCCTGAGCAAGTAGAGACGAAAGCTAGTTGATTGATAAAGGTGGCGGTGTTATTCAACTGTCACCTTATCTAATGTATAATTTAAGAAAGAACTAAGGGTAATAGTAAAGTTAAACTACTGTCATCTTCGAATGCACATAATGCTGTAGGTAAACTGAATGATAACAAGATACATCACATTATAAATGGTAGTAAAAAGTCTAATCATCAGTGGGATAAACTTGTACCTGATAAGAGTTGGAATAAAATAAAACCAATTATCACAGATGTTATGCAAAATGGTGCAGTTATTCCATATAAATCAGTATCATCTAAAGTTAAAATGGTAAATGGAGAATTGGTACAGGTAACATACAAAAAACTACCTGATGGAACATATAGAATATCAGATGCGTGGGTGAAATAACTATGAAAGAAAAAGTAAAACAGTTAATAATGTCAGGTGATTTTAAAGAAGCTAAAGTGCTTATTGAGAAAGAAAGTGGAGATTTTCTAAAGCAAATAATCCTTGAGTTAGGTTTTGATGAAGAAAGTATAGGGGCTTATTCATTTGTTTTCCATTTGATTACTATTAATGAAACTTCAGACTTTCATTATTTGGCTTCAGAATTGTTAAGCACAGCTTTATGTCATTTACCAGATGCATACTCAATTGCATTATATCATGCAAGAAGGGCAATAGAGTTAAACCCTAAAGATGTGAGTTTAAAAGAATATCTATTACTATTTCACGATATTCCTGAACAACTAATAAGTAAAGAAGAGGCAAAGGAAATTGCTAGAGATATAGTTAATATAATGCCAAATAGCACAGTTGCACAGAATATATTAAAAAATGAATAAAAGCTATTATAACCCTGAAATGAGTGAACAAACTCTTTCAGGGTTTTTCTTAGAGGGGGGAGTGCCGAATAAACCGCTTATTATTTACAAAATAGGGATAACCAATGTAAGCCTTATATTATTGGTACAACACCTTTAAAACGTATGACCTATTTAATGTATTTCACCTCATGAAATTAATCATAAAATATCAGTTACCATCATTTCTATTCTCCAACAGGCTACCTTTGCTTTTTCCCTGCCTTTAAATTTTTAAGCAACTTTTACGTACATAGAACGATGACTATGGCGAAGGACTACTCCACCTCAATTAACTCCTGAATGTCGGTGTCTAATTCTTTGCATACTGTTTCTGATGTTGATGGGTAAACCCTGTCCACATTGTCTGAACAAAGATGACTTATTGTATTGGGGCGAACCCCTTTCATTCGTGCATAGTCAAGGTGTAATAGGTTGCTTTCTTTAGTGATTTCTTTTAGTTTGCTTGATACTGTCATGTTAAATATTAAGACACATTATGTCATTCCAGATCAAGTAGCAATAAAACTAGTTAGTAAATAAAGGTGCCGGTATAATACAACGGTCACCTTTTCTCATGTATAATTTTTTGATAGAACTAAGGGTACGGGTAATGCTAAAAATGTTGCTAACTATAATAAATTAAAAAATCAACTTGGACAACAATCTGCTAGTTCAATATTTAAATCGAATGGTCAACTAAAATCTACCATTGTTAGTAATTCTAAAGTAGCTGTTCCAGGAAGTAAATTAAAAGATACTAATGCCAAAGCTGCCTTAACTAGAAATGGTGGAAGTATAGATGATTGGGCAAAGATGTCTACTAAAAGGATACAGAGACCTGGCGGTGGAACTTTTGAAGTTCATTTTTATAAAAATCTTAAAATTGGAGAAGTATCAGATTATGGAATGAAATCTATATTATTTTGAGAGGGATAAAAAATATGAGAGTTAAGTACATTATAAATAATAATAAAGAAGAAGCATTAACATACCAAAAAGAATATTTAGTATTAACTTTAGAAGTTTTTCCATCTTCCTCTGCAATTGCTATGCATGAAGGTGATAATATTTTTTTTAGGCTAGAAAATGATATTGGGCAAATGTTAATGTATCCTTCTAAACTTTTTGAAATCACTTCTAATAAAGTCTCTTCAAGGTGGGAGATTGAAAAAAATCATGATGGTTCAATTCATTTTTTACCCTCGTTATGGAGAGGGGCGTTTATAGATGAGTATTATAATTACACCCCATCAGCTATGGAAGTATATAAGAATGTAAAAGAAAAACTCTTTGAAGAGGAAACATATTAATTATTTATATAACAATTCATCATGGATAAGGTCAAGTTATGAGGAGTTTATCGCCCAAAACAGACTACTAGTTTAATATGATTAAACCAAAAGCCTTAGGGGATAATATTAATCCCTTAAGGCTTTTTAAAATGAGGTGGAGTGCCGAATGAAAACCACTGAAGATAAGGTTCTACTGAATAAAATTGGTGATAACTGATAATTTTCGGGTTATTTACAAGAAAAAAATTTCAATAAATAGGGTATACGTTTTAAAGTGTTGTACGTACTATATAATTCGTAAAAACATCATATGGGGCTTACAGGAGTTACTCATATTCCCTTCATAAAAAATGAGCTATTCGTCACTAGATAGCCTCACAAACAAAAATGAAACCTTGAAAGGCATTAAGCCCATCAAGGTTTCATCATAAAATTATTTTAGTTTAGCTATCTGATTTGAGTGATAAACTCCTTGGAACTTGACGCTACCCTCTTCATCTACAAACTCAACTTCATAGGCTTTATTAGGTGTTTCATAAACCATTATTATAGTGCCTATATCCCCTTTTTTTATACCCTCATTAGGGCTATCTTCTAAAATTATCACAGTTTCGTTTTCTTCAAAACTCATTATCTCCACCTACTTTACAAATAGTGTAGTCATTTCAGGTGTATTTGAGCCACTCATAATAATCCATCCTGTTCTAACTGTTGCAGTTTTACCTTTAGCACCTTTTATTAGCATATCAACAGTATATCTTTGACCGTATTGGTCTGCTTTCCCTAATGTAGCAGGTGTGTTAGGTAGATTTTTCTGAATTTGTTTCATTAGTTGACTAGCATTAGATTGATTATACCCTAAAGCACTCTCAAATACTTTTGCTTTATTCCCTCCAACTGGATGATTAGGATTTAAGGCATAATCAGTTAGTTTTCTAGGGTCTATTGTAGCTTTATTAAAGTTAGGAATAGCATTATCTATACCCTTAGTTCTATCAAAAATTATACATGAGAGTAGGTGACAGTTGAATAACACCGCCACCTTTATTTACTAACTGGCTTTTGCTTCTACTTGATCTGGCATGACATGAGGTGTAAAAGGAAATCCTCAAAGAACGTGACCTATCACAACGTGAGTTAGCAAGAATGACAGGGCTACGCCCTAATACAATAAGCCATCTTTGTTAAGACAACGTGGACAGGGTTTATCTATCGACATTAGAAACAGTCTGCAAAGTGTTAGACATCGACATTCAGGAGTTAATCGAGGTGGAGTAGTCCTCACTATAATAATCGAGCCATGTACGTAAAAGTTGCGAAAAATTTTAAAAGGCAGGGAGAAAGCGAAGGGAAAGTATTTGACGATGATAATGGTAGTATCTGATGATTTTTAGATGATTGAGATGAAATAAAATACATTAGATAGGGTATACGTTTTAAAGGTGTTGTACGTACTAAATAATTTGTTAAAATGTCATATAGGGCATACAAGAGATGTCTCTACCTTAGATTTAATAAACGGTTTATTCGGCACTCCACCTCATTGAATAAAAAAGCCTTAAGAGAGTTTGCTCCCTTAAGGCAAAATATTAACTATTAATTTACATATATAATTTTACAACCATATCCATTCAACATCACTAGCTTTTATCTTAATTATCATAACATCATCTTCAAGTGTTAAAACTAATTTGGTTAAATAATATTTTTTATCAATTTTATTAACTTCAATTTCTAATACTTCATTACTATCCACCATAGAGTGTGGGTCTATTTCATAGTCTATAACATTTCTGAACACTAAATGCCCCATTCTCATTTCGCTTTCATCACTATTAAACCATTTTTGTTTCCAGTTACAGAGTTCAATTTCTAAAATTAATTTATTCTCGTTTTCCAAATAATTTATACCTTCTAAAATGCTATCGTGAAAGTATATATCTCTAAATACATTCAGTTCAACCATCGTTTCCCCCTTATAAGCAATTAATTAATTTCTATATGCGATGCCTTTGAGCCTTTCGGAACTGGATTTCCATTTATATCGAGATAATAATCTCCTTTTCCAGTTCTATTAGGATTGTGGATATGATAATGGTCTACTCCTTCAAAGCCAGTTGCACCAGGTTTACCTTTATCAAAAGATAATTTAGTTCCCGTTTTCTGGTCAAGATAATCCCTGCTATTCGTTTTTGCCCTCTTATTAGGGTGTGTAATATCTTCCCATCCATTTTTCAGTAAATCATTTGGTTTAGTTTTAGAAATATCTTTATAATCAACATTTCTTATACCCTTACCCTTAGTTCTATCAAAAATTATACATGAGAGTAGGTGACAGTTGTATAACACCGCCACCTTTATTTACTAACTTGCTTTTGCTTCTACTTGATCTGGCATGACATGAGGTGTAAAAGGAAATCCTCAAAGAACTTGACCTATCACAACGTGAGTTAGCAAGAATGACAGGGCTTCACCCTAATACAATAAGCACTCTTTGTTCAGACAACGTGGACAGGGTTTATCTATCGACATTAGAAGCGGTATGAAAAGCGTTAGACATCGACATTCAGGAGTTAATCGAGGTGGAGTAGTCCTCACTATAATCGTTCCATGTACGTAAAAGTTGCAAAAATATTTTAAAGACATGCAGAAAGCAAAGGTAAAGTATTTTAGGATAAGAATGGTGGTAACTGATGATATATGGTTATTTGCTTAACAAAAATAAAGAGTAAATAGGGCATACGTTTTAAGGTGTTGTATGTACTATATAAATAATAAAAATATAATATAGGGCTTACAGGGTTTACTCATATTCTCTGCAAAAAAAATGCACTATTCGCCTCTGGGTAGCTCCACTAACAAGAAAGAAACCTTGAAAAGCATTTAACCAATCAAGGTTTTTATGTTATTAACCCTCTACTCCACCCCAAGAAAGAATTGAAAATTCCAATTTAACATTCAACTTCGATAATTCAACTATCGTTGGGGGTGATAAATCGAAACCAATCTGAGCCATAGAAGATTGAATATAGCATTTTATTGAAACATTATGAGACTTGCTTAACATCACAATAAATTGTTTTGAATGAGACAGATAAGATAAGAGAGTTGAAAGGGTATCATTTGGACTTTGATTTTCATTGACCTTCAATTCATAAATCCAAAAATCTTCTTTATTCGGACCAAAAATAGAACTGTAAACGACACCTTTTCTCATTTCTCTTGTAGGATTTATTTTAAGTGTCTTAGAAATTTCACTAAAGTCCAATCCTTCTCCTTTAATTATTAAACTACAACTACCGCTATCAATCATCGTCACTCCTCCATAAACTCTTTTGCAATTTTTCGTAATTCCTTGTAAGAGAAATTTTTATTATTAGGTACTAGCTCTTTAAGACTTTCAATATAGTCTCCATAATCTCTTCGTTGTTGAGGTGTCATTTTAAATTCTTTAGAGATAGATTCAATTTGTTTTATATCCTTCTTTTTTGCAAAGAATTGTAAATCTAACTTTAACTGACCACTATTTTTACCCGTACCCTTAGTTCTATCTAAAATTATATATGGAAAAGGTGACAGTTGTATAACACCGCCACCTTTATTTACTAACTAGCTTTTGCTTCTACTTGATCTGGCATGACATGAGGTGTAAAAGAAAATCTTCAAAGAACGTGACCTATCACAACGTGAGTTAGCAAGAATGACAGGGCTACGTCCTATTACAATCAGCCATCTTTGTTCAGACAACGTGGACCGAGTGTATCTATCAACATTAGAAACAGTATGCAAAGTGTTAGATATCGACATTCAAGAGTTAATCGAGGTGGAGTAGCCTCTCACACTAGTAATCGTTCTATGTACAACAAAGTTGCGAAAATATTTAAAAGGCAGGGAGAAAGTGAAGGTAAGGTTTTGGTGAATGAAAATGGTGGTAACTGATGATTTTATGAGTATATTCATGAGTTAAAATACATTAAATAGGTCATACGTTTCAACGGTATTGTACGTCTATATAATTTGTTAAAACATCATATAGAGGTTAAGATAATTACACTTTTCCTATTAATAAAAAATTGGTTTAATCGACACTAGGTAGCCCTTCACAAAATGAGAAACCTTGAAAGGCATTAGCCAATCAAGGTTTTCCAATTGCACTCAAATATTTATTCTTTCAAATTACTTTGCTAATAATCAAGGCTCATCTATTAAATATCAAACTCTCCATAAAAATAGGTAGACAATGCTTGTGAAACCGCCTCCCATGTTGGTCTTTTACAGTTATCAATTATCTTAATTATTGTATTTTCAATAACATCAATATTAAAATCAACCATTATTAAAAGGCCTCTACCTATTTCAACCTCATATGGTCTTTCTTTTAATGTTTTTTCGAGTCTTTTAGGACTACATACAGTTAATGAGAATGTTTCTGAACCTTCACCTTCTTTTGGTCCAATATCTACTTGAATGTCAATTGTAAAATCATCAAGTTCATTCCCATAATCTTCACTTCTGATAGAAAGTGATACAATTTCGAGTTCAATCATAGGTATATTACTCCTTTTTACTTAATATCAATGTGGGCATTTTTCACAGGAATCCATCTTCCATCCCCCCATTTTCTAGTAAACTCCTGAAAGTTTGCTCTAACCATATTCTCTTTGGGCTTGAAATCAAGTCTAAAAGTTCTAGAACCGTCAAGGCTATTATAGCCCATTAACTCACCTGTTTTCTTCTTGTATATTGGATTTGCATTTGGTCCAACCCATGCTTTCCCAGCTTTCCACGCTTCTTGTCTTGAAGCACTTCCAATGGTTGTATTTCCTTTAGATGCACTTTTTGCTTTCCATAGTATATCAGTTGCATTCATATTAGATACATATTTACCCGTACCCTTAGTTCTATCTAAAATTATACATGAGAGAAGATGACAGTTGTATAACACCGCCACCTTTATTTACTAAATAGCTTTTGTTTCTACTTGAATGGCATGACATAAGGTGTCTTAATATATAACAGCTAATATCAAACAAACTTAATGAGATCCTTAAAAAACGCAACCTATCACTACGTGAATAGGCACGAATGACAGGGATTCTTTATAATACAATCAGCCATTTTTGTTCAGACAATGTGGACGGGATTTATCTATCGACTTTAGAAAAGGTATGCAAAGAATTAGACATCGACATTCAGGAGTTAATTGAGGTGGAGTAGTCCTCTTACTGTATTAATCGTTCTATGTACGTAAAAGTTGCGAAAAAATTTAAAAGGCAGGGAGAAAGTGAAGGTAAGGTTTTGAAGAATTGAAATGGTGGTAACTGATATTATTAAGGTTATTTGCTTATCAACATAAAGCGTAAATAGGGTATATGTTTTAAAGGTGTTGTGCGTACTATATAATTCGTAAAAAAATAATATAGGGCTAACAGGAGTTACTCTTATTCTCTGTATAATAATTAAACTATTTGTCACTGGGTAGCCCCACCAACAAAAAAGAAACCTTGAAATCATTTTTAAAAAACATTATACATGGATTATATGGATTTTAATTATGCTCTATATAAGGAGTAGTTTATTCGACACTCCGTACACTAAAAAAGGACAGCTAACACAGAATTAGCCGTCCAATAAATTTTATATAGCTGGATTTGCTTTCATTAATAAATTATCAGGTAAATTTAATTCATCGTCTGCTTTTAAAACTTTTGCAATGGGATTTTCACTTTCTATAAATGAAAATGTATAGTGCTCTGTGCTATTTACATTTTTAGCTGTAAACAATAGTTCATAATTGCCTTCAGGTATATCAATTGCAACTGTTTCCATTACTGAACCTATCTCTATGCCACCCTTTTTAACTTTGAACGGAACAACAATCGCTCTTATTACATCACCATCAGTTTCTACTTTTTTAGTCAACTTCACAGTAATCTTACAATCACCATCACTAGATAGCGTCCCAAAGGAAACTGAACCATCTCTCCACGAAAATCCTTGATTTACATGAAGTTCATTCCAATCATTAAAAGGGTTATCAATTCCATACTGAAACAATGCAATCTGTGAATAAAATATTTCAGTTTCAAAAGAAAACTCACTCATTATATAATCCCTCCATTATTTAAGTCTTACTCTTGTTCCATCTGGATAATTTCTTAACTTATTCCCTAAATAAGCACCTGCTCCTCGGTTATCAGATGGACTAACAGGTCTTACACTTGCACCCATACCACCCTCTTTAAACATTGCTGGTGGGTATTCATCTAAATCCTTCCCTGAAACTTTATCAAGACTGCTTAAGCTATCTTTTCTCCGTAATTTTGCACCTGAACGGTCAATGGTTAATATGTCTGGATGACCTGCTTTTTGTGCGTCTTGGATATGCTTACTGGTTTCAGGATATCTATTACTAGGTATAGTTACTTCAACATCAGGTTTTCCCTTACCCTTAGCTATGTCAGCACCAAAATCAGCCGCATGTTTCACATACGAAACTGGGTCCATTGGAATCATTGTTGCTGCTATACTCCAAGCCGCCATCCCTGCATTTGCTCAACTTGGATCGTTCACATAGGTATACAAGTCAATTGCCGCGAACGATGCATCTAATGCTGTTTCAGCAATATAGCCAGAGGGATCTTTAAACATCACAGGGTTATTTAGAGAATACGCAAAAACATTATGGGATAAAAGTTCCCCAGTACTTCCTCGATAACGATCTGCATTCAAGAAACTTCCCCATTCCGGGTTATAGTATCTTGCATTTAGATAATACAATCCAGTTTCACTATCATAACGATATCCACGATATCGGTACGGATTCTTTTCTCCGACTGTACTTGCCTGTGTACCACTGATACTTAGGAGTTTCCCCCTCGTATCATAGGGATAGGATACAACTTGTACACCATTCTTATCAAGTAGTCCTGTAATGTCTCCTTGTAAGTTACGAATATAGTAATATTCAATTCCGTTTAGATTCAAGCTGATGAGTTTGCCATTTGCATTGTGGGTGTATTAGATTTTCTGAAATCATAGGTGTAAGAAACCGTTTGTCCCCTCGTCCTTAAACAATGCTCTTATCTTCTTAATAAAAATCGCTTTACTCGTCACTAGGTAACCCCACAAAAAAGAAACCTTGTAAGGTCTTTACCCTATCAAGGTTTCAATTTAATTCTAATGAATATTTTCGATATTTGCTATAAATAGGATTAAAGTAATCCCATTTCTCTCAACAATTTGGAAATTGAACTATAGAAAAACATACATGCTTCATCTTCAGACTTGAATTTTTTCAAGTCTGTTTTAATGCCTCTTTCACTATAATAAACTTCCCAATATCCATTGTTATAACCTACACAATATGCTTCATTGGGTAATCCACCATTTAAGCTATAAAAATCTTGAGGTACTTTCATTTTATTTAGACATTCTTGTAATTCAAACAGCGTCACTATTTTATCACCTCTCTTATACTACCATTATCTAATAATTCCTGGATTGTACTATTCAGTTTAATTTGAACACCACCTCCTGGTTGATCAAACCAAGGAGCAATAATACTTCCCTCACCTCTAACTGATTTAACTACCTCAAAGGTCTTATATGGCTTAAGTTCAGTTCCAGGTGCTAACGACCGCATTCCATATGGAGTCCCTACAGGTGATACATATGAACCCCCGTTTAAACCGTATCTATCGAATTGATAACCCTTTTGCAAAACAACTTTTTTCTCAGTACCGACTACTGAACCATTGTTAGTAGGCCATACAATTTTTTCAGGTTTAACATTACCCTTAGTTCTATCAAAAATTATACATGAGAGTAGGTGACAGTTGAATAACACCGCCACCTTTATTTACTAACTGGCTTTTGCTTCTACTTGATCTGGCATGACATGAGGTGTAAAAGGAAATCCTCAAAGAATGTGACCTTTCACAACGTGAATTGGCACGAATGACAGGGCTGCGCCCTAATACGATAAGTCATCTTTGTTCAGACAATGTGGACAGACAGGGTTTATCTATCGACATTAGAAACAGTATGCAAAGTGTTAGACATCGACATTCAGGAGTTAATCGAGGTGGAGTAGTCCTCACTATAATAATCGAGCCATGTACGTAAAAGTCGCGAAAAAATTTAAAAGGCGGGGAGAAAGCGAAGGTAAAGTATTCGAGATTAAGAATGGCAGTATCTAATGATTTTCAGGTTATTTACACGAAATTAAATTTATTAAATAGGGTATATGTTTTACAGGTGTTGTACGTATTAAAGAATTTGTTAAAACATCATATAGGGCTTACTAGGGTTATCACTATTCTCTAAATAACAAGCGGCTTATTCGGCACTCCATCCAAAAAAAATACCTTAAGGAGAGTACATCCCCCTTAAGGTATTTATCCATTTCTTAATTGTCCAAATTATTAATTACAGATAAACCATTTAATTTAGCGTGATGGTTTATACCTTTAAGCAAATCCTCTTTATACACAGACAAACTGTATGGTATTTCTCTGTGGTTATCAGGGAATACATTTTCAGCATATATTAAAAAATTGTCCCTATCCATTTTTTTTATTATATAGTAATTCCCTTCAAACTCACCGTTCCTAATATGAAAAGAATTAATAAAAGAAAATATATCCTCGTAAAGTTCTTGAGATGAGATTTCATCATTTAAAAATCGTTCCATGACATCAATCATATTTTCATCAACCTCCCACACAACTATTTTATTGGATACGCACTTAACATCCCACCATCATCAGAAAGAATTATCTTAATTCTTTGTTCACCTCTTGTACCAATTTGTTTACCTGCATTAATGAGAATTTCATAAGACTGATTTCCTTGTCTAGTCAAACCATTATCAAGTACATCACTTATATCTCCTTTTCGCATAGCTTGACGCAAGATTTCTTCTGCTTCTCCTTTTGTACTTCCAAGAAATTTCGCACCATTACCACCCGTATTAGAGAGATGTTTTGGTTTAACATATGCATTTGTAACATCAAAATTTTTAAATGCGTTCGTTCCATTTTTTACAATATTACCTGTACCCTTATTAGCCGTAGCTAACTTTATTAATTTTCCACCTTTTTTAATAAACTTACTACCGCTTAAATCGAGGGCATTGTCTTTTAGGGATCCTGCTAGGTTGAATTTTGTTCCTGT
>JAIVAN010000011.1 GCA_020171895.1 Bacillus timonensis | reverse complement strand
TTCCCATAGCGTAAGCTAGTAAGATCCCTCGAAGATGACGAGGTTGATAGGTCAGGGGTGGAAGCATGGTGACATGTGTAGCTGACTGATACTAATCGATCGAGGACTTAACCACAAATTTTTAAAACTTTCATTGAATGTTCTTAGGTTATCTAGTTTTGAGGGAACAAAAATCTTTTTAAGAGAAAAATTTCCTCTTGCAATTTATGATAAACATATTATAATAGAATTTGTCGTTACTAATCTGGTGATGATGGCGAAGAGGTCACACCCGTTCCCATGCCGAACACGGAAGTTAAGCTCTTCAGCGCCGATGGTAGTTGGGGGATTCCCCCTGTGAGAGTAGGACATTGCCAGGTTGGAAATGACGGAGGATTAGCTCAGCTGGGAGAGCACCTGCCTTACAAGCAGGGGGTCGGCGGTTCGATCCCGTCATCCTCCACCATCTATTTAGCCGGTGTAGCTCAGTTGGTAGAGCAACTGACTTGTAATCAGTAGGTCGTGGGTTCGACTCCTATCGCCGGCACCATTTTAATTTCTAACTAAGAAGCATCATAGATGCTTACTATTAGAGCCATTAGCTCAGTCGGTAGAGCATCTGACTTTTAATCAGAGGGTCGAAGGTTCGAGTCCTTCATGGCTCACCATTTTCATATTTGCGGGTGTGGCGGAATTGGCAGACGCGCTAGACTTAGGATCTAGTGTCCATGACGTGGGGGTTCGAGTCCCTTCACCCGCACCATTTGCGGAAGTAGTTCAGTGGTAGAACACCACCTTGCCAAGGTGGGGGTCGCGGGTTCGAATCCCGTCTTCCGCTCCAGAAAGACCATCCATGCCGGGGTGGCGGAACTGGCAGACGCACAGGACTTAAAATCCTGCGGTAGGTGACTACCGTACCGGTTCGATTCCGGTCCTCGGCACTTTATATGCGCCCGTAGCTCAATTGGATAGAGCGTCTGACTACGGATCAGAAGGTTATGGGTTCGACTCCTTTCGGGCGCGCCATTTAAATAACGGGGAGTAGCTCAGCTTGGTAGAGCACTTGGTTTGGGACCAAGGGGTCGCAGGTTCGAATCCTGTCTTCCCGACCATTACTCTTTTAAATTTTTGGGGCCTTAGCTCAGCTGGGAGAGCGCCTGCCTTGCACGCAGGAGGTCAGCGGTTCGATCCCGCTAGGCTCCACCAATAGGATTTAGCATGAACTCAATATACATGGCGGTGTAGCTCAGCTGGCTAGAGCGTACGGTTCATACCCGTGAGGTCGTGGGTTCGACTCCCTCCGCCGCTACCATGTACTTATTGGACCTTTAGCTCAGCTGGTTAGAGCAGACGGCTCATAACCGTCCGGTCGTAGGTTCGAGTCCTACAAGGTCCACCATTTAAATATTACGGAGGAATACCCAAGTCCGGCTGAAGGGATCGGTCTTGAAAACCGACAGGGGTGTCAAAGCCCGCGGGGGTTCGAATCCCTCTTCCTCCGCCATAATATTTAATCATGATTGACAGTTTATATTCTATTTTTTATTATCGCGGGGTGGAGCAACAAGCGCTACTTCACCGAAGAACTGCGAGTTGTACCGATTGAGCTGCTGCTTGAAAAAGCTTCCTGAAATCGGGACAGTCAGTAACATGAGCGCATGGTAAAATTTATATACTTCTTATTATCGCGGGGTGGAGCAGTCTGGTAGCTCGTCGGGCTCATAACCCGAAGGTCGCAGGTTCAAATCCTGTCCCCGCAACCAAATGGTCCCGTGGTGTAGCGGTTAACATGCCTGCCTGTCACGCAGGAGATCGCCGGTTCGATCCCGGTCGGGACCGCCATTAATGGCTCGGTAGCTCAGTCGGTAGAGCAATGGACTGAAAATCCATGTGTCGGCGGTTCGATTCCGTCCCGAGCCACCATTTTAATAAAAATTAAATATATATGGCGGTTGTGGCGAAGTGGTTAACGCACCTGATTGTGGTTCAGGCATTCGTGGGTTCGATTCCCATCAATCGCCCCATATACATTTTTATGCGGGTGTAGTTTAATGGTAAAACCTCAGCCTTCCAAGCTGATGTCGTGAGTTCGATTCTCATCACCCGCTCCATTATTCCATTGGGCCTATAGCTCAGCTGGTTAGAGCGCACGCCTGATAAGCGTGAGGTCGATGGTTCGAGTCCATTTAGGCCCACCATTTACTATTCCACAGTAGCTCAGTGGTAGAGCTATCGGCTGTTAACCGATCGGTCGCAGGTTCGAATCCTGCCTGTGGAGCCAATTACGGGGAAGTACTCAAGTGGCTGAAGAGGCGCCCCTGCTAAGGGTGTAGGTCGCGTAAGCGGCGCGAGGGTTCAAATCCCTCCTTCTCCGCCAGATACAATTTAAATATGGCCCATTGGTCAAGCGGTTAAGACACCGCCCTTTCACGGCGGTAACACGGGTTCGAATCCCGTATGGGTCATCTCAAAAAACACTACGATAAAAATCGTAGTGTTTTTTGCATTTTAGAAAGTTAGCATTCTTCAACGAGGTTAACACCCCAATTTCAGTATCGTCTATTTAGGGTAGACTTCCATACAATTTGAGAATTACACCATGATGAATGAAAATGTTTTTTGTTATTAGAATGTTGTATCTCAAGTATTCATGCGTGTTAACTGAAGTGGAAGGACCGAGACTCCTGCGGGAGATGCGCTGGACTGGAGACCCCACAGGCGATGCCGAGGAGGCTCCAGGAGCGCCCCGCGGAAAGCGAGGTCCTGCAACGAAGGTTAACACCCCACATACAGCGTTGTATTTTTAGGCTAGCTAAAAAGAATTCCCACCCTCCAATTGTCTCCATCACACAATTTCTCTAGAATAAAATTGAAAACGATTGCATACTTAGAAGCTTTTCTTTGTGTCAAATTATTTATCGACAAAGTTTACTTTATAAATAAAATAACAAAAAACAACACCTGTTGTTTTTACCTATTATCTGAAAATTGATAATAGAATAATATCTTACAATAAAAGGAATAATAAAACGTTTACATAAATTGATAAACCGCTTACATAAAAAAGCTATTTTTTAACTAATCCTGATTATTAATGTCTTGCTCAAATTTTCTACTAGGATTATCTAAATCAAACTCTGAAGAAACCCCAGTAGTAGGCCCTCTGAACATATCGAAAGCCAATATTTTGTCATCTGGCGCATCAAAAAATGGTGTTTCTCCATTAAAATCTTGCTTTTCATTCTTTTTTTTCATTTGAACACCTCCTTTTATCATCATGCCTTTGTTTTAAAGATATTATGTGTGGAATAATATTATTTCAAAATAAGGAATAACGATAATAAACACACAAATGTAGAATCCTGTCGCATGAAAGCCCACCATCTTTCCAACATTATTATGTAGAATGTGTGAATATAGCGAAGTAATCATAAATTTGCAAAAGAGAGGGTGAAATACATTGCTATCCATTCCAACGGATTACGATATTCACTTATTTCATGAAGGAAATCTGTTTAAAAGTCATTTATTGTTTGGTGCCCACTTACTAGATGATATGAACATAAGTGGAACACGCTTTTGCGTATGGGCACCTCATGCCGCTAAGGTGAGTGTAGTCGGCAATTTTAACAAATGGCAAGGCACACACCACAAAATGAAAAAGGTTAATAACGAAGGGATATGGACACTCTTTATTCCAGAACTTACTGAGGGAGAATTATATAAATATGAAATCACAACAGCTGGTGGTCGAACACTTATAAAATCAGATCCATATGCATTTTATTCTGAGACTAGACCAAATACTGCATCTATTATTTATCACATGGATGGATATCGATGGAATGACGAGAGGTGGCAACGAAATAAACATAAAAAGTCACACTATGACCAACCTTTGTTTATTTATGAGTTACATGTAGGTTCATGGAAAAAAAAGAACGGAACTGAATTGTTAAGCTATCAAGAACTAGCAAAAGAACTTATTCCATATGTATTGGATCATGGTTTTACCCATATTGAATTACTTCCCCTCGTAGAGCATCCACTTGACAAATCTTGGGGATATCAAGGGGTAGGATATTTCTCTCCAACAAGCCGTTACGGTACTCCAAAAGATTTGATGGAGTTTATTGATACATGTCATCAGCATAATATTGGCGTAATTCTCGACTGGGTCCCAGGACATTTTTGTAAAGATGCCCACGGACTTTACATGTTTGATGGTGAACCTACCTATGAGTACAAAAAGTATCAGGATAGGGAAAATGAAGTTTGGGGTACGGCTAATTTTGATCTTGGTAAACCTGAGGTACAAAGCTTTCTCATTTCAAATGCTTTATTCTGGATGGAATATTTTCATATAGATGGCTTTCGTGTAGATGCAGTGGCAAATATGCTTTATTGGCCAAATCAGGAAAACAACTTACATAAAAACTCATATGCAGTTGATTTTCTAAAAAAATTAAATGAAGTAGTCTTTGAAAATGATCCTTCAATGTTAATGATTGCTGAAGATTCGACCGATTGGCCTCTAGTGACAGCACCTACATCACAGGGAGGAATAGGATTTAATTATAAATGGAATATGGGTTGGATGAATGACATTTTATCATATATGGAAGCTGAGCCTTCTTCTAGAAAAGAATTACATCACAAAGTAAGTTTTTCTTTGCTGTATGCGTTTAGTGAAAACTTCATCCTCCCATTTTCTCATGATGAAGTTGTACATGGGAAAAAATCATTGTTGAATAAGATGCCTGGCGATTACTGGAGTAAATTTGCTCAATTAAGGCTGTTGCTAGGATATTTATTGACTCACCCGGGAAAAAAACTGCTTTTTATGGGTGCTGAACTAGCGCAATTTTCAGAATGGAAAGACTTTAGTCAATTAGATTGGAATCTCGAAGAATATGACATGCACAAAAAATCTAATGCATATGTTAAAGAGTTGTTGAGAGTTTATAAGAAGTATAAGGCTTTACATGAAGTTGACCATGATCCTTCAGGTTTTGAGTGGATAGATGTAAATAATAATGAGCAAAGTATTTTTTCTTTCATACGTAAGGCGAAAAAGAAGAATGAAGATTTAATCGTCGTTTGCAATTTTAAACCAAATGTATATGAAGAATTTAAGGTTGGTGTACCTCAGTTAACGAATTATATTGAGGAGTTTAATAGTGATTTTGAAGAGTTCGGTGGAACTGATAGGCGGAATCGTAAAAGAATGAAGGCAATCGATGAGCCTTTTCATAACCAACGTTATCATATATCCATTACAATTCCACCGTTTGGAGTTTGTATTTTTAGACCAGTAAAAAAAAGAGGGGAGAGAGTGAAGCATGGTTCAAAGAAAATGTGTAGCAATGTTACTAGCAGGGGGAAAAGGAAGTCGACTTAGTTCATTAACAAAAAATTTAGCAAAGCCTGCAGTGCCTTTTGGAGGAAAGTATAGAATTATAGACTTTGCATTAAGTAACTGTACAAACTCTGGAATTGATACAGTTGGTGTTTTAACTCAGTATCAACCCCTTGTACTAAACTCTTATATTGGTATTGGAAGTGCCTGGGACTTAGATAGGAAGAATGGAGGGGTAACTGTTTTACCGCCTTACTCGGAATCGTCAGGAGTAAAGTGGTATACAGGAACGGCAAGCGCTATCTATCAAAATTTAAATTATTTGAAACAATATGAACCTGAATATGTGCTCATCCTATCTGGTGACCACATTTATAAAATGGATTATTCTGATATGCTGTCTTACCATGTTGAAAAAGATGCAGACGTATCCATTTCAGTTATTGAAGTACCATGGGAAGAAACAAATAGATTCGGGATCATGAATACAAACGATAACATGGAAGTAGTTGAATTCGAAGAGAAACCAGTTTATGCGAAAAACAACTTAGCGTCTATGGGAATATATATTTTTAAATGGGCGGTCTTAAAGGAATATTTAGAGATGGATGACAGAAATCCTGATTCTAGTCATGACTTTGGGAAAGATGTAATTCCATTGTTAATTGAAGAAAAAAAGAAGTTAATTGCGTATCCATTTAAGGGATATTGGAAAGATGTTGGGACTGTAAAGAGTTTGTGGGAAGCGAATATGGATTTATTAAATGATGAACCAGATCTAAATCTATTTGACTATTCTTGGAGAATATACTCTGTTAATCCAAATCAACCACCTCAATTTATCGCTCCAAGTGGAGAAGTAAATGAGTCATTAATTAATGAGGGTTGTGTCATTGAAGGGGTAGTAGATAAATCAGTTCTATTTCAAGGAGTTCATGTTGGTGAGGGTACAATAATTAAGCAATCTGTCATTATGCCTGATGCAAAAATTGGAAAGAATGTATATATAGATAAAGCGATTGTACCAGCAAATATGAGTATTCCAGATGGAACAATCATTCGATCGGATAAAGGTGCAGATGAGGTTTTACTCGTTACTGAAGAGATGCTAGCTGTAAAGCCACAGGTGTAAGGAAAAAACGTGAGTGGAAAGGGTGTTTACACTATGAATAAAAATATGCTTGGAATCATAGATGCAACTACTTATAAAGAGTCTATCGAAGCTTTAACTGTAAATCGTTCTTTAGCTGCTGTACCATTTGGAGGAAGATACCGATTAATTGATTTCGTATTATCTAATATGGTGAATTCCGGAATGAAAAGTGTGGCTATTTTTCCAAGATTTCAGTATAGATCGTTAATGGACCATTTAGGTTCAGGAAAACAATGGGATTTAAATCGCAAGCGCGATGGGCTTTTCTTTTTTCCAACCCCAGATGTAGACATTCAATTTGATTTAGGGTCGTTTAATCAATTTAAAGCCAATATTGATTATTTCCATAGAAGTTCACAATCGTATGCGCTAATTACAAACTCTAATACAATCTGTAACATTGATTATAAAGCGGTGCTCAATAGACATATAGAAAAAAATTGTGATATCACAGAAATTAGACATCAAGGCAAATCATTGGAAATGTTTATTTTAAAGAAATCATTATTACTTGATCTCATTGCTAGCTGTGAAGAAACAGGATATCGAAACATTGTAGAAGTGGTTCGTCATCCACATAACCAATTAGTTGTATGTGACTATGAATATACTGGATATGTGTCGGTTATAGATTCAATAGAAAGCTATTACAAACATAGCCTTGAATTATTGCAGCCAGAAACATGGTCTAGACTATTTCTAAAGTCTAATCCAATTTTAACGAAAGTTAAAGATGAGCCTCCTACGAAGTATATGAATAGCTCTCAGGTGAAAAATTCAATGATAGCTAATGGTTGTGTGATTGAAGGTAAAGTTGAGAATAGCATTATCTTCCGTTCTGTAAAAATTGGCAAAGGTACTGTGATTAAAAATAGTATTATCATGCAAAAGAGTCAAATAGGTGACGGCTGTGAACTTAATGGTGTCATTTTAGATAAAGATGTGAAGATTGAAAATCATGTGAAGTTATATGGAACTCAACAAAAACCGGTAGTGATAAAGAAGGGTTCAGTACAAGGAGCGTTGATGAATTCGTGAATGTATTATTTGTGGTATCAGAATGTGTGCCCTTCATCAAATCAGGGGGATTAGCGGATGTTGCCGGAGCATTGCCAAAAGAATTAAAAAACCTTGGCACTGATGTAAGAGTTATCCTACCTAAATATAGTCAGATTGCTAGTCACTTTAAGGAGACTATGAAGAAAGTCAAGGATTTTAACGTTGAAGTAGGATGGAGAAATCAATATTGTGGTCTCGAGGTACTTGAATATGAAGGGGTAACTTATTATTTTATTGACAACGAATACTACTTCAAACGAGATTCGATGTATGGTCACTATGATGATGGAGAGAGATTTTCATATTTTTGTAAAGCTGTATTAAAAGCAATCCCTTCCTTACATTTCAAACCTGATATTATACATTGTCATGACTGGCATACAGGAATGATTAACTTTCTATTGCATTCTGAATATCGTTTAGAGCCTTACTATCAGGACATTAAATCAGTTTTCACTATTCATAATTTACAATTCCAAGGGATTTTCCCTAGAGATATTCTTCATGATTTATTAAATCTTAACGATTCATATTTTACAATAGATCAATTAGAATTTTACGGCTGTGTCAATTTCATGAAAGCGGCTTTAGTATCTTCGAATGTGATAACAACGGTGAGTCCAACCTACCGAGATGAAATCCAAACAGAATTCTATGGAGAGAAACTGGAAGGGCTGTTAAGAAGTAGAAGTTCTTCGTTAGTTGGTATAGTGAATGGAATTGACGATGATTTATATAATCCGAAGACGGATTCATATATAACGAAAAACTATGATTCCTTTAGTCTTGAAAATAAAGTGGCAAACAAAGAAGCTCTTCAACAATATTTTGACCTACCTAAACGAAGTGATGTTCCAGTACTGTCAATTGTTTCAAGGCTAACAGCACAAAAGGGACTTGATTTAATTACACATGTACTTGAAGAATTATTACAAGAAGACATTCAATTCATCGTTCTTGGAACAGGTGATGAAAAGTATGAACAATATTTTCATCAAATCGCAATGCGTTATCCTAATAAATGTAAGGTGAAAATTGGGTTTAATGAGGAATTGGCGCATAATATTTATGCAGGCAGTGACTTATTTTTAATGCCCTCTCGATTTGAGCCCTGTGGATTAGGTCAACTAATCGCTCTCCGATATGGGACCATACCAATTGTGAGGGAAACAGGTGGTTTGAATGACACTGTACAATCATACAATGAGCATTCAAAGAGAGGAAATGGATTTAGTTTTGTTAACTTTAATGCACATGATATGTTATTTACGATTAAAAGAGCAATATTCTTTTACCAACAGGAGAAAATATGGAAGGAAATTGTGAAAGAAGCCATGAATCGTGACTATAGTTGGGCACAATCTGCTTTTAAATACAATCAGCTCTATGCTGATTTAACTGCAAGGAGTGTTAGTCATGTTCACAAATAAAGAAGATTTTAAACAGACATTCTTAAAAAAGTTAGAAATGATGTATGGTAAAAGCTTTGCTGATTCTACAACTCGTGACCAATATAGTACGTTAGGAAACATGGTTCGTGAATATATAAGTGAAAGTTGGATTGGCACAAACGAACTTCAACGATCTTCAAATAAAAAGCAGGTCTATTATTTATCAATCGAATTTTTACTTGGAAAGTTATTAGGAAGCAATTTAATTAACTTAGGAATTAGGGAGATTGTTGAAAGTGGCCTAAAGGATTTAGGTATTGACTTAAAAGCAATTGAAGAAAGCGAAGCGGATGCTGGTCTCGGAAATGGAGGTCTTGGGCGTTTAGCAGCATGTTTCTTAGACTCTCTAGCCTCCTTAAATTATCCAGGTCATGGTTGTGGTATTCGCTATAAACATGGCCTTTTTGATCAAAAAATTGTTGATGGATATCAAGTAGAATTACCAGAGCAATGGTTACGTAATGGAAATGTGTGGGAAGTTAGAAAATCAGATCAAGCCATTGAAGTGAATTTCTGGGGGTTAATTGAAACCCAACAGCAAGATGGAAAGCTCGCTTTTCGCCATATTGATGCGGAAAAAATCTCTGCAGTGCCATACGATATTCCGGTTATTGGTTTTAATACAAAGACTGTTAATACGTTAAGACTTTGGAATGCTGAGACAGTTCCTTATCCAACAAATAAAGATATCCTTCACTATAAACGGGAAACTGAAGCTGTTTCAGAGTTCTTATACCCAGACGATACACATGATGATGGGAAAATATTAAGATTAAAGCAGCAGTATTTTTTAGTTTCTGCAAGCATTCAGAGTATCTTAAAGAATTATCGTAATCGACACGGTCATCTTCGAGATTTACATGAACATGTAGCAATACATGTAAATGATACTCATCCTGTTCTAGCTATTCCAGAGCTAATGCGGATTTTATTAGATCAAGAAGGATTAAGCTGGGAAGATGCTTGGCATATTACAACAAATACGATTTCATATACCAATCATACTACTCTATCTGAGGCTTTGGAAAAATGGCCAATTTATTTATTCCAGCCTTTATTGCCAAGAATCTATATGATTGTAGAAGAAATAAACGAGCGTTTTTGCCGTAGCTTGTGGGAGAAATACCCTGGGGATTGGCAACGAATCGAAGATATGGCGATTGTAGCACACGGACTTGTCAAGATGGCACATCTTGCTGTAGTGGGATCACATAGTGTGAATGGGGTTGCTAAAATTCATTCGGAAATCTTAAAACATCGTGAAATGAAGTCGTTTCATCAGGTTTTTTCAGATAAATTTAATAATAAGACAAACGGCATAAGCCACAGAAGATGGTTGTTAAAATCAAATCCAGAGCTGTCACAATTAATTACTGAATCAATTGGTTCTCACTGGATTGAGAAACCAAGTAATTTAATAGAGTTAAAGAGTTATGCTGGAAATACAAACTTTCTCCAACAATTAGCACGTGTGAAAAGAAAGAGAAAGGAAATCCTTGCGAAACGAATCAAAGACCAGACAGGTATCATTGTAGACGAGTCTTCCATTTTTGATGTTCAAGTAAAAAGATTACATGCATACAAACGTCAATTACTAAATGTCCTTCACATTATGTATCTTTATAATTGTTTAAAAGAAGATTCAAACTTTAAAATCTACCCTCGAACATTCATTTTTGGTGCGAAGGCTTCACCAGGTTATCATTATGCAAAAAAGATTATTAAATTGATCAATTCCTTAGCTGATAAAGTAAACAATGATACTAGTACAAACCAAATGCTTAAAGTGATATTTATTGAGAATTATAGAGTTTCAATAGCCGAAGATGTATTTCCCGCATCAGATGTAAGTGAACAAATATCAACCCCAAGCAAAGAAGCCTCTGGCACAGGCAATATGAAATTTATGATGAATGGTGCATTAACAATTGGTACGTTAGACGGGGCTAATATTGAAATCAAAGAAGAAGTCGGCGAGGACAATATTTTTACATTTGGACTTACAGCAGATGAAGTTTTAAACTACTATCAAAATGGGGGATATCATTCTCTAGAATATTATCACCATGACAAAAGAATACAGCAAGTAATTAACCAAATGGTAGATGGTCATTTTCCAGACACGAAAGATCATTTTGAATCAATCTATGATTCTTTAACAATTGAAAATGATCAATATTTTGTATTGAGAGATTTTAGTTCATATGTTCATGCACACGAACTAATTAATCAAGAATACCAAAATCAAAACAGTTGGTTAAATAAGAGTTTAATTAATATTGCTCATTCTGGATGTTTTTCAAGTGATCGAACAATTAAAGAGTATGCAAATGGTATTTGGGGGATTAAGCCTATTTTAGAATAAAAATGAGCATGTTACGTCTTTTCGTAACATGCTCGTTTTATGCTTGTCGTGGCTGAGCAAGGCGGTTCCGCATTTCGGTTTTGTCTAGCTCCAGGCGCTATCGGTTATGCTTATCGCCGATGACCAAGCGCCTTCCGCATTTCGGGTTGTCCAGCTCTAGCGCCTAGCTCCTCGAGTCATAAGCTGATCCCTTCCGAAGGCAAAGATCAGCCTTCTCCAGCGCTCATCTTATGCTTGTCGTGGCTGAGCAGGCGCTTCCGCATTTCTGGTTAATCATCACCGTTTAGTAGGTCACCTAGTCCGCCTAATATGCTGCCTTCTCCTGTTGATCGTCCTCCAGCGCTTGGAGCACTTGCGAAGATACGATCTGCTAAGCGGCTAAATGGTAGAGATTGCACCCATACAGTACCTGGTCCTCTTACAGTGGCGAAGAAGAGTCCTTCTCCACCGAAGAAAGCTGTTTTGACCTTACCTACGTATTCAATGTCATATTCCACATCTTTTGTTAAGGCAACGAGACAGCCTGTGTCGATTCGAAGTCTTTCACCAGGTTGAAGGTCTCGGCGGTGAATGGTACCACCAGCATGTAAAAATGCTAAGCCGTCACCTTCTAGCTTTTGCATGATAAAGCCTTCTCCACCAAAGAAGCCTGCTCCTAATTTTCGTTGAAAATCAATACCAATAGAAACTCCTTTTGCAGCACACAGGAAAGAATCCTTTTGACAAATGACCTTTCCACCAAGCTCACTTAAGTCAACCGGAATGATTTTACCAGGATAGGGAGCTGCGAAAGATACATGTCTTTTTCCAACGCCATTGTTCGTAAACACTGTCATAAACAAGCTTTCACCTGTAATTAATCGTTTTCCAGCACCCATCAGTTTGCCTAAAAACCCACCTTTTGCATTTGCACCGTCACCAAAAATCGTTTCCATTTCAATTCCGTCTTCCATCATCATCATGCCACCGGCTTCGGCGACCGCGCTTTCTCCTGGGTCTAGTTCAACTTCGACAAATTGCATGTCATCTCCATACACTTTGTACTCAATTTCATGTGCATTCATATTTTTTTCACCTCAATAATTTGTCATCGTATAACTATTCTACATGGTAAGAGATTCATCCTTTTTATTCCCAAAAAATCAAAAATTGGTGGTACACTCAAACAGTTTTTATACACCACCTCAAATGTGCAGGTAGTTTGTACACTTTTCTATAGTTTGTTTGACTTCTAAAAATTGGTATGCTATCTTTGGTTTGCTATTGCTAATTGTGGAATAAATTTCAAGTTTGGCATGATCAATGGCAAAATTCTTTTTAGATAGTAGGAGGAATTCTTTCTATGCAAAACGGTACTGTTAAATGGTTCAATAAAGACAAAGGTTATGGCTTTATTACAGTAGATGGTGGAGACGATGTATTTGTACATTATTCTGCTATACAGACAGAAGGTTTTAAGACATTAGAAGAAGGCGAAAAAGTATCTCTTGAAGTGGTTTCCGGAGATAGAGGACCTACAGCATCTAATGTGTCAAAGCAGTAACGATAAGTTATGTATGTTGAATAAAAGAGGGGCTAAATAAAAAGCCCCCCTAATGTTATTTTTCTTGCTGTCTTTTTGCAGCTTCTTCTGTATAGGGATGAATTTCATATGGTGGTAAATCACCAAACATTGTCATTGTTCCAGCCTCATCTAACTCACGTTCATATTTTTCGTGAAGGTCAGATGGATATACCGTAATTTCTTTTCCTTCTATATCTGTTCCGATAAAATTTTCATAATCTTCTACATATCCAACTGGATCATCTGATTCTATATATGTTTCACTGTAGCTATCAACACTATTGCTTAAATCCGATGGTGTTTCACTTGTTCCATACCTTGCTACATCCTGCCAGGAATCTTCTGCATCATAAACTTCTGCATCTTGTTCATCAAATTCAAACTTTCCATAGGGTGGCATCAATACTCCCTCTTCAATCGGACGATTATGTGAAACCAATTGGTTTGGGCTATGTTCCTTACAATAGGTTGTTGTAGGAATTGTTTCAAGTCTTTCTTTTGGGATGTCTGCACCGCAAGTTTTACACGTCCCATAAGTTCCATCCTCAATAGCTTGTAGTGCATGTTCAATATCATGAAGCTCTTTTAGAGAATGTTCATTCAAAGCCAAGTCTTTTTCACGCTCATAAAGCTCTGTACCTTCATCAGCAGGGTGATTGTCATAACTGGAGAGTTCACCTACAGAATTATGGGGATGATCTCGTTCTAACCCATAATGGTCTCCATCCTTAATATGTTCTTGTAATTCATTTTTTGCGTTTATCAACTGAGAACGGAAGGTTGATAATTGCTCGTTTGTTAGCATGTGATTCATACACTCCTTCCATAGTAAAGCTAGAATAAATATATACTTGTATTATCTGTTGAAAGTCAAAAAACATAATTGTAAATAAGTGTTTATTTTTTTTTGCATAAAAAAACACGATCTAGATGTAGATCGTGTTAGAAGTTAAAACCAATAACTTGCGAATAGACCAATTGCTAATAAGAAACCAAATATAGTATTCGTTTGAGCCGTTGCTTTCATAGCTGGCATCATTTCAATGGGTTTGCTTTTTCCAACGAACCCTTTAACTGCTTGTACTGGCTTAGGGATACTTAGGAATACAAGTAAAAGCCATGGAGAAGCATCACCTAATACAATCATGATAACAATTCCGATGTATGATACAGCAAACATCGTCGCTAACACTAAAATTGCATTACGACGCCCAACTAGTATAGCTAACGTTCTTCTACCGTTTACTTTATCACCGTCTAAATCACGAATGTTGTTTGCAAGTAAAATAGCACCAACTAAAATGGAGATTGGAATAGACATTAAAATACTTGTAGTAGTCACTGTACTTGTTTGAATAAAGAAGGTAATTAAAATTATGATAACACCCATAAACAAGCCAGCAACAATTTCTCCAAATGGTGTATAAGCAATAGGAACAGGACCACCTGTATAAAAATATCCAGCTAGCATACAAATTGTACCTATTAATGCAAGCCACCAGCTTGTGTTAATACAAATGTATACACCTAATAAAGTCGCAATCCCAAAAAAGACAAAAGCTAGGCGTAACACAGTTTTAGGTTGAATACCATCTCTGACGATTGCACCACCAATTCCTACAGAATCCTTCGTATCTAATCCTCGCTTATAGTCAAAGTATTCATTGATCATATTCGTTGCAGCTTGTATAAGAATACTGGCAAGAAGCATCACTAGAAACAAAGGGATGTGAATAGATGTCTCAAATAAAGCTAGCGCAGTACCGATAAGAACAGGTACGAATGCTGCAGTTAGTGTATGGGGACGTAAAAGTCTCCACCATACTTTTATATTAGAACGATTCGTTGAAGTGTCATGTTTTAATTGAATTTGAGGTTCCATATAGTGTCTCCTCTCATGTTGAGAAAATAATTTATAATTAAGTGGATGATTTAAGGATAACAAAATAAGTGTAGAGAATTGGTATACAAGTGTCAACGTTTTTTCATGAATTATCTCGGTTGATAAAAAATTACCACTTATCCCAACTACTATTGAAACGAATCTATTGACATTATTTTTATATAATAAGGAAGTAAGTAGTAAAATCTGCAAAATGTATGATAAAATCGACTTTGTTGACACTTAAAATGTTGAAGTGTATCTTAAAATAAGCAAATTATGACACGTGTGAAAGATAAATAATACATAGTAGCATACTATAAGACATAGAAACAATGTTGGTAAATGATTGCGGGGGGATTTATATTGGCAACAACACAGTATTCAGGCTTAACACATGAGTATATGCAGAAGGATTCGAGCCAGAGTCCAAAAATAATAAGTATTGTGAAACAAATAAAGGATGTGGACCCCCTCATATTCTTTGCCGCAGGTAAGAAAAGGTACCAAGGAGAAAGGTTCTTTTGGCAAAGTCCTTCAAAAAAGCATATTTTCGTCGGTTTAGGGAGTTCATATAAAATAGAAGCAATTAATTCTCCGAATCGATTTCAACACATGGAAGAAGAGTGGAAGGAATTAATGGGTCAGCATGAATTAATCGGGCATTCAAATGTTTTTGGGACAGGTCCTATTTTATTTGGGGGCTTTTCCTTTGATCCACTTAAACACAAAACGAATTTATGGAAAAACTTTAAAGATGGTATGTTTAGTCTACCAACTATTTTGCTTTCAGTGATTGAAGGGAAAGTATGGTTAACAAAAAATATAGTTGTTACAGAAGAAATTGAAGAGAAGATAACAGAGTTTGAGAAAATAGAACGAGAAATCTTAGACAATAATGAGCTTTTTCCTAAGGAGCAACAAGGAAAACATATAACTGAACTCGATATTGAACCAGAAAAATGGAAATCTACTGTTGGTCAAGTTGCTTATGATATACAGCAAAATGAAATTGAAAAAGTGGTTTTAGCTAGAGAAATTAGAATAAAGTCGAATCAACTAATTGATCCAGAACAAGTTTTAGCTAATTTGAGAGAAGAACAACCACATAGCTATTTGTTTGCTTTTGAAAGTGTAGAGGATTGTTTTATTGGTGCATCTCCTGAACGACTAGTGAAAAAAGAAGGAAAGCAAATAAAGTCCACTTGTTTAGCGGGATCAATTGCAAGAGGAACAACATTAATAGAAGATGAAGAACTTGAAAAGCATTTACTAAATGACCGAAAAAATTTAGTTGAACATCATTTAGTTGTAGAAATGATAAAAGAAGCAATGGAAGAAGTATGTCATTCTGTTTCAACCCCGGCTTCACCTGGGATCTATAAAATGAGAGATATACAGCATTTGTATACACCGGTTAAAGGCGAGGTAAAACAGGAGACTTCTTTGTTATCGATTGTAGAAAGATTACATCCTACTCCAGCGCTGGGTGGATTCCCAAAACAAAAAGCGATAGAGAAAATTCGCTCTGTTGAATTGCTTGATCGTGGCTGGTATGCAAGTCCAATAGGATGGATTGATTTACATAACAATGGTGAATTCGCAGTTGCCATTCGGTCAGGTCTCCTTCAAGGGTATGAAGCTTCATTGTTTGCAGGTTGTGGAATTGTGGGAGATTCTACTCCCGAAAGTGAATATAAAGAAACACAGATTAAATTTAAACCTATGCTTTCTGCAATAGGAGGAACGAATGAATGAACGCGAATGATGCAATTACAGCATATGTAGCATCATTTGTTGATGAATTAGTGAGCGTTGGAGTTTCTGATGTTGTAATAAGTCCTGGTTCAAGATCAACTCCAATGGCATTACTAATGGCAGCACATCCTCAAATGAATGAATATATCAATATTGACGAACGCTCTGCAGCTTTTTTTGCTTTAGGAATGGCAAAAGCAAAAAGAAAACCAGTGGCAATCTTGTGTACTTCTGGAACTGCTGCTGCTAACTATTATCCTGCTATCGTAGAAGCTCATATTTCTAGGGTGCCACTTATTGTATTAACAGCTGATAGGCCCCATGAACTTAGAGATGTAGGAGCCCCACAAGCGATTGACCAAATCCATTTGTTTGGTGGATATGTAAAATGGTTTGCAGAAATGGCTCTTCCGGAAAAAAGTGAAACGATGTTAAATTATGTTCGAACTGTTGCAGGACGTGCTGCTGGTAAGGCTATTGCAGCACCTTCAGGGCCAGTACATTTAAATTTTCCTTTTCGAGAACCACTTGTTCCCAACTTGGAAGGTGAGAATTTATGGAGAAAGAATGAACGAACTACTAACAAGTCATTTGTAAATGTTACAGCAGGAAAGCCAACAATTGACGAGGAAACGATTGAAGAAATATATTCTTCCATTGCAACGGCTAAAAAAGGGATAATCATATGTGGTGAACATAACCATGTTGGTTTTTCAGATGCAGTTATTCAATTAGCAGAGAAACTTCAGTTTCCGATTATCGCAGATCCGTTATCACAATTGAGAAGTGGAGCTCATTCGAAAGAAGTTGTGATTGATAGCTATGATGCTTTTTTAAGAAATCAAGAATTCTGTTCGTCATATCAGCCAGATGTGATCATTCGATTTGGAGCAATGCCAATTTCAAAAGCACTACTTCTTTATGTAAAAAATTTGTCTTGTCCACAAATTGTAGTTGATGGAGATGGTGGATGGCGAGAACCAACACTTACTGCTTCAGAAATGATTTATTGTGATGAAATTGACTTTTGTACGAAGTTAACTAAAACTGCTAACCAAAATACCGAGAAAAAGTGGATTCAAGCTTGGCAAGGTGTAAATAACCTATCGAAAGATTATCTTATGCACAAAGAAGAGATAAGCGAGAATCTTTTTGAAGGTGATGTCTTTAATTCTTTATTATCGCTCCTTCCAAACAAGGCTACCTTATTTGTAGGAAACAGCATGCCTATTAGAGATTTGGATACCTTCTTTTTTAATAACGATAAAGACATCACTGTTCTAGCTAATAGAGGAGCAAATGGAATCGATGGGATCGTTTCAACTGCTTTAGGTGCTAGCACAGCTCTTGATCATCCTTTAGTTCTTGTTATTGGTGACTTATCTTTTTATCATGATTTAAATGGCCTTTTGGCTGCGAAGCTTCACAAGCTCAACATCACAATCATCCTCATCAATAATGACGGTGGAGGAATTTTTTCATTTTTACCTCAAGCTAAGGAAGAAAAGCACTTTGAATCATTGTTTGGTACTCCTCTAGGATTAAATTATGAATATGCTGTTAGAATGTACGGAGGTTCTTATAGTCAAGTTGAGTCGTGGATGGAATTTAACGAAAAAATGACCGAAAGTCTAAGTGAAACTGGTCTATCAGTCGTTGAAATTGTAACAAATAGAGAAGAAAATGTCGTTCTTCATAAAAAAATGTGGAATCGTGTTTCCCAGGAAATAACGAACAAACTACTAGAGGGCAAACAAAATGTTCATTCAGACGACTAATTGTAAGTATCATGTGAGAGTTGTCGGAAACGGTATGCCTTTCGTTATGTTGCATGGATTTACTTCTAGTATTGAAACATGGAGTGAACTTTTACCACAATGGCAAAAAAAGTTTCAATGTATTCTTATTGATGTGATAGGACACGGTAATACAGACAGTCCTTTAGAATTAGAGAAATATTCAATAGAGGTTGTCATCGAAGATATCTATCAGATTCTTAAAAAGTTGCAAGTCAGGAAAGCAAATTTTCTTGGATATTCAATGGGTGGTAGAATTGCATTAGGGTTTGCTGTTCGATATCCGGATTCAGTAAATAAATTAATTCTAGAAAGTAGCTCTCCCGGGTTAATGACTGAAGAGGATAGACTGACTAGAAGGATGGCTGATCAGAAGTTAGCAGCTTTCATTGAAGAAGAGGGCATTGAAAAATTTGTTGATTATTGGGAAAAGATTCCCTTGTTTCATTCACAACAAAACTTAACAATGAAAAAAAGACTAGCCGTTCGAGAAGAAAGACTGAAAAACAACCCATTGGGACTTGGAAACAGTCTGAGAGGGATGGGGACAGGATCCCAACCATCATATTGGGATGCTCTTCGTACACTACCCATTGAGACTTTACTAATTTGTGGTGAATATGATAAGAAATTTTGCGATATTGCAAATTTAATGCATCAAAGATTAAAACGAGGCAAAGTCATAAAAATTAATGGTGTTGGCCATGCAATTCATGTGGAACAAACACAAATTTTTGGTAAAATAGTAAGTGAGTTTCTACAAGTTCCTTGAGAAATCGACATAAACAAAAATGAAGGAGGCAATAAAATGGCAATTGAGTGGGTATCTGCACGAAATTATGAAGATATTCTTTACGAAACGTATAATGGTATCGCTAAAATTTCCATTAACCGTCCAGAGGTTAGAAATGCTTTTCGACCAAAAACGGTAATGGAATTAATTGATGCTTTTGCTTATGCAAGAGATGATTCATCTATTGGTGTCATTGTTTTAGCAGGAGTAGGTGACGATGCATTCTGTTCTGGTGGGGACCAAAGAGTTCGAGGACATGGTGGATATGTCGGAGAAGATGAAATTCCTCGTCTAAATGTATTAGACCTTCAGCGTCTAATCCGTGTAATTCCAAAGCCTGTTATTGCGATGGTTTCAGGCTATGCAATTGGTGGCGGACATGTTTTACATATCGTTTGTGATTTAACAATTGCGGCAGATAATGCGATCTTTGGTCAAACAGGACCAAAAGTGGGTAGCTTTGATGCTGGTTATGGTTCAGGCTATTTAGCACGTATTGTTGGACATAAGAAAGCTAGAGAGATTTGGTTCCTATGTCGCCAATACAATGCACAGGAAGCATTGGATATGGGCCTAGTAAATACGGTTGTTCCACTAGATCAATTAGAAGAAGAAACAGTAAAATGGTGTGAGGAAATTCTTGAAAAGAGCCCTACTGCACTGCGTTTCTTGAAGGCAGCATTCAATGCTGATACTGATGGACTAGCTGGTATTCAGCAATTTGCAGGAGATGCTACCCTACTTTATTATACAACTGAAGAGGCAAAAGAAGGTCGTGACGCATTTAAAGAAAAGCGCACACCAGATTTCAAGCAATTCCCTCGTTTTCCTTAAGGAGAATTCAAAACAGTTTGATGATTATCATCAAACTGTTTTTTGTTATACTAATTAATATAAATGTATGAATAAAAGAGGGAAGTAGTAATGAATGACATACAAGAGATGCCTAACTGGCTAAAGAACAGAGCCTTTTTGACACCAAATCGAATAGCATTAAAAACAGAAGACTTATCCATGACTTTTAAAGAATTACATGAGAAGGCTTTTTTACTCGCGAAAAAATTGTCCTGCGCAGGTGTTAAGAAACAAGATCATGTAGCTGTGTTGATGAATAACAGTGTTGAAATGGTTTTCTTTATACACGCGTTAAAATATATAGGTGCTGTAACAGTTTTAATAAATACTCGACTAAGCAAGCATGAATTATCCTACCAACTATCGGATTCAAATAGTGTTTTTTTATTGACTGAGAATACTTTTCTTCCTTTAATTCAAAATCTATCAACTAAAGTACTATTAAGAGAGGAAGTTCCTCTACTTGAGGATGGGGTTTTCTCTTTGCAAGAAAATTTTTCTCTCAATGAAACAGATACAATTATGTACACATCTGGTACAACTGGAGCACCTAAAGGTGTCTTGCAAACATATGGGAATCACTGGTGGAGTGCAATTGGATCCGCGCTAAATATGGGATTATATGAAGAAGATTGCTGGTTAGCGGCTGTTCCATTTTTTCATATTAGTGGCCTGTCTATTCTGAATAGAAGTGTAATATATGGGATGCCTGTTTTCGTCCATTATGGATTCAATCCAATAAAAGCAAATGAAGCGATTAAGTATCACGGTGTTACCATCATGTCCGTTGTAAGTGCGATGCTTACTAAAATGATTCAGGAATTGGATAAAGACAAATACCCCTCTACTTTTCGGTGTATGCTGCTAGGAGGAGGACCTGCTCCTCTCCCATTGTTAGAAGAATGTCTGGAACGTTCTATTCCAGTTTATCAAACGTATGGAATGACAGAAACAGCTTCACAAATTGTAACTCTTTCACCCGAATATAGTATGAAAAAGATAGGTTCGGCTGGTAAGCCCTTATTCCCTGCACAGCTTAAAATAGAAAAAGATGGAGAATTGCTTTCCCCTTATGAAGAAGGAGAGATTGTTGTAAAAGGCCCAAATGTGATGAAAGGTTACTACCAAAGGAATGTTGAGACTGAAAAAGAGTTTAAGGATGGCTGGTTTTACACGGGTGATATTGGTTTTGTGGATGAAGAAGGGTTTCTATTTGTTTTAGATAGAAGGTCGGACTTAATTGTTTCTGGAGGAGAGAATGTGTATCCGGCTGAAATTGAAAGTATTCTTTTATCGCATCCAAAAGTTAAAGATGCAGGTGTTACTGGATTGCAGGATGCTACATGGGGTCAGGTTCCAGCAGCATTTATTGTGAGTGGACAAGACCTCTCTGAAGATGAAATTATCGATTTCTGCAAAGAGAAGTTAGCGAAATATAAAGTGCCAAGGTCTATTTATTTCGTGTCTGAGTTACCAAGAAATGCCTCAAATAAATTACTTCGACGTAAGTTAATTGATCTTTTGTAAATGGGGGACCTTCTTTGAAAATAAAAAAAGTTACGCTCCACTTAATAGGGTTAACTCTTGTTACACCTTTTGTCTCAAGTATTGGAACGGTTAAAGAGAGAGAGAGCATCTTAGTTGAAATAGAAGATGAGGATGGAAGAATTGGGTGGGGAGAGGTAGTTGCTTTTTCCTCGCCCTGGTACACTGAAGAAACAATAAAAACATGCTGGCATATGATTGAGGATTTTATTGCACCTATTGTTTTAAGTATGACTTTTGATCATCCTTCTCAATTTGCAGAAGAAATTTCTTATAAATTAAAAAGAAATAACATGGCAAAGGCAGCGATAGAGGGTGCTCTGTGGGATATCTATGCTCAAAGGAAGGGAATATCACTTGCCACCGCACTCGGCGGAACGAAAAAAAACATTGAATCTGGAGTCGTCGTTGGTATGGGCTCGATGGAAACAGTGTTGAAGACGATTGGTGCTTACGTGAACGAAGGATATAAACGAGTAAAGGTTAAAATTGAACCAGGTAAGGACTTGGAAGTTATAAAAGTAATTCGTCAAACGTTCCCTCATTTGCCCCTTATGGCTGATGCAAACTCAGCTTATTCTTTAAATTTAGTTAAGAATCTTCAGGCTTTAGATCAGTTTGGATTATTGATGATTGAACAACCGCTTGAAAGTGATGATATCATTGATCATGCGAAACTTCAGAAAGAGCTTCAGACACCTATTTGCTTAGACGAGAGCATTACTAGTTATGATGATGCTAGAAAGGCAATTGAGTTAGGGAGTTGTAAGGTAATTAATATTAAAAGTGGTCGAGTTGGTGGATTAACAGAAGCGGTGAAGATTCATGATTTATGCTTAAATCATCATGTGCCTGTATGGTGTGGTGGTATGTTAGAAACTGGTATATCAAGAGCTCAAAATATTGCTTTAGCTTCACTTGAGAATTTTACGATTCCTGGTGATATTTCTGCATCAAGCAGATATTGGGAACAAGATGTAATTATTCCGGAGGTACAAGTGCAGGGTGGTAAGATTGAAGTACCTACAGAAATTGGACTTGGATACAAGGTGAATAGACAGTTTTTGGAACAAATTACGAAGTCTAAAAAGAGCTTTTAAAGAGGGCTACCCCTTGATTTTTGATGATATGTAATCCATGCGTGTAACCGAAGTGGAAGGAACCGAGACTCCAGAGGGAGATGCGATGGACTGGAGACCCCACAGGCAAAAGCCGAGGAGACTCCAGGAGCGCCTCGCGGAAAGCGAGGTTCCTGCAACGAAGGTTAACACCCCAAGTTAAGTGTCGTATATTTAGCGTTTGAAAAATCAATTCAAAAGGAATGATACATTCATTCTTTTTTATTTTTGTCGAGAGATTTTTGTTGACAAAATTTTCGTTAGGCTTTAAATTTTGTACTAAGGAAACTTTTTAAAAGGTGTACAAAACTAATGTGGTTATGAAAAAAGTGTCACCAATTACAACATTGCTTCATAAAGTTTTATTATCATTCATAAATATTTTTTTACCTTAAAATTTGCCCTTAGGAAACTTTTGTGGCTTGGACTAAAAAGGAGGAAGAAGAAATGATTAAAAAATTTTTAGTAATTCTTGTAGGTTTAATGTTAGCAGTTAGTGTGGGGTGTAGTAGTAATTCTGCGTCTAAAGATGAAGATAGATTAGTAGTTACGACAACAATTGGTCAAATCGCGGATATTGTTAAAAACGTAGGTGGAGAGCATGTTGAGGTTCAATCACTTATGGGCCCTGGGGTTGATCCACACTTGTATCAGGCTTCTCAAGGAGATATTAAAAAGCTAAGCAGCGCTGATGTCATTTTTTATAATGGATTACATCTTGAAGGCAAGATGGGAGAGATTTTTGAAAAGCTAGATAAGAAGATTGTTGCGGTTGGAGAAAGTGTACCAAAGGAATTGTTATTAGGGGATCCTGAAGATAGTAAAGCACATGACCCTCATATTTGGTTTGATATCGATCTTTGGACGTATGCAGTAGAGGCAGTAAGAGATACTCTTATTGAGGTAGATGGTAAAAATGCAGATGCATATAAAGCTAATACTGAAGCATATCTAAAAGAATTACAGGAACTAAAAGCCTATGCAGAAAATAGAATAAAAGAAATCCCGGAAGAAAGCCGAGTACTTGTAACAGCTCATGACGCATTTAGTTATTTCGGAAATGCTTATGGATTTGAAGTTTTAGGGCTTCAAGGTTTGAGCACTGACAGTGAGTACGGGTTAAAAGATGTTCAAACATTAGTAGATGTACTTGTAGATAAAAAAATTAAAGCAGTGTTTGTTGAAAGCAGTATCTCTGATAAATCAATTAATGCAGTTGTAGAAGGTGCAAAAAAGAAACAGCATGAAGTATCAATTGGCGGAGAATTGTTTTCAGATGCAATGGGTAAAGAAGGAACAGAAGAAGGCACGTATGTAGGGATGTATAAGCATAATATCGACACGATTGTTGATTCATTGAAATAAACCGGTAAATTTAAAGGTAGTCAGCCATGACTACCTTTTAGGAGGTCGTAAGGATGGAACCCGTAAAGGTTGAGAATATCACGGTTGCTTATCATAGAAAACCAGTTTTACAGGATATAAGTTTCACAGTTCCAGAAGGAAAGTTAATTGGGATTATTGGACCAAATGGGGCAGGTAAATCAACTTTGATCAAAGCGATTTTAGGATTGATCCCGAAGGCATCCGGTGAGGTTTCAATCTATGGTAAATCTTATAGTAAACAGCGCAAGTTAGTGGGATATGTACCTCAGAGAGGATCGGTAGATTGGGATTTTCCTACGAATGCACTCGATGTTGTATTAATGGGACGATATGGTCACATTGGCTGGTTTAAACGACCAGGCAAGAAAGATGTACAGTTTGCACTTTCATGTTTAGAAAAAGTAGGGATGAAAGATTATGCAGACCGACAAATTAGTCAGCTGTCAGGCGGGCAGCAACAAAGGGTATTCTTGGCGAGAGCATTAGCACAAGACGCGACAGTTTACTTCATGGATGAACCTTTTGTCGGTGTAGATGCAGCGACCGAAAAAGCGATTATTTCCTTGTTAAATGAATTGAAAAATCAAGGGAAAACAGTACTAGTCGTCCATCATGACTTGCAAACTGTTAAAGAGTATTTTGATGAAGTGTTACTTTTAAACATGAGAATGATTGCGATCGGTCCAACAGATGAAGTGTTTACAATTGAAAACTTACAAAAGACTTATGGTGGACGTTTAGCATTTTTAGACCAAGGAAACGCAATGATAGGTCAAAATTAGGAGTGAATTGAAATGAATACACTCATCTCTTTACTTTCAGACGCAAATACTCAATGGGTTGTTATGGGCACTCTGTTACTTGGGTTAGCTAGTGGTGTATTAGGAAGCTTTGCCCTTTTAAGAAAGCAAAGTTTGATTGGTGACGCAATGGCACATGCTGCACTACCTGGAATTTGTATTGCATTTTTATTATATGGGGCTAAGTCAATGACTTGGTTCATGGTTGGAGCGGCGCTAGCGGGGTTAGTTGCAACATACTTTATTCATGCGATTGTTAAATACTCGCGGATAAAAGAGGATACTTCGATCGGGTTAGTACTATCTGTATTTTTTGGATTTGGTATCACATTGTTAACGTTGATTAACCACAACTTTAGTGGAAACCAAAGTGGTCTTGATGATTTTATCTTCGGGCAAGCGGCATCATTAGTGGGACTTGATGTAAAAATTATTAGTGGTGTTGCTATTACGCTTCTTATTATTACTTTTCTCCTTTTTAAAGAGCTTAAGCTACTCACATTTGATCCACAATTTGCTAAAGGAATAGGACTTCCAACTGGAATTCTAAATTCTTTACTGATGACATTAATTGTTGGAGCAGTTGTAGTAGGTTTACAGGCAGTTGGAGTTATTTTGATGGCAGCGATGTTAATCACACCAGCCATTGCAGCTAGGTACTGGACAGAAAGGCTTGACCGAATGGTCCTAATTGCGGGTGGTATAGGTGCTACATCAGGAGTATTAGGAACGTTATTAAGTACGATAACAAGAGGAATGCCGACAGGACCTCTTATCATCATGGCAGCTACGATTATGTTTCTTATATCGCTCTTATTTGCTCCACAAAGAGGACTTCTTTCAAAAGCAGTTAGACATTATCGAGTTCGTAAAATTACAGCTAGAGAACAAGTTATACAAACAATTTATGACGTGATAGAGGATCGATTAATGATGAAAAATAGTAGCCATAAGCTACATTTTTCAGAACAGCAAATCTTGAAGAGAAGATCTTTAAAACAAGGAAATCTGAGGAAACAGCTCTATCTATTGCAAGTAGAGGGAATTATCAGTAATGTGGCAGATAATACGTGGATGCTTACAGAAAAAGGCATCAATATTTCGCATGAAATTACATTAAAGAACCGTTTATTTGAAATGTATTTAATGAATGAAATGAAATATGCACATTTAAACCTTAAAGATAGTGCTAGTTCAAATATTTTAGAAATCCCAACAGATGTATTAGGGGAATTGAAAGCTTTGTTAACACGTTATAACTGTGAGCCACAGGTGATCAATATTTTAAGTGCTGTCAATAACAAACAGATGAAGTACAAAAAAGGGGGGCAACGGACAAATGAGCTATGAAGCTTGGATTATATTAACCGGTGCTCTAGTTGGAATTACATGTGGAATCATTGGTTGTTTTCTCATTTTACGAAAAATGGCGATGTTAGCTGATGCAATTAGTCACACTGTACTACTGGGGATTGTTGGAGCGTATTTAGTTAGTCATAGTTTAGATGGAGTGTATATGTTAATAGGAGCAACGATTGTTGGTTTATTAACGGCCCTCTTTGTTCAATTATTAGATAGTAGTGGCGTACAGTCAGATGCCGCAATCGGGGTTGTTTTTACATCATTGTTCGCTTTTGCCGTTATTCTATTGTCTTTGTTTGCAGGTGACGTTCATTTAGATGCGGATCATGCTCTTATGGGGGAAATTACCTTTATACCGTTTGATACCTTACAATGGAATGGATATAATCTGGGGCCTAAAGCTGTTTGGATGCTCGGATCTGTCCTGGCTGTCAACTTAATCTTAATTGGTCTTTTTTATAAAGAAATTAAGATAAGTTCCTTTGATCCTCATATGGCGGTAGCAATCGGAATCCCTGTCGTATTTATTCACTATTTATTAATGGGTATGCTTTCTATTTCAACTGTTGCTTCATTTGATAGTGTAGGAGCCATCTTGGTTGTTGCAATGTTAATCGTTCCGGGAGCGACAGCATATTTGTTAACGGATCGTTTAAGTACGATGATTATCATAAGTGCTCTAGTGGGTGCACTTTCTGCCGTCGCAGGCTACTATTGTGCACTTTTATTAAATGTATCAATCTCAGGTGCCATGGCTAGTTGTGCAGGTATTATTTTTGCGCTAACCTTCTTTTTATCTCCTCGATACGGCATGATTGCGCGATGGATTTTACGAAGAAAAATAAAAGTAAATGAACCTTCACTATAAAACAGACTTAGCATAAATTGCTAAGTCTGCTTTATATGTCTTAATTCTTGTTAGTAAATTTCAAAGAGGAATTAATCAATTAGCCCAAGCTCAACTGCCCTATGTGCAATCAAATCATCTACAGTGCTTGGAATATCATCAAGAGAACCGTACTCATATTCCCAAATATTAGTGAAGGAATCAACGTAAATTGGAAAACTTTCCTCATTTGAATGTTGAACCTCTTTCATAAATGAATTTATTAAGCTCTCTTTACTCATTTGACAACCCCCTTATACAAATTATTCCTTTATAGTTTCTCTCGTTTAAATTGTTTTATGAAATTTACTTATAAAAATTTGTGCTTTCGTTCCATAAACTCAAGATTCTTTTTGTTTAATATAACGAGTATCTTTCATAAAAAGCTTCCAAAAGTAAATGAAACCAGGAAATAAAATAATAAATCCAACGATATAGGAAGCAAACAATGCCCGAAATGATGCAGGATCTGTAAACCCAGATTCAATCGTGACGTTTGGATAAACGATATATGGTAGATGAGCTCTTCCGTAAGCATAGCTTGCTAATAAATATTGGATGGTTACAGCAATAACTGCTAATCGAGGCATGCCCTTAATCTTTTGTTTTCTTGATGGTAGATATAGTGCCGCACCTGCAACAAAGAACATAAAGACTGAACCAATTAACCAAAGCTTATACGTTAGCATATTTTCATATATCCATGTAGCCTCATTTCTTAGTGTTAACATGATTAAAAATGCCATGAAAAGGGAAATAGGTCCTAGAATTAGCGCATCACGACGATATATTGTATAGGCTTCACCTTCTCCAGCTACATTTGAATAGTCTGCTAACAATAAAGAAGATAGAAAAAGTGTGCTCGTAATTGCAAATCCAATAAAGGCATACGCATTGGGGCTACTAAATAGCTCAGCTAACTGTAGTTTTTCAACCCCATTTTCTACCTTAATAAATCCACCATGGGTTATTGGTAACACACTAATTAAGAGACCGGGGATTAAAACGCCAGTGATCCCTGATACATACGTTAATCCTTTTCGATAATCTTTTGCGATGTGTGAGAAAACTAAAAATCCACTTCGTAAAGCTAACAATAAGATAATGATGCTTCCTGGAATGAGTAGCACTGTACCTAATGTATAGGTAGCACCAGGAAAAAAACTAATTAAAGCAACAACAATCGCAACAATAAAAACATTCGTTACCTCCCATGTAGGAGATAAGTAGCGGTTAGCGATATTCGTCGCATTCGTCTTTTCACGATTAATATAGACTAGTGACCAAAATCCTGCTCCAAAGTCCATTGTAGCCATAACGGCATAGATGAATACAAACCCCCAAAGCACGGTTATGGCTAAAATTTCATCTCCCATTCAGACACCCCATTTATTAGTAATGTTACATATTAACTGTTCCTGGATCGTGTTTTTCTACTAATTCATCTTTTATTGGATGGCGCTTGAAGTAGTATTTAAGTACAAGAACAACTGAAACTCCAAGGATGATATAAACAATCGCAAATAGGACAAAAAGCAAGGCCAAATCAGTAGAACCAGTTACAGCATCTTCTGTTTTCATCATGCGATAGATGACCCAAGGTTGTCGTCCCGTACATGCAAAGATCCAACCAAATTCAATTGAGAGCATTGAGAGTGGTCCAGCAGAAACAAATAACCACATTAGCCATTTTGGAAACTTCGCTCGTTTTAGAACTTTGTTCCATATAAATCCAACCATAGAAAGTAAGATTAACATTGTACCAATACCAACCATGGCATTAAATAATGTGTGTACAAAGAGCGGAGGCCACCACTCTTCAGGAAAATCATTTAATCCAACTACTACAGTATCGAAACTGTCACCAGCTAAAAAGCTTAAAGCCCACGGAATTTCAATACCCCACTTGACTTCTTTTGTTTCCCTGTCTGTAAATCCACCAATTGCAAGTGGTGCATGGCTTTGTGTTTCAAATAAACCTTCAGCAGCTGCTAATTTTTCTGGCTGATATTCATGTAATAGTTGAGCTGACTCATGGCCATTTACAGCTGTTAGTAACGAAAAAATCCCTCCAACTGCAAGTGAAAGCATAAGTGCTTTTTTATGAAAAAGGTAAACACGAGTTTCACCTTTTTCCTTCAGCATTTTAAATGCTGCGATAGAAGCAATAGCAAAAGCGCCTGTCATAAAGGCAGAGACTGCAACATGTCCAGCGGTTACTAAAAAGCTTGGATTCCAAAATGCAGCCCACGGATCAACATCAACTATTTCACCGTTTACAATGTTAAAGCCCGCAGGTGTACCTTCAAATGCATGGACATTTGTAATTAAGATAGCTGAAGCAGCTGCACCTATCGCTACAAGTGTGACACTTACGATTCGCATGGCAGGAGATATCCGATCAGCAGCATACACATAAATAGACATAAATAATGCCTCTATAAAGAATGCATAGATTTCTATTTGGAATGGAAGTGCCATAACCCTCCCAATAACCTCCATAAACCCCGGCCATAAAAGTGAAAGCTGAACCCCAGCGATAGTTCCAGTTGGAATTGCTACACCAAGTAAGACAGCTAAAGCTTTAATCCACCGATTAGCCATAATTGCATAGTCTCGATCTTTCGTTTTTTGATAAAGCAATTCAGCAAACAGTACCATAAGTGGAATACCGACACCTAGAGTCGCAAAAATAATGTGAAATCCCATAGTCATACCAAAAAGTGAGCGGGCAATGACAACATCCTCCATAATAAGGGAATCCTTCCTTTCCTATACAAAACTCAAATATTTCTTCCTTATTGTCCACTTTTATCCATTAAATATTCTTTGAAAAAAAATCCCTTAAACCAAAAAGGCTTAAGGGATTCCATTATTGTGTAGCAGTCTTTATCGTTTCAATGTTTTTTCTCATTAGACTAAAATAATCTTCATTATTTTTTATATCTTCATCTGTCAGTGCTTCTAAGTTATGAAGTGTTAGCGTTTTTGCTCCTAATTGCTTTTGAATGATTTCAGAGAGCTTACTTGATGTGTTCTGTTCGAAAATAATATAAGTAATGTTATGTTCCTTTGCTAGATCAATTAATGCTTGAAGTTCCCTTTGTGATGGTTCATCTGTTGGAGATATTCCACTTACAGGTATTTGCTCTAGACCGTATCTTTCTTCCCAGTATCCGTATGCTGCATGGGCTACTAGAATCTCTTTTTTAGATGCTGCATTGATAACAAGACTAAATTCTTTGTCCAATGTTTCAAGTTCATTTTTTAAAGTAAGAAAATTTGCTTCGAATGTTTCTTTAGCGCTTGGTTTGATTTCAATTAACGCATTTTTAATGTTTTCTGCTAATGTAATAGAATGGATAGGATCTAACCAAACATGTGGATCCTTGTCTTCTAGATTTTCTTCTTCTGTATGCTCATCTTCATGTTCACTTTCATGTTCATCTTCATGTTCATGCGCATGGTCATCTGAATGAGTCAAAAACTGTATGCCTTGTGATGCTTCAATCATTTTTACTTGTTCATTTTTTAAGGCTTCAACCGTTGCATGTGCAAAACCTTCAATGCCCCCGCCAGAATAGATAAAAAGATCCGACTCCGCAATTTTTGTCATCATTTTTGGAGTTGGCTCAAAAGAATGTGCATCTGCACCAGGTGGGAATACACTCTTAACATCTACATATTCTCCACCAATCTTCTTTGTAAAGTCCTCTAATGGATAAATTGTGGTATAAACATGAATAAGATCTAATTGTTGTTTATCAGTATTATCTTCTTTTGAGCAGCCTGTAAAAATACTCATACTTATTAGTAAAATCAATATGAAACGACTTGAATATTTCATCGTTATCTCCTCTCTCGTTGTCTCTTTATATAGTATAGGTACAGTAACATATCTTAATCCTTCGTTATTATATCGTAATTGTTACGATTTGCAAATAAGAAAGATGTGACAAATTCATTACTTTTTCCACATCTTATTAAAATAGATATCAACTGAACATAAAAAAAGATGACTCTCGTAAATTCCAGATAGACTACCATGGAATTTGGAAATTACACCATGAAGGATGAAAATGCGACCTTGATTTTGGGGGTTATAGAATGTTGGACTTTAAGTCATTCTTGCGTGTTAATCAGAGTGGAAGGAACCGAGACTCCTCGAAAATGCTGACGCATTTCCTTCGTGCGGTGAGGATTCAATGAAGCTTATTCAAGTCCTGTGGGATATGCGACGGACCCCGGACCCCACAGGCGCAGCCGAGGAGGCTCAAGTTGCGCCCTGCGGAAAGCGAGGCTCCTGCAACGCAGATTAACCCCCCTTGTACAGTGTCGTATTTTCAGGGTAGACTTCTATGCAAGTAAGAATTTGCACCATGGTGAATGAAAATAGTTTCGTTATTATAGTGTTGAATCCAAGTATTAATGCGTGTTAACCGAGGTTCCTGCAACGTAGGTTAACACCCACAATTCAGTGTCGTATTTTCAGGGTAGCAAATTATAAAATTGAAGTTAACCAAAAGTAATATGGAATTCCTAGAACTAAATTAAATGGAAGAGTCACTCCTAGTGAAGAACCTAAGTATAATCCTGAATTTGACTCTGGTATGGCTTGACTAATGGCAGCTGGAGCTGCAATGTACGATGCACTTGCTGATAAAACTCCAAGCATAAATGCTCCACCCTGTGACAGTCCGATCATATCACCTGTAAACACACCGATAGTTCCTCCTATAATAGGAAGAATAAAGGCAAATAAGAAAGAATGAGGACGAAACCCCTTTAATTCTCTTAGTTGCTGGGTAGCTACCATGCCCATATGTAATAGGAAGATACATAATAATCCATAAAATAGGTCTCCAAACAAAGGTTTGATTTTTTGAAGTCCATCCTCACTGGCAATCATCCCAATGACAATACCACCAAGTAGAAGGAAAATACTCTTGCCAAAAAAGGCTTCTTTGAATGCATGTCCGAGTCCTACATTAGAGCTCGATGCTTTCTCTTTATTCCACCATTGATATACGACAATGGCTAAAATAATGGCCGGTCCTTCCATAATAACAAGAATTGCAGAAATATAGCTTTCGTAACCAACATTCATTTTATCTAAAAAACCTAGTGCAGCAACAAATGTTACAGCACTAACAGAACCATAATGTGCAGCGATTGCTAAAGAATTTGTACGATCGAAACGAAATATTTTTCTCAGGAAGAAATAACTGATTGCAAGCATAAGTATACTTAAAACCAATGCGGCAACAATGGAAGGTAGCGTATTCATAAACGAAACATGCTTTAACTCAGTACCACCCTTAATCCCAATTGTAAATAAAATAATCATGGTGTACCCCATATAAAATGCTTCGGGTACCTTTAAATCTGAGTTCACTAGTACTGCAATAATTCCGATAATAAAAAATAAAATCATAGGAGAGAGGAGATTCGAGTAGACAATGTCAATAATATGGCCCATAATTATACCTCTTTATGTGTTAGATTTTTCGTATTAAGAGAATTCTCTTTGCATTCATTTCTTACATTATGTAAGTTAATATGTTTATTATATCATGTAAATAAAATTTCATAAAAATGTCACAACATTTTCATAGTTAATAAAGTAATATACTTAGTTGAGGTGAAAAGATGAAAAAGTATGTAATTTTAATGGTTAGTATTTTCCTACTTTTGGTAGGTTGTCAGACTACTACAGAAAAAAACGATGAGGTACAGTTCATTGAAGTAGAAATACTAGTACCAGAAAAACTTAACCCTAATGAGGAAATAACAATTAGTGCCCAAGTAACACTAGGGGAAGAAAAGGTTAATGATGCTAGTGAAGTGAAGTTTGAGATTTGGGAAAAAGGTCAAGAGAATCATGAAATGTACAATGCAAATTCTCAAGATGATGGGATCTATAGTATTAAACATAGCTTTGAGCATGCGGGTATTTATTATATAGTTGCCCATGTAACTGCGCGTGATATGCATAATATGCCAAAACAAGAGGTAAGAGTTGGTACCTTTGAGGAAAGTAAATATGAAGATGTTAATGAAGACACAGAGACGAATCATGATGAACATGGTGAACACGGAACAAACGATGAACATGAAGGTTCTCATGACGATCATGGTGAAGGTAGTCATGCTCACGGTCATTTAGAAATAATCTATCAATTAGCAAATGCTGTTTCAGTAAACGAAGACACCGAGCTAGCTGTAAAACTAGTTCATGAAGGTGAGCCGTTAGAGGGTGCAAAGGTAACATTCGAGATTTGGGAAGAAAAACAAGAAAAACATGAATTTTATCCTGCAAGTGAAAAAAATTCTGGAATGTATAGCATAGACTATACATTTCCTCAAAAGGGTTCCTATTTTTTAAAGGTACATGTAGAAAAGAATGATATTCACGAGCATGTTGAAAAGCAAATACATGTTCATTGATCGCTGATAAAAAAAGCAGAGACATTTAGTCTCTGCTTTTTTAACTCATTATTTTTGTTTTTGCTTTTCAGGAACTGGATCAAAACCACCTGGGTGAAATGGATGGCACTTACTTATTCGTATCATGGTGAGCCATACTCCTTTTATAGGTCCAAATCGATGAATAGCTTCTAAACCATAATGAGAACAGGTTGGATAAAATCGACAGGAAGGTGGCTTTAAAGGAGATATAGCAATTTGGTAGAATCGAATCATTTTTGTAAGAATATATTTTATCAAAGGTACAGACACTTCCTTTATAGATGTAAGCACTTTTAGTAATAATATACAGCAGTATCGCATGTATTAAAAGAAAAAGAGATTTCCAACATTTAATTCATACTAAATAGATGAAAAATATCGGGATTAGGTGTAAGATAGTTATTAAGTTTTATTAATAGTCATTTAAAAGGAGTGGTTGTATGCCATCTGTAGAAAGTTTTGAATTAGACCATCATGCAGTTAAAGCACCTTATGTTAGACATTGTGGTGTTCATAAAGTAGGTACTGACGGTGTAGTAAATAAATACGATATTCGTTTCTGTCAGCCAAATAAGCAAGCGATGAAGCCTGATGCTATTCACACACTCGAGCATTTATTGGCATTTAATATTCGTGCTCATGCTGAGAAATATAATCATTTTGATATTATTGATGTTTCACCTATGGGTTGCCAAACAGGTTTTTATCTTGTTGTAAGTGGTGAACCGACGGTAAGTGAAATTATTGATTTATTAGAAGACACCATGAAGGATGCTGTTCAAATTACTGAGATTCCTGCAGCTAATGAGACTCAGTGTGGTCAAGCGAAATTACATGATTTAGAAGGTGCTAAACGTCTCATGAACTTCTGGTTAGAACAATCGAAAGAAGATCTTCATAAGGTGTTTGCTTAAGAGAAACAAAAATCCCCTCACCAACTATAGGCGAGGGGATTTTTTTATTTTGAGAAAGATAAAGTAGCGATAGCATCATGTAGATGGATGGATTCCTCGTTACGACACTCTACTTTAAATGACTGAATAAAATCTAATTCATATAAATCAGCAGCGACAAGTCGAACCATGTCTTCGACGAAACGTGGATTTTCATATGCTATCTCTGTTACCATTTTTTCGTCTGGTCTTTTTAAGACAGGATGGATCATCGCACTTGCATTAGATTCGGCAGCGTGTAGCAATGCTTCCTTCCAATCCGTTTCTTCTTTATAGTCTTCAGTAAAAGTAGCCGTCATAGAAATATATCCTCTTTGGTTATGGGCGCTATATTCACTGATTTCTTTTGAACAAGGACATAAAGTAGTAACAGCACAGGTTAATCCTACCTCTGTTTGAAACCCTAAACTTTGATCAAAAGAAACTTTTATTCTTGCTTCTGCATGGTTTAATCCACTGATGCCAGAAGCAGGTCCCTTTCTTTCATAGAACCAAGGAAAAGTGATTTCAATCTCAGCATCCTTTTGTTTTAGACGCTCAGCAAGCTCTTTCGTAAAATCATAAAGACTTGACAATGTTAATTGGAATCCTTGCTTACGATAGTTTTCAAGCTGCTCTGTAAAACGGCTCATATTCGTTCCTTTGGCATCATAAGGGATCTTTGAAGTTAACTTAAAAGTGGAAATAGTAGTTTGCTCTTTTGGTTCTAATGAAGATAGAACGATTACGGGTAGCTTAACATTACTAATTCCTACAGAATCAATTTCAAATAAGAAGTCTTTTCTGGAATTTTGTAAATCTGGCATATCCTGCTTTTCTGTTGGCTTTGTTTTTATTCCAGGTTCAACAGAACCAAATAATTTATGACGTTCAGCTTTTGTTGGTAATTGAATTCGTTTATTCATTAAGCGTACTCCTCTCAAGTAGCCTGATTAAATATGACACTAAACAAAAGTATACAGAAATCGACAGCACTCTATCAACTATTAACTCTTTTAAATCATGAAAAACTATGAAAATACAATAATAAGACACTAGTAATAATCTAAAAAATAAAAAACGTTGGGTTTAAAACCAACGCTATCAGTTAGTATAATACTGGTTGTACACGGTATTTTGTTGCTTGTTCAAATGCATAGGCAACTTTTAGAAGCAATGGTTCACTAAAAGCTGTGCCGGTAAATGTAATGCCTACAGGTTCACCTTCACTCGTGTAACCAGCAGGGACAGTGATAGAAGGGTATCCAGCTTTAGCAGGAATAGCTGCACCATAGTTATTTGGGAACACGATGATATCTATGTTATTCTCACTTAACGCTAGATCAATCCCCATTGAAGTAGACAAGTAGTGATCACGTTCAAGGGAATCAAGATAAGCCGACTCTGTTAATGTTCCAGAAGTAGAATTAGCCTCTAACAGTAATGTTTGACCATAACGAAGTGTACGTTCACTATTTTTTTGATTAAAATCAATAATGTCTTCTAATGTTCTAATAGATACACTAGTGTCTAATTTTCGTAAATAAGCCTCTATGTCTGCTTTGAATTCATATGTGAGAACATCGTAAGACCATTCAGCTTTTGTAGATGGAATAGTAACAGAATCTTTGACTGAAACAACTTCACTTAGTACTTGTATAGCGGCATTCATGACTTCACGCTTTTCATCACTTAAATATTCAAAGTATACATCTCGGGCAACTCCCACTTTTATAGAATCGATCTCCTTCAAGGAAAGAAACTGAGTGAAGTCTACACTTGCCAAATCACGATTTGTTTTCGTTATCGGATCGTTCGTGTCGATACCAGTCAAAGCGGTAAGAAGATACGCAGCATCTTTAACTGTACGTGCCATTGGTCCAGCAGTATCTTGACTATGAGCAATTGGAATAATACCGGATCGACTAATAAGACCAACAGTCGGTTTGATACCTACTAATGAATTTTGACTAGCAGGACTTAAGATTGAGCCAGAAGTTTCAGTACCAACCGCAACTGCAGCCAAATTCGCAGCAATGGAAGCACCTGAACCTGAACTTGATCCACCTACATCAAATTGCCCCGGCCCATATGGATTTAGAACTTGTCCACCTCGTGAACTATATCCACTTGGCATTCCAGTTGTCATGAAGTTTGCCCATTCAGTCATGTTTGTTTTTCCAAGAATAATGACCCCGGCATCTCGTAACTGTTTTGCTACAAATGAATCTTCTTTAGCGTAAGAGTGTTGTAGCGCTAGTGATCCTGCTGAAGTATGCATTTTATCGTTTGTATCAATATTATCCTTTATTAACACTGGAATGCCATGGAGGGGTCCTCTGCTTCCTTTTATTTGTCGTTCTGTATCTAAAGCAGCAGCAATCTGTATTGCTTCAGGATTTATTTCAAGAATGGAATTGATTTTTTTATCAATGATAGAAATACGATACAAATACATAAACACGAGATCTTTTGACGTTAGTTCACCACTGGTAAGCTTAGATTGCATCTCATCTATCGTTGCTTCAGGTAACCATTCTAGGCTCATTTGTTTCAAACGTGGATTTTCCATTTATTTTAACTCCTCTTTCTTTTCATTTTTATTTTCATCATGTAAGTAAGGGTTATTTTCTAATGAGTCTACTTTATGTTGATAATCATATGCTTTTGAAGTTGTGATAACGGCTAATAATAAAATGACAATAATAATAATGATTGAAACAACCAGCACTGTATACATGCTTTACATTTCCTCCTACACTATTTTCTAATAGTTTAACACGATAAAGACAGCATTTCACTTTTCATCTACTAAAAGCCTTATCTGATAAAAAAAGGTTTGATTCTTATAATATCGGGTAAATTATATAAAGGAAATTTTATGAGGATATGAAGGAGGAAAAGTAATGTCTGGACAATTAACGAATATAGTAAATAAGCAAATCGCAAATTGGAGTGTACTTTATATTAAATTACATAATTACCACTGGTTTGTAAAAGGTCCTCAATTTTTCACATTGCATGATAAGTTTGAAGAATTGTATACAGAAGCAGCAGTTCATATCGATGAATTAGCAGAACGCTTATTGGCTCTTGAAGGTAAACCGGTAGCAACAATGAAAGAAATCCTGGAATTATCTTCGGTTCAAGAAGCAAATGGGAACGAAGAGGCAAATCAAATGGTTGAAATGATTTCGAACGATTTCTCTACATTAATAGAAGAATTAAAAGAAGGAATGAGTGTGGCAGATGAAGTGGGAGATGAGACGACGGGTGATATGTTATTAGCCATTCACCAAAGTTTAGAAAAGCATAACTGGATGCTTCGCTCGTTTCTTGGTTAATATAAAACGTTTTGAAAAAGGTCTCTTATGAGGCCTTTTTTCTTTTCCTTTCAGAGAAGATCGTCGGAATAAATAATCCTTTTAATTACGCCTATGTCTTTATCAAAAGTAAGTTAAAAGTATTGAAATAATAGAAAAATTTATAGAGGTTGTTTATAATGAAATGAAAGGGTTGGGAAGGAGCGGGAATAAATGAAATTGAGTAGTTTTATGGCTAACAATGTTGTTGAACTTCAAAGAACTTTAAGAATGAGCTTATTACAGGGGCAAATGGCCACTCAAACAGCCCATGCAACTGAAATGATGAAGGATTTAAGTCAAGCTCAGGCTTCAAGTAACAATGCACCACATCCAACATCAGGAAAACATATAGATATACAAGGATAGATTAAAGATATTTAGGCTGATAGAGATGTCAGTCTCTTTTTTTATTGCGTAATAAAACATGAGTTTATCGTAGCTTTTAATTTACTATCTAGGAGGAGAAGACATGGTTATTGATCTACGAAGTGATACGGTTACAAAACCAACCGAAGAAATGCGGAAAGCCGCCTATGAAGCTGAGGTAGGCGATGATGTATATGTAGAAGATCCGACAGTAAGAAAACTAGAAGAAATGGCCGCTGAAATGCTAGGAAAAGAAGAAGCGTTATTCGTAACGAGTGGAACGCAAGGCAATCAAATGGCCGTATTGACACATTGTGTGCCTGGAAATGAAATCTTATTAGAAGAAGAATCACATATTTTTTATTATGAGGGAGGAGCTATATCAGCTTTTGCGGGTGTTCAGCCTAGGACAATTAAAGGAACTAGAGGGGCTATGTCACCAACTATGATTGAGACAGCTATTAGAGGAGATGATATTCATCTTCCTGAAACGGGTTTAATCTGTGTAGAAAATACTCATAACCGAGCTGGTGGCGCGATAGTACCGCTAGAAAATATGGCTAGAATTTATGATGTTGCAACTTCAAACAACATACCTGTTCATTTAGATGGTGCACGATTATTTAACGCTGCTGTTGGACTTGGCTGTTCACTAAAAGATTTCACGCAATACACGACAACCGTTCAAGTTTGTCTTTCTAAAGGTTTAGGAGCACCAGTAGGTTCGATTATTGCGGGAGATAAAAACTTTATCTCACGTGCCAGAAAATGGCGTAAACGCTTAGGAGGAGGGCTACGTCAAGTAGGAATCATTGCTGCGCCTGGAATAGTTGCTTTATCTTCCATGATTGATAGATTGTCAGAAGACCACGATAAAGCTAAAAAGCTTTCAGACGGTATATCAATGATTCAAGGTTTAACGGTTGTTAATCAAGTAGATACCAATATTGTCTTAGTAGATGTTGCTAAAAAAGGTGTCACTTCTGTGGAATTTATTGAAAAACTTAAAGAGCACGGTATTTTGGCAGTTCCATTTGGTCAGACAGTTGTTAGGTTTACAACTCACTATGATGTAACGAATGAACAAATAGAAAGTGCTCTGAACATACTTAATCAATGCTAAAAGGAAATCCGAATGTACAAGTTAGTGTACTTCGGATTTTTTTAATGAAGGTTTCGTAAATGATCAATTGAAAACATATCTGATTGACCTAGGCCTTCTCTAGCCATTTTAGCCTTTAGGCGCTCTATCATATAGAAGCCAACTAAGTCGTATAGTTCTTGGTCTTTTAATTCCTTTAGCAAATCCATCACATCTTCACGGTCTAGTTGTTCTAAGATGGAGAATGCAATGATGTCTGCATCTTCTTCGTCTCCTGTAAGTTTATCTTTATAGAGTTCAAATATTTCATCGATTAGTTTCAAATGATCCCCCGCCTTGTTTAAAGTATTTTATCAATAAGTATTCACGAACAAGTGAAAAATGATTCGAAAAATGACAATAATAACGGATTACTATCTCAATACTACAAAGTGAGTGTCTTCTCCTTCTTTTAACAAAATTTAATTATTTGAAAATGCTAACGTGAAAATACAACACTGTACTTGGGGTGTTAACCTTCGTTGCAGGAACCTCGCTTTCCACGGGGCGCCACTTGAGCCTCCTCGGCCTTTGGCCTGTGGGGTCTCAAGTCTGTCGCTATTCCCGTAGGAGTCTAGGTTCCTTCCACTTCGGTTAACACGAATGAATACTTGGATTCAACACTCTAATAACAAACATTTTCATTCACCAAGGTGCAAATTACTTTGCATGGAAGTCTACCCTTAATAGCTCATTATCATTTGACATGGTAGCAATCTTATTTTCATTTTCATGTAAGCATTGAATAATTTCCATTGGTTGAGGAAAAATTTAAACAATGGACTCTTAAAAAGGAGTGGGAAGAGTGGAAGATAATAAGAAGACTTATTATATCTCGCTTGGAAGTGGTGAAATTTCACAGTCAAAGACTTCTTCTACGTGGGATTATGAGATACAGGCTAATGATGAAGAAATTGTTCAATTACGAGAGTACTTTGATCAAAACTTTTCAAATGATTGGCAAGGCTTCTTTCGAGCGCACGTACCATATGTAGAGTATCATCATGATCCTACTAACGACGCTTATGACGAAACACTATTAAAAGTGTATAAAATGATTTATGAATTGGGTAATGAAGAAACAAAAGAACATATTAAGACGCAGGGAATTATCTCTAGTCTAAGTCATGAAACAAAATAATGGAAGGGTCACTTGATCAAGTGACCCTTCCGTTTATACAGTGATTTCAAAGTTACTCATTTTACATACATATTAGTGGTGATTATCTTTTGTATGATTTATGATAAGATAAAGTAAATTTGAAAATGGAGTTTTGTTGTTATGATTGTCTTTCATGATACGTACCGGAATGAAGTAAGCTTATCCTTCTCAAAAAATCCTTTCTCTAATAAACCTAAACATGTTTGGGTCATCTGTCGTTATGGTGAAAACTGGTTGTTAACAAATCATAAAGATCGAGGATTAGAATTTCCTGGCGGGAAAGTTGAAAAGGGGGAAACACCTGAAGAGGCAGCAATCCGCGAAATAAAAGAAGAAACTGGCGGCGAGGTAAAATGCCTTCATTATATCGGTCAATATAAAGTTGTTGGCAAGGAAAAAACACTAATTAAAAATATATATTTTGCAGAAATAAGCAAACTAAATGAACAAGAATCATACTTTGAAACGATGGGACCAGTACAATTAGAATCAATACCACCTCATATAAAACGTGACAAGAACTTTAGTTTCATAATGAAAGATGCTGTACTTACTCATACGCTTAAAGAAGTTACGAAATACATACAAAATAAAGAGCTCTCTTAGCTTAAAAAGAGAGTTCTTTTTATTGTACCTCTTTAATTAATTTCTTCTCTATAAATTCGACTACTTGATACATTAATGTCGCAAAGACAGCAATGATCAATAAACTTAGGAGCACTAATGTAAAATTAAAGACTTGAAATCCATATATTATCAAATAGCCTAATCCTTTTGCAGAAACTAGAAATTCTCCTACGATTACACCAACCCAAGAAAGTCCAACGTTGACCTTTAGTGTAGAAATGATGGTTGGAAAGGATGCAGGTAAAATTGCTTCTGAAAAGTATTGTTTTTTCGTTGCCCCAAACGTCTTTAATACCTTGACATAATTAGGATCAACTTCTTTAAATGAAGAATAAACAACTATGGTCGTAATAATGACAGAAATGATAGCTCCCATTGCGATAATTGAAATATACCCAGGTCCAAGTGCTACGATAAGAATAGGTCCAAGTGCAACCTTTGGCATTGCATTTAATATGACTAAATATGGATCAAGAACCTTTGATAGTCGGTTTGACCACCATAGTAATGCCGCTAGGAAGGTTCCAAGGAATGTTCCTAGGATAAACCCAAGTACAGTTTCAAATAAGGTAACACTAAGATTAGAGATTAGTGACCCATCACTCATTTTTGTCAAGAACAAATTCCAAATTTTTGATGGTGAACTAAAAAGTAAGGGGTCAATCCATTGCCATCTACTTGCTATTTCCCAACTGAAAAAGAAGATGATGAAAATAAGTAATTGGTAAAAACGCACCCAGCGCTGTTCTTGTTTTATTTCTTTCAAATACTCTTCATGAAGTTTTTTCATATCGTTATTCTGTCTCAAGCTGATCTAACTCCTTCCAAATCTCCTGGAATAGCGGGTTATATTTTTCATGTTGTCTGGCTTCAAAAGGGGATAAGTCACGTAATTCCTTTGGAATATGAAATGTCTTTGCTATTCTTCCAGGTTTTTTTGAAAACAAGTAGATTCTGTCACTCATCGCAATAGCTTCACCAATATCATGCGTAACAAGTAATGCTGTCTTATGAAAGTCTCTTAAGGTAGAGGATACTAAGTTCTCCAATTTTAATTTAGTTTGATAATCTAATGCTGAAAATGGTTCATCTAATAGCAGTATTTTTGGTTTTGTAGCAAGTGTTCTAACTAATGCGGCTCTCTGTCTCATCCCGCCAGAAAGTTGTTTTGGATAAGACGTCTCAACTCCTTTTAAGCCCATTTCCGATAATAAGTGAAGAGCGTCTTTTTTTTCAGCTTTATTCCATTTATTCATTGTTTTCAAACCTAAATAAATATTTTCTTCAATTGTTTTCCACGGGAAAAGATAATCTTGTTGAAGCATATATCCAATCGAAGGTACCGTTTTAGTAATCGTTTCTCCATCAATTATGACTTTGCCATTTGTTGGGTGGATTAGCCCTGCAATAATAGAGAGTAATGTTGTTTTTCCACAACCACTTGGTCCAAGGAAGGAGATAAATTCCCCTTCCTCAACTTCCATACTAATATTTTCGAGAGCTGTTGTTACCGATTTTTTTGTAAAATAAGAATGTGTAATTTGTTCTATCTTTAACAAACTCATGAAAACCACTCCTATTTGGAAATGACCTTCTCTGCAATGTCTGTATTGACTAATACTTGATGATCAACACGTTTAGGTAGCTCGCCTGATTCATCCATGATGTTTTGCAGATTCTCCCATTCCTTTTCATCTAAAATTGGGTCAGTTGCATACGACCCCTGGCTCTTATAACGTTCAACTACAGTTTCAATTAGTTCTAACGATGTATCAGGGAATTGAGATTGAATAGATTTTGCAATTTCAGCTGCAGAATGAGACTCAACCCATTTTTGTGCTTTGTAAATTGCGCGTGTGAATTTTTCAATCGCTGCACTGTTATCATTAATAAAACTTTGCTTTGCCATAAATGTTGTATAAGGAACATGACCAGATTCCGTACCAAAAGAAGCAATGATATGGCCTTTTCCTTCTTGTTCAAAAATACTAGCAGTAGGTTCAAATAGTTGGACATAATCACCAGTTCCAGAAGCAAAGGCGTTTGCAATATTTGCAAAATCAATGTTTTGGATTAAATTTAAATCTTTTTGTGGATCAATCCCATGCTTTTTTAACACGTATTCGCCAACCATCTGTGGCATTCCACCTTTACGTTGGCCTAGGAACGTACTACCTTTTAACTGATCCCATTGGAAATTTTCAACCTTCTCACGTGAAACAAGAAATGTACCATCTGTTTGAGTAAGCTGTGCAAAGTTAATGACAGGGTCATTTGAGCCTTGGGCATACACATAAATAGTTGTTTCAGAACCAACTAATGCAATGTCAGCTCCGTCAGATAGTAAGGCAGTCATTGTTTTGTCTCCGCCCCACGTAGTTTTGAGCTCAATGTTTAGACCTTCATCTTCAAAAAAACCTTCTGAGATTGCCACATATTGTGGAGCGTAAAAAATTGAGTGTGTAACTTCAGCTACCCGTAAAGTGTGAACTTCTTCTTTATTACAAGCGACTAAGGGAATAATAAGTAAAAACGTTAAAAAAATTGTAACTAACCGCATAGTAATCCTCCTCTGACAAATGTTCTAAAATCATCTGATATGATAGAGTATGAAACGTGAAAAAATGTGTGAATGCCTATAAAAAAAGATTTTTAAAAGAGGTTGAGTTAGTAATGATAGATGGACTAATGATTAGTAAACAAAGGTTTCCTTCCCCCAACCCAAATATTGAACTGACTTTGATTACGTATAGCTGTCAAGGCTTCAAAATAAAAGGATTAATGGCAGAACCAAAAGAGAAGGGAATATACGAAGGATTCTTATATTTACGAGGTGGCATAAAGAATGTTGGGAAGGTTAGAGTAGGTAGAATTGTTCAATTTGCATCCGAAGGCTTTGTAGTAATGGCCCCTTTTTATCGTGGGAATCAAGGTGGAGAAGGGAACGAAGACTTTGCTGGGGAGGATCGTTTTGATGCAATTTCAGCACTCCGACTTCTTGAGAATCATCCGAAAGTAAATAGAGAGCGTATCCATGTTTTTGGATTTTCTAGAGGCGGGGTAATGGCTTTATTAACGGCAATTTATAATTCTAATGTTTGTTCGCTTGTATCTTGGGGTGGCGTGTCAGATATGACGTTAACCTATACGGAACGTAAGGATCTGCGGCGAATGATGAAACGGGTTATCGGAGGCACGCCAACTAAATATCCTGAGCGATATAAGTGGCGTACGCCCCTATATGAACTTGAGAATCTGAATGTGCCAGTGCTTCTCATACATGGCAAAAGAGATGAAAATGTGTCGATAGAGCATTCATATCGGCTTGAGAAAAGGTTAAAAGAATTAGGAAAACCGGTAACAAGTTGGTATTTTGAAGAGTATACACACTACTTCCCACCAGAAGTAAATAGACAAACGGTAAAACGACTTACAGAATGGATGAAAAATCAACCCGAATCGTGATATGATATGAAAAAAGATGTGACAAGGGAGCGTGTGTACGAATGGGTATGCCGTTAGAAATGAACACAATGATTGTAACAAAAGGAAGAGAAAAAAGAATTGAAGAGAATACGTTTTCGCTTGTAAAAGAGGGATACAGATTATATCCAATTGATATACCAATTGACATTCGTAAAACGATGGATAGTGACACTAGTGGACAAGCGTTAATTAAGAAAGTTGAATTAGAAGCAAATACGACGACCATTACGTATCAGTTAATTTCTTTAAATTCTACAAACTAATGAAAAAAACACCAATTTCGATGATGAAATTGGTGTTTTTATTATTCTACCCTGAAAATATGTGGACACTATACCTAGGCTGTTAATCTTCGTTGCAGGACTCTCGCTTTCCGCGGGGCGCTTCTTGAGCCTCCTCGGCTTTGCCTGTGGGGTCTCAAGCCTAGCGCTATTCCCGCAGGAGTCTCGGTCCTTCCACTACGATTAACATGAGCGAACATTAGGATTCAACGTTATATAGATATTTTCATCCATCAGTGTACAATTTAAAATAGAAATTAAACCAATGGACCGCCGAGTTGTTCTATTTCTTTTGGTACATTCTTGAACTTTTTAAAGTTTTCACGGAATTTAGCTGATAGTTCTTTTGCTTTTTTATTATATTCGTTTTGATCTGACCATGTTTTTGCTGGTTGTAATACTTCATCAGGTACACCTGGTACATGTAAAGGAATTTCTAAACCGAAAATTTCACCTTTTGTTGTTTCAACATGATTTAAATCGCCTTCAAGTGCAGCTTGAACCATTGCTCTAGTATATGAAAGCTTCATTCGGTTACCTACACCATATTCTCCACCAGTCCAACCTGTGTTCACAAGGAAGACTTGAACATTATGTTGGTCAATTCTTTCTCCGAGCATTTCTGCATAACGTTGTGCTGGTAATGGTAAGAATGGCGAACCAAAGCATGTTGAGAATGTTGCTTGTGGTGAAGTGATTCCACGCTCAGTTCCTGCTAATTTACTTGTATAACCACTTAAGAAGTGGTACATTGCTTGTTCTTTTGTGAGCTTACTTATTGGAGGTAATACTCCAAAAGCATCTGCAGTTAAAAAGACGATTGTAGTAGGGTGACCAGCAATACTCGGAATGACAATGTTGTCAATTGCATCAATCGGATAAGCAGCTCTAGTGTTCTCTGTTAAAGCAGAATCATCATAATCAGCAATTCTTGAATGCTCATCGATCACCACATTTTCTAGAACTGACCCAAATCGAATTGCATCAAAGATTTGTGGTTCTTTTTCACGAGATAAATTAATACATTTTGCGTAACATCCGCCTTCAATATTGAATACCCCTGAATTAGACCAGCCATGTTCGTCATCACCAATAAGCTTTCTATTAGGATCTGCTGACAACGTTGTCTTTCCTGTTCCAGATAAGCCGAAGAATAATGCAACATCACCTTCTTGACCGACATTTGCAGAGCAGTGCATGGATAGAATGTTATTTTCTGGTAATAAATAATTCATTACAGAAAAAATTGATTTTTTCATTTCGCCAGCATATTCAGTTCCGCCAATAAGAACAGTACGACGTTCAAATGATATAATAATAAATGTCTCAGATGAAGTGCCATCAATTGCAGGGTCTGCTTTAAATGTAGGAGCAGAAATGACAGTGAATTGTGACTCATGATCTTTTAACTCAATCTCAGAAGGGCGAATAAATAATTGGCGAGCAAATAAGTTATGCCAAGCATATTCATTTATAACTTTTATTGGCATTCTATACTTGCGGTCTGCACCAGCAAAACCATCAAATACAAAGACTTCATTCTTTTCTTTTAAGTAATTAACTACTTTTGTGTAAAGCTTATCGAATGTGTCTTCTGAAATAGGGCGGTTAACAGATCCCCATTCCACTTTATCTTTAACAGAGTTTTCGTCAACAATATATTTATCTTTAGGTGATCTACCCGTATATTTACCAGTAGTTGCACGAACGGCACCTGTAGAAGTTAGTATTCCTTCATTTCTATTTAAAACCTTTTCAACTAAACTAGGTACGGATAAGTTGTGCAGAACATTCGCTCCGCTTAGTAGTTCTGTTAGTAACTCATTTGAAACACTAACTGAATTCATGTGCAAAACCATCCTTTTATCATTTTTATATGCATTATATGCTTAATCTCTCAATTAGTATAACACATTAAATTAATTAGTCTATACTATTTATCGTATTTTACGTATTAAATCTTTAAACGTACCAGCTATTTGGTAAAAAATGATAAAAAAATGCTTTAAAATAGGAATTAGGCCAAAAAAATGGGGGAATTACAGGAATAGAGGTGAGCAAACAATGAGAAACTACAATGTTTTTTATGATGCAAGTTGCCAACTATGTCAAAAAACAAAAATCATTTTTTCTAAACTTGATTGGTTTAACAAAGCAAAATGGATTTCTATTCAGGAAATTAACGATAATCCTTCCTATTCATTTTTAGATAAAGAAGCTTTAGAAAAGGAAATGCATCTAATTTCACCAGAAGGAAAGGTGTACTCGGGTTTCTTTGCTGTAAGACGACTTTCACTTGCTTTCCCTCTTACATTTTTTATTGGTCTTGTAGCGTACTTTCCGTTATTTCATTATATAGGCATTCCATTATATCAAATGATTGCAAAAAACCGCCATAAAATTCTAGGCGGAAATTGCGAAAATGGTACCTGTAAAATAAGAAAATAATTCATATTACATTACTTTAAAGAGTCATGTGTAATTTGTTTTAGTTCTGATCCGTATTTTAAGGATAAACTATCATGAAAATATGTGTTTTTTTACATTCTAGAACGTTGAGTCCTAGAAATTATTTGTGTTTATCGGAATGGAAGGAACCGAGACTCCAGTGGGAGATGCAACGGACCTCGGACCCCACAGGTAAAAGCCGAGGAGGCTCAAGTTGCGCCCCACGGAAAGCGAGGTTCCTGCAATGCGGATTAACACCCTATGTTCAGTGTGATGAATTGTATTTATCAGGGTAGTTTAAAATTTTTAAAAAGATTGTCAAAATTTGTTGACACAAGTAAATGGCTACGTTATGATATGTCCTTGAACGGATACTCTCTTATCCCGAGCTGGTGGAGGGACAGGCCCTATGAAACCCAGCAACCATCACCAATTTTTTATATAAGCACAAACTAAAATCGTTATGTGTAATTGGTGATAAGGTGCTAACCTGATGCAAGATCAATGGTCTTGATCGATAAGAGTGAAAGGCGAGAAATTGACAAAATTCAACCTTTCCTCTAATGGGAAAGGTTTTTTATTTTTTGACTGATCTCATAAAAATTAATACTTTTCTAATACATAAGGAAAACTAAGGAAAGAAAAGCGGTTGATTAAATGTGAACTGCCATCATAAAACTTGGTTGATTTATGAATACTAAGGGAATGAGTACCGTATCAAACAAGATGTTAGAAACAAGTAAGAATAGGGTACATATCATTATCAACTATCTTTACTTGTCTTAAAAAAGGGAGGAAATTGTAAATGACAAAAAAACAACGCCGTTTATTTACATCTGAGTCTGTAACAGAAGGACATCCAGATAAAATTTGTGACCAAATCTCAGACTCAATTCTTGATGCTATTTTAACAAACGACCCGAATGCACGTGTTGCGTGTGAGACTACTGTAACAACTGGGTTAGTTCTTGTTGCTGGTGAAATCACAACTTCTACGTATGTAGATATCCCTAAAATTGTCCGTGAAACAGTTTATAATATTGGCTATAATCGTGCTAAATACGGGTTTGACTCTGAAACATGTGCAGTACTTACTGCTATTGATGAGCAATCTGCTGATATCGCAATGGGTGTTGATAAAGCATTAGAAGCTCGTGAAGGTCAAATGACTGATGAGCAAATTGAATCAATTGGTGCAGGAGACCAAGGTTTAATGTTTGGTTTTGCATGTAATGAAACAAAAGAGCTGATGCCTCTGCCTATCTCTTTAGCGCACAAATTAGCTCGTAGACTAACAGAAGTTCGTAAAGATGACGTTCTACCTTATTTACGTCCTGATGGAAAGACTCAAGTAACAGTTGAGTATGATGAAAATGATAAGCCAAAACGTATTGATACAATTGTTATTTCAACTCAACATCATCCAGAAATTACGTTAGAGCAAATTCAACGTAATATTAAAGAATATGTTATTAACCCTGTAGTTCCTAAAGAGTTAATTGATGAGGAAACGAAATACTTCATTAATCCAACTGGTAGATTCGTAATTGGTGGACCACAAGGTGATGCTGGATTAACAGGTCGTAAAATTATCGTAGACACTTATGGAGGATATGCTCGTCACGGTGGTGGTGCTTTCTCTGGTAAGGATGCTACAAAAGTTGACCGTTCTGCAGCATATGCAGCACGTTATGTTGCGAAAAACATCGTTGCAGCTGGTTTAGCTGAAAAATGTGAGGTTCAATTAGCATACGCTATTGGAGTGGCTCAACCTGTATCAATTTCAGTTGATACATTTGGAACTGGAAGAGTAAATGAAGAAACATTGGTAGAAGTTGTTCGAAGCAATTTCGATCTTCGTCCAGCAGGAATCATTAAAATGCTTGACCTTCGCCGTCCAATTTATAAACAAACTGCTGCATATGGACACTTTGGTCGAACAGATATCGACCTACCTTGGGAAAGAACAGATAAAGCAGAAGATTTAAAGCAACAAGCACTAAATAAATAATAATGAGAGAGAGTTATGCGCTATTCGCGTGTAACTCTCTCGTTTTGTTTCTTTCGTTGGTTACTTCCTTGCAACTTTTTCTATATTTACACGTCATATAAGTGATAGGTATGATACAATTTACGAGTATTCGGGTAAACTATTAATTATTAACAATAAAGAAGGTGTACGATATACATGTGTGGATTTATAGGTTGTTTTCACCATAGAGCAATTGAAATAGATGAGAACATGAAACAGCAGTTTGAAGAAATGAATAATATTATTACACACCGTGGTCCGGATGACTCAGGGTATTATAGTGATGAGTATATCCAATTCGGCTTTCGTAGATTAAGTATCATTGATATTGAAGCAGGTCATCAACCTTTAACATATGAAAATGAAAGATACTGGATTATTTTTAATGGAGAAATTTATAACTATGTTGAGCTTAGACAAGACTTAGTAGACCGTGGCTTTGAATTTGCTACCCATTGTGATACTGAGGTCATCATCGCTTTATATAGTGATATGAAAGAGAAAGCAGTTGAAAGACTTCGCGGTATGTTTGGCTTCGTTATTTGGGATAAACAAGAACAAAAGCTTTTCGGAGCACGAGATCCATTTGGAATTAAACCGTTCTTTTACATGGAAGATGAAAACCGTACTTTCTTTGGCTCAGAAAAAAAGAGTATTCTACTAGCCTTAAAAAATGACGTGTTAAATTACGAATCGTTGCAACATTATTTGACGTATCAATTTGTTCCAGAACCAGAAACGATGTCATATGGAATTAAGAAGCTAGAGCCAGGGCATTATTTTACTAAAAAAGTCGGCGAACCAATGTCAATTCATCGTTATTGGAAGGCAACCTTTCATCCTGTGAAGAAAACAGAAGATGAGCTAGTAAAAGAAATTCGTGAGGCGTTATATGATTCAGTTCAAATTCATATGCGTAGCGATGTACCAGTAGGTTCATTTTTATCTGGAGGCATCGATTCCTCTATAATTGTTTCGATGGCAAAGGAATTTCACCCTAGTATTAAAACCTTCTCAGTTGGATTTGAGAGTAAGGGATTTAGTGAAATTGATGTGGCGAAAGAAACAGCTGATAAAGTAGGAGTTGAAAATATCAGTTATGTGATTTCTCCTGAAGAATATATGAAAGAACTACCTAAGATTATATGGCATATGGATGATCCGCTTGCAGATCCTGCAGCTATACCATTATACTTTGTAGCACGAGAAGCTAGAAAGCATGTGACTGTGGTGCTTTCAGGTGAAGGTGCAGATGAACTATTTGGTGGCTATAATATTTATCGCGAACCGCAATCTTTAGATATTTTTAATAAGATTCCTAAACCTGGGAAGCAAATGTTGAGAAAGATCGCTGAAATCCTTCCTGAAGGTGTGAAAGGAAAAAGCTTTATTGAGCGTGGTTGTACACCGATGGAAGAGCGTTATATCGGAAATGCGAAGATGTTTAATGAAGATGAAAAACGGGCTTTACTTAAACAATATAAAACAGGTCATGAATTTACGAATGTCACTGCACCATTCTATGAGCAAACTAGGAACTACGATGCAGTGAATCGCATGCAATATATTGATATTCATACATGGTTACGTGGTGATATTTTACTAAAGGCTGATAAAATGACGATGGCTCATTCGTTAGAACTTCGTGTACCATTTTTGGATAAGGTTGTATTTGAGGTTGCATCTAAAATAGGACCAGAATTTAAAACAGCTAACAACACGACAAAATATATTTTACGCAAAGCAGTTGAAGGAATTGTGCCAGACCATGTATTGAATCGAAAAAAATTAGGTTTTCCTGTTCCAATTCGTCATTGGTTAAAAAATGAAATGCATGATTGGGCATTGAAGTTGATTCAAACTAGTGATACTGATCATATTTTCAATAAAGAGGTTATTCTTCGTTTATTAGATGATCATTGCAGTGACAAAATGGATAACAGTCGTAAAATTTGGACGGTGCTAATTTTTATGATTTGGCATCAAGTTTATATTGAGGGTCTTTATGATTTTGAGAATTTATATAAAAAAGATTGTGAATGTGACGAGGATTCAACTGTAAATGTTTAGAAAAAGAAAGGAGCTTACTGCTCCTTCTTTTTTTGTAGTTTTTTATATTCATCCATGAAATGTAGAGGATGGTCTTCGACTTGAAAGGAGAAGATTCCTTGGTGAGTATGTAGGTAGAGAAAGCCAGTGTCTAGGTTTATTGATTTAAAAGACATATCAAATATGTCTTTTAGGTTGAATTTTTGGCTAGATGTATGAACTTCGTTTTCGAATAAGTAGAGGTAATGTATGGTTTGATGAATATTCTGTTGTAGTCCGTCTATTTTTCTTTCTATTTGAATATATGGTTGGGTGGAAATCGGGTTCATGTTCAGCCTCCTTTTAAATGTTAGATTTTGCGGCTACCCTGAAAATACAACATTGAACTGGGGGTGTTAATCTGCGTTGCAGGGCCTCGCTTTCCGCGGGCGGTGCGGGAGCCTCCTCGGCTACGCCTGTGGGGTCTCCCGTCTACCGCTTTTCCCGCAGGACATTGAATAAGCTTCCTTGAATCCTCACCGCACGAAGGAAATGCGCTAGCATTTTCGAGGAGTCTCGGCCCTTCCACTCCGATTAACACGCATAAATTACTTAAAAGCAAACATTCGACAAACGGAAAATCTAGTTCACATTTTCATCCACCATGGTGCACGTTAACTTCTTGGTGATACCTCACAAATGTTAGCATTAAGAAGGTAAAAACAAAAACTCAATTCCACAAAATATGAATTGAGTTTTGAAGGTGATTTTTTAGTTTACATAAGTGATAGCTTGTCGTCCCATTTGAATCCAAGATTCGATGAATTGTTTACGTGGTGCTTTTTTATTTTTTGTTCCTGTTAGTGGATCATTGAAATAAATGTATTCATCATCATATCCAGTTACAAGAACTGAGTGCTCTTGATAGGTTATTTTAATGATACCCGTAGGCGTTTTCCATGTTTCAAAGTATGAATCAGGTAATTGCTTATATTTAACATTTGTAATCACCCAAACTGGATTTCCGTTGGATAGATATTGTAAAACATTATCAAAGCTAGTTCCAGTGATATCTATTATAGGTATTGGTGAAAATTGTGTTGCTAGTTCGGCGACTGGTCCATGGTAGACACCAAATCCTTTATTTTTCTTTGTATACATGTCACCTACAAATCCAGTGTTAGGATTACCGAAATATATGACTTTATTTCTTACTTTGTATGGTGTCGGATCTTTCTTAATTTCTTTTGCCAACGTCATTTTATCTACATTTACTCCAGTATACTGGAGTAGCATAGCTAAACTTGTCACTTCACAACCTCTAGGTAATTCTGGATATTGGGAAATGATGGGGGCATCAAGAAGAACACTATCTTTTATTGGGGCAGTGACCGTTGTATTTTCATGACTTACCATCGTTTCAATTGCATGAACATGTTCCATATTTTGATACTTATGGACAAGGGATTGTAATCTATCGATTAAGGTGTCATATGGAATATGATCAACGAGTAAAAAAGAAAATAAACAAAAAAATAGAAGGTTGTAAGTAAATGCCATTTTTTTGAAAGTTGTATTTATTTTATTTCTAATTAGTAAGTATGCGAGCAATAGTGTAAATAAACCAGATATCATCAATAGTAATGTATCCATCATAACGACTCCTTATCAATAATGGACTTACTTTATGATACCATGATTTCATTAGAATAAAACCAAAAAAGTACTACCTTATATAGGAAGTACTTTTTTATACAAGTTAAAATTTTTTAGCTCTTTTGAATTGATTTATAATACTGTCCTTTTTCTACATATTCTTTTCTAATTCTAGCCATATCAAGCATATCTTCTTCTGTTAATTCACGTACAACTTTTGCTGGTCTTCCAAATGCAAGGGTATTTGCAGGGATTTTCTTACCTTGTGGTACTAAGCTACCTGCACCAATAAAAGCTCCTTCACCAATTTCTGCTCCATCGAGAACAATTGAGCCCATACCGATGAGTGCGTTTTTTCTGATGATAGAACTATGAAGTATTACTTGGTGTCCTACCGTAACATCGTCTTCAATAATTAATGGGTTACTTGGACTTTGATGTAAAATTGAATGATCTTGAACATTTACACGCTTTCCTATGATAGTTGGTGCGACATCCCCTCTAATTACACTGTTAAACCAAATGCTTGTCTGTTCACCAATTACTACATCCCCAGTTACAGTAACATAATCCGCTATAAACGCTGTGGAATGTATTTGTGGTGTTTTTCCGTTGTAAGGATAGATCATAGTCAGTTCATTTCCTTTCAGCTCTTGAATAAAATAGTAAAATCAACTAAGGTTAGTGTAACAAAATTTTCCGACAAAGGTAATTAAAAGGGGGAGAGACAATGAGAAAATGGGAAGTAGAAGCACCGAAAGGCGTTGTTGTAATGGTGCATGGTGCGGCTGAACATCACGGACGATATACATGGTTAATAGAGAGATGGAACGCCAATGGTTTTCATGTCATTATGGGAGATCTTCCTGGACAAGGTACAACATCTAGAAGAGTGAGAGGTCATATACAGTCTTTTCAAGATTATATTAATACGGTAGAGAATTGGATCAATCATTCGGAAACATATAACCTTCCCATCTTTTTACTAGGCCATAGTATGGGAGGTTTAGCAGTTATTCGTACACTGCAAGAAAAGTCTCTACCTATAGATGGGGTAATATTGTCTTCACCTTGTCTTGGGTTAATGAAATATCCTCCTTTATTGCTTGAATGGCTTTCAAGGGGTTTAAATATTGCTTACCCAAGTTTAAGAATGGATAGTAAACTTTCATCTGAGCTAGCTACACGTAACAAAGAAATACACGCAGTAGATGCTAATGATACCCTTTACGTAAAAAAAGTGTCTGTTAGATGGTACCGTGAACTAGTTGCTGCAATGGAGCACGCATTTGATAAAATGAATCGTTTTCCCGATGTCCCAATTTTACTTATGCAAAGTGGGGATGATAAAATCGTAGATAAAACGCTTGTAAAAAAATGGTTTGATGCACTATCTGCAAGTGATAAAACTTATAAAGAGTGGAAAGTTTTATATCATGAAATTTTTAATGAACCAGAAAGAGATGAAGTATTTGATTTTGCCTTAGCTTTTATTACGACTCATATAGGTTTAAAACCGATTAAACATGAAACTTGAAATGAGGTGTATGTTTGAACGTTCCAACACGTCCTTTGCCATTAATGACGATAGTATATAAGCGTGTTATACCTATTGTTCATAAGGAACTTGCTTATTGGAAGCAAAGAGCAGAAGAAATTCCAGATGCAGAGTTAAGAAAACAAGCTCTTGCAAGTATATCCACAAAGACGTTTCATTGCGAAGGTGGTGCTATTATGGCCATTTTGGCAGGGAAACACATTAATGAATGTATTCGTTTTATTGTTGCATATCAAACCATAAGTGATTACTTAGATAATCTCTGCGATAGAAGTAATTCTCTGGATCCAAATGACTTTAGGGCATTACATGAGTCTATGCCTCAAGCACTTAATTTTGGTGAAAAAGTAAACTACTACCGTGAACGAGATGATCAAAATGACGGTGGATACCTACACGAACTTGTACAGACATGTCAGGATGTTCTTAAAAAGGTCGTTCATTATGATAAAATTTCAGAACACATTATTGAATTGGCCAATTTTTATTGTGACTTACAAGTACATAAACACGTCCATATTGAAAAGAGAGTAGAACGACTTGAAAATTGGTTCTCCGGTCATAAGGACAAGCTTCCTGATATGACATGGTATGAATTTTCTGCTTGTGCTGGATCAACATTAGGTATTTTTTGTTTAGTCTCGTATAGTTTTAACGATGAGTTTAGTGAAGAAATGCTTTTAAAATTGAAAAAGGGATATTTTCCTTATATTCAGGGGCTTCATATACTTTTAGACTATTTTATTGACCAAGACGAGGATCAAATCGGTGGCGACTTGAATTTTTGTTTTTTCTACGAGAATGAAAAGGAAATGGAGAAGAGATTGATTCATTTTGTAGAACAGGCGGATAAACACATAAATGGATTGCCTAATGAAGAGTTTCATCGCTTAATAAATCGAGGGTTATTAGGTATCTATTTATCTGATGAAAAAATGAAAAGACATAAACAATCTCATCTTGCAAAAAGAATGGTTCGGCTTGGTGGAAAAACAACACGCTTTTTCTATTTGAATGGTAAGTTATATCGTGGAATGCAGCGGTTATTAAAATTCTCGACAGGAAACCTGCAAAATAAAGGGTTAACGTCGTAAAAGTAAAGATAACGGCAAGGGATTGTTTACTCGAAATTACGCTAAGCAATCAGGTCAATAAAAAATGAAATGGAAAAAACCAAATCACAAAACGGATTTGGTTTTATCTCTTTTCAATGGCGATAATGAATGGCGGATTATTTACTTGATTGATAAAGCGATACTGTAGTACATGTGCCCTTTGTTGGTCAATTGTGCTTACATACTTGAGAAGTTCGTCGCGTTCAAAGGCTCCCTCTTCATGTCCATGATAAATAACAAGAACGATAATGCCTTCTGGTGATAGCACATTTAGAAGTTGTTCAATCGCTGCTATGGTGCTATCAGGTTTTGTCACTATTTCTTTCTTTCCACCTGGAAGATAGCCTAAATTAAAAATCGCTCCTGTAATGCTACCATGTAATTGCTTTGGTATTGTATTTTCGAGTTCACTGTGACTCTTCAAGTGTAAATATACTCGTTTAGAAAGTTGATTCTCCTCTAGACGAAGTGTAGTGTTCGTAAGTGCATCATCTTGGATATCAAAGCTAAATACCTTGCCAGTTTCACCAACTAGTTTTGCTAAAAAAAGTGTATCATGTCCATTACCCATCGTAGCATCGACGACGATATCTCCTTCTTTAATTGCTGTCTGTAAAAGTGATCTAGCAAAAGGTAAAATTCGTTCTAGCTTCATTATACTTCAACTTCCTTTTTATAAAACTTTCCTTGATAACTATTTCGACGCTTTAGTTCTGCATCTATGGAATTTAACACATCCCATTTATTAACGCTCCACATTGGACCAATCATGAGTTCGATAGGACCATCACCTGTAATCCGATGAATAATCATGTCAGGTGGTAAAATTTCTAATTGGTCACATACTAAATTTATATAATCCTCAAATGTTAGAAATTCAAGTAAGCCTTTTTCATACTGTTTGACCATTGGGGTACCTTTTAAAAGATGAAGGAGATGAATTTTTATTCCCTGCACATCTAGCTTTGCAACTTCACGAGCCGTTTCCATCATCATGTCATATGACTCTTGTGGTAATCCGTTAATGATGTGTGAGCACACTCTTATGCCATGTTTTCTTAATTTATGAACGCCTTCAACATAGCATTGATAATCGTGTGCCCGATTGATAAGAGATGCGGTCTTCTCGTGAACGGTTTGAAGACCCAGTTCCACCCATAAATAGGTTCGCTTGTTTAGTTCAGCTAGATACTCTACGACATCGTCAGGTAAACAGTCCGGTCTAGTAGCAATTGATAACCCAACTACACCTTCTAAGTTAATGACAGACTCAAATTTCTCTCGCAGCTCTGACACAGGCGCATGAGTATTTGTATATGCTTGGAAGTATGCCATGTATTTGCCATCCTTCCATTTTTCGTGCATTTTATCTTTAATTTTATGAAATTGTGTCACTAAATCTTCTGAGCGCTTACCAGCAAAATCTCCCGAACCAGCAGCACTACAAAATGTACAACCTCCAAAAGCAACAGTGCCATCACGATTTGGACAATCAAATCCACCATCTAATGCTACTTTAAAAACCTTGTGACCGAAGGTTTGGCGTAAATGAAAGTTCCAAGTGTGATAGCGTTTGTCATCAGAAGCATATTGAAACGGGTTTAGCTGAGCCATGTCAAAACCCTCCTTAGTTAAAGTTATTCATTCAAAAATTGTAGCATGTTCGTCCTAATTAACTCAAATATAAAAAAATTACTTAAATTGGAAGCATTCGGTAAGGAATACATCTGATAATCGTAAGTGTCGATGAACAAACTAAAGGATGAAGAAGCATTTGCTTCTCAAACAATGGTTTTTAGCAACTAGGAGGGAAGAAGATGGCGAATCGTCAATCAGTGGATGATTTTCTTCAACGTTGCGAAGAAGACATTCGATTTGCAAAAGAACAGTTAAATACTGGCCGAATGCAAGAGCACTACAATGGGACAGAATATATGGATGCACAGCAGCGAATAGAAGAGGCTGTTAATGACTTAGCTCACTTAGCACTTAGTTGTAACGCACAACAGCGTGAACAGCTTCATCGAATGAGATTACAGCTGCAACAAATTCAAAATGATCTCACACTAGATGCAAATATCATTCAAGAGTTTAATTAGGGGATGAGTGTATGAAAAAACGTTCAAAGCAAAATAATCCAGAGCAAAAAACAAAAAATGGGATTAATAATCAGGATATTGAATTGGGCAGAGAGATTGATCCTAAGAAGGTCGCTAAACAAAAGTATTTAGAAAAAGGCGGTCAGCCAATCACTTCTAAACAACGAACAGAAAATCCGTAAAGTCATAAGAGGCTTGCACATATGTGCAGGTCTATTTTTTACGTTCTATTTCAATGAAAATTCATAATATTGCGTGGTTATTTTCCTTATTGCTAACTGTCATAAAAAGGAATAGAATTAGTACGATTAATGAGTATTTTGGAAAAAAGGGGGGCTTTTGAAGATGCCTCGATCTCTATGGTTATTAGTGTTTGGAATGATAATAAATGTAACAGGAGCTTCATTTTTATGGCCATTAAATACAATTTATATACATGATCATTTAGGGAAATCCTTATCAATTGCAGGACTCGTACTAATGGCGAATTCAGCTGCAAGTGTAATTGGGAATTTATACGGTGGAACGCTTTTTGATAAAGTGGGTGGATATAAGTCAATACTTACTGGAATCTTTATTACAATGACTGCAGTATTGGGACTTGTATTTTTTCATGGTTGGCCTTACTATGTATTCTTTCTAACAATTGTAGGATTTGGTTCAGGGATTGTATTTCCTTCCATGTATGCAATGGCGGGATCTGTTTGGCCTGCTGGAGGTAGGAAGGCCTTTAATTCGATTTATGTTGCTCAAAACGTAGGTGTTGCAATTGGTGCTGCTTTAGGAGGGCTCGTCGCTTCTTACTCCTTTCAATATATCTTTATGGCAAATGCTATTATGTACTTTTTATTTTTGTTAATTGCCTTTTTTGGATACCGAGATATTCATGCTGAAAAAGCTAACCAAACATCTATTTTAAATCAGCAAGTTGTCGTAAAAAATCGTACAAAATTAACAGCACTCCTTGTTCTATGTGCAGGTTACTTGTTATGTTGGGTTGCTTACGTTCAATGGCAAACAACGATCGCTGCACATACACAGGAATTGTCGATCAGCTTAAAACAATATAGTTTACTTTGGGCAATCAATGGAGCTTTAATTGTCCTTGGTCAGCCATTTATTACAATCTTTGTTCGATACTTTGCTAAAACATTAAAAAAACAAATTCTTGTTGGATTAGTGATTTTTATCGGTTCATTTGTGTTAGTTGCACAAGCAGAACAATTTTCAGTTTTTGTAGTGGCAATGGTGATTTTAACGATTGGAGAGATGTTCATTTGGCCAGCCGTCCCTACCATTGCAAATGATTTAGCGCCAAAAGGTCGCGAAGGTTTTTATCAAGGAATTGTTAATAGTACAGCAACCGGTGGGAGGATGCTTGGACCTTTAGTAGGTGGGATATTAGTTGATTTCTATGGAATGTCGATGTTATTTGCGGTTTTGATTATTCTCCTTGTCATTTCAATGCTCACAACGGTAATCTATGACCGGAAAATGAAATCCAATTCTTTAGAAGAAAAAGTAGTCATTACAACGAATTAATACTTGAAGCTTTGGCTTCAAGTATTTTTTTTCTATAACAAATTTTTAGAATAATGCTACTATATACTTATGAACGTGATGAGAAGGTGAGAAAATTGTTAAACAATAGAGGGATTAGCTATCAACATGAAATATTAGAGTCCATCATCGACAGTGCTTATGAGTGGATTGTTGTGGTCAATGTAGAGGGACTAATCATTTATATTAACAAAAACTATTGTGAATTTTTACAATTAGAACGTGATAAAGTAATTGGAAAGCACGTAACAGAAGTGATCGAAAATACGAGAATGCATATAGTTGCTCAATCAGGTCAAGAAGAAATTGCTGACCTTCAATACATAAAAGGTAATTATATGATTGCAAACCGAATTCCGATCTTTTCAAATGGTCATTTAATGGGTGCGCTAGGGACTGTTATGTTCAGAGATACGAAAGAATGGAATAAAATGAATAGTCATATAAAAAGCTTAATGCCACAAATTCAAACATACATTCAAGATTGGAAAGAGAATAATGGGGCAAAGTACACACTTAGTGACATTCAGTCAAAATCAGAAAAAATAGGCGAACTAAAAGAAAAAGTAAAAAATATTGCATCAGGAGATATATCTGTTCTAATTCGAGGAGAGAGCGGGACTGGAAAAGAGTTATTTGCACATAGCATTCACCAATTAAGCTCTCGTAGTCATGAACCATTTATAAAAATTAACTGTGGTGCCATTCCTGAACATTTACTTGAATCAGAATTATTTGGTTATGAAGAAGGTGCTTTTACAGGAGCTAAAAGAGGTGGTAAAAAAGGAAAGTTTCTCCTCGCAAATCGGGGGACCATTTTTCTAGATGAAATAGGTGATATGCCTTTAAATATGCAGGTGAAGCTTTTAAGGGTTCTTCAGGAAAAAGAAGTTGAGCCAGTAGGTGCTGTTAAACCGGTATCTGTAGATGTTAGAATTATAGCTGCTACTAACAGACCTTTAGAGAAGATGGTGGAAGAAAAGAGGTTTAGAGAGGATTTATTTTACAGAATTAATGTAATTCCTTTCAATATACCGCCACTAAGGGAACGCCCAGAAGATATTAAGCCACTTACCAACTATTTTATAGAGAAAATTACAACTAGAAGTGGAAAGAGAATACGCACCATTGAAGAAGAGGTCATGAATATTTTTTACTGCCACGCGTGGCCTGGTAATCTTCGCGAACTAGAAAATGTCATAGAAGCAGCTATCCATTTAACTAATGGTGAAAAGATCACGAAAGAAGCGTTACCAGATTATCTAATAGGAGATCCGAAATTATTAATTGGTCAAAAATCTTTAAAGGAAATATTAGAGGATACCGAAAAACGAGTATTGGAAAAAACATTACAACAATACAGTAATGATAAATTAGAAGCTGCTAAAGCTCTTGGGATAAGCAAATCAAGTATGTATGAAAAAGTGAAGAAATATGAAATAGAATAACACTTATGTTGCATTCCAGAAATCAGGAAAGTATTCCAGATTTCTGGAATGTTTTTATTCTCCTTATTATGTAAGCGTTTTCTTATGGGGTTCAAGCCTTTTGTCCAGAATTCTGGAAAGTGACATTTATATTTGACAAAATTATGAACAAATTCAAACTTTTTAAAGTTGGCACACTTTTTGCATGAAAGATTGTGTGTAAGAAATAAAAAGAAAGGAGAAAAAAATGAAGCCTATTTATTCATCATTTGTCCAGGCAGTAAAAGATATAAAGGACGGATCTACGATAATGGTTGGAGGATTTGGATTAGTTGGAATTCCAGAAAACCTAATACTTGCCTTAGTTGAAACAGGCGTGAAAGATTTAACTGTGATCTCAAATAACTGTGGAGTTGATGATTGGGGGTTAGGTCTTTTATTAAAAAATCACCAAATAAAGAAAATGATTGGTTCTTATGTGGGAGAGAATAAGGAGTTTGAGCGGCAAGTACTAGCCGGAGAACTTCAAGTAGAGCTAGTTCCACAAGGGACGCTCGCTGAAAGAATTCGAGCTGGTGGAGCAGGTATTCCAGCATTTTATACACCTGCTGGAGTTGGAACCCCAGTAGCCGAAGGAAAAGAAGTACGCATTTTTGATAATAAGGAATATGTTCTTGAACAGGCCTTGAAAGCGGATTTCAGCTTAGTACGAGCACGTGTAGGAGATAAGATGGGAAATCTTCTGTATAACAAAACGGCCCGTAACTTTAATCCGATGATTGCAGCGGCTGGAACAGTTACGATTGCTGAAGTAGAAGAATTAGTCGAAATTGGTGAATTAAATCCAAATGATGTTCATACTCCAAGCATTTATGTGCAAAGGTTAATCGTTGGCCAACAAGAAAAACGAATAGAAAAACGAACTGTTGCAAATGTGTGAAGGAGGAGTACTGAAAGATGACTAAACTTGATAAGCAAGCAATTCGGGAAAAAATCGCAAGAAGAGCTGAACAAGAAATTGAAAGCGGTTACTATGTAAATCTCGGTATTGGTATGCCAACACTAGTAGCTAATTTTATTCAAGATTCAAAGCAAGTGGTCCTGCAGTCTGAAAATGGTTTACTTGGAATTGGTCCATATCCAATAGACAATGAAGTTGACCCAGATTTAATCAATGCTGGTAAAGAAACTGTTACAGCTATAAAAGGTGCATCTTACTTTGATAGTGCAGAATCATTTGCGATGATTCGTGGAGGTCATGTTGACATTGCAATTCTTGGTGGGATGGAAGTCTCGGAAACTGGTGATCTAGCAAACTGGATGATACCAGGAAAGATGATAAAAGGTATGGGAGGCGCAATGGATTTAGTTCATGGCGCAAGAAAGATTATCGTCATTATGGATCACGTAAGCAAAACGGGAGAACCAAAGATTGTAAAAAACTGTAGCCTACCCCTCACTGGTAAAGGTGTCGTTAATCGAATTATCACTGACCGTGCGGTAATTGACGTGACTGAGAAAGGCTTAAAACTAGTAGAGGTGTTTGAAGGCTATACAGAAGAAGAAATCCAAGCGGTTACAGAACCTACTTTAATAATGGAAGATGTAAAAATATATTAATAGAACGTAAGGGGGATTTTATATGTTAAGTATGATTGGTCTCATTGGGGGACTTGCACTACTAATCTTTTTAACAATGAGGGGAATGAATTTATTAGTTGCTGGACCTCTTTGTGCATTGTTTGTGGCAGTATTAAGTGGAATTCCATTGTTTCCGCAATTAGCAGCTGAAGGAGAAGCGAACCTAGTTGGAAATTATATGGCAGGATTCTCGAGCTTTATCGGTGCTTGGTATTTAATGTTCTTATTAGGCGCTATTTTTGGAAAAGTAATGGAAGATAGCGGTGCAGCGGATAGCGTTTCAAAATGGGTAGTTGAAAAATTAGGCATGAAGCGTGCTGTATTAGCAGTTGTTATCGCATGTGCGGTTTTAACATACGGAGGAGTAAGCTTATTTGTCGTAGCGTTCTCAGTGTATCCGATGGCAGTTAGTTTATTTAAACAAGCAAATCTACCACGTCGCTTTATTCCAGCAGCGTTAGCTTTTGGTTCAGTTACATTTACAATGACTTCAGCTGGATCACCTGAAATTCAAAACTGGATTCCAATTGGTTATCTAGGTACTTCACCATATGCAGGTTGGGAAGTTAGTTTAATCGTTGCAGTATTCATGGCTGTTTTTGGATACTGGTGGTTAAAGCGTATGATTACAAAAGCTGTTAATAACGGTGAAACATTTATAGCTCGTTCGAACGACCCTGTTGCAGAAGAGAAAGAATTACCAAATCCTTTTACTGGGCTAATTCCTTTATTCGTTGTACTTATTATTTCATACTATTTCCATGATTCATTAAAACAATCGGCACTTATCATTGCGTTATTAGGTGGAGTTATCACAACATATTTATTGAACCGAAAATATTTCAAATCATTTTGGAATGCTGTATCAGAGGGAACAGTTGGTGCACTAATCGCACTTGGTAACACGGCTGCGGTTGTTGGTTTTGGTGGAGTAGCAAAAGCGGTTCCAGCTTTCCAAGTAGCTGTTGATACAATGACAAGTATACCAGGCAGCCCATTAATTGGGGGAGCACTAGCAGTAAGCATTATTGCAGGTATGACAGGATCAGCTTCTGGTGGTCAGGCAATCGCATTACCAATTCTAGCACCTCACTATATGGAGTTAGGCGTGAATAATGAAGCGTTACACCGCGTCGTGTCAATTTCTTCGGGGGCATTAGATTCATTACCTCACAACGGATATGTTGTTACAACTGTTCGAGCAATTTGTGGTGAAACACATAAAGATGCGTATGGTGCAGTTGGAGCGTTAACGGTCATTGTACCTCTACTTGGAGTGATTATTGCCATTGCTCTATTCTCACTTGGTTTAGGACTATAATTGTTAGGAGGATTTTAAGTGGTTGAAAATAAAGTTATTTTTATCACAGGTGCAGCTAGAGGAATTGGTTTAGAAATCGGCCGTACATTTGCCAAAAATGGTGCAAAGGTCGTGTTAACAGACTTAGATAAAGAAGTGGTAAAAGAAGCTGCACAATCACTCATAAGTGATGGTTATGAAGCGTTAGGTATAAAATGTGATGTTACAAAAGAGGTTGAAATAAAACATGCCATTGATGAGACTGTCGCTCATTTTGGAAGGCTAGATTGTTTAATTAATAACGCTGGGCTTCAGCATGTTTCAACCATTGAAGATTTTCCTACAGAAAAATTTGAGTTGTTATTGTCAATCATGCTTACAGCTCCGTTTGTCGCAATAAAACATGCTTTACCGATTATGAAGGAGCAAAAATTTGGTCGTGTCATTAATATGGCATCCATAAATGGATTAGTTGGGTTTGCTGGTAAAGCGGCTTACAATAGTGCAAAGCATGGTGTGATAGGTTTAACAAAAGTAGCAGCGCTTGAAGCAGCAGAGCATGGAATTACAGTGAATGCTGTTTGTCCAGGGTATGTTGATACACCTTTGGTAAGAAATCAATTAAGTGACCTTGCAAAAACAAGAAATGTTGCATTAGAAAAAGTGTTAGAAGAAGTGATTTATCCCTTAGTACCCCAAAAACGACTACTAGCTGTTGATGAAATTGCTAATTATTGCATGTTCTTAGCAAGCGACAATGCAAAAGGCATAACAGGGCAGGCGTGTGTCATTGATGGTGGGTATACAGCTCAGTAGTAATAGAATTACTGTTTATCTATTTGATGACTCTTCCTAATGAGAGGAAGCAAAACATAAAGAAGTGTAAGAATAGCAGTCAAATTGCAAGGTGATTTGACTGCTATTCTTTATTTTTTCTTACACTTTGTTGAAGATGAAAAGCTTTAGCAAATAGGTGAAAGTTCTCTTGTATTTTAAATTGAATCTCCATTGTTTTATAGGAGGATTATTACTATGGCATGGAGAATTTTAATAGACATAGTTTTATAAGTAACCGTTTCGATAAAAATTGGAATTGCTTGTAAGGAGAAGAGGATACTTGATTGCTTTCTTGATTATATTGGCAGAAGTTTGTTTTTGGGTTTTTATCGTATTAGGGCTTGTGGCAAGGTATGTTTTTAAAAAGGAGAATCTAAGTATCTGGTTATTTGCTTCAACACCAATCATAGATTTGCTACTGCTAGTTTTTACAGTTTTGGATTTAAAAAATGGTGAAGTTGCAACATTTATACATGGACTAGCTGCAGTTTATATCGGGGTATCAATTGCTTTTGGCAAACAAATGATTAAGTGGGCGGATATAAACTTTCAATACTATTTTTTAAAAGAAGACAATCGACCAGCGAAGCTTTTCGGTATTGAACGAGGAAAAAAAGAAATAAAAGGATTTTTAAAGCATCTTTTTGCTTTTATAATTGGTGCAACTATACTAGCTGGTATGAATTACTTTTTAAGAGATTATACGAATACTGTTACCTTAATGACTACTTTACGTATATGGTTAATCATTTTAGGGATTGATTTTATTATTTCAATGAATTATTTTCTGTTTCCAACCTCAACAAAGAAAAAGAATGAGCCTATTTAATTAACAAGCACTTGCAGTTTCGGTGTAAATTTTATAAAATACAGTTTATAACTATATAACACCTTGCACGATGATGAGGAGTAGTAGTGAAAGAACGCGTAGTAGAGAGTTGACGGGTGGTGCAAGTCAACCGCAGTTATTCATGAACTCGCCTTGGAGTTACAAGCATGAACTGAGTGTTCATATTAGTGTTTGTCGTTTTATCCGCGTTAAGGATGAATGAAGCGAGTGTTTTATTTAATGAGCACTAATGTGGGTGGTACCGCGGGAAGATACATAATCCTCTCGTCCCTTTTATAGGGATGTAGAGGTTTTTTTATTGTCTAAAAATGAACAGGAGGAAATAAAATGAGTTTCGATCATCAACAAATCGAAAAGAAATGGCAAACATATTGGGAACAAAACAAAACTTTTAAAACAACTGAAGATGAAGGGAAGGAAAAATTTTATGCGTTAGATATGTTTCCTTATCCTTCAGGAGCAGGACTTCATGTAGGACATCCAGAAGGCTATACAGCTACAGATATTTTAGCAAGAATGAAAAGAATGCAAGGGTATAATGTTCTTCATCCAATGGGGTGGGATGCATTTGGTTTACCTGCTGAGCAATATGCTCTTGATACGGGGAATGATCCTGCAGAATTTACAGAACAAAACATTAATACATTCAGAAGACAAATTAAAGAGTTAGGTTTTTCATATGATTGGGATCGCGAAGTAAATACAACTGATCCAGAGTATTATAAATGGACGCAATGGATTTTCACTAAGCTATATGAAAAAGGGTTAGCTTACATTGATGAAGTAGCTGTAAACTGGTGTCCTGCACTAGGAACAGTATTAGCAAATGAAGAGGTTATTGATGGTAAAAGTGAGCGTGGAGGTCATCCGGTTGAACGTCGCCCAATGAAACAATGGGTCTTAAAAATCACTGCTTATGCAGACAGATTAATTGAAGACTTAGAGGATCTTGATTGGCCAGAAAGCTTAAAGGATATGCAACGCAATTGGATTGGTCGATCAGAGGGTGCTCATGTAACGTTTGATATTGATGGGCATGATGATTCATTCACAGTATTTACAACTCGTCCTGACACGCTATTTGGAGCAACTTATGCAGTATTAGCTCCTGAGCACCCACTTGTAGCTACAATTACAACAGCAGAACAAACAGATGCTGTTGAAGCGTATTTGTCAAAAGTGAAAGCAAAAAGCGATTTAGAGCGTACTGATTTAGCAAAAGAAAAAACGGGAGTATTCACAGGTGCATATGCAGTTAATCCAATTAACGGTGAAAAAATGCCGATTTGGATCGCGGATTATGTGTTAATGAGCTATGGAACAGGTGCAATTATGGCAGTTCCAGCACATGATGAGCGTGATTACGAATTTGCTAAAGTGTTCGACCTACAGATTAAGGAAGTCGTCGCTGGTGGGGATGTAACGAAGGAAGCTTATACTGGTGATGGAGAGCATGTGAACTCTGACTTTTTAGATGGATTAGGAAAAGAAGAAGCCGTTGCGAAAGCCATCCAGTGGCTTGAAGAAAACGGTAAAGGTGAAAAGAAGGTTACGTATCGTTTACGCGATTGGTTATTTAGCCGTCAACGCTACTGGGGAGAGCCAATTCCAATTATTCATTGGGAAGATGGTACAATGACAGCTGTACCTGAAGACCAGCTTCCATTAGTGCTTCCGAAAACGACCGAAATTAAACCTTCTGGAACTGGAGAATCACCACTTGCGAACATTAATGATTGGGTAGAAGTAGTGGATGAAAAGACAGGAAAAAAAGGTAAGCGCGAAACGAATACAATGCCACAATGGGGTGGTAGCTGCTGGTATTACTTACGCTACATTGATCCTCATAACAGTGAGAAATTAGCTGATCCAGCTAAGTTGGAAAAATGGTTACCTGTTGATATTTATATTGGAGGAGCAGAGCATGCCGTTCTTCACTTACTTTACGCTCGTTTCTGGCATAAGTTCTTATATGACATCGGTGTAGTTCCAACAAAAGAACCATTCCAAAAATTATTTAATCAAGGGATGATTCTTGGTGAAAATAACGAAAAAATGAGCAAATCAAAAGGGAACGTAGTAAATCCTGATGAAATTGTAGCTAGTCATGGTGCTGACACGTTACGTCTATATGAAATGTTCATGGGGCCATTAGAGGCATCTATCGCTTGGTCAACAAAAGGATTAGACGGAGCTCGTCGTTTCCTTGACCGCGTATGGAGACTATATGTTGAAGATGAAGGGCAACTTAACCCTAAAATTAATGCAGATGAAGTAAGTGATCAACTAGAGCGCACATATCACTTAACTGTGAAGAAAGTAACAGAAGACTTTGAGGGATTACGCTTCAATACAGCAATTTCTCAACTAATGGTTTTCATTAATGAATCTTATAAAGCAACTGTATTACCTAAAAGTTATATGGAAGGCTTCGTAAAATTATTGTCGCCAGTTGCACCGCATTTAGCTGAAGAGCTTTGGGCAAAGCTAGGTCATTATGAATCAATCGCTTATGCAACATGGCCAGCTTATGATGAAGCGAAGTTAGTTGAAGATGAAATTGAGATCGTTGTGCAAGTGAATGGTAAAGTGAAAGCAAAATTAACAGTTCCAGCAGATGCAACAAAGGAAAAATTAGAAGAGATAGCTTTAGATGATGTAAGCGTGAAGGAACAAATCGACGGTAAAACTGTTCGTAAAGTTATTGCTGTACCAGGGAAATTAGTAAATATTGTAGCAAATTAATAATAAAAATGCCTGAAACGATTTGTTTCAGGCTTTTTTTGCTTATATTGCCTGATACTTCTTAACTACAAGATAGGTAAGGAGTACACCTAGCAGGACTGGTACGATTGAACCTGAAGTAACAAGAAGACTATCATTCATAAGGTTGATGAAGTCCCAATTTGGTGAAGTGAACGAGGGAAAAGTCGTTCATAAGGTTGATGAAGTCCCAATTTGGTGAAGTGAACGGGGGAAAAGTCGTTCATAAGGTTGATGAAGTCCCAATTTGGTGAAGTGAACGGGGGAAAAGTCGTTCATAAGGTTGATGAAGTCCCAATTTGGTGAAGTGAACGAGAAAAAGGTCGTTCATAGGGTTGATGAAGTCCTACTTTGGTGAAGTGAACGAGAAAAAAGTCGTTCATGCAGGAAATGAAGTCCCAATACGGGGATCCAACTGGTCAAAGGTCCTTCATAAGGGTAATGAAAGTCCATATTATGAAAATTAAAAATAGTTTGGAGTTCATACAGACTTTGAAAATCATCCCACAACAATTTAAAAAAATCCTGTACAATTATTCTTATCAACCCCATCAAAAATCGTTCATAAATATAGAATGTACGCCAAGAAGGAGGAGAAACCTATGCCAGATTGGTCTTATCACCCTATTTTTAAACCATTGTTATTTCGATTAAGTCCTGCACGCGCTAGAAACATAGCATTAGGTGCAATGGGGTTACTAACAAAAGCCCCACTCGGAACCAGTGTCATTAAGTTTATGGGACATATGGAGCCAGCAAAGGAATTAAGAACAGAGATGGCCACAATAGAATTTCAAAGTCCAATTGGTTTAAGTGGTCGGTTAGATCCCAATTTATTAGGGACAAAGCCCTTGTCTACTTTTGGGTTTGGTTTTATTGAAATAGGACCAGTAACGAAGTATCCGATTGAAGAAAGTAGGATAGAAAGAAACATAGATAGTGAAGATATTTTCTATCATCGGTTAGACAGAAATTTAGGTTTAGAAGAAACCTATGAAAAGTTGAAACAACTAAACATAAAAAAAACGAAACTAGCTACTAGAGTGTTGTACCAAAACAATATTAAAGATGTCATCACAATCTTGAAAAAGTTAGAATCATTTACATCTTTTTATATCCTTGAAAATGTAACGGATCCTGAAATCTTAAAGGAAATTCGAAAGTTGTATCCTCTAAAACCTATATTTTTAAATGTAACGGTATATGATATAGACCTATTATCAAAAATCAATGAAAAAGTAATAGATGGAATCGTTATTGATGATGCAATTAAAAAGGAGAATGGTTTTTCCATTGGGAAGACCTCAAAACCTCAATGTTTGCAATTCCTTCAAGATATAAGATTAATCAATGAAAATATCCCGGTTATTGCCTCTGGTGGGATTACGGAGCCAAATGATGCGATTGAGTTTTTGAACCATGGTGCAAATATGGTTTTCGTTCATAGTGGTTTGGTATATGCTGGACCTGGATTACCAAAAAGAATTAATGAATGCATCTTACAGGAGAGAATAAAAGAAACCGATACTACGAGGTCATGGCTACCGTTTGGTTTTATGGGATTAGGGGTTTTTATTGCAGGAATTATCGCAGTCATTTTTGCCTTAACAGAAGTGATTTTACCTTATGATGAACAGTTTTTAGGGATGACAAAAAACAGATTAATCGAGATTAATGAAAGAATTTTTTACTTTATGTCACATGATCGAATGACGTTGGCAGGAGTTATGGTATCAGCAGGGTTCTTATATTGGCAGTTAGCCTATTTTGGTGTTAGAAAAAGAATTCACTGGGCAAGGAAAGTATATGTCATTGCTGCTGTTATGGGGTTCTTAAACTTTTTTTATTTTTTAGGTTTTGGATATATTGATAAATTACATGTCCTTTATAAAATAATACTCTTGCCATTTTTTCTTATCGGATACGTTATTACTAGGGATATGAAGCATGGAGATAAATCCATAAACAAGCGAAATCACCGTGCATGGAAAAGAAATCAAGTAGGGCAGTTAATGTTTGTCATAATAGGAACAGGCTTGCTTCTAGCTGGAATTGTTATATCAATGATTGGAATGAGTTATGTTTTTATTAAGGAAGACCTTGTTTTTATAGGCATGAGTGCTGATCAAATTAAATCGATCAATCATCATTTAGTCCCACTTATTGCTCATGATCGTGCAGGTTTTGGCGGAGCGTTGTTATCAGAAGGATTTATGATTTTAACGCTTGCACTTTGGGGATTCAGGGAAGGACATAGATGGGTATGGTGGACGTTATGTTTAGGAGGTATTCCTGGGTTTGTGGCTGGAATTGGCACCCACTTTGCGATTGGATACACTGACTTTTTCCATTTATCGCCTGCGTACTTTTTATTTGTCATCTATGTAATTGGATTAATCTGTTCTTATGATTATTTATGTAAACCTGAAAAGACATGAAGAAAGGATACACGCTCAATTACGTGTATCCTTTTATTTAGTACTGAGTATAATCTGGTTCTTCTGCCACCTTTTCAGCAGGTGGCATATTTTTTAATCCAATCCATAAGAAGATTATCGTCACGGCAAACGTTAGAAACCAAGGAATTGAATAGCTTATGGCATTTCCTACAATCGTTAAAATTGTTGGTAACGTAATGGCATAAATACTAGCACTATAAAGCTTACCAAAAGTAAAGCTCTGTTTTTGAATCGCTGCAATGATAAGACTAATCACTCCGTAAAATAATGCCGCAGCCATTTTACTTATAAAGAACCAAAATAGTAAGAATACACCTACGATAATGCTAATCCAGTGTAAGTATGGCATAAGAGATTTTATCGTATCTTGGTCAAACGAAATATCTTTAAAGTCTTTAAAATGAATTTCAGTCGTTTCATAACCGTCTTTAAAAATAATTCTGTCTGCTAGAAGAAGGGCTCCTTCATTATATTCTTCTAAATCTGACTGATCATATGTACCAGTATCGTCTAGGATAAATATGTAACCTTCATTTTCTGTCACAATTGGTTCTTCAATATCTACGTCAAGTTTTCCGTTTTCAAAAGTAAAATTAGGCATTCCTTGTTCTGTTACTTTAATAATGTTCCGAATCTCTAATTCCGTTTTGACAGCAGCAATGATAGAGGCTAACAGTCCAAACGTTAATGTGAATAAAAATAAATAAAAAAATGCTCGTCCTACACCTTCATGAATTAATAGATGATAATCTTTAGGCTTCGTGCTTGCAATCAAGAGTTTCTTAAAAAAGGGTGTTTTATTTTTTTCCATTATTTTCTCCTTTTTATTTAAAGTATATCATGGATAAAAGTTAGATAAATAAACTTTTTAAGAAGTATTTTAAAGCTGATCATTTGTAATAAACGAGATTTATAAGTACTAATTTATGATATATATTTTCTTTTCATATTAATAACAAGTTCCTTCACTGATGGTATGCATAGATGGAACAAGTACCGCTTCTGTTTTAAGAAGGATTCGTGGTTATGTTTATCGAAGTAAAAAAGAAAAGGATTCAGCATGCATGCATAATTAGGAGGTTATAGACGTTGAAAAAATATATTGTTTTACTATTCGTAACCATATTTGTTCTTTCAGGTTGTTCTCTTGATGATGGTTGTGCTTGTTCGGAACCTGAACCAGAAACTGAAGAAAATGATTAAAAGTTGTGTCGATAGAAATGGAATTCAATAGTGTGATGAAGATACAAAATAAGAAAGTATGATAGGATGTGATGTTTTCTGAAGAGCTATAAAGCGATGTTATTTGATTTAGATGATACCTTGCTAGATCGAGATATGGCAGTAGAAAAAATGTTTTCAATCATTTTAGAAAAGTGTTATAAGGAAGTTGAGCATATAGCAAAGGGCGAGATGCTGCAAAAGTTCAAAGAATTTGATAAAAATAGCTATGGGGATAATGATAAAATAAAAGTTTTCGTATTTCTATTTGAAGAATTTCCACCCCAATATAGATTGCCGCGTAACTACATCCAAGATTTTTGGAATCAATATTTTCCGCAGTGTTTTTCTATAAACCAAAACACTTTAAAGATTATAAATACTATAAAAAAACATGTGAAAGTTGCAATCGTAACAAATGGTTCAACTCAGAGACAAAATGCTAAGGTTATGAACACGAATTTAATTAGTTGTTTTGATACCATCATTATTTCTGAAGAAGTGGGGTTTAGTAAACCAGACAAGCGAATTTTTGAATTAGCATTAAATAAACTCAATGTAAAACCAGAGGACGCATTATTCGTTGGAGATGACATAAAGAAAGATATTGAAGGATGTCAAAAAGCAAACATCAAGGGAATATGGTTTAATCCACACATGGTCATGAATGATACAAAAACAAAGCCTTATGACGAGATCAATTCACTAGATCGTCTATTGAGGTATTTTACATAAAAATTGTTTGGCTCTTATTGAGTTATGGAGGAATATATGAAGAAATTATTTTTATGTTTTTTGTTTATTTTCTTTGTTTTTATAATGGGATGTTCTTCAACTGCACAGCAAGAAAAGTATTATTTACTGATTATTCAAGGTGAAGAAAATATTAGTGACAAGTTTAGTGAATTTGCTAACTCTGACTACCTAGTAACAAAAGTGGAGTATTTAACAAGTTTAGAGGTGGCAAAGGAAAAGTATCCTAATTACAAAATAGAAAAAACTCCAGCTGTATTTATCTTTGAAACAGGTGGTGGAGAGATGAAAAAGTTGAAATTAAAAACTTACGACATAGAGGAAGCAGTACAATTTCTTAAAGGTAAGAGGAAAGAATAAGGAATTTTTCACTAAAGAGACTCAACACCGTTGAGTCTCTATGTTTGGTTAAAAAGAATTCCAAATCGTTACTTCTTCAATTGAGAATCTTGTACTCGGGTAAGCAGGTTCCTTAGCCTTACCAACTGATATGAGCATTGTTGGGATATATCTAGGTGGTATTTGAAACTCATCAATCATTTTTTGGCGATCAAACCCACCCATTGGACAGGTATCATAATCCATTGCTTTTGCAACGAGCATTAACTGCATCGCAGCTAAAGAAGAGTTCATAATTCCTTGGTCCTTACCCATACCAGGAATTTGGTAAGCACCTTCTATTTGTCCAATTAAGGAATCCATTACCTCTTGAGGCATATATCCTTTATTGACAGCTGAACTAAAAACAGGCTGTGCATTTTTGTTTGCTTCTGTATCGGCTAAAATACATACGACAATGGAAGCATCTGCAACCTGCCTTTGCCCATAAGCAATGGGTAAAGCTTTATCTTTCGCAGCTTGGTTTTCCAAAACAAGAAATTTCCAATGCTGAAGGTTCCATGCAGAAGGAGCTTTTTGTGTTTCCTCAAGTAATTGATTTATTTCTTCTTTCGTCATTTTATGTGAAGCGTCATAACTTTTCACTGAATGTCTATCGTCTAGCACTGTGAAGAAATCTTTTTTTGTAAGCGTAGCGGTTGCCACATCAAACGCCTCCTTTGAAGAAAATATGGAACCATTACTTAGTATGTTCTTCTCTTGCTTCAATTATCGAAAAAAAGTAACTCAGAAATATAACAAATTTGTATATACTAAGCTTTAGGGTTAACAGTTAAAAAGTGCTTTTTGTTATAATATCGATAGCACAATAGAAGGGAAGAGAAAGATGACAGATATTCAAATTATTACTCCAGAAGAATTAAAGAAAAAGCTTGAAGCAGGTGAAAAAGTTGAGCTTGTAGATGTGAGAGAGGATGAGGAAGTAGCAGAGGGAAAAATTCCTCAGGCTAGACATATTCGAATGGGCACTATTCCTGAAAATCTTGATCAATTTGATAAGGATACAGAATACATTATGATCTGTCGCTCTGGCAGACGAAGCGAAAATGTTTGTTCTTACCTACAGGACCAAGGATATAAAGTAAGAAATATGGTTGGTGGAATGCTTGAATGGCAAGGTGAAGTAAAATAGAGGAAAAAAACCCTGCTAATATCAGCGGGGTTTTGTTGTAAAGATCTAAAAATGGTTATTTAAAAGGGGGGAATATAGTGGCGGACACTTTACGAAAAGAGATAAAAGAAAAAATAGAGAACGGTGACTTTAACTGTGAAAAGGAATTTACACTTTCGATGATAAGTGGGAAGTGGAAGATGGTTATTCTCTGGTATTTACATAAAGATGGATCACATCGATTTAATGAACTCCAGCGATTGCTTCCAAAAATTACACATAAAATGTTATCTAATCAGTTGAAAGAGTTACTTGAAGATGGATTGGTACATCGAGAAGTCTTTGCAGAAGTTCCTCCTAGAGTGGAATATACATTAACGGAATTAGGGAAAAGTCTTATGCCAATTATTGAGCAAATGTATGACTGGGGTAAAGACCGAATTAAAGAATTAAAGAAACATGATATAACAAACACTGATTTGACACAATAGTAACTTTTAAGTAACCATCTTACGTAAAAGTCCCTACTTGTATTCTAATATGAAATGATGAATAATCACCTTACATGCATATTGTAGTATCTTGATTCTACTACTTTAATTAGGAGGTAAGTGATGAAATTTCGTGTATCTGCTGTGCAATACCATCTGCATACAATTCAATCTTTTGAACAGTTCGCAAAGCAATGTGAACATTATATAAAAACTGCCAAAGAGTTTGGTTCTGAATTTATTTTGTTTCCTGAATTTTTTACGACCCAACTTCTATCAATTGGTAGTGAACAAGGTACAAATTTAACGATTAATGAGCTTCCTGGTTTTACAGAGCAATATCGTGAATTATTTTCAAAATTTGCACGGGAAACAAATACCCACATCATTGCAGGTACTCATGTAATAAATAAGGACGACAAGCTTTATAATGTCGCTCACTTATTTTATCCAGATGGAAGAATTGGTGAACAAGCGAAGTTGCATATCACTCCGACAGAAGTCGATGAATGGAATATGTCAGCAGGAGATTCTCTTCAAGTTTTTGATACCCATCGAGGAAGAATTGCCATTCTCACATGCTATGATATAGAGTTTCCAGAAATCGTCCGCATGGCAAAAGCAAAAGGAGCAGATGTCATTTTCTGTCCTTCTTGCACAGATGATCGTCACGGCTTTCATCGTGTTAGATATACGAGTCATGCTAGAGCGATTGAAAATCAAGTGTATGTTGTTGTGACAGGTACAGTAGGTTCTTTACCAACAGTTGACTTTATGAGAGGTAACTTCGGTCAGGCGGCAGTTATCACACCTAATGATGTTCCATTTCCTCCAAAAGGGATAATGGTAGAGGGTGAGTTAAATAATGATATGATTGTGACTGCTGATCTTGATTTAAGTCTTTTATATGAAGTGCGCGAAAAAGGTTCGGTTACAACGTGGCGTGACCGTCGCAGCGATTTATACCCAGATTGGGAGAAAATGCATGTCTAGTAACAACTCGCAGTATGTAAGTCAGTTTTTTGTTTTTCAAGATGGAAAGCCTGTACCTGTTAAGATAAGAAATTATACGGAAAATGATTTTGAGGAATTAATTCAAATTCAAAGGGAGTGCTTTCCTCCACCTTTCCCTTCGGAACTACTTTGGAACCATGAGCAGTTAACGAACCATGTAACTCTTTTTCGTGAAGGGGCACTTTGTGTGGAGGTTAATGGTAGGTTAGCAGGTTCATTAACAGGATTACGTGTCAATTTTGATCCTTCACATCCCTTTCATTCTTGGGAGGAAATAACGGATTGCGGTTATATAAGAAACCATCACGCGGAAGGTAATACGATTTATATTGTCGATATAAGTGTTCGTCCAACCTTTCGAAAACTAGGTTTAGGTAAGTTAATGATGCAGGCAATGTACCATGTTGTGATACAGCAAGGAGTGGACCGCTTACTTGGTGGAGGTCGGATGCCTGGATATCACAAAGTGTCCTCAACCTATAGTCCTGATCAATATTTACATGCTGTCGTTAAAGGAGAACTTAGGGATCCTGTCATCTCATTTTTATTAGGCTGTGGCAGGAGCCCGATTCAGCTTGTTCCTAACTATTTAGAAGATGAAGAGTCCCATAACTATGGCGTTCTAATGGAATGGAAAAACCCCTTTATTAATTGATGAAAGAAGGCAAGAAAATGAAATATGTTCGAATCACGAATATACATGACCCATTGTTTAAAAAGCTACATGACCTAATGAAAGAGGTTTTTCCAGCTGAAGAAGTTTTAGAGTATGACTTATGGAAAGAACCGTTAGAAGACCCAGGAATTCGTGTGTTTGTTGCCGTTCATGAAGACCAAGTTGTTGGTGCGACTGAATACCGGTATTACACAAACTGGAATATTGCTATGACTGATTTCACGATTATTGGGAAACAAGGACTGAGCATTGGTCGCTTTTTAGCTCAAAATCGTTTAAAAGATCTTCACGCATTAGCTAATGAAAATGGAAAAGAACTATTCGGTATGTTTGCTGAAATTTATGATCCGTACAAGCAAAAGGATCATGCATTCGGTGGAGTAAAACCGATGGATCCATATGTACGTCGTGAAGTACTATCACATCTTGGTTATAAAAAGTTAGATTTCACATATGTCCATCCTTCATGGGAAAACAACGGAGAAGCTGTATCTGGTTTAGACTTTTGTTTCATGCCAGGAAATGACGACCTAAATGAATTGCCAGCAAGCTTAATTGTTGAATTCCTAACCACTTACTATTCCGTTTTACCTAATAAACCACAAGAATGGTTAGAAATGATTGCTAAGTTAAAAGAACAAGAAACCGTTACACTTTTACCATTATAATCATGTTCTTTGAGATCCTTTTAGAGGGTCTCTTTTTTTGTAAAGCTATAAGTTTATAAAAGTGAAGACTTAATCAATATTACTTATAGATAACTTTTTAAAGGTCTTCATGGGGTTAAAGAACTAATGTATATAGACGCTTTAAAATAAATGAGACTAACTATCACGGGTTAGTCTCATTTATTTTATTTGGAAAAAGTATGGATATTTTTTCAATTTTTTACTAAAATGATAAAGCAAGTTAGCTTTTCATAGTCAAAGGGGAAAGACAATGAAAGAAATAATAAACGAAGGAAATTTGAAGATTTATAGAATTGTATCATGCTCAATCATTATCCTAATGATTGTAGGAGTTTTGACCTCACCCTTTTTTAATATAGGGATTTTGATACAAGCTCTTTTTGTAATTGCAATCTCTTATGTTTTAATTATTTACCCTAAAAACGAGACAAACTTTTATAAAGGGTTATTGGTTTATTTAACAGCTGGTTATTTTTACTCTACTACATTTGTATATACAGAAACGACACTACATCTTTTATTTGTCGTGTTATTACCTGGAATAGCCATCATCTTCTTTCATAAAACCACTTATTATACCATTGCCATCATTAATGTCATTTTTGGGACGTTTATTTTTGTGTATGCATACAATCAACCCGGAAACTTTCTTTACTTAAAGGCTGACTTAATAGGCAATATTTTAAATTTTTACGCTAGTCAACTTATCATATTATTAGTTTTCTTTATGACTAACCTTCGCGTTGAGCAGTTAAAACGATATTATGAAGAAATACAAAAGGCGGAAAGATTAAAAACGACTGGGCAGTTAGCTGCAGCTGTGGCCCATGAAATACGAAATCCGATAACAGTTGTTCATGGCTTTTTACAATACTATAAAGAGGACAGCTCATTTAGCGAACAAACGAAACAGCATTTTACATTAATGTTGGAGGAGCTTCAATCTGCAGAAACGGTTATATCAGACTTTCTATCCATTACGAAACCTGTAAAAGAAAAAACATCTGTCATTGATTTACAAGAGGTCATACGTGGTGTAGTAGATTTAGTATCATCGTATGCTCATTTACATAACGTTTCATTTACTATTTCTCTAAACGATGATCTCTATATTGAATGCGGGAAAATGGAATGTAAACAGTTAATTGTAAATTTATTTAAAAATGCTATTGATGCAATGCCACAAGGTGGAGAAGTGAAAGTTTCTTCTTATAAACAGAAAAATATACTTAAGATTGACATTGTGGATACAGGAATAGGGATGACAGAAGAAGAACTAAAAGCACTAGGTACACCCTTTTACTCATTAAAAACTAAAGGAACAGGACTAGGAGTAATGATTTGTCATCAAATTATGGAAAAGAACGAGGGTAAGATTGAATATAAAAGTGAGAAGGGAAAGGGAACGAAGGTATCTCTGACCTTTAAAGAAGCCCATATTTAACGTATTTAGAGCACATTTCTAATGAAAAGAGATGTGCTTTTTTATATGCATATGATCAATCTAGTGAAATACTTGGAAAGATCATCAAGTTTGTATATACTTAGCGGTAACATTGAATGCGAAGGACATGTGGAGAGATGAGTATGGAAATACAAAAAAATGTGCCTACCTCTCAAATTATGGAGGTATGCCTATTAGCGGGGAAAATAATGCTTCAAAGTGGAGGTGAAACGTATCGAGTAGAAGATACAATGATGCGAATTGCAGCTGCTTTTGGAATTGAATCATCCCATAGCTTTGTAACACCTACAGGTATTATTTTTTCAATAGAAGGACCTGATCCAACGAAAACAAAGCTTATTCGTATATCAGAGCGTACGACTGATTTGAAAAAAGTAACATTGGTAAATAGTATATCTAGAAGTATTAGCGCAAATGAGATGAGTCTTGGTGAAGCCTATAAGGAATTGAAAGAAATAGAAACGGCGAACTTGATGTATCCTGTCGTGCTTCAAGTTGTCGCTGCAGCGTTAACAAGCGCTTGCTTTTTAATTATGTTTCAAGGTGGATGGTACGATTTTATTCCTGCACTAGTTGCAGGTGGGGTTGGCTATTGGTTTTCAATCTTTTTACACCGAGTCATACCGTTAAAGTTTTTTGCAGAGTTTTCAGCGTCTTTCGTAATCGGATTAATTGCTCTCCTTTTTGTAACGACTGGCATTGGTACAGACTTAGATAAAATTATTATTGGTTCGGTTATGCCCCTTGTACCAGGTTTACTTATTACTAACGCTGTAAGAGATTTAATTGCAGGCCATTTAGTAGCCGGTTTATCGAAAGGTGCTGAAGCTTTTTTAACGGCATTTGCAATTGGCTCGGGTATTGCAGCTGTCATATCTTTTTTATAGACAAGGAGTGCTATGTCTCTTGGTAATGATAGAACAAATTGTAACGAGCTTTGTAGCAGCAGCTACTTTTGGAATCATCTTTAACGTTCCTAAACAGTCTATCCTTAAGTGTGGAGCAGTTGGAATGATAGGTTGGTTTGTTTATACAGGCATGACCATGTATGGGGTAGACTCAGTTGTATCCACATTAGTTGCTACTTTCTTTATTGCGGTAACAAGTCAATTTATTTCACGAGCATATAAAACACCAATCATAATTTTTAGTGTAGCGGGTATTATCCCACTTGTACCTGGTGGTCTTGCATACGATGCGATGAGAAATTTTGTTGAAAATGATTACAATACAGCTATAAATTTAGCAGCAAAAGCATTTATGATTTCTGGTTCAATTGCGATTGGTCTTGTGCTTAGTGAGGTTCTTAACCAAGTCGTAAAAAAATCGAAGGAAAGAACAGTGACAGACTCATAGTATTATGTGAACTAGAAGGGATAGAATTAGTAAAAAGGAGGAATAGAATATGAAGCTTCAATCCAAGCGTGTTATACAGTTAGTAAGCAATGATTTTGAAGATTTGGAGTTATGGTATCCGGTGTTACGACTTCGTGAAGAGGGTGCTACCGTTCATTTAGTGGGAGAAAAAGCTGGTGAAAAGTACATAGGAAAATATGGGGTGCCGGTCATATCAGACTTTGCATTTGCTGATATCAATCCACATGATTATGATGCCATTCTCGTTCCAGGTGGCTGGTCTCCTGATTTATTAAGACGGTTTGATTCTGTCTTGAATTTAGTTCGTACGATGAATGAGCAACAAAAGCCAATTGGCCAAATTTGTCATGCAGGATGGGTGTTAATTTCTGCAAAAATCCTTGAAGGAAAAAGGGTTACGAGTACACCAGGTATTAAGGATGATATGATAAATGCTGGTGCGACATGGTTAGATGAAGCTGTGGTTGTTGATGGAAATCTTGTTTCAAGTCGTCGTCCACCAGACTTGCCTGACTATATGAGAGAATTCATCGGAGTAATGGCAAAATAGTATGACTGAACAGTTATTACAAATGGTGACTAGTAGGATTCTGATATCCTGTTAGTCACCATTTTTTCATTCATCTAATAAAAACGATCTTGAAAAGTACCTTTAAACTAGTTTTCTCTCATGTTACCATTAATAAATAGTAGAAAAACTTCACATTAAAGGATGTAGGAAAATTGGATGAAGCTGTACAAGTTAATCAAAAGGAAAGTGAAACATCTAGTCGTTTTACAGTAATAGATGAGTATATTTTTGCACCATTTGATACATATCTGTATTTAGATACCGATGAATTAGATTCAATAGAGTATAATCGGATCCAACGACAAGTCATTCATTATTTAAGTACTTCTAAGAACCAACTTGTTGAAGGAGTGAGATGGTTTGAAGAAGAGTCGTATGACTTAAAAGCTTCAAAGGGTGTATTTGCAGTACCCGGGAAAGAAAACTCTTTTATTTGTGTACAAATCTCTAATTTTGAGCGCTACTTTGAATTGTTAAAAAGTAAGCATGATCCACTTTTAGAACAATGTGTCATTGTACCCAAGGATGTAACCCTCTTTTTTAACGAATCGGGTGTAGGTTCTTGTAGTCAACGTATACAAATTCAAAGGCTTGAGGGGATATCAATTCCCGAGCTAGAGCAAATCTCTGAGTTGTTAAACCTTTTGTTTAAGGAATACTTAGAAGATATTTGCTACGAGCTGACAAAACAATTTCTACATGCAATTAAAACATTACAAATCCCACATTTTCAATTTGAGTTTCTACCAACTATCACAGAAGTGGAAAGAAGCAAAGCCTTTCTTCCGTGGACCCATCGAATTTATCATATTGAAAACGATGAAATTTTCGAACAAGAAAATCCAGGTATTGCTTTTAAACATTTATTAACGCCTGTTGATAAGGAAGATATTAGGAATCTAGCCATTTACCAAAATCGATATATTTATTTTGGTTGGGGGCATTCATTAATTTTATCAAAGGAGCACCTTGACGATGTATATTCACAGACGACGTTTAAAGTAGAAAATTACGTTCGACTTGTACAAGTAGCACAAACCAATTGGCATTGTTTAGACAACATTTCAAAGCTTATTGATTTAGCGAGAATTTCATTTTATGGAGACATACATAAGAAGAAAAAGAAATTAAAAATGATTACGAAAAATATTATTCGTGTTCGTAATTTTACAAAGTGTATTGATGGTATTTTGGAGAGTTTTGATGGGACAAGTATTACCTTTGATACAGAAAAGAGAAAACTACTATCAGAACTTCATTCCAGATGGCTATACGGTGAACTAAAGGACAAGGTGAAGAATAAGCTAAATGTCATTGATGAGTTTTTAGATTTCCTATATGTTAGGAAAAAAGAACAACGGGATGGCTCGTTAAGTATGATTTTATCAATCATCACAATTCTAAGTATTGTAGAAATCTTTAAATCGATTATCGAGTTTTCTAGTCCAGTTTTCCAATTGGATCCTAAAACAAGTTTACTATTATTGTTAGGTTCTGGACTATTCGCTTTAATGCTCGTGATCTTTATCACCTTAAGAGACTAACAAGTAGAACTAAGAGGGGGCAAAGTTAATGGATCTTAATATACAGTACGATGTGATAGTTTTAGAGGCAGATGGGACAGTGGATTCATTTGGAAATGGCTATGCGTATCAAATTAAGAACGGCTTTGAAATACATGAGTATCAGCCATTGGTTCTATCCTTAAAAGAATATGCGTATCGCTTACATGAATTACCGAAAAAACCAATTGTCATATCAGGAGGTATGACAGAAGTTACCTCCACGCAATCTTGGATTATTGAGGTGAAAAAATATTTTAAGAGCTTACTAGAAAGAAATATGAGTAGCAGCATCGAAGAAAGAATACCTGTCTTAGGAATTTGTTTTGGAGCACAATTGTTAGCAGAGTGTAACCATGAGGGGAGTGTGACTTATTTAAAGCCACCTGAAATGGGAATTAGTGAAATCACACTTACAAAACAGCATCCATTATTTTCTGGTTTAGAAGAAAACTTCCTAGCTTTCTCATTTCATTATAATCAAATTAATACAAATCAAGTTAGCATTCTTTCATCCAATCAAAAGAACAACCGTAGCTTCGTACAAGCATTCGAAATTCCAAATACAGGCTGTTATGGTGTACAATTTCATCCTGAGTTGACAAGTCCTGCATTTAGAAACTTAATTAAGCAATATCAACAGCTTCTAGAGGAAGATTTAAATGTGAAATTAGAAGAAATCGAAGCAGGATTAAAAAATAGAGATTGTGACAATACAGTTATTTTTAAAAATTTCATGAATATACATCGTTAAGTTTGATTCCCTTTGAGCCTGTCATCAAGGGGATTTTTTTTTTGAATGTTTGAAAGCAATAAAGAGGGAATTTATATCGTGTATCGAATATTTAGAGTGTAGAAAAAAATGACTGCTTTAGGGGGAACTATGATGCCATTAGATAAATTTCTAGAGGAACAAAATCATACATTGAGAGATTTACATATTGAAAGAGCTCAAACGTCTTGGATGGCAGCCACAACTGGTGAGAGTGAATGGAATAAAAGAAATGCAGAAGCCCAAACAGCAATGAATGTTTATTTCTCAGATAATGAAAGATTTCAACAAATCAAATCGATGCTAGAATTAGACACTATTGAACCAATCCAAAAGCGTCAATTGCAAGTACTGTATGCAAGCATGGTCAAAAATCAATTACCAAAAGAGGACCTTGCATTAATGGTTGAGCTATCTATTGAACTAGTAGGGGTATTCAACACGTACCGTGCGACATTAAACGGTGAACAAGTTTCAGAAAATGATATACGAAACATTCTAATCAATAGTAATGATTTAGAACAGAGAGAAAAGGCATGGCATGCTAGTAAAGAAATTGGGAAAGAAGTTGAAGAGCGTTTATTATCACTTGTTCGAAAGCGTAATGAAACTGCGCGTTCTTTAGGCTATGAAAACTATCATCAAATGAGTTTTGAGTTACAGGAGCTTGACCGCGATGAGATTTTTCAAACGTTTCAAACATTAAAGGATGTATCAGATGAAGCTTTTCGTCAATTGAAATTAGAAATGGATGAGGAGCTCGCAGAACGGTTTGGAATTTCTGTTGATGAGTTACGCCCTTGGCATTATGCTGATCCGTTCTTCCAAGAAGCGCCTGCTTCGAAGAATTTGAATTTGGATAAGCATTACGTAGGAAAGAGCCTTGAAGACTTAACTGTCGCAACATTCAAAAGCCATGGCATGGAAATTGCGGATATGCTTGAAAATAGTGATTTGTACCCTCGTAAAAATAAGAATCAACATGCTTTTTGTTCGGATATCGATCGAAAAGGGGATGTCCGGGTATTGTGTAACAATGAAGAATCAGACTATTGGTCTACTACAATGCTTCATGAATTTGGGCATGCTGTCTATTTCAAATACATTGATAAAAATCTTCCATTCTTGTTACATGCACCAGCCCATACACTTACAACAGAAGCGATAGCCATGTTGTATGGTCGGATGGGAAAAAATCCACAATGGTTACAGCAATTTTTAGGTCTTGAGGAACAACAAGTGGAAGAGTTAAAACCACATATTCATGATTCTTTACGTCGACAAATGTTAATATCAGCGAGATGGTTTATGACTTTTTCTTTCTTTGAAAAAGAACTATATGAAAATCCGGATCAAAATTTAAATCAACTATGGTGGAAGCTTGTGAAAGAAGTACAATTTGTAAATCCACCTGAGAATACTGACTACCCACATTGGGCTGCAAAAATCCATTTTACACTCGTACCCGTTTACTATCAAAACTACTTACTTGGAGAATTAACAACATCTCAACTAGAGAAATACATTGAAAAGAACGTTTCAAATGACCTCTTTTCTCCAAAGGTAGGAGAATTTTTGATGAATGAATTCTTTAAACCTGGTGCTAGTATTCATTGGAATGAGAAAATTGAAAAAGCAACAGGTGAAAAATTAAATCCTCAGCATTTTGTTGATCAATTTGTAAAAGTGAAAGCAACAAAATAATTAATATTCAATGCAGGAGCACTTCTCAGACGAAGTGCTTTTTTGCATTGTCACAATATGTTCCGTTGACCAGAATGGTTAAATGACATAAGGTGGAGTTGATCGGTATAGTTCATTAAATTAATTTAAGCTGAAACGTTTATTAACGATTAAACGGTTAAATTTATTTGGAAATACCATTAAGGAGTAGTAAGAATAATTCATTTTTTGTGGAATATTTTAAAAAACAAAAGCACCGAAGATGTTATCAAATTTTGATAGATGATTAAGAAAAAAACCTATAATAACAGACAATGAAGTCGACTTACAATTGATAAACAAACATATTCATTAAGTTGCTATCAGTGGCATTTTATCGTTAATGGAAAAGGTGGGATAAGAATGAAAGTTATTGAAATTAACAATTTGACAAAAACCTATGGGAAATCTCGTGGGATTGAGGATGTAAGTTTTCATGTAGAGCAAGGAGAAATCTTTGGTTTTATCGGGCCAAATGGAGCTGGGAAATCTACAACGATTCGAACATTATTGTCCCTCATATATCCAACAAGTGGAAGTGCAAAGATATTTGGGAAGGATTGTATTGCTCATTCAAGAGAAATAAAAAAGGAAATAGGATATTTACCTTCAGAAGTTTTTTATTACGATAACATGAAGGTAATTGATTTATTAAGGTACTCAGCAAGCTTCTATAAAAAGGATTGTAGTAAAAGGATGAATGAACTTGCTGAAATATTAGAGCTTGATGTAACAAAAAAAATAGAGGACCTATCACTTGGAAACAAGAAGAAGGTTGGGATTGTACAAGGCTTACTTCATGAACCTAAATTAATTATTTTAGATGAACCAACTAGTGGCTTAGATCCGTTAATGCAACAAAAATTCTTCGAGATTTTAGAAGAAGAAAATAAAAAGGGCTCTACGATTCTCTTTTCTTCCCACATTTTAAGTGAGGTACAAAGGCTATGTGATCGAGTTGCGATCATTAAAGAAGGAAAAATAGTTCAAGTTGAAAAAATGAGTACCCTTAAAGAAAACAATTATAAAAAATTTAGAATTGAATCAAAATCACCTGTAAATAAAAGCTTACTGGATATTCAAGGTGTTAACCAATTAGACGTAAAAGAAAATGTTATCCACTTTATTTTTAAAGGAAATATAAATGAAATCATGAAAAGAATCGCAGAAATTGAGATAACGAATATATGGGTAGAAGAACCAAGTCTCGAAGAAATCTTTATGCATTTCTATGAGAGAGAGGCGTAAGTGTTATGAACATGTATCTCCATGAATTAAAATCTTATCGTCAATCAACAATGATTTGGACGATGTCTTTAATTGGATTAGTCGCAATCTTCTTTTCGATGTATCCATCCATATCAAATGATGCTGCGAATTTTAAACAGTTTTTACAAGGGATTCCCGAGGAATTAAGAAAAGCAATTGGTCTATCTATTGATAGCTTTACATCCATTCTTGGTTTTTTCTCATATGGATTTGTATATATAAAACTATGCGGCTCTATCCAAGCAATGAATTTAGGTACATCAATAGTATCGAAAGAAACCCGTGATAAAACAGCAGACTTTTTATTAACAAAGCCAATAAGTCGTCATCAAATCATTACATCAAAACTATTGGCTTCACTTACTTCATTGATTATTACCAATATACTGTTTGTAAGTGCGACAGTCCTTCTTTCTCAAATTATTATGACATCAGAATTTGAAATAAAAACATTGACGTTACTAGCTCTCTCCCTATTTTTCCTACAGTTGATTTTCTTAGGAATAGGAATATTAGCAGGCGTGATATTTCCAAAAATAAAATCAGTAATATCTGTATCTCTTGGAACAGTATTCACCTTTTTCATTCTATCAATGATCAGCTCAACTTTTGAAGATGCATTATTACGGTATTTAACACCCTTCAATTATTTTGAACCGACTTTTATCATAAAAAACAATCAGTACGAACTTCCCTTTCTCATAGTCTCAATCTGTATTCTCATCATCTCAATTTCTGCGAGTTATTCAATTTATCGCAAAAAAGATGTCCATACCATTTAGAAGTTATGTTGGTAGCATAGACTTCCAAGCAATTTGAATATTGCACCATGGTGTATGAAAATGTTTCTTTGTTATTAGAATGTTGTATCCAAGTATTCATGCGTGTTAACCGTAGTGGAAGGACCGAGACTCCTGCGGGAGATAGCGCTAGGCCCCCGACCCCACAGGCAAAGCCGAGGAGTCTCAAGAAGCGCCCCGCGGAAAGCGAGAGTTCTGCAACGTAGATTAACACTCCAAGTAGAGTTTCGTATTTTCAGGGTAGACTTCCATGCAAATAAGAATTTGCACCATGGAGCATGAAAATTATTTTGTTATTTGAGTGTTGAAGCTAAGTATTCAAATGTGTTAACCGTAGTGGAAGGAACCGAGACTCCTACGGGAAATGCGCCGGGCTTGAGACCCCACAGGCCAAAGGCCGAGGAGGCTCAAGTGGCGCCCCGTGGAAAGCGAGGTTCCTGCAACGAAGGTTAACACCCGAAGTTCAGTGTCGTATTTTCAGGGTAGCCAATAAAAAGCGAAAAGGAGGGATCAACAACAATGAATATATTCAAAAGAGAATTAAAAGCAAATCGAAAATCGTTAATATTGTGGAGTTTAGGTGTTGTGTTTTTAATATTATCGAGCATGGGAAAATATTCTAGCCTCTCAACGACAGGACAATCAATGAACGACCTCATGGCATCAATGCCAAAATCGCTACAATCCATCATGGGAACTGGATCCTTTGACCTTTCTGAGCCAATCGGGTACTTTGGACTTCTCTATCTATATGTAATCGTGATGGCTACAATCCATGCTGCAATGCTCGGAGCAAATATGCTATCAAAAGAAGAAAGAGATAAAACCTCTGAATTCTTATTAGTAAAGCCAATAACACGTCAGTATATTATCACCTCAAAGCTAATCGCTGCACTAGTAAACGTATTGCTATTTAATTTTGTTACATTTATTGCTTCATTTATCATGGTTCAAAATGCTGGTCCTGAGGAATCCGTGATACGTGAGATCGTACTATTAATGATGGGAATGTTCATTTTACAACTTATCTTTCTCTCTGTCGGAACTGCTGTCGCTGCTATTACGAAGAGACCAAAAAGAGCGAATTCAATTGCAACAGGCATATTGTTAGTAACTTTTATTCTTTCCATTATTATTAATTTAGACAGTAGACTTGAACCGTTAGCGTATTTTACTCCCTTTAAATACTTTGAGGCTGAAACACTATTGAGTGGTGAAGGCTTTGGGCTAGCATACGTTTTTTTATCAATGCTCCTCATCATTTTATTAACTTTATGTTCTTATTCTGTTTATGGGAAGCGTGATTTAAATATATAACATGATAAAAAACATCTATGAAAATAGGTGTTTTTCCTTTTAAACGATTATTTTTCATCCTTTTTTGATTAGGTACTGGTCTTTATATGTATCATACTTTCACTATCGATAATCTTGTTTCCTTTTTAGTACATACTAAGTGTTAGAAGCTTAAATCCTTTTTGAATCTAAATGTTAGGAGTTTGATTCATGTGACTAAACGTAATATAGGCGTTGTTGGTGTTGGTGTTATGGGAAAAAGTCTTGCTCTAAATTTTGAAAGCAATGGATTTACAGTCTCGTTATTCGATATTTCCAAAGAAAGAGTAGCTGAGATTGTAAAAGAACATGAAGGAAAAAACATTTCAGGTGCATATAGTGTTGAAGAATTTATTTCTTCATTAGAAATTCCTCGAAAAATTTTATTAATGGTCAATGCGGGAGAGATAACTGACAAAGCCATTGAATCATTATTACCTCATTTAGAAACGGGTGATATTTTAATTGATGGTGGAAATACATATTTTGAAGATACTGTACGTCGAAATAAAGCGCTAGCCGAAAAAGGAATTAACTTTATTGGTGCAGGTGTTTCTGGTGGGGAAGAAGGTGCTCTTAAAGGACCTGCCATCATGCCAAGTGGTCAAAGGGAAGCTTATAACTTAGTTGAACCGATGTTAACTGCCATTGCGGCAAAAGTAAAAGGTGATGCCTGTAGTACATATATAGGGCCGGATGGTTCTGGTCATTACGTAAAAATGGTTCACAATGGAATCGAATACAGTGATATGCAATTAATATGTGAAGCATACCACTTAATGAAAACAGCTTTAGGGTTAGATGCGGCTGAACTTCATGAAACATTTAAAACATGGAATGAAGGAGAGCTCGATAGCTATTTAATTGAAATTACTTCTGATATCTTTACTAAAATAGATGGGGAAACAGGTAAACCACTTGTTGAGGTCATCTTAGACACTGCAGGGCAAAAAGGGACTGGAAAATGGACAAGTGTAAGTGCATTAGATTTAGGGGTTCCGTTATCAATTATTACAGAATCAGTTTTTGCACGTTTTATTTCTGCAATGAAAGAAGAGCGTGTCCGTGCAAGTAAATTGTTAAAGGGCCCAAAACAAATATCACTCGGTTTTGGAAAAGAACAATTTATTGAAATGTTACGTAAAGCATTATACTTTAGTAAAATATGCTCGTATGCGCAAGGTTTTGCCCAATTAAAAGCTGCTTCAACAGAGTATAACTGGGATCTAAAGTTAGGTGAAATATCCATGATCTTTAGAGGCGGATGTATTATTCGTGCAGGCTTCTTGGAGAATATTAAGCAAGCATATGACCGTAACCCAAATTTGGATAATTTACTATTAGATGATTATTTTAAATCGATTATCGAAGATTACCAAGAAGCAACAAGAGAAACTGTGGCAACAGCAATTAAAAGTGGAATTCCAGTTCCTGGCCTTGCAAGTGCAATAGCCTACTATGATAGCTACCGATCTGAAACACTACCAGCGAATTTACTACAAGCACAAAGAGATTACTTCGGAGCACATACTTATAAGCGAATCGACAAGGAAGGCACATTTCATACAGTTTGGTTAAATAGTTAATAGCAAAACAAGAATTATCTCCATGGGACTTGAGAATTGTATTTTAAGAGTAGATTCCATGCAATATGAGAATTGCACCATGAAGGATGAAAATGTGAACTGAATTTTTGCGTTTATAGAATGTTGGCCTTTAGTATTTTTTCCGTGTTAATCGGAGTGGAAGGACCGAGACTCCAGCAGGAGATGCGCTAGGCTTGAGACCCCACAGGCGTAAACGCCGAGGAGGCTCAAGAAGCGCCCTGCGGAAAGCGAGGTTCCTGCAACGCAGATTAACACCCATGTTTAGTGTGATGAATTGTATTTTCAGGGTAGCCTTATTCATAGTCCTAGAAGTCCTACGTTCAAAAATGATGTATTTGTATTAAACAAAGAGCACGCGAGAATACGTATATTCTTGCGTGCTCTTTGTTCAATTAATGATCTTTCCAAACAATTTCGCCACATTGATTATTAAAATCAACTTCAACTTCAAAATCATGCTTTTCGTAAAAATGAATCAGTCTATCTACATGATCCCAATCTCTTTCAGCGATATCACCAGTTATTGCTGGGATATTCTGTTCCCTTGCGATATGCTTTAAATAGTTCATGCAAATGGTTCCGTACCCTTTATTTGCAGGTCCTTTAATATCTCCAATATGGATTGTGTCATCCTTTTTTTGATAAGTAGCGTGTAATGAAAAATCCCATGTTCCTTGAAAAGGAGTCTCACAATCACTAATCATAATGGTACAACGCTTTCCATCATCTAGTGTGTAAACGATGACCCATCTATCGTCGTTTGTTTGTTCAATTCCAATCACATTCCATTTCTTTGCAATCTCTTTTAGGTTTTCTTGCATTCGAAACATTTGAAATTCTAAGTCCTCAATTTCTTCTTTTAGCTCCTCAGGATCATTTGATTTTTCCATGGCAAATGCTGATTTGTAAAGCATGAAACTAGTAACTCCTTCCTATACATGAATAATTATCATTAATTTATGTGTAGATAACTATTTTGTGAGTACGTTCAATAAAACACAGTATTCTATTTTACTAGAAGCGTGAATATCTTTCAATGGTAATCATTTTCTGTTCCTACAAGTCTCTCATATCAAGCTTGTCTATCTTTACAAACTAACAGTGTATTGTTATAATTTTCATACAATTTAAAATCATTTATAAGAATGAAGGCACATAGAATTTAGCTTATGGTTAGGGGAAAAAAAGAAAAGTGATCGATTCACTTAACCTGTGTAAAACTAGCAATGTTAAGAAATAGAAAAAGCAAGAGTAGAGCTTTTCTTTATCTCTTTCCATTGCTTTTTATTATGAGGAGGAAAATTTATTGAAGTTCGTCACTTTTGAAGTAAAAAATGGCGGTGAGATACGCTCTGGTTGGTTAAGAGAAAATCTAATAATTGATATGAACAGGGTAAGTGGAGGAAAACTTCCTAGCTCACTTCTTGATTTTTTAGAGGATTCAGAGAAGAACCTTGCACTCGCTAGGCTTATCAATGAAAGTGAGATTGATAAAAAATTTACATTACAATTTGACGAAGTAAGGATACTTGCACCATTGCCTAGGCCTAACAGTATAAGAGATTTTTACGCCTTTGAAGAACATGTAAAAACAGCTAGAAAAAAAAGAGGACTTGATGTCATTCCCGAATGGTACGAGATACCGGTATTTTACTTTACCAACCACCTTGCTGTCATAGGTCCAAATGAACTAGTGGAGATCCCAAAAGGCTGTAAATGGATGGACTATGAACTAGAGATTGCTTGTGTAATCGGTAAAAAGGGTAAAGATATTCCTGTCGACAAGGCTGATGACTATATTTTCGGCTATACGATTATGAACGATTGGAGTGCAAGAGACATACAAAAGAAAGAGATGATGGTAGGGTTAGGCCCTGCAAAAGGAAAGGATTTTGCAACTTCTATTGGCCCCTATTTAGTAACAAAGGATGAACTAGAACCTTATAGGGATGGTAAGAGCTATCAATTAGAAATGAAGGCGAAGGTTAATGGGAAAACAATTTCATACGGTAATCTTGAATCCATTTATTATAGTTTTGGACAAATGATTGAACGTGCTTCTGAAAGCGTTTACTTGCATCCTGGTGATGTTATCGGATCAGGAACTGTAGGAACGGGGTGCATTCTAGAGCTTGGCCCTGAGGTACATCCATGGTTGCAATCCGGAGACATTGTAGAATTAGAGATTACTAGTTTAGGTATTTTAAGAAATCAGGTGAAATAGGAGGTAAAGATATGGTTTATTATCAAAAAATGGGTTCGATTCCTAAGAAACGTCATACCATGTTTAAAAAACAGAATGGCTCGCTGTATCGAGAGCAAGTGATGGGAACGAAGGGTTTTTCAGGTGCACAATCTATTTTATATCATTGCCATGCACCAACTGAGGTGACAGAGCTTGGGGGTTATCAAACCTATTTACCAGCTTATGAGGAACAAGATGTACATAAACACCGTCATTTTAAAACTTTTTCTAATTCGTATAAATCAAATGCGTTAGATGGAAGGATTTATTGCCTTGGGAATAGTGATCTCGTTATTGCAACCTGTGATGTAAATGAAGAAATGGATTTTTATTACCGAAATGGTGATGGTGACGAATTGCTTTTTGTCCATGAAGGCTCAGGTAAAGTTGAAACAATGTTTGGAACAATTACGTATCGAAGTGGTGATTATATTAACATTCCGATAGGAACAATTTATAAGCTTTCTCCAGTTGAAGAGACAAAGCTTTTAATTATTGAATCAAATAGTCAAATTACAACGCCACGAAGGTATAGAAACGAATATGGCCAGCTGTTGGAACATAGTCCATTTTGTGAAAGAGATTTTAGAGGGCCTGAAAAATTAGAAACGTTTGATGAAATTGGTGATTTTGAAGTGCGCACGAAGACAAGGGGCTATATTCATCAGCATGTGTTAGGGCACCATCCGTTTGATGTTATTGGATGGGATGGGTATTTATATCCATGGGTATTTAATATTGAGGATTTTGAGCCGATTACAGGTAGAGTACATATGCCACCTCCAATCCATCAAAATTTTGAAGGGCATAATTTTGTTGTTTGTTCGTTTGTACCAAGGATGTATGATTATCATCCAGAAGCCATTCCAGCTCCGTATTTTCATAGTAATGTGAATAGTGATGAGGTTCTTTATTATGTAAAGGGAAATTTCATGAGCCGTAAGGGAGTGGAGGAAGGTTCGATTACTCTTCATCCTTCTGCTATCCCACATGGACCTCATCCTGGTAAAATTGAGGGAAGTATTGGGAAGAAGGAAACTTTAGAGTTAGCAGTGATGATTGATACGTTTAAGCCTTTAAAGGTGTTTACAAATGCTCAACACATAGAGGATAAAGATTACATGTTCAGTTGGCTTTCTAAGTAATTTGTAGGCTACCCTGAAAATACGACGCTGTATGTGGGGTGTTAACCTTCGTTGCAGGAACCTCGCTTTCCGTAAGGCGCCACTTGAGCCTACTCTGCTGCGCTTGAGGGGTATTTTTTACTAAGGAGGATGAAGATGTTTATAGATCCAAGCAACTTGAATAAACAGGAGAATTATAAGCTTTTGATAGGAAGTGTTTTGCCTCGGCCAATTGCGTTTGTTACTTCCTTAACGACTGATGGCATCGTCAATGGAGCACCGTTTAGCTTTTTTAATGTAGTGGGTACTGAACCACCGATGATTAGTATTTCATGTAATCGTAAGCCTGGTGGGATTATGAAGGATACTGCAAAAAACATTACTCAACAAGAAGAATTCGTCGTTCATATCGTTGATTCAGAAAACGTGAGCCGAATTAATGAAACATCAACTGACTATCCAAGTCACTTGTCTGAAATTGAGGCGGAAGGTTTTACGAAGGTTGCAAGTACAAAAGTAAAAGTTCCTGGTGTAAAGGAAGCTAAAATCCGTATGGAATGTAAGCTGTATCAATGGCTACCATTGGGTGGAAAAGATGGCAAGCCTAATACCGACCTACTTATTGGGGAAGTAGTTTGCTTTCATATTGATGATGATCTCTATTATGATGGCAAAATCAATACTGAGAAGTTAGACCCAATAAGTAGATTAGCAGGTACTGTATATGCTGAAATAGGAGATTCCTTTAGTATGCCAAGGAAATCGTATTCGGAAAAGATGAAGCCTGAATAATTAGGGATTTATCTATCTAATAGATTGAAAAAAATTACAATAAGCAAAAACAGAGGCGAATGCTTATCTTAGGTATTCGCTTTTTTCTTTTCATACAGGATAGTTTATATATTGAACAAGGGAGTAAAGCAGAGAGTTTCATAGAGTCAGCCTGTCATGAAGTAAAAAACAGGCTCTGATTTTTTGATGCTTTTCTTAAGAATGGTCATAACATCCTCTTACTAAAAAAATGGTAGTCTAGTATAATATACGAAAATATACACGGGAGGATTGAGATGAAGAAAAGAATTATAGTGACCGTTATGACATTAATTTTCCTTACTATCACCCTTTTAATTGGTGTAGGAAATTATTTTTACCATGTAGCGATTAATCGAAGTGATGAAAGTGTTGAGTTATATGGCGGAGATGGTGATTTGCCAGTTACTGCGTTGATTGACGAAGACATGCAGGCTAAGGAACAAGAAATAATAGAATGGACAGAGAATCAAACTTTCGAAATGGTTGAAATTCAATCTGATGATGGCATTAAATTAAATGCTGCCTTTTTAAGAAATCCAAACTCCAACGGGAAAGCTGTGATTCTAGCACATGGATACAAAGGAAACCATACCCAAATGCCGGGTATTACAAAATTCTATTATGAGCAAGGATTTCATGTATTAAAACCGGATGCGAGAGGTCATGGTGACAGTGAAGGAAACTATATTGGCTACGGATGGCATGATCGAAAGGACTATCAAAAGTGGATTCAAGTGTTAATTGATGACATGAGTTCTGAACAAATACTCCTTCATGGTTTTTCTATGGGAGCAGCAACTGTACTAATGACGAGTGGAGAAGAGTTGCCTGACGAAGTAAAAGGAATTATTGCTGATAGCGGATATACATCTGTAATGGAGGAACTTTCACATCAATTGAAATATATGTATCGCCTACCAGCTTTTCCTATAATGCAAGTTACAAGTGTTGTGACGAATGTTCGAGCAGGTTATAATTTTTCAGAGGCGTCTGCCATCAATCAAGTGAAAAAGAATAAAGTCCCACTCTTCATCATTCACGGAGACCAAGATGAGCTAGTTCCAACTGAAATGGCCTATCGTTTGTACGATGCTGCAACATCAGAGAAAGAGTTATGGATTGTACCGGGGGCAGCTCATACGAAGGCGTATACAGTAGATGAGGCCGGGTATCAAAAAAGGTTAATGGCTTTTTTTCAAAAAGCATTAAATAGTGAATCCTAATCTTTCTATTTTCTGCAAATACTTAAGTGACAGTAGAATTTCAAGCACTTATTTTCCATTTCATAGGAAGAGCCACAACCTAGGTTGTGGCTCTTTTCTCTTTTATTCAACCATTTCTGATAACATGTAATGGTAAATAAGCCTTGTTGTATTTTCAATTGAAGATTTATGTGTCCTTTCAAATGCATGTGAAGAGTCAATGCCCGGTCCAATTAATCCATGTATAATGTCATGTCCAGAACGAATCGCTGCAGAAGCATCTGATCCATAGTAAGGGTAAATGTCTAACTTATAACCAATTTCATTTTCTTGGGCTAGTTGCACTAGCTTTTTTCTAAGTTCATAGTGGTATGGTCCGCTAGCATCTTTTACACAAATAGAAACTGTGTATTCATCCGTTGCTTGTCCATCACCCATTGCCCCCATATCTACTGCTAAATATTCAACTGTTTCTGGAGTAATATTAGAGTTTCCTCCATAGCCTATTTCCTCATTGTTAGAGATCAGAAAGTGAGTCGTATAAGGAAGGATGGCATTTTCTTCTTTTATTTGCTTTATGAGTTGAAGGAGGATGCCTACACTTGCCTTATCGTCTAAATGACGTGATTTGATATATCCATTTGGTAAAACCTGAACACGTGGATCAAAAGATACAAAATCTCCAACTTCTATTCCTAATGCGCGTACATCATCTGCGTTATGTACCTTTTCATCAATTCGAACTTCCATATTTTCTTGATTACGTTCTGCTTTACCAGCATCTTTATATACATGTACGGATGTCTGATGCATAAGGATTGTTCCTGTAAATCGTTTTCCTTCTGACGTCTCAATTTGGCAATATTCACCTTCAATTGAGTTGTATTTAAAGCCACCAATTAGATCGAGCTTAAGGCGACCACTTGGTTTTATTTCTTTCACAATCGCGCCGAGTGTATCTACATGTGCTGTTAGCATTCGATGTTTTTGAACTTCACGGCCTGGTAGTGTAGCAATTAATCCACCCTTACGATTTCTTTTCGATTCAACACCAATATTTGCTAAAAACTTCTCAACATAGGTAATGACCTCATTTGTATTACCTGATGGACTTGGAATTGATACAAGCTCAGAAATTAATTGAATTGTATCATCAGCATTTGGATAAGCCAAAAAACATTCTCCTCTCAAAGGTAGTAATTCATTATTTACTTATTATTATACCTTTATTACTAAATATTTCTAGTTAATAAGGCAAAGTAATCCCTTTTTAAATGATAATCTCTTATATTTTCTATTTTAATAGATTAATTTCTATTAATGCTGTCAATACTAGACTTTGAGGTGAAGAAACGATGAGGTGTAGAGTGAAGGTGTTTGATGAAAATCATGAAATGGATTTAGAGCATGAGATTAATCTTTTTTTGGAAGAATTAGAGCCTGCAAATCTTATAGATATTAAATACCAAGTAAGTATTTCAAACAATGCGAATGATGATCAAATCTATTGTTTTTCAGCCATGATTATATATAGGAGATAAAAAATACGGTCTATTGTTTCGCTACCCTGAAAATACGACGTTGTATGTGGGGTGTTAACCTTCGTTGCAGGAACCTCGCTTTCCGCGGGGCGCTCCTGGAGCCTCCTCGGCTTCGCCTGTGGGGTCTCCAGTCCAGCGCATCTCCCGCAGGAGTCTCGGTCCTTCCACTCCGATTAACACGCTTAATATAATAAAATTCAACATTCTATAAAGAAAAAAGTGAAAAATTAACCATTTTCATGCATCTGGGTGCAGCTCTTATTTGAATAGTGTATTTTTTCTCTTACACTGTGTATTTTACTTTTTGTGAGTACTTACCAGCATTTAGTCCAGCTAGTCTACCTGTGACGAGAGCAGAGGTAATGTTGTAGCCTCCTGTATAACCGTGAATGTCTAGGATTTCACCGCAGAAATAAAGTCCATCCATAAATTTTGAAGCCATTTCCTTCGGGTGGATTTCTTTTACAGATACGCCTCCGCCGGTGACAAAGGCTTTATCAATTGATAATGTTCCGTTTACTTGAAATTGGAATTGCTTACATGCTTTTGCAAAGGCACGGATACTTTCGTTAGATAGGTTTGATGAAGTAACAAGTGGGTCAATTTCATTCTTCTCTAACAAGAAAAGTAAATATCTTTCAGGTAAAAGGCTCTTTAGCAAATTCTTTAAAGCTTTTTTTGGCTCTTGCTTAGCTTCCTTTAGCACATATTGAAAGATGGCTTCTTCGTTCATATTGGGAAGGGCATCAATATTCATTGTGATGCGATTCACTTTGAACTTTTTCATTGCTTTCACAACATATTGACTACATCGCAATACAGCAGGACCTGATATTCCAAAGTGCGTGAAAATCATATCCATCGTATGAGTTTTAATGACTTTACCTTTAGGATTTAAGACACTTAGTGAAACGTCACGTAATGAGAGACCTTGAAGTTCCTTCTTCTGAATAAATGGTTCATCAGAAGTGATTGGAACTTCAGTCGGAAATAATTCTGTTATGGTATGTCCTGCTTTTTTTGCCCAAGCATACCCGTCACCAGTTGATCCTGTATGTGGAACGGATTTACCACCAACAGCAATAATGACACTTTTTGTTTGGTAGCTCTCACCATTTTTTAAACGAACAGACTGAACATGATCCGCATCATAATCAATGGTTTCAACAGGAGTATTTGTTTTAATATGTACTTTTAAGTCCTTCAATTTGTTTAAAAGAGCATCGACGACCGATTGAGCCTTATCGGTCACAGGAAACATCCTACCATGATCTTCTTCTTTAAGTTGTATTCCAAGCTTTTCGAAAAACTTAATGATATCCTCATTGTTAAATTCAGAAAATGCGCTATATAAAAAGCGACCATTACCTGGGATATGCTTAATAATTTCATCTACTGGTAGGCGGTTTGTCACATTGCATCTTCCACCACCAGAGATTGCTAATTTCCTACCGAGTTTGTCACCCTTATCAATTAATAGAACCCTCGCTTTTTGTTCACCTGCAGCAATAGCAGCCATCAAACCAGATGGTCCACCACCTATTACTATTACATCATACTTCATTTCTTCCACCAACCTGACATTCGAATTCTTAATGAAACTATTATATAGTATAAGGATAAAAGAAAAAACCAAACTGAATAGGAGTTACGTTCTATGAAAGAATTATATAGACCTTCAATTGAAGAAGGGTATGTACCAGAAGATGCTGGATGGATAAAGAATGGTGAGGAAAATGTGTTGCTGTTATCTATACCAGGCCTCTCATCCATCATTCATCAAAAAGTGGAAACATTTGACTACACGTGGCTTTATCAGAAGGATATGGATGCATATATATTTTGTTTTAGACTATCAAATGGAATTGAAAAGGCGATCATCTTCCAACAAGAATTTGCAGGGAAGATGCTATTGAAATCGGAGGCATATGATGTGTTTTCAGTGGCGGTCATTAAGCAGAGCTTCCAGGATGTATCGGATGATAGCGAATATCTATATTTACCAGCAGTAACCATATCACGCCAATCTATTGCAGGCTGGTAAAAAGTTACCGAATTCCTTGAACTATGGTAAAATAGCAGAGTTATTTATTACGAAAATTCTTTTTTGCTTTATTCATTTATAGAATGGGGAAAACTGATGTCAGAATCAAAATTAATAAGAGGAACTCTTATCTTAACAATAGGTACATATCTCTCAAGAATCCTTGGCATGATTTATCTATTTCCATTTTATGCGTTAGTAGGCACGTTAGGTGGAACACTGTTTAGTTATGGATATGGTCAGTATACGATTTTTTTATTTATATCGACATTGGGCTTTCCATTAGCAGTCTCTAAATTTGTATCAAAATATAATTCATTGGGTGACTATTATACTGGGAGAAGGATATTAAAGTCTGGTCTCATCGTTATGGGTGTGACAGGTATCGTGGGTTTTTTGACTCTATACCTTTTAGCACCGATATTAGCCCCGGTCATACTAGGGGGCGAAACCCAAGGAAACTCTGTTAAAGATGTGACGATGGTCATTAGAATGGTAAGCGTGGCTCTTGTCATTGTACCGATTATGAGTTTATTAAGAGGTTTCTTCCAAGGATATCAATCAATGGGGCCAACTGCCCTCTCACAAGTAATTGAACAAGTAGTTAGGATCGTGTTTTTGCTGTCAGCTAGTTTTGTCATTATCAAGTTACTAGATGGAGAAGTGGCTACGGCAGTTGGTTACTCTACTTTTGCTGCTTTTATTGGAGCACTTGGGGGTCTTGTTGTTCTCGTATGGTATTGGTTAAAAAGAAAGCCATATCTTGACTCCTTATTAGAAACGAGTAAGCCACAAACTGCTATGACCAACAAGCAAATGTATAAAGAACTGTTATCTTATGCTGGTCCATTCGTATTTGTTGGTTTAGCGATTCCTTTATACCAATATGTAGATCAGTTCACATTTAATCGAGCTATGATATCAACAGGTAAAGGATTAATTGCCGAAGAGTTATTCGGAATTGTGAATTTTTACGTCCCTAAACTCGTCATGATTCCTGTGTCTCTTGCGACTGCATTTAGTCTTACACTGGTTCCAACCATTACGGCATCATTTACAACTAAAGATTTTTCTTTACTAAGAAAACAAATTGATAAGACCTTTCAAATATGTATTTTACTTGTCCTACCAGCGGTTGTTGGGTTATCCGTATTAGCTTATCCTATTTATGGTTTGTTTTATGAAGTCAGTGAGGTTGGTGGTCGGATATTACGTTGGTATGCACCAGTGGCACTGCTATTCTCCTTTTTTACGATAACAGCAGCAATTTTACAGGGAATAAATAAGCAGAAGATGGCAGTTATCAGTTTAGCTTTAGGGCTACTTATAAAAATGGCAGTAAATGTACCTTTTATCATATGGTTTGGTTCCATCGGCTCTATTTTAGCAACTGCATTAGGATACACAGTGTCAATTGCTTATAGTTTTTGGATGATTTCAAAACATGCGAAATATCGATTTACTATCTTTATTAGAAGGTCTCTCTTCATGACACTTCTATCAGCAATAATGGCTGTAAGTATTGTTTTTACGAATAAGATTCTTTCCTTTGGCTTTACGTATGATGAAGGTAAATTATATTCACTTCTAGTGCTTTTATTTACAGTTCCTGTTGGGGCAAGTATATACTTGGTATTAGCCTATCGCTCACACTTATTAGATAGACTATTAGGAACCCACCTTGAAAAAGTCATTCGGAAAATAAAAAGAAAGAAGGCTGTTCAATCGTAACAGCCTTCTTTTTGCAAATCGTATTGCTACGAATTAATAGTCGTCACCATATTGGCCACCGTAGCCAAGCTGGCGCTCAACACGACGTAAACGGCGGTTTAAACGGTTTAGTCGTTGTGTGTGACGATCTAATTGACGTTCAATGCGATCTAAACGTCTATCGACATTTCCAGTTCCACCACCAGGATATCCAGGGAAACCAGGAAAACCAGGGAATGGGAAGTATTGACTTTCGGGCTGTTGTCTATACATATTTATTCGCTCCTTTTTGTGAAATTACATTATAGCTTATGAATACATGACATTCGTTGAATAGTTCAAATGCCCATCATTAGAAAAGATAGGCAAATATAATTAGTAGATAAATGGAGGTTAACTCAATGAGACTAGATAAATTGCTCTCAAATAGAGGGTTTGGCAGTAGAAAAGAAGTAAAGAAATTATTAAAATCAGGTGTTGTAAAAGTGGATGATTCAATTGTGAAGGATCCAAGCTTTCACGTGAAGCCGACAGAAGATACTGTTACAGTGCATGGAGATATCATTGAATATAAGGAGTTTATCTATTTAATGATGAACAAGCCACCGGGTGTAATATCAGCAACAGAGGACAATAACCATGAAACAGTAATTGATATACTAGAAGTCGAAGATCAGCTTTACGAGCCTTTTCCAGTTGGGAGACTTGATAAAGATACAGAAGGTCTCCTTTTAATTACAAATGATGGTCAATTGTCGCATCAATTACTTTCACCTAAAAAACATGTACCTAAAACGTATTTTGCTGTTATAGATGGTGAAGTATCTGAAGAGGATATAGAGGCATTCAAAAAAGGTGTTGTATTAGATGACGGATATGAGACATTGCCAGCGACCTTAGTCATCTTAAAAACGGGAATTAGATCAGATATTGAAGTGACGATTACTGAAGGGAAATTCCATCAAGTGAAAAGGATGTTTGAAGCAGTAGGAAAGAAAGTAGTGTATCTACAAAGATTATCAATGGGTCCCCTAAAATTAGATGAGACGCTAGAACTAGGTGAGTATCGAGAACTGACAGATGAAGAAGTAGACAGCTTAAAGAATGCACATAAAGAATAGGTTTCCATTGGGGGACCTATTTTTATATGTAAATTAAATTATTAGACACTTCGAGGGATAATTATAAATTTGCACCATGAAGGATGAAAATGTGAACTTGATATTGTTTATTGAATGTTGGATTTGAAGTTATTCAATGCGTGTTAATCGGAGTGGTAGGACCGAGACTCCTACGGGAAATGCGCCGGACTTGAGACCCCACAGACGCAGTCGAGGAGGCTCAAGTGGCGCCCCGTGGAAAGCGAGAGTCCTGCAACGAAGGTTAACACCCTAAGTTCAGTGTCGTATTTTCAGGGTAGCCATCAAAATAGAGCAAAAAAAGAACCCCTGCTAGGGTTCATATATGTAAAATAATTATTTATTTAATAAGTGAAATCATCGATGTTATGATGAAAGCTTAACCTTCTTTTTGGTTGTTGTCCATTTACCTCTACTAGGGCTCCGAACCAAATCATTATATGATAACACATTCAAGTCACGTTGGATTGTCCGTGGTGTAATTCCAAATTCATCAACAAGTTCTTGTGTAGACACAGTACCTCTTTCATTGATAAACATGTAGACCGCCTTGATACGAGTTAACATACGGTTTGTTGAAGGTTTCAAAAAACCACTCCTTATCATTTTTTCGGTTGGAACAACATACTTCAATCGAAACAGAACCTAAGCTTAATGTGGTAGCTTTTATTAAATTGATTACTTTCTATATTACCCAATGAATGGTGGTAATGCCATATCTTTTCATGAATTTACACAATATTAACACATTTATGTTAAATTGGCACCATCCTCTCGTCTCGTACTGTAAGTTTTGCTTCATTATATGTTGTTAAGTCTGAATAGTATGACTATTTCTCCAAAAAATGTCAATATCCTGCAACTTTTTTAAAAATATCGCTTTTATTTCTATTTTCTCCTATTTATCTAGTTTTTATTGCTGATTGTACTTTATTGAATACGTAAACAATACTAAAATAAAACTAGATATAAGAATACAAGCTTGTAAAATGGATATTATTTCATAAGATGAAAATAAAAAAAGGAGGTGGAGTATATGTATTATTTAAGAAAATTGGCCATGAAACTCGTACATATGAACAATTGGGTGTTATTTTATTCAAGTATATCAGTTGTTTCAATAAGTACTCTTTTCATCATTTATTTAGAGCCAGAAACTTTTCCAACACCATTTGAGGGGTTCTGGTGGGTAATGACAACTGTTACAACAGTAGGATATGGTGATTACTATCCAACTACGACTGAAGGAAGATTAGTTGCCATTTTTCTGTATGTCATAGGTATTGGTTTAATTGGGGTTGTGATTGGAAAAATCATTGACGGATTTTCAAACTTTCGTAGAAAGAGGGAGGAGGGTAAAGTGGATTATAAAGGAAAAAATCATATTGTGATTATTGGATGGTCAAAAAAGGCAAACTTTGCCGTTGAGGAAATTTTGGAAACAGATAACGATATAGATATTGTGTTAATTGACACACTTGAAAAAGCTCCATTGATGCATGAACGTGTATTTTACGTGAGGGGAAATGCATCCGATGAATTAACATTAAAGCGAGTTAGTATTGTGACAAGTAAGGCAGTTATCATATTTGCTGATGATTCGATCGATGATTCCCAGCTTGCTGATGGAAAATCTCTGTTAATCGCAACAGCTATTGAAAGAATGAATACAAAAGTACATACTACTGTTGAGTTACTTCATGAAGAACATATGAAAAATTTCCAGCATGTTCATGTGGATGAATTTGTATTAACACATGAAACCGTGTCAAGAATGGCTGTAAGGGCTTCTTTTACAAAAGGAATTTCTAGTGTTTATGCCCAGCTAATGAGTAGAAGAATGGGCGATGATTTATTTCAGATTAAAGCTAATCCCGACTGGAAAACCTATCGAGAGGCGTTTGATAAACTATTAAATCAAGGAGCAACTTTAATTGCTGATGGAGATAAGCTAAATATTAATCGCAGACTAGATGAAACAATCCCAAAAGACTCAAAGTTATTTGTCATTTGTGACAAAGAAACATATTCAAAAATTACGAGTTAATCAATGAAGGAGATTTCTATGACAGACATAAATTGGTTGGAAGAAGTATTACGTCGAAAAGAAAATTTATTAAAAGATACACAGGAATTTTTAAAGATTAAAAGTATTTTAGATGAAGAAAATGTCACTCATGATGCACCACTAGGAGAAGGAATCGATCAAGCATTACAATTCATGCTTTCAAAAGGGAGCGATGATGGTTTTACAGCTAAGAATTTAGATGGTCTTGCTGGTCACTTAGAAATGGGGCAAGGAGAGGACCTACTTGGAATACTATGTCATGTAGATGTAGTACCTGAAGGTGACGGATGGAGTAGTGATCCATTTGGTGCGGAAATTAGAGATGGTAAGATTTATGCTAGAGGGGCAATCGATGATAAAGGCCCTACAATGGCAGCATATTATGCAATGTTAATTGTAAAAGAACTAGGATTACCTTTATCTAAGCGTGTAAGAATGATTTTAGGTACAGATGAGGAAAGTGATTGGCGATGTGTAGACCATTATTTCAAGCATGAAGAAATGCCTGCTATGGGCTTTGCACCTGATGCGGATTTCCCAATCATTTATGCTGAAAAAGGAATTTCCGATTTTGATTTATGTTTAGAAGCCGAGAGTGGTTCACATGTTGGAACGATGCAATTAGTGTCATTTCATTCAGGTAGAAGATATAACATGGTTCCAGATTATGCCGAAGCCCTTCTCCGCGGAAGTTTTGACCAAGGTGATGTAATTAGTAAATTTAATGATTACCTATATAAGGTTAAATTAAACGGTAAGACAGAAATAGTCGAGAATGGTCTGTCTCTTTCATTAGAAGGAGTTTCAGCACATGGGATGGAACCAAACCATGGGAAGAACGCAGGTCTATTTTTATCTGCGTTTTTAAATGAAATGGAATTAGATGTAGTTGCAAAGAAATACATTCATTTTGTTACGTCGTATTTTTTAGATGATTCTCGTGGGAAGCAATTGGGAGTTTCCTATAATGACGATATAACTGGAGACTTAACAATAAATGTTGGGAAGTTATCTTATTCCATGAATAATGGTGGATCAATTGGAATTAATTTACGTTATCCTGTCACGAATGATATAGATGAAACGAGAAAGAAAATTGAAGAGCGATGTGTGAACCATGGTTTTAAGTTAACGAACTTTAGTAATTCAAATCCACATCATGTGGATTCAAACCATATACTTGTTAAGACACTTCAAAAAGTATATAAAGAGCAAACAGGTGAAGAAGCTACACTTTTATCAATTGGTGGCGGTACTTATGCTCGCTCATTAGCAGCAGGTGTTGCCTTTGGTCCATTATTTCCAGGGAGACCAGATATCGCTCACCAAAAGGATGAGTATATGGTCATAGATGATCTAGTAAAGGCAACAGCCATTTATGCGCAAGCTATTTACGAACTTGCAAAATAAAATAATTTCCAAAAACATGAAAATATGATAGGATAGTTTGTATTGTTTAGCCGCTCCCAAAAATTTGGGGGCGGTCGATTTTTTTTCACCAAATTGATTGTTTTGCACTAGATTGAAAGGGTGAACATTCATGGAATTAACTGTAAGGCAGACAAAGGGAAATGTGAAGATAAACTTCATGTTGTTTTATTTTTTTGTGTTTTTTAGCTTCGGCTCCCTTTTTCCGCTATTATCTGTGTATTTGAAAGACTCTATTGGTTTAACTGGTACACAAATTGGGATCATCATGTCAATATCACCTGTCATCACGATTTTAATTCAGCCATTTTGGGGAATCATTAGTGATTATACGCAAAAACCGAAACTAGTTCTTATGCTTACATTAATAGCAACTGCGGTGATTGGTTTTACGTATTCATTCGTGTCAGTCTATCTTTTGTTTATCTTGATAGCTGGTTTATTAGCAGTGACCCAAAGTGCTATTATTCCAGTTTCTGATAGTTTAGCGTTAACCTACGTTCAAAAACACAATGGGAACTATGGTTCGATTCGCTTGTGGGGAGCGTTAGGATTTGCAGTTTCGGTTTTAGTCGTGGGTAGGCTTGCTGAAACATATGATTTATCAATAATCTTTTATGTTTTTACATGTTTGTTATTATTTTCAGTTCTATTTGTACGGAATCTTCCTGGAGAGCGTCAATCTGTTCAAATGAATATTAAAGAAGGTATATCAACTTTAATAAAGATGCCAAGGTTTGTTCTCTTTTTATTTACAACCTTTTTAGTGTTCGGTCCAATTTATGCAAATAATTTTTATTTCGGAATTTTTGTAAGGGATATCGGAGGCACATTAACGGGTGTAGGTATTGCGTTTTTACTTGCTGCTGGAAGTGAAGCACCCTTTATGCAAGTGGCACGAAGTTGGATCAATAAGATTGGTATCCTTCACATTCTAGTTATAGCTGCCTTTATCTCTGCAGTTCGTTGGCTTTTTTACTTTTTTGAACCTTCCTTAACACTTGTTTATATGACAACAATTGCTCAAGGTTTTTCGGTTGGTCTATTTATCCCTGCGGCACTTCAATATGTACGAGATATCTCTCCAGGATCTGTGAGAGCAACAGCCGTTTCATTTTATTCAGCTTTTGGGAATGGATTGGGAAGTTGGTTCTGTACTTTTATGGGGGGAATCATCTTAGATGCATTCGACATAGGACATGTTTATTTGTTTTTTAGTCTCCTTACAGGAATCGGAATAATTGTATTACTGATTATTATCAATATCGATCGAAAAAAGAGATTAATAGAAACGTAAAATCCTCACCAAAATAATAGTATCATCCAAGTCCATTCAGAATTTGGTAATCAAGCTAGTAATAGTAAAGTAAAAGCATGTTCATCCTTTTAATAGAGGAACATGCTTTTTATTATGAAACATATTAAGCATTTGTACTTGCCTTCTCTTCTGATACTGCATAGACAGAAGGTTTTTTAATAATAATGACTGATAAACTAGCTATCAAGCAAAAGATCCCTGCCAGAAAGAATGCCCAGGTGTATGAATTAAATACTTTATATATGATGCCCCCACCGTAAGCCGCTACAGCAGATCCAACTTGGTGTGATGCAAAAATCCAACCATACACGACTGCACTTTTCTCTACACCAAATATTTGCCTAGATAAATTAATGGTAGGTGGTACTGTTGCAATCCAATCAAGTCCATAAAAAATGGAGAAAATAATTAATAGAATATAAGAACCCTCGTTTAATGCATAAGTTAATAATACTAATGAAAGACCACGTAAACCATAGTACCAAAATAACAGCCATCTGTTATCGAGTCGATCAGATAGCCACCCAGAAATCGTCGTTCCGACAAGATCAAAGATGCCCATAAACGAAAGTAGTGTAGCCGCTGTAATTATAGGAATACCGAAACTAATGCAATATGAAACAAAATGAGTTCCAATTAGCCCATTAGTTGAAAGTCCGCATATGAAAAAACTCCCTGCCAATAACCAAAATCCCTTTACCTTTATTGCTTCAAGTAACGTACTAAAAGCAACGGAAATTGGATTTTTCTTTTGACTAATCGTTTCGTTTCCAGCTTCAACTTCTAGCCCATATGGAAGTAGTCCAATATCTTTAGGGGTGTTTTTCATAAAAATCACTATGATGATGAACATACTAACCGAGAGAGATAAAATTAATCCTATCGCCCATTTCCAAGAAAGCTCGTCAATTATGAATGCTAAAACAGGTAATAGTATTAATTGTCCGGTTGCTGTGCTAGCTGTTAAAATCCCAACAGCCAATCCTCTTTTCTTGTTAAACCATCTGTTTGCGACATATGGACTTAGAACGGTTAAAAATAGTCCTGAACCTAATCCTATGATTACTCCCCAAATCAGTAAAAGCTGCCATGTGTGTTGCATGAGTAGAGTGAGTACAAGGCCTGTGATTAATGTTGCCATTGCGATAATCATCATTTTCCTTAAACCGTATGTTTCGAGTAAAGCTGCCATAAATGGACCTGAAATACCGTACAAAAATAAACAGATTGCAAAAGCTAATGAGATACTTGAACGATCCCAGCCAAACTCATTTTCAAAAGGTAAGATAAATACACCAGAGGAAGACCTAATAATACCAGCAACAATAATGGAAAAAAATACAATGATTAAGATAATCCAACTATAATGAATTCGCTTCACATGATCACTCAATTCTCTCTTAGAAAAATTTATGAATATCCATACTCTTAATTAGAGTATGGTGGACTTTTTTTGTCAATAAAAAAAGCAGCCCAAAATACAAGCTGCAAAAAAGTAAAAGTCTTTAGCTAAAATCAAAAAGATCACTTGATAAGTAACGTTCACCCGTATCACATGCAATGCAAACAACGATATCATCTGGAGATAAACGTTTCGCTACTTGAATAGCAGCATAACAGGCTGCACCAGATGAAGGGCCAACTAAAATACCTTCTTCTCTAGCAAGGCGACGAGTGATATCATATGCATCCTCATCCTCAATCTTGAATATCTCGCCGTAAATCTCTTGGTTTAATATTTGCGGAATAAATCCTGGGCTTGTACCAACTAATTTATGTTTTCCTGGCTTTCCACCTGATAAAACAGGAGAACCAGCAGGCTCAACTACATGAACTGAAAGCTCAGGATAATGCTCTTTTAGCGTTTCGCCGGTACCTGTAATCGTACCACCAGTACCTGCAGTTGCAACAAATGCACTTAAAGGTTTTCCAAGTTCTTTCATTGCTTCAACAATTTCAAGCGCTGTTGTTTTTCGATGAGCATCAGGATTAGCAAAGTTATTAAATTGCATTGGTAAAAAGCTATCTTCAATTTCGGATGCAAGCTCTTCAGCTTTTTTTATTGCACCTGGCATTTTTTCATCTCCAGGAGTTAAAACTACTTCTGCACCATATGCTTTAAGTAAATTGATTCGTTCAAGTGTCATTGTGTCAGGCATGACAAGAATGGCTTTATAGCCTCTTGCTGCCGCATTCATTGCTAGTCCAATGCCAGTGTTACCACTTGTTGGTTCAATAATAGTTGAATTCGGTTTAAGTAATCCATCTTTTTCAGCTTGAACAATCATATTATAAGCAGCTCGATCTTTTACACTGCCACTTGGATTAAAAAATTCTAATTTAAGATAAATGTCTGCACCATTTTCTGGTTTCAGTTTATTTAGTTTTACAAGAGGGGTATTTCCAATCAGTTCAGCCATATTGTTTACTACTCTCATTTTTGCACTTCCTTTTACAACTAATTTAAATGTAATGTTTAATTCATTCTATTTTATCACAGCACCTCATAATAAACCTACAATCTTGATTGGAATGATTGTTTTTAAAAGAATCTTATCATTAGGTGAGAAGTTTGATAAAATGACAACATTATTATGTTCTGAAAAGGAGTTTCTAATCAATGTCCAAACATACACATTATTTTTTAGCACTCCCTTTACCACCACATATTCGTTCATTGCTAACAGAATGGAAGGAACTTTTGGAGCAGCGGTTTTCTTTTCGCTCATGGGTACATCCACAAGATTTACATATAACACTTTGCTTCTTAGGTAGTGTTTCGTCTTTTTCTCAGATGAGTCAATTAAAAAAACAAGTGAAATCAATTGCTGAAATTCATCAGCCACTTGAACTGTCCATTGATGTGCCTGGTACATTTGGCTCCCCAACTAGTCCTAGAATTTTTTGGGCGGGTGTAAAAGAGAGTCAAGACCTTAGAAGCCTACAACAACAAGTATACAACGCATGTATTAATGTAGGTTTTGAACTAGAGAAGAGACCCTTTACACCACATATTACACTTGCAAGAAAGCGGACCTCTCCTTTCCAATTTAAAGAGAGCGACATAAGAGAAATGGTTCGTCCAAAAGAGGAGCATTCTAGTTATGAGGTAAATCAAATGGTTTTGTATCAAACTCATTTAGACAGAATGCCAAGATACCAACCACTGTCAGTTTTTCAGCTTGGTCATATAGGGGAATGAAAAAAATGAAGGTGTTTTACATTATTTTGCAAGTCGCAATTATATACGGTATTTATTTGATAGGAAGTTATATTCAAAGCTTTTTTAACCTATTTATACCTGGCAGTATTATCGGAATGGTATTGTTATTTATTCTCCTGAATATTGGGATAGTGAAAGAGAAATGGTTAGTAATAGGTTCTAACTTCTTATTAACACATTTAGCATTATTCTTTTTACCAGTAACCGTCGGTGTCATAAATCATCTTTCTTTATTTACAGGTAAAGGTCTTTTAGCTATATTCGCGGTTATTCTAAGTACCATTATCGTAATGGTAGTTTCGGGATTTATTGGGCAATTTTATGCCAATAAAAAAGAAGGAGAGCTGTGGGAAAACGAGGGGTCTAGTCTATGATCTTAATGCCAATCTTCATCATATGTGTAACAATTTTCATCTTTCAGTTTATGAAAAGAATTTACAACATGTTTCCGACACCACTATTAGTTCCAATTACAACGAGTACTGTTATCATTGTGACAATATTAATGATAGGGGACATCCCCTATGATACATATATGATTGGTGGGAAGTGGATAGATGGATTGCTTGGTCCTGCCGTTGTAGCACTCGCTTACCCTTTGTATCAAAATTTCGCATCTGTAAAAGCCTACTTTGTTCCGATTTTTTTCGGTGGAATCATTGGAAGCTCAATAGCAATTTTGTCTGGAATAGTTCTGGGGATTATCTTTCAACTTGATAAAGAAATAATCGTATCGTTAACGCCAAAATCAGTGACATCACCAGTCGCAATGGAAATAGCTGGGGTGATCGGCGGGATACCTTCTCTTGCAGTTGTATTTGTTATGATTGCCGGAGTTTTTGGTGCTATGTTTGGTCCATCGATTTTAAAGATGTTAAAGATTAATCATCATATAGGAATGGGGATGGGGTTAGGTGCTGCTTCTCATGGTATAGGTACAACTAGAGCTTTAGAAATAGGAAAACGTGAAGCGGCGATTAGTTCAATTTCTATGATTATTAGTGCAGTTTTCTCATCCATATTATGTCCAATTTTGATTTGGCTTGTTTTTTAAAAAAGAAAGGAGGGGGTAGATTTGGGACAATTACTAAAGATACAGGATTATATTTCAAGGTATGAAATTGATGTGTACCGTTACACTGGACAATTTATTCGGCTAAAGAAACAACATTGGAAAAAAGTGAAAGCGGATTTTGATAGTGGGAATATATCTATTGGTGTGTCAGAAGAGAAGAGTCAAACTTTTAAGCTACCAGAAAACATAGATAAGAAATCGAAATTCAAGTCACTTAAAATGAAATTTCCTTTTAAGAAAAAAATGGAAGGAATATCTGCATCCCAATTAGAACCTCAGACGAATCAAGAAGAAAGTTTCTTAGAAATGACTTACCAACAAGAACCTCAATCATTAGAAGAAGTAAAACTTGTTTTTTTAGAAAATATTTTTCATTTTCAGATGAAATGGGCAAGCTCAACCATACGAGAAAAATCATTCGTAGATCCCTCTGTTATGGAGGATCAAACTCTTCGATTCTTTCTCCAAAGGTTTCCAGATACATATTTAATTTTATATAAGCCTATCTTTCTGCTTAAAAAAGCACCGATAGAAGTTGATGTGATTTTACTGAGTCCAACGACAACATGGTGTATAACTATGTTTGAGGGAGTAGAGAACACTGTGTACCTCGGTTCAAAAGAAAGATTTTGGATTGAAAAAACAAACGAAAGTGAGAAAAAAGTACTCTCACCACTCATAAACCTACAACGTATGGAGAAAATTGTTAAAAGTATTTATAGCCTACATGGAATTGATATGCCAATTAAAAAAGTTGTTCTAAATCGAAATGGATATTTTGATTACCCTTCACCTCCCAATGATGTTCAGTTTGTTGAAAAGAGAAATTTTGAAGCTTGGTATACACCGTTAAGAAACTATATTTCTCCTTTAAAAGCAATCCAACTAAAAGCTGCACAAACGTTGTTAAATCATTGTGATTCAACTTATGTAAAAAGGATTGATTGGACGATGGATGCAGAATGAATAAATGGTAAGTACAGTATATGAATTTCAAGTAGCATTTTATTGTAGAAATAAGATTTGAACTGAGTCTATATGGGGATTTTTAGGATAAACAGAAAAGACAGAATCAAAATAGATTCTGTCTTTTTGTTATGCGAATGATTTTATATCAATACTTTTCTATTAGTAGAAATTAAACTAGGATTGATAGAAGGTTTACCAATAAAATAACCTTGAGCATGATGGATACCAATTGAACGACAATATTCAAGCTCTTCTTCGCGCTCTATGCCTTCTCCTAAAATATTAATTTTTAGTTGTTTAGAAATATCGACAACATCCTGTAAGAATTGTTGTTTTTCAATTGATTGGTCGCAATGATCTATATAATGTCGATCTACTTTAACAAAATCAGGCTGTAGTTCTGTTAACATCTCCAAGGTTGCAAATCCACTCCCTACATCATCAAGAGCTACCTTCATTCCTGAGGCTTTATAGACATCTAACACTCGTTTTAAATGTTCAATATCAGTAATCTGTTCTGTCTCAACTACCTCAAAAACTAAATCCTCTGGATCTACTTTATATTTCTTTACAATTTCAAAAGTATGTTTCAAGCAATGTTCAGGATTGTAAATGGTTGAAGGAAGAAAGTTAATAAAGCTCTTAATTCCTTTAGGGATATTGTTTATTCTAGATTTTATAGCTGTTTCTCTGGCTCGTCGATCAAGCAGGGAATGCATGCCTGCATCTGTTGCAATTTTAAATAATGTACTAGGAGCTATTTGTTCATTAAGATTTTCTGCACGAAGAAGTGATTCGTATCCATATAATTTGCCATTGTGAAGGTTAATGATGGGCTGTAAGTAGCTTACAAGTGAACCAGATTGAATAAATGAAACAACTTTTTCATTTACGATTCTTTCGTGTAACTGGAGAATCGGCAGCCATTGAAGAAAAGAATTGGATTTTTCTGTATGAACCGCTGCTAACACATTAGTGTCGGAGTTGAGTAATTGTATCATATTTGTTGTGATTGATTGAAGTTGAGTCTTTGAATAATAGGCTATTTTTATCGTTTGATATCCTTCATTTGATAAATCATGATGTTGTAGAAGGGTAGAAATACTTTCTCGTTCATGACTTTCAAATTCAGTTAAGCTAATATAGCCTTCATTATCTATTCGTTGTAAAATTCCACAATTTGTACATCCATAATACTTCAATTAACTCATCCTTTTAAAATAAAATTGAAATGAAAGGGTATTTCACGTAATCTAAGATTAAGTGAGAGTCCCTGACTAAAACAATACTTGAGAAGTATAAAAATAGGCAAATCTTAATGTGTAATTAATATAAAAAGATAATTATTCTAATATGAAATTAAATGATAAAAGGTTGATTCTATGAAAAAAATATTCTTTATTGTTAATACTGCGGCTGGCAATGGAAAAGGAATGAAGGTGTGGAACAAGATAAAAAGTGAGTTAGATAGTAAAGATGTAAATTATCGATCATTTTTCACAAAGGCACCTAAACATGCTGAGGAATTAGTAAAACAGGTCGTTTCAATGCATGGAGAGAGTATTGGCGCAATCGTAGCTGTGGGTGGCGATGGAACGATAAATGAAGTTGTAAATGGATTACCTGTTTCTTCAAAAGTGAAGGTTGGTTATATTCCAGCAGGTTCGGGAAATGATTTCACCCGTGGATTTCTTATTCCAAAGTCTCCAATTGATGCTCTTCATTTCATCTTAAAATCCGTAAATAAAGAAATCACTCCTTTTGATATTGGATCTTTTAAAGTAGCTAATCGATCGATAAGCAGAAGATTTATTAGCAGCTTCGGTGTGGGATTCGATGCAGAAGTATCTCAGAAAACAAATCAATCACGCATAAAGGGATATTTTAATAAGATATATCTAGGTTCACTTGCCTACATTTTGATTTTAGTTAAATTATTATTTACACATAAAAGGGAAAGTATGTCATTAACAATCGATGGAAGTGTTTTTCATTACGAAAATGTATGGTTTGTAACAGTTTCCAATCAAAGCTATTTTGGTGGAGGAATGAAAATAGCCCCAGCTGCTTTTCCTGACGATGGTTTATTACACGTTACAATTCTTCACAACTTATCACGGGTCAAACTATTATTGATTTTTGGAGTTGTATTTTTCGGTAAGCATACTCTTTTCAAAGAGGTTGACGTTTTGAAAGGTGAAAATATAGTAATAGATTGTGAGAAGAAAATTCTTGCACATGCTGATGGAGAAATTGTTGGACATACACCCGTTTCAATTTCTATTCAAAAACGCAAGGTGTCATTTATTGCAAGACATACTAAGAGATGATTTTTTTGGTTAAGCTATCATTTTAAGCTTGGTAAAATTGTCTTTTAGGAGGTGAAGATGATAATGTCAGTTAATAAACGAATATTTGAAGCATTCCTAGATGAGATGCATTTGATCACTATTTTACTCCCTAAAACATATAACAAAGGTATTTCAAAGCATTTTACATTACTTCATGGTGAATTATCATGGGAACTCGATATCCAACAACAATTTGATTTAGGAGATAAAAGGAAATATGTTTGCTACATTCCTACCTTTCTTAAAATTGGTGAAATGTATTGTATACAAGACGAGCATGGGCAAACTACTGATTTGCAAATAGGCGCTGTGATACGCACAAAAGCTTTTGATGATGCCTTCTTCTATTCTGGAAATGACTTAGGCGTGACGTATAGAGACAGTGGATCTACCTTTAAAATTTGGGCACCAACTGCTACAGCTGTATCGTTGAAATTATTGAACCACACGGATAATGAAATAAAGACAGTTCCTATGGATAGAGGAACTAATGGTGTTTGGGAAACTTATGTTGCAGGGGATTTAGAAAAAATTTATTATTCTTTCCTTATTTGTGTAAATTCAATTTGGAATGAAGCTGTAGACCCATATGCAAAAGCAGTGTCAGTGAACGGAGAATTTGGCGTTATTATAGATCTTTCAAAAACAACAGTAGACAGACACATCTTACCTCCTTTGCAGCAAACAACTGATGCCATAATTTATGAAATGAACATCAGAGATTTTTCTATTCATCCTGACAGTGGTATAAAAGACAAAGGTAAATACACTGGTTTAGTTGAAATAAATACAAAAAATAAAAAAGACGGTACAATAACTGGACTCTCATACCTAATTGAATTAGGTGTAACTCATATTGAACTTCTGCCAGTAAATGATTTCTTCGGAATAAATGAAGAAAAAAACGACGATTTGGAATATAACTGGGGTTATAACCCGTTGCATTTTAATGCACCTGAGGGTAGCTATTCAACTAACCCAAATGATCCATACAAGCGAATTATAGAATTAAAGAAATCTATTCAAGATTTTCATAAAGCAGGTCTGAAGGTTATTTTAGATGTGGTATATAATCATGTTTATATACGTGAAGAATCCTCATTTGAAAAAATCGTCCCAGGATATTATTTTCGTCACGATGAGAATGGAATGCCCTCAAATGGAACAGGTGTAGGAAATGACATTGCATCAGAAAGGGCTATGGTGAGTAAATTTATTGTCGATTCCGTTCGCTATTGGCTTACTGAATATGACGTTGATGGATTTCGTTTTGACTTGATGGGAATTCTAGATGTGAACACGATGAATGCAGTACGAAGAGCTATTGATGAAATCAATCCATCAGTTATCCTTTTTGGCGAAGGATGGGACTTAAATACACCGTTAAAATATGAAGAAAAGGCAATTATCCGCAACAATCATAAACTTCCTAGAATCGCCTTGTTTAATGACCTTTTTAGGGATACAGTAAAAGGTAGTACATTTAACTTATACGACCGAGGTTTTTCTCTTGGAAATGTACACAAATATCATGATGTAAAGCATGTGATATGTGGGAGTGTTTCTTTAACGAAGGGTGAGAAAAGCCTCGTAGTTGAGCCAATCCAAACCATTAATTATGTTGAATCACACGATAATCATACTTTTTGGGATAAAATGGCCGTCTGTAATGGACATGAAAATGAAGAAGTTCGAATGAAGAGGCAAAGATTAGCCACAACCCTCGTTTTGCTTTCACAGGGAATTCCATTTCTACATGCAGGTCAAGAGTTTTTTCGCACCAAGAATGGGATTGAGAATAGTTATAATTCTCCAAATCATATAAACTGGCTTGATTGGGCAAGAAAAAGTAAATACAGTGAAGAAGTCAATTATGTAAAAGGCCTGATTGCGCTAAGAAAATATCATGGTGCGTTTCGATTTTCTAGTGCCTCACTTGTTCGAAAACATTTACAATTTCTTACTACAAGTGAAGAAGGTGTTGTCTCATACGTGTATCATAATGTTGGTAAGTATGGTACTTGGGATCATATATTCGTAGCTCACAATGCACAACCTTATGAAATAGAAATAACTTTGCCTAAGAGCGGTATTTGGCATGCTGTATGTGATGAACAAAAGGCTGGGAAAACTCCAATTTATTCGATATTAGGAAATATCATGACAATAAAATCAATTAGTACTGTTGTTTTATACCAACTTAGTGAAAGTTCTTCGAGTAACTAAGTTTTCACCAGTTTTACTTGACTTTAAAAGGCTAAAAAAGCTAAAATCGTATAGAGATGGCTATTGTTTTAATGGAAATCAATAGCTATCTTTTTTAGCTTTTCAAAAAAAGGCAATCATGTTACATAATTAATTATATTTAGTTCTAGAATGAACTTATTATTACTTAGGAAATGTTGTGTTGAAATTGAAGGTGAACTGGTTGGAATATATATTAGGAAGTGAATGGGAAATATATCCTGCTGGTGGAGCAACAGGAGATGCATATTTTGCTCAATTTAATGAGCGAAAGTTATTCTTAAAACGTAACTCTTCTCCTTTCCTCGCTGTGTTATCTGCAGAAGGGATTGTTCCAAAGTTAGTTTGGACGAAAAGGTTAGAAAATGGAGATGTTATTACTGCACAACATTGGTTAAATGGACGTGAATTAAAACCAGTAGAGATGTATGGAGAAAATGTCGCTAAACTTTTAAGCAAAATCCACCATTCAAATGAACTATTGGATATGCTAAAGAGATTAGGAAAAAAACCTCTCCTACCTGAAGAGGTCTTATCCGACGTGAAAATGTGTATAAATACTCCTCAAGAGTTACCTAATCTACCCTTAATTCAGTCAGCTATTCAATTTCTTGAACAAGAAGTTAATCATATAAAATTTGATCACCATGTTGTATGTCATTGTGATATTAATCATAATAATTGGTTATTAACTGAAAATGAACAACTATACCTCATTGACTGGGATGGGGCAATGATTGCAGATCCAGCAATGGATATTGGTTTGCTTTTATATTGGTATATTCGAAGAGAAGACTGGAATAACTGGTTAAACTTATATGGAATACATCCAACAGATGACTTATTCGCTAGGATGAAATGGTACGTAATAGCTCAAACAATTTTATCTATATCCTGGTACCATTCAAAAAATCATGAAAAAGAAGTTCAACACTGGTTAAAATATTTGCAAAATTTAATTTCAAATTAATTTGTAATATGATCAATATCATTGATCCATTGAGATAGTTGATCTTGATGTGATGTAATATGATCATCTAAATGCTGTGTATATCTGCCTGACTGACTATAAGAATATATATCGGTTAATACTTGCTTCACATTTTGATCAATTTGGGTATTAACCATCAGTGACTTTATAAGTCGTTCTAATTGTTCACATTCTGCGACGGTTCCACAACAGTCGGTTTGATGATTAGACAATATATCTTTTAATATGTCCATCTGATAATGATGATCTAAAGGCATAGCATTCAAATCCTTTCAAAGTTTGAAATATATATATAAAATGTGTAATCAAGAGCTTTATTATTCTAAAGTGCACAACAAAACCGGTCGTTACGTAACGACCGGTTTTATTGTGTCTAAGAAATATTGATGAAATGCAACATGGCAGATGAAAATGTGAACTTTATTTTTGAGTTTATCGAATGTTGGCTTTTAAGTAATTTATGCGTGTGAATCGGAGTGGAAGAACCGAGACTCCTCGAAAATGCTGACGCATTTCCTTCGTGCGGTGAGGATTCAAGGAAGCTTATACAAGTCCTGCGGGAATTGCGCTAGGCCCCCGACCCCACAGGCAAAGCCGAGGAGGCTCAAGAAGCGCCCTGCGGAAAGCGAGAGTCCTGCAACGCAGATTAACACCCCATGTTGAGGGTGAAGAATTGTATTTTCTGGGTAGCCTTTAAAAAGAAAGGTTAAAGCTGGGACGCATACCTAATTTTTTCACGATACATCTTCGTTTGTATCTTAACTGTTAATTTTTCAATAGGGTACTTCGTTAACGCATACCCAATAAAAATTAATAAAAGTGACAGTAATACTAAAATCTCCATGAATGTTGCCCAAGTCGTATAAATATACTTCACCGAATCACTCCATTTTGTTTTTTTACCTCTATAAGCTTAAATCAGAAAGCGCTTTCAACCCTAATGACCTATTCACATATATAAAGGTGTAAGAAGTAAAGAATATGGGTGAAGGAAAGTTACTAACAACTTCCATAAAATCGCTCCCTTTTCCACTGATATCCTCCCACTTCCTCCAGATTTGTGTTTTTTTATAGTTGAAATTATATATATGGGAAAACTGTTTGTAAGGATTCTCTTGCACTCTAACTCTGTTCATGTTATCTTTTTCAACGATATTACATAAATGAGGTGTCAAGATGCGTGTGCGTAATAAACCTTGGGCAAAAGAATTGCTTGAGGAAAACCCAAAATTTGTTATCTTAAAACCAGAAGAACATAAAGGCAGACTACATGAGTTTTTTGGGAATAATAACCCTATTCATATTGAGGTAGGAACTGGAAAAGGTCGTTTTATAACGGAAATGGCAAAAGCTAATCCGAATATAAACTATATTGGAATTGAGTTATCTACAAGTGTGATTGTAACAGCACTTGAAAAGATTATTGAAGACCAAATTCCGAATGTGAAACTAATGAACGTAAATGCAGAAAAACTAACCGATTACTTTGCTGATGGTGAAATTAGTCGGCTGTATTTAAATTTCTCAGATCCATGGCCAAAAACGAGACATGAAAAGAGACGTTTGACTTATAAACGATTCTTAGCTATTTATGAACAAATTCTAAAGCCAAATGGTGAAATTCATTTTAAAACTGATAATCGCGGCCTTTTTGAATATTCACTAGTTAGCTTTTCAAACTACGGTTTACTGCTTACTTTTGTTAGCCTTGATCTTCATAAAAGCGACTATGAAGGAAATATAATGACAGAGTATGAAGAGAAATTTTCAAAAAGAGGTTTTCCTATTTATCGCTCTGAGGTAATGTTCGGATCACAAAACAAGTCATATGCAAAAACTGAGGATACTGAATAAGTATGCTCAGTTTTTTGTTTCAGCTAAAAAATGCACAGGTAAAGTGTTAGAATAAAAATAAATGAAAAAAGGGGGTTGAGAATGTATGGATAGACTTATGGTAGGAGAGATGTCACTAACATGGTTAAATGGAGGTGTAACCCATTTGGATGGAGGGGCGATGTTTGGCGTCGTACCAAAACCTTTGTGGGAGAAAAAGTATCATGTCAACGAGAAAAATCAAATAGAATTAAGAACGGATCCAATTCTAATTCAAATAGATGGAAAAAATATTCTTATTGATTCTGGAATAGGGAATAATAAAATGAGTGATAAGCTTAAGCGGAATTTCGGAGTGTTAGAAGAATCAGCTGTTGAAAGTTCACTGGATAAGCTAGGTTTATCAACAGAAGATATTGACTTTGTGCTAATGACTCATATGCATTTTGACCATGCATGTGGATTAACAAAATGGGAAAATGGAGAACTAGTACCGACATTTGAGAACGCTTCCATCATTACTTCATTAAACGAATGGGAAGAAATGAAGAATCCTAATGTACGATCTAAAAATACATATTGGAAAGACAATTGGAGAGCAATTGAAGAAAAAGTTAGCCCGTTTCAAGGAGAAATAGAAATTACATCCGGGATTACGATGATTCATACTGGTGGACATAGTGATGGTCATTCAATTATCAGACTTGAAAGCTGTGGGGAAGAACTTTTTCACATGGCAGATATAATGCCAACACATGCTCATAATCATGTACTTTGGGTTATGGCTTATGATGATTATCCAATGACTTCAATAGAACAGAAGCAAAAGTGGATGAGTACCGGTTTAGAACGTAAAGCTTGGTTCAGCTTTTACCATGATGCATATTTTAGGGCAATTAAGTGGAATGAAGCGGGAGAAATGGTGGACTGTGTCAAAAAAGCTAGTGAATAAAAGGAGGGGAATCCCTCCAATGTTAGATCGCTAAAATATCTATAATCACACCAGTTTTTGAATCTACAAAAAACTCATATTGAGTTAAATTTCCATTTAGATGACGAGTAATGCCACCTTTATATACAGTGTAAGGAACATTATGTTTGGTGTAATTCTCCGGTTGCATATGAATCCAAGAGCCACTAATCGGTCCATGTTTCTTAAATGACTCCTTCACCAATTTCAGTGCTTTTTCAGCTGATATTGGTTGGGTAGCTAGCGTTTCTTTCATAAGGAGAGCTCCAGCAAAGCCAACAGCCACACCAAAGATGAATTTTTTCCAACTCATCTTTATCACCTCCATCTCTTAGTTTTTTTACAGGTTAATTACGTATGTTGTTATTATCGTAATAAGTATACTAAATTAATACTATGCCTGTTAAGTAAAGTCATTACTTTTAGTGGAAAGAAGATTGAAATTTCGATATACTAAATATATTCGTACATAAAGGAGAGTTTATATGAACCAGGAAACGTTAGAGTTATTTAAAACCTTAACAGAATTGCCAGGTGCACCAGGTAATGAGCACCTTGTACGTAAATTTATGCGTACACAATTAGAGAAATATTCTGACGAAGTTATCCAAGATGGTCTCGGAAGTATCTTCGGAGTTAAAAAGAATGATGACAGCAATGCACCAACAGTAATGGTTGCTGGACATATGGACGAAGTAGGCTTTATGGTTACTTCCATAACTGATAATGGGATGATTCGTTTTCAAACACTTGGTGGCTGGTGGAGTCAAGTATTACTAGCACAACGAGTACAAATAATTACTGACAATGGTCCTGTAATTGGAGTAATTGGTTCAATTCCTCCTCATCTGTTAGAAGAATCTCAAAGAAGTAAACCAATGGACATTAAAAACATGATGATTGATATTGGTGCAGACGATCGTGAGGATGTAAAACGTATCGGTGTTAAACCCGGTCAGCAAGTTGTACCAGTGTGTCCTTTTACTCCTATGGCGAATGAAAAGAAGGTATTAGCTAAAGCATGGGATAATCGTTATGGCTGTGGACTTTCTGTAGAGTTACTAAAGGAATTAAAGGATGAAAAGCTTCCTAACATTCTGTATTCTGGTGCGACTGTACAAGAAGAAATTGGGTTAAGAGGTGCTCAAACAGCAGCAAATATGATTAAGCCTGATATTTTTTATGCACTAGATGCGAGCCCTGCCAATGATATGTCAGGTGACAAGAACGCGTTTGGCCAGCTTGGTAAAGGAGCGCTTCTTCGTATTTATGACCGCTCAATGGTTACCCATAGAGGGATGCGTGAGTTTATTCTTGATACAGCCGAGACAAACAATATTCCTTATCAATATTTTATTTCTCAAGGCGGGACAGATGCTGGACGTGTTCACATATCAAATGAAGGTGTTCCATCAGCAGTAGTTGGGATTTGTTCACGTTACATTCATACTCATGCTTCAATGATTCATGTGGATGATTATGCAGCTGCTAAAGCACTTCTCGTTAAGTTAGTAAAGTCTTCAGATAAATCTACAGTAGATTCAATCCGAAGCAATAGTTAAGTTGTTTTAAAAAAAGGAGCCAAAATTGGCTCTTTTTTTTAGGCTACCCTGAAAATATGACTCTATATAAGGGGTGTTAATCTTCGTTGCAGGAACCTAGCTTTCCGCGGGGCGCTTCTTGAGCCTCCTCGGCTTTGCCTGTGGGGTCCGGGGCCTAGCGCAATCCCGCAGGAGTCTCGGTTCTTCCACTCCGATTAACACACATGAATTACTGAAAAGCCAACATTCTATAGACGTAAAAATACAGGTCACATTTTCATGCGTCATGGTGCAAATTCTTAATTGCATGGAAGTCTAACTTAAAATTACCTAATTCTATAAAACAAATATAGTACATATTACCTTAATAACATTGGAGGAATGTTAATTGAAAATTGCTATTGGTACAGAAAACCCCACTAAGGTTAATGCTGTGAAAAATGCTTTAGGATATTTGGATGCTGACTTCTATCCAATCGCTGTTTCTTCTGATGTATCCTCACAACCATTTTCAGATAAGGAAACTATTATAGGGGCTATTAATCGGGCAAAAAATGCAAAGAATCAAATAGGAGCTCAAATTGGTATAGGACTTGAGGGAGGAGTAGAAGAAAATGAATTCGGGTTGTTTCTCTGTAACTGGGGAGCACTTGTTGATGAAAAAGATACTGTTTTCATTGCTGGAGGAGCAAGGATTTTACTTCCTAATGAGGTAGTCTTGGGATTAAAATCAGGTAAAGAACTTGCTGATGTAATGGATGAATATACAAGTAGGCATAACGTGAGAAGTAAGGAAGGAGCTATTGGAATTTTTTCGAATGGACATATTAATCGAACGGACATGTTTACATCATTAGTCAAACTACTTATTGGACAGTACGAGTATTCAAAATAGGAAGAACAAAATAGCATTGTTCTTCCTAGAAAGCTTTTCATTCGGTATCAAATACGTAAGAAAGCACTTGTAATGCTTGTTTGACTGTTTCAACAGTTACATTTGCTTTGTTTGATAGTTCTTTTAGTGGATGGTGTAGATTTTCCGGTCTAACAATAATAAGTGGTTTATTTATTGCAATTGCAGTACTTGCGTCCATCGCAGTATTCCACTGTCTATATTTTTCTCCAAAAAGGGCTATCACTGCATCAGATTTACTCATTAGAACTTGAGTGCGAAAGTTATTAATATCTGAAGCAGCTGCGTCTTTAAAGATGGGATTAGGCATGCTACCTAGAATTTCTTCTCCGATATCATCAGAGCGTCCGTGATTTTCCATTGGCCCAACAAAAGTAATAGGGAGATTTGCTTTTTTTGCTTCCTCTTTTAAGTCGTTTCTCCAATTGGAATGAATTTCTCCAGCTAAATATACCGTAAGTTTCATAATGCCCCTCCTAAATGTTTTATATCATAATTGTAACATTTTTTTAGAAAAGTCACTTTTATAGATGGATTTTAGACAAAATATGTGTTTTTTCGATAAAAGTTTTAGATAAGTCTTGTCACTTAGAAATTATTAAGGGTATTATAAAAAGGTAATAGGAAGAACTTCCTTAAAATATGAAGGGAAGAGTGAAAATGGGTATAAAGAAAACCTTAGTTGTATGTTTTATTCTGTTAATAGGACTTCTATCAGGTTGTGCTTCTATAGACGAAGAAACGAAGAATACAAAATTGGAAGTTGAAAACGTATTCGAGGCAAAACCTCTAGCAGCAAATGAAAAACATCAAGATTTCTCATATTACATACCTGAAAATATGGATATAGAGAGCAAGGGAGATTATAATCTTATTTTCAAAGATGGTAAGCAGTTATATATCTTATTTATTAACCCTATTGAAAATAAAGCTAGTGATACACTTTATAAATCTACCGTTCATAAAACAGGTAAGGTAATCGTAGATGAAACGTTCAAAGATAAGGAACGTTTTGGCTACGTAAAAGTATTTGAGATCGACAAAAATATTTATGAAGTTTCTGTTGGGCTAGGTGGAATAAAAATGACTACAGAGACAAAAAAAGGTAATATTTCAAATAGTGCTAAGGAAATGATGCAAATCGTTACCTCTGTCACTTCTGTAAAATAAGAACTTCGCCCTCGGTAGATATTACCGAGGGATTATTTTTATGTGAATACTGCGTCAAGAACATACAGTGTCCTACAACTCATTTTTGGACATATTAAATAATAGGTTTATGATAAAAAAGGTGGGCGGATGTGATGCGTTCTTATTTACTTAAAAAAGATATAACTCTATCAACGAGAGTCTATTTTATTGATGCTCTTAGCTTTATGGCTTTAGGACTTTTTTCTTCATTAATAATAGGATTAATTTGTAAGACGTTAGGGCAGTACACTAACCTTCAATTATTAATTGAGTTAGGTACTTTAGCAATGTCTCTCATGGGGCCTGCAATTGGAGTAGCAGTTGCCTTTGGGTTAAAAGCACCTCCATTAGTGTTGTTTTCAGCAGTAATAAGTGGTGCAGCTGGAGCTTCTTTAGGTGGTCCTGCAGGTAGTTTTGTCGCGGCATTACTATCAACTGAATTTGGAAAGCTTGTTAGTAAGGAAACTAAAATTGATATTATTTTAACACCTTTTACTACGATATTGACAGGGTTCTTAGCTGCTTCTTTTATTGGGCCACCAATTAACTATGTTATGAAGAGTTTTGGTGAAATCATTATGTGGTCAACTGAACAACAGCCTTTTATTATGGGAATACTTGTTGCAGTATTAATGGGTTTAGCTCTTACTGCTCCAATTTCAAGTGCTGCAATCGCCTTGATGTTAGATTTACATGGAGTGGCAGCAGGGGCTGCAACAGTCGGATGTTGTGCACAAATGATAGGCTTTGCCGTAAGTAGCTACCGAGAGAATGGATTTGGAGGTTTAATAGCACAAGGGCTAGGTACGTCGATGCTTCAAGTAGGAAATATTATTAAAAATCCATTAATATTAATTCCACCTACGATTGCAGGAGCCATTTTAGCACCATTTGCAACTGTGTTGTTTCCGATTGTTAATAATGCTGCTGGAGCAGGAATGGGTACAAGTGGATTCGTCGGGCAAATTATGACAATTACATCAAATGGATTTTCCTCTTCTATTATTGTTCAAATCATTTTATTGCATTTCATTGGCCCTGCACTAATTAGTTTGGTATTATCCGAATGGATGAGGAAAAAGAATTGGATCAAATTTGGTGATTTAAACATACATACTGGGGGTATAAAAAATGAAGAAGTTAGAAACAATGGAACAATTTAAAGAGGTTAGTCAAAATAGTAGCTGTGTTCTCATGTTTTCAGCAGACTGGTGTCCAGACTGTAGAATTATTGAGCCGATACTACCAAAAATAGAAGCTGCATATTCACAATATACATTTTATTATGTCGATCGCGATCAATTTATTGAATTATGTGTAGAAATGGAGATTTTCGGTATTCCTAGTTTTGTGGCCTTTCAGAACGGACAAGAAGCGGGAAGGTTTGTTAGCAAAGATAGAAAAACAAAAGAAGAAATAGAAGCATTCTTAAATCGCTTATCCTAGTAAATGAAGAAGGGAGGAAGAGCTGATGAAAAAGAAAACAGTAGATGTAAAGAATGAGTTAGAGAAACGTCTTGAAAAGCATAATTGGACGTTTAATTTCGATCAGAAGAAAGATACATTGCGCATTGAGGATGAACAGTTAGGGCAAGGAATAACGATTTCTTTACCAGGGGTATTAGCAAAATGGGAAGAAGAAAAAGATGCTGCCATTGATGAGGTTGTTTATTACATTGAGGAATCTCTTATAGCAATGAAACAGGAGCAACTGTTAACTGGAAAGGAAAAGAAAATTTTTCCTGTTATTCGTTCCACATCATTTCCGATAAAATCAAATGAGGGAATCCCCCTTCTATTTGATGAACATACAGCAGAAACACGCGTCTATTATGCTCTTGATTTAGGTACTACCTATCGACTAATAGATGAGGAATTATTGAAAACAGAGCAATGGAGCGCAGATAGAATTAGAGAAACCGCTCGCTTCAACGTTCGGTCACTTCCTATTAAAGTAAAAGAAGATACTGTTGCAGGTAATACGTTTTATTTTATTAACACAAACGATGGGTATGATGCTAGTAGAATTCTAAATGAAGCTTTTTTAGACTCGTTTGAGGAAAAAGTATCAGGTATAATGGCTGTAGCTGTTCCACATCAAGATGTACTAATTATTGTTGATGTGAAAAATGAAACGGGTTATGACATACTTGCTCAAATGACAATGAGTTTCTTTGCGAATGGAAGGGTACCAATCACGGCACTTTCGTTTATTTATGAAAACGGTGAGCTGGAACCTATTTTCATCCTTGGTAAAAATAAACCGAGGTCATAGCCTTTGAAAATGCATTTTATCATTAAAAAAACATGTAGATATAGTTAATAAGGTATTGTTATTAAAGCCTAAATCAGCTTAGATTTAGGCTTTATTTTTGTGTGGAAATAGGCAACTTTATGAGTAGTAATCAACCAAAGTACTTTAAGAAAATTGTTGAATGGCTTTCGTCTTTTTTCTCTCATTTTCATTGATGAGGAAATCTATTCTATTCATTGATTTGTTGTTGAACATGTTGGATTTTTTGTTGGGCTTTTTCAAGATTTATTAGAGCAAAATGACATGCTTCTGCTTCAGTACGATTCGTGCTAATTTGTTTTAAATGAAGATGAGCTTGATGAATAATATCCTGAGCTTCTTGTAATTCACTTTTAAGGTTCATCTCTGTTCACCCCTTCTAATTTATTCTCGTTTATCTTGTGCTAATGAGAAGGGAATTACGCACTTTTCAGGACAATCAAAACATGCTTCCTTCTAAAAAAATTTAAAGCGTGTTTTAATCATTCATCCATATTACTCGCTCACCATCAGTAAATAACTATATGTAAAGTAGTAACCAATTTTGATAGGATGAAATAAAAGTGTTATGTGAGCAAGTACTTTTAGACATTTAATAGTTTAAAATAAAAAGTTGACTACACAAAAATATATCGTGTTAAAGCCTACAAAATTACGAAAATATTGATACAATATAAAGACATTGAAACAGTTATGAAAGAGTGAGGAAATAATGAGTTGGATTAAAAGAATACGACAAATGTTTAATGATGATAGAAAAGATGACAATCTTGAGCAACAGCCAACAAGGCGTACTCATTCTTCAAGTAATCATGTTGAACCACCCAAAGTGACGAATCAGTATCCAAAAGGAAATTTTCGTTTTCCTTTAATCCCTGATGAACAAGATGTAACTTCTGTGAGGAAACATGAGAATCGAGACAGACCTAGAGTTTCCCAAAAACCTAGCAACTTAAATACAAATAGACCTGTAAATGTGAAAGAAGAAAGAAAATCAGCAATTAAAAAAAGGCCATTTAGACCTACTGAAATTCCTTCTCCTGTCCATGGATTTCAAAAGAAAAGAGAACAAGTGCAAGTCAATGTCCAAGACCAAAAGTTTGTTGAATATGAGCTGCCAAACCGTTCATATTCAAATAAGGTTGACAATATTTCGTTTAATAGTGAGCTTGAATCAACATTTCAAAATAAGTTAGAACAATCTCCATTCGAAAAAAATGAGAAAGATACTAAAGAATCTTCAAGAATCGATTCTGACGGTGAAGAAAAATATGTTCATGACATTGGTTCAGAAATAGAGAAGAAGGATGATTCATTTTCATCCCTATTGCGAGAACTAAAAGAGGAAGTTACATATTTAGAAAATACTGAGGAATCAACAGTTGATAATGCTGTAGGACATTTTGACGTGACTAAAGAAGTTGATGCGGATAGCTCTGTATCTGTGGAAAAAGATGACTTTGGAGCTCAAACAAAAGCTGAATCCAAAGATGAAACAATTCTAGAGGAACCTATAAAGAAACATAAACATATACCTTTTAATGTCATGATGTTAAAACAAGATCGCCAAAAGCTAGAACAACAGCAAGTATATGCCCAAAAATTAGAAAAAGAAGCAATAGATGGATCCGAAGCAATAGAAGAATACGTGGAAAAAAAGGATGGATGTAGCTATCGTTTTCCATCAATTGATTTACTAGATGACGCTCCTTTTGAAAATACGGATGATGATCAATGGCTAGAAGATCAAAGAGAACTTCTAGATTTAACATTGAAGAATTTCAACGTAAAGGCAAAAGTAGTTAATGTGTCACAAGGTCCAGCAGTTACAAGGTTTGAAGTGTATCCAGAGCCTGGTGTAAAGGTGAATAAGATTACTAATTTATCTGACGATATTAAATTAAGTCTAGCGGCAAAGGATATACGTATTGAGGCTCCAATTCCTGGGAAAAATACGATTGGTATTGAAGTACCGAACCGATCGAGTAAAGCAGTCATGTTAAAGGAAATAATAAAAAGTCATGCGTTTACATCTAATCCTTCTCCACTAACGGTTGCGTTAGGGTTAGACATTTCTGGAAAGCCTATCGTAACAGATTTGAAGAAGATGCCTCATGGTTTGATAGCTGGGGCAACAGGTTCTGGTAAGAGCGTATGTATCAATACGATGTTAGTAAGTCTATTATATAAAGCAGCTCCTAATGAAGTAAAACTACTATTAATAGATCCGAAGATGGTAGAATTGGCCCCATACAATCATATTCCTCATTTAGTCAGTCCGGTAATTACTGATGTAAAAGCAGCTACAGCTGCTCTTAAATGGGCTGTTGAGGAAATGGAACGCCGATATGAACTTTTTGCCCATAGTGGGGCAAGAGATATTTTGAGATATAATGAATTAGTAAAAAAACATGAAGAAGCTAGTGGAGAACTACCGTATTTGGTTATTATCATTGATGAGCTAGCCGATTTAATGATGGTTGCCCCAGGAGATGTTGAAGAGGCAATATGCCGAATTGCACAAAAAGCAAGGGCTTGTGGCATTCATTTAATCTTGGCTACACAAAGGCCATCGGTCGATGTTATCACTGGATTAATTAAAGCAAATATACCAACAAGAATTGCATTCTCCGTTTCTTCCCAAGTAGATTCAAGGACAATTGTTGATACAAGTGGTGCTGAAAAGTTACTTGGAAAAGGAGATATGTTATTTTTAGAAAATGGTTCATCAAAACCGATAAGGGTACAAGGTAACTTTGTATCAGATGATGAAATTGAACGAGCAGTCGAGCATGTTAAAGCAGAGGTGCAGCCGAATTATATGTTTGAACAAGACGAGCTTATAAAAAAAGCTACTATTAGTAATGATGAGGACGAAATATTTTACGAAGCTTGTGAATATGTTCTTGATCAGGGTGGTGCTTCTACTTCAAGTCTACAGCGTCGTTTTAGAATTGGATATAACCGTGCTGCAAGACTTATTGATATGATGGAGGATCAAGGAATTATTTCAGAGGCAAGAGGTAGTAAGCCTAGAGAAGTATTAATTTCAGAAGATGAGCTAATTAATATTCAAGAAAATTAGTAACATCTTCATAAATTGTAGTAATATAAAAATCTTATTTATATAGGGCCTGTGTTCAGGTCTGTTTGTTTAGAAAGGAAGCTTTTTGATGAAAGAAATTGAGTTGAAAATGCAAGGGGATATTAAGCGTCTGACAAATCATACATTCAAGTTTGATGAACGGGTGAAAGAAGGTTGGTTTTCAGCAGTTTATTTTTTAAAGACAAGAGAAATTGTTAAGGAGTTTAAACCTAATAATCTTGTCACAATGCAATTTTTTCAAAAGCAACATGCAGTATTATGTGGAACAGATGAAGTGATAGCTCTTATTCGAACATTTGCTGATGAGCCTGAGAAATTGGATATACATGCATTAAAAGATGGGGACAAAATTAGTCCATTTGAAACAGTCCTTACTATTACGGGGCCCTATCAAAACTTCGGTTTTTTAGAAGGAATCATTGATGGAATATTGGCGAGAAGAACATCGGTTGCTACGAATGTCTATAATGTGGCTAAAGCAGCTAAAATCTCAGGTGTGCAAAAACCAGTGATTTTCATGGGAGATAGGGACGACCACTATACTCAACAAGCAGGAGATGGATACGCTGCTTATATTGGAGGGGCCTCGGCGCAAGCAACTCATGCTATGAATGAGTGGTGGGGTAAAAAGGGGATCGGAACAATGCCACATGCACTTGTCCAGCTATTTGATGGTGATATTGTTGAGGCAACCCGAGCATACCACAGGAAGTTTCCAGAAGATGAGTTAATCGTTTTAGTTGACTATAATAATGATTGTATTACCGATGCTCTAAAAGTAGCAAGGGAATTTGGTGAAACACTCAAGGCAGTGCGTGTCGATACCTCACGAACAATGATCGACCAATACTTTGTTCGAAACCCGCAAGTACTTGGCACCTTCGACCCTCGTGGTGTAAATGCACAATTAATTTTTGCTTTACGTGAGGCGTTGGATAATGAAGGCTTTGAACATGTGAAAATTGTTGTAAGTGGTGGTTTTAACGAAAAAAGAATTTCAGAGTTTGAATCTGAAAATGTTCCTGTTGATATTTATGGAGTCGGAAGTAGTTTATTAAAGATACACATAGGTTTTACAGGAGATAATGTCATGCTTGATGGACAGCATCAAGCTAAAGCAGGCCGAAAGTTCCGACCAAATCCACGTCTGGAAAAAGTGGATTGATGAAGTGAATGAATATTTATGATTATAGGTCGCTTCGGATAGCAAAACAACGTGAGGCTGAACATGTTATTGTAGGATTATACACAAAGTTCAAAAAACATCTGGACCGAAATTCGAACATTCGTGAAAAAGTAAGAGCAAAGCATCTTTTTCGTGAAAAAATAAATTGGCCAGGTAACGAACCTTTTACAAAGGAAATAACAAATTTGTTTGAAGACTGGTTCGCATTTGATTATATTACTATACAAGGTCTTACCATGCTTCAGTTATATATAAAGGACCATAAACGGGATTTTTCCGAGCAAGAGTTATTCTATAGTGCCTTACTTCTTACCGCTGTATTAGAGCCAGTGATCATAATTGAGAAAGTAAGCGATGGACAAATTTGTGCAAAAGAATTGTTAGAAAACAAAAAAATAAATATTATGAAGAGTCCTCCAATCCCAAAAATAGAAGTAGGAAGCGTAATATTTGTAAGGAAAATCCCGACAATTGGACAATTCATTTTATTGTATGCCTTCACTGAAACTATTGATTGCACACTAATCAATGAATTAAAAAACCATTTTAAACTAGTCCAAGAGCAACAACAACAAACGACATGGCGTACTTTTCTAAAAAAGTATGCATTACAGTATATACTTAATGGGAAAACTGATAGGTAGAAGTGCTTATCAGTTTTTTATATGTTCACCCAAAAGTTCATTTGAGCGAGCCCCTTACAAATAGCAAGAGTACTGAAACAAAGATTATATTCAATGAGATAGAGTTGTATTTTCAGGGTAGACTTCCAAGCAATTTGATAATTGCACCATGAAGGATGAAAATGTGTAATTGTTTCTTTAGTGCATTATAGAGTGTTGAATCCAAGTACTTCAGAAGTGTTAATCGAAGAGGAAGGACCGAGACTCCTGCGGGAGATGCGCTGGACTGGAGACCCCACAGGCGAAGCCGAGGAGGCTCCAGGAGCGCCCCGCGGAAAGCGAGGTTCCTGCAACGGAGGTTAACACCCCATATACAGTGTCGTATTTTCAGGATAGCATAACGAAAACATACAAATAGTATGAAAAGTCCTATGGCTCAGAGCTATATAATATCTTATAATAGTAAATGCTTCAGTTTTAACACTCTTTATTTTGAATGGTCATTAAGATTGTTTAGTGCTATAATGAGAAAACAAATTGTTTATACATAAAAAATCTATGTTTTAAACATTAACATTTAACGAATAATTACGATCATTAGCAAAACTAGATGTACGTCATATACTGTCTTACAGATAGACGATTGTTGGAGGTTCTTGATATGACAGTTTACCACTTTGTTGGCATAAAAGGCGCTGGCATGAGTTCATTAGCTCAAGTACTACATGATATGAATTTTGAAGTACAAGGATCTGATGTTGAAAAATTCTTTTTTACACAAAAATCATTAGAAGATAGAGGAATAGCTATCTATCCATTTAATAAGGACAATATTAAACCTGGACTTACAATTATCGCAGGAAATGCATTTCCTGATACACATGAAGAGATTGAAGAGGCTAATAAATTAGGTCTACCAATAATCAGGTATCATCGCTTTTTAGGTGACTTTATGCAAAAGTATATTAGTATTGCAGTAACTGGATCTCATGGAAAAACTTCTACGACTGGATTATTAGCACATGTGATGCAAGGTGCTGAACCAACTTCATATTTGATTGGAGATGGAACGGGAAAAGGTGCTGAAAACAACAAATATTTCGTTTTTGAAGCTTGCGAATATAGAAGACATTTCTTAAGCTATCACCCAGATTATGCGATCATGACGAATATTGACTTTGATCATCCAGATTACTTCTCTAGTGTTGAGGACGTTTTTAGTGCATTTCAAGATATGGCCCTTCAAGTAAAGAAAGGGATTATTGCATGTGGAGATGACGAACACTTGCAAAGCATTCAAGCTAGAGTCCCGGTTATGTATTATGGTTTTAGTGAAGATAACGATTTCCAAGCAAGAAATATTCAAACAAGTACAGAAGGTACAACCTTTGATGTTGTTGTAAGAAATACATTTTTTGCAACATTTACTATCCCAGGATTCGGAAATCATAATGTATTAAATGCACTTTCCGTCATAGCTTTGTGTCACTATGAAAATATTGAGGTTTCAATTATTCAGGATCAGCTAAAGACATTTGGTGGAGTTAAGCGTAGATTTTCTGAAAAGAAAATTGGGTCTCAAATTTTAATTGATGATTATGCTCATCACCCAACAGAAATAACTGCAACTATTGATTCGGCACAACAAAAGTATCCCGATAAAGAAATTATCGCAGTTTTTCAACCACACACATTTTCTAGAACACAAACATTTTTAAATGACTTTGCGAATAGTTTAAGCAAGGCTGATAAAGTATATTTATGTGATATCTTCGGTTCAGCCCGTGAAAATCATGGGAAATTATCGATAACAGATTTAAAAGAAAAAATCGTCAACGCAGCATTAATCCATGAGGACGATACATCAATCTTAAAACAGCATCCAAACAGCGTATTAATCTTTATGGGCGCTGGTGACATTCAAAAGTTTCAAGAAGCCTATGAAAAAGTGTTGGCTTAATATATTTGTAAAAAAAGCATGCCTTTGCATGCTTTTTTTAATTTCAATATACAAAATGACTATAAATAAAAATTCCTGCAACGGAGATTAACACCCCATGTTCAGTGTCGTATTTTCAGGGTAGAAAAAAAGAAAACACTTGGCTCTTTTGAACAATCAGCCAAGTGTTTTCTCATTCTTATTTTAAGTTTTCAGGGTTTAAACATTCTAACTCTGCAATTACAAAACGACCATCTTTACGAATTAGTACATCATCAAAGTAGATTTCTCCACCACCATATTCTGGACGCTGAATGTTTACCATATCCCAATGAATATTGGAGTGATTGTCATTAAATGCATCATCGTAGCATTGACCTGGTGTAAAATGGAAGCTTCCATCTATCTTTTCATCAAATAAAATATCTTGCATTGGATGTTGAATATAAGGATTTACACCAATTGCAAATTCTCCAATATAACGAGCACCCTCGTCAGTATCAAAAATCTTATTAATTCTCTCTGAATCATTAGCAGATGCCTCAACAATTTTTCCATCCTTAAAAGTAAGTTTCACATTCTCAAACGTAAAACCTTGGTATGGAGATGGAGTATTGTATGTTAAAGTCCCATTTACAGAATTGCGAACTGGAGCCGTGTATACTTCACCATCTGGAATGTTAAGCTCTCCTGCACACTTAACAGCAGGTATATCTTTAATTGAGAAAGTTAAATCTGTTCCCTCTCCTGTAATACGAACCTTATCAGTGCGATTCATTAAATCGACAAGAGCATCCATTGCTTGACTCATTTTTCCGTAGTCTAGATTACATACATTAAAGTAAAAGTCCTCAAAGCCTTCTGTACTCATTTTCGCAAGCTGTGCCATAGAAGATGTAGGGTATCTTAAAACAACCCATCTAGTTTTTGGAACACGAATATCTCTATGTACTTTTTTACCAATTGTATTACCCGTAATTTTCATTTTCTCATCAGGAACATCAGAAAATTCATTGATATTGTCTCCAGCACGTAATCCGATATAAGCATCCATATTACTCATGACGTTTGCTTCAAAGTTAGCCATCATCTCGAATTGTTCTTCCTGTGCACCAAGTAACAGTGCACGATCTACTTGGTGATCTTTTAGAGATACAAATGGATATCCTCCGGCTTTATATGCTTCTTCAACTAAAGCAGTTACTAGTTCACGTTGTAAGCCAAAATTCTCAATTAGAACTTTTTCGCCTTTTTGTAGCTTTACAGAGTAATTAATTAAATTTCTAGCTAATGTTTGAATTCTTGGATCTTTCATTTTGTTTCGAGCCCCCAAATATTTTGATATACATGCTTATTGTAACCGAAACAAGCGATTTTGTTTAATAAAAAGAATAATAATATTTAAATAAAATGATGAAGGACTAAGCTAAAGTAGTGTCGAAGTAAAATATATTGTTTATTTATGTTTAAAAGTAGATAATGTGGGTAAAGAAATATGTAGTTAGAAAAGGGAGGCATGGCAGCTATGATTATTATTTTATATTTGAGTGTTGCTCTTATTGCAATTGCTTTTTTGATATTAGTTGTATTTTTATCAAAGACACTTAAATCATTACAAAGAACGCTTGATAACGTCGCAGGTACATTAGAAGGACTTGAAAAGCAAGTTGAAGGGGTAACAACTGAAACAACAATACTATTAAAAAAGACCAATATTCTTGCTGACGATCTACATGAAAAATCAAAAAGTCTTCAGTCTGTTGTTGATTCTGTTAAGGAAGTTGGTAAATCAATTGACGCATTTAATGGGTCAATCAAGCAGATTTCATCTTCAGTTACTGAAAAAGTAGAAAAAAATCAGGAAAAGGTTTCACAAGTAGTTACATGGGGTAATGCAGTAATAGATATTTGGGATAAATGGAAATCCAAAAATCAAAAAGATATGCACGAAATTTCTAAATCTCAATAAGATAAAATAGACAAAGAAATAGACGAATGCCTATTTCATATTTGTCGAAGGGAGGAAATAAGAATGAGTAAACAAAAGAAAGGTAAAAATTTTATTATTGGATCCGTGGTTGGAGGTATTATTGGAGCGGCTACTGCACTTTTTCTTGCTCCAAAATCAGGTAAAGAACTAAGAGATGATTTAAATGAGCAGGCAACTCTTGTTAAGGAAAAAACAGGCACGTGGAAAAACACAGCGATTGAAAAGGGAAATGAACTTGCTGGTGTGGCAAAAGAAAAAACAGCATCTTTATCTAAAACTGTTTCAGAGCAATCTTCTCAACTTATGACCAAAGTAAAAGAGTTAAGACCTTCTTCAAGTGAAAATGGAGAAAGTGCTGAAGAAGATAAAAGTAATGATACAGTTGAAAACACAGTGGATATTCAAAAGAAATTAGAAGAAACACAAAAGGCTTTTGATGAGGCTGAACATACTGTTAAACAATAAATTTGAGAAAAGAATGGTGAAGTGGTAAGATAACTTCACCATTTATTTTTATATAGGAGTGAATTAAGTTGCTTAACCGTAAAATCAGTGAAATTGATGAATTTAAAGAAGTTGTTGAAGCGAAAGGGAAATTTTTATTAATTAAACATAGCCTAACATGTCCAATTAGTCATGCAGCGTTTGAAGAATTTGAGAAGTTTGTTGAAGATAATCAAGCAGTCGATACATACTACTTATATGTTCAAGAGGCAAGACCACTATCAAATTATATTGCTGAAACATATCATGTCAAACATGAATCGCCACAAGCAATATTATTTGATAAAGGAGATGTTACTTGGCATGCATCTCATTGGAAAATAACATACGATTCACTGACACGTGAAGTTGTAAAATAAAGAGAGAAAATAGAAATAACCTATTGAGTAATAGGTTATTTTTCATTTGGCATTCGTTCTCCAATTTGTTCTTTAGGTGGCCTCTTTATTGTTTCATCTTGACCTATATGGTCTAGGGTCTCACTTCTTTGATTTTGCTCAAGTTTATCTGAAAATTGAATTTCAGTTCCATTATTAATCGTAGGTGAACTATTTTGAAGGGGTCTTTTGTTTCCTCTGCTTTTTACTCGAAAGTAACCTTTTCCATCTTCAGGATTTGAAATTACACCAAGTGTGGCGAATATACCTAAAATAGCTGATACATAAGTTTCCCAACGAGTTAAATCTATTTGATACCCGAGGTCCTTTAATACCATATAGCTTATTGATGCAATCGACACCCAAAGCCCATAATTTTTCCACTTCATATAACTCTCCCCCTTAGAACCTTTATATATATGTATTCTGGTTAAATAATTAAGTGATTTACAGATGGTTATTAGTATTAGAACGTTGAGTGCCTACAACGAAAATTAACACACCATGTTCAGAGTCGTATTTTCAGGGTAGACTTCCATGCAATTTAAGAATTGCACCATGATGAATGAAAATGTGTAATAGTTTCTTTTGTGCATCATCGAGTGTTGAATCGAAGTATGTCAGACGTGTAAACCGAAGTGGAAGGACCGAGACTCCTACGGGAAATGCGCCGGGCCCCGGACCCCACAGGCCAAAGGCCGAGGAGGCTCAAGTGGCGCCCCGTGGAAAGCGAGAGTCCTGTAACGTAGGTTAACACCCCATATTCAGATTTGTATTTTCAGGGTAGTCAAAAAAAAAGAGGCTAGCATTCCCCATTGGGAAATACTAGCCTTATTCATTTGTTAATTTGTTATTTTCTCTGGCCAAACAATCTTTAAGTGATCACCCGTATTGATTGGCTCATGAAACGAAACCTCTTCATTATTCTTTAATAGAACAAATCTTCCTGCATTACGGGAAGGTAATTGTATATCCACATGTCGGAACAAATCTTGAAAAATGAAAGGCTCAATCTTTTTTGACACCACTTGTACCTTATCATCCATTGAGAGTAAATCATCCTGTTTTAGTAATTGTCCATTACGGTACAATTCTAAGATGGGTTTATGCATCTCTATTTGTTCATCATGATAAAAAACAGAAATATGTTCGGTCATCTTTTTATCTAATGATTCTAGTACGTTTTTAACGGTAGAAGGTTGACCTTGAACAAATTCAAACGTATCTCCATTTATAAAAGTAGTAGAAGGGCTTGTCTCCATGTTATTTTTCATTAATCTGTATGAACACTCAGGAACATGAACAGATTCATCATTTAATTGAATGGTAAAGCGAGTTAGCTTAGTTAGTTCATCTTCAATGTTTAACTCGATTAACGCATCTGAAAAGGTATCAGGAAAGTAGTACGATATCGTATCTCTGTCTTGAACGAATGTGTCACTAGTCACCAGTCTTGAATTCTGCGAAATTTTAGCCTGTAAAGTATACTTAATCCCATTGATGAAGATGTACTTAGAAGGAACTTCATCGATAAGATCTTTTATCATGATTGAAACTGAGGAACCATCTTCTCCTTTTTGAACTAATAACGTGTCTCCATTTTGCACACGGTCGTCTAAGGAACATACCTGCCCATTTAATGCAATTGAAGGTGGAGTACCATGTTTCCCAGGGATTGTTACCTGTTGTCCATTAATAGAAATAATCATTGCCATTCCTGGTTTTCCATAAAGCTTACTCATCTTTATACCTGCGGCTAACAGACAGTCCCCAACGGTTAGTTGCTTCATATCAAATAGTCTAACAGGCTTATCATTTACATAAACACTTAGATATTGGACAGGACTTTGTCTAGCAGCTATAGCAATTCCGATTGGTGTTACGAGCTCAGGTCCTTTATTTACGGATTCCGCTAGTTCTATATTTTGAATAGCGTCAATTCCTCTTATCGCTACCCGATTTTCAGGAAGACCTAGCATTGTTGCTAGACGTTTGGGCAATTCAGGTGTTAAGCTTCCACCCCCAACTAGCATCACTGCTTTTGGAGGTTTCGAATTATTGAGATGGAGAATTTCTTCCCGTATATGTGAAGCCAATTTATCTATTGACTCAGAGATTTGAGTTACGACTTGATCCTTACTAATTTCGTTTTCGAATCCTAAGATGTCTGTCACTTTAATAGCTTCATTTGTATATAGATCTCTTTTAGCTTTTTCAGCTAATGGGAAGTCCAATAGAAACTGGTCACTTATAGCTTCTGTAATCTCATCTCCTGCTACAGGTACCATACCATATGCTACAATTGTACCTAAATCAGTTATTGCAATATCAGATGTACCAGCCCCAATATCAACCAATGCTACATTAAGCCTTCTCATAGACTGAGGGATAAGAACGTTTATAGCTGCAATCGGCTCTAAAGTTAAAGCTTCCATTTCAAGCTCTGCCCTATGAAGTGCTGCAATAAGTGATTCGACGACTACTTTTGGTAAAAATGTAGCGATTACTTCTACTGAAGCTTCTTCTCCTTGTTGGTCAATTAAGCTTCCTATATCTTGGTTATCTAACTGATAATGAATAACTGAGTACCCTACACAATAATAGTGATGACTATTTTCATCATTTTGTTTTTCTGCAATTGAATATTGAGCTTGTTGTACAGCACTGAGTTCAAGGTGTAATATATCTTCTTTTTTCATAATCGGTTTTCCAGATATATTAAGAGTCGCTTTTGCTCTTTCTGTTTTTAATGCTCGACCAGCAGCTGCGACACATACCTTTTCTAATTTGCCGTGTCGTTCTTCTAATATTTTCTTTGTTTCATAGATAACGTTTGATACAGATAATATATCGTGAATTTGACCATCTATCATGGAGCGCTCTTTATGTTCGTTTATGACGATATCAACAATCTCAAATCGACCATTGTCTTCTTTTAATATTATTCCAACTACAGAACGCGTCCCGATATCCAGTGCAAAAATCTTTGAACTTTCTCCCAAATTCATACACCTTCTTTCATGTATAGGCATAAAATACTTTATCGCTTAAAAGCGTTTAAATAATAAAGTATTTTTCGTGACATTAAATTCACTATCGTTTATAATAAGCACTAACTTAAAATGTATTAATCTATTCTTGTCAGGTCAAAATACTGACGATACTAGAAATGTACCATACTTTTATATCTTAATCATACTTTACAGTAGAAAAAATGCGAAATTAAATGGTAAAATCTTTGAATATAAAGGAAAGGGTGAAAAAAATGAGTAACGCAGAATTAGATACACTACGACAGCAATTAGATGATTTAAATATGCAGTTGCTACACTTAATTAGTGAACGGGGAAAACTTGTACAGGAAATTGGAAAGGTGAAAGAATCTCAGGGGATTAATCGCTATGATCCAGTGAGAGAGCGAAAGATGTTAAACATGATTGTTGAAAATAACAACGGCCCTTTTGAAACATCTACGCTTCAGCATATTTTTAAAGAAGTATTTAAGGCAGGGTTAGAGCTTCAAAAAGATGACCATCGAAAAGCGTTACTTGTATCTAGAAAGAAGAAGCCTGAAGATACGATCGTAAATGTAAAGGGTGTAAAGATTGGTGACGGAAATCCTCATTTCGTAATGGGACCTTGTGCGGTTGAGAGCTATGAGCAAGTAGCAACAGTTGCTCAAGCTGTAAAAAATCAAGGGTTAAAATTGTTGCGTGGCGGAGCATTTAAACCTAGAACATCTCCTTATGATTTTCAGGGCTTAGGGCTTGAAGGACTTAAGATACTAAAGAGAGTAGCTGATGAGTTTGATATGGCAGTAATCAGTGAAATTACCAATCCAGCAGATATTGAAATGGCGCTTGATTACCTTGATGTAATTCAAATTGGTGCAAGGAACATGCAAAACTTCGATCTATTAAAAGCTGCGGGGGCTGTTAATAAACCTATCTTGTTAAAAAGAGGTTTAGCAGCAACTCTTGATGAATTTATGAATGCAGCTGAATATATCATATCACAAGGAAATGGACAAATTATTCTTTGTGAAAGAGGTATTCGAACATACGAGAAAGCAACTAGAAACACATTAGATATTTCAGCAGTTCCTATCCTAAAACAAGAAACTCATTTACCAGTTATGGTTGATGTTACTCATTCTACAGGTCGTCGTGATTTACTATTACCTACTGCTAAGGCAGCGTTAGCCATTGGAGCTGACGGAATTATGGCTGAGGTTCACCCTGATCCTGCTGTTGCCCTTTCTGACTCGGCTCAACAGATGGATATCGATACGTTTAACGAATTCATGAGAGAACTAAAATCTTTACATCCAGTCAGAGTATAGATACTTAAAGTACCTCTAATAAATGAGGTACTTTTTTTCGTCAGTAAAAACATTTTTTATAGAGAGCGAAATGCAATCGAAGGACCGAGACTCCTCGAAAATGCTAACGCATTTCCTTCGTGCGGTGAAGATTCAAGGAAGCTTATTCAAGTCCTACTGGAAATGCGCCGGGCTTCCTTACCTCACAGGCAAGCAGAGGAGGCTCAAGAAGTGCCCCACGGTAAGCGAGGTTCCTGCAACGCAGATTAACACCCCAAGCTCAGTGTTTATTTTCAGGGTAGCCTTGTTAAAGAAAGAGTTAATTGGACAAAATATAGACAAATTTACGTATAAATCCTAGTAAAGAGATTGCGATAGATTCTATAGTATCGTATGATATTTTACATATAGTTACGAGAATGTGTGCCATTTGGTGGAAATATTGATGATTCATTATGAAATGTAGAATACTATCTAACATATAAATGGAGAATTGGAAGAAAAGAAAAAGGAGTAGAAGCTATGAATATCACGATTTATGATGTAGCAAGAGAAGCAAATGTTTCAATGGCAACGGTTTCCCGTGTAGTTAATGGAAACCCTAATGTTAAGCCTGCTACTAGAAAAAAGGTCTCCGAGGCGATCGAGAGATTAGGTTATAGACCAAATGCGGTAGCAAGAGGACTTGCAAGTAAGAAAACGACAACAGTTGGTGTCATTATCCCAGACATTTCTAGCATTTTTTATGCTGAACTAGCAAGAGGAATTGAAGATATCGCTACAATGTACAAATACAATATCATACTAAGTAATTCAGATCAAAACAAAGATAAAGAATTGCACTTGCTTAATACCATGTTAGGTAAGCAAGTAGACGGTATTGTATTCATGGGTGGAAATATTACAGAAGAACACGTTAAAGAATTCCAGCGTTCTCCTGTTCCTATCGTATTAGCTGCTTCATTTGAAGAAAGTGGCGTTATTCCATCTGTTAAAATTGATTTTGAACAAGGGGCTTATGATGCAGTATCAGCTCTTATTAATAAAGGACATAAAAATATCGCGTATGTTTCTGGTCCAATGGAAGATCCAATTAATGCACAAAATAAGCTTGACGGTTATAAACGCGCCTTAGAAGAAGCAAATCTACCTTTCAAAGGAGATCTTGTTGTTGAAGGGGATTATACGTATGATTCCGGATTAGAAGCTTTTCAGAAAATAAACGAGTTATCCTCTAAAGTAACTGCTATTTTTGTAGGTACCGATGAAATGGCTTTAGGAGTTATTCATGGAGCACAAGATCAAGGTCTCAACATACCTAATGATATTGAAGTTGTTGGTTTTGATAACACGAAATTAGCGACAATGGTTCGTCCACAACTCACAACAGTTGTTCAACCAATGTATGATATTGGAGCAGTTGCAATGAGACTATTAACAAAATACATGAATAAAGAAAAAGTAGAAGATCATATTGTTGTCTTGCCACATAGACTTGAATATCGTGGAACAACAAAATAATGCAAAAGCTGACTTTCATAAGTCAGCTTTTTACTGTTTGAAAACTATCGCAAAGACCTCTAAAAATAAAGAGAATAATTATTATAAGGCCTCATACTGTACATGGGCTCGCGATGAATCCAATTTTCAATTGTTCGTATGATTTCTGATAGGAAATAAAGCCTTGATAACGGTTTGTTCATTTTTTTCGTTAATTTCAAGTTTTCTAGGTATCGGTGGATATAAATCGTGTGGATCCTCCCATGTATCAATGAGCTTGACCGGAGATTTTTGCTGCCATTTTTCAATCCATTCCTGAGGGAGAAATCCAGATATATTCGATTTCTCAATCATTTCTAACCATATCAAAGCCCATGCTCTTGGAACAACCCTCCAAATATCGTACCCACCACCACCGACTGCTATCCACCTACCATTACAATATTTATGTGCTATTTCATGTGCGAGTTTAGGTATTTCTTTGTAAATTTTAATAGATGATGAAAGATGAGTAAGTGGATCATAATAATGAGAATCCGCTCCATTTTGAGTGATAATAATATCTGGTTTAAAAAAATCAGCAACCTCAGTAAGACCTACTTTATATGCATGTAGCCATGATTCATCTTCTGTAAAGGCATCAACGGGTATATTAAAGGAATAACCATAGCCTTTTCCAGTTCCTCGTTCACCAACATTTCCTGTTCCGGGAAATAGGTAGCGACCTGTTTCATGGATAGAAAATGTACAAACATTTGGATCGTCGTAAAAAGTCCACTGAACTCCGTCACCGTGATGGGCATCAGTATCAACGTATAATACTCGTAAATTGTATTTTGATTGAATATATTTAATAGCCACTGAACTATCATTATAAATACAAAAGCCTGAAGCTTTTCCTCTAAAGCCGTGATGCAATCCACCACCAAGGCTTAGGGCATGATTGGCTTTACCAGTAAGAACATAATCTACAGCGGTTAATGTTGCTCCAACAAGTAATGCACTTGCCTGATGCATGTTTGCAAACATTGGTGTATCTTCAGTACCTATTCCAAAATTAATGGCTTTCTCTTTAGGTAGATTTCCTTCACTTGCGAGCTTGACTGCTTGTATATACTTTGGGTCATGTACTAGTTCTAATTCTTCATCCGTTGCCATTCTTGGTGTGACAACCTGGGAAGGATTTAATACATCTAAAGCTTTCAATAAATCGTATGTAAGTTCAACCCTTAATTGATTAAAGGGATGATTGTCATTAAATTTATATTGAAATAACTCTGGTGAATATACAAAAATGGAATCATTCTTCATGGTGTGGTACCTCAAAGTTTGGCCATAATACGTGATAGCCTTCTTCAATTAAATCAGAAATAATACCAAGTGGATTCATCGTTTGAACTCTAAAAACAAGAACTTTAAAATCCTCATTACGATCAGGGTATACTAACACACTTGTAATATTTGTTTCTCTCTTTTTGATAATATTTGCTACATCTGACAGCATCCCTGCTTTATTTTCAACCTTAACCTCTATTTGTGAACCAGGTTGATGAGCTCCTGTTAATTGAATCAATGTGTAAAGTAAGTCAGTTTCTGTAACAATACCAACTAGTTTCTTAGATTGAATTACTGGGAGGCAGCCAATTTTTTGTTCATAAAAGACTGCTGAAATCTCTTCAACAAAATCAAGAGGATGTGCAGTAATTACATTCTTCGTCATAATATTTTCAATTATAAGGTTTTCAAAATCTTGATCTTCAGTCTTCTGAAAGATTGAGGGACTAGCATCACGAACGTCCCTATCACTAACAATCCCAACTACTGAATCGTTTTTATCGACAATAGGAATGTGCCTTATTTTTTTCTCGTGTAATAGCCTAATCGCATCTGATATCTTATCTGATGGAGAAAGAGTCGCCACATCTGTTTTCATTATTTGTTCTACAATCATTCAAAACCCTCCTAGATAGAATTGAATAGTATAGCAGGCTATATTCACTCTTGTTAGTACATAAACCTATTCATAAATCGAAGTCTATCAAAACGTTGAACAGAATCACTTTTTATTCTTGATCCTATTCGGGCCATTAAACAATTTGCTGGGTGAGAACTAATTTCTGGGTCGTCAGTCGCGTACCAAGTTAGACCTCCGGCATTCATCATCTTTTCCATAACTTTCCTATATTCCCAAACATTTAATCCAGTCCCCTTAAGGTCCCAGTGCCAATAATACTCAGTGGTAATAATAATATAATCTTCCATTGCATTGTCCATCATTGAAACAGTTAATAGATTTTTTCCAACAGCATATCCTCGAAATTCAGGGATTACTTCTATAGCACCAAGTTCAATCAAATCTTCCATCTTTCCTTCTGACCAACGTTCTAGCGGATCTGGGTATAAGTAGGTAACATACCCAACAATTGTAAGGTTATTTCTTGCAATAATAATACGTCCTTCTGGTAGGTCGGCAATATCAATTAAAGCTTTATGCTGTTGTTCCGGACTTCTAAAGGCAACAAGGTCTTTATGAAATTCATAACTTGCAAGTGCTTCAGACGAAATAGGTCCTTCAATAATAAGTGTGCCATGAGGTGTTTTTAATTCTTTGGCATTATAGGTTTTGTTATGTTTCATATACTTCACCACCAATTTCATTCGATATTTAAGTAATATTATACATGAAAAGAGAGAATTTAAAGCGTTTTCACAAAAATTTACGTATTATTATATACTCTCTGTTAATAAGTATAAATATAAAATTTAAAAAATTGAGAAAAGTAAGGTTTTATACTATAATAGTAGACACTTAGTACAGAGCAATAAAAGGGGGAGTTCATTGTGAAAATGGAAGCGCTACCAGTAATGCAGGGCGAATTTAACTTAAAAAACTATAATGAAACCTATCAATCTTTTGATTGGTCAGATGCTGAAAAGACTTTTTCATGGTATGAGTCAGGAAGAGTAAATATGGCACATGAGGCTATCGATCGCCATGCGTCTGGTGCTCGTAAAAATAAAGTAGCTTTATATTACAGAGATTCAGCTAGAAATGAAAAGTATACATTTAAAGAGATGAAAGAGCTATCTAACAAAGCAGGAAATGTTCTTAAACAAGCAGCAGATGTAGAAAAAGGAGATCGAGTGTTTATTTTCATGCCAAGGTGTCCAGAACTTTATTTTGCTTTATTAGGTGCATTAAAATTAGGGGCAATTGTCGGTCCGTTATTTGAAGCTTTCATGGAAGGTGCTGTAAGAGATCGTCTATTAGACAGTGAAGCCAAAGTGATTGTTACAACACCAGAATTATTAGAGCGCATTCCACTTGATGATTTACCTTCTCTTAAGCATGTCGTACTTGTAGGAAGTCAAGTAGAAGAAAAAGGGCCGTTTATCGATTTTTTAACGAGAATGAAAACCGCAAGTAAGGACCTAATGATTGAATGGGTTGATCGCAAAGACGGGCTTATTTTACATTATACATCTGGGTCCACTGGGAAACCTAAAGGTGTTTTACATGTTCATAATGCTATGATCCAACACTATCAAACTGCAAAATGGGTGTTGGATTTGAAGGAAGATGATGTTTACTGGTGTACTGCAGACCCAGGCTGGGTAACAGGAACGTCATATGGGATTTTTGGCCCATGGCTAATGGGAGCTTCTAATGTCATTGTTGGAGGACGATTTAGCCCAGAAGCTTGGTACCAAACCATTGAGGATTACGGTGTGACGGTTTGGTATAGTGCTCCAACAGCTTTTAGAATGCTTATGGGAGCAGGAGACGAAGTTGTTAAAAGCTTTAATTTAAGCTCACTTAGACATTTATTAAGTGTAGGTGAACCATTAAATCCAGAAGTTGTTCGTTGGGGTGTAAAGGTATTCCACCTTCGTATACATGATACTTGGTGGATGACAGAGACAGGAGCACAATTAATATGTAATTATCCTTGTATGGAAATAAAACCTGGCTCTATGGGAAAGCCACTACCTGGAGTAGTTGCTGCAATTGTAGATAATCAAGGAAATGAACTGCCTCCATATCGAATGGGGAACTTAGCTATTAAAAAAGGTTGGCCTTCTATGATGTATACAATTTGGAATAATAAAGAAAAGTACGATTCTTATTTCATGCCAGGTGATTGGTACGTTTCAGGAGATTCTGCCTATAAAGATGAAGACGGCTACTTTTGGTTTCAAGGCAGAATTGATGATGTCATTATGACAAGTGGAGAACGTGTTGGACCATTTGAGGTTGAAAGTAAATTAGTTGAGCATCCAGCAGTTGCAGAAGCGGGAGTAATCGGAAAGCCAGACCCTGTTCGAGGAGAAATTATTAAAGCGTTTGTTGCATTAAGAGACGGCTATGAAGCAACAGAAGAACTTAAAGATGAAATTCGCGCATTTGTAAAAAAAGGATTGGCTGCACATGCTGCACCAAGAGAAATTGACTTTAGAGATAAGCTTCCAAAAACGAGAAGTGGAAAAATCATGAGACGTGTGCTAAAAGCATGGGAATTAGATTTACCAACAGGCGATTTATCTACGATGGAGGACTAAACTAATAAAATAAAAAACCCTACTCAAATGAGTAGGGTTTTTGAATTCAGTTCTTTTCTTACCATCACCAGGTTTCCTAGTACCACCTGAATTTTCATCATCTTTGTTATCATCACCAGAACCATCACCAGGTTCTTCTTCATCGTCGGAAGGTGGGTCGACTATAATTGGTGTCTCTTGATAGTCTCCTTGCTTAACGATATCAGATGGCTCAGATTCATTGCCAGTTACATCAACTGCTGTTACATAATATGCTGCAATCGAAGTTCCAATGGCAGCCTGTAAATCTTTAGTAGCTGGTACACTTGCTACCTTTTTAAACTCTGTTGTAAAGTTCTGAGCGGCATAGATACGATATCCAATGATATCTTCATGAGTATGCTTTTTCCATGAAAGTTTTCCTTGTGAAAGCTGTAGTCCAGTGACTTTAGTTGGTTTTAGGCCATTATCTTGTAATTCATCTTCTTCAGTAATAACAAGTCCTGCCCACTGCTCACGCTCAGGTAATAAATCTTCAATTGCAGAAGTATCCTTGAGGTCATGAAGCTCTAAAAATGCTTTCTTAATCATGATGCCTTCTTGAACAAATTCAATTGGCGCACTTTCAGGAACTCGATATGCCTTATCATCAACCACAATGTACTTCCCTTTAATTAAGTTATCATCAACTTTAGTTGGAACGAACTTTGCATTAAAAATATCTTCTGTTACTAGACCTGCTTCTTTACATAGGTCAGAAGGAAGTAAACCTGATAACGCACAGTAAGAACGTCTTACAATTCCTCCAGGCATTTTAAAGGTTTCAGAAGGTGCAACAAGTTCAGGCTTAACATCATATGTTGCGTTCATTAACTTAGACCATAGTAATGTATTTCGTATTGAATAGTTTAATCCTTTGTAATTTTTTTCTAATGGCTTAGGCGTATCGTATCCTATCCATGTGCCAAATGTCACATTAGGATTTGTTGCGACGAACCATGCGTCTTTAAAGTCTTGTCCTGTACCTGTTTTACCAGCCCAGTCTGCTTTAAACTTTAAATAGCCATTTATTGAAGTAGCCGTTCCACTTCTTATAACATCACGCATCATATCTAACGTTAAATATGCTGTTTGTGGAGTGAAAACATCTACTGCACTACCTTCATGTTCAAAAACAATTTCGCCATCTTTTGTTTCAATTCTTTCAATCATATATGCATCTATGAATTTGCCCTCATTGGCAAATGTAGAATACGCATTTACATTTTCTTCAACTGAAACACCATCTGTTAGTGCACCTAGTGATAATGCGTAAGCATGTTCATCAGCATCGACTAAAGAGGTAAATCCCATCTTTTCTAAGTATGTGATAGGACGGCTTGAAAAATTATTAACATAGGCTTTAGCGGCAGGAACGTTTCTAGACATTTTTAAAGCATGTCTTGCAGACATAAGTCCATCATAATCATTTTCTCCACCATAGTTATAAACATTTTTATTTAAGCCTGGCCATAAGTATTCGACATCAGCTAATACTGAACCAGGCTGTAAAGTTCCGTATTCAATCGCAGGTGCATAAACTAAAATCGGCTTCATCGTTGACCCATTAGGACGTTTTGAATAGGTAGCGTGATTTGTTTCTTCACGATTAAAATCACGACCTGCAACAAAGCTAATAATTTTTCCGGTCTTGTTTTCTATTAGTACTGCTCCAGTTTCAACTGGCTCCATTACTTCAATGTTTTCCCCAGTCTCAGGATCCTTTTTCACTTGTTTTTTATCGTTTCCAAAATACTCGTAATTTTGGACAACTTCCTGCATTGCTTCATAAATGTCCTTATCTATGGTTGTATAGATTCGGTAGCCATTTTGTCTTAATTTTTTATCGGCAATAGAGTGATAATAATTATAAAGATCATCATCTGATGAAAGATCATCTTCTACATATCCATCAGCTTCAGCAAGCTTTACGGCTAGAATTTTTGTTGCTCTTAACTCGACTTCGCTCGTTAACCAAGGATATTGATCTCGTGCGGAATCCTTTTTACTGATAAGGTTACCCTTAATGTCATAAGAGAGAGCTTCATCAAATTCTTCTTTTGTAATGTATTTGGCATTTAACATTCTTGTAAGTACCGTTTTCATACGAGTAAGACCAGGTTCAATTGATTCTTTTACCTCTGCTTTATTCGTAAACGGCGTGTAGCCATATGGACTTTGTGGTAAACCAGCTATAAAAGCTGCTTGTGCTAAATTTAAGTCCTTTGCATTTACACCGAAGATTCCTTGTGCTGCAGACTGTACTCCTGCAATATTTTGTCCCGAAGAGTTACGTCCGAAAGAAGCAACATTTAAGTATGCTTCGATAATTTCATCTTTTTTGAAAGACTTCTCAAGTCTTAATGCAAGTAAAATTTCCTTGGCCTTGCGATCAAAAGAAACTTCATTCGTAAGAATTTGATTTTTTATTAATTGTTGGGTTAAAGTACTTCCCCCGGTTCGAACAGAGGAATTCGTTACTTCTTGTAAAATTGCACGTATAATTGCTTTTGGTACTACGCCATTATGCTCGTAAAAATACTCGTCTTCAGTAGCAATAACTGCGTTAATAAGATAAGGAGAGATATCGCTAAGTTTAATTTCCTCACGATATAAATCTGACCTTAGTTTTCCAAGATATTTATTATCAGCAAAGTAAACCTCGGTAGTTTCTTCGTAGTTGTATATATCCTTTTTCATATCACTATAAGGACGAATGGGTTCATTTTTAACCAATGAGGCAAAATAACCAGCACCTGCGCCACCAGCAAAGCTTAATCCGATAAGTCCAAATATCATAAACAAAAGGAATAAGTTCCAGGCAACTCCATAGGTAATGCGAACACTCTTCACAATGGTCTTCTTTTTTAAGAAGAGTGTCAGTGAACTGAGCCTCTCAGTCCATTTTGATTTATTAAAATCCATATCATCAATCCCCCTAAAATCAAGTCAATTATAGCATAAAGAGGACAATCATTTATATTTTTTTCTTTTTTTCCAATTATTTATTTGACATGGACAATCTTTTTATGATAAAAATTCTATATCTTATATTGTGAGCTATGATAGGAATAAGTAGTACTTATCTCAATGTTTTAGAGAGCTGATGGTCGGTGTAAATCAGTACATAGATAAGTGTGAATTACCTCCTAGAGCATCTTTTGTGAAGTATAGTAGCAAAAGACGGTGATGCCGTTATCTAGTTAAGTGAAGGATGTTTTTTGTAATGTCCTTAAGTAGGGTGGTACCGCGGATACACTCGTCCCTTCGTCTTGGGGACGAGTTTTTTTATTTTCAGAAAAAAGGAGCTGTTGGTAGTGGATTTGATTAAAGACTTAGAGTTTAGAGGACTCATTAATCAGTTAACGGATGAAGAAGGGTTGCGAGGTGCCCTTTCTAGCGAAAAGGTCAAATTATATTGTGGTTTTGATCCAACCGGCGATAGCCTTCACATAGGGCATCTAGTTAGTATATTAATGTTAAGAAGATTTCAAGAGGCAGGACATCAGCCCATTGCCCTTGTTGGTGGTGCTACGGGTTTAATAGGAGATCCGAGTGGAAAGAAAAGTGAGCGAACGTTAAATTCAAAAGAAGTTGTTCAAGAATTTAGTGAAAAGATTAAAAATCAGCTTTCACGCTTCTTAGATTTTAATGCGAGTGAAAATCCTGCTCAAATCGCAAATAATTACGACTGGATAGGGAATTTAGATCTAATTACTTTCTTACGTGATATCGGTAAAAGCTTTGGGTTAAATTACATGCTTGCAAAAGATTCTGTTCAGTCTCGACTTGATTCTGGCATTTCATTTACAGAATTTAGCTATATGATTCTTCAATCATACGATTTCTTAAAATTGTATGAACAAGAAAACTGTAAGTTGCAAATTGGTGGCAGTGATCAATGGGGGAATATTACAGCGGGCCTTGAGTTAATTCGAAAGTCAAAAGAAGACGCTAAAGCATTTGGATTAACATTCCCACTTGTAACTAAATCCGATGGAACCAAATTTGGAAAAACTGAAGGTGGAGCAATTTGGTTAGATAAAGAGAAAACTTCTCCGTATGAGTTTTACCAATTTTGGATTAATACAGATGATAGAGATGTCATAAAATACATGAAATACTTTACGTTCTTATCTAAAGAAATGATAGAGAAATTAGAAGAAGAAATAAAAGTAGCTCCAGAAAACCGCTCAGCTCAAAAAGCGTTAGCTGAAGAGGTAACGAAGCTTGTTCATGGAGAAGAAGCGTTACAGCAAGCAGTTAAGATTTCTGATGCACTTTTTAATGGTGAAGTAGGGAATTTGTCTGCTGAGGAGATTAAACAAGGGTTTAAAGATGTTCCTTCATTTGATTTTGAAGGTGAAGAAGAAATAGGGTTAATTGATTTACTTGTAACGAGTAAAATTTCTCCATCGAAGCGACAAGCAAGAGAGGATATTTCTAATGGAGCGATTTATGTTAATGGAGAAAGAACACAGGAGTTAGATCGAGTCATCACGAAAGATGATCGAATTGAAGGTCAATTTACGATTGTTAGAAGAGGAAAGAAAAAATATTTTGTGATTAAATATTGATCATTGAAAGAGTCGTCATTTTGACGGCTTTTTTTTATGAAAAGGATAACCTGAAAATAGAAAACTGAACATGGGGTGTTAACCTCCGTTGCAGGAACCTCGCTTTCCGCGGGGCGCTCCTGGAGCCTCCTCGGCTTCGCCTGTGGGGTCTCCAGTCCAGCGCATCTCCCGCAGGAGTCTCGGTCCTTCCACTTCGGTTAACACGCATGAATACTTGGATACAACATTCTAATAACAAAAAAACATTTTCATTAACCAAGGTGCAATTTTCAAATTTGATGGTAGTCTCCCCTGAAAATACAACACTGTACTTGGAGTGTTAATCTGCGTTGCAGGAATCTAGCTTTCCGTGGGGCGCTTCTTGAGCCTCCTCGGCTAAGTCTGTGGGGTCCGGGGCCCGGCGCTGTTCCCGCAGGAGTCTCGGTTCCTTCCACTCTGATTAACAGGTCTAATTGGGAATATTATTTAAGAAGAACAAAAAAAGACCATAATGATATGGTCTTTTTTTGGAAAGCTATTAACGAGAGTAGAACTCAACGATTAATGCTTCGTTAATTTCAGCTGGTAATTCAGAACGTTCTGGTAAACGAGTGAATGTACCTTCTAGTTTGTCAGCGTCAAAAGTTAAGAAGTCAGGAACGAAGTTGTTTACTTCGATAGCTTCTTTAATTGTATCTAGGTTACGTGATTTTTCACGAACAGAGATCGTTTGACCAGCTCTTACACGGTATGAAGGGATATCTACACGATTTCCATCAACAGTGATGTGACCATGGTTAACTAATTGACGAGCTTGACGACGAGTACGCGCTAAGCCTAAACGATAAACAACGTTGTCTAAACGAGACTCAAGAAGAATCATGAAGTTTTCACCGTGTTTACCTGGCATTTTACCAGCGATATCGAATGTGTTACGGAATTGGCGCTCATTAACACCGAACATGTGACGAAGCTTTTGCTTCTCTTGTAATTGTAAACCGTACTCAGAAAGCTTTTTACGTTGGTTTGGACCATGTTGTCCAGGAGCGTAAGGACGCTTTTCTAATTCTTTTCCAGTACCACTTAATGAAATGCCAAGACGACGAGATAATTTCCAGCTTGGACCTGTATAACGAGCCATTGAAGACTCCTCCTTTAATGTTTTTATTTTGTTGTAAAATAAAAACAGATGTGATTTACTCATATGTCCATTTTGTTTTCATGTATCCTCGCTCTAGCAGCAGAGAGTTACACGATACACCTTCTTATAAAAAATAAGAGGAACAAAATGGGTTCATACAGCAAAAAGGTTCACATAGGCTGCAATATTTTACACAACGACCATTATATGATTTATTTTCATTAAAGTCAAGTATGCATCTGATAATGCTAGAATCTCTATTAATTACAATTATAAGAAAATAGAGATTTTAGAAAATTACTAATAGATATGTAAGTTAATAAAACTTATAATAGTATATATACAACAATTTGCTAGAGAATTGTAGGTGAAAATAGTGGATTTCAATGAAAAAGAGATATTATCCTCCCTAAGGAGTAATCTGTTTGACCTTTTAATAAATCATGATCAAACAAAAAAAGAAATACTAGCAGAAACTTTAATAGAAGAATTGAAAGAAGTTTTAAAAGTTCGTGATGTATCTTTCTTAGATCAGAACATATTTTCCAAAAGTCTAACTGATGAGAGTGAAAATGAAGATCTATTAGAGGGGCAACTAGTTAATACCAAATTGGGTAACTCTATCCCTACCGCTCTCTATATACCTATTAAATCGAAAGAAGAAAAACACGGATATATCTATATACAAGGAATATCCACAGATTTCTCCAAAACATTTAAATTGAAATTAAGTGAGGTATGTTCGTATTTCTTTCAAAGTTTTGAAAAAAATATCCTTTTAAAAGAAAGAAGATACGAAAAGCTATTTAATGTCACGATGAAATTTCACTCCTCGATGGATATGAATGAGGTTCTTGAAGAGGTAATTATAACACTACAAGGGCTATTTCCTTTTTATGAGTATCATTTATATTTATCTCAAGATCAAATTAACCATGAATACTTACCAATAAAGGAATTACGGTTCGATCGGATTGAAAATGAATATGCCATGCAAGCGTTTGTTGCTGGTGAGGCGCAGGTAGATAGCTTAGACGAACGTGTATCCAGTTTATATTCTCCTTTCAAAGGAAAACAAGGTATTTACGGAGTGTTACAAGTAATCTCACTTAAAACAAATAGTATAACAACAGAAGATACCAAATTTATTGAGCAACTAACAAACACGGCTGGAATTGCCATTGAAAATGCTAAACTATATCAGCAATCCAAAAAACTAATTAGTGATCTGCAACTAATAAATGAAGTATCACATAAATTAAATTCAAATTTACGTTTGACGGATACGATGAATTTTATGTCCGAACAAATTCTTGCCTCATTTAAAGCAGATGAAGTAGGATTTATTTTATTTACACTAGAAGATAAAATAGAAATATTATCAGGAAGTACCGATTTTTTTCAAACAAGAGAAGCTAGACCTTTTATTAAAAAAATTAACAATATCATAGTTGATAAGCATGATTCATTATTTTTAGGAGATCTATCCTCAGAAGAAGAAATGAACTATATTGACTATCATTCCCTTATGGCAATACCAATGGTTCAAAGCGGTCTAATGAAGGGTGTTGCGATTGTTTTACATAAAGAACCTTACTTTTTTTCTTTTGATACATTCAAATTACTACAATCACTTATACATCATTCTACACTAGCCTTTTCAAATTCAATGCTTCGCGAAGAATTAGAAAATTTAGTGATTACAGACCACCTTACAAAGCTCTATTCTAGAGGCTATTTAGATGAAAAGGTATCCTTATCAATGGATAGTGACGAATGTGGCGTATTTATATTAATAGACATTGATAATTTTAAAAGTATTAATGATACATATGGTCACCAAGTAGGTGACGAAGTAATTGTTCAAGTAGCAAATCTAATTCAATCTAGTATTAGAGATAGTGATATAGGTGCTAGGTGGGGTGGAGAGGAATTAGCTATATACTTACCTCATATACAATCGGACATTGGTATGACAATCAGTGAGCGAATTATAAAGAAAGTTGAAAGTCAAACTAACCCGAGAGTTACGATTTCCTGTGGTGTTTCTTATTGGAATAGTAGCCAAGACGATTCCTTAACAGACCTATTTCAAAGGGCAGATCAAGCCTTGTATATGGCAAAAGAATCCGGGAAAAATCAAGCAGTATATAAACCATACATGATTCAAATATAGGAGTAGCAGTAAGTGAGCACGACATATGTTTAATAAATAACATATGTCGTTTTTTCATTTTGCACGGTTTTTAAGGATTATTTTATAACCTAGTGGGTTACTACATAACAACAGTTTTATATATGACTACCCTGAAAATACGACACTGAACATGGTGTGTTAATCTGCGTTGCAGGAACCTCGCTTTCCGTGGGGCGCCAATTGAGCCTCCTCGACTGCGTCTGTGGGGTCCGGGGCCCGGCGCATGTCCCACAGGAGTCTCGGTTCCTTCCACTCCGATTAACACGTATGAATTACTTAAAAGCCAACATTTTATAAACGCAAAAATCCAGTACACATTTTCATGCTCCATGGTGCAATTCTCAAATTGCATGGAAGTCTACTCCTTCTAAAAAGAAAACGCTTTCAAAAAAGTGGGTTTTATCATATGCTATAGGTAAGAACTGCTTTGTACTACACCTAGCCTTAATTATGAAGTTAAAGCGATTAAAAGGAGAGAGAGAATATGATGAATAAAGAATCAAAACGAATTGATACTCAAGTCATCCATGGGGGATATGATTCGCAAGAACATTACGGAAGTTTAACACCACCACTCTATCAATCTTCTACTTTTACTTTTTCTACTGCAGAACAAGGGGAACGACGGTTTGCTGGAGGAGAAGAGGGGTATATATATTCACGTTTAGGAAACCCGACTGTTAAAGCGCTTGAAGAGAGAATAGCGTTAATTGAGGGTGCGGAAGCTGGTTTGGCATTCGGTTCAGGAATGGCTGCAGTTTCAGCAGTATTGTTTGCGTTATTAAAATCAGGTGATCATCTCCTTTGCTCAAAAGGAATATATGGTTGCACGTTTGGTTTATTACAATTAATGAAAGATAAATTCAATATTGAGCATGATTTTAGTGAAATGAATACAGAAGAAGAGATAAATAAACGTATTCACCCCAATACAAAGCTAATCTACGTTGAAACTCCAATAAATCCGACAATGAAGCTAATTGATCTACAAATGGTTGTAAAAGTGGCAAAAGAAAGAAATATCTCTGTTATTGTAGATAATACCTTTAGTTCCCCATACCTACAGCAACCTATTTTACTAGGCTGTGATGTTGTCATTCATAGTGCTACCAAGTATATTGGTGGACACGGAGATGTAATTGCAGGTTTAGTAGTCGGTAAGAGTGATTTTATATCAGAACTCGCGATGACCACAAAAAAGGACATAGGTGGAATTATTTCACCTTTTGATGCTTGGCTCTTACTAAGAGGCTTAAAGACGTTACCAATTCGTATGGAACGTCATTGCTCAAATGCTAGTATTATAGCAAAGTTGCTAAAAGATCATCCTACAATCGAACATTTATATTTTCCAGGAGATCCAGATAGTCCTGATTATTCGATTATGCAAAAGCAAATGAAACATCCTGGTGGGCTCATTTCATTTACAATAAATGGAACAAAAGAAGATGCACAAAGAATCATCAATCAATTGCGACTAATTAAAATTGCTGTTAGCTTAGGAGATGCGGAAACACTTATTCAACATCCTGCAACGATGACTCATTCAGTGGTACCAGCAGATGTTAGAGAATTAATGGGTATTCATGATAACTTACTTAGACTTTCAATTGGATTAGAAGCGTGGGAAGATATCTGGGAAGATTTAAATCAAGCATTAAATTTAATAAAATAACAAAAACGGAACCAATTTGGTTCCGTTTTATGATTTTATTATATAGATTTAACTAACGCTTCAACGAATAATTCTAAGTATTTCTGATCTATTTCATCAAAACGACTTTTTATAGGACTATCAATATCAAGAACACCAATCACTTTTTCATCCTTAATCATTGGAACGACAATTTCTGATTGAGATGCAGCATCACAAGCTATATGACCAGGGAATTCGTGTACATCCTCAACGAGTTCCGTTTTTGCATTTTTGGCGGCAGTTCCGCATACACCCCTTCCAAACGGAATGCGGACACATGCTGGCAATCCTTGAAAGGGACCAAGAACTAACTCATTTCCACTTTCATCAGTTAAATAAAAACCTACCCAATTGATTTCAGTTAGGAATTGATTCAATAAGGCTGATGCATTGGATAGATTTGCAATTAGGTTTGGCTCATCTGTTATAAGTGCAGTTAGTTGTTTAATAACCAATTCATAATTTTGCTCTCTTGAGCCTGAATAAAGTTCGACGTTAAACATGATATACCTCCTCAATATGAGTAAAAATTACATTTATCATATCAAACTTAGTAGAAATAAGCTTGACTTTGTCGATGAAAAATTAAAGGGAAGCAAATAAACTTCTCGAATTCTAGTATGTAAAGACTTAACACTAGAAAGAGGTGGCAAGATGAAAACAGAAAAAACGAAACTGAAAATAATTGATGCTGCAATTCATTTATTTAATACCAAAGGATATGAAGGGACATCTATTCGTGAAATTGCAAAACGTGCAAATGTAAATGTTGCCAATATCTCTTATTATTTTGAAAACAAATCTGGGCTTTTGGAAGAATTAGTCTCTACTTTTTTAGAAGATTACATTCGTATTTTTCAGCAATCTTACGAGGAATTAGAAGATAAATCCGCAAGAGAATGCTTGTTGAGAATGATAAAAAAAGTGATGGCATTTCAAAGAGACAATCGACGTCTAGCACAGTTTGTTCTTAGGGAAATAACGTTAGATACCATCTTAGTGCGAGAGGTTATGACTACGTATTTAGCAAAAGAAAAATATTATCTCAAATCTATACTTGATAGAGGCATCCAGCAGCATGAATTCCGAAAAATACCAGTTCTATACACATTCATGCAATTAAAAGGCATGTTAAATATGCCTTATATCAATTCTCATTATATGGCAGAAGTTTTACACATCATGCCTGGAGAATCATATTTTACAGAACAATATGTAAAAGAACTTGAAAAATGGGTGAATGATACAATTTGTATGCCTGTAGATGAACGAAAACCTATTCAAATGAGCTTGCCAATCTCGGTCTAACTCATATCAAGTTATCTTGTTGATGAATTTAAATACTCTTTGTAAATAAGCTTTTCAAACCCTTGTTTTAAATCTTTAGCACTATGGGCATCAGAACCGTACACGAGTGGAATGTTCCTTTTTATAGCCTCTGTAATAATCCAGTTTGATGGATAAGGCTCTAAACATAGAGGCTTTTTGGATCCTGCACCATTATAGTCAATTTGGAGTTTTTGATTTGCCATTTCATCAAGTATTAACATGAGTTTCGAGTGGAAACTTTTCTTACATGGAAATCTTTTTTGAAACTTATGGACTAATGTAAGGTGACCAATTCTTTTCGGTTTAAAGGAGCCAACATCTACTTTGATTGATTGAAGAATGGTATCATAATATTTTTCATAGATCCCCTCTACAGAATATTTTTGGACCAAATCGCCAAACACGTCTGAGCTATAGTCAATACAATAAAATTGTTCATCGAACTTTAAGAAGTGAACTGATAAAATACTATCATCTAGGTATTTTCCATATGAATCTAAGAAATATCGTAGCTCATCTTCATAGCCCTCTATATAATCAATTTCCAACCCAATATTAATTTTTATTTCCCCTCTGAATTTTTCCTTAAGCTTTCCTAATAGGAACAAATAACGATTTAATTGATTGTATTTCATTCCACTATCCTGATCTGGTGTTGGATCAAAAAAAGACTTTGGAAGTGGAGCATGCTCTGTGAAAGAAATTTCTTTGTATCCTAAATTAATCGCTTGCGATATATAATCCTCAAAGCTATCATTTGTCCCATGAGGACAAAATGGTGTATGAACATGTCCATCGACTAACATTTCCTCACCCTCTAACTAAAAAAATAAAGATATATATGAAAATCTGTAAAAATTTTTAAATTTTTGGTCAAAAATTGTCGTTTACATGGTATCATAAAAACATTGAAAACACACTAAAAATGCAAGGCGTTAAACGAAAACTTCGCTTTCGCTTATTCTACATAAATCGACATGAATTGTTGGGTTGAGGGGGCTAATTATGGAAATCATAATCGGCATAATTATATTGATTGTTACAATAGCAAGTATCGGATTCTACCTCCGAAAAAAAATATATCAAGAAGTGGATCGCTTAGAACTATGGAAAATTGACATTATGAATCGTCCTGTTACAGATGAAATTTCCAAAGTCAAAGAATTAAATATGACTGGTCAAACAGAAGAAATGTTTGAACGTTGGAGAAACAATTGGGACGAAATTGTTACGAATCAATTACCAGAAGTAGAAGAGTTACTCTTTGAAACAGAGGAATTTGCGGATAAATATCGATTTAAGAAATCAAAGCTAGTTATTCAAAAAATTGAACATATTTTACAAAATGTTGAAGATTCTATCTCTGATATTTTAAAAGAGCTTCAAAACTTAATTGGTAGTGAAGAACTTAATCGAATTGAAGCAGAAGAATTAAAACAATTATATAGGGATTTAAAGAAAACACTTCTTGCTCAGCGTCATTCTTTCGGCAAAGCAGAAAGTAAACTAGAGAAAATGCTAGATGAAGTAAATAAGCAGTTTAAAGAGTTTGAAGATTTAACTGAGTTAGGAAACTACCTATCAGCTAGAGAAATGATCCTTACTATAAAAGGAAATTTAGCTGAGCTTGATTCTAATATGGAAAATATTCCAGCCTTATTAACTGAATGTCAGTCTATTCTTCCATCTCAACTCGATGAAATTGTAGATGGTAATGTACAGATGAGGGAACAGGGCTATATACTAGATCATATTCAAGTTGAAAAAGAAGTGAATAGAATTCGAATACAGCTTCAAGAATATGTTACCCTCTTGGAGGATTCCAAGACTGAAGAAGTAAGTAAAGGAATTGGAGAATGTAAAGAATCTATTGAAACACTATATGACCTGTTAGAAAAAGAGGTTTCTTCCAAACATTATGTCACACAAAACATTCAGGCAATTGAAGAAAATTTAAATAACTTACAAGAAGATTGTCGTCAAACTGAAGAAGAGACTAATTTTGTACAATTAAGCTATCATGTAAGTGATGATGATTTAGAAGCATATAAAACAATTGTTAAACAAATTAAGCAACTTGTGAAGAAATTCATCTCGATAAAAGAAAAACTATCAGAAGATCATGTAGCATATACAGTTATTCATGAAGGTTTAGAACAAATAAAGGCGCAATTAACAGAGGTCTCAAAACAGCACATTGAATACGGCGAGAAGATACAAACACTTAGAAAAGACGAATTATTTGCTCGTGAAAAAATTACCGAAATGAAAAGACAGCTTTCAGAGATTCAGCGTCTACTTATGAAAAGCAATATTCCAGGCTTACCTTCTACTTTTGAAGAATTATTGACAGAATCAAAGGAAAGTGTAGTAAATGTTCTACATAAACTAGATGAAAAGCCATTAAATATGACGGCTGTCAATAGTTTGTTAACTACTGCTATGGACATTGTTAGTAAGACTTACGAGTCAACAGAAGAATTAATTGAACAAGTTTATTTTTCAGAAAGAGTGATTCAGTATGGAAATCGCTATCGAAGCACAAGTTCTTTTGTAGCAGGTAGTCTAAAGGAAGCTGAGCGTTCATTCAGACAATTCCATTATAATGAAGCACTTAAATTAGCAGCAACCGCCATAGAAGAAATTGAGCCAGGTGCATTAAAACGTATTCAAAGATTAATTGAAAATGAATAATAACTAAAACTGTCTCATGTTAGAAAAAAAAGAGATCATGATCTTAATGATTTTTTCTAAATGAGCCAGTTTTTTTGTTTTGTGTTAAGAGAGAATCAACGTAGTTTCCTTTAAAAAATAAATTATGATAGGATTGAAATGTTAACCGATGAGAAAATGGGGTATCTTGCATGATTTATCTTGATAATAGTTCTACAACAAAGCCGTATTCAGACGTATTAAGCTCTTATTTGAAGGTAGCAGAGAATTACTTTGGAAACCCTTCATCATTACATAAACTTGGTGGCCAAGCTGAGCAATTATTATCAAAAGCTAGAACACAAATTTCAGAGTTACTACAGGTTAATCCCACAGAAGTTATTTTCACTTCAGGCGGCTCAGAAAGTAACAATCTTGCCATAAAAGGTGTTGCTTTTCAAAATCATCTACGTGGTAAGCATATTATTACAACTAAGATTGAGCATCCTTCTGTAAGTGAAACTTGCAAGCAATTAGAACAATTGGGTTTTCGGATTACTTATTTACCTGTAAATTCACATGGTTTTATTAATATAGATGACCTTAAAAACGAGATTTGTGATGACACTATTTTAGTTTCAGTTATCCATGTCAACAATGAAATTGGCTCGGTTCAGCCTGTTGAAGCAGTTGGTAAATTATTAAAACATTACCCTAAAATTCTCTTTCATATTGACCATGTTCAGGGAGTTGGAAAAGTTCCTATAGATCTGAAGAAGGCAAATATTGACTTATGTTCAATATCTGCGCACAAATTCCATGGATTAAAAGGGAATGGAATCCTTTATGTTCGAGATGGGATTAAGTTGTCCCCTTTAATTGCGGGGGGATCTCAAGAAATGGTAGTTCGTTCTGGAACTGAAAATGTAGCTGGAATTGTAGCAATGGCTAAAGCTTTGAGGCTTACTTTTGATAACTTGGAAGTGAATATAAATAAGCTAAATGATGTGAAAAATACTTATGTTGAGAAATTAACAATAATTCCGCAAGTGAAAATTCATTCGCCAATCCAAAATGTTGCACCGCATATCATTAATTTTTCAGTTCCAAATATGAAGGCTGAAGTTTTTGTCCATATGCTTGAGGAGGAAGGAATTTTTGTTTCAACAACATCTGCCTGTTCTTCTAAGAAGAAACTACCTAGTAAAACTCTTTCTGCAATGGGATTGGATGAAAAGTATACAAATAGTGCCATTAGAATAAGTCTATCTCCATTTAACGATCTGGAAGAAGTAAACAAAGTGATGGGGATTATCAAACAAGCAATACTAAAAATTGAAAGCGTGATGAGGTAACGTCTATGCAATATGATCATATATTAATTCGTTTTGGTGAAATTTCAACAAAAGGGAAAAATAGAAAACGTTTTATTGACCAGTTAAAGAAGAATATAGAATTGAAGATAAAAGATTTTCCTAAAAGCATAGTAGAAAAAACAAGAGATCGTATCTATATTAAATTAAATGGTGAACCAACTGACGTAATGATAGAGCGATTAAAGTCCATTTTTGGCATTCATTCGTTTAGCTTGGCATTAAAAACTTCGAGTGAAATAGAAGAAATAAAAAAAGGTGCTCTTGCTGCATTTCAAGAACTAGACTATAAAGGAAAAACGTTTAAAGTAACAGCAAGAAGAGTGGATAAAAGCTTTCCATTAGATACAAATGAATTGAATTATGCAGTTGGTAGTCATATTCTTATACACTCAGAAGATTTGAAAGTCAATGTTCATCAGCCTGATATTAATATAAGGGTAGAAGTGAGAGAAGAGGCAACCTATATTACATGTAAGGACATTTTTGGTGTAGGTGGTCTACCAGCAGGCACTAGCGGAAAAGTGATGTTGATGTTATCCGGTGGTATTGATAGTCCTGTGGCTGGATATCTTTCAATGAAAAGAGGACTAGATATTGAAGCAGTCCATTTTTATAGCCCACCTTTTACAAATGAACGTTCAAAGCAAAAAGTGATTGATTTAGCTCAAGTTTTAACGAAGTTTGGTGGACTTAAAAAGCTCCATATCGTCCCATTTACGAAGATACAACAAACGATTCAAAAGCAAGTACCAGAAAATTACACTCTTATCTCAACAAGAAGAATGATGCTCCGTATTACTGATGAAATCCGAAATAGAGGCAAAGGGTTAGCCATTGTTACCGGTGAAAGTCTAGGGCAAGTTGCAAGTCAAACGTTGGAAAGTATGTATGCAATAAACGAAGTGACCTCAACACCGATCATTAGGCCACTCATTTCAATGGATAAGCCGGAAATCATTGAAATTTCCAAGAAAATAGATACGCATGATATATCGATTCGTCCTTTTGAAGATTGTTGCACAATTTTTACACCAACTACACCTAAAACAAGGCCAAAGATAGAGAAAGTAGCGTATTATGAAAGTTTTGTTGATTTTGATTCTTTAATAAAAGAAGCTGTTGATGGGACAGAAATCTTGACGATTAATGGACAAACAACTGCTTCAACAATTGAAATTGATGAGTTATTTTAATTGAAAATACACGCTAATGAAGCTAGGATGGTGAGCTTCATTAGCGTGTATTCGCTTGTTTCTGCAGTTGAGCCTATTTGTTAAAAAATTTAAGTATTTTTTGTGAACAATTACCAAATATTTTTTTGCATTATGCCATGTGTTTTTACACAATCTATACTCACAAGGAGGTGAAAACACATGGCACAACAAAGAAGCAATAGTTCAAACCAATTAGTTGTACCTGGTGCTCAACAAGCAATTGACCAAATGAAGTATGAGATTGCGAATGAGTTTGGTGTAAACCTTGGACCAGATACTACAGCTCGCGCTAACGGTTCAGTTGGTGGTGAGATTACAAAACGTTTAGTATCTTTAGCTCAACAACAAATGGGTGGTTCTTACCAACAATAACAAAATAAAATGGCTACAAGAGCGGGGGCAGCCCCGCTCTTTCTTTGGTTGGATACCCTGAAAATACAACATTGAACTGGGGGTGTTAACCTTCGTTGCAGGAACCTCGCTTTCCGCGGGGCGCTTCTTGAGCCTCCTCGGCTTTGCCTGTGGGGTCGGGGGCCTAGCGCTATCTCCCGCAGGACTTGTATAAGCTTCCTTGAATCCTCACCGCACGAAGGAAATGCGTCAGCATTTTCGAGGAGTCTCGGTCCTTCCACTTCGGTTAACACGCATGAATACTTGGATAGAACATTCTAATAACAAAGAAACATTTTCATTCACCATGGTGCAATTCTCACATTGCATGGAAGTCTACCCTGAAAATACGACACTGTACAAGGAGTGTTAATCTGAACTCGCTTTCCGTGGCGCGCCACTTCAGCATTGCACATTTTCATGTGTGTGCCATGATGAAACTTCTAATTCTTATGAAAGTCTACCCTAAAATACAACTCAGCGGAATTTTAGAACAATCAGCTATAGTGTGAGATCAACAAGAGCCTTCACATGGATATGTTATTAACAATAGGAAATTATCCCAAAATATCATTCAATAATTTGTAATAATTTAGTATAATTTGAATTGTTAGTAAAAATAGTTTTGGGAGATGAGAATATTATGAAACGTGAAGAGCTAATTGCACCACAACATTATAACCTCATTCAAGAAGTGGAACGTTTTACTAAGGATCATAACAAGGTTGCTTTAAAGTGGGAAGATGAAAGTGGTCAGAAGAAAGAAATTACATATGATAAATTGATAAAAAATGCAAATAAAATTGGAAACGCTTTAATAAAAAAAGGATTACAGAAAGGTGATAAAGTTTTAGTTATTATACCTAGGCTCATCGAAGCGTATACAATTTATATAGCTGCTCTAAAGGCAGGACTTGTTGTAATACCTTGTTCAGAGATGTTAAGAGCAAAAGATCTACAATATCGTATCGCACATGGTGATGTAAAAGCTGTCATTAGCTATTACCCTTATGCAGATCAATTTGAATCCATTGAAGATACAATTATAAAATTCTCTGTAGGGCAGTCAATTAATGGTTGGCTATTTTTGGATAGTCTAATGGAAGTAGAGAGTGATGAACTAGAGTTCGCTCAAACAAAGCGTGATGACATGGCCTTTTTATCTTATACATCAGGTACTACTGGGAACCCAAAGGGAGTCGTTCATACCCATGGATGGGCATTTGCACACTTGAAAACAGCAGCTGTGGAGTGGCTAAGTATTAATGAGAATGACACTGTCTGGGCTACTGCAGGTCCAGGGTGGCAAAAGTGGATTTGGAGTCCATTTGTATCAACCCTTTGTTCTGGAGCTACGGGATTTGTCTACAATGGTAAATTTGAAGCAAAAAAATACCTAGAACTTTTAAGTAACTACTCAGTTAATGTATTATGCTGTACGCCAACAGAGTATAGAATAATGGCTAAAGTCGATAATTTAAGTGATTATTCATTGCCAGCCCTTCATAGTGCTGTTTCAGCAGGTGAACCCTTAAACGGTGAAGTAATTGACACGTTCAAGCGTGTATTTAACGTTGAAGTAAGGGATGGATATGGGCAAACCGAAAATACTTTACTTGTTGGTGTTTTAAAAGGAATGAACATAAAGCCTGGATCAATGGGAAAACCAACTCCAGGAAATCGAGTAGAAATTATTAACGAGCACGGTTTACCTTGTGAAGTGGGAGAGGTAGGAGATATTGCTGTTCATAAAGAAACACCTGCTTTGTTTAAGGAATATTATAAAGACCCTGAAAGGACAGCAATGCAATTTAGGGGAGACTATTATATTACTGGTGATAAAGCAAAAAAGGACCAAGATGGCTACTTTTGGTTCGAAGGCCGCGGAGATGATATTATCATAAGCTCAGGCTATACAATTGGACCTTTTGAAGTAGAAGATGCATTAGTAAAGCACCCTTTTGTTAAAGAGTGTGCAGTTGTAGCTAGTCCGGATGAGATTCGTGGATACATTGTAAAAGCATTTATTGTGTTAAGAGAAAATATTGATGAGAATTCAGAAGGATTAGTTCAAACGCTACAAGAGCACGTCAAAGAAATGACAGCACCTTATAAATATCCCCGAAAGATTGAATTTGTAAAAGATTTACCTAAAACTACATCAGGTAAAATTAGAAGAATTGAATTAAGAGAACAAGAAATGAAAAAGCAACACGCTTAACAAACTAAGCAGGTAGCATATGCTATCTGCTTTTCTGTATCATTATAGATATGTTAAGGTAATTCAAAGAGAATATCACATTCTTGTACAATTGAAATGGAGAGATAACAGAGTGGGAACTTTATGGTATAACGGCAATATTTACACGCTTGATAGAGAAGGAGAAAAAGTTGAGGCAGTATTCGTAGAAGATGGCAAAATTGTCGCGACTGGTACAGAAGAGAAAATAAGAAATCAATTCAAGGTTACTAAAGAATATAACCTAAAGGGTAATAGTATGTATCCTGGTTTTGTTGATAGTCATTTGCATCTTATTGGACACGGTGAAAAATTATCTCGATTGGATTTATCAGAAATGACCTCCTCAGAGGAAATAATAGCTGCTTTAAAAGAAAAAATAAAAGTTGCCGAAACAGGAGAATGGATTATAGGGGAAGGGTGGAACGAAAATCAATTAGCAGATCGTAAAATATTTCATAGGCATGAATTAGATGCCATTTCCTCAGAAAACCCAATGATGCTTACAAGAGTCTGTCGTCATGCAGTCATTGTAAATTCGAAGGCGTTGCAACTAGCAAATATTAATTTTAATACAGTAAACCCTGTAGGAGGGGTAATTGTTAAAGATGATAAAGGTGAGCCTACGGGTTATTTACTTGATACAGCCCAAGAATTAGTGAAATCTGTAATTCCTGCAGTTAGTGAATCATATTTAGAAAGAACTCTTAATGCATCTATCGATGACTGCTTAAGACTAGGATTAGTAGGCGGACACAGTGAAGATATGAACTATTACGGTGGTTTCGAAAGAACTTTTAATACATTTAAGAAGGTACTAAATGGAAAGGAGAAAAAATTCCGCACTAACTTACTTATACATCATGAAGTAGTTTCTGATATGCATAAATTGGGATATACCTTTGGACCACTTAATGATTGGATTGACATAGGTGCTGTGAAAATGTTTGCAGATGGTGCACTAGGAGGACGTACGGCGTTATTAAGTCATCCTTACAATGATGCTCCTGACACATCCGGAGTTGCTATACACTCGTTACCAGAGCTAAAAAAGCTTGTCAAAAAGGCAAGAGAATACGAGATGCCAGTAGCTATCCATGTGATTGGAGATTTAGCATTTCAATATGCAGTTGAAGCGATTGAAGAGTTTCCTCCAATAGAAGGACAGAGAGATCGTTTAATCCATGCACAAATTTTAAGAGAAGAATTAATAGATCGTGCAGTAAAGCTGCCTTTAATCTTGGACATACAGCCGCGATTTGTGGCAACAGACTTCCCGTGGGTTATTGAAAGAATAGGTGAAGCAAATATGAAATCCTGCTACGCATGGAAAACACTGTTAAATAAAGGTTTCCACTGTGCTGGTGGTTCAGATGCACCAATCGAACCTGTCGATCCATTATTAGGGATACATGCAGCTGTTACAAGGAAAAATAGTCCTTCTCTCGATAGCCCAGCATATAGTTTAAGTGAAGCACTGTCAGTATTTGAGGCGGTCTCTTTATTTACAACTGGGAGTGCATTTGCAATCGGACAAGAAAGTACAAGAGGAAAAATTATTGAGGGACATTTAGCTGACTTTACTGTTTTTGATAGAGACCTATTTAATATACCAGAAGATGATATTGTTAACGCCAAAGTTGTTATGACGATTGTTGATAACACAGTCATGTATGAAGGAGAATTATAAAATGAAAGGGACACCTAAAAATACAGGGTGTCCCTTGGTTTTGTTAATTTTCTGTTTACATTGTTGCTAACCTTGTTACATCACGAGCTATCATCACTTCTTCATTTGTAGGAATAACAATAACCTTTACAGGCGAATGAGGATAATTTAGGAATGTTTCTTTTCCACGAACTTTATTTAGTGCTGGGTCCCAATACACTCCCATGAACTCTAAACCACGAAGAACTCTTGCTCTAATAACATCACTATTCTCACCAATTCCCGCTGTGAAAATAATAGCATCAACACCATACATTCTTGCAGCGTAAGATCCAATATATTTATGAATACGACTTGCAAAAACTTCTAAAGCTAACTCTGCACGCTCATTTCCTTCTTCAGCAGCGCACTCGATATCACGTAGATCACTTGAAAAACCTGAAACACCTAAAATACCACTTTTCTTATTTAATACATCTAACACTTCATCTGCAGTTTTACCGGTTTTCTCCATGATGTATGGAATTAATGCTGGGTCAATATTCCCTGATCGGGTACCCATCGCAACTCCTGCAAGTGGTGTAAAGCCCATAGATGTATCAATTGACTTTCCACCTTCAATAGCTGCGATACTTGCTCCGTTCCCTAAGTGACAAGAAATAAGGCGGAGTTGTTCAATTGGTCTTCCGAGTAGTTCAGCAGCACGTTGAGAAACGTATTTATGGGAAGTTCCATGGAATCCATATTTTCGAATACCATATTCTTTATAGTAATCATATGGAAGACTGTATAGAAATGATTGCTCAGGCATTGTTTGATGGAAAGCTGTATCGAACACTGCAACTGCAGGTACGTTCGGTAAAACTTCTTTAAATGCTTTAATTCCTGTAATGTTTGCAGGATTGTGCAGTGGTGCCAACTCAGATAAGCTTTCGATTTGGTTTAAGACTTCATCTGTTATAAGAACAGAATCGCTGAAGGTTTCGCCACCATGAACAACACGATGTCCAATACCGTCAATTTCATCTAAAGATTGAATAATACCTAGGGATGTAAGTTTTTCTAATAAAATTTTTACAGCCACTGAATGATCAGGTATATCTAGGATTTCTTTTTGTTTTTGATCATTTACAGAGATGTTGAAAATGGAATTGTCTAGTCCAATTCTTTCAACTAAACCTTTTGTAATAACCTTTTCACTTGGCATTTCAAATAGTTGAAATTTCAATGATGAACTTCCAGCGTTAATCGCAATTATTGTTGACATATATTTATCGCTCCCTTAGATAGGCGAACATCGATAAAGTGATATTCATTTCCTACTGTTGTCTAGTATGTTTAAATGTTTCGTACTTTAATTATTCTTTGCCAAAAGGCCGCAATTCATAGATACCTTTTTCATTTAAACATCGTAATCGACACATTTCAAGAGCTTTTAGAAATGGTACCGTTTTCGTCACAAAGTCTTTATATTCTGACAGAATGGCTACCCTAAAAAAACGACACTGTATGTGGGGTGTTAACCTTCGTTGCAGGAACCTCGCTTTCCGCGGGGCGCTCCTGGAGCCTCCTCGGCTTCGCCTGTGGGGTCTCCAGTCCAGCGCATCTCCCGCAGGAGTCTCGGTTTCTTCCACTTCGGTTAACAAGACTAAGGTACTAAGGTACTTGATTCCAACATTTTAAAATAGAAAAACAAATGCTAATACTCATCTAAAGAAAAAATACACCGAGGAGAGATGAATCTCTGCTTAACAGAAGTTTCGATTTCGGCAGAGTTCTCTAATTCGGTGTATGGTTGGTTTCATTTAGCGGGTACTGGGTTGTTTTTCGGTTTTAAACCAGCTGTCTATTCTTGCGATGATACCTCTCATTGCATCTTTGTTTGAAAATTTTGGAAGGTCGACCAATAATGCTTGTTTTGGTTGAGTGACCTCATTTCCTTTTTTCTGAAGGATGAAAATACTTTTGGCTGATTTTTCATCCTTAAACATTGATAAAGGTAATTGAACAAGACCTTGTATGATGCATTGTTCTTTAATAAAACGGTGCATCTTATCTGCTTGGTCACTTGTAAATAAATGATTAGGAATTAATAATAAAAGATACCCACCAGCTTTGGTATGTTTTACACTTTGTTCAATAAATAAATGATGAGAATATGAATGCCCGTCATTAGACTTCAGAGAAAATTTAGATGCTCCGATGTCATTTGGATAGTATCCAATTGGAATGTCACAAACAACTAAATCTACTGGGTCTATGTATAATGGCTCAAGGCTATCTTGATTGAAAAATTGAATAGTGTGCTTTTGTAAATTAGAGTTGTTATATGCTAATCGAATTAGTAAATCATCGATTTCACTTCCGAAACCTATCATTTCTTTTGAAGGAATGTGGTTCATTATCGATGTAAGTAGATTTCCAGTTCCAACAGCCGGATCAAGTATGGAAATGTTCTTTCTGTTGTCCATGCATTTTGAGGCTAAATATCCCATGAAAAGGGAAACTGCGTCAGGAGTCATTTGGTGATTAGATTGAGTTGAATGTTTCATTCCTTTTAATAGGGATAATTGATAAGCTTTTCTTATTTCTTCATTTGAATAATGTCCTATTGGAACTGCTTGGTATTCTTTTTCTAATCGTTTTTTTGTCATTTCACTAATTTCATCCTGTATGATGGATTGGTGAAATACGTTTTCAGCTGTCTCAGCAAGAGCTTCTAAGTATGTACAATTTAATTCTTGTTGAATAATGTTTGCAGTCTTGTCAAATAGATAAAACAAGTTTTCAACGGGTGATTGAGTAGACAAATTATTTACCTCCAATATTTCGTGCATTTATACATTCCTTTATTGTAGAAGGACTCTCAACGAATAGCAAGAGATGTAGATATGAATGTTTTTAGTGGGGGAGAAATAAATCAAGAAAACAGACCTCGATTTAAAAGAGTCGAGGTCTTGGAGTAAATACTATATTAGTTTGCAGCTTTTGCAGCTTCAATTGCAGCTTCATAATTAGGATGATCTGTTCCTTCACTCACGTATTCAACATATGTTACTTTGTCATTGCTATCAACGACAAAAATCGCACGTGCTAATAAACGTAATTCCTGAATATGAACACCATATGCTTCCCCAAACGATAATTCGCGGTGATCAGATAAAGTCTGAACATTTTCGATTCCATTTGATCCACACCAACGTTTTTGTGCCATTGGTAAATCAACACTAATTGTTAAAATTTTTACATTTTCAAGAGTTGAAGCTGCCTCATTAAATCGACGTGTTTGTGCATCACATACACCTGTGTCTAATGATGGAACTACGCTAATTAATCGAACAGAACCTCTAGAATCTTCTAATGTAACAGGGCTCATGTCATTAGCTAAAACTTTAAAATTAGGTGCTGTGTCACCTACTTTTACTTCATTTCCTAATAAAGTTACTGGATTACCTTTAAATGTAATAGTAGCCATTATGATATTGCCTCCTTTAATAAGGTATGTACAGTGTAAATCATAGCTTTATCGGGAAAGGATTGCAACGATTTAGTTTGAAAAATAGATAGTATCCTTCTATTTTAGAGTAAAAAAAGAAGCTAACTGATGTAAAACAGTTAACCTCTCAAAAACACATTTAAATGTCAAAATCTTGTTTTTGTTGTTGCCCTTGATTTTGCGAATGATTTTCTTGTTTATCTTCCTTTTTAAACATTTGTTGAATTTTTTCTACGGCTTGTGGTGCCATTTCTAGTAATTTCTCATAAAGATGTGTACTTTCGTCAAGGTGTAGCATTTTCACTCCGTTTGCACTTACAATTAAAAAGGCAATAGGAGTAATTGAAACACCGCCACCACTACCTCCACCAAAAGGTAGTTTTTGAGGGGACTTCTGGCCAGAACCGTCTTGGCTACTTTGACTGCTCTCTTGCTTTTGACCTTGAACTTGAAATTCACTACCACCAGCAGCAAATCCGAACCCAACCTTGGAGACAGTCAGTATGACACTACCATCTGGTGTTTCAACCGGATCTCCAATGATTGTATTGACGTCAATCATTTGTTTCAGGTTCTCCATTGCTGTTGTCATTAACCCTTGTATTGGATGTTCAGACATGTTAGATTCCTCCTAATTATACTGATTTTTTCGAGTGAGTACCTGATAATATGGATAGAGGAAAAGATTTAAATTTAGGAGTTCCTCCTCTCCAAAATCTAACCAGTCGTATTCCTGCTAGCATAGCATTCCCTATTCGGAAGTGAATCATACATACAAAGTTTGTTTGTGAAAATGGTTGTTGAAAAGATGGGGTAATGGTAATGTCTGGGTTTGTTTTTAATATCATATGAGAACCAACAATCCCTAAAATCCCCCCCTTGATAGACCAGCCCAGTCCAGTAAGAATTCCTGTAGAAGCTGCGTCACCTATTCCTAGGATGGAATGCCATTCAAACTTTGTGATCGTAACCCTAAGTAAAAATTTTCGAATAATTGCATGTAATCCAACCACGTGTTGGAGAACTGTTTTTGTATCCTCTAAACTTCTAATGATTTCTAAGGCTGTAAACTGTTTTGTCTTTTGACTACCTGCTTCACTCTTTCTACCGGTACTTGTTTGTTCTTGTATAACAATACTAGGAGAATCATCATCTACTTTTACTAGTGGGACATCGATTGTATATTTAATTAACCCAAACCATGCTTTGAATTTTACTTTTATATGATCATTATCCTGTGCGTGGCGTATGAAAATTTTCACATGAAGTTTTGTGAAAATGATTAATAAGCAAATTAGAAATAAAATGAGAATAATGATTATAAACCATTTCATATCACACACACCCTTTCAATCTTTCATTATCACCGTGAACCAACTAAAATAAACCTACTGAATTCAGTAGGTTTAAAAGTTAGATTTATCGTTCGTGAACAACAGTTGTATCAGAGAAGATATCATGAAGGCCTTGTTTTTTAGGTAGAAAGCCAACGATTATATAACCAACTACTGTGAACTTTGATATAAAACGGCCGATAAATTCTCTAAATATAATAGTTGACCAAGTTAGTGGTTTATCATTTAGGTCAATAACTCTTAGTCCGAACACCATCTTTCCAAGTGTTTGACTAAAGTATTTTGTCATTAAAATGAAATACAAATAAAAGGTAATCGTTGTCGAAATTGTAATGAAAGAAAACATGTGATGATCGACGATAGGAAGATTTAACCCTCTAAAGAGCGGATAGATTAAGATGCGATTGATGCTGCCAATTACAATTAAGTCTAATAGATACGCCCAAAATCTCATCCAAAAACCTGCAAAAAACAGGCTTCTTTCAACAGTTTTACTATCTTCGGTCTTATTTACTTTATTGTTTAAGTCTTCAAGGTTAGTATCCATCTTCTATTCCCCTTTCTTATTCAGCATATAAATACATCATGCGAGGTGAATTGGGTTGGGAAAGAAGCTTCATTAAAGTAGCCATTTGAATATCTTCTCCAAATAACTTTTGAGTGCTCATTGATAGGAATGAACCAAAACCATAATTACTTTCGTATTCTACTACAGGAATATCACCTAGATTAAAATCATCTTTCATTGCTATAACAACATCTTCGAAGTAACCTAATTCATCAATAAGATTTAAGTTTTTTGCTTGGCGACCATCGTATATTCTACCATCTGCAATTTCTCTTACTTTTGATTCAGTCAATTCTCTTCCACTAGCAATGACATCTACAAATCCAGTATAAGCGTTATCTACCATAGACTGTAGTATGTTTCGTTCTTCCTCTGTCATCTCGCGAGTAGGAGACATTATATCTTTAAATGGGCCACTTTTTATCGTTTCAAATGTAACTCCGTACTTTTCTGCTAAACCGCTATAATTTATTCCTTGCATGATTACACCTAAAGAACCAGTTAATGTATCAGGTGCAGCAAAAATTTTATTAGCAGGAGTTGAAATATAATAGCCACCAGAAGCAGCCATTGTTCCCATTGAAACGTAAATCGGCTTTTCTGTTTTTTCTTGAAACTGGACTAACTTATTATGTATTTCTGCACTTTCTACAACTCCACCACCTGGAGAATTGACTCGTAGAATAATTCCTTGAACAGAATCATCTTCTGTTGCATGCTCAATCATCTTAAGAAAAGTCCGATGTTGATAACTTACTGTTGAAAAATAAGATGGTACATCTTGCCCACTGTCTTGAATTACTCCATTAACTGATAAGACTAGAATCTTGTCTGTTCCTGTGCCTTCAATTACTGTGGTCTCTAAAAACTCCTCACCCGAACCAACAAATAATTCATTCGAGAACTCTTCAGACCAATTGCCTAAATCATTAAATGCTACGGCAGTTGCAAAGTTAATTAAGATAGAGAAAATAAACAACCCTGCTGCAATTCCTAAAGCTGCCCAACGTTTTCCGCTCATATAAACCCTCCTTAAATTGTTCAAAAATTACTACGATTTGATTTACAAAATGTTTCATAATAATGATACACTTATTACACAATAAATAATTGTAACAGATATTTTTAAAAATAGTTGGATTTTTTTAGGAGATACTTATAGAGATTCCAATCCAAACTATGTCAAATAAAGATGTATTTATTTCTTTTCTTTCTCTCCTTTAAACGGGAAGAAGAATGAGCATTTTGTTTTGATTCTATTTTAAGCATAGACTTTCTTGCAAAGTGATTTTCACCATGAAGATTGAAAATGTGAACTTGATTTTTACGTCTATAGAATGTTGGCTTTTAAGTAATTCATTCGTGTTAATCGGAGTGGAAGGACCGAGACTCCTGCGGGAATAGCGCCGGGCTTGAGACCCCACAGGCGAAGCCGAGGAGGCTCAAGTGGCGCCCCGCGGAAAGCGAGGCTCCTGCAACGAAGGTTAACACCCCATGTTGAGTGTAACGAAACGTATTTTCAGGGTAGCCAAATGGACACTTTCACTTAGTATTCCTAAAGAACCCCTGTCTACGCATAAGGAGGAAATAACATGTCTAATCGAAGAAATCTATTTTTTTATTATAAACATTCAGAAGAGATAGAATCAGAATTAAAAGAGCTATCGCAGCTAGCATTGGATCATGGGTTTCAAGTGATTGAAGAGATGGAGCAAGCGAATGTCATCGTTAGTATTGGTGGCGATGGAACATTTCTTCAAGCTATAAGAAAATCGAACTTTCGTGAAGATTGTCTGTTTGCAGGAATCTCTACTACAGGTTCATTAAGCTTATATTGCGATTTTCACATTGAAGATAAAAGCAAAATGATTGAGGCCATGACTAATGCAGAAATTGAAGTTAGAAAATACCCAACCATAGAAGTATGCGTCGATGAAAAGACTTCCTTCTATTGTTTAAATGAATTCTCGATACGTTCAGCTATTATTAAAACATTTGTAATGGATGTTTTTATCGACGATCTTCATTTTGAAACCTTTAGAGGAGATGGCATAATCGTTGCAACACCTACTGGAAGTACTGCATATAATAAATCTGTTAAAGGTGCAGTTGTAGATCCGATGTTACCGTGCTTACAAGTAAGTGAATTGGCATCATTAAATAATAACCGTTACAGAACTTTAGGTTCATCTTTTATTTTAAGTGAGGCTCGAAAATTAAGGCTTAAAGTTGTCCAAGATGGAAACGATTTTCCAACAATGGGAATGGATAATGAAGCATTAAGTATTAGGCATGTTGAAAATATTGAAATTTCGTTAAGTAATAAGAAAATAAAAACAGTCAAATTAAAAGATAATTCTTTTTGGGAAAAGGTAAAGCGTACTTTTTTATAAACTATGTCAAAAAGGAAGTAGAAAGGCTACTGTAAGAAAATGTGCAGTAGCCTTAATTGTATAAGCCTTGTTTTCCTTCAATGTCTATACATATGTTATAATTTTTTTAGAAGGATAGATTTGGTAATGGGGAGGGGTAGAAAAGTGACTTTAACAACGAGAGAAGAAAGAATTTTGTTAGAAATTATGGACTGGGCAGAAAATCTATCAGATTATGAAGCCACAGATCTTGAAATGACCTATGAAAAATGGCTTGAAATTTCATTTGATTATATACCTGAGCATGTTCGTCGTAATTTCTTCTCTAAACTGGATAATTGGTTGTTTCATTTACATGCTACGATTCAAGGAACTCAAGCACAAATGGATGCTAGAAGACGAATTCTTGATGCGGCCCGAACTTTCGATGAAGAGATTGAACAGCTTTCTGATCTAAGAAAACTTCGAATGGATCAACTCGCTTATTTAGCAGATCATCAAATTGCGAAGCATCGTCTCTACTCCTTTGCACAAGGGGGATTATCAGGAACCGGTGGTATCATACTGGGTGCAGATATTCCTGCGATGACGATCATAAATCTTAGGTCTGTCCAATTAATTGCTATGACATATGGCTATGAGGTCAACACTCCATATGAAATGATGACTTCCTTAAAAGTCTTTCATGCTGCCACTTTACCAAAGCGGATGCAAAGTAGAGGTTGGAGAAGTTTAATTGATGAGCTTGATACATACGAGCATCAATATTTCTTTTATGAAGGTAGTGAAGAATTAACAGATGAAACGTGGATTAAGCAGCCTATAAAACAAATTTTTAAAGGGTTAACTATCCACTTATTTAGAAAAAAACTTATTCAAGGTATTCCTTTAATCGGAATGGCTATTGGTGCTGGAGTGAATTATCAGCTAACTAGACAAGTTACAGACTTTGCCCATAAATACTATCAATACCGTTTCATCAAGGAGAAAGGAGAGTATTTAAATTGAGTGCAATTGAACATAAAAAAGAGGCACCAAAATCCGTTAAGTGTAAGGTCATTACTGTAAGTGATACACGGACAAAGGAAACGGATAAAAGTGGTCAATTAATGACTAAACTTTTGCAAGGTGCTGGTCATGAAGTTGTACAATATGAAATTGTGAAGGATGAACAGTCGCTGATCCGGAATGCGATACTCTCTGGGTGTGAGGATCTTGAAATTGAAGTAGTACTTACAAATGGTGGTACCGGTATAGCAAAACGTGATGTAACGATTGAAACGGTACAACAGTTACTTGATAAAGAAATTGTAGGTTTCGGGGAATTATTTAGAATGCTAAGTTATAATGAAGACATAGGTTCAGCTGCTCTTTTATCTAGAGCGATAGCGGGAGTAAGCAAAAATACAGCTGTTTTTTCAACACCTGGATCTAGTGGTGCTGTAAAACTAGCTTTAAACAAATTAATTCTACCTGAATTAGGACATGTGGTTCGAGAAATACAAAAAGATTTATAAAAAATCGGTAAGTATTTTTTCTGAAAAAACAGCAAAAGAGTGATGTATGTAGAATTCACTCTTTTGCTGTTTTTAATTTATAGATGTTTTTTTGTAACGGTTTGATTCATTCGATACCAAATCCACAAATCATTAATAATAGAAGCGAGCTCAGATATTTCTGAGTTAAGAGTACAAGAACGAGAGAAATCTTGTTCATTTCCTAGTTCAGTTTGTTTTTTATTAATTTCTTGTTCGATTTCTGCTATTCGGTCAGGAATTGTACCTCTTATCTTTTCCCAATAGAGGAGAATATTTTGTTGGGTCTGTTTGGTGAACTCATCCCAGTCTTTATTTAACATAGGTAAATGAATACCTAAACGTTCATCATATTTAAAGAACTCATCCATTATACTTACCCCCATGAGGTTCCATTTTAAATTTGTTTGATCATCATAAAGTAGCTACATTTGTTATGAGGTTATTACTATTTTAACTAGCCTTTTATTTATGCTATATACTACTTCTAAAAATAAATGAAAAATATCAGTAATACTAGAAAAGCCTTCTTATAACTCGAATCTATTCTACACGATGAATCTAGATAAATCTATTGAAAACGCTTAAGATAAGCAAGCTTCGAATGAAAGACCGCTTTTTTATAGTACTTGATTCCAGCGAAAAGAAGAGTAAAAACAACCCAAAAAAACACCATGAGAAAACTCATGGTGAAAGGATTATGCATTTTTAAATGATTCTTTATTTATTTTTATTTTTCGATAAGAAAAATAAAAAAATGATGTCAAAATAAAGGTTATAAAGCCTGGAGACCAATATTCTGGTATTAGAAAGTATAGACAAAATCCTATAGTCATTGAGAATAGGGCAGCTAGATTATAGCTATAAGTATTATCAAGAAGTTTGGCTAGTTCTTCTATAGAGATCGTACTTTTTTTGAAAACAATGAAGTCAGTAATGATAACGGCTGATAGCGGTATGATAAAAGCTCCTAATACCGAGATGAACTGCTTTGCTTCCTCTACTAAAGTAGGAAAGGCGCTTAATATAATCGCAAACAAACCAAAAACGATTGCACTTTTTATTCTCCCTAAAGCAGGCACACTATTTAATAGGCTAAACCCTCCTGTATAAGCGTTGCTTAAATTAATAGATAACATAGATACCATTGCACAACTAAAGATGATTCCAATTAATATTGGGGAGGATGTCATATTGCTAGTCGTAATAAAAGGGTTCCATTCTTGGCTAAGTGCTGCAGTATAAGTTCCTAAAAGAGCTGTTATAATAAACCCTGCCACATTTCCAGAGTATAGTCCCCAAAAACCATGCTTATATGATTTCGCATATCGAGTCATATCTGAGGAAGCACTGACACCAGATATATATTGTACAAAAGCTAAGCTAGCATAAAAAAGCATTGTTTTTATTTCCCAATTACCAGTGTTGAGAATGGTAGTAGCAGTTCCAGCATGTTTTTGCATATATGTAACTAGTAAATAAACCATAATAATTTGTCCAACTATTAAGACAGGTAGAAATAGCTTAGTTGCTTTTTTTACAGCGTCAAATCCTATTAGAGCTAAAACAGCCATAATTATGGCTAATGATATTGACACATAGGCAAATCGTAGTTGTATGTCAAAATGTATTTTTAATAATTGAAGTAACACGTACGTACCACCAATTGTTTGAACAGCGAACCAATATAAAGAAGTAATAGTTCTAATGGGTGAGCCCATGAACCTTGCAATTCTTATACCTAGTATCGTTCGTAAAGCGTACTGGGCAGGTATTCCGTTTTTTGCACCTGGTAAGGAGAGGTAGGATACAAATAAGAATGCACATGAGGCACCTAATACAGTACTAATAAATGCTGCAAAAAAGGTAAGTTGCCCTTGAATGACAGCGAGAGCAGGTACTAAAAAATTTCCAGAGTTTACAGAAAATGCGAGTTGAATGACAAAGTATTCAAACCAAGTAGTTTTTCGAAGTTCAGTTGGAACGGATTCTAAACCGAATTTTTCGATGCGGCTTTGTTCTTTTTTTATTGATGAAACGGAACTAATCATTTAGATGCCTACCTTCATTTAACGTAATAAGCCCATTCTAAGGAAAGGATACAAGTCTGTAAATGTATATATGCTTAAGATTTAGATAATTACTATTTTTATGTATAAAATTCTGTATCCCATCTCATGATAGATGAGAGAAAGAGAGAACTCTGTTATATTTTCGAGTTTTGTTTCACATATGATTATTTTTAAAAAATTATAATAATTAGCAAAATATTGAAAGTGCTTACATAGTTATTCTATCAAAGTTTTTTAATGATTTTTATAAGAAAATTGTTTTACAATTTGTCGTTTGGTGTTATAGTTAATACGTCTTTTCTATGATAAAGGATTTCTATTATTGTATGTAATAATAGCGTTAAACGCATTTATTTATTTTTTGAATGATTAGGAGGAAAAATCAATGCGAATTGGTGTACCTAGAGAAATAAAAAACAATGAAAACCGTGTAGCAATGACACCTGCTGGTGTGGTAAACCTAGTAAGATTTGGTCATGAAGTGTTTATCGAGACAGAAGCAGGGATTGGATCGGGTTTCACAAATGAACAATATATTGAAGCGGGTGCCAAAATAGTAGATACTGCTACTGAAGCTTGGTCTATGGATATGGTTATGAAAGTAAAAGAGCCACTTCCAGCAGAGTATGGGTACTTTCGTGAGGGATTAATTTTATTTACATATTTACATTTAGCTCCAGAACCAGAATTAACAAGAGCACTAATTGATAACAAAGTGGTAGGAATCGCATATGAAACAGTACAATTACCGAATGGGTCATTACCACTTCTAACACCTATGAGTGAAGTAGCAGGAAGAATGGCATCACAACTTGGTGCTCAATTCCTTGAAAAACCAAAAGGTGGAAAAGGTATTTTACTTGCAGGCGTTCCAGGTGTAAAGCGTGGAAAAGTGACGATTATTGGCGGAGGTGTTGCAGGTACGAATGCAGCCAAAATGGCAATCGGACTTGGAGCAGAAGTAACAATCATTGATTTAAATCCAGAGCGATTACGTCAACTTGACGATATCTTTGGAACTGATATTACAACGTTAATGTCAAACCCTTTAAATATTGCTGAAGCTGTAGCAGAATCAGATTTAGTAATTGGTGCAGTACTAATCCCAGGTGCAAAGGCGCCTAAGCTTGTTACAGAAGAAATGATTCAAGCGATGGCACCAGGCTCAGTTGTTGTTGATATTGCAATTGATCAAGGTGGTATCTTTGAAACAACGGACCGTATTACAACTCATGATGACCCAACATATGTAAAACATGATGTTGTTCACTATGCTGTTGCAAATATGCCTGGGGCAGTGCCACGTACTTCAACAATTGCTTTGACTAACGTAACTGTACCTTACGCTGTACAGATTGCTAATAAGGGTTACAAGCAAGCGTGTATCGATAATGAGGCATTGTTAAAAGGAATTAACACTTTAGATGGATACGTAACATACAGAGCGGTTGCAGAGTCTCACGAACTTGCATATTCTGATGCTAAATCATTATTAAGCCAATAAAGCCTTAAGATACCTGTATAACAGGTATCTTTTTTTTTCTAAATAAGTAAATGTTTGTAGGGATGAAAATTGTTTGAGAAATTATGATTGATACTTAGAAGAAATTTATTGAAAGCCCTAATTGAGTAAAAGCCCAAAGAAAAAGTGCTTCATACATTGGATGAAGTCCCAAACGGAGTAAAAGCCCAAAGAAAAAGTGCTTCATACATTGGATGAAGTCCCAAACGGAGTAAAAGCCCAAAGAAAAAGTGCTTCATACATTGGATGAAGTCCCAAACGGAGTAAAAGCCCAAAGA
>JAIVAN010000010.1 GCA_020171895.1 Bacillus timonensis | reverse complement strand
GAAAAAGTCCTTCATACATTGGATGAAGTCCCAAACAGAGTAAAAGTCCCCCAAAAGAAAAAGTCCTTCATTCATACACGGGCCCAAAATTTTTTTAAAAAAACATGTCACGAAAACGCATTTTGACTAATAAATTATAATAATTAGGATATTTGCCTATATCCTGAATAGACATATTAACTATAGGAAAAAAAGGAGCATGATAGATGAGTTCAGATATTTTCTTTAATCCAAATACATCCGCTCCCCATGTGTATCGTCCTTATAACGGAAGTGAGACGACAAAGTCAAATCAACATTTCTTCTACTCGAGCTTTATTAAAAATCAGCTTAACTTTCAAAAAAAATATAATGACAAAGTATCGAAATATATTACAAGTACACATACTCTCTACTCAAATTGGCAAAAAGCTCAAGGGATGCTCGAAGCTCAATTAGATCATTATGTAAAAACACAGCGTGAGTTAACGGAAAAAATGAATGAGCAATTTGAGCAACAGGAGGTTGTGCAAAATCATATGGAGGATCAAAAAAAAGTAAATCTAGAAATTGACAAGAAAAGTCGGGAACAAAATGAGGAAATGAGACAATTACATCAATTAATAAAAAGACAAGTTGAATTCAATCAAAAAATATCAGAATCAATCATTGATGTGAAGGAGCATTATGAGGGTTTAGATAAGTTTATAAAGAGTCAAGAGGAGATTCTGTTAAATTATGTGAAGAAACAAGAAAGTATATTAGAGGAAATGATGCAAAGTGCGAAGGAGAATAAGGAACAAAACAAAATCCTTCTAGAATGCATGAAGAAACAAGAACACTTCAATTATAAAATTTTCGAATTTCTATGTACTCAATTTGATAAAATGGAAGAACATTCAAAGGAAACTTTCCCATATCGATATTAACTAAACAAGCCACAGATAATTGTGGCTTGTTTAGTGTCTTGTTATTTAATAATTAGTAACTCTTTAGGAAATGACGTTAAGGACTCGTAACCTTTTTCTGTAATAAGAATGTCATCTTCTATTCGTACTCCACCGATTTCGGGAACGTATATACCTGGTTCAACTGTAAACGTCATTCCGATTTGTAGCGGTAGTGTATTGGTAGCGTTCATGGACGGAAATTCATGGACGTCAATTCCTAGGCCGTGTCCAATTCGATGAGTGAAGTAGTCACCGTACCCTGCATCAGCAATTATTGTACGAGCTGTTTTATCAATTGCTCCTATCTCTACACCTGCCACGCAAGCCGCTACAGCTGCTTCTTCTGCTTTTCTAACGGTTTCATAAATATTTCGTTGATCTGGATTTACAGAGTCAAAAGCAACTGTTCTTGTAATATCTGAACAATATCCATCCAGCACGACTCCAAGGTCAAATAATACAAGATCTCCCTTTTTTATTGGATCTAGACCTGGCTTCCCGTGTGGGGATGCCGTTTTATTACCTGTTAACACCATTGTATCAAAAGACATTTGGCGTATCCCTTTTTTCTTTAATTCAAATTCTATCGTTGCTAATATATCTAGTTCAGTTTTTCCCTCTGCAATTGCTTCAACACCGACTTGAACTCCAAAGTCTGCTAGTTTCGCTGCTTCTCTTAAAGTTTGGATTTCCTTTTGGTCTTTTATCATTCTTAGTTGATGCATTTTTTCTTCGACAGATCTAAAAGTGTGCGAAGATGGAAATAACTTCTGGATATGTTCGTAACGCTCTACGTTAAGGTGTTCTTTCTCAATCGCAACAGACTGAATTGGTAAATTACGCTTTGCTAAAGATGCTTGAATCAATTCCCAAGGATTATCAGTATCACTATATCCAATAATCTCATATTGCCAACCACTCGATTTGGCTTGAGTTACCTCCATCATAGGACAAACTAAAATGGGTTCTTCCTTTTGGAATGTTAGCAAAGCTAATAATCTTTCATGTGGGTTGCTATAAAATCCACTTAAATAAAAAATATTAGGGGTTGAAGTTATAAAGGTAGCAGAAATATCTTGATCGGTTAACCATGTAGATAATTGTTCTAATCGCTGGTTCATTTTTATCCCCATTTCATATAGTATTCGTTTCTATAATTTAGAGTAGCAAGTCATTTCGTAAATGTAAACTGAATAACTTATGTTTAATGAGAATTGTATAAAGGGTATGATAGAACGGAAATTGATTTTAATGAGAAGAAGGAGAGGATACTAATGTTTGTTTCATATCATGGTCATTCTGTAGTGAAGATTGTCACCGATGAACAGAAAACAATATTAATAGACCCTTTTATCACGGGCAATGATTTAACCGACTTAGATGCAGAAAAACTTAAGATCGATGTTATTCTATTAACACATGGCCATAATGATCATGTTGGCGACACGGTAACTCTTGCAAAATCAAATAATGCATTAGTTGTTGCTCCATTCGAGTTAGCTGAATATTTAAGTTGGCAAGGAGTAAATACACATCCTATGCATATAGGGGGCGCCAAAGAGTTTGAATTTGGTGTAGTGAAGTTGACTCAAGCATTTCATGGGTCAAGCTATACAAATTATGAAACGAAAGAAATTATCTATACGGGGATGCCCGCAGGAATATTATTTACGAATGGAGGAAAGACCATTTATCATGCTGGAGATACAGCTTTGTTTTCAGATATGAAAATGATAGGTGAAAGACACATAATAGACTTAGCATTCTTACCCATTGGGGATAATTTTACAATGGGACCAGAGGATGCACTTACAGCTGCAGAGTGGCTACAGGCAAAACAAATTGTTCCAATCCACTTTAATACATTCCCTGTAATTCAACAGGATCCATATAAATTCATAAACTTACTCCCTGCTAATAATGGAAGAGTGTTAGAAGTTGGAGAAGGGATCAAGTTATAGAAATTTTCTTAAAAAGACTTTAGGTACTCAGGTGATGGTTCCTTATGTTTAATGAGAAAATGTTTAAGAAAGCTATTATAAGATTCTCAAAGAAGTAGCCTGTAAATTCAACAGTCTACTTCTGTTTTTATTTAATTGTGCATACAATGTAATACAAGCATTAAGTAGGGAGAGAGAATAATGAGAAGAAATCGATTAATTTTAAGCTTATTAGCTACAGCGTTTTTATTGTATATTGCCATACCAAGATTAGATGTTCAGTCAGGTGGACTAGAAGGTGCATTTGCATTGATTTGGTTACTATTCGCTCTAATAGCGTTTGGAGGTAATCTTGTTGGACTATTATTTACAACCAAAAGAAGCCAGAACTCTTCGAAAATGAAATCTGCAAGTCGCCAAAAGGTCCGCCAGTATCAATAGTACATTGAAACTACTATTCATCACCCTTATAATGAAGATAGGATGAAGAGAAAAATTAGAGGGTGAAGTAGCTTGGCAACTAAGCATGAGCAAATATTACAACATATTGATAGTCTTCCTGTAGGTGAAAAAATATCAGTTAGACAGATTGCAAAAGATATGAAGGTAAGTGAAGGGACAGCATACCGTGCAATAAAAGAGGCTGAAAATAAAGGGTATGTTAGTACAATTGAGAGAGTCGGTACGATAAGGATAGAACGGAAGAAGAAGGAAAACTTTGAAAAGCTTACATATGCTGAGGTAGTAAACATCGTTGATGGGCAAGTTCTAGGTGGTCGAGCTGGATTACATAAAACTTTAAACAAATTTGTAATAGGTGCGATGAAGTTAGAAGCAATGATGAGATATACTGGTGCTGATAACCTTTTAATTGTAGGTAATCGAACAAAAGCTCATGAATATGCTTTAAATGCAGGTGCGGCAGTGTTAATTACAGGTGGGTTTGATACAGATGATCGGGTTAAGAAACTCGCTGACACATTGGAATTGCCTATCATATCAAGTAGCTATGATACATTTACAGTAGCTACTATGATTAACAGAGCCATTTATGATCAATTGATAAAAAAAGAGATCGTACTTGTAGAGGACATCGTTACTGATAGGGACGAAACGGTTGTATTACGCCCAACTGACACTGTCGAAACTTGGTATGCTTATAATCAACAAAGTGGTCATGGTCGTTATCCAGTTATAGATGACAATTACAAAGTTATAGGCATTGTTACTGCAAAGGATATTATGGGACAAGACCGAACAACATTAATTGAAAAAATTATGACAAAACAACCGATGACTGTAAATGAGAAAACATCTGTTGCTTCTGCATCACATGTCATGGTATGGGAAGGAATCGAAGTACTTCCGGTTGTTGATCAGAGCAATCGATTACAAGGAATTATAAGTAGACAAGATGTTATGAAAGCTTTACAAATGATTGGTCGTCAACCTCAAGTTGGGGAAACCATTGATGATATTATTACCAATCAGTTTGAAGACATTAGTACTGAAAGTAAGTTAGATGAAATATACCGTTGTCCTGTTACACCTCAAATGACTAATTATCTAGGAACGATTTCTTATGGTGTATTCACAACGATTGTTACTGAGGCAGCAAATCGAGTTCTACGGTCATATAAAAAAGGGGACTTGGTTGTTGAAAATATTACAATTTATTTTATTAAGCCTGTTCAAATCGATAGCATGATAGAAATTAAACCAAAAGTGCTAGAGGTAGGAAGGAAATTTGGTAAAGTGGATGTAGAAGTATATAACGAAGGTGTAGTCGTTGGGAAAGCGATGATGATGGTTCAACTCATTGATCGATAAAAAACTAAGATAAATCAAAAAGGGGACGTAATCTACGTCCCCTTTTCCTATACTATTACTTATTAAGGTCTTCTGCTTCTTGGATAGCTAAAGGTAAATAATATTTATACGCTTTATATCCAGCCCAAATACTTCCCCCACCGACTAACATGAAAATAATTCCAACAACAATAGAAACAGTAGTATGGTGGAGTACAAATTGATTAAAAGCAAAGAATAAGATAAAAAGACCTAAAGCAATACTTGATTTAGAAGAAATCCATCTTTTTTCAATCGGTCTATTTGAACGAAAATATTTCATTTTATAGAAAGCATAAAATGATAAAGATACAACAATTAATATGACAAAAATAGGCATACTGATAACCTCCAATTGATAAATAAGCCTAAATCATATTTTAATATGAAAACGACTAAATTGCTAGAGGCTTGAACTATTGTTAAAAGAATGGACAAACGTTAAGACATATCCTAATGAAATAACCATTTAAAAATAGGTTATAGTGTGTTTAAATAAAGGTAAATATAGACAATTGTAAAAAGGAGAAAAGCATGAAGGATAAAATTCTAGAAGCAGTACAGCAATTTGAAACCATTATTATCCATCGTCATGTCCGACCAGACCCAGATGCCTACGGCTCTCAATGCGGATTGGCAGAAATATTAAAAACATCATTTCCAGAAAAAGCAATTTATGTTGTTGGGGACGAGGAAAAAACATTATCATTTCTAAGTAAAATGGACAGTATTGACGATGAATTATATAAAGAGGCACTTGTTATTGTTTGCGATACTGCCAATCAAGAAAGAATTAGCGACAATCGGTATAATAAAGGGAGAATGCTCGTTAAAATAGACCATCATCCAAATGAAGACCAATACGGTGACATTTTGTGGGTTGATACAAATGCTAGTTCTGCTAGCGAAATGATCTATGAGTTTTACTTATTCGGAAAGGAAAAGGGCCTAACGTTATCTCAAGAAGGAGCAAGACTTATTTACGCTGGAATAATTGGTGATACAGGACGTTTTCTTTTTCCTAGCACAAAGCCAAAAACTTTTAAGTATGCAGGTGAATTAATTGAGTATGGCTTTACATTTACAGACATATACGATCAACTGTATACATCAAAACAGAATGTTTCCAGATTAAGTGGTTATGTACTACAAAATTTTACAATCTCGGAACATGGCGTAGCTTCAATGGTGATGAAGAAGGACATCTTAGAACAATATCAGGTCTCGGCCTCGGATGCCTCACAATTAGTAAGTATATTAGGTAATATTGAAGGGATTAAGTCTTGGGTTTTTTTCGTTGAAGAAGATGATCAAATTAGAGTAAGACTTCGTTCCAAAGGCCCTGTTATTAATAAAATTGCACAGAAATATAGAGGAGGAGGACATCCTCTTGCAGCAGGAGCTTCAATATACAATTGGGAGGATGTTCAAGAAGTCATCGGAGACCTAGAAAAAGTATGCGGAAAATAATAGAGCCGCCAAATAGGCGACTCTCTTTACTCCAATACTCCAAATTAATAATTCCCACCATGGTGAATGAAAATTGAGATTGCTATTAGAATGTTGTATCAAAGTTTTCATTCGTGTTAACCGAAGTGGAAGGAACCGAGACTCCTCGAAAATGCTAACGCATTTCCTTCGTGCGGTGGAGATTCACGGAAGCTTATTCAAGTCCTGCGGGAGATAGCGCTAGGCTTGATACCCCACAGGCAACGCCGAGGAGGCTCAAGAGGCGCCCCGCGGAAAGCGAGGTTCCTGCAACGTAGGTTAACACCCCATGTTTAGTGTAACGACGAGCATTTGCACCATGAAGAATGAAAATATGAACTTGATTTTTGCGTTTATTGAGTGTTGTAATTTAGTAACTATTGCGTGTTAATCGGAGTGGAAGGAACCGAGACTCCTGTGGGAGATGCGACAGGCTTGAGACCCCACAGGCGCAGCCGAGGAGGCTCAAGTGGCGCCCCACGGAAAGCGAGGTTCCTGCAACGCAGGTTAACACCCCATGTTCAGTGTCGTATTTTCAGGGCCTTAATCAAAGGTTATTTTCAGGAATAAACCAAGAGCCTAAGTCTGTAATCTCTTCATGAACAGTTAAACCTAAAGCTTTAATCTCCTTCTTAAGAAGATGTGAAATCTCACCATTTTCAGCATATGCCGAATAACCTTTCTTAATCCGATCAAGCTTTTCTTGGATGATTTTTTTGGTCATCAATCTTTCCATAGCTCATCTCCCCCCAAATAAAGATAGGTATTTATTCTATTTTATATGGGTTTGTAGAAAATTTCTATATTTTTTTGAAATTTCAGTAAATTATTTAATTAACTCTATTTTTAATGTTACTTCTAACGTTGTATCAAAGTAAATGGCATAGACTTGGAGCTTATATGTTTTATCATCAATTTCGTAGACTTTATTTTCAATTGCCTTTCTTAATAACTCCTTATTTTTGGATACAGTCTCTATATCTTTCGTAATTAGATGATTTAAATCTTTAATAACCTCATCCTTAAGAGTATGAAGAATTAATCCGCCTAAGTTGTATTTTTTGTAGTTCATAAATTCAATCTTAAATTCTTGAATTCTTAACTTCGTTTTATTTTCTTCATTAAGTTTTTCATATTCTTCAATTAGCACGTTTTTTTCAAAAGTTAATTGCTCAATTTGTTTTTTCTGTGTTGATAAACTCTTTACTTGTTCTTCTTGTAGCTTTCCAAATAGAAATAAAAAAACGAACCAACTAATAAGAGCTCCAACTGATACTCCTGCAAAAAAACGTTGCCAACTTGGTTTTTGGTAATATGGTGGTATTCTCATTACGAAATATGCTCCTGAGTTAACCATGAAATGATCGTCCAACCTGTCTGAGCACCGCCCATAGCCGAGATAATCAGTAAAAACTGTTTGAAGATATCTTTTGTTTGTCCGAAAAAAATACCTCGTTCAAAGCTATAGAATGCATCAAAGGTGCCTCCAATTGCAGCCACAAGTGCCCAAATCTTTAACCGGTTGGCTAATCGGAAGGTTTCAGTTAACGGAGCTTCTCCTGATAAAAAAGCCCCTAAAGCACCAATGAGAGCCCCACCTAGTAAAACCCCAAGTGCAATAAAATAACTATGAATAAACGCAGGAATAAATGCATCTTTTAATTCCATACACATCACCCTCTCACTAGATGTATATGGACGAACTATCATAAGTATGTTTTCTAATGCACGAATAAATGCTAAAACGGTAAAAAGTGAAATTAAGAGGATCCTCCTTTACGTTTGTCACTCTATTTGTTAAACACTATAATGAAGTTAAAACGTATTATAATTTCCTATTTAGGAGTGAAATAGAAATTGTCTTTTATTCATCTTCAAGTAAAGAGCGCCTTTAGTTTGTTAAAAAGTTCAGCCCAAATTGAAAAACTTGTAAAAAAAGCACATGAAATAGGATATTCCGCTTTAGCTATTACAGATGAAAATGTAATGTATGGTGCCCTTTCTTTTTATAAAGAATGTAAAAAACTCGGGATAAAACCAATAGTTGGATTAACAGCTACAATTATTAGTGATGCAAATGCAGAACATGAAGAAGCCTATCCACTTATCCTTCTAGCAAAAAATCAAAAAGGATATGTAAACCTCTTAAAATTAAGCAGTATCTTACAGACCACCTCAAAAGTAGGAGTGCCAAAAAAATGGTTGCCTCATTATAGTGAAGGGTTAATTGCTATCACGCCAGGCATATCTGGAGAAATAGAGACTCTAATTGAAAAGGGGAAAGAAGATGAGGCAAGAGCTCACATTGATTTTTATCAAAAAATATTCTCAAGAGGTGACTTCTTTTTTTCCATTCAAAATCATGACCTTGTTGAAGAAAAAAAATTATATAATCGAATGAGCTTTTTGGCTAAGGAGAAAGATGTGCCATTTGTGGCTACAAATAATGTCCAATACATAGAGAAATCTGATGCATTTGCACATGAATGTTTGCTATCAATTAAAGATGGGACAAAACTTTCTGATGAGGAAAGACGGGTGCTACCTAATGAAGAGTATTATTTAAAGTCACCTAAACAAATGGTAGACCTTTTTTACGACATGCCTGAGGTATTGGAAAATACGATACGCATTTCTAATAAGTGTTGCCTTGAACTAGAACTAGGTGTGATGTCATTGCCTAAATATCCAGTGCCGAATAATGAAAGCGCTGATGAATATTTAGCAAGAATTTGTATGATAGGACTTAAAAAAAGAGGAAAACACGAGGAGGATGCATATTTATCTAGACTAACATATGAGTTAGATGTCATCCAGAAGATGAAGTTTAGCGATTATTTCTTAATCGTTTGGGATTTTATGAAATATGCACATGACCATGACATTTTAACTGGACCTGGTAGGGGGTCTGCAGCAGGTTCCCTCGTTTCATATGTATTATCAATAACTGATGTCGATCCGATTGAGCACGCTTTACTGTTTGAACGCTTCCTAAATCCTGAGCGGATATCAATGCCTGATATCGATATCGACTTTCCGGATAATAGACGAGATGAGTTAATCGATTATGTAGCTAAAAAATATGGAAGGGTTCATGTTGCACAAATCATTACATTTGGAACGTTAGCAGCTCGTGCTGCATTAAGGGATGTTGGTCGAGTGATGGGAATTCCAACAAAGGAAGCTGATTTCCTTGCCAAGCAAATCCCCCATAAATTAGGTATTACTTTACAAGAGGCTTATGATGAATCGCATACACTAAGAAACTACATAAATGATTCTGACATCGGAAAAAAGATTTTTCAAACAGCTTTAAAAATTGAAGGGTTACCAAGACATACCTCCACCCACGCTGCAGGGGTCGTCATAAGTGAAAACCCATTAACAAATGTTGTTGCCTTACAAGAGGGGCATAATGAAGTGTACTTAACTCAATATTCAATGGAGTATTTAGAAGAAGTTGGATTATTAAAAATGGACTTCTTAGGACTACGAAACTTAACGCTTTTAGAAAATATTCGAACGAATATTTTTCGAGCTACTCGAGAAAAGATAGATTTAGCTTCACTACCCTTAAACGATCGGAAAACATTTGACTTACTAAGTAATGGAGATACAACGGGCATTTTTCAACTTGAATCAAGCGGAATGCGACATGTCTTAACAAAATTGAAGCCAACTGAATTTGAAGATATTGTAGCTGTAAACGCATTGTATCGCCCAGGTCCCATGGACAATATCCCACTGTACATTGAAAGAAAACATAAGAAAAAAGAAATATCCTATCCTCATCAAGATTTAGAAGAGATTTTAAAGCCAACGTATGGTGTCATTGTCTATCAAGAGCAAATCATGGAAATTGCCTCTAAAATGGCTGGGTTTTCTTTAGGACAAGCAGATTTACTTCGAAGGGCAGTAAGTAAAAAGAAAAAAGAAGACCTTGATGAGCAGAGAGAACACTTTGTGAAAGGTAGTTTGAAAAAGGGTTACAGTAAAGAGGATGCAAATACAATTTATGACCTTATCGTTCGATTTGCTAATTATGGTTTTAACAGAAGTCATGCAGTGGCATATAGCTTAATTGCCTATCAATTAGCCTATTTAAAAGCTAATTATCCGCTTTATTTTTTTGCTGCATTATTAACGAGTGCACTAGGCAACGAGGATAAGATATCTCAATATACTCGTGAAGCAAAGCAGAGAAACATAAAGATACTCCCGCCTTCAATTAATAAAAGCTGGTATCCGTTTTTAGTTGAGGACGGATGTATTCGTTTTAGTTTATCCGCCATTAAAGGTGTGGGCTCTACCATTTTAAGAGAGATATTTGAAGAGCGAAAGAAAAAAAGATTTGAAGACTTATTTGATTTCTGTATTCGAACATCTTCAAAGGGATTAAATCGTAAAATGATTGAATCGTTAATAAATTCAGGGGCATTTGATGAATTTAAAATGGGAAGGGCGACGTATTTAGCAAGTTTAGATGTAGCACTTGAACACGCAGAGTTAGTAAGACCCACGGATGAAGATCAATTTGACCTTTTTGATGAGGAAGAATTTATGTTTAAACCAAAATATGTTGAGGTCGAGGAGTTTCCCCAGGAAGAAAAGTTGGCTTTTGAAAAAGAAGCACTAGGCTTTTATTTATCAAGTCATCCGATTAGTGCATATCAGTCTCTATTGAAAAATGAAGGTGTCATCTATATATCCGACTTATCAGAAAACTTGGTAAAAAAACTAGTTAAGCTAGGTGGATATATTACTAATCACAGAACGATACGTACAAAAAAAGGAGAGGTAATGGCTTTTTTAACAATCAGTGATGAAAGTGGAGATTTGGATGCTGTTGCTTTCCCTGCTACTTATACTAAATATGGAAAACTATTAGAGAAAGGGGAATTAGCTTTATTAAAAGGCACAGTTGACAAGAGAGAAAATCGTTTACAGTTTATCATCAAAGAAGCAGAATCTTTGAAAGAGATAAAAGAGCATTTCCAAGAGATTCAAAAATTGTTTGTGAAATTTAATTCTTCTGTTCAATCAATAGAAGACTTTCAACACTTAAAGAATATTTTACTAGGTTTTCCAGGGAATCATCCAGTTCTCGTGTTTTATGTGGTTGAACAAAAAACAATTCAATTACAAAAAGAGTATTGGGTGAATCCGACGGAAGAATGTATAAAGAAAATAAGGGATTTACTAGGAAAGGAAAATATTGTTCTAAAATAATAATGGCTTTACATAAAAGCTATTATGTTATATTGTAGAGGAGTCAGTGTGGTCAGACCACCTAGAAACAGCGCATCGAAAAAGGAAGAGATGATGATTCATAGACTCTTCTTTCTACAAAATAAGGAGTGGAATTTGACGTGACATTACGTGAAGAAGCTTTATATATGCATAAAGTAAACCAAGGAAAATTAGAGTCTAAATCAAAAATACCTGTTAGAAATGCAAAGGATTTAAGCTTAGCATATTCTCCAGGAGTAGCAGAGCCATGTAAAGTAATCTACGATGATAAAAACAAAGTATACGACTATACAATGAAGGGTAACATGGTTGCTGTAGTATCTGATGGTACAGCAGTTTTAGGTTTAGGAAATATTGGGCCAGAAGCTGCACTTCCAGTAATGGAAGGAAAAGCTGTACTTTTTAAAAGTTTTGCAGGTGTTGACGCTTTTCCTATCTGTTTAAATACGACAGATGTAGACAAGATTGTTGAAACTGTAAAACTTTTAGAGCCAACGTTCGGTGGAGTTAATCTTGAGGATATAGCAGCTCCGAATTGCTTTGTTATTGAAGAGCGACTAAAGAAAGAAACGAATATCCCTATTTTTCATGATGACCAACATGGAACAGCAATCGTAACGGTAGCGGGCCTTGTTAATGCTCTTAAACTGGTTGGTAAGTCAATGTCAGAGATTAAAATAGTTGCCAACGGTGCAGGCGCTGCTGGTATTGCCATTATTAAATTATTATATCGCTACGGTGTTAGAGATATTATTATGTGTGATTCAAAAGGAGCAATCTTTGAAGGCAGATCATTCGGAATGAACCCAGTCAAAGCTGAAGTGGCTAAGTTCACAAATCGTGAGCAACTTGAAGGTTCTTTAAAAGACGTCATAAAAGATGCGGATGTTTTCATTGGTGTATCTGTCGAAGGTGCTTTAACAAAAGAAATGATTGAATCAATGAATAATGATGCAATCATCTTTGCTATGGCAAATCCAAATCCAGAAATTATGCCTGAAGAAGCTAAATTAGCAGGTGCCAAAGTAGTAGGTACTGGACGCTCGGATTTTCCAAATCAAGTAAATAATGTTCTAGCTTTCCCAGGGATTTTCCGAGGTGCATTAGACGTAAGAGCTACACATATTAATGAACAAATGAAAATAGCAGCTGTTGAAGCAATAGCAAGTCTAGTTTCAGAGGAAGAACTTTCTTCGGATTACGTGATTCCTGCTCCATTTGACCCAAGAGTAGCTCCTGCTGTTGCAGCTGGTGTTGCAAAGGCTGCAATGGAAACAGGTGTTGCTAGAATTTCTGTTGACCCTAATGAGGTAGCGGAAAAAACAAAGCGTTTAGCAATCATTGGTCAAGGTGAGTGATTTATCGTAGTGACTTCTACTAACAAGGTTTATCTTGAAATATTAAAACAATTAAGAGCAATTATTGATGAAGATGGATTAATACCCGGAGACAAAATTCCATCAGAAAGAGAACTATCTGACAGATTAAACGCTGGTCGTTCTTCAGTTAGAGAAGCTCTTCGTGCGCTTGAATTGCTAGGAATTATTGAGACTAGAAGAGGCGAAGGAACCTACATTAAAGATTTCGGGGAACATCAGTTAGTAAACATATTAGGAACGTTTATTTTACAGGATGAAAAAGCAAAATCAGATCTACTAGAAACGAAACATATTATTGAACGTGATTGCCTCGTTTTAGCCTGTGAAAGAATGGATGAAGAGTTAATTAACTCATTAATCTTATTACTAAAGACAGATAAGACATCGGCAAGTAACGTTTTTAAAACAATAGTAGAGTCTACCAACAATCGACTTCTTTTAAGAATATGGCTTGTCATTAATGAGTATATGAAAGCAGTAAACGAGCCTCCATCCGATAACCTAGTTTTAATAGAAGAACTTCTTAGTTGTTTAAAGCAAAGAAATGTTAAAGATGTGCTAGTTATCTATCAAAAACTAGCTCAATCAGAAATTGTCGAACCGTAAATGACAGAATTCAACAAAAAGACAACGATTTATTCGTTACATTATATGTACATGCATTTTTACTAACTGATGAGACACGTGTTAACAAAGTTTATTTCAGTGATAATGAACCATTTGCTAAGGGGGGATTTTAATGCTAAAAGAATTTTTTGTTAAAAAGAAAAAGTACGCATCTATTCCTTCCGAGCAGGCGAAGCAAGATGTTCCAGAAGGAATTATGACTAAATGTCCTAATTGTAAAAAAATCATGTACACAAAAGAATTAAGTAAAAATGATAAAGTGTGTGTGAATTGTAATTTTCACCATCAAATGAATGCTATTGAAAGAATTAATAGTCTGATGGATCAAGGTACTTTTGTAGAGTACGATAAAGGAATGATTTCAGAAAATCCTTTAGGCTTTCCAGACTACTTAGAAAAACTTGAAAAAGATAGAAAGAAAACAAAAATTAATGAAGCTGTTGTAACTGGTGAAGGTTATATAAAAGATTGTAAGACGGTAGTTGCTATTATGGATTCTACTTTCCGAATGGGAAGCATGGGTTCTGTTGTTGGTGAGAAGATAACACGGGCGATAGAAAAAGCTATGGAATTAAAAGTACCTTTTATTATTTTTACAGCATCTGGTGGGGCAAGAATGCAAGAAGGTGTTCTTAGCTTAATGCAGATGGCTAAAACAAGCTCTGCTTTAAAGTTATTTAGCAATCAAGGTGGCTTAATTATTTCTGTAATGACTCATCCTACGACAGGTGGGGTATCAGCAAGTTTTGCCTCATTAGGAGACTATAACTTTGCAGAACCACGTGCATTAATAGGATTTGCTGGTCGTCGTATTATTGAACAAACGATAAGAGAAGACCTACCTGAAGATTTTCAAACTGCTGAATTTTTATTAAAACATGGCCAGCTTGACGCTGTAATTCATCGCCATGAATTAAGAGAAACCTTAGGGGATATATTAGATATTCACCAAGTTAGGGGGGACGACAATTGGTTGGAGAATTAGAATTTGAACGTCCAGTCGTTGAACTTCGTAACAAAATTAAAGAATTACGTGATTTTACTGAAAAAACAGATGTCGATTTAACAAGTGAAATCGAAAAGCTAGAATCTAGATTAGTAAATTTAGAAAATGAGATATATGGACAAATGAAGCCTTGGGATCGTGTTCAACTTGCAAGACATCCTGAGAGACCAACTACTCTTGATTATATTTCCCATTTATTCACTAATTTTATTGAATGTCACGGTGATAGATTTTATGGTGACGATGAAGCAATTGTAGCAGGAATTGCTAAATTCCATGGGCTTCCTGTAACGGTAATTGGTCATCAGAGAGGGAAAGATACGAAAGAAAATATTAGACGTAATTTTGGAATGCCTCATCCAGAAGGATATAGAAAAGCCTTAAGATTAATGAAACAAGCGGAGAAGTTTAACCGTCCAATTATCTGCTTCATAGACACGAAAGGTGCATATCCAGGAAAAGCAGCGGAAGAACGAGGACAAAGTGAAGCTATTGCTAAAAACCTATTTGAGATGGCTGGTTTAACAGTTCCAATTGTATGTATTGTGATTGGTGAAGGTGGTAGTGGTGGTGCTTTAGCATTAGGTGTAGGTAATCATATTCATATGCTAGAGAACTCTACCTACTCTGTCATTTCACCTGAAGGGGCTGCAGCTCTATTATGGAAGGATGCAGGTCTTGCAAGAAAAGCTGCTGAATCTATGAGAATTACTGCACCTGATTTAAAAGATTTAGGAGTTATTGATGAAATTATCCCAGAGGTTAAAGGTGGAGCTCATCGAGACATCTCTGCTCAGGCAAGTCATATTGAGAATATGCTTATTAATTCTCTTCTAGAGCTACGTAAGTTAAATAAGGAAGAATTGGTGAGTCATCGTTACAACAAGTATAAAAAGATTGGCCAATTTCAGGATTCAACTGACTTTATTGGGGTAAAATAAATTTACGTTAAACGTACAATCTTAAAATTATGGATTGTACGTTTTTTCATTTGGTTTAGGTAAGTTATTGTTGTGTAAGTTTTTTATAGGTTGAATTAATTTAGCTACCCTGAAAATACGAAACTCTACTTGGGGTGTTAATCTCCGTTGCAGAACTCTCGCTTTCCGCGGGGCGCTTCTTGAGCCTCCTCGGCTTTGCCTGTGGGGTCCGGGGTCCGTCGCATATCCCACAGGAGTCTCGGTTCCTTCCACTCCGATTAACACGCATGAATTACTTAAAGTCCAACATTCTATAAACGTAAAAATTCAGTTCACATTTTCATCCTTCATGGTGCAATTTTTAATTGCATGGCAGTCTACCCAGAAAATACGTAATTTTAATATGGAGGGTTTCAGTGGTTGATAAAGTGACAGAGGATTTATTTTTTCATGATTTTTTTTTGAGAAATCACACACAATAACAATATGGTTTATCTAAAATTATGAGCATTGTTAGAACGTTTTGCATGTTAAGCGCTTACACTTTAAAAATTCACATCTTCTCTATTGTTTTCGAAAATTCTTCATGTTATGTTAAAAATACTGTTAAGGCAGAGGCTAGCTATGGCTATTTTTTAACCATAAAAGTCTTTTGTAGATTAATACATATGAGGTGAAAAACGTGAAAAGAATTGGTGTTTTAACCAGTGGTGGAGATTCGCCAGGGATGAATGCGGCAGTTCGTGCTGTTGTCAGAAAAGCAATATATCACAATATAGAGGTATATGGAATATACCAAGGTTACTCGGGCTTAATAAGTGGGCAAATTAAGAAGCTTGAACTTGGTTCAGTTGGAGATATCATTCATCGTGGTGGAACGATGTTATATACTGCTAGATGTGAAGAGTTTAAAACAGAAGCAGGTCAAAAAAAGGGTATTGAACAGTTGAGAAAATTTGGAATTGAAGGCTTAGTAGTTATTGGAGGAGACGGTTCATATCGTGGTGCTAAGAAACTTACAGAGCATGGATTCCCTTGTGTAGGTGTTCCTGGAACAATTGATAACGATATACCTGGAACAGATTTTACAATCGGCTTTGATACAGCTTTGAATACTGTTATTGATGCTATTGATAAAATCCGTGATACTGCAACCTCACATGAGCGTACATATGTTATCGAAGTAATGGGAAGACATGCTGGAGATATCGCTTTATGGTCAGGGCTTGCCGGTGGTGCAGAAACTATCCTCATCCCAGAAGCTGAGCATGATATGGAAGATGTAGTTGCTCGTTTAAAGAGAGGACATGAGCGTGGTAAAAAACATAGTATTATCATAGTTGCTGAAGGAATTGGTAGTGGGGTAGAATTTGGTCAAAAAATTCAAGAAGCTACTAACCTTGAAACGAGAGTAAGTGTACTTGGGTATATTCAACGTGGAGGTTCTCCGACTGCATTTGACCGAGTTTTGGCAAGTCGTTTAGGAGCGAGAGCGGTAGAGCTATTACTAGAAGGAAAAGGTGGAAGAGCTGTAGGTATACAAAATAACGCACTAGTTGATCATGACATCTTAGAAATTCTAGATCAAGCACATACAGTTGATCAAACTATGTATACTCTTTCAAAAGAGTTGTCCATATAGAAAGTACATGGAATCGGTTCCATAAATTGCGGGAGGAATTAAGAAAATGCGAAAAACGAAAATTGTTTGTACGATAGGGCCAGCAAGTGAAAGTGTTGAGAAATTAACAGAACTAATTGAAGCGGGATTAAATGTTGCTAGATTGAACTTCTCACACGGTGATTTTGAAGAGCACGGTGCTAGAATAAAAAATATTAGAGAAGCTGCTAAAGCAACTGGTAAAAACGTAGCAATCCTTCTAGATACAAAAGGTCCAGAAATTAGAACACACACGATGGAAAACGGAGCTATTGAATTAAAAGAAGGTTCACAAATCACGATCTCTATGGAGGAAGTTGTTGGAACAGAAGAGAAATTTTCTATTTCATATCCAGGATTGATGGAAGACGTACATACTGGATCAAAAATTCTTCTAGATGATGGGTTAATTGGATTAGAGGTAGTAGAGGTTAAGAAAGATTCGAAAGAAATTGTAACAAAGATATTAAACAGCGGAACGCTAAAGAACAAAAAGGGTGTTAATGTTCCTGGTGTAAAAGTTAATTTACCTGGTATTACTGAAAAAGATGCAAAAGACATTGTATTTGGGATTGAACAAAATGTTGACTTTATTGCTGCGTCATTTGTACGAAGAGCATCAGACGTTTTAGAAATTCGAGAATTATTAGAAGAGCACAATGCTTCTGCAATTCAAATTATACCTAAAATTGAAAATCAAGAAGGCGTAGACAATATTGATGAAATCCTTGAAGTTTCAGATGGATTAATGGTTGCACGTGGAGACCTAGGTGTTGAAATTCCTGCCGAAGAAGTACCTCTTGTTCAAAAAGAGTTGATTAAAAAATGCAATGCATTAGGAAAGCCAGTTATTACAGCAACACAAATGTTAGACTCAATGCAACGTAATCCAAGACCAACAAGAGCAGAAGCTAGTGACGTTGCTAATGCCATTTTTGATGGAACAGATGCAATTATGTTATCAGGTGAAACAGCAGCAGGTTCTTATCCTGTAGAGGCTGTAAAAACAATGCATAACATCGCTTCACGTGCTGAGCAAGCTTTGGATTATCGCGACATTTTATCACTTAGAAGTAAGCAAACCGGAACTACACTTACCGATGCAATTGGACAATCTGTTGCACATACTGCTTTAAACTTACAGGTATCTGCAATTGTTGCTCCAACTGAAAGTGGACACACTGCACGAATGATTTCAAAGTATCGTCCGAAGGCACCTATTGTTGCTGTGACAGCTACTGAGTCTACTTCAAGAAAACTTGCATTAGTTTGGGGAGTTTATCCAAGAGTTGGTCATCATACAACTTCAACAGATGAAATGTTAGATATTGCTGTGCAAGAAGCGGTAAATTCTGGTATTGTTAAACATGGAGACTTAGTTGTAATTACTGCTGGAGTACCAGTTGGTGAAGCAGGTACAACAAACTTAATGAAAATCCATGTGGTTGGTGATGTCATTGTGAAAGGTCAAGGTATCGGTAGGAAATCTGCATATGGTAAAGTAGTAGTAGCAAATTCAGGTGAAGAAGCTAACGCTAAAATGAAAGATGGGGCAATTTTAGTAACGTTAAGTACTGACCGAGACATGATGGGTGCGTTGGAAAAAGCGTCAGCCTTAATTACAGAAGAAGGCGGATTAACAAGTCATGCTGCGGTAGTTGGATTAAGCTTAGGAATTCCAGTCATCGTTGGTGTAGAAAATGCTACATTTATCTTAAAAGATGGTCAAGAAATTACAGTCGATTCATCACGTGGTATCATCTATGAAGGACATGCGAACGTTCTATAATATAGGTCAACTTTAAGAGAAGGTTTATAAACCTTCTCTTTTTACGTATAAACGCATATAATTGGGACAAGAGTCATTTATAAATTACTATAGCATGACAGAGTGTAATTGGTTTAGGAGGTTATTTGAAGATGATGAGGATTTTACTAGCTCTAATTATTATCGTTCCTGCACTTGAAATTGGCTTACTTGTTCTATCTGGAAATACGCTAGGTGTATGGCCAACCGTATTATTAATTATATCGACTGGCGTAATAGGTGCTTGGCTTGCTAAAAAGCAAGGCCTGGAAACATTAAGAAGGGCACAAGACCAAATGCAATATGGACAAATACCGGGGAATGCCATTTTAGATGGTCTTTGTATATTGGTAGGAGGAGTCGTTCTATTAACGCCTGGTTTTATTACCGATGCCATCGGTTTCCTATTACTTGTACCAGTGACTAGAAATATGATCAAACCTTTCATTGGCAAACTCATTCAAAAAATGATGGATAGAGGTACATTTACTGTTATTAGAAGATAGACAAGTATTCTAATCATGAAAATATGCGATATTTTTATACCTTAGAATGTTGGACATTAGTATTTTTTCCGTGTTAATCGGAGTGTCCTGCAACGCACATTAACACCCCATGTTGAGTGTAACTAAAAGTATTTTTAGGGTAGACTTCCATACAATTTGAGAATTGCACCATGAAGGATGAAAATGCGAACTTGATTTTGGGGTTTATAGAATGTTGGGCTTTAAGTCATTCTTGCGTGTTAATCGGAGTGGAAGGAACCGAGACTCCTGTGGGATATGCGACGGACCCCGGACCCCACAGGCAACAGCCGAGGAGGCTCAAGTGGCGCCCCACGGAAAGCGAGGTTCCTGCAACGCAGATTAACATCCCTTGTACAGTGTCGTATTTTCAGGGTAGTCCAATATGAAAAATCAAAAAAGAGGCTATCAAAAATCGATAGTCTCTTTTATGTATAATCAGTATTTAACTATGCTTCTTTTTTACCAACAATAAATCTCCAAATATCTCTAAAAACTCCAGCGCTGTTTAATGTTTTAAAAATAACAAGTACGACTGGTCCCACAATCAAACCTAAAAACCCTATTAATTTAAATCCTACAAATAATGCGATAAGAGTTGCTAATGGATCTAAACCTATACTAGATGAAAGGATTTTAGGCTCCATGACTTGCCTCTGAACAATTACAATAACGTATAGAATACTTAACCCTACAGCAAACTGTACATCACCACTCATAATCGTGTAAACAATCCATGGTACAAACACTAAACCGGTACCTAGATATGGTAATACATCAACGATACCAATTAAAAGTGCAATTGTGATGGCATACTCAACTCTTAAGAAGAGTAGACCTATTAACACAATGACAGTAGTAATAGATATTAATGTTGCCTGTGCCTTAATAAAACCGAAAAGTGCCTTCTTTAAATCTATAAAAACTGATTTTCCGCTTGTTCTTGCTTTCGCTGGAACAATTTTTCTACCAAAACTTAATAAACGATTCCAATCTTTACTAATAAAGAAAGTGGCTAATAATGAAAAAACAATGACTGTAGCTGCATTTGGGAGCCACCCTAAAAAAGTAGGGATGTTTTGTAATATCGTTTGGATAAATTGGCCAACGTTTGTTGCGATTGTTGTTCCGACATTCTGAATGTTTTCGAGAATTGTTTGCTGTTGCCCTGCCTCTAAATTTTTAAATACATTAGTCATATCATTGTAAAAAGGAATAATTTTCATTGCAATAAATAATTCTATGTATTCTACAAGCTTTTCAAAATGTGCAGGCACCTCGTTTGCTAAATAGTTAGCGCCTGAAATGATTTCAGCAATTAATAGTGTCATTAGGCCTGCTAGAACACCAAAAAATGAAATTAGGACAATAAAAACAGAAAGTGCTCGAGGCAATCTTGCTTTTTTCTCTAGCAAATTGACAAAAGGATTAATTAAAAAAGCAATAGCAAGACCAATAATAAATGGATAGGTAACGGTTGCTACAAAATAAAAAACAATGAGCCCGACAATTATTCCAGCTGTAATTAATAAAAATCTTAAAAAACTATACAAATGATGAATATTCAACTTTTTCCCTCCAAATGATATCGTTAGTAATATTTTACAACTTTACATCCTTTATATAAAGTAATACGAACAAAGTTCTTCAAGGTTACATCACTTTTAATACGAGATTATGTTTGCTAGGATAGTTATAAGTTTAAGGAAGGATGTAAATGAATATGTTTAATCAAGCAACCTTGTTTTTAATTATTTTATTCATTATAGGTTTAATTGGAAAAAATCAATCATTGCTAATCGCAGTATCTGTTTTAATAGGGATAAAATTAATAGGGCTAGACTCTAAATTATTTCCACATATACATGAAAAGGGTATTAACTGGGGAGTTACAATTATTACAATTGCTGTTCTCATTCCAATTGCAACAGGCGATATAGGTTTTAGACAATTGTTTGAGGCGATGAAGTCATTTTATGCATGGATTGCCCTGGGATCGGGAATTGCAGTTGCACTTCTTGCAAAAGGTGGAGTAAATTTACTTTCTGAAGACCCACATATTACAACAGCTCTAGTGTTGGGAACTATTATAGCAGTAGCTGTATTCAAAGGTGTTGCGGTTGGTCCGTTAATTGGGGCTGGAATTGCGTATGCTGTAATGAAGATTGTTTCTATTTTTGGATAATACTTTTGTGTAATAATATTTTCGTAACAGAAATGTCACATTTTTGCTTCTATCCGTTCACAAAAGTCTGATAATTGTTTATAATAGAAGAGGAAATAATAATTTTTCTACATATATTTTTATTCCTATGCAATTTTGTGTTATTTTATAATAGGCACAATTATTTGTAAGCGGTCACTATTTTTATATGGGGAAATGTAAGCATTTTCTTTTTTGATAAAATAAATAGAAGACTGCAATGTACTTGAGCATGCGCTCAACTAACTATTTAAGTGAAAACGTAAATGTTGATAAAAAGGAGAGGATACTTATGACAGCAACTAAAGGTCTTGAGGGGATTGTAGCAACAACTTCTTCAATTAGTTCGATTATTGATGACACGTTAACATACGTTGGTTACAACATTGATGATCTTGCTGAAAATGCTAGCTTTGAAGAGGTGATTTACCTACTTTGGCATCTGAAGTTACCAAACAAACAGGAACTTGCTGAATTAAAGCAACAATTAGCAGAGAATGCTAGTTTACCACAAGAGGTATTAAATCATTTTAAAACTTATCCAATTGAGAAAGTACATCCTATGGCAGCGCTTCGTTCAGCTGTATCTTTATTAGGTTTATATGATGAAGAAGCGGATGTGATGGATGCTGATGCGAATTATCGTAAGGCTGTACGTTTACAGGCAAAAATGCCTGCAATTGTAACTGCTTTTTCTAGAGTCCGTAAAGGTTTAGAGCCAGTGGCACCTAGAACAGATTTAAGCTTTGCGGCTAATTTCCTATACATGTTAACTGGACAAGAGCCAAGTGAAATTGCAGAAGAAGCTTTTAATAAAGCGTTAGTTCTCCACGCTGACCATGAGTTAAATGCATCTACTTTTACTGCTCGTGTATGTGTTGCAACACTTTCAGATGTATATTCTGGAGTAACTGCAGCAATTGGTGCTTTAAAAGGACCTTTACATGGTGGAGCAAACGAAGCTGTAATGAAAATGTTAACTGAGATTGGTGAACTAGAAAATGCTGAATCCTATGTTCGTACAAAATTAGAAAACAAAGAAAAAATAATGGGCTTTGGTCACCGTGTTTATCGTCAAGGTGATCCACGTGCAAAACACCTTAAAAATATGTCTGAAAAGCTTACGAAATTAACTGGCGAACCTAAATGGTATGAAATTTCAACAAAAGTTGAAGAAGTTGTAACAAGTGAAAAACCATTACCACCAAATGTAGACTTCTACTCTGCGTCGGTATATCATAGTCTAGGAATTGATCATGATTTGTTCACCCCAATTTTCGCAGTTAGCAGAGTTTCAGGTTGGTTAGCACATATTTTAGAACAGTATTCGAACAACCGCTTAATTCGTCCACGTGCTGAATATACTGGGCCAGGTAAGCAAGCTTATGTGCCGCTAGAACAAAGAAACTAATTATACAAAAATAAAAACAAACAAGGGAGAGATAATTCTCCCTTACAACTATTACGAAAGTTATTTTGGGAGGTTATTATTTTGACACAAGGACAAAAAATTACAGTTACTAATGGAGTATTAAATGTACCAAACGATCCAATTATTCCTTATATTGAAGGAGATGGAATTGGTCCTGACATTTGGGCAGCTGCATCACGTGTTCTAGAAGCTGCGGTAGAGAAAGCATACAATGGTGAAAAATCGATTGTTTGGAAAGAAGTATTAGCAGGTGAAAAAGCATTCAATCAAACAGGCGAATGGCTACCAAGTGAAACATTAGATATTATTCGTGACTACATAATTGCGATTAAAGGACCTTTAACTACACCAGTTGGTGGAGGAATCCGTTCATTAAACGTTGCACTTCGTCAAGAATTAGATTTATTTACTTGCCTACGTCCAGTACGTTATTTTAAAGGAGTTCCTTCTCCAATTAAGCGTCCTGAAGATACAGATATGGTTATTTTCCGTGAAAATACTGAAGATATTTATGCCGGTATTGAATATGCAAGTGGATCTGAAGAAGTACAAAAGTTAATTAGCTTCCTTCAAAATGAAATGGGCGTTAACAAAATCCGTTTCCCTGAAACTTCTGGAATTGGAATTAAGCCTGTATCATCTGAAGGTACAAAGCGTTTAGTTCGTGGTGCAATCAATTATGCAATTGAACATGGCCGTAAATCAGTAACATTAGTTCACAAAGGCAACATCATGAAATTCACTGAAGGTGCATTCAAGAACTGGGGTTATGAAATTGCTGAACAAGAGTTTGGTGATAAAGTATTCACTTGGGCTGAATATGACCGTATTGTTGAAGCAGAAGGCAAAGACGCAGCAAACAAAGCTCAATCTGATGCTGAAGCTGCAGGAAAAATCATTGTAAAAGATTCAATTGCTGACATCTTCTTACAACAAATTCTAACTCGTCCACGTGAGTTTGATGTAGTTGCTACAATGAACTTAAATGGAGATTACATTTCTGATGCTTTAGCTGCACAAGTTGGTGGAATTGGTATTGCTCCAGGAGCAAACATCAACTATGAAACTGGTCATGCGATATTTGAAGCAACTCATGGAACTGCACCAAAGTATGCTGGTCTTGATAAGGTTAACCCTTCTTCAGTATTACTATCTGGTGTATTAATGCTTGAGCACTTAGGTTGGACAGAAGCTGCTAATCTAATTACTGATTCTATGGAGAGAACAATTGAATCGAAAGTAGTAACTTACGATTTTGCTCGTCTAATGGATGGTGCTACTGAAGTTAAGTGTTCTGAATTTGCTGATGAGTTAATTAAAAATTTAAAGTAATTTAAGGCTGTTAACTACCCTACTAGTAGGGTAGTTACACTTTTAATAGTATAATGCTTGAAGAGAAGACCTATAAAAGAAATGAGGGGGCTTTCAACATGTCACAATTTAAACGAAAAAAGGTTTCCGTTATTGGTGCTGGATTTACTGGAGCTACAACAGCGTTTTTATTAGCGCAAAAAGAGCTTGCAGATGTTGTTTTAGTTGATATTCCTCAATTAGAAAATCCTACAAAAGGTAAAGCTTTAGATATGTTAGAAGCAAGCCCAGTTCAAGGGTTTGATGCAAACATAATCGGAACTTCTGATTATGCAGACACGGCAGGTTCAGATATCGTCGTTATTACTGCAGGTATCGCTCGCAAACCTGGGATGAGTCGTGATGATTTAGTACAAACAAACCAAAAAATCATGAAGAGTGTAACACAAGAAATTGTCAAACATTCTCCTAACTGTTATATTCTTGTATTAACAAACCCTGTTGATGCAATGACTTATACAGTTTTCACTGAATCAGGGTTCCCTAAAAATCGAGTAATTGGTCAATCTGGTGTATTAGATACAGCTCGTTTCCGTACATTTGTTGCACAAGAATTAAACCTATCTGTTAAGGATGTTACTGGCTTTGTTTTAGGTGGCCACGGGGATGACATGGTACCACTAGTTCGGTATTCTTATGCAGGTGGCATTCCTTTAGAAACACTTATTCCAAAGGACCGATTAGATGCAATTGTTGAACGTACTCGTAAAGGTGGCGGAGAAATTGTTAATCTATTAGGTAATGGAAGTGCATATTATGCACCTGCAGCTTCTCTAGTAGAAATGGTTGAAGCGATAATTAAAGACCAACGTCGTGTCATTCCTTCAATTGCGTACCTTGAAGGTGAATATGGATTTGAAGGAATTTACCTTGGTGTTCCTACAGTATTAGGTGCTAATGGAATCGAAAAAATTATTGAATTAGAGCTTACAGAAGAAGAACAGCAAGCACTTGGAAAATCTGCTGAATCTGTTAAAGCTGTTATGAATGTTCTTAAATAATTAAAATGAAAAATTCGGGGGCTCACCCGAATTTTTTTACAAGAGAATGTAAACGGTTTCAATAAACTGCGGAGGTGTTGACTACTATGTTGTTAGGAAAAAAAAGAAAGATTGGTAGGAAGATTGACGAAATCACTGTTGGAGAGAAACTATCACTTACTGAAAAAATAGAAGATAAAGATCTATTATTATTTCTGGGGTTAACGAATGATGCCAATCCACTTTATATCCAACATGATTATGCATCACAAACACCCTTTAAGAAGCCAATTGTACCAAGTATCATGCTAACAGGGATTGTCACTTCTGCAATTTCTAAATATTTACCAGGTCCAGGAAGTCACATCATCAAGCAAGATTTATCTTTTCCAAAACCGGTATACCACTACGCTACAATTAAATTTTTATTTGAAGTAACAAAAGTACATCCAATTGACCATACAATTGAAGTCTCAGTAAGTGCAACAAACGAATCAGATGAAACAGTCATACAAGGCAAGATATCAGTATGTCCTCCACATCACTTAGAACCGATGGACGGAAATATACTAGAAAATTTCTGATTCTTCAAAAACCATTCATCAATGAGATTGAATTATATTTTCAGGGTAGACTTCCATGTAAATTGAGAATTGCACCATGAAGAATGAAAATCTGAACTGAATTTTTGCATTTATAGAATGTTGGCTTTTATTATTTCTTTCGTGTAACCGTAGTGGAAAGACCGAGACTCCTACGGGAAATGCGCCGGACTTGAGACCCCACAGGCCAAAGGCCGAGGAGGCTCAAGTGGCGCCCCGTGGAAAGCGAGAGTCCTACAACGAAGGTTAACACTCAATGTTGATTGTAACGAATTGTATTTTCAGGTTAGACTTCCATGCAATTAAGAATTTGCACCATGAAGGATGAAAATGTGAACTGAATTTTCGCGTTTATAGAATGTTGGCTTTTATTACTTCTTTCGTGTTAACCGTAGTGGAAGGACCG
>JAIVAN010000009.1 GCA_020171895.1 Bacillus timonensis | reverse complement strand
GGAGCAAGCTCCCTAATGTCCGCTCGACTTGCATGTATTAGGCACGCCGCCAGCGTTCGTCCTGAGCCAGGATCAAACTCTCCAATAAGATTGTTTGACTTGCTCATAATTTTAAAAAAAGACTTACTTTGACGTTTGTGTTGTGTTCAGTTTTCAAAGAACTTTTTCCTTCGCTCAAAAGCGACTTTAATAATATAACATTTCATCTTGTAACATGTCAATGTTTTTTAAAAACATTTTTTAGACGTTTATGTCTCGTCTTAATCGACTTTTAGAATTGTATCAAGTATTAGATGTAAATGCAACAGTTAAATAGAAAAAGATGAGAAAAAACTCATCTTTTATAACACTTCTTCAATATATAAATGACGATATTGAATAAGTTGAATTATTTCTTCAGTTTCAAGCATCTTTACCATTGGCCTTGTAGAATTCATCTCGTCTTTATATACTACTTCTCCAATATATCCATTAGATAGTCTTACTTTGTTTCCGATTGATAGTTTCGTTACTAAATTCGTAAGTTCCTTAACCATTTGCACATCAAATTTACCAAATCCATCTTGATTCATTTCTTCAATGACTTTAAAAGGTGGTTTCTTACTTCGATAAGGTTTATCAGATCCCATAGCGTGATATACATCGGCAACTGCAATTATTTTTGCAAACAGATGTAACTTTTCACTTTTAGTCCCAAGTACATACCCGCTCCCATCTAATCTTTCATGGTGTTGAAACACTGATATTTTCACACTATCTTTTAGGAGCGTCACCTTTTCTAGCATTTTATAACTATACAAAGGATGTTGTTGAATTTCTTTTCTCTCATTCTCAGAAAGTGCGTCGGATTTTGTTAATAGTTTAGGATTAACCTTTGACATTCCACAATCACTTAGAAACCCTGCTAATGCTAATTGAATTACATCGCCTTTGTCGAGATTCTGTTTTTTTCCTATGCAGGCTGAAATTAGTGCGACTGTAACAGAATGATGAAACTGATATTCCTCTTTATTTACGTATTGAGTTAGTTTGAAAATTTCTTCTGAATTCTCTAGTCCTACTTCAACAAGTGGTAGAAGTAAACCTCTTACTTGTCCAATATCAACTGCTGAACCTGCTTGCCAACTTTGAAACATTTTTTTATATTCTTTTACCACAGATAAATACTGTTTTAAGAATGGTTTTTGCGTCTCTTCATTTTTTTCATTTTCAGTTAACAATTCAGAAGGTTTAAAAAGGTTTCCATTATGTAATCGAGGATGTACTTTAACATCATTGATTAAAAAAGCTTTCAATACTTTAATATGCTCATCTTGTAAAATTGTTTCTTTCGGAATAATCGGCTTATTAGTCAGTGAGAAAACGTCTTCTGATAAGATGCAACCTTCTTGCAAATGATTGATGTCTACTCTCATTTCATTCCTATCTCCCTTTTACTGTCCAATTCATTCATAATTTCATTTTATCAAAAAAGAGGAGCACTTCGTAAGTGCTCCTCTTCTATTTATTCATCTTCTTCAGTTATTTCATTCTTACTGCTAACAGATTCATCTGTTTCAGTTTCTGTTTCAACTACTTCATCTGAAGTGACTTCTTGATTATCAAGATCAGTTTCAGTTTCAGTTTCTGGATCTTCATCATCTTCTCTAAGAACCTTTGCAACCGTAGCTACATGTTCCGATTCACCAAGACGTATAAGTTTAACGCCTTGAGTGTTTCTTCCTAATTGTGAAATGTCGTTGATGGACATACGGATTAAGACTCCCGCTGCCGTAATGAGCATAAGGTCATGCTCGTCTGTAACAGCCTTCACCGAAATTAACTCACCGTTTTTCTCAGTGATATTGCATGTTTTTAATCCTTTACCACCACGACTTTGAACTCGGTACTCACTAGCAGGTGTACGTTTACCATAACCATTTTTGGTTACAATTAGAACATCAGCATCATCTTCTAATATTTCCATACCAACAACTTGATCATCATCATCTAATGATATTCCTTTTACACCAGACGCAGTACGGCCCATTGAACGAACGCCCGTTTCATGGAAGCGAATAAGCATTCCTTTCTTCGTGCCAATTATTATATCTTTTGTACCATCTGTTAATTTAACTGAGATTAATTCATCGCCTTCACGTAATCCAACGGCAATTAATCCACTCGTACGAATATTACCAAATGAAGATAACGGAGAGCGCTTTGAAATACCTTCTTTTGTTGTGAAGAATAGGTACCAGTCATCAACAAATTCTTGAACTGGTATTATAGCGTTTATCCACTCGTCTTTATCAATTTCTAATAAATTGATAATTGGTATACCTTTTGCAGTTCTGCTATATTCAGGAATTTCGTATCCTTTACTTCGATAAACTTTCCCTTTATTCGTAAAGAATAAGATTGTATCGTGAGTAGAGGTCGTTAATAGGTGTTCTACGAAATCGTCTTCATTCGTACCCATTCCTTGAATACCACGACCACCTCGTTTTTGGCTTCGGTAAGTTGAAGAAGGTAGACGTTTAATATAGCCATTATGTGTTAATGTAATGACAATATTTTCTCTAGGAATTAAATCTTCGTCTTCAATCATTTCTAATCCACCAGAAACAATCTCAGTACGTCTATTATCATTGAAACGTTCTTTTATTTCGATTAACTCTTCTCTAATAATCTCAAGAACTTTTTCTTCGTCAGCTAAAATTGCTTTTAACTCAGCGATTAATTCTACTAGAGCTTTGTATTCCTCTTCGATTTTCTCACGCTCTAACCCTGTTAAACGCTGTAGACGCATATCTAGAATTGCTTGAGCTTGTTTTTCTGATAAACCAAATCTCGTCATTAAACCTTCTCTAGCAATATCTGTTGTTTGTGAACCACGAATAAGTGTAATAACTTCATCTAAATGATCAAGGGCAATTCGTAAACCTTCTAGAATATGAGCTCTTGCTTCTGCTTTTCGAAGCTCAAAAGCAGTCCTTCTTTTAATGACTACTTTTTGATGCTCTAGGTAATGATACAAGCATTCTTTTAAATTCAATACTTTAGGTTGTCCATCTACTAAAGCAAGAAGATTAATTCCAAAGCTAGTTTGTAATGCTGTTTGCTTGTATAGATTATTTAACAGTACGTTGGCATTTGCATCTTTACGAACTTCCATAACAATACGCATACCGTTACGATCTGACTCATCTCGTAAATCTGTAATACCATCAATCTTTTTATCCCGAACAAGATCAGCAATTTTTTCAATTAATCTTGCTTTATTGACTTGGTATGGAAGTTCATTGACAATGATAACTTCTTTCCCATTGCTTTTCTCTTCAATTTCTACTTTCGCACGAAGTGTTATTGATCCACGTCCCGTTTCATAAGCTTTTCTAATTCCACTTCTACCTAGAATTAATCCAGATGTAGGAAAGTCAGGACCTGGTATAATTTCCATTAATTCAGGAATCGTAATTTCCGGATTCTTACTAACTGCGAGAACTCCATCAATAATTTCCCCTAATTGGTGAGGGGGAATATTTGTCGCCATACCTACTGCGATACCTGCAGCACCATTGACGAGTAAGTTAGGAAATCTAGCAGGTAAAACGACTGGTTCTTTTTCAGAACCATCATAGTTGTCTTGGTAATCAATTGTATCCTTGTTTATATCACGAATCAGTTCCATTGATATTTTAGACATACGAGCTTCTGTATAACGCATTGCTGCTGCTGCATCTCCATCAACAGAACCAAAGTTTCCGTGTCCATCTACTAGCATATATCGATAGTTGAAATCCTGTGCCATACGTACCATTGTGTCATATACAGCTGAGTCGCCATGTGGATGGTACTTACCAATTACTTCTCCAACAATACGTGCTGATTTTTTGTAAGCTTTATCAGACGTCATACCTAAATCATTCATCGCATATAAAATACGACGGTGAACTGGCTTTAATCCATCGCGAACGTCAGGTAATGCACGTGAGACGATAACACTCATTGCATAGTCAAGAAATGATGTTCTCATTTCCTGGCTTATATTTATTTCCTTTACATTGGAACTTTGACTTTCAGACATGTAGAGAAACCTCCCTTATAAGGGTTCAATAATAATAGTTTATTGTATTTTGATACTGTCAATTATGTAAAAGACAGGATAGTAGACTATCCTGCATACATTATATATCTAAGTTTTTAACATACATTGCATTTTCTTCGATAAAGTTACGACGTGGTTCTACTTTATCTCCCATTAAGATCTCAAATGTTTCATCTGCTTCAATTGCATCTCGTAGATTTACTTGAAGGAGTGTACGAGTCTCAGGATCCATTGTAGTTTCCCATAATTGACCTGGATTCATCTCTCCTAGTCCTTTGTAACGCTGAATTCCAGCTTTTGGCTGGGCAGACATTTCTGACAGAATCTGTTCTAGTTCTCTGTCATTATAAGCATACTCTATACGCTTACCTTGCTGAATTTTATATAGAGGGGGCTGCGCAATATAGATATAGCCATGTTCAATAATTTGACGCATATAACGATAAAAGAACGTTAAAAGTAATGTACGAATATGCGCTCCATCAACATCGGCATCTGTCATGATGACAATCTTATGATATCGGGCTTTCGAAATATCGAAATCCTCGCCAATACCAGTACCCAACGCCGTGATAATTGCACGTACCTCGTTATTGGATAAGATTTTGTCTAAGCGTGCTTTTTCTACGTTAATGATCTTACCTCTTAGTGGTAAAATCGCTTGGAAATGACGATCACGCCCCTGTTTAGCAGATCCTCCAGCAGAGTCACCCTCAACAACATATAATTCACTAATTGAAGGGTCTTTTGAAGAACAGTCTGCTAGCTTACCAGGTAGGTTTGAGATTTCGAGAGCACTTTTTCTTCTTGTTAACTCACGTGCTTTTTTAGCGGCCATTCTTGCTCTTGCTGCCATTAATCCTTTTTCAACGATTTTTTTGGCAACAGATGGGTTCTCTAATAGAAATTTGTCTAGAGCTTCAGAGAATAGCGAATCTGTAATTGTTCTAGCTTCACTATTTCCTAATTTCGTTTTTGTTTGTCCCTCGAATTGAGGATCAGGGTGTTTTACAGAAATGATCGCTGTTAATCCTTCACGTACATCGTCACCAGTTAAGTTCGCATCATTTTCTTTAAAGATATTATGCTTTCTTGCATAATCATTGATGACACGAGTGAGCGCTGTCTTGAAACCAGCTTCATGGGTTCCACCCTCATACGTATGAATATTATTAGCGAAAGAATATATATTACTAGTATAGCTATCGTTATATTGAATCGATACTTCTATTGAAATTCCTTCACGTTCACCTTCAATATAGATTGGTTCTTCATGAATGACTTCTTTTGTGCGGTTAAGATGTTCAACATAAGATTTAATACCACCTTCATAGTAGTATTCGTTCTTTTTATCATCTGTACGTTTATCTTCAATTGTAATTTTTAAACCACGATTTAAGAAGGCAAGCTCTCTTAAACGATTTGCTAAAGTATCAAAATCATATTCTAACGTTTCGGTGAAGATTTCAGCATCAGGAGTGAAATGAATAATTGTACCTGTAACATCCGTTTCTCCGATTACTTTCAAATCTTCCCCAGGTACTCCGCGTTCGAATTTTTGGTAGTGAATTTTACCATCACGATGAACAAAAACCTCTAATTCAGTAGATAATGCATTTACAACTGAGGCACCTACACCGTGAAGTCCACCAGATACTTTGTATCCTCCACCGCCAAATTTTCCTCCAGCATGAAGTACTGTCATAATAACTTCAACAGCAGGACGACCCATTTTCTCATGAATACCTACTGGAATTCCACGTCCATTATCTTTTACAGTAATACTGTTGTCTTTTTCAATCATTACATTAATTTCTGTACAATAACCCGCTAATGCTTCATCAATACTGTTATCGACAATTTCCCAAACAAGATGGTGAAGCCCTTTTACACTAGTAGAACCAATATACATACCAGGTCTTTTTCTAACAGCTTCTAAACCTTCGAGTACCTGTATTTGATTTTCATCATATGATTGTTGTTGCATTTCTTTTTGCTCCATGACCATTTATATCACCTTCACTTTAATTTGACAAAGCTCCTATAAAATAAGGGATTTCAAATTATTATTCTATTTCACTGGATATTTCTAAATCTGTAATATGCTGTGCACGTTTCTTTAACGTAGATGATGACAATGGTGAATAATAGATTTTATCTACCGTTACAACAACGGATTTTGTATCACCATTTGCCAATTCAACAATTCTATCACTTTGTAGTTCTAAAAACTCACTGATGATGGAAGAAGACTTAAGTAATTGACGGTCAAGTATTGTCACAACATCAACAGATCGCACAACTACATTTTCTCCTAAGTGAATGAACAATCGAATCACCTCATTTTAGCTTTGTCATTTCCCCGGCTACTACACGGTAGGTTGCAGCTTGCTTTAACGTATCATGATTAATTCCTTCCACGCTTGTTGTCGTAACAAATGTTTGTACTTTGCCTTGAATGGTATTTAATAAATGAGATTGTCTGTAATCATCTAATTCAGAAAGTACATCATCAAGCAACAAGATTGGATATTCACCAATTTCAGAATGGATCAATTCAATTTCAGCAAGTTTTAAAGAAAGAGCTGTTGTTCTCTGCTGTCCTTGTGATCCATAAGTTTGAACATCTTTACCGTTCACTAGAAAAGTTAAATCATCACGATGTGGACCAGCTAATGTTACACCGCGTTCAATTTCTCTATCTTTTATTTTAGCAAACTTTTCATCATATACATCTATTATTTTCGTCAAATCTGACTGTTCTGATACGTCAACCGATGGTTTATATTGAATTAGTAATGTTTCTAATCCTCTACTTATCCCTGCATGGATCGGTTCTGCCCATGTTTGTAATAAGTCTAAAAATTCATAGCGTTTCGCTACAATTTTAGCAGCGACTTGAATTAATTGAAAAGTTAACACATCTAACATTGCTTTATCAGTCTGTTTTTTTATTTGAAGCATCTTTAAATAATGGTTTCTTTGACTCAATATTTTCTGGTATTGACTTAAATCATGTAAATAAACGGGAGAAACCTGTCCAATTTCCATATCAATAAATCTTCTTCGAATTTGCGGACTTCCCTTTACAAGGTTTAAATCTTCTGGTGCAAACATGACAATATTCATATTTCCCACATATTGACTTAGTTTTTTTTGCTCTAAGTAGTTACTTTTCGCTTTTTTTCCTTTTCTAGAGATAACCAATTCCATAGTTAAAGGAGCATTGCGTTTTTTTAACCTACCTTCTATTTTAGCATACTCTTCGTCCCAACGAATAAGATCTTTATCATTCGATGTCCGATGTGACTTAGCCATAGCTAAAACATAGATTGATTCCATCACATTTGTTTTACCTTGGGCATTTTCACCTAAGATAACATTTACTTTATTTTCGAAGGTTGCTTCTAGGCTATGATAATTCCGATAGTTTTTTAACTTAATTTCCTCTATATGCAAAGGGTCTCACCCACTTTATGACTTAACAACAAATTTTCCGAACCCAGGAATAGCAATCACATCATTGTCTACTAATTTTTTGCCACGGCGATTTTCTAATTCACCGTTAACATAAATTGGATGCTCACTTAAAAACCACTTTGCCATTCCACCTGTTTGTATAACGTCTGCTAGTTTTAGAAATTGACCTAAAGTAATATATTCCGTACTAATTTCAATCTGTTTTGTCATTACAACCGACCTTCCTTTTGTGTCTATTATCTTATTTTACTAAATAAAGGCCATATAGAAAAGAAAGCTACTAAGATTTTTATTTCTTAGTAGCTTGTGATGACAATTTTTATAGTAATTAATAAGTTCGAACAGGTAGGATTAACTGTAAAATAGATTCATCGTGTAAGGTTCGAATAACAAATGGCCTCATAGCCCCGGTAAAACTAACTCTTATTTCAGATCCCTCTAAAGCTTTCAGCGCATCCATCATATATTTCGCACTAAATGAAATCTTCAATTCTTCTCCATCAATAGATTGAGCTTGTAGTTCTTCTATAACTTTCCCAATCTCTGGTGAATTAGAAGATACCTCTATTACATTTTCAGCCATAGTTGATAGCTTTACAACATTATTTCTTCCTTCTTTGGCAAGTAGGGAAGCACGATCAATCGCTTGTAAGAAGTCTTTTGTTGTCACAGTAACATCTGTTTTGCTTTCATTTGGAATTAATCTCGATGTATCTGGATAATTACCATCTAGTAAACGCGAGAAGAATAGTAAATGTTTCGCTTTAAACAGTACTTGATTCTCAGTAATAACAATTTCTACTTCTTCACTTGTATCATCTAAAATTTTACTTAATTCATTTAAGCTTTTTCCAGGGATTACTACATTATAAAAATCGTTACTTCCTAGTTCTATTCTAGCTTTTCTTAAAGCAAGACGGTGGCTATCTGTTGCAATACAGATAAGTTCATTGTTTTCCACCTTCCAGTTTACACCTGTCAAGATAGGGCGTGTTTCTGAGGTGGACACCGCAAATACAGTTTGACGAATCATGTTCTTTAATAAGTCCGTAGGGATTTTAAAAGCGTTATTTTCTTCTACCTGAGGTAGGTGTGGATATTCATCTGCATCTAAACCATTTAAATTAAACTCTGCTTTACCTGAGCGAATAACCGTTAATAAATTTTGTTGAACTTCTATTTCAACTGTATCTTTAGGTAATTTCTTTACGATTTCACTAAAGAACCTCGCTTGAAGGACAATACTACCTGTTTGTTTTATTTCGACAATTTCATTTCCAACTTCTTCTGCTGGAATAAAAGACTCAATTGAAATATCTGAGTCACTACCAGTTAATGTAACTCCATCAGATGTTGCAACAATTTTTATACCCGTCAGGATAGGAATGGTTGTTCTTGAAGATACAGCTTTCATTACATCTTGAACACTTTGAACAAGATATTCTCTTTGGATGATAAATTTCATCAATAATCCTCCTCCAAAATAAGTAGTCTATTTTCAATTCTTAGCGAATATATTTATTAATTTATAGTAAAAAAATAGTAGAAGTAATAGTAGGGCCTGTGGATTTGTGGATAACCTTAGTTTTGTAATGGAAACACAGTCTATCCACATGTGGACAGACTGTGTGTAATATAGGACAAGTTATTCACACTATTAAGGTATTAACCTTTAAGCTGTTGGTTTATTTCGCTCAACTGTTTTTGTAATTGCGAATCAGTTTGTAGTAATTTTGAAATTTTTTCATGAGCATGAATGACAGTTGTGTGGTCTCTACCACCAAACTCTTCACCGATTTTTGGCAAAGAGAAATCAGTGAGCTCCCTTGAGAGATACATTGCTATTTGTCGAGGGAATGCGACTGATTTAGTTCGCTTTTTGGCTTTAAAGTCTTCTAGCTTAATACTGAAATGCTGCCCAACTATTTTTTGAATATCATAAATTGTAATAACCTTTGGCTTGGAGCTAGGAATAATATCCTTAAGTGCTTCAGCTGCAAGATCAGCATTGATATCTTTATTAATTAGAGATGAATAAGCTACAACACGAATAAGTGCACCTTCAAGTTCACGAATATTAGTATCAATTTGATTTGCGATGTAAAGCATGACCTCATTAGGAATATCTAATCCTTCTGCTTTTGCCTTTTTACGTAGAATCGCAATTCTAGTTTCTAAGTCTGGTGGTGTAATATCTGTGATTAATCCCCATTCAAACCTAGAACGAAGACGATCTTCTAAAGTTGGGATTTCTTTAGGGGGTCTGTCACTAGAAATAACGATTTGCTTGCTTTCTTCATGAAGAGTATTAAATGTATGGAAGAACTCTTCTTGAGTTTGTTCTTTTCCAGCTAGGAATTGAATATCATCAATCAGAAGAACATCTACATTTCGATATTTATTTCGAAAATCAACAGCTTTATTATCACGAATTGAGTTAATAAACTCATTCGTAAACTTTTCAGATGATAAATAAACGACTTTTGCACCAGGGTTATGATCTATCACATAATGTCCAATTGCATGCATTAAGTGGGTTTTGCCTAATCCAACTCCTCCATAAATAAACAAAGGATTATAGGCTTTTGCTGGTGCTTCTGCTACTGCTAGTGATGCAGCATGTGCAAATCGGTTTCCAGATCCAATGACAAACGTGTCAAAGGTATATTTTTGATTAAGCATGCTTTGTGGGAGTTCAGAAGGCTCATCTTCTTGCTTAACTCGTTTCGCTGGAGTTTTAAATTCAAATTCCTCTTCCGTCTGATTTTGAGGAATAATAAATTTAATACTGAGCTCTTCTCCTGTTAATTGGTAAATCGTTTCAGCTATTAAATGTAAGTATCTTGATTCTAGCCAATCTCTAGCAAATTCATTAGGAGCAGTTATGACAAGAGTGTCACTTTGTAATGAATGTGCTTTTGTCGATTTTAGCCACGTTTCAAAACTAGGCTTGCTGAGTTTTTTTTCAATTTCACTTAGCGCTTTACTCCATAAATCAGCTATATTTTCCATGTTTGTCCCTCCTTTACCTAGATTGGCTGATAATATCCATCCTTGTTCAAGCTTTGTACAACCATAAAAACTCTCATGAATACGAAGAATAAATATGCAAAAAAGAATAAAATGTGAATATCTATATATTATAGAAGAAAAACATCTTTTCGACAGAATTCACGTTTTGTGGACAAGTATTTACTAACACTGTTGGGAAACTGTCCACAAACTATCCACAATCTGTGGATATCCATTTTCAGTGGATAAAGTTATAAAGAGTGAAAACACAAATATAATATCAAATATTTCCTTGATAAGCAACGGTTTTTGAAAACTTATCCACAACATCTATACCTTGTGGAAAGATTTTTTCCACAATACTAGATGATGTGTGAAGGTTGTCGATAAGTGCTGTGGATGATAAAAAATGTCGAAAAAACTTATCCACAAGTGATTTCAGCCTCAGATTTTACAAGATTTGTTCAGTGGAAAAAGAAGTTATTATGTACCTCAAAAAAACTGCCAAATGACAAAAACAAAATTTATAAGACTAGACATTTTTTTATTCTTTAAGAGGGTATGTAATTAGATAAAGAATTTGTGAAAGTCTGAAGTGAATTCTTGATTATCAGGATCAGTTTCAGTTTTATACTTGCATCATCTTCTATAAGAACCTTTGCAATCGTAGCCACATGTTCTCGCTCACCAAGAAGTTGGTAGGGTGTGGACATGTTGGACCTTTTACTTTTTACCAATCTTTCTCATAGAGTTTGACGTATGTAGTTGTTAAAATGAATTTTAAATGAAAATTAGGATTATACTTTTATTACATTTTACTGATTTAAAGAGAAAAGGTATCAGGTTATAATAATCGCGACTATACGATAATGAAAAATACCTATTATTAGCATTTTGAGATAGAGGTTGACATTCGTCTAGGGTACTAACTATAATTAGTAAGACTGTCTATTATATTTTTGAAGTGAATTCCTCAGGGAGGTGTCATATAATGAAAAGAACGTTTCAACCAAATAAACGTAAGCGTAGCAAAGTTCATGGATTCCGTGAGCGTATGAGCACGAAAAACGGACGTAAAGTTCTAGCTCGTCGTCGTCGCAAAGGAAGAAAAGTATTATCAGCATAGGCCACTGAAACATCAGTGGTCTTTTTTCTAATTTTAGAGTCAATTTCTTTAATTAAACTGTTTTAACGTTGTTCATTTATGCTAATAATGAATAAATGATAAAAATATACCCTCATTAGGGGGAGATCAACATGAAAAAAGAATTTAGAATTAAGAAGAATAGTGATTTTCAGGCTGTTTTTCAAAAGGGAGTTTCGACTGCAAATCGTCAATTTGTCGTATATGTCCTTGAGAAAAAAGAGCATGATTTTTTTAGGATCGGCCTTTCTGTTAGTAAAAAGATTGGTAATGCAGTAACTAGAAATCGAATAAAAAGGTTAATCAGAACTTTCTTTAATGAAAATAAAGATAGGATAACTGGTGAAAAGGATTACGTCATTATTGCCAGAAAGCCAGCAGCTGAAATGGATTATCATGAAGTAAATAGTAGTTTAGAGCATGTTTTAAAAAGAGCTAACGTGTTAAAACAAAAATCCTTTCGTAATAAAACATAGATCTTCTGTTTCTTGTTATTTTTTCTTGTAATTAACAAAGAATTTTTAAGACAAAGATGTTAAAATACAAAAGGATATTGTTTTTATAGAATTTTGAATAGTAGGAGGAAAAACGGTTGAAAAGGCGAATATTACTTATAAGTGCTTTAGTTGGACTAGTGGCTATTTTATCTGGTTGTACAGAGATAAATGCACCAATTACAGACGAAAGTACGGGTTTTTGGAACGAGTATATAGTATATCCACTTTCATGGCTTATTACATACTTTGCTGACACATTCAATGAGAACTATGGTTTATCAATTATTATTGTAACAATCATAATCCGATTTGCTATCTTACCACTGATGATTAAGCAAACGAAGAGCTCAAAAGCAATGCAGGCATTACAACCTGAAATGCAAAAGCTGCGTGAGAAATATAGTTCAAAAGATCAGAAGACACAACAAAAATTACAGCAAGAAACAATGCAATTGTTTCAAAAAAATGGTGTTAATCCATTAGCGGGATGTTTCCCACTTCTAATACAAATGCCAATATTAATTGGTTTCTACCATGCAATTATGAGAACAGAAGAAATTGCAAGTCACAACTTCCTTTGGTTTGATTTAGGGGAAGCTGACCCATATTTCATACTACCTCTAGTTGCAGGTGCAACAACTTTTATTCAACAAAAGATGATGATGGCAGGTACTGCTAATCAAAATCCTCAAATGGCAATGATGCTTTGGATTATGCCAATTATGATTATCGTTTTTGCAATAAATTTCCCAGCTGCGCTTTCATTATATTGGGTAGTGGGTAATATTTTTATGATTATACAAACTTATTTCATTAAAGGTCCAGAACTTAAAGCTGGACAGGTAGATGCGGGAGGAGCAAAAAAGTGAAACAAATAACTGCGACAGGGCAAACAGTCAGTGAAGCAGTAGAATCAGCTTTAGCTCAATTAAACACAACAAAGGACCGCGCAGAAGTTAAGATCATCGATGAAGGCAAAAAAGGGTTATTGGGTATTTTTGGTTCGAGACCTGCTGTTGTAAAAGTAACTGTTATTCAAGATCCAATTGAAGAAGCAACAACATTTTTACAGGAAGTTACTCGAAATATGGGGGTAACGGCAACGATTGATGTAAAAGTTGATGGAAAAAATGTTGAATTTAATCTCTCAGGCGAGAAACTTGCGATTCTAATTGGAAAACGTGGGCAAACATTAAATTCTTTACAATATTTAACACAGCTAGTTGTCAACCGATATTCTGATCAATATTTCAATATTTTACTTGATGCAGAAAATTATCGCGGTCGACGAAATGACACGTTGGTCCAACTTGCTGGAAGATTAGCAGACAAAGCAATTCGAACAAAACAAGATATTTCTTTAGAACCTATGCCATCATATGAGCGAAAGGTGATCCATACAGCTCTATTTGACAATAAGAAAGTAAAAACATTTTCTAGCGGAACTGATCCGAAAAGGCATATTGTCATATCACCAGTCAAAAGATAAAACCAAAAAACTCCAGGCTTAAATAAGCTTGGAGTTTTTTTATGCTCTGATAAAAAGTCAGAATCGACTCTGTGGTTTATAGGTGCAAACCTTTAACTTACAATTGTAACTTTACGTTTAAGATATAGAGAACAGGTTGATATAATAAGTCGCTCACTGTTCAGGTAAGAGAAAAGAAATAAAGTGATTTTATTGAAGACAGGAACGACGGGAATGTATTCATCGTTTCTATATTGTTATTCACATGTGGATAAGTTAAAATTGTAGATAAGAGTAGAAAAATGTGCGGGCTCGTTATCCTTGTGGATAATTAGGGAATAATAAGGATTAAAGATAGGAAAGTGGATAATTGTATGTTAAAATATCTTGTTTAAAAGATTCTATGTAACGATAGATGTAAGTAAGGGCAAATGAGGTGAAGAAAGTGGAGTTTGATACAATAGCTGCAATTTCAACTCCGATGGGAGAGGGAGCTATTGCAATTGTTCGCTTAAGTGGTGATGAAGCGATCACAATAGCTAATCGGATCTTTAGAGGGAAATCAAACAAAGAATTGACAGAAGTACCTACACATACAATTCATTATGGTTCAATTGTTGATCCTGCCATTAATCAGACGATAGAAGAAGTTATGGTTTCAGTGATGAAGGGACCTAAGACATTTACGAGAGAAGATGTTGTAGAAATTAACTGCCACGGTGGGTTGGTTTCCGTTAATCGAGTTCTTCAGTTATTGTTGAAAATGGGGGCCAGATTAGCTGAGCCTGGAGAATTTACAAAACGAGCTTTCTTAAATGGTCGAATTGATTTATCTCAAGCTGAAGCTGTTATGGATCTTATTCGTGCCAAAACAGATAAAGCGATGAATATAGCCATTAATCAAATGGAAGGTAAGTTATCTAAACTCATCCAAGGATTAAGACAAGAGTTATTAGAAACGCTTGCACATATAGAAGTTAATATTGATTATCCCGAATACGATGATGTTGAGGAGATGACTCATAAGCTCCTATTAGAAAAAGCAAAAAATGTGTACCAAAAAGTAGATAAACTATTACAAACCTCTAACCAAGGAAAAATTTTAAGAGAAGGTCTATCAACCGTTATTATTGGAAGGCCGAATGTAGGAAAATCCTCACTATTAAATAGCTTAGTACATGAAAATAAAGCAATTGTTACTGATATACCTGGAACTACACGTGATGTAATAGAAGAGTACGTAAATGTAAGGGGCGTTCCATTGCGTCTAGTTGATACGGCTGGAATTCGTGAAACAGAAGATATTGTTGAGCGAATTGGAGTTGAACGATCAAGAGAAGTGCTGAAAAAAGCTGATTTAATTCTACTTGTACTAAACTTTAATGATGATCTTACAATAGAAGACGAGAATCTATTTGAAGCGGTTAGTGGTATGGATACAATCGTTATTGTTAATAAAACAGATTTAGAAGAAAAGATTAATTTAGCGAGAGTGAAGGAATTAGCGGGTAAACATCCGGTTGTAACGACCTCTCTCCTCGAAGAAAAAGGTGTAGATGATCTCGAAGAAGCTATTTCTACTTTATTCTTCTCTGGATCAATTGAAGCCAGCGACTTAACATATGTATCGAATACAAGGCATATTGCGCTACTGCATCATGCTAAACAAAGTATGGAAGATGCGATTAATGGGATAGAAACCGATATACCTATAGATTTAGTACAAATTGATTTAACAAGAACATGGGAACTATTAGGTGAAATTATTGGAGATGCCGTTCACGAAAGTTTAATTGATCAGTTATTCTCGCAATTCTGCCTGGGAAAATAAGTGCAAAAAGGAGGTATGACAATGAGTTATCAAGCAGGTAACTATGATGTAATTGTCATTGGCGCTGGACATGCTGGCTGTGAAGCCGGTTTAGCTTCTGCAAGAATTGGTGCCAAAACGTTAATGATCACAATTAATCTAGATATGGTTGCTTTTATGCCATGTAATCCATCAGTCGGTGGTCCAGCTAAAGGGATTGTTGTTCGTGAAATAGACGCTTTAGGTGGAGAGATGGCTAGAAATATAGATAAAACGCATATTCAAATGAGAATGCTAAACACTGGTAAAGGCCCTGCTGTTCGAGCATTAAGAGCTCAAGCTGATAAATTCTCTTATCAACATGAAATGAAGAAAACTCTTGAGAATGAAGAAAACCTAACCCTTGTTCAAGGATTAGTTGAGCGATTAATAGTAGAAGATGGTATATGTAAAGGAGTCATAACAAATACAGGTGCAGAGTATCAAGCCAAAACAGTTGTTATTACGACAGGAACTTTCTTAAGAGGAGAAATTATTTTAGGAGAGCTAAAGTATTCTAGCGGTCCCAATAACCAACAGCCATCTATTAAATTATCTGAGCATCTCGAGGAGCTAGGGTTTGATTTAGTTCGTTTTAAAACTGGAACCCCTCCAAGGGTTAATAGTCATTCAATTGATTATAGTAAAACAGAAATACAGCCTGGTGACGATGTTCCTCGAGCTTTTTCTTATGAAACAACACAGTATATCACAGATCAGCTTCCATGTTGGTTAACGTACACAAGTGAAAAAACTCACCAAATCATTGATGATAATTTACACCGTTCCCCAATGTATTCTGGAATGATTAAAGGGACAGGGCCTAGGTACTGCCCATCCATTGAAGATAAAGTGGTTCGTTTCAATGATAAGCCTAGACATCAAATCTTCTTAGAGCCTGAAGGGCGTAACACTCAAGAGGTCTATGTTCAAGGTCTTTCAACAAGTCTACCGGAAGAAGTACAGCATAAAATTTTATCTACCATTCCTGGATTAGAAAATGTTCGAATGATGCGACCAGGATACGCGATAGAATATGATGCAGTAGTTCCAACCCAATTATGGCCGACACTTGAGACAAAAGTATTGCCGCATCTATATACTGCTGGCCAAATAAATGGTACTTCTGGATATGAAGAGGCAGCAGGACAAGGGATAATTGCGGGAATCAATGCAGCAAGAAAAGCACTTGGTAAAGAAGAGTTAATTTTAAGTCGCTCAGACGCTTACATTGGCGTACTAATTGATGATTTAGTAACAAAAGGAACAAATGAACCGTATCGATTACTTACTTCAAGAGCAGAATATCGCCTATTGCTTCGACATGATAATGCAGACCTACGTTTGACAGAGTATGGTTATAACCTTGGATTAATTTCTGAAGAGAGATATCAAAGGTTCCTTGTTAAAAAGCAGGAAATTGAAGAAGAAAAAGAAAGACTTTCCAATGTCATCATTAAACCGACCTCAGAGGTGCAAGCTATTATTCGTTCTGTTGGAGGCAGTGAGTTAAAAGACGGCATTCGAGGGGCGGATTTACTAAAGAGACCGGAGATGAATTATAGCCACATTAAGCAGATGATAAAGTCTGAAAAAGACCTGTCGGCAGATGTAGAAGAACAAGTTGAGATTCAAATTAAATATGAAGGCTATATTGAAAAGTCTCTTCAGCAAGTAGAGCGACTAAAGAAGATGGAAAATAAGAAGATACCAGAGAATATTGATTATGATGCAATTTCAGGGCTTGCAAATGAAGCTAGACAAAAGTTAAAGGAAGTAAATCCTTTATCTGTCGCACAGGCATCACGAATTTCAGGTGTCAATCCAGCTGATGTTTCAATATTACTTGTCTATTTAGAGCAAGGAAAAATAGCAAGAGTTTCAAATCAATAATGTGAAATTGTTGAATGAAAGGGAATGACACATGGATACACAACTTTTTATAAACATGCTTGAGGAGAAAGGGATTTTCCTTTCTCCCATCCAATTGGAACAATTTGAAAAATATTTTCACCTTTTGGTTGAGTGGAATGAGAAAATGAATTTAACTGCCATAACGGACAAGCCTGACGTTTACTTGAAGCATTTTTATGATTCAATATCAGCTGCGTTTTACTTCGATTTTTCGAAAGAATTCACTGTTTGTGACGTGGGAGCGGGTGCGGGTTTTCCTAGTATTCCATTAAAAATTTGTTTCCCACAGCTACATGTTACAATTGTAGATTCTTTGCAAAAACGGATCACTTTTTTATCCCATTTAGTAAAAGAATTAAATCTTTCCAATGTAACCTTATGTCATGACCGAGCAGAAACATTTGGTCAAAAGAAAGATGTCAGAGAATCATTTGATATAGTAATGGCTAGAGCAGTGGCAAGATTATCTGTTCTAAGTGAATTATGTTTACCTTTAGTTAAAGTAGATGGTACATTTATTGCGATGAAGGCTGCTTCTGTGCAAGATGAACTAGAACAGAGTCGAAAGGCGATAAAAGTTTTAGGTGGATCAATAGAAAAAATTGATCATTTCCTGTTACCGATTGAGAACAGTGAAAGAAATATCGTATGTGTACATAAGCAAGAAAGTACACCGAAAAAGTATCCTCGGAAACCAGGAACACCAAATCGTGTACCGATAGGATAAATGTTTCATGTGAAACATTTCTACTACAGGTAAATGTGACAAGAAATAAATTTAGGTATATAGCAGGATTCGTACAAAAAAGAGAGAATTTGTAATGAGGAGTTTCTAAAGGGTGGTGTAGGACATGAAGCATCCTTTTTCACGTTTTTTCGGCATAGGTGAAAAAGAACAAGAGCAATTACTAAATCAAGATGAGAAACAAACAGTTGAAAATCAAATCATTGAAGAAATTGATAACAATAAAGAAGAAGTTAAGCAAATTGCAATTTCGGATATCGTTCCTAATCGTTTTCAGCCAAGATCTGTTTTTGTAGAAGAAAAGATATCAGAATTAGCATTAACGATACGTACACATGGTATTATTCAACCAATCGTAGTGAGAGAGTTTGAAGATGGAAAGTATGAACTCATTGCTGGTGAACGAAGATGGAGAGCGGTCCAAAGTTTAGGGTGGGAAAAAATACCGGCAATTATTAAAAATTTTAACGATGCAGAAACTGCTTCTGTTGCTTTAATCGAAAATCTTCAAAGGGAAGAGCTTTCTTCGATTGAAGAGGCAGTAGCATATGCAAAGCTTTTAGAAATCCATAACCTAACTCAAGAAGCACTTGCTCAAAGATTAGGGAAGGGTCAATCAACAATTGCAAATAAACTTAGACTCTTAAAGCTTCCAGAACAAGTTCAAGAAGCTTTAATGCAAAAAGTAGTAACAGAACGACATGCTCGTGCACTTATTCCATTAAAACATCCAGAAAAACAAATCCAATTATTAAAAGAAATTATTGAAAAACAATATAATGTGAAACAAACAGAGGATCGTGTTGTAAAGATACTTGAACAAGATCAAAAGAAAAAGCCGCAACCAAAGAAAAAGGCTTTTAGTAGAGACATGAGGATTGCAATGAATACGATTAGGCAGTCATTAAACATGGTTTCTGATAGTGGGGTATCTATTAACTCTGAAGAAGAGGAATTCGAGGATTACTATCAATTTACAATAAAAATCCCTAAAAATAAATAAAATGTTCAAAAGAGGTTAATGAAAAGTTTCTGCCAATAAATGGATTTTATTGGAATAGACTCTTTTTGTTAACCTCTTTAATGTTTCACGTGAAACATTGGATGGTTCGCGAATCTTAAATGAAATGGAAAACGTGTAGCCAAACCCAATTATTGAGTGAAAAAAATACATGTAACACCATTCATAAAAAAAAAATCTCTTTTTTAGTAAAAAAAGATAATTATTCAGAAATTCATGATATTATTATGGGAGAAATGAATAGATGTAATATGGAAAGTAGGTGACATCGTGGGTAAAATTATCGCGATTGCAAACCAAAAAGGTGGAGTTGGTAAAACAACAACTTCAGTTAATCTAGGTGCATGCTTAGCGTACATAGGGCAAAGAGTTCTCCTTGTTGATATAGACCCTCAGGGAAATGCAACTAGCGGATGTGGCATAGAAAAGGCCGAAGTAAATCAATGTATCTATGATGTTTTAGTCGATGATGTAGAGGCAAAAAATGTTATTAAACCAACAGCTGTTGAAAATTTAAATATTATACCAGCGACAATTCAGTTAGCTGGTGCAGAAATAGAGCTTGTACCCACTATTTCAAGAGAGGTGCGTCTTAAAAGAGCACTAGAAGAAGTAAAAGACCAATACGATTTTATTGTAATAGACTGTCCACCTTCGTTAGGACTTTTAACCATTAATGCACTAACTGCTTCAGATGCAGTCTTAATTCCGGTACAGTGTGAGTACTATGCACTTGAAGGATTAAGTCAACTACTCAATACAGTTCGTCTTGTTCAAAAACATTTGAATACTGAGTTGATGATTGACGGAGTCCTTTTAACGATGTTAGATGCACGGACAAATTTAGGGATTCAAGTAATTGATGAAGTGAAAAAGTATTTTCAAGATAAAGTTTATAAAACAATTATTCCTCGTAATGTAAGATTAAGTGAAGCGCCAAGTCATGGTGAACCTATTATTATATATGATCCAAAATCTAGGGGAGCAGAAGTATACTTAGATCTTGCAAAGGAAGTGGTTGCGAATGGCTAAAGGTCTTGGAAAAGGAATTAATGCACTGTTTTCAAATATGGAAGTGGGAAAAGAGGAAGTTGTCCAAGAAGTTAAAATTAAAGATATACGTCCGAACCCTTATCAACCTAGAAAAACATTTGAGCCAGGAGCTATAGCAGAATTAAAGGATTCCATTCTCACTCATGGTATCTTACAACCGATTATTGTAAGGAAAAGTATTAAAGGCTTTGAGATTTTAGCAGGTGAAAGGCGCTATCGAGCTGCAAAAGAGGCAAAGTTTACTTCTGTACCCGTTGTTGTAAGAGAATTATCAGAACAACAAATGATGGAGTTAGCTTTACTTGAGAATCTTCAGAGGGAAGATTTAAATCCTATAGAAGAAGCATTTGCATATCAATCATTACTTGATCACCTAAAGCTTACTCAAGAACAATTAGCACAAAGATTAGGGAAAAGTCGACCTCATATTGCCAACCATTTGCGACTTTTAACCCTACCAAAGGAAATTCAACAACTCATTTCAGATGATAAGCTCTCAATGGGGCATGGCAGAGCTCTATTAGGACTTAAGAAAAAAGAAAAGATGAAAGAAGTTGTGAATCAAGTACTGAAAGAAAAGTTAAATGTTCGTCAATTAGAAAGTCTTGTGACGAAGATCAATGAAAATGTTTCACGTGAAACATTAAAACCCAAAAAAGAAAAGAACCTATTTATTCGTGAGCAAGAATCCTTGTTGCGAGAAAAGTTTGGTACTTCAGTCACAATCAAGCAAAATAAGAAAAAAGGTAAAATAGAAATTGAATTCTTTTCAAATGATGACTTAGAACGTATTTTAGAATTACTTGATTCTTCTAGTGTTTCGTAATTTATAGAGTAGGGGAAATGAATGGTGGTTTTACTTGGAACGATCGTAAATGGAATCTGTATTATTATAGGAACACTAATTGGAAAAGTATTTCATCGTATACCGGAAAAAATTAAAACTACAGTGATGCATGCTATTGGATTGGCTGTCATTCTTTTAGGCATTCAAATGGGTTTGAAAAGTGACCAATTTCTAATAGTTATTTTCAGTTTAGTGATAGGAGCAGTTTTAGGTGAATGGTGGAAACTTGAAGATAAATTAAATGCTCTTGGATTATGGATCGAGAATAAGGTCGGATCAAATAATGAGGGTAACATTGCAAAGGGCTTTGTTACAGCAACATTAATCTTTGTGATTGGTGCTATGGCCATTATTGGTGCACTTGATAGTGGATTACGAAATGACCATAAAGTACTTTTTACAAAATCCATAATTGATGGTTTTACCAGTTTGATTTTAGCTACAACATTAGGTATTGGTGTATTATTTTCAGCCGTTCCAGTCATGTTGTATCAAGGATCCATTTCATTATTTGCTACACAGATTGAAAAATGGGTACCAACAGCTTTAATGGATGCCTTTATTACTGAGATGACCGCAACCGGTGGGATTATGATATTAGCGATAGGTCTTAATTTAATTGGTCTAACAACTATCAGGGTTGCGAATTTATTACCAGGAATTTTAATCACAGCACTCCTCGTAACATGTAGCTATTTTCTATTTTAGAAGTAAAGTTCCACCTATTAAACTCTTCTTAAATGAAGAGTTTTTTTATTTTTAAATATGGATGAACAAAAGGGGGGAATCTCAGTGAAAATATAATTGTCGGATCTCTTTACCTTCCAGCTATATTCCCATAAATCTTTATTGTTCACTATAGTGTATGAATATTTTTATAAGTATTGCGACGCACTTCATCTTTCAATAGGAACAATCGTTCGCACTCTTCTATACTATTTGATATGGTTTTTGCCATTTTCATAACTAAATTTAAGCGGGTGTTTTGTAACACAAGAAACTCCATAAATCCACTTACGTTTACGATACCTGTAATGTGAGCATCACCTACGGGTAGAAGCTCTTTATTTACTCCTGCACCAGGTTTCAATGGTCCTTCACCAATTGTAATAACACCGACACTTTTTAATCTTCCTAAACAAGCATCAATCCCAAAAATGAAGGGGTTGTGATGGTCTTGTTTAATACCATTTAATTTTTCAACTAAATTAACAGCATGTATAGGTTCCTCTAAAGTGCCATATACATGGAAATGTGACAACCTTTTTTCTTCTAAAATAGAACCAACTAGAGGACCAAGTGAGTCTCCAGTTGAACGATCTGTTCCAATACATACGAATACGATTGGTTGATTAGTAGAAGGGAGCAGAGAAGAAAGCTTAAAAGCTAGCTTTTTATGAACACCTTCCTCGTCATATGGGAATCTGAACGAATCTTCCTTACTTTTATCGAAAAAATTAGGTTTTAGATTCATAGGTTTCACCCCTTTTTAATAGTAGTAACAGTATACGGAAAAAAAAGAGGATCTATACATATGATTTTCTTAATAGTTAGCTTAGAGGCCTGCACTGAAAAAAACAGTAAAAAAAATTATTTAGAGCAATTAAGAATATGCACCATGTCGCATGAAAATGTGAACTTGTTTCATTTAAAATGTTGAATTCTTGTACTTCAGCTGTGTTAACCGAAGTGGAAGGACCGAGACTCCTCGAAAATACTGACGCATTATTTCCTTCGTGCGGTGAGGATTCGAGGAAGCTTATTCAATGTCCTGCGGGAGATGTGCTGGACTGGAGACCCCACAGGCGTAAAAAGCCGAGGCGGCTCAAGAAGCACCCCGTGGAAAGCGAGAGTCCTGTAACGAAGGTTAACACCCCATATTCAGATTTGTATTTTCAGGGTAGACTTCCATGCAAATATGGATTTGCACCATGAAGGATGAAAATGCGACCTTGATATTGGTGTTTATAGAATGTTGGACTTTAAGTCATTCTTGCGTGTTAATCGGAGGGGAAGGAACCGAGACTCCTGTGGGATATGCGACAGACCCCGGACCCCACAGGCGCAGCCGAGGAGGCTCAAGTGGCGCCCCACGGAAAGCGAGGTTCCTGCAACGCAGATTAACACCCCTTGTACAGTGTCGTATTTTCAGGGTAGCAATATAAAAAAAACTTTTAAATCAATCAAGAGTTGATGGAGGAGAAGATATGTGGAAATCAGGCTTTAAATGGATGTTTCTAATATTGGGGACGATAATAGGTGCTGGATATGCATCAGGAAGGGAACTATGGCAATTTTTTGGCGATCAAAGTGGACTTGCCATTATCTTATTTACCGTCATCTTTATTATATGCTGCTATGTCATTCTAAAAATAAGCTATGAAGAGCAAACAGTACATTTTTACCCAGTACTCGAAAGATTAATTGGGAAAAAACTATCTCATTTTTATGACGGTATGATTATTGTATATCTATTTACAACCACAGTTGTCATGTTAGCAGGTGGAGGAGCAACGCTAGAAATGTTCCATATCCCGTATTGGCTTGGAGTTCTTATTTTCTGCGTATTATTAGTGCTTCTTTTTATCTGGGACATAAAAGGGATGATCTCAATGAATATTATTATACTCCCTATATTAATCTTAGGTCTTATCGTTACACTGTTACTGTTTGTCATATCAAATGGAAAGCCATTTTCATTTGATTTAGAGGCACAAAGGAACTGGCCAGCTGCATTTACCTTTACAGCTTTAAACATCCTCCCGTTAATTGCAGTTTTAGCAGCAGTAGGAAAAGAAATTAAACATATAGGTGAGGCAAAAATTGCAAGTATCGGTAGCGGGGTAATCCTTGGCCTAATCTCATTTATCTATAACGAATCCCTTATGCAAATTGCAGAAGAAATTATGCTTTATGAGATACCGCTTTTTGCAATTTTAAAGCACTATCCTTATACTATGCTAGTATTTATGTCCTTGCTTTTATGGGGAGCGATCTATACGACAGCTGCCTCTGGTGTTTTTGGTATAACGACTCGGTTTAGAAAAAGCGATGGGTTACCTCTTTGGTTATTAGCTCTTATTTCGCTTTGTTTAATGGTTCCATTTACAACCTTTGGATTTGCAACCTTAGTTGCAGTTTTATATCCATTGTATGGAATCGCAAACTTGTATTTATTAGGTGCTATTTTGTTATACCCGATATTAAATCGCTACAAATGGGAATGAAAAATTGATAGAATAGTGGTATGTTGATATGTAGAGAGGTAGATTAATGGTGCAATGGTTAGAGAAAAATGTTTATGCTAAATTCATTTCGTACTTAAGTGATGAAAAATTATGGATTGGGGTCGGAATGGGCTTACTAAAAATAATTGCAATTTTAATTGTTGCGGCAATTGCTGTTAAATTAGGTAAAATTACAATTCGCAATATATTTAAAGTAAGAAGTAAAGGACCTTTACAAATATCAGAAAGAAGAGAGACAACGCTTCATAAATTATTAGAAAATGTTCTTTCTTACGTTATATATTTCATCGTCATTATGATGATTTTAGATACATTAACAATTGATGTTAAAGCACTTGTCGCTGGGGCGGGTATTGTAGGACTAGCAGTAGGTTTCGGTGCACAGAATTTAGTTCGTGATGTGATTACAGGGTTCTTTATTATTTTTGAAGACCAGTTCTCTGTGGGTGATTTTATTCGAACAGGTACTTTTGAAGGTACTGTTGAAGAAATTGGTTTACGCACAACAAAAATAAAGAGTTTTACAGGTGAGGTTCATATCTTACCTAACGGAAGTATTGTAGAGGTCACGAACTTTTCTATTAATAACAGTATATCAATTGTCGATGTGAGCATTGCGTATGAAGGAGACATAGCAAAAGCGGAACGAGTGATTGAGGAACTTCTCCAAGAACTACCAGATAAGTATGAGGATATGGTCGACACGCCACAGCTATTAGGTGTCCAAAGCTTAGGTGCATCTGATGTTGTACTACGTGTTATCAGTGAAGTTCAACCAATGAGACATTGGCATATTGGAAGAATGCTGAGAAAAGAATTAAAGCTTCGTCTTGATGAAAATGGCATTGAAATCCCATTCCCTAGACTTGTTACATACAGTCGGAAGGAATAGAAAAAATAAAGTAAGTAGGTGTATAACATGGTAGATAAGGATTTTGGTCTAAATGACATCGTTGAAATGAAAAAGCCTCATCCGTGTGGCACTAACAAGTGGAAAGTGATTCGACTAGGAATGGATATTCGAATCAAATGCGAAGGCTGTGAACATAGCGTAATGATTCCAAGGAAGGAATTCACACGAAAAATGAAGAAAATTCTAGTAAAACATGAGGAATAAAAATACTCCTCATGTTTTTCTTTTTCTTTATTCTTATTTTCCAGGGGAGCCTACCATGCAAATGAGAATTTGCACCATGAAGGATGAAAATACAAACTTGATTTTTGCGTCTATAGAATGTTGGCTATTAAGTATTTCATGCGTGTTAACCGAAGTGGAAGGACCGAGACTCCTGCGGGAAATGCGCTGGACTGGAGACCCCATAGGCGAAGCCGAGGAGGCTCCAGGAGCGCCCAGCGGAAAGCGAGGTTCCTGCAACGAAGGTTAACACCCGATATTGAATGTATCGAATTGTATTTTTGAGGTAGTAAACACAGAAAAAGCCATTTTAATTGGTTCATATTTTCAAAGATTTTTCATTGAATTTATGTTAAATTAATCATTAAAATATGTTCATAAACCCAAAAGAGATTAGCAAAGGAGAGATGAGATTGACCACATATAAATCTGCTTGTTCATTAAATTGCTGGGATAGCTGTGGTTTTGAAGTAACAGTTGAGAATGGAAAGGTAATAAAGGTAGATGGCGATAAAAATCACCCGATAACAAAGGGGAAAATATGTGGACGAGGCCGGATGCTCGAAACGCGAACAAATTCTGATGATCGAATACTATACCCTCTAAAAAAAGTTGATGGTGTTTTTCAGCGTATCTCATGGGAACAAGCATTAACAGAAATTGCTGACACAATGAAAAAAATTAAGAATGATGTCGGTTCTACAGCTGTTTTACACAGCCATGATTATTCAAACAGTGGATTATTAAAAAATTTAGATAAACGTTTCTTCAACTGCTATGGCGGAGTTACGGAGTTAACTGGTAGTATTTGCTGGGGGGCAGGGATAGAAGCCCAAAAATGGGATTTTGGTAGTGCCTGGAGTCATTCCCCAGAAGATATCTTCAATAGTAAAAATGTAGTCATATGGGGCAGAAATGTAGTTAGAACGAATATGCATCTATACAGTTACCTTCAAGAAGTAAAGAAAAAAGGAACAAACATTATTGTCATTGATCCTTTATTTAATGCTACTGCTAAAATGGCTGATTCGTATATTTCAGTAAAGCCTGGAATGGATGGGATTTTAGCAATTGGAGTTATGAAGGAAATGATTCGATTAGAATTAGAAGATCGTGAATTTATTCATCAATATACTCATGGATACGATTATCTTCTAGCTTTAATCAATCAGTTAACATTCGAAGAAATCGTGAACTTAACAAACGTTCCACGTGAAACATTTACTGAACTAGCTTATGTTTATAGTAGTGGACCGACAACGACATATTTAGGTTTAGGAATGCAAAGGTATTCAAATGGGGGGAATACCATTCGTTTAATTGATGCTTTAGGTGCAGTGAGTGGAAATATAGGAATCCCTGGTGGTGGGGTGAATTTTGGTAATTTACAAGTAGGTGGAAGCTTTAATATTGAAGCATTATCGCTACCAGAAAGAAAAAAGGAATCAAGAAGCTTTACGATGATGAGCCAAGCAGAAGGGGTATTAAAAGCAGTTAATCCCGATATCCGAATGATTTTTGTTACATGCGGTAATCCATTAACACAAGTGCCAAACACAAAGATGGTTCATAAGGCGTTTTCGTCAGTAGAAACACTAGTAGTGGTAGACCAGTTTATGACGGATACTGCAGAACTTGCTGATTATGTTCTACCGACTACGACTGTCTTTGAGGAAGAAGATCTTTACTATTCCTCCATGTATCATCATTATGTGAACTATGGAAAGAAATTAGTAGAACCACCAGGACAGGCAAAATCAGACTTGTGGATATGGACGGAACTCTCAAAAAAATTAGGGTTCGGTGAGGACTTTGATTTTTCGCGTGAAGAATTCATCAATTTGGGCTTGCAAAATGTAAACGAAAAGGGCATTACATTAGAGCGACTAAGAAATGAAAATCATCTTCCACTTCCTGTAGATGAAGTACCATGGCATGATTTTAAGTTTCAAACACCTACAGGTAAATATGAATTTTATTCAACAATTGCCGCTACTAAAGGGTATGATGGAGAGTTGAAATTATCATTTCCACAGGAGTCATCATTGACCAATCAAGAGTTAGCTCGAAAATATCCTTATACTCTATTAAGTATTCATCCAATGCGCTCAAATCACTCACAGCATTATCATATAATCGAGGCTCTGCAAGAGATAAAAGTAGAAATTTCGATAGATATAGCTAAGATGAAAGACATCTCCCAAAATGACACGGTACGTGTATACAATGATCGGGGAGAGTTATACGGTAAAGCTCATATCTTACAAAGATCACATGAAAACATCATTAATATTGATGAAGGTCAATGGAGCAAATTCGGTGGTTCGGTCAATCTCCTTACTCCTGACCGTGAGTCAGATAATGGATTAGGAAGTACGTTATATGATTGCTTAGTTAATATTGAAAAGAAATAAAAGGGGAAAAAGGACTATTGATTAATAGGCCTTTTTCTTCTTTGGCTTTAAAGAAGATAGAGGAAATAAGAGTTTGCTATGAATAGCGGGCTTACATTATAGGACGATATAAAAAATTCACGCGAGATTACATAGGAGGACCGTAAATAAACTTGTCTTTTTATAAACTTCTATCTATAATTGTGAAAGACTGAGTCGTTTACGGAAAAGAAGAGGAGTGGAAGGATTATGGCATTAACAGCAGGTATCGTCGGTCTTCCGAATGTAGGAAAATCAACACTTTTTAATGCAATTACACAGGCTGGTGCAGAGTCAGCAAACTACCCATTTTGTACGATTGATCCTAACGTGGGTATTGTAGAAGTACCAGACCATCGTTTAAATAAATTAACAAAACTTGTAAACCCAAAAAAGACGGTTTCGACTACATTTGAGTTTACTGATATTGCAGGTATTGTAAAGGGTGCAAGTAAAGGTGAAGGTTTAGGTAATAAATTTTTATCACATATCAGACAAGTAGATGCAATCTGCCATGTTGTCCGTTGTTTTGCAGATGATAATATTACACATGTGTCTGGGAAAGTAGACCCAATAGCTGATATAGAAACCATTAATTTGGAATTAATTTTAGCGGACCTAGAATCAGTTGACAAACGCATTGATCGAGTGGGTAAATTAGCGAAACAAAAAGATAAAGATGCTGTTTATGAACATGAAATTTTAACGAAATTGAAAGAGGCATTTGAAAATGAAATGCCAGCAAGAACCGTTGAATTCACGGATGAACAGATGAAAATTGTAAAAGGCTTACATCTATTAACGATTAAGCCAGTGCTTTATGTAGCAAACGTTGGTGAGGAAGACGTTGCAGATCCATCAAACAATGAATATGTTCAACAAGTACGTGAGTTTGCTTCGAAAGACAATTCTGAAGTCATTGTCGTGTGTGCAAAAATCGAGTCAGAAATTGTAGAGCTTGATGGTGATGAAAAGGCAATGTTCTTAGAAGAGTTAGGAATTGAAGAATCTGGATTAGACCAACTTATTCGAACTGCTTATAGCCTACTAGGTTTAGCAACATATTTTACAGCAGGGGTACAAGAGGTAAGAGCTTGGACATTTAGAAAAGGTATGAAAGCTCCACAATGTGCGGGCATCATCCATTCAGACTTCGAAAGAGGCTTTATCCGTGCAGAAATCGTTGCTTATGATGACCTGATGAATGCAGGTTCTATGACGGCTGCTAAAGAAGCTGGAAAAGTGAGACTTGAAGGTAAAGAATATATTGTTCAAGATGGAGATGTTATTCACTTCCGTTTTAATGTATAAGAAACAAAAAGGATTAGCTTGCATGCTAGTCCTTTTTTGTTTCTTATACAATGTGATTTTCATTAAAGTTTCTATCCTTGAAGATAACTATAATATGGATATTTTCTGACGGTCCTTGCACAAGCTACAACGTTATGATATAATTTTTTTCTGTGAGTAATTGTATAAATTGCTCCTTGCCCTTATATAAGGGCCGTTAGTCCAAAAGGAGGTGAACGTGATGAGAAAATACGAAGTTATGTATATCATCCGTCCAAACATTGATGATGAAGCGAAAAAAGCTTTAGTTGAGCGTTTTAATGGCGTTTTAACTGACAATGGTGCGGAGATTACAAACGTAAAAGAGTGGGGTAAACGTCGTTTAGCTTATGAAATCAATGATTTCCGCGATGGTTACTACATGCTTGTAAACGTTATGTCAGGTGCTGAAGCTGTAAACGAATTCGATCGTTTAGCAAAGATCAGCGAAGACATTATCCGTCATATGGTTGTTAAACTAGAAGACTAAAAGTATGTTTAAATAAATAAATGCAAATGACTTTGCATTGCGTTAAGGGGAGTGGCTTCTGATGATGAATCGCGTTGTACTAGTTGGCAGACTTACGAAAGATCCGGAGTTACGATATACTCCTAGTGGAGTAGCTGTAGCAACATTTACGTTAGCTGTTAACAGAACATATACGAATCAGCAAGGTGAGCGTGAAGCAGATTTTATTAACTGTGTCATTTGGCGAAGACCAGCTGAAAATGTAGCCAACTACTTGAAAAAAGGTAGCTTAGCAGGAGTTGACGGTCGTCTTCAGACTCGAAGCTATGAAGGTCAAGATGGAAAACGCGTATATGTTACTGAGGTTGTTGCTGAAAGTGTTCAATTCCTAGAGCCAAGAGGCGGTAGCAATGAACAACAACAACGTGGTGGTGGAAGCAGCTATGGTGGTGGAAACAACTTTGGCGGTGGAAATCAGGGCTCTGGTTCTTATGGGCAACCAAACCAGAATCAAAACCAACGAAACAACCAAGGATCAACGCGATTCGATGAGGATCCATTTGCAAATGATGGACAACCAATCGACATCTCAGATGATGACTTACCATTCTAATAAATGATACGTTCTAAATAAAAACTAAAACAGGAAGGAGGCGTAACTCAATGGCTGGAGGACGCAGAGGAGGACGTGCTAAACGTCGTAAAGTATGTTACTTTACAGCAAACGGCATTACTCATATCGATTACAAAGATGTTGACGTGTTAAAACGCTTTGTTTCAGAACGTGGTAAAATTTTACCTCGTCGTGTAACTGGTACAAGTGCAAAATACCAACGTAAATTAACTGTTGCTATTAAACGCGCTCGTCAAATGGCTTTACTACCATATGTACAAGGTGAGTAATAGTTATATAAAAGCAGTAAGGGTGATACCTTACTGCTTTTTCTATTTTATAAACCTCATCCTACTTATGCGTATTCTTTTAATATTGAACAATATTTTATAAAAATAGTGAAATAGTTGATTCCCTGACGCTGAGTAGATAAAATGAAGATAATTTGTTATGTGAGGTGTGAAAGTGAAACGAACAAGAAGTTTAACAGAAGGTGCACTTTTATTAGCAGTCTATGGTGTGCTTTTAATCCTTAGTTTATATATTCCTTTTATGTCATTTATTATGTTTTTACTTCCGATTCCTGCAATAGTATATGCAGTTAGATACGATCATAAAAAGGCAATCCTCTTTTTTATTGGGGCTCTTCCTTTATCAATCCTAATTGGAAGTGTATTTGGATTAGTCTACGTATTATTATTTGTAGTTAATGGTCTCGTTTTAGGAACTTTAATAAGAAAAAGAATGAGTAGATTTGTCATATTTATTGGTGGAAGTTTAGCTTATTTAGCTAGTATTATGATACTCTACATAACAGCTCAACTTATTTTTCAAATTAACTTTACTGACTATTTTATCCAAGCGTCAGAAGAGTCAGTTCAATTATTCAATGATACACTAGCACGCATGGGTCAAGAAGCAGACCCAAAAATGTTAGAACAAATAGATGAGGCATTATCAGTTTTTACATATCTTTTACCTAGCTTTTTTATTATGACGGCATTGTTTTTCTCATTGATTACACAATTGATTGCAACTCCGGTATTAAGGCGCTTAAAAATTGATGTATCTTCTTGGAAAGCATTTAAAGATATACAACTTCCTAGAAGCCTTCTCTGGTATTATCTTCTTGTCATGATATTAACGTTAATAAATCTAGAAGAAGGTTCATTTATATACATTGCAGTATTAAACTTGTTCTATATCTTACAATTTTTAATGATTGTGCAAGGATTATCCTTTATTTATTTCTTTTGTGATAAAAAAGGGATATCCAAAGGTGTGCCAATTATAATTACAATTCTAACCCCGTTTCTAATGTATATCATTCGATTCTTAGGTATAATTGATTTAGGGTTTCAATTACGTGATCGTATTAAATCAAAAAAATAATGCTATTTATTTGTTTTTAGGAGCTGAAAAACATGCCTGATTTTTATAAAAAGAAGCTATTTCGTTATCCCATCTATGGTCTACTGGTTTTGACAGGTGTTTTTTTAGGGATCTTAGCTTATTACCAATGGATTATTGGTTTAGCTGGATTTCTGCTCCTTGGACTTGTTTCTTTTTATCTCTATAAAGCCGATTTTATTTTAAATGAAGAAATGGAAAAATATATTTCAACTCTATCTTACCGAATTAAAAAGGTAGGAGAAGAAGCGTTAATGGAAATGCCTATTGGCATCATGCTTTATAACGATGACTATTATATTGAATGGGCTAATCCTTTTATAGCCACATGTTTTGATGAAGATACGTTAGTTGGACGATCTTTATATGATGTGAGTGAAGCGTTGATACCACTAATTAAGCAAGAAGTGGACACTGAGACGATCTCTTTATATGACCAGAAATTTAAGGTGATTATTAAAAGGGAAGAACGTTTGTTATACTTTTTCGATATTACCGAACAAGCACAAATTGAAAAATTATATGAGTCAGAAAGAACGGTATTGGGTGTTATATTTTTAGATAATTATGATGAAGTAACTCAAGGAATGGACGATCAGCGAAAAAGTACCATTAATAGTCATGTAACTTCCATCATTAATCAATGGGCAAATGAAACGGGTGTATTCATAAAACGGACATCAGCAGAACGCTTCGTAGCTGTTATGAACGAAAGCATTTTAGCTGATTTAGAAAAAGGGAAATTTTTATTACTGGATGAAGTTAGAGATAAAACATCGAAGGATGGAATTCCCCTTACACTTAGCATTGGAATAGGTACAGGTGTCCTTACCTTGCCTGAACTAGGAGCTCTAGCCCAATCTAGCCTGGATTTAGCGCTTGGCCGAGGTGGAGACCAGGTAGCAATTAAACAAACAAATGGAAAAGTGAAGTTTTATGGCGGAAAAACGAATCCAATTGAAAAGAGAACACGCGTTAGAGCTAGGGTCATTTCTCATGCACTTAAGGAATTAATATTAGAGAGTGACAAGGTCATCATAATGGGCCATAAGTATCCAGATATGGACGCTATAGGGGCATCTATTGGGATATTAAAAGTAGCTCAGTTAAATAAAAAAGATGCTTACATCGTACTTAATTCAAATGAGATCGATACAAGTGTAAATAGGCTGTTAGAGGAAGTAAAGAATTACCCTGATTTGTGGTCACATTTTATTACACCTGAACAAGCACTCGAGATTTCAACAGATGAAACTCTATTAGTGGTAGTTGACACACATAAGCCATCACTTGTTATTGAAGAGAGACTATTAAATAAATTAGAACATGTAGTAGTTATAGATCATCATCGTCGTGGAGAAGAATTTATTAAGTCACCATTACTTGTATACATGGAACCTTATGCTTCCTCTACTGCCGAATTAGTAACAGAGTTACTTGAATATCAACCAAAGAAATTGAAATTAGATATGCTCGAGGCTACTGCATTACTAGCGGGAATAATAGTTGATACAAAAAGCTTTACTCTTCGAACAGGAGCAAGAACGTTTGATGCAGCATCGTATCTCCGTGCGCAAGGTGCAGACACTGTATTAGTCCAAAAGTTTTTAAAAGAGAATATTGAACAATTTAACAAACGTGCAAAGCTAATTGAAAATGCAAAGATTTACAAGGACGGAATTGCAATTGCGTCTGGAAATCCAGATGAAAATTACGAACAAGTCATACTTGCTCAAGCAGCCGATACTTTATTGACGATGAGTGGAGTAGTTGCTTCATTTGTCATTTCAAAAAGAACTGATTCCCAAATCGGTATTAGTGCAAGGTCGTTAGGAGAAGTAAATGTTCAAGTTATAATGGAAAGTTTAGATGGTGGAGGGCATTTAACAAATGCTGCTACACAATTACCAAATACAACAATTGAATCTGCTAATGAAAAGTTGAAAAAGGTCATTGATGAATATCTAGAAGGAGGCAAAAAAGGATGAAGGTCATTTTCTTAAAAGATGTTAAAGGAAAAGGGAAAAAAGGTGAAGTAAAGAACGTTTCAGATGGATATGCTCACAATTTTCTTTTTAAACAAGGCTTAGCCATTGAAGCAAATGCTGGGAATATTAATACTTTAGAAGCAAAAAAGCAGAAAGAAAAAAAGGAAGCTCAACAAGAGCTAGAGCAAGCTAAGCAATTAAAAGAGCAAATTGAGAAACTAACTGTGGAAATTAAGGCAAAATCAGGTGATGGTGGAAGATTATTTGGTTCTGTTACGAGTAAACAAGTAGTAGATGAGCTTAAGAAGAAGCATAATATTAGTTTAGATAAACGCAAGTTTGATTTACCAGATGGTATTAGAAGTCTTGGATTTACAAATGTATCGGTAAAATTACACCAAGATGTAGTCGCAGTGGTAAAGGTTCATGTAACTGAACAGTAATTACCATTGAAAGTTTTAGTGAATAGTATAGAATGAATAAATGTGATTTGGTGTTTAACACGGATCACATTTTTTCTTTTATATGGGCTAATCTGAAAATACGACTCTATATAGAGGGTGTTAACCTTCGTTGCAGGAACCTCGCTTTCCACGGGGCGCTACTGGAGCCTCCTCGGCTACGCCTGTGGGGTCTCCAGTCCAGCGCATCTCCCGTAGGAGTCTCGGTCCTTCCACTTCGGTTAACACGTAAAATGTACTTTAATCCAACATTGTATATGAAAAAATACTCATTTTCAGGAAGCATTGTGCTAATTCTTATTTGTATGGAAATCTACCTTTCTAAATAGCGTTGACTGAACTTCACTGGTGCGCTCTGATTTCTCAAACTAATTAATGAATCTATATAAATGTCAATACCAACCTTTTACAGATAGAAATACTAAAAAATAGTAACAAAATAGTTTAATAGAATTTATAATAGATATAGATGACTGAAATAAAAAGGAGTGGAGAATAGTTGAGTGAATTAATGACTGATCGTATTCCTCCGCATAATATAGAGGCAGAACAAGCGGTTATAGGGGCTATTTTATTAGATCCATCTTCATTGACAATGGCTTCGGAAGTAGTAATTCCTGAGGATTTTTATCGTGCATCACACCAAAAAATCTTTAATGCGATATTGAATTTATCAGATAAAGGGGAGCCAGTTGACTTAGTTACATTGACAACTGAGTTAGCTGACACGAAGTTGCTTGAAGAAGTTGGCGGTGTTTCCTACTTAAGTGACATTGCGAATTCTGTTCCAACAGCAACGAATATCGAATATTACGCAAGAATAGTAGAAGAAAAGTCTATACTTCGTCGTCTTATTAGAACTGCTACGACAATTGCTCAAGATGGTTTTTCAAGAGAAGATGAAGTCGATGCTTTACTGAATGAAGCAGAAAAAACAATTATGGAAGTTGCCCAAAAGAAAAATTCGGGTGCTTTTCAAAATATAAAAGATGTACTTGTACAAACGTACGATAACATTGAGACCTTAACAAATCGAAAAGGTGATATAACAGGTATACCTACCGGTTTCGCCGAGTTAGATCGAATGACAGCTGGTTTCCAACGAAACGACTTAATTATTGTTGCAGCTCGTCCTTCAGTTGGTAAAACAGCCTTTGCTTTAAACATTGCTCAAAATGTAGCAACGAAAACGGAAGAAAATGTTGCGATTTTTAGTTTGGAGATGGGGGCAGAGCAGCTTGTCATGAGGATGCTCTGTGCGGAAGGTAATATCAATGCCCAAAATTTAAGAACAGGTTCACTTACTCCTGAAGACTGGGGCAAGCTTACGATGGCAATGGGGAGTTTATCAAACTCAGGCATTTTTATCGATGACACACCAGGAATTAAAATTAGTGAAATACGTTCAAAATGTCGCCGATTAAAGCAAGAACAAGGTTTAGGTATGATTCTGATTGACTATCTTCAACTTATTCAAGGTAGTGGTCGTAGCGGAGAAAACAGACAACAGGAAGTATCTGAAATCTCTCGTTCTTTAAAAGCTTTAGCTCGTGAATTAAAAGTTCCTGTTATTGCACTTTCTCAGCTTTCTCGTGGTGTTGAACAAAGACAAGATAAGCGTCCAATGATGTCTGATATCCGTGAATCAGGAAGTATTGAGCAGGATGCTGATATTGTAGCTTTCTTATATCGTGATGATTACTATGATAAAGAATCAGAGAACAAAAATATTATTGAAATCATTATTGCAAAGCAACGTAACGGTCCAGTAGGTACTGTAAGTCTTGCTTTCGTAAAAGAATATAACAAGTTCGTTAACTTAGAGCGGCGTTTTGATGATACCGGTATGCCGCCTGGTGCGTAGAAAAGAATCTCTAATTGAGGTTCTTTTTTTTTACATCATCTTAAATATTGGTATAGAGTATAAAAGCATCTACTAGGCCTCTGTCTTCACATAAAGTCTTTAAGAAGAGATGAGTTTTCTATATAAATTTGGGTAAAATAAAAACGCATACATATCTGTTTATTTACGAACAAAAAAAACAACCAACCTATTATTGTTCGTGTTTTTATTGACTTTAACTAGTACTGTTGATAAACTAGCTATGTTTGAAACAAATATGATCGAAAAATTATGATAAGTAAACTTGAAAGGTGCGTGGAAATATGGCATCAGTAGTTGTTGTAGGTACACAATGGGGAGACGAAGGTAAAGGAAAGATTACGGACTTTTTATCAGAAAATGCTGAAGTAATAGCGAGATATCAAGGTGGAAATAACGCTGGACATACAATTGTATTTAATGGTGAAACATATAAACTGCATTTAATTCCGTCAGGAATATTTTACGCAGATAAAATTTGTGTAATTGGAAATGGTATGGTGGTTGATCCTAAAGCACTAGTGACGGAGTTAAAATATTTACATGACCGCAATGTAAGTACGGCAAATTTACGTATTAGTAACCGAGCACATGTAATTCTTCCATACCACTTAAAATTAGATGAAGTTGAGGAAGAGCGTAAAGGTGCAAATAAGATCGGAACAACTAAAAAAGGCATTGGTCCTGCATATATGGATAAAGCTGCACGTGTTGGCATTCGAATTGCTGATCTTTTAGATCGTGAAATCTTTGAAGAGAAGTTAACAAGAGCGCTAGAGGATAAAAATCGTTTATTAGAAAAAATGTATGAAGTTGAAGGCTTTAAAATAGAGGACATTTTAGATGAGTACTACAACTATGGTCAACAAATCGCGCAATACGTATGTGATACTTCTGTCGTTTTAAATGATGCTCTTGATGAGGGAAGACGAGTATTGTTTGAAGGTGCTCAAGGTGTAATGCTTGACATTGACCAAGGAACATACCCTTTTGTAACATCATCAAATCCAGTTGCAGGTGGCGTTACGATTGGTTCAGGTGTTGGACCGACGAAAATTAAACATGTTGTAGGAGTATCCAAAGCATACACAACTCGTGTTGGGGACGGTCCGTTTCCTACAGAACTAGATAATGAAATTGGAAATCATATTCGCGAAGTAGGAAGAGAATACGGAACAACAACAGGACGCCCACGTCGTGTAGGATGGTTTGATAGCGTTGTAGTAAGACATGCAAGAAGGGTAAGTGGAATTACCGACCTATCTTTAAATTCAATCGATGTATTAACAGGAATTGAGTCATTAAAGATTTGTGTAGCTTATCGATACAACGGAGAAATTATTGATGAATTTCCTGCAAGCTTAAAAGTGTTATCTCAATGTGAACCGGTGTATGAAGAACTTCCAGGTTGGACTGAAGATATTACAGGTGTTAGAAGTCTCGATGAACTTCCTGCCAATGCTCGTCATTATTTAGAACGAATCTCTCAATTAACAGGGATACCACTATCTGTATTTTCGGTAGGACCAGATAGAAAGCAGACAAATATCGTTCGTAGTGTTTACTCGTAAAAAGTCTCCAGTGACTATTCATTTAATTGTTTGATCATTGCCCTGAAGTACAAATTAGTTTGTATTTCAGGGCTTTAACTGTTAGAATAAATAACGTGAGTTTTTTATTTGACAATCTTTTTAAAAAAGTATTGCACTTTACTTTATAACTATGCTATTATAAATAGCGTCGCTGAAATAAGTTCGTTTCAGTCACTCATTCTATGAAGAGCCATTAGCTCAGTCGGTAGAGCATCTGACTTTTAATCAGAGGGTCGAAGGTTCGAGTCCTTCATGGCTCACCACTTTTATAGTGGCCCGTTGGTCAAGCGGTTAAGACACCGCCCTTTCACGGCGGTAACACGGGTTCGAATCCCGTACGGGTCATTTTATTTTAATAACATTTTGAGGTCCCGTGGTGTAGCGGTTAACATGCCTGCCTGTCACGCAGGAGATCGCCGGTTCGATCCCGGTCGGGACCGCCATTTTGGCTCGGTAGCTCAGTCGGTAGAGCAATGGACTGAAAATCCATGTGTCGGCGGTTCGATTCCGTCCCGAGCCACTTGAAATGACAAAAGCATGGTTGGTATTTATATCAACCATGCTTTTTTTATGTTTCATATAGGGATTTAGTAGCTTAAAGCGATAATAAATAGGGAGAAGTAATGATAATTTTGACAAAATAAGAGTTCCCTAATCTATTAAATTGAGACTATACTACTTAAAAAAGTAAAAAAATGTCATTAATGATACAATTATGTTACATAATAATTACTTATACCCTTTTTTATTGGAAGTATGGTAGAGTAATAGAGTGTAGAATTGTGGAAATTGTCGAAAAAAAGATTCCTTTACCTCACAAAGTGAGAAGATGTACAGAGCTTCTGTACGAATTAGGACCCTTTGTCTAGGAGGAAAGATTGTGTTGAATAAAACTAGCAAACTAAAAATAAATGAATATATAAATAAATTTAACCCGCGTAGCATTCTTAAGAAAACGATGCTAACGACTGTTGCTGTAGGTATGCTTGCATTTGGTACTGCTTCTGCTGAGTCTTCTATTAGCACTGTTTACCATGTTTATGTAGATGGTGAACGTATAGGGACAGTAGATAATAAAGATATTATTGAAAAGGTAGTTAAAGGAAAAATAGATACAATTAAAGAAGAAAACAAAGAGTACAAAGATGTAAATATAGTTGTTTCGGATTTGTCATACATACCTGAACAAGTGTTTCGTTCATATGCTAATAACATGAAAACAGCAAAACTTGTTGCTGATAGAGTGGGTATTGTTGCAAAAGCTTCAGCGATTGTTGTAAATGACGAACCAGTAGCATATTTAGGGACAGAAGAAGAAGCAAATAACGTATTAGAACAATTAAAATTAAAATATGTCTCTGCAGAAGTACTGACCGAATTAGAAACTAGAAAAAAGTCAGGCGTAAAACTAGCACCATTACAAAAAGGTGAATCTAGAATAATAGACGTAAAACTAGCAGAAAAAGTTTCAATTTCAGAAGGGAAAATTACACCAGATAAAATTTTATCTGTTGAAGATACTCTTAACTTGCTTTTAAAAGGCACTCTTGAAGAAAAGCTTTATACGGTTCAAGAAGGAGATGTGTTAGGCTCTATTGCTATCGCACATGATCTATCAACGGCAGAGTTATTAAGTCTAAATCCGGGATTAACGGAAGAGTCTTTAATAAAAATTGGTGATGAGTTGAATGTAACTGCTTATAAACCTTTTGTGACGGTTGTTGTAACAGAAGAAACATATAAGAGTGAAGAAATTGCTTTTGAAGTGGAAGTAAAAGAAAGCTCATCTATGTTTAAAGGTGATAAAAAAGTTCAACAAAAAGGTCAAAAAGGTGAGAAATTAGTTAATTATATAGTAGAAAAATCAAATGGTATCCAAACAAGTAAAACGGCTACCTCTGAAACAATCGTGACACAACCTGTTACAGAAGTAATTTTAAAAGGAACAAAAGTTGTACCTTCCCGTGGAACAGGCAGTTTAGCTTGGCCAACGGTTGGTGGCTATATATCAAGCCATATGGGTCATCGTTGGGGACAAATGCATAAAGGAATTGACATCGCTCGTCCTAGCAGTCGTACAATTAAAGCAGCAGATAATGGAACAGTAGTATCTGCAGGCTGGGATGGTGGATACGGTAACAAAATCGTTATCGACCATAATAATGGACTAAGAACTGTTTACGCACATTTATCTTCATTCTCTGTAAGAGTTGGACAAACAGTATCTAAAGGCCAAGCAATCGGTGTGATGGGCTCAACTGGTAACTCTACAGGTGTTCACCTACACTTCGAAGTATACAAAAACGGAAGTCTTCAAAATCCGATGAATTACTTAAGATAAAACAATTAGCCTCTAGCATAATGCTGGAGGCTTTTTAGATCATACTATACTAACTCTCAAGTTCTTCTTTGCGAATGTTGTTTGCTAAAGAGAAGGAAAAATCCATATATATGACAATTAGAATGTAATTTCATCAAAATTATAATTTACACCATGGCGAATGAAAATGTGAACTAGATTTTTGGGGTTTATAGAATGTTGGACTTTAAGTCATTCATGCGTGTTAATCGGAGTGGAAGAACCGAGACTCCTGCGGGAATTGCGCTAGGCTTGAGACCCCACAGGCGAAGCCGAGGAGGCTCAAGAAGCGCCCCGCGGAAAGCGAGAGTTCTGCAACGCAGATTAACACCCCATGTTCAGCGTGGTATATTCAGGGTAGACTTCCATGCAATTAAGAATTTGCACCATGAAGGATGAAAATGTGAACTGAATTTTCGCGTTTATAGAATGTTGGCTTTTATTACTTCTTTCGTGTTAACCGTAGTGGAAGGACCGAGACTCCTGCGGGAGATGCGCTGGACTGGAGACCCCACAGGCAAAGCCGAGGAGGCTCCAGGAGCGCCCCGCGGAAAGCGAGGTTCCTGTAACGAAGGTTAACACCCAAAGTTCAGCGGTTGTATTTTCAGGGTAGTCAAATAAAAATAACAGCTTCATTTCCTGGGCAACTCTACAACCAATCTAATTTGAAGAAAGAATTTTCAATCCTTCTCCACTTTCACGTTTTCAAGGTGATTTCATTTCACGTATTTGGTAAAGTTAAAGATAGAAAGAATAATGGTTCCCACTACACAATAAAAGGAGCAAGATGAATGGATAAAGTGATCTTAGTTGTAGACGATGAAAAACCAATCGCAGATATTTTACAATTCAATCTTCAAAAAGAAGGATATAAAGTAGTTTGTGCCTATGACGGACAATCAGCCATTGATAAGGTAGAAGAAATCAAGCCTAATCTTATCCTCTTAGATATTATGCTTCCACATAAAGACGGTATGGAAGTGTGTAGAGAGGTCAGAAAAAAGCATGATATGCCCATTATCATGCTAACGGCAAAAGATTCTGAAATAGATAAAGTATTAGGTCTTGAATTGGGTGCAGATGATTATGTAACCAAACCCTTTAGTACGCGAGAACTATTAGCTAGAGTAAAAGCAAATTTAAGAAGACACCAAACTACAAGTGAGGCAACCCAAGAAACAACAAATGAATTAGTCATTGGATCACTTGTCATTCATCCTGATGCATACACAGTCTCAAAAAGAGGAGAGATGATTGAACTTACCCATCGTGAGTTCGAATTATTGCATTATTTAGCTAAGCACATAGGGCAGGTCATGACTCGTGAGCATCTTTTGCAAACCGTTTGGGGTTATGATTATTTTGGGGATGTAAGAACGGTGGACGTGACAGTAAGAAGGTTAAGGGAAAAAATTGAGGATAACCCAAGCCACCCATCGTGGATTGTCACAAGACGTGGAGTAGGCTATTACTTAAGAAACACTGAACAGGAGTAATAAAACGAATGAAACGAGTTGGTTTTTTTCGCTCCATTCATTTGAAATTTGTCTTAATCTATGTACTCCTCATCTTGATTGCGATGCAAATTATTGGTGTTTATTTTATCCGTACTCTTGAAAACCAGTTAGTTGGTAATTTTAAAGAGTCACTTACTGACCGAGTCAATTTACTTGCTTATAGCATTGAACAAGAAATGAATAAAGAACGAGATGAAACGACTCCACCTCTTGAAGAGGATATCACACTGATTTTACAGGACTTTGTATCAGAAGATATGGAGGTTCGAGTCATTGATAATAATAAACGTGTCATCGGTACCTCTGATCCTTATAATGAAGATATCATTGGAAAAAGAAGAACGGAGCTACAAATCCGTAGAACTCTCATAGGTGGGTTCTCAGAAAAAACAATGATCGATCCTAAAAATGGACATAGAGTCTATGTTTCTTCGACCCCTATTCGTTCAGAGAATGATATAAAAGGGGCTATCTATCTTATCGCTTCGATGGAAAATGTTTTTTCAGACATAAAAAAAATTAATAACATTTTAGCAACAGGTACGGGGATCGCTCTTGTTATTACAGCTATTTTAGGAGTGCTATTGGCACAAACCATTACTAGACCTATATCAGCGATGAGAAAACACGCTTTAGAAATGGCAAAAGGGAACTTTTCACGGAAGGTAAAGGTTTATGGATATGATGAAATTGGTCAACTAGCGTTAACATTTAATAACTTAACAAGAAAACTCCAAGAAGCACAAGCGACAACAGAAGGTGAACGAAGAAAGTTATCATCTGTTCTCACTCATATGACAGATGGAGTTATTGCCACGGATCGTAAGGGCAGAGTGATCTTAATCAACGAGCCAGGTTTAAAACTATTAAATGTTTCACGTGAAACGGCTATTTCACAATCCATCGTCACCCTGCTGGGGCTTGACTCTGAATATACCTTTGAAAAGCTTATTGAAGAGCGTGATCCACTAACATTAGATTTTAGTACATCGGCTAATCCATATATTCTAAAGGCTAATTTTTCTGTCATTCAAAAAGAAACAGGATTTATTAATGGGTTAATTGCCGTTTTATATGATATTACTGAACAAGAGAGAATTGACCAGGAGCGTAGGGAGTTTGTAGCCAATGTGTCCCATGAATTGAGAACACCACTTACGACCATGAGAAGTTATATAGAAGCACTAACAGATGGAGCATGGCAAGAAAAAGAATTAGCTCCACAGTTTTTAGAGGTAACACAAAATGAAACAGAACGAATGATTCGCCTTGTGAATGATTTACTGCAATTATCTAAATTAGATAGCAAGGATTATCGTTTAAATAAGGATTGGTTAGATTTTATTAGCTTCTTCCATAAAATTATTGATCGCTTCGAAATGACAAAAGAACAAAATGTCCTTTTTAAACGACATTTACCGAATAAGTCTATATATATCGAGATGGATCAAGATAAGATTACACAAGTGCTAGATAATATCATTTCGAATGCTTTAAAGTACTCTCCAGAAGGTGGAACCGTTACGTTTAGTTTGAGGGAGTATAAAACGAAAGTGAAAATCCAAATAAGTGATGCTGGAGTTGGAATACCTAAAGAGAACTTATCACAAATCTTTGAGAGATTTTACCGCGTTGATAAAGCTAGGACGCGTCAATTAGGTGGAACAGGTCTAGGATTAGCAATTGCAAAAGAAGTAGTAGAAGCCCACGATGGAGAAATATGGGCAAATAGCGAAGAAGGAGTCGGTACAACGATTACGTTTACATTACCGATAGAGCCTGAACTCGAGGATGAATGGTCATGAAATATGAGACGGTAAAGTCAATCGTACTAACCTTATTAGTGATTATTAGTATCTTCTTAACGTGGAATTTATGGTCGTATCAGCCTAATTACGAGAAGATTGAAAGTGGACAGCCTTTAGAAGATGTAAGAATAGGAACGAAAAAATCACTAGAAGATCTTATTCAACCTTCTAAAATCGTCTTTCATAAGAGCAGTGCTCATTTTGCTACATTAGATGAAACAGAAATGAATAAAATTACGAAAGAAATCAAAAAATGGGAAATCTATGACTTCAAAAATATATCAACAACGATCCCAAATCAAAAATACTTATCTTTCATTCATGAAAATGGTCATGTTGAGATCATTTTCCCAGATAAAATCCCACTTGAATTATTGAAATTGTTACTAAAAATCAATGAAAAAGAGTTACCAAGTGTCTCGTTTGATCGTATCATCATAGACGTAAAAAACACTGACAGTGCTGGAGGAAATCTTTACTTTGTTGCCTATGATGAACAAATTGTCTATCAAGCGAGAGTTAGTAATGAGTTTGTCGATTCTTTTGAAAGAAATTATTATTATTTATCGACTCAATATCCAAGGTATTTTGCGTTTAGTCTTTCTGAAACAAGAGCTGTTTATTTACCAGAGGGAAGAATGCCAATGGAGAAGATTCAATACTATACAGATAATATTGATCCAGAGGACTTCAAGGATGCCCTATTTACAGACCCTAATTTTGTAAAGAAGGATGTTTCTGCCTATGGTGAAGTATATACAGACGGTACAAGGTTATTAGAAGTTAATAAAAGTCGAAATTTAATACGTTATATTAACCCTGTTAGCTCGGATTACGAGAAAGATGAATCATATGCTGCCATCCAAAATAGTGTAGATTTTGTAAATGATCATAGTGGTTGGACGGATAAATACTATTTCTTTAGTTGGAACAAGTTAACCCAAAAAACAACCTTTCGTTTACGTGTAAATAATTATCCTGTTTTTCATCTAAATGGATTGGCAGAATTAAATCAAGTTTGGGGTAGAAATGAAATTACGCGGTATTCACGCCCACTTTTAATGTTAGAATTACCCCTTGATCGATTAACCTATAACTTGCCTTCAGGGTATGAGGTCGTAAATCTGCTAAAAACGATTCCAGATCTTCAATATAATAAAATTGAAGACATTATGATTGGTTACGAGCTGATAGAAGATCAGACCAAATTTAAGGTCATTACGCTTCAACCAATGTGGACATTTCAATATGATGGTAGTTGGATTAAACTAAACTTTGAAGAAAGCGGAAATGTAGGAGGGAATGTAGTTGGATTGGAATAAAACAAAAACCATTTTCATTATTACATTCCTTGTTTTAGACTTGTTTCTTGGCTATCAATTCATTGAAAAAAGAAATAGTAGACAATTGGATATTATTACAGAAGCAAGCATCGATGAAAAATTTGAGGCAGAAGAGATTACGTATGTTGAATTACCGAAGGTTCAAAAAGAAGGCACATATATTAGTGGAAAACCGAAACTATTTACAAGTGAAGATGCAAAGCTTTTAGAAAAACAACAAATTATTAACCTTGAAAATCCAGCAATCTTACAGTCCATTTTGAAAGAACCCTATAAGCTTTCAAAAGAAAATTTAAAGATGAGATTGAACCAGTTTTTAAAGGAAAATGTTCTACAAGGGGAATCTTATGTTCTTTGGAAGATAGATGAACAAACAGGGACATTAGCTTTATTTCAAACATATAAAGGAAAGACATTTTACAGCATACCCAACAATATAAGTGCGATGCTACTCATTAATATAAACGAGGAATATGAGATTATTTCCTATAAACAAACAATGCTTGTAGATATTGTAGAGGAGTATGACAAAGAGGAAATATTACCAGCTATAAAAGCACTTGAAAACTTATATAAAAACGATTATCTTAAATCAGGTAGTGATGTAACAAAGGTAGAGTTAGGATATTATCCACTCGTACAATTATCTGATTCCCAAGTACTTACCCCAACTTGGCATATTATCGTTGATAATAAAGTTGATTTTTATGTCAACGCGTTTGAAGGTCAAATCATAGAAATATTGGAGTGAAGCAAATGAGTTTGCATTTTAGTGTGCTAGCTAGCGGGAGCACAGGAAATGCGTTCTATGTTGGAACGGACAAACATTCATTACTTGTAGATGCCGGTTTAAGTGGTAAGCAAATGGAATTACTATTTCAGCAAATTGATAAAAAAATTAGTAATCTATCAGGCATTTTAGTGACACATGAACATAGTGATCATATAAAAGGTATAGGTGTTTTAGCTAGAAAATATAAATTACCAGTGTATGCGAACGAAAAGACGTGGAAAGCGATGGAAAAGAATATTGGTGAGGTCCCATTAGATCAAAAGTTCATCTTTAATATGGAGACAACAAAAAGCTTTGGCAGCTTAGATGTCGAATCATTTGGCGTATCACATGATGCAGCAGAGCCAATGTTTTATATTTTTCATAAGGATGGTAAGAAGATTGTTGTCATTACTGATACAGGCTATGTAAGTGACCGAATGAAGGGAACAATAAAAAATGCCGATGTGTATGTATTTGAAAGTAATCATGATGTTGAAATGCTTAGAATGGGACACTATCCTTGGAATATAAAGCGCCGCATCTTAGGAGATGAGGGGCATGTTTCAAACGAAGACGCTGCTCTAGCGATGACAGATGTGATAGGGGATCGGACAAAACGCATTTATTTAGCTCACTTAAGTCAGGATAACAATATGAAAGATTTAGCGAAAATGACTGTGACTCAAACGTTAGCAAGTAAAGGCGTAGTAGTTGGAGAACAGTTTGAATTATTTGATACAGATCCTAAAGTACCAACAAAAATCGTAACCTTATAGTTTAAATGTTAGTAGAATGGGCATATAAAAAATATGCTCTTTTTTTAATACAATTTTAAGAATAGCTGGGTATAATCTCTTTTAGAAACAAATACTAGTTATACTCATTTTGTTATCGGAAAGGGATGATGATTGTGGGTTATTATGATCAAGACTATGAGCACATAAAAAAAAGAAAGCAAAAAGGTAATAGGGGTGGATGGATTATTTCTGCTGCTGTGGGCGCCGTACTGGGAGCTTTTTTACTGATTTTATCCATTCCAGCACTATCAAGGCTAGATCTACTTCCTTATGAAATGGATATTAGAGGTGAAGATCAAAATGGTCTAGCAGAGCTTGATGAGCGTGAACAAGAATCAGGCACTCAAAAAAACATTACCTTAAATGTGACATCAGAAATTACAACTGCTGTTGAAAAAGTATCAGAAGCAGTTGTGGGTATTGTAAATTTACAACAATCTAATTTTTGGTCAAACGGTGCACAAGAAGCCGGGACAGGTTCTGGTGTTGTGTATAAAAAAGCAGGAGATAAAGCATTCGTTGTGACGAACCACCATGTTATACAAGGTGCTTCAGATATCGAAGTGAGTCTAAGTGATGGTACAAGAGTGAAAGCGAGATTATTAGGTAGTGATATTTGGACCGACCTAGCAGTTCTTGAAATTGAAGGCAGTCATGTAAAAAAGGTCGCACAGTTTGGCAATTCGGATTCTGTAAAATTAGGAGAGCCAGTGCTAGCAATAGGTAATCCATTGGGACTTCAGTTTTCAGGCTCTGTCACACAAGGAATCATATCGGGATTAAATCGAACGATCCCCGTTGATATAAACCAAGACGGCACCCCAGATTGGAATGCAGAGGTTATGCAAACGGATGCTGCCATCAACCCAGGAAACAGTGGTGGAGCCCTTGTTAATATTAATGGAGAAGTTATTGGAATAAACTCAATGAAAATAGCGAAACAAGCGGTAGAGGGCATTGGTTTATCGATTCCTATCACTGCTGCAAAACCAATTATCGAAGATTTAGAATCATTCGGTGAAGTTCGACGCCCATTCATGGGGGTTGGACAATTAAAAGCACTAAGTGAAATTTCCGCTTACCATCACCAACAAACACTGCATTTACCAGAAGACGTTAATGAAGGAATTGCAATTTTAGAAGTACTCCCTAATACACCTGCTGCTCAAGCGGGATTAAAAGAATTAGATGTTATTGTTGAATTAGATGGAGAAAAAGTAGACTCAGTCATTGGTCTCAGAAAACACTTATATAATGAGAAGAAAGTGGGAGATTCAATGGAAGTAACTATTTATCGTAACGGCAAAAAGCAAACCGTCACGATTCGTTTAGCTGAAGAATCGTTATAACTACTACTAGAGATGGAGAAGAGATAATCTTCTCTGTCTTTTTTTATAGGGAAAAGGTATTGTGGATAACTGAAGTAGAATTGAAAAGGAATAGGGAGTAAGGTATGATGGGACAATAATAGAAATTATCCACTGTGAATAAATGGAGGAAAGATAGATGATTAAATGTTGTTTAGAACATATTGAATTAGCTTTGGAAATGATCGTGGACCAATATGAAGTGGCACCGGATATGAAAGAGCTTCAAGGTGAGGAAAAGTTATCAACAACCTGTGAATTTTGTCAAAATAACGCGATATATGTAGTAGGGAACTAATATTCGCATACAAGATGTGGATAGAAAATGTGGATATGTGGATAAGTTTTGTGGATAAGATGTTTGTAAAGTGGGGAACGTTGTGAATATCTCAATTTTAACAATAGGTAAACTAAAAGAAAAATACTTAACGCAAGGAATCAATGAATACTTAAAACGACTTAATGCGTATGCAAAAATAGATGTAATGGAATTACCCGATGAAAAAGCACCTGAAAACTTAAGTGAGCAAGAGATGCTGATCGTAAAACAAAAAGAAGGAGAACGTATTCTTGCCAAAATTTCAGACGATACACATGTCATCGCTCTTGCGATTAATGGCAAAATGAAATCATCTGAACAACTTGCAAGTGACTTAGATAAACTTGCGACATACGGAAAAAGCAAAATTGCATTTGTGATTGGTGGATCACTAGGATTAAGTGATGAAGTGATAAAGCGGGCTAATGATACGTTGTCGTTTTCTAAAATGACGTTTCCACATCAATTGATGAGGTTGATTTTGTTGGAGCAGGTGTATCGGGCGTTTCGGATTAATCGTGGGGAACCGTACCATAAGTAAATGAGGTTTTTTAAGAGTAGTCTTTATAGATTACTCTATTTTTATTAGTGCACAAAGTTGTGCGCTTGACTATTTTGGTTCGTGTGTTACAATAAAAACAACAATAAATACAAACGCACAAATTAGTGCGCATCGGAGGGGTTTTATGTCAGAAAGTTTATCTCAGGGGTTACCATCTTTGGTTTTAGACCAAACATGGAACATTAAGCTTTATAAATGTAATGATATCTCGTTTCAGGATTTAAAAAAAGAGGGTTTCAATTGCTCGAATAGCAAGAAAAAACCAGACCAATTAATTGCTCAAGGTATTGAAACGAAAAAGGTTATCATTGCAATTGAAGATAAAGTCGATGACTCCCAGTTAGAGGAAGCAGTAAATCAAATTAAAGAAAACTATTTAGATGCTCTTCCTGAAACTAAGTTCTTTATTGCCCGAGCTGGTTCTAGAATAAAGGTGCTTTATAGATTAAAAGGGGATATGCTCATCGAAATTAATACATTAAATAAAGGGTTTCAAGTTACCTGTTTTGGACCTCGTGTCATAACTGGAGAGAACGAAGCAATAATTGAAAACCTGAAATTATTTGCCTCACAAGCACTTAAAGATAATGAGCCAGCAAATAATGATTTTGAAATTAATCCGCAAGAGGATTATTACAATCCCATTAAAAACAAAAGCCGGATAATTAAAAGTCTTTGGCAAAAGATATTTGTTTGTACAGGAGAACAAGCTCACAAATGTTTAGCAACCTTTGTTGAGTTATTAGTATACAAAGGCATTTCTGATGCAGGGTTACTTCCTAAGGACTATAGAATTTCAACATTAGCAAAAGATGATGTTGAAGATTCACTATGGACGTACACTAATTCAATACGTACCCATATTAGTAATAGAATTTTCCCTTGCATGCCAGAAGAACCGGGTATTATAGACCCTCAAGGATTTGCATTTACTGGGCAAGAGACCACATTTAAATCTGTCCTAAACGACCTAGAAACACTAGGTAATATTGCTCACAAAAAATTAGACCCTGACTTTAAAAGAAGAGTGCTAGAAACCTTCCTTGGCTCTTCAAATAGAGAAGGAAAAATTAAAAATGGGCAGCATATTACACCTAGAAATGTGGTGCAGACAATCTGGAGAATGGCAAATCCATCAGAGACAGCAAGAATTATTGACTTAGCTTGCGGAGTAGGCGGATTTGTTTTGGAAGGATTAAACTATCCTTTTGACTTTAATTATAGAACTTACAATGCGTTAGGAATAGATAAATCTAGAGAAATGATTACTTTAGCTAAAGCAAATATGGTATTGCATCTCTTAGATGTAATTGCAGAAAATCCTACGATTAACCACATCTCAGAAATTAATAGGATAATTAATCGAACTTTCCTGTATACAGATAGAAATGGTACAGGCACTTTGGCTGAAATTACAAAAGCTGCACAAAAAGAAAATGAATTTGTAGTTAATCATCCTGCAGACTACGTTTTTGCAAATGTTCCATTTTTTAGTAGCGGAGTTTCTGAAATTGACAAAAGCTTAGAACAATTAGGTAATTTAAACACTTTCTATTCATCTAGTGGACTAGGTATTGAGAGTCGTTTTATTAAATACATTGTAGAGCAAATTCAAAACATGGACCCGGGTATGGCTTTTGTAATTGTGCCTGAAGGGATTTTAAAAAATGTAAACTCCAAAACCAGAGACTTGTTGAAAAGTAAAACAGATATGTTGGGGATTGTAGCCTTTCCTAAGGGAATGTTTGAGAATAACAATTGGAAAACATACATGCTAATCTTCCAGAAAAAAACCGATGTCAATAAGTACTCGAAGGTCATGCTTTATAATGTAGAAGATATTGGTGTTTCATTAGACCAATTTAGAGCCCCAATCGAAAAAGACGATTTAATTACAATGGAGGCTGCTTGGGAACAGAGGCTAGCTGGTGAGAGTGCTGACCCAAAATGTGCTTTTGTAACTCGTACAGAATTTAATAATGCAAAAAAATGGTCTGAATTATTTGATGTATTTAATAATGAAGAAGACGATTCGATTTCTGTTAATGAGTCTGTAGGTATCTTTGGTACATTCCAGATTGAACTTGAAAATGAAATCGCTGAAATGAATAAAAATTACACTAATATGTTCAACTATGAAAACAGTGTATCTATTCAATTGTCAGATGCAAATTATTTTATTGTTGGCGCACCAGCATTCAAGCCAACAATTCGCTATGCAAAATTAAACAAAGGGAAGTACCCTTTATATTCGTCACAGATTAGTGGACCAGTTGATTTTATGTACTCCGATGAATTTCCACCGGTCTTATTCGAAAATGAGAACAGGGATGAAACTTCTAAAAAGAAAATAATTAGTTGGAATATAAAAGGGGATGCAGCCAAAGACGTAAGAGTACATGATGAACCTTTTTATGGAACAGAGAATAGAGGTCTAATTGAAATAATTAACCCATCTCAAGTAAATATTGAGTATCTAGAACTGTACTTGAAGGAGAATTTGGTAAGGTTGGGTCGTTTTAGTAGAGCAAATGAAGCTCATGTTGGTAAAGTCAGAGATATATTAATTGAATTTCCAGCTAATGAGAATGGACTACCTGACTGGGATAAGCAACTAGAAATCGTAGCTGCTTATAAGGAAATCCAGAGCTTTAAGTTAAACATGATTGAACTGACACAACGAATGAAAGATACAGTGGAAAAAATAAATATATTAAAGTAAAGAGTGAATAGCGAGACATAGTCAATATGTGTCGCTATTTTTAAGTATAAATATTAAATGGAACTTACTAGGGATGTTGTATATGTTGGTTAAGACTTGATATAATTAAAAAGAGAACACATGTTCTTGTGAAAAATAGGAGGATGAAAATATGGTTATTAAGGAAGATTTAATAATGCCAAATGGTATCTCCAAACTATTGTCTAACGAAATGCTAAGTGATATTAAAAAAATTGCCTTTAATAAGAACAATAAGGGGGAAAGTATAGAGTTAAGGATAAAGAGTGTAGACAATTTTGTTGATTTGACTTTGGATGGAAAAGTTAAGGGTCTGTACACTGCAAATCATGAGTTAAAGCAGTTATTAATAGAAAATGAATGTATTTTACTTTATATCCTAAGAATGAATTTTTATACTGGTCTCACAATGAAAGTGATTCCAAAGGGGTGGGGTATTTGTGAATCAATGACTACTTATTTTATTTTTCCAAAATATGAAGAGCTATCTACACGGATGAAAAGATATGCTTAGATAGCCGTTAAACTAAAACTTTTAAATATATATTATAGTAATGAATTTTAGAGAAAGCGTTCAAGTCTTTATTACTTGAATACTTTCTCTTTTTATTTTTCTAAAGGAGATATTACATGAAAAAATCATCAGCAAAGAGGGTTAACATTGTATCGGTCAAGCTAGTAAGAGAGTCAAGTATCCTATATGAAAGAAGGAGTATTCGTTCTCCTCAAGACGCCTATGAGTTAGTGAGAAGCTTATTGGAAGACAAAGACCGTGAGCACTTTATTGTTGTGACATTGGACACTAAGAACCAACCTGTATCCATAAACGTCTGTCACATTGGTAGCTTAAACGCAAGTATCGTCAGTCCTCGTGAAGTCATGAAATCAGCTATATTATCATCAGCGGCGAGTATAATGGTAGCTCATAATCATCCATCTGGTGAAACAACTCCATCAAGAGAAGACATCGATGTTACAAAACGTCTTGCTGAAGCAGGTAAGCTGATGGGGATTGAGCTGTTGGACCATCTCATTATTGGAGAGGGAAAATACACATCCTTGAAAGAAAAAGGTTATATATAAGGGGGAAGGTCAATGTGTTACTATAACGCCGAACATTTCACTATCTTCATGTCTTTACAATTTGGAATCGATGTTGATGAAGAACAAGTTGGAGAGGAGTCAGTTCTTTTGTATAAAGAGGAACTTGATGAAGACCTTGTGACAGAGGAATTGCTCAGTATTTGTCCTGAAATGGTATTGGTTCATTCTTGTATTTACAGTAAAGAAGAATATGAGTGGTTGGTTTGTGTAGCATCTGATGCTGATACGAACCAACCACTCTTTTTAGTTTGTCTGAAGAATGGCGAAAAAATCTACGAAGAGGTATTACTGCGAGATGAGGATAATGAGAAATGATATATTCAGCGTATATAACTGAATTAGAGGAACGGTCCTATGAGCACGTTAGCTTTGATATGAAAGATTGGTCTTTTGTTTATTTTACAGCTAAGGATAAAGGAGAAGAAATTGAATTGAAAATTTGTCTAGAAAGCGAAAATATCTATCAACGAAAGATTGGATATGAAGATTGGTGTTACGTGGATTACTTGGAAGGGGATATTGCCTTAACCTCTTAACTGAAATTCGTGTAAAATGAAGAGTACAAAAAATCGGAAGTTCTCTTTCGATTTTTTTTGGAACTAATTCATGAAAGGTGTGACTTTAACATGTCAAAAAAGACCTTTAACATTGCAGACTTGACGCGAGAAGTATACGGAATTAAAAACCCAAATCACTCAAGTATTTACGATTCAAAGAGGAAGTTAATAGGGAATCATCTAAACCAAGTTCGTGAAATTTTAGGGCAACCTCCTAAAAGGTTTGAAGCTCCCATTGAGGAGTTAGAGGCTTATGCTCAGCTGATGAAAAACATTTTAGAAAAAATTGAAAATCAAGAATCATTAAATTTAATAAAAAAAATGGCCAAGGGAGAACCATTGGATAAAGAATTAGATAGTAGAGCTTTAGATACTTTAGTAGAAATAGTTGCGGATTCAGAAAAACTAAAGATGACAGAAAAAGACAAATCCCTATTTAGTGATTGGTTAAACGACCTAATGAGCGATGAGTACTATGTTTCAAGTGAAAAAAATCTGGATGAGGTCATGAGTATCGTGAAGAATGATTTTTCTCTATTCGATGACCTGAGCAGCCTGGAATCCAAGTTGAAATTTCAGGAACAATACATGAATGACTTAAGAGCAATAAGCGCTATGTATAGACAACAAGTAGAAAAGCAGTTACTATTCCAAGAATGCTTTCTTAAAGTAGTAGATTCTTATCCGCACTTAAATAAAAAGAAGATGTATACTATGGTAGATTTCCTTGAACTTCCTCCATCTATTCAACAAGAAATACAAGAGCTAATAGAACAACAACAACTACAAAAACCTTCTGAACACTAATAGTTCAGAAGGTTTTTGTTTGTCAAGGAATTTTTTCGTGTACATTTCCCCTAAATTCTTTCCCTGATTATTCATTAATTCCAAATTAAAATGAGAATCGTAAACCAAAACAACAACGGAGGTAAAGATTATGATATTAAAAAAAGACAATTATCAAATTGCGATCTCATCTTTAACAGCTGCCAGGAACGACCACTATGACGGCGTCCACGCAATCTATCGTCTAGCAGCTCAGGTTCCAATACCTAAAGGAACTTCTCCTGATGGAGTGCAAAGACTAATTAAAAAATTAGTAAAGGACCTTTCGGTTCAGAAAGTGCTTGCGAATCGAATCAGTATACATGAAGAAATGTTTGAGATTGACTTCTACCCTAAGGGTTTTCAGATGGTAATGACTAGAGGTCAATTCGCTGGTTTGCAACTAGAGCTTGCTGAGTTTCTAAACCAAACTGGAATTATGGGGATTGAGATTCAAGATGGTTGTTATATAGACGACCCCGAAGATTCAGTGAAATCTGTAAGTAATGACCTAATTAATTTCTTTCCTGAATTTAACTCAAAATGTTTTGGTGCAAGGGGCAACGAGCCTATGGAGATTATTAATTGTAGTTCGTTTGAATTGGAGGATTAAGAATGAAAAAGAATATCGAGTTAGCTCATAAAGCATTTAATGAAGCAACCAGCGATAAATATGATGGTGTGAATTCTATTTATCGATTAGCAGCTGCTATACCGATCCCGGAAAATGCTTCATCAGATGGAATCAAAAAGCTGATTAACCGATTAAAAAAAGAGCTTTCAACTCTAAACGTAAGAGCGAATGCTATTAATTTTATGGAAGATATTTTAGAGATTGATTTTTATGCTAAAGGTTATCAAATGTTGATGACTAGAGGGCAGTATGTTGGACTTGTGACAGAATTTGGGGCTTTTCTAGACAGTTCAGGTATCGAAGATATCTTTATACAATATGGTTTTCTTTCAGAAACGCCATATGATGATTCCGTTTTATCTGCTACCAATGACCAAATTAACTTTTTTCCTGAATTCAATTCAAGATGCTTTGGGGCTGATGAAAGTGAAAAAATTCAAGTTTATAACTTTTAAGAATTTTAAAGTATTGTGAGAAACATTAAATGAACTAAATTAGAGCTTTCTTAAACGTTGTCTACTTGAAGATCGGGGTGTAACTAATGAAGAAATTTAGTTTCATACCTACTTTAGTTTAGATTGTTTTGGTCTAGAGGATTCTGAAATAAACACTGTGTATATACAAGAAAGATTGGAGTGCTAGCCTGATGCCGATAAAGAAAGTGAAATATCCTGTTTCTATGGGGAAAGTGAAAAGCATAAATACAACTGAAAGTCCTTCTAGAATAGAAAATAAAAGCAAATCAGAAGAGGTTTTTGACTTGGATTTATATCCGTTTAAACTCAAAGAACAAGATTTGCTTGTTTGGGATGATCAAAGGGAAAAATACATCCAAGTGTCTAAAGCAGTAAAAATTAATTCTATAACAAGGTGCATAGAGACAAGAGATATCGAGGTTGAACTTGTATTTTGGGCATTCGACCGTTTTGAGACTGTAGTAATTAGTAGAGGTGATTTATCAAAGCGTGAATTAAAGAAACTTGCCTCTAAAGGTTTGGATGTCCTGCAAGACAAGCAAGCTTCAGCTGTCGCTACCTTTTTAAATAAACAAGAAAAAACCATAACCCCAACAAATGTTCATAAAGGAATGGGATGGGATTTTCAGGGAGGTCAATTAGTTTATAAACATTATGAATTGATAGCTCACCCCTCTTATTCGACCAAATCAAAGTATATTGGGGATTATGATATTGAACCAAGGGGCGATTATTATGATTATCTCAATCTTTTAGCAAGGGAAGTTATGGGAAAACCAGCGCTTCAATTAATGCTATGCGTAGCTATGTCTTCTTTAATAATAGGTATGTTAAACCGTACAAACCTATTAAACTTAGATACCTTACTAGTCCACATTTACGGAGCATCGACTACCGGTAAGACAACGGCAGCAATGCTTGGAGTATCTGCGGCTGGAGCCCCAACAGCTGGAGGACTGCTTCAGTCTTACAACGGCACAAGAAATGCAATAGCAAAGAAATTGGTAGGGAATTATGGTGTACCTATTGTACTTGATGAATCAACCATGAATCTTATGGATATGCAGAATTTCAGTTCATTTATATATGAAATTGCTCAAAACACCGAAAAAACTAGACTTACAAAAGAATCAGAATTAAAGGATAGTCAATCATGGAGTACTACCATTATTTCTACTGGAGAGTCTTCTATCCTTGCAAAATCAAATAAAAATGAAGGTTTACGAGTCAGATTATTTGAGTTTTCACTGGATAAGTGGACGAAAGACGGAAAAAATGCAGAAAACTTGAAGAAGGGTATTCTTAATAGTTATGGTCATATAGCTCCTAAAATTGCTAAGAAAATGTTAGAACTTGGGCCAGAGAAAGTTGCATTTATGTTGGAAGACAACAAGATGGATCTACTTAAGAGATTACCTGAGAGTAAGTTTAAAGATAGAATTGCAACCAAGTTAGCGTTGGTTATTACTGGAGCAGAATTAATAGAGTTAACATTAGAATTCGAGCTTGAAGGTGAAGAGATTATTGAAATGCTCATCGACCAAGAATTAAAAGCAATGTCTGACCGAGAAATGGCCCCTAAGTTCTATCGTGAATTGAAACAGCACATTATTAGATTTAAAAGAAACTTCAAAATAAATAAAGAACCTGTAGCAACTCAGCAGGAAATATGGGGGAAAATTGAAACAAGTTCTAACCAGACTCAATGTTATATCTTGCCCGTTATTTTTGACCAAATTGCGAGGGACTACGGATACTCAGATTCTAAAGTTCTAATTGATGCGCTGAAAAGAGATGGCCTGATTCTTCACGATAAAAACAAAAATCAAAAAAGAAAGTTTATTTTTTCGAAAGGTGAAATTGATCAGCGTGAAGAGTTGCTTGGACAATCTGGTTATCCCCCAAAAGGAGACTACACATATTGCATCTGTTATGAAGGAAACATCTTAGAGGATAGCTTTTAATGGCTATGCCTCCCTTATCCCCCTAATCTCTCTTGGGAATTCTTAATATTGTGAATATATGCAGGTGAAACAAAGTTTGATAGGTTTCTAAGGGAGAAAAGGGAGACTAGGGAGAGTGAAATATTATCTAAATATATATTATTATTTCGATGAGGAGAGCTTGCCATGAAAGAAAAAGAATGTTCTATCTACGAATATCAAAATCTTTTAGACATGTTAGCAGAAATGGTTACAGAATACCTTACAAAACATCCCAAAGGAGGAGATTCCAATGATAAGTAGGACTGAAGCTGTACAGCATCACCAAGGCAAGGTAGTAATTTACACAAAAAATACATCTTGGACCCAACCGGAGGGGTACAGAGTTCATCGAGATGTCCAAATCTTAAAAGACAGGTATGAGCGAGTTGGATATCAAGTCAGTAGAGTTTACCGGGAACCAAGCTCAGAATCTCATGAAAAAAGAAGAAGTGTATTGAAGCAAATGTTGAGGGATGCTGCTGAAGGCTTGTTCGGAGTAGTTGTTGTTTGGGATGTATTTACACTTTCTCCTGATGGGAAAGAGCTTCAACAAATACAAAGAGAGCTCGCAAGATATGGTGTGGAAATTTGTTCAGTAACGGAACCTTTCGACACTTCCACAGAAGAAGGATTGAGAGTGTTTGAATACATGTGCAAATTACTTAATACGAGACACTTGAGGTTAGCAGCCATGCAAGCAATTCCGCTGTCACAAGTAGCACGTTGGTTAATTGAAGATGAAAACATGAAAGGGGGTGAACATGATACCAAACTATGCGAGACAGATCGACGACCAGCTTGACCAATTCAGTCGAACTGGAACACAGAAAAAAGCTGCTATCTATGCCCGAGTTTCGACTTTGGAACAGGCTGAAGAAGGCTACAGTATTGATGAACAGGTACGTGTGCTAAGAGAAATGTGCGAGCGAGAAGGTTACGTTGTTCATAAAGAATACGTGGACCGAGGAAAAAGCGGAAAGAACATCAAAGGGCGACCTGCCTTACAACAATTACTGCATGATGCCAAAAGTAAAGACTTTGAATTAGTGCTTGTTTGGAAGGTTAATCGCTTTTCTCGAAAAACGAAAGATTTGCTTAATATTGTTGAAGGACTTGAAGGTGAAAATATCGTTTTTCGCTCATATACTGAAAACTATGAAACAGCAACTCCTGCTGGGAAAATGCAGTTTCGAATGTTAGCGGTCATTGCTGAATTTGAAAGGGACAATATTGCTCAAAACGTAAAAATGGGGATGTTAGCAAGAGCTAAAGAAGGATCGTGGAATGGCGGTCAGGTTCTTGGTTATGATGTTGTGAGTGTTCCAGGGGAAAACCGTAAGAGAAAACTCTCAACACTTGTTGTTAATCCAACAGAAGCCCAAACGGTTCGAAAGGTATTTGACCTTTACGTTGAGGGGAATGGCTACAAATCAATCGCAAACAAACTCAACAATGAAGGACACCGGACAAAAAAGAATAAAGACTTCTCCATTAACGGGGTAAAAACCATTCTAAGCAATCCTCTATATGCAGGATTTATTCGCTACAATGTCCGGAGAGATTGGAACGAGAAGAGAAGAAACAATATCAATCCTCACCCTGTTATTGAAAAGGGGCAGCATGAAGCTATCATTTCAGAAGAAACATGGGAAAAAGCAAAAAATATCATGGCGAGCAGAAGCGGCAAGCCTAATCGAATACATGATGGCGAGTTCCCGCTCACTGGTATCATGAAGTGTCCTGCATGTGGGGCAGGAATGGTGATTGGGAGGACAACGAATACACTCAAAGACGGAACAAAAAAGGTTCTGGAGTATTATGTATGTGGAGCTTGGAAGAACAAAGGTTCAGCAGTTTGTCGCTCGAATGGAGTAAGGACAGATTACGCAGATCCTTATGTACTTGAGAAGTTATCAACCTTAGCAACAAGTGATGTTCTTATAGAGCAAATTGTTGAAAGGATTAATAATAAGAAGGAAAGAGATTCTTCTCCACTTCAACACGAATATGAGACCTTGAAAAGGGCGCTTGAATCCAATCAACAAAAGAAAGAGAAGGTCCTTGGTTTGTACGAAGATGATTTGATTCAAAAAGCAGACCTTGTGCAGCGGTTATCCACTTTGAATGAAGAAAAGGAACGACTTGAAGAGAGACTTTCTCCAATTGAACTGCAGATGGGGCAAGGTGGTACACAACTCATAAACTTTTCAATGGTCAAACAGGTCATGCAGAACTTCAAAAGTGCCTATCAAGAGTCATTGACCAGAGAGCAGAGGAAAAGGCTGATGCACCTGCTAATCCGTCAAATCACCATCAATGAGGACCGAAAGATTGATACGATACAAATACAACTCAATAAAGAAGTTGCAAAACACTTCACCTTTAAAGGGGGAGAGGATTCATCTATTACAGATGAGTTCTCTCCCCCTTTTTCTATTTTAATCGACCTATGAAAAGGAGCAAATTACCTATGAGCGTTATTAATGTATTCAGGAATTACATGGAGGAGCATCACCCACATTTAGCTTGGAAGGACTGGAAAGCGGATGTTAGAACTCTTTCAGTAGATGACATAAGCAACGAAGAGGTTAAGGCTACTATTCCAGATGAAAACAAACCAGAACTAACATGTTGGGTTTTCTTCTACGATGGCGGTGCATCGAACGTTGTGTACTTATTACAGGATAAGCATGGTTTAAAGGATATCGGAATTGGTTTGCTGAAAGATGGTGAACTTGTTAAGCCTATTAGCTTTATATGAAGAAATGGCAGTCGGAAAGGTAGTACAATCAATACGTTTACAAGTCAGTGAGGTTTGCTCTAAAAGAGTTTTCGTCACTTTTTTCGTGCCTAATTTTACGGTAAAGGAGGTAAGAGTATGACATCAATTGACCTATTTAAAGCAGGAGTGGCGTTCGGCGTATCCATTTACGTATTCATTAAGAAAAACATTAATCATGAAAAATAAAAAGGGGGTAAATGGGATGCAATACTTTTTAATGGGAACAGCGGTTGGAATAGTAGCTTGTTTAGTATCAGAGCTTTCAAAAAATACGTCTAGGAGCTACCGATGATGAAAAAAATTCAGTGTTTAAAAGAATTAAATGAAATTAAAGGTGAATTTTCAGATGCTTTAATAGAATATCTAATGAATGAATTTTATAGTCTGTACGAATATCTAAGTAATGGAGAGAAGATAGAAGAATTTATGTTACCAGCATATCAAGTTATGGTGATAATTGAATCTCAGAGAGAACTCAATATGTTACTAAAAAGATTTTGGGAGCTAGAATTTGTTGAAGAAATTAGTTTAGTAAATATGACAATTCAGAGAATAGGGATTAATAGTCTAGAAGATATCCAACTCAATTATGTAATTAAATTATATATTATATAAGGACATCAAATTCAATCAGATATTTTTGACAATTTAAGAGAATAAATGGTAAAATTATCATAGTTAAAGCCTCATAAAAGTAGTTATGAGGGAAATTGGTGAATTTCTGTCAAGCTTTATCTCAATTGTAATCACAAGGCTGACCCAGCTAATTACAATCGATAACGCTTCTGAATAACTTGGCATTTGGACTCCTCCAATCGTCATAATCAACCAATTCAATATACTAATTATAGTATAAGCTATTAGTGCATTTAGTAGCCTCTTTATAGGCTAGCAATGGTCTATAATTTGAAAGGAGAGTATGCTTGCAAGGGTTCTTTGATAGAGTAATAGGCTACGATTACATACCCTTGCTAGCTCTGCCAAATATGAATAAAAAAAAGTATCGGATAAAAGGTTATAAGCACCTTGATAATAAAAAATCAATTGATAAAGTTAAGAGTAAAATCCAGAACCCTCGATGGGTTGCTAAGCATGGATTTTACCCTTTTATGCATTTTGAAATTAAATTTCAAAAATATAGCAGGAAAGAAAAACAACCAAAAGAAAAAGTACGTAAAATTTTTTATGCCTCTCACATTGATAGCTTTATCTATAAGTACTATGGAGACAAGCTAAATGACCACTATAATTCTGTTGTAAATGAACTAGGTATTAATGAAGTTGCAACTGCATATAGAAATAACTTATCTGGGAAAAGCAATATTAACTTCGCTAAAGAAGTTATTGATTTTATTAAAGTGCAAAAAAGTGCATATATTTTTGTTGCTGATTTTACTAATTTCTTTGATACATTGGACCATAGGTATCTTAAAGAGAAAATCCGCTATGTTCTTAAAAAGGATACACTACCTGACGATTATTATAATGTTTTTAAGAATATAACAAGATTTAGTTACTTCATTAAAGATACGATAGAAGAAGAATTGAAGACTAAGTATACTGAAAATGAAATAAAAAATAGTTATAAATATTTCACAGAAGAGGAATTCAGAGCCTTTAAGCATAAAAATATATACAAAAATTCTAAGAGCTATGGAATTCCCCAAGGTGCAGGTATTAGCTCAGTTTGTTCTAATATTTATTTGCTAGATTTTGATGAAAAAATACAAAAATATGTTAAAGAACAAAAGGGACTATATAGAAGATATTGTGATGATTTAATTATTGTTATACCTATTGAAGGAGACGTCCAAGACTATAACTATCAAATTCATCAAAAAGTTGTGGATGATATTAAAGAACAGATTCCAAATTTAGAAATTCAACCTGAAAAGACAGGGAATTATTTCTATGCTAATAATCAGATTACTGATTTAGCATTTAATAAGACAAAATTGGACTATCTAGGATTCAGTTTTAACGGTAAAGAAGTTCGAATTAGAGAAAAAAGTATGTTCAAGTATTATACGAGAACATACCGTAAAGTAAGGATTTGCAACCGTAAATCCAAAGAATTCGGTCGTAAATCATATAGGAGAGAATTGTATAAGAACTACTCGCACTTGGGAAAAAGTAAGAAAGGGCATGGGAATTTTATTAGTTATGCTGAAAGAGCGCAGAAGATATTTGATGAAGATTCAAATACTATAAATCTTATGGAAACACAAGTGAAGAAACACTGGAAAAACATTCAATCACGATTAGATAAACCAGAATAATAAAGACAAGCCCATTTTTCTTTAATTAAAATTTGGCTTGTCTTTTTATATGGTTATTACAATCTTAATCAGAAACAAATGGAGCTGGAGTGATAAAGGTTGAAAAAGTACAATTTTATTAAAGCTCAATTAGCAAAGACAAATAAAAAGAATGATGAAAATTATGTAGTAACTAGAATTTGGCATAAATTAGACAATCTTGATGTAAAGTTTGTTACACAACAATACGTTGTAAGGGACGACGGAAGATATGCTTTGACTGATATGTATTTTCCACAATTAGGAGTCCATATAGAGGTTGATGAACCTCACCATATTCATCAAATCATACAGGATGAAATAAGAGAAAAAGATATTGTGTCTATTACAAATCATGAGATTCTTAGAGTAGATGTGAGTGAAGATTTGGATGCTATAAATAATCAAATCGAATTTATTATACAATATTTAAATAAAAAAATTAGTGAATTGGGAAGGGAATTTGAACCCTGGGATATTGAGAGAGAAAATGACCCAAAGACATATATCAATAAAGGCTATATAGCATTAAAAGAAAATGTAGCATTTGAAAAATGTGTCGATGTTTGCAATTGCTTTGGACATAATTATAAAAGTTGGTTTAAAGGAGGAGCAAAACACCCTTATCTAGATGATACCAGACTTTGGTTTCCAAAATTGTATCCTAATGATGAATGGGACAACTCTATTACTTCCGATGAGCTAATTATTAGAGAAAAAAGTACGGATAAAAGTAAAGTAAAAGCTCATATGGAGGAGCATATTGAAAGCAACATACATAATAGAATTGTCTTTGCCAAAGTAAAAGGTCCTCTTGGGGATGTAATGTATAGATTTAAAGGTGAGTATAAGTTAAATATAGAGCAATCTTATAGTGAAAATTGTTTGGTTTGGGAGAGAAGTTCAACTAGAGTAAAAACCTATAAGCCGAAAATAAGATAAGTATGGATGGAAGGAGAAATTTGTGAAGTATGGGGATACATGACCGACTATTAGATAGGCAAAGTGTATATGGGTTTACTACTTTTGGTGATAAATATGTTTGTGGAGATTGTATTAATGAGAGCTTTCTACAAAAATTTATAGAAGAAAATGCAGATTCAAATTACTGTAGCTACTGTGGTACTACAAATGAGGAAGGATTTTCAATAGCAGCTGATATAGATGATGTAATGGAGTATATAATTGACCATCTAAAGTATGAATGGGGAAACCCTGATGATGAAGGAGTAGGTTATGATTCAAGAGAGGGTGGCTATTTAGGTGTATCCATCTATGATGGATGGGACTTTGTGGAGGAAATTTTATGTCCCGAAGCAGAGATTGAAAATGAATATTTAATGAAAGATATAAAAAATCAGCTGATAGACACTAGGTGGTGTGAAATTGACCCTTATGGAACCTCAGAGGAAGAAGAACTATATTTCTCTTGGAGAACCTTTTCAAATTTAGTTAAACATGAGACAAGGTATGTTTTTTATAAAACAGCAGCTTCTGTTAATATTGATGGCTTCCTTAATCCTTATGAAATTATTGATTTTATAGGTTCTATGGTAGAAGAGGTGGGATTAATAAAAGTGTTACCTCCACAAAAGTTTTATCGAGTACGTGTTTCAAATAAGGGAGAATATTTTACTTCTTCTAAAGAACTAGGAACGCCTCCTAGAGAATATGCTCTTAATTCTAATAGAATGAGTCCAGCAGGTATCCCTATGTTTTATGGTGCTTGCGATATGGATACCGCAATATTAGAGGTTGATTATAAGCAAGGTGAAAACGTTGTCGCTAGTGTAGGTGAGTTTGAAAATACTAAAGAGTTAACTGTCCTGGATTTAACAGATCTTCCTAAAATTCCAAGTATATTTAATGAAGCAGAAAGAGAAAAAAGGCAGGTAATAATCTTTTTGTATAAATTCCTTGAGGATTTTTCCAAACCTATTAGTAAAGATGGTAAAGAGCATATAGATTATGTACCAACACAAATTGTTACGGAATACTTTAGGCATATTTTTAAAACTATTGATGGAAAAACTTTAGGTGGAATTGCTTATAGAAGTTCTAAGAATGGAAAAAAATCCTATGTCCTTTTCTTAGAAAACAATGATTTTGGTGAATCTGGAGCTAAAGGGTCTTCATATGAGATGATTCTGACTAAAGTTTCTCATATTCCTAATAAAACCTAAAAAAACCTCACTTAGATACACCACGGTGAACCGTATCATAAATAGTCACAATCAATAGATGGCAGATTATTTTTTGTAGTTTTATAAATCTCCTACAAATGGGAATATTATTCCTGATGGACTGATAGGAGGTTAATATAATTGAAATACTCGAAATCATTTGTGTGGCTAATGTTAATTTTACCTTGGTTATCAGCACCACTGTTAGGAAAAGGCACGTTGAAGCGATTCTTACCATCAGCAATCTTAATTTCTTTTATTGTTCATTATGAAAGCAAAGTAGCAAAAAAAAGAAGATGGTGGTATTGGTATGAGAATATTTCATCAAAGTTGGATGGTGGTTATGCATTAACATGGGGGGCATTTTTAGTCGGCTCTTTGTGGATATTGAAATTCACTTACGGGAAGTTTTGGTATTATCTCGGATTAAATTTAATTGTCAATAATACGTTTAGCTATGTATTAACAGAATTTCTAAAAAAGTACGGAATTGCCTCTTTAGTCCGACTAAAAAAATATCAATTATCACTCTTATTTTTTATGAAGACATTAATATTATATGGACTTCAATTTTTAAAAGAAAAAATAGCTGATTAGATGAATTGAATTGATGAAGAAAATGTTAGGCATGTAGTGAGTGTAAAAAAGGGAATTTTATTTTATTTCGTATTCTAATAACTTTGTTTTGATAAAGATACCCAAAAAATAGGGATATGAAAAGAAGAACTGACATCAGTTCTTCTTTTTTTATTTTTCCCTTAAATTAAAATGCTAATTTGAAGAAGAAGGAATGGTGTTAGTCATAGAGAATGTTTATAAAAGTGGTTTTTCAATAGAGTAATTCTATACATAAATATAGATTCATTAAAGGAGAATGGAAAATGAATGTACTCATCGTATTCGCCCATCCAAATCGTCATTCTTTAAACGGCGCACTTAAAGACGTAGCGATAGAAGTTTTAGAACAGAACGGTCATGAGGTGAAAGTATCAGACTTATACGAAAAGAAATTTAAAGCAATAGCTGACAAAGACGATTTCCTTGTTCTTAAAAATCCAAACCGTTTCAATTATATTTCCGAACAATATCATGCGTTTAAAAATCATACCTTTTCGGCGGATATAGTTGAAGAACAAAAACTCGTAACCTGGGCAGATTTAATTATTTTTCAGTATCCGATGTGGTGGACTGATTCTCCAGCGATCTTAAAGGGCTGGTTTGACCGTGTTTTCTCGTATAGTTTTGCGTATGGTCCAGGACGATACGAAGAAGGGAATTTAAAGGGGAAAAAAGCTATTGTATCTTTAACTCATGGTGCAGAGGATCTCTCCGAGTATGGACAAACAGAGTTAAAAGGAAAAGTTGAAGAACGTTTATTTAATATCCAACACGAAAAACTATATTTTTGTGGAATGACTGTATTGGAACCTTTCTTGTTCCCAGCAGGTGCAGTCGAAGAAACTAGATCGCAGTATATAGAACAGTGGAAGCTACGACTAGCGCAATTAGAGAATGAGGTACCTGTATACGTTTAACATATAAATTGCTTTATATGTTCGTCTAAAAATTTTAAGTGGCAATAGGTGTTGAGGACATCCAAATTAAAAGGAGACCGTTTCTGACTATAGACGGTCTCCTTATTTTTCAAAGATCTTATACTTACTTCAATAAAAGGACTCTACGGATTATTCTTTTTTTTCTGCATGCTCGATCGTTTGCCCATTTAAGAGTTGAAATAACCGACTTTTAGGAGTATATATGGCTTGAGATGGCCATAAGCCGTGATGGCCGGAAAAAACATAACTTATGATACAAGCGAGAAAAAAGAATTCAATTCCCTTTCCGTCGAACATTTCAAGTGCTAACAAGAATGCTGAAAAAGGGGTATTCGCCCCTCCACTAAAAACAGCAATTAAGCCTAAAGCAGCAAGAAACGACATTGGTAAGTTAATGATTGAATGTAGGGCATTTCCTAAGGTTGCTCCCATAAAGAATAAAGGAATAGCTTCACCGCCCACAAAACCAGATCCGATTGTTACGGCTGTAAAAACTAGCTTTGCTAGAAAAGCAAAAGGAGGAACTTCCTCAGAAAATGATTGCTCCAACATATGCAAACCACGTCCGTTGTAATCTTGAGAACCAATAAACAAGGTTAAAACAATAATTACCATGCCACCAAAAAAAGCTCTTTTCATATGATTTTGCTTAAAAAATTTCTCTGAGAATTTTTGTATGCCGTGTCTTAATTGGCAATAGGAGAGGCTTAGCAGGCTGAAAATAATAGAGACAAGAAAAATCTTAGCAAACACAATGAAAGAGTGTTCAGGTAAAGCGTGGATAATAAACTCTTCATGCGTAGCTTCCCAAGCAATGGTAGTGGTGTAATGACCTACAAAGCTTGCGGTCACACAAGGAACAAGTGCCTCAAACCTTACCTTTCCTAAAGAAGACATTTCCATTCCAAAAACAGCACCTGTGATAGGTGCACCAAACGCAGCTCCGAAAGCAGCACTAATCCCACTCATAAGAAAAATTTTGGTATCTACGATAGCTAACTTAAAAAGCCTATTTACCATTTCGGCCACACTGCTACCCATTTGAACAGCTGCTCCTTCTCTCCCAGTTGAGCCGCCAAATAGAACGGTAATAAAAGTTCCTAAATAAACAATAGGACCCATTCTAATTAACACATTTTTCTTTCCATTAACAGAGTCTATGACTAGATTATTTAACTGTGCAGCATCATTTAAAGTACCATTATAAAAAACTTTTCCATACTTCATATACATGTAACCAATAATAATTCCCCCCAGAGGAAGGAGGGCAATGAGCCATTCATTTCTTTCACGAAACTCCCCTAGGTAGTCGTTTGTTTCAAGAAGAAACGCTGTTGTTGTCCCGACAATAAGTCCAATCAAACTACCAAAGAATACCCATTTACTAAGAAGTAATAGTGTATATTTAAATTTAAGAATATTCATTTTCAATTCCCCTCATTCTATTTACAATGGAAGCTATATGAAATGATTTGTAGTTACTACCGCCTTATCGTTATAAAGCAACCATTCTATAAATATAAGTTGGAAATAAATTAGTGATATTATTCAAAGAAAGGTGTAAAGTCGCTTTCCTTTTCATCCTCTCTTCTTGAATTCAATTGGTATGCTTTGTGACCTTAAAGGATCATTATAAGTGTAATATGTTGTAATTTCTGGGGAAATATTACTGATAATGTCGGAATAGTTGAAGAAAAAAATAGTAACCTCCGAAGTTTTGTGGTGGAGATGCTCCAGCAAACTTTTAGGGATGGTGTACTGAGGTTTCTCTTATAGTTCTGAGTACGAGGAAGAAAGACATAGGGTATTAAAAGGAAAAAAGCCATTTTGTTTTTTTGACTCATCGAGAGGATTCTTCAGAGTATGGAGCGTTAGGAATAAAGGTAAAATTTAGGGCGATTATTTAATATTCAACAAGGGAAACTTTATTATATTGGAATGACTGAATTACCACCTTTCCTGTTTAACGTAGGATATTTATTAATTAACTAAATATAGCGGGACGGTTCAAGACTTCGATTCTCGAATAATCATCTGAATCGTCCCACTGTTTTTCATCTTAGGATGCGTAATCGCCGTTGTAGTGGACTAGAGATACATCTTTTACTCCTTGCACGTCTGAAATCGCGTGGACAAACGAAGTATTGTCGATTTTTAGTTTAGTCTCTACTGTCAGCTCTACCATCCCATTTTTTATAATCTTGGATTTTAAATCGTATTCTAGCTTTTTCATGCTTAGTTTTACGTCACTATCGACCGCTTCTTCATAGTGCACGACAAGTAAAAAAACATTTTCCTTTCGCTTCCGCTTTGCTAAGAAGTAGATGACGCCTCCTATGAATAAAGAACCAATGATACCCACTAAATAAATACCAGCCCCAGTTGAAATACCTACTGAAATCGCCCAAAACATAAAGACGATATCCAATGGGTCCTTAATGGCCGTTCGAAAACGCACAATACTTAGGGCACCTACCATCCCTAATGATAAAACGATATTGGTACTGATTGTCATGATGATTAGCGAGGTAATAATGGTCATTAGAACAAGCGTTATATTGAAATTATGGCTATATACGACACCTTTAAACGTTTTTTGATAAACGAAATAAATAAACATCCCTATTGTAAAGGCTAGTCCGAGAGAAAATAAGATGTCTAATACTGATAGTTGAGCAAAATCTTCTAATTTTAAAAAGCTATTTTTTATGATGTCATTAAAATTGTACTGACTTTCCATCTCTTGTCATTCACTTCTTTCTACATTATGGCGTATAAAATTCTTTGGCTTTCTCCCGACAGATTACATATTTTGATATGGCGGAACGATTGTGTCGATCTAGTTGAAGAATGCGCCGAATGTGAGTCGGCAAGAATTCGTTGTACTTGACTTCCATCACCATGAGTGGACTTTCTAAAGCCTCTACCGTGACAATATTTGGGTCAAAGAGATCGATTGAATTAATCCCTGCTTGTAATTGTTTATCAAATGTGATGCGAACTTCACTTACCGAGCCTATATAGGCTTCTCGAATATAATCAACGATGACTCTTGGAGACATTTGTTCACTTCGAAGTAGTAAGTAGAAATCTCGGTAAAGTGGGTGCTCTTTTGCACGCAAAAATTCATAATCCCAACGTAGCAGGGCTTCATACTCACCCCTACTTATCGGAACAGAATCTTTGTTAATATACTCTCCGTAACGATTTTTTCGTTCAAGTCGAATGACATCGTCACGCTTGTTATAAATTCGGATTCTATACTTCTTTCGTTTGAATACTCCGTAGTTTTTCGTAAACAAATCGGTATCATATACATTATCGAAGTATAGACTTCGGATGTGATATCCTTGTGGATCTGCTGAATACTTGTCTAACTCCAGCAGCATGCCTACTTTTCTACTTAAAATCTCGTATTCTCTCTCATTAATATAATATTTTAGCTCATGACGTAGCGTTTTTCTTGGTTCCATATCTATTTTGATCTCCTCACTCGTTCACTATCAATTGTTGCACACCCCAGTGAAAGGTTCCTTCAGAAGACAAGAACTTATCAAAAGGAATTTGAACATTCCCTTTTTCATCGGTCGTTAGTATTCTGAAGTAGTATATCCCATTACTTAAACGATCCATTTCATAATGGAAGTATTTTAACCCTTTCTCTTCAAAGAATATCGTCGTCATGTCTGGGTCTTTTGCCAATTGAAAGGTATAGGTTAGGTCATCCCCTTGGAAATCAAATGATGGTTCCCAAGTAAATCGGTGATTCCCTGCATCTGAAAACGCATGAGCCATGAAAATAGGCATAGGATATTCCAATCGTTCATAATACCGTTGTTTACTTTCCTCTGGGATGTTGACTAGACTCTGATAGTTTGCATCAAAGGCACTCAGTGGGATCGGGAGGTACTGAGAGTCAGGCTTCCGCTTCGTAATCGACTGAACCACCTCGGCGTACTGAGATAGGAAGTATTCTGTTTGTTCAGGCGTAATCAAAGTGGTTGACAACTCTTCTATTTTCTCATTAAGCGCTTTGATATTCCGCTCATCCTTTAGAAAACGGCGGTGAAGCACATTTCCCCAATAGCGTTCTAGTCCTAATTGCCATTTAGGAAGCTGTGTCGTTCGTTCTTTTTCATATCCCCATGCTTTATCATAGTCCCAAGGGATAAAATACCACTTGTTTGTTTGAGTGGGGCTATATAAAAAGTAGTTCGTTGACATCGTATCTACATTTCCAAAAAGAATATTCGACGAGAGCCACGTTAAATAATTGTCCCTGTCAAAGTATTGATCAACAATTTCATTAATGTTTTTGGAATAATCATTTACCGCATCCAGCATACCAATTAGTTTTGAATGATCCTTACCTTCTTCAATTTCTAAAATTTGTTCAAACACCTCTTGATTGTAGTTCGGGTCACTCTCTAACTTAATGTGTTCTGGATAACGGAAAAATTCAAAGTTTGTGGCTTTGTATAAATTCCCATATGGATTTAATCCATGACTAGCTAGATATCTCTTATTAACTTGTTCAACATGGGTATACAAACCATACGATTGATACTCGGTTGACTTCGAATTTTCGGACAAATCCAAGACATGTAATTCTACGAACTGTGTTCTTATGCTGGCTATGTCTGGCATTAATTTAAAGTAATCAAATGTAAGTTTATTTTTCACTCTTGAAGAATCATCGGCGTGTTTATTCAGATTTAGTATCGATTGACCCTTCCAAAGTCCAGCTCGATCTGACAGCTTCAATTTGTATGATTTTTGTACTTTTAGACGACTAGAATTTCCTCGTATTTGAATGGTACCGTTTGCTTGTTTCATTCCATAGCCAACGCCACCCTTCTTTGGTCCATTTTCGTCTCCTTCTTGAATAATTACCTCTAAGCTTGGTCCCTTGGTCTCAAGAGAGTGATTTTGGTACCAATTGTTTAGCTGATAAAAAGTGGTTTGGTCCTCTTGAGGTAGAATCGTAATATAAAAGTGTGAAACTGAACTTTCATCATCATATTGATAGATTCTTTTATCCTCTACTAACTTTTCTTCTGACTCAACTTCTAGTTCTGTTCCATTCTCTTCATCCTGCCTTTTTTCTTCCTGTGAAACAGAACTAGCTGGAAGGAAAGATGTACCGATTAAAGTAAACAAAAAGTAATACGTAGTAATCAGAAGTAAAGGAGCGAACATCCTTGTGAAACGTTTTCGATTCATATTATCCCTCCCAACTATTACGACAACTTCTCTAATATTTTTCCAATTTTCGTTTCTTTCTCTCTATAGACTATCGGTTGAGCACAAAATGTATAATAATCAATATTGGTTAAGTAATGGACAATCTTTTTGATGCTGAAAAGTAAACAAACGAATGAAGCTAAAAATAACGACAATCCATATTGTTCAAATCTCACAGCGATTAACGTAAAGATTACCGTTGTCAATCCGTATAGGAGTGTTGTTTGAAATGCACCTTGACGATCGTCAAAATAGAGAAGGACTAAGACAATCGTGTACATTAAACTAAAAAAGAGATTTCCGAATACAACAATCATAAAGATATGAATCTGCTCCGTAACTAAGCCTGCTTGCGGTAAAAACTGAATCCCTAAGAAAATGGAGAGGAATACCGTTAAAAGCTGAATTTCAGCAATAAACGTTAACTCCATGGATAACGTTTTAAACATTTCTTTTTTAGAATTCAAGATATCTCGTAAAGGTGAAGCATTTAAAATGCGACCATAATACTTTTTGTAGACGGTATAAAAATTGGTTTCAACTGAGACCATAAATAGAATCATAGCGGGAAGAACCGTCAAATAAGCATAGAATACTGGTACATCATAAAATGGTGCAATGATAAAGGTTTCATCAATCACTAATTGTAAGTCCCCTTGCCATACAACAAGATTATGACCATACAATCCAAACATATAAAATAGTCCACAGAAGAAAAGCAATGGATACTTTTCAATGTAATTCAAGAAATGGAAGTAATCATGGTTGTTGACCCCAAAATACTCTTTAATATATCGAATCAGCATGAGTAAAATAATGAGGAACCCAATATCTAAACAAATAAATAGGGCTGTAGCTGAATAGACTTGAAAAATACCGATTGTCACCCAAATTAAAATGGCAGATGTCAAGGTGCCTACTAAAAAGCTTTTAAGGATTTTTTTATAATCTTTTAACGCTGAAACGTACATACTTTGAATCCAAATGATGATTAATTCGGTGAAAAATATATAAGTAACAAGTTTAAATGAAAATGGTAGTGGAGAGGACGCATAGAATAAAAATGCACTGATTCCACCGATCGCTACACAAATTCCAATTAATCCATACATAGAAGACAGTACTTTTTCTTCCTTCTCAAGGAATGTTTGGTCTGCCACATAACGGGATATAACAAAAGCAAATCCCCCTGTGATAATTTGAGAAAAAATAAAGGAATACTCTGCGGCAGCTAAATACCTGTATACTTCAGCATAAGGTGTACTTACTTCCTCCAACAACAGCTTTCCAAGGGTAATAAGTAAAATACTTAAAAACATCGGTCCGACTGTTACAATCACTGAATAACTATAAGCTCTTACATTCCCAAAGAAGCTACGTTCATTAAATAATTCTTTTAGTTGAAACCCTATCCCAGCCATAATTTCGTCCCCATTTTTTTATACATCTCCTTATACTGACTAATCAGCATATCTTTCCTATAATACTTATGCACACGATTTAACCCATTCAAACCCATTTGAATTCTCAGTTCTTCTTGATCACATAGCTTGATGATTGCGTGGGCTAATTGAACATAATGCATAATTGGAACAACGATGCCGGCCTCTCCAAATTCGTCCCCATCGCCGTATAAGAGTTCACGACACCCCCCCACATCAGTAGATACGAACGGGATTCCACAGGCGAACCCCTCAAGAATGGCAAGTGGCTGACCTTCACTAATACTGGATAGAACAAGAATATCCATTTGGTGGATGACTTCTTTCATGTTTACTAGTCCTGTAAAACGCACATCTTCTAGATTTAACGAGTGAACAAGATGTCGACATTCTTGGTAGTATTCATCATCTTCATCGACAGGTCCCATGATGGAAAAAATCGCGTTTGGCACTTCTTTTTTTACAATGGCAAACGCTTGAAGCATAGACTTAATGTCTTTAATTGGAACAATCCTTGCAATTGAGCCGATGTGAATGGGTTCACCAGCCTTCTTTTTATATTTTGGAAAGTAAGGGAAGTCCTCAGCACTTATTCCATTCGCAATGACTTCAGTCTTCTCTACAGGACATCCAATCTCCAGTTGAACTTCTCGATTTCGTTCAAATAAACTAATGACTTTATCTGCATAGTGGTAAGAACAATTTGACAGATTGTAAAAATAGTCAATCCATAAATCTTTAAAATATCCTTGCACCCAGTTTGCCTTAATAATTTCTTCTTCTCTTTCGCGCGTATAGATACCATGCTCTGTCAAAATGAACGGATTGCCTGTCAAATACTTAGCCAAACTACCTAAAACACCCGCATATCCAGTCGACACGCTATGATAAAGTTCTGCTTTTGGTAACTCGTGATCCATACAAATAAATAAAGGTAAAACCATAGAACGTAAAGTCCAAAACATGTCAGTAAACGGGAAATTCAGATAGTTTTCCAAACAGATTTCTTGCAGGATATCAAAGAAATCTTTACTAGCTAAAAAATTTGTGACCGAATCGATCTTTCCGCTTGTAAATAGAGCGAATAACTGATCCCAATTGGCGTTAGCGCTGTTTAAAAGGGATTTAACCGCCTGCTTTTCAGAGTTGGTCAGCCCGTACACTTTCCCCCAGTTCGATTCATCATATAGATAGGAATCCAAAAAGACCTCTTCAATCCCAACAACATTTTCAGGAATCGTGCACTTGAACTTCCCTTTCATCTCTTTATGGGCACCAATCGCGTAGATGACAAATTCATGTTCAGGCATATTCGTAATAATGGTCTGAACCCAACTTGAAACACCTCCTGTTAAATATGGATAGGAGCCTTCAGATATTATACAAATTCTCATTGATCATCATCCCATTCAATTTCTATCATGTGACCCTTTGCTTCAACTAAGTAGGTTTCCTTATCGATTCGTTGAAGGTTCGCGTTTTCAACTTGTTTTATTTTCTTATCCGTCCGAAGGATAAAATACATCCCATCTCCATGAGCACTTAAATAAACCGTAATACCGTCCTCTTTATGATGAAAACGAAAATCTGTCTGCTCAATCATTCGCACTCTTTGTGCTGCTTCAGAAGCCGTCATACCCCTTAGCCAAGGAAACTTCTGTATCATCTCTTTATTCATCTCGTGTAAACTTTTCGTCATCTCGTCCCAATTTTTTTCAGATTGAAAAACATCTAGAGGATAGACCGCATGAGAAAACGCCCCAAACAATGTCATCGCGTTCGCTATTGTCCATTTTACTTCATCAGAATATTCATACCCCTCCGTAATTCTTGGAAGTGTAGCACCTTTTTCATCCCAGCTGAATTCTTGACCAATTTGATTGTCACCCGAAGAATCTCCTAGGTATGTGGAAGAAATGATTTGCACAGAAGGAATTACCTCTTGAAGCATCTTAAGCCCTTCCTTGCTCACATTTTCATTAGGAGGTACATACGTGTTTAATTTGTAGGTTGGGAAAGCCGCTTCTACCAGTTCTTTGCTCATTTCTAATCCCGCTTTCACATCCTCCATACGCATTCTGCTCGATGTACGCCATTCTAATGGGTGATGATTGAATCCATAGAATCCTATTTCTCCCCCGTTTTTCACGATTTCTCTCCCATACTTAATCAACTGCTCCTTACTTTCGCTAAGTAAGGTTTCCCTTACAGGGAATGAATCTTCATAAGACAAGACAAAGGAGCTTGTATAAGAATAGCCGAATTTCGCTCCTTCTTTTTGAAAGAACGGCCACCAAATGTTTCGGATAAACTCCTCTCGATTCATCTGATACTCTTTGAAAATATGTTCATCTACTCCTGCTAGTATCGGACCAGGAAAAGCATCTAAATAGAATAATTTCATATTCATTACCGGATAAATAAAATCCTCATTAAGCTCGGAGATGGAACCAATGAATAACCCCCTATTCACCTTTGAATGTAGGGTCGTTCCATTAAAGACCATAAAACTCCCTTCTCCATAAGAGGTTTTCCAAAGTAATGGTACTCCCTCGCTAGAGGTTGCTAAGACTTCAGCTTTAGGATCTAGACCGACCGATAAAGATGAATTTAGGATGAAATCGTCCGACACGCTCAACCCCTCATGATTGATTAGCAAGTTTGAGTTCAGAGAAAAACCTGATGTTGTAATAAAATCTCCAAACTCGTACATTCCTAGTTTTCGATACAATTGATATAAGGCGTCACTCATAGCAGGGCGCACTGCCATGAATAGATGCCCTCCATTTGAAACATAGTTTTCTAATAGAGCTAAATCTTTGATTTTAGTTAAATCTTCAAAGGTAAGAATGATGGTCCTAAAGGATTTTACGTTTTCTGGAATTTCTTCCACAGATGTAACGGTCAAGTTTTTCTTTACATAATGTAAGGAAGCCATTAGATTGTCTGTCAACTCGTTACTAGAAGGGTCATCTAAATCCCTTACCAGTAAGTATTGCTCTGGACTCAGTTGTTCCATTTCGTTTAAGACAGACATATCTGCAGGCTCAAATTCCCCTAACTCACTTTGATCTTGATATTGCTGATAGGTCATAATAAAATCTGCTCGAACGAACTCTAAAAATAACCCTAGAATGAGAGTGAGAGCAATGATGATATAAACACTTTTTCCTAAATGAAATTTTTCCTTCATCTGTTCTCCCCCCTTAGCCAAAAGCGTAAAAGATTCAAACCAGTCGGGGATAGAGCAACGGAAGATGCTTGCAAGCGATCCATTGAATTCTTTAAAGCCTCATAATCCTTCATCATGTAATAAAGCTTCATCAGGGTTAAATGGGCATGTTCACTGGTAGGAAATCGTTCAATAAACTGATTGGCATAATAACCTGCTTTTGAATACTCTTGCAAACTAAGATCACAATTAATCTTCTTCAAATATAGCGTTTCGTCTTTTGTCTGAACCTTGAGTAGCTTTTCTAATGTTTGAGAGTAATAGTGTGTATATTTCAATCGCGTATTTTTATCTAGGAACTCAATTTTAATATATTGCTCTAGCACGTCAGCATAAGAAGTCAGAAGTTCGATATCATTCGGATTATCTTGTAAATCTCTTTCTAGCTTTTGCATATGGTTGAATATTTTCCGTTTTGTTTCTAAGATTGCGCTCGCAGCATAATGAGACGTCTCAGAATCATCATTTTGAAGGGCAATCTCTAATGCATCTACTTGTTGAATCGACTCTCTTTTTAGTAAATCTAAGAGCATTTTCCTCCGCGTTTTATGATTGTTTATCACCATTGCTTCTTGTATCGACACAACATTTCTTTCTTTTTCAACATCCCCCACATTAAGAGGTTTTTCATCTAGTTCCTTTAGCTTAACAATCAACCAATCTGGTAGGTTTTCATATTTCGGACTATTTCTTTGCTCTAGAAAATAGATGATAAAGATGCCAATAAATGGACAGAAAAATAGAAGGATGAATCTCATAATCGTATTTTTCGGCGTTCTTACATACATCACAAGGATATAAATAAAGCTCAACAAATAATATAGAAACAAAATACTATATAGCATAAACAGCTTCCTTATCCGCTATGTGAACGTTTAAACCCTTTGCCTTCATTCGGTTGATGACAATTTGGGAATCTGCTTCGTTCGCGTTAGATAAAACAATCCACATACGATTGGATTCATCCATTCCAACATAATCAGTTGTTCGTAAAGAATCAGATAAGGCTGCTACCATCTCTTGATCTTCAAATGACTCTACAACCTCTAACAGTGTGAAAGGAATGTTTAACTTTTCTTTCCCGTACACTTTGCTTTCAATCATCTTCTTGAAATACTCCGTTTTAAGAACAATACTTCCTTCTATGTATCGATCTTGATGTGTCATAGAGACAAAATCATATGCGCGAGTTAGAGAGGACGAAATTAAATTTATTACGACATGAAATAGATTTTCGTAATAGAGGGACAGGTGCTCAAACTCAACCCCATCAATATTGACAAGTGCAATGGTTTTTCCTTCTTTTACAATGGGTGCCATCATGATTGGAAGCGCGGGATCTAAACGGCGATTGATGAAGGCGTCTTTATCCTTAATAACCGAAAGAATCGTTTCGTTCCCACTAAACTGCTTCGAAGTGGAGATGTAAAGGTTTGGATTATTTGATTTAGACACTAACCGCATAAATTGCTGGTTTTCATTTACCATGTAGATTGATACAGCATTGGTTTTCATAATCTGTTCAATGACAGAAATAGCCCCATTGAAGACATCATCTGGTTCTAAACTTTCTAATCTTTTAATAACATTGTAGATCTTACCAATACTATCTTCTGAATGAAGTATTTTTTCATGCAACTCTTCTTTAACCGCCCTAGTTTCTAGATAGATATTGTTTAAAAAAGTGTACTTTTCTTCTAGTGATAGAAGATCTTCCTCAGCGACTTCCGCACGATGATTCTTTCGATCAATGACATATCCAATCAACAACGCAATTAAAATATAGCCACCCATATAAGAGATCACTGTATGATCAACAAACAAGGAGACAAAGTCCCGTCCGTTAAAAAGTTTTTCACCAATATGCCAAACGATGGAGTAAAGAGCAGCGAGAACTCCCTGTTCTTTTCCAAAAAATAAACTTATTAAAATGATATAAAAGAACATAATGTTAACATTGGTAAAGCTTCCAAAAATATAGGTGTCTACCCCAACCATTATGAAAAATAAAAGAAGATTTTCGGCAAAAGGAAGTACCTTTCTTAGGTTTTTAATCATTTTTTTATCTTTTGAATCATCTTGTGATGAATCTATATTCACTTTTTGAACTTCTTTACTGGATTGTTGCTCTTTAAACCACTCGTAAGTTTTCTTTAGTCCATCATGAATGGAGTATTTAGGTATCCAATCCAGCTCTTTTTTTATTTTTGAGTTGTCTAGACTAGATCGTTTAATATCTCCTTCTCGACTCTCTTTATATTCCACCTCTGTCATCTCGCCAAATCTTGATAAAGATTCTATGAGATCGTTAATACTCGTTTCTGTCTGAGTCGATACATTAAAGGTCCCCGTCGTTTCACTCATTACACCGCGATAGATTGCTTCTACAACATCTCCAACATAGATGAAGTCTCTTGTTTGCAAACCATTTCCAAATATGTTAATATTTTCATAGTTAAATAAGTTTGAAATAAAAGTTGAGATTACGCCACCTTCTCCAGTCATTCCTTGTCTGGGACCATAGACGTTTGAGAAACGAAGGCATAGTGTCTGTAAACCGTATAAACTCTGCCATTTTCTGCAGTAATATTCCCCTATGAACTTATTCATCCCATATGGGGAAATTGGCTGACTCTTGCTATGTTCACTAATAGGTAATTGTTCGGTCATGCCATAAACAGCAGCAGAAGAAGCAAACACAAATTGCTTCACATGATTTTTTCTAGCTAAATTGAGCATATTTGTTAACCCAACAATATTTGACTTGGAGTCAACTACAGGATTTTCAGTCGATGCGTTGACATCCGACTGTGCAGCTAAGTGTATGACAATATCAAATCTATTTGCCTTAAATATTTCTTCACACCGAGGACTCTCTATATCCTCTATATACGACTTGTGTTTAAAGCTTACATTCTTTCGCACTCCAGAAGAAAGATTATCAATGATACTCACCTTATGACCTTCTCGATAAAACCTCTCGGCCACATGAGAGCCAATAAACCCATAACCCCCGGTTATTAAGACATTCATGCATGTAATACCTCCCTTAAACTCCGATTTGAAACAATTATTCCTTACAAATCTTTACTACTAGAAAACTATTAGGTTGTTAAAACTATATTTTTCTACAAAATTCGACAAAAACATCCGAAATCGGACAATTTTTTTAATTCTATCAGTTTAAGTATAAACTTCTAATTGTTCATCTATCAAGGGCTTATAAGGAGCTTTATGAATTTTTAAAATTCACTTACGGGAAGTTTGAGCATTTTATAGGATTACATTTAGTTATAAATGTTCATTTCGCCTGTTTTTTAAAAGAATTCCTACATTAGAAATTCTGTTTTAACGAGAGCTAGATTTTTCATTAAAAGAGATTGCTAGCATCCTTTCTCAACCGAACTATAACAAAAAGGAAGCATTTGAAAGGCAAAACATTTGTTAACTCTAAAGAGGGATAGGATTTCTGAATTGATAGAGCTATTGGACGCAACCTTGAAAGGAGAAAAGAGTATGAGTTTTAAGGAATTTGATATGACAGAGATCAATGAAGCAAAAGAAAAATATGTAGAAGAGGTAAAAGAACGTTGGGGCAGTACGACGGCTTATCAAGAAAGCAAAAATAAAACAGCAAAATACACACCGACTGACTGGGAGAGAATAACTACTCAAGCTAATGAAATTACTAGTGGATTTGCTAGCCTTCTTGGAAAAGATCCAACATGCGATGATGCGCAAGGGCTTGTTCGAAAGTGGCAGCAGCATATCACTGTCAATTACTATTCTTGCACGAATGAGATTTTAGCTGGTCTCGGTGAAATGTATGTGGCTGATGAACGTTTTACAAAGAATATTGATAAAGCAGGAGCGGGTACAGCTGCATTTATGAGTAAAGCAATAGCCCATTATTGTAAAAAATAATCATTACTTGTTTGGGAGACTTATCTTTTTAGGTAAGTCTTTTTTCCTTTTTAATAAAAACGCTACAATATGATGCATGGGGATGAATCTTATGCTTCCACTAAACCTCTACTTCCACCAATGATTAAATGTTTTTTCATGTGATCTTCCTTAGGCAGCTTTCTGTTATTCCTTTTATGATAGAAAACAAACAGAATCATTTCGACGGTAGTAAGTTTTATTATGATATAAGACCTTGGTCGGAGAGTATAAAAAAAGTGTCACTACTCCGTCTATGTCGATTGAGAAGTGGCACCTATATTAATTAAATTTGTACTTCACTCATTAACGCATGGGTATTATCCTCAGTATCTTTAAAAAATACCATCCATGTCTCTGTTTGCTCCATTTTCGCAACTACATGTGGTTCATCAATAAAGGTAACGCCTTTTCCTGCTAAACGATTATATGTCTCTATAATATTATCTACATGAAAATAGATAACTGAACTTGAATGAGCAAATTCCTCTCTTTCTGGGAGTGATAACATGATTCGCAGTCCATTACAATCAAAAAAAGCCATATTATCTGAATGGAATAAAAGAGAAAGTTCAAGTATTTCTTTGTAAAAATAAACTGCTTTATTTATCTCTTTAACAGGTATTCCGATTTGCCCTACTTTTTGAATTACATTCGTTTTCAAGAAATTACTCCCTTCTATATCTTACATATAAACTCTTAAAGGCTAAAAAATAAAAGTTTACCTCTTGTTTTCTAGCTGTTTTTTCACCATGAGGTTTCAAGTACCAGCCTATTTAAAGAATATTTTATCAATCTGATACTCTTGTATTTTTTTCTTTTAACATTTTTTCAAATATATCTGCCGTTACTGGTGGACTATGATAATATCCTTGAGATATGTCACAATTTAAATTTTTTAATATGTCATAGTGTTGTGGATTTTCTACACCCTCAGCTACAACTTCAAAGTTTAACGCATGTCCTAGGGTTATGACTGATTTAGCAATGGCAAGATCACCTGTATTGCTTTCGATATCTTTAATAAATGAACGATCAATCTTTAAACTCTTGATGGGAAATAGCTTTAAATAACTTAAAGAAGAATATCCTGTTCCGAAATCGTCAATGGATACAGATACACCCATTTTTTCTAATTCATAAAGTATTTTAATGGTATCATCCGCATAATTCATGACAGTGCTTTCTGTTATTTCAATTTCTAACCATTTCGGATCTAGCCCAGTTTCAATTAATATGCTTGAAATTGTCTCTATAAAGTCCTCGTGCTGAAATTGCCTAGCAGATATATTAACTGCAACCTTCAAATTTGGCATTCCTTGCTCTTGCCACATCTTATTTTGGGTACAAGCAGTTGTTAAAACCCATTTTCCAATAGAGTTAATCAAACCTGTTTCTTCAGCAATAGGTATAAAATCATTTGGTCCTATGATACCCAAGTTAGGATGAAGCCATCGAATGAGTGCTTCCATACCAATTATTTCGTTCGTTTCTGTATGAATTTTAGGTTGATAGGTGAGAAACAATTCATTATTATCAATAGCCTTTTGGAGTGCAGTTTCTATTTTTAGTTTATCAATTAAAGTTGAATTCATATTTGAGTTGTAAAATTGATATTTGTTTCTTCCTTGTTCTTTTGCTCGGTACATTGCGACATCTGCATTCATGAAGAGGGTCTCCGCTGTTTGTCCATCATTCGGAAAAATACTGATTCCCATACTAGAAGTGACAAATAAATCATAGTCAGCAACGATTAATGGCTCTGAAAAAGAAACAGAAATACTCTCAGCAACTTGTTTAACCTCATCCATACTTTCTATGTTTGATAAAATGATGGTAAATTCGTCTCCTCCTAACCTTGCGACTATTCCCTTATCCGCAACAATACGAATTAAACGCTTGGCAACAATTTTTAATAGTTCGTCTCCTGTATGATGTCCAAGACTATCATTGATGTTTTTAAATCGATCTAAATCTAAATAAATAACGGCTACTTTCTCTTTCTTTTCACTTGCTCTTTTTAGAATCTGAGTAAGATGATTTGAAGAAGAACGACGATTAGGAAGGTCTGTTAAATAGTCGTAAAAGGAAAGTCTATGAAGTTGGTCAAAAAGCTGTAAAATATTAGTATCCGCATGACTAACGATATGAGTTGGAATTTCTTTTATGGAAGAACCGGAAGCTACTTGTTCTAATGCTAATGTAAAATGTCTAAGAGGCAGCAATATTCTTCGTTGTAAAATAAACGTTAAAATAAATAACAGTGTAATGATGATCATTAAAGCTGAGATGCTCATATGTTTTAAGTTATTGATTACATTTGTACTCGTTTTTAGAGGATATTCAATATAGATTAATCCAATAGGATCATTTGAAATGTCTACGATTTGTTTACTAGCGTGAACAATGATGGTGTTTTCTTCTAGAACCGTTTCACGAGAAATCTCACTTTTTTCCTTCAACTTATGCTTTGAAAACGTATCTAAGTTAATATGCTTACTAGAAGCTAGTATTTTGTTATGACTATTAATAATCCCTAAGTTTACCTGTAATGTTTCTTCCATATATTGAAACGTTTCTTTATTTAGCAAACTACCAAATATCAAGTTGCCTGTTGGAGAAGCTAAACCATCCTCACTTGTTACTTTCGCCACCGCTATAAATGCTAAGCCTTTTGAAGTGTCAATGAGGCCATAAAATTCGCTCTCATTTTCTAACTTCTTTACTATTTTTTCTACGTGAATCTCACTTGTTATGTTTTCAATGTCTTCAGCTGTTGAGAGTATTCTTCCATGATTGTCAGTTGTCATAATAAAATCAAGAACCGAAACAGAGGTTATATTTTCATCAACATTCACGTTAATCCAAGGTATGTTGTTTTCTTTTATCGCAACCCTAAATTCTTCCCAGTTTGAATTAGATTTTGTAATAGATAGTAGATTCTTTCCATTGTCATCTAATAAACTTTGAGCAATTTCCACAGAAGTAGCTACTCTCTCGTCACCTATTTTTCTCATTCCATCAATTGTTGTGTGATAAAAATAGTAACCTATGATAGATAACGGTAAAATAAATATAAGGACTGCAATGATCATAATTTGATAATTTATTTTAAGTCTTTTCCTTTGGGCTGACATAAGTAAGAGCTCCCCTGCTGTGAAATAAAGTCTCGTATTAGTCCTTCATTTTAATTAGGTATTTTTGGAAATGATACCGATATTAGTTTACTATGTTTCTTGTGTTAAGTAATCTGTTTTTTTTTAGCAAGGTAAAGGATGAAATTTTTGTTTGTTTCACTTTTTATAACCGTGATTTTCGTGTTCGTTTTTAAGTATGTATATCCATTTAGGAAAGTTCGCTATCAAAAAAAATTGAACCTTAAATTTATGGATAAATGTATACAGTAGTATTAAGTACATTCATTTTGTAATGGACTAAACAAAACGATAAAATGAAGGATATATAAAAGATTTGAGGTTGAAAACGATGAAGAAGCGCAGCTTAGGAAATACAGGATTAGAGGTATCTGAAATTGGGTTTGGGGCATGGCAACTGGGGAATGAAAGAGATTGGGGAAAAATGACGGATGATAAAGCTATCTATTTGGTCCATAAGGCAGTTGACAAAGGATGTAATTTTTTTGATACAGCACCTAACTATGGACTTGGAAAAAGTGAAGAATTGCTTGGAAAAGCTTTTCAAGGAAAAAGGGAGCAAGTAGTTATTAGTAGTAAATGTGGACATCACTCCAATGATGAGCAAAACTTTGAGCCTGATAGATTAGTCTTATCGGTGGAAGATAGTTTGAGAAGATTAAACACAGACTATCTTGATAGTCTTTTGCTACATAATCCTCCGTTTACTTGTTTAAATGCGAATAGTCCACAAATGGAAGTATTAGAAAAGCTAAAAGTACAAGGGAAAATTAGAGCTTATGGGGCTTCTGTTGATACAAGTAAAGAGATGCTGGAACTTTTGAATCACTCGCAAAGTCAGGTGATTGAAGTAATGTTTAATATTTTTTATCAAGAGCCAGCCTCAGCGATAAAATCTGCTCATGATAAGGGAATTGGTATTATAGCTAAAATTCCTTTTGATTCAGGTTGGCTAACAGGAAAATATGACGCAGAGAGTAGATTTAGTGGTATTAGAAGCAGATGGAGTATAGAAGAAATTGAAAAAAGAGCAAAATTAGTAGAGAAAGTTCGTCGGATTGTAGGAAATAAGGTTCCTATGGTGCAAGCTGCATTACAGTTTATTCTTTCATATACAGAAGTATCTACGATTATTCCAGGAGTAAGAAATAGTCAACAACTAAACCAAAACATCTCTGCTTCAGAAGGTAGTTTATCTGGAGAAATGATAAAAGAGTTAAAAGAACTATGGGAAAAAGATTTAAAAGACGCTCAGCTTGGTTGGTAATTTAGCCTATATTTCCTTGAATAAGCATATTTCCATCAATGGTAAAGTGTGCTCTAATAGAAGTAGAACACTATTTTTTCTGTTCTAAGTAGCGATAGAAGTGAGGAATAAGGTTGAAAAAGTTTAAGAAGTTTTATTTAGAGATTACGAGTATTTGTAATCTTGCTTGCAGCTTCTGTCCCCCAACAGAACGTCAGAAACAATTTATTTCGGTTGAGGATTTTTCTAAGAGATTAGACCAAATTAAGCCTCATACAGATTTTATTTATTTACATGTAAAGGGTGAACCATTATTACACCCTAAAATAGACCAGTTGTTAGATTTAAGTCATGAAAAAGGATTTAAAGTGAACATCACAACAAACGGCACGTTAATTCATAAGAATAAGCATAAGTTGCTTAATAAACCAGCACTAAGGCAAATGAATTTTTCACTTCATAGCTTTGATGGTCATGCTGGTTCTGTTGATAAGGAAGGCTATGTAAAGAGTATTCTTTCGTTTATAAAAGAAGCTACAAGTCAGTCTGATTTAGTTGTTTCTCTTAGACTTTGGAATCTTACCCAAGACAATGTGACAAATATTGAGAGACAACGCAACCGTCAACTACTAGAAATCATTGAAAAAGAGTTTGATTTAGATTATAAGATTGAGGAAAAGGTCGTACCAGGAAGTGGTGTAAAACTGGCCGATCGCATTTTTATTAATCAGGATTATGAATTTCAGTGGCCTGCCTTACATGAGGAAGAGGATGATGGAAAAGGGTTCTGTCATGGTCTTAGAAATCAAGCAGGTATATTAGCAAATGGAACGGTTATTCCTTGTTGTTTAGATGGAGAAGGTGTCATTAATCTAGGCAATATCAATGATTCTTCTTTTTCTACAATTATTGAAGGTGACAGGGCAAAGAGAATAGTCGATGGTTTTTCCCGTAGGATGGCAGTAGAAGAACTATGTCGAAAATGTGGATATCGCAAACGATTCGGGAAATAGGATAATATACTTAATTCATATAAAAACGCCAAAAGTATCCTCAATGAAAGGAGTCCAAGGCCCTTGAATATGAAATTGAATGATAAAATCATCAAAAATATGTGCGGTACAGTCTCCTTTAAAAGAGGGGACTCTTTTTATCGTGCCAATAAGGTAACCATTGAGCAATATAGTCAGTATGAGTGTAAAGCAATTGTTTCAGCAATGGAAGAATTTTTTGTCACGATTAAAAGTGATGATAGAGGTGAAATCCTAACAGAATGCAGTTGCCCAAAGCTTGCTTCCTTCCGTAAAGATTGTCAGCATATTGCAGCTGTTTTGCTAGCTATTTATGACCAACAGAATAAAGGAACAACAGTTATCCCTTCGAGAAGTAATCCGTTGGGAAAAACGGCAAATCAATCGCTGAGCAAAGAGTTTTTGGAGATTTTTAATCATAAATCTCCCCGTTCAAGTGCGCATCAACTTCACTTTGAAGATAGGCAGGTAATTGAAGCAGAATTTACATGTAGACCTATCCAAATGGGAAAAGGCATCTGTATGTTTGCTATAGAAATTTCGGTTGGTAAAAACAAAGTTGAACATATTCGAGACTTTCTTGAGAAAGTAAAAGCAAGGAAATCTAGTCAACTTTCTACAACCTTTACCTATGACCCTAGCATTCATTGTTTTGAAGAACATGCAGATAAGGTGATTGGGAAGCTTGTTCAAGTTGTTCAGGATGAAAAAATGTACGTCAATTCTCAAACTGAGCATGTAGATACAATTAATAGAACAACTCATCTTCTACTAATTCCTCCTTCTAATTGGGAAGAGCTTTTACCTTTACTTCAAAATAGTGCAAAGGTCAATCTTGCATATGGAGGATATTACTATGATGGTTTGTGTTTGTCAGACGACTTACCTCCTATACAGTTTCACCTCACTAGCGGTGAGGACTCTGAAGACTATTATTTGAAGGTTAAAGGGCTGGAATCAATCGTTGTAGTACCTGAATATCGTACGGTTCTTTCAGAAGGAACTCTAATACAGATGAAAGGTGAGGATTGTAACCGTCTTTCAGATGTAAAACAGATGCTAGATAATTCCTCTAAGCAAGAATTGGTGGTTCCGAGGGAACAAAAGGATATTTTCTTAGAAAAGGTGGTCCCTGGCTTAAAAAGACTTGGTACGGTTCATATAGATCACTCTGTATCGAAGCAACTGGGCAAAATAAAATTAGTTGCAAAGCTCTATTTAGATCGGGTAAAAGCTCGTCTACTTGCAGGCCTAGAGTTCCATTATGAACATGTAGTCATTAACCCATTAGAAAATAATGGTCCTACCTTAAGTACCTTGCTTATTAGGGACGTGGAGAAAGAGCAAGCAATTCTGGAATTGATGGAGGAGAGTTTATTCTCAAAAACGGAAAGTGGCTATTTTTTACACAATGAAGAACTTGAGTACAACTTTCTGTACAACACTGTTCCAAAGCTTCAAAAAAATGTTCAAATTTATGCAACGACAGCAGTTAGAAACCGACTATTCCGAGGAAGTACCCATCCGAAAATTAGAGTGAAGGTGAAAAAGGAACGGACGAACTGGCTTGAATTCAAATTTGAAATGGATGGAATACCGGAAAGACAAATTAAAGAAATTCTGCAGGCATTAGAAGAAAAACGAAAGTATTATCGTTTGCGAAACGGATCGCTCCTTTCTTTAGAGACAAGGGAGTTTGAGGAAATGAATCGTTTTATGAATGAAGTAGGCGGTGAATATGAAGACCTTTTAGAAGGATTAAATGTACCGGTGGTGAAAGGATTTAAGTTTCTTGATTCTGTAGACGATAATCCGGCCTACACGTTAGAGGAATCATTCCTTCAGTTTTTAGAACAGATTCGTAACCCAGCTGGTATGAATGTTGAAATACCGCAAGAGGTAGATTCTATTTTAAGAGACTATCAAAAGCATGGGTATAAATGGATGAAGACACTTGCTAGTTATGGTTTTGGAGGGATTTTAGCAGATGATATGGGGCTTGGAAAAACATTGCAAAGTATAGCTTTCATATTATCTGAGCTATCTACAATCCGTCAAAGCAAGACACCAGTGCTCATTGTATGTCCATCATCTTTGACCTATAACTGGCTTCATGAACTCATGAAGTTTGCTTCACAAATCGAGTCTATTGTGATGGATGGTAATAAAACAGAAAGAGTAAAACTGCAGCAACATTTAATGAATATTGATGTTGTTATCACCTCCTATCCATTGTTAAGGAAAGATATCCATTGGTTTGAAAAACAAACCTTTCACGCGGTGTTTTTTGATGAAGCACAGGCATTTAAAAATCCTGTTACCCAAACTTCAAGAGCTGTTAAAAAGATACAAGCAGACTATCGATTTGCTCTTACAGGGACCCCAATAGAAAATTCATTAGAGGAACTGTGGGCGATCTTTCATGTGGTTTTTCCTGAACTATTCCATAGTCTTAAAGAGTATAGTCATCTTTCACGGAAAACCATTGCTCGAAGAATCCGTCCGTTTTTACTCCGTAGATTGAAAGAGGACGTCCTTGAGGAACTGCCTAAAAAAATTGAAATGACCGAATCGAGTGAACTTCTTCCTGAGCAAAAGAAGTTATACGCTGCCTATTTAGCGAAACTAAGACACGATACACTTAAGCATCTCGACAAAGATACCCTTAGGAAAAATCGCATTAAAATCTTGGCTGGTTTGACTAGGTTACGGCAAATATGTTGCCACCCATCTTTGTTTGTAGATGGCTATAAAGGGAGTTCAGCGAAATTTGAACAACTGCTGCAGATTGTAGATGAAGCAATGCTAACCGGGAGAAGAGTGTTGATTTTCTCGCAGTTTACAAAAATGCTTGAGATTATAGGGAGGGAATTATCTGTTCAAGGGCTACCTTTTTTCTACCTTGATGGACAAACTAGACCAGAAGAGCGGGTGAAAATTTGTTCTCGTTTTAATGAAGGTGAACGTAGTCTATTTCTCATCTCCTTGAAGGCAGGTGGAACAGGACTTAATCTGACAGGCGCTGATACAGTGGTTCTATATGACATTTGGTGGAATCCCGCCGTCGAAGAACAAGCAGCAGATCGAGCTCATCGGATTGGACAGAGGAAAAAAGTAGAAGTCATAAAGCTCGTCGCACGAGGCACAATTGAAGAAAAAATAGATGAGCTACAAGAGAAAAAGAGACATTTAGTTGAAGAAGTGATTGAATCAGATGGTAAGGTTCCTAGTTCACTTACGGAAGAAGATATTCGTGACATACTAATGTTAAAAGGACCGTATGATTAAATATAAGAAGGTTTAAGAATATTAGTGAGTGTAATATAATATATTTTATATAGGTCTAGGTAAAATCCTTTATCATCCTTTTTTATTCTAAGAGGAAGAGAAAACACTTTAGAACTAGTATTTAAAGGGTAACTAAATGTTAACCGTTAAAAGAAAAATTGAAGGCAATGAAACTTTCGGGTTCAACCTTGTTGGAAAACAGAGGTTGAGCCTTTTTCTATTTAAAAGGAGGAGAATCTATGAGAAAAGAGCTTTTAGTGAGAAGGTTAGATGATATTGGACTAAGCTTGGAGAAGTCAAAAGGTGCATTGCTTTTATTAGGTCTTGGTTCAGTTGGCGTTGAACTTGAACGATTAGATGAATATTCTGACCTCGATTTTTTCGTCATTGTAAAAAAGGGCTACAAAGAACGATTTCTTAAAAAGCTAGATTGGTTACAGAGTGCTTACTTACTAGCTTATGCATTTCAAAACACGAATGTTGGTTACAAAGTATTATTTGAAGATGGAGTTTATGGGGAATTTGCGGTATTTGAAGAAAATGAATTAGAAAACATATCATATTCAGGAGGTCGAATTGTTTGGAAATGCTCATCTCTTGGCAACGTTGATATCCCTGTTAATAAGAATCTTCCTACGTATCTCCAAAAGAATTCTCTCGATTTTTCAATCAATGAAGCATTAACAAACCTGTATGTTGGGTTATGCAGGTATGCAAGAGGAGAGAAATTGTCAGCACTACGGTTTATTGAAGGTTATGCATTAAACAATATCCTAACTGTGCTACACCTGCTTGAAAAGGAAGAAAATCATCTTCCTGATCAGTTTTCAATCGAAAGAAGAGTTGAGAAAAGATTTCCTAGCCTTGCTGAAAAATTGAGTGGAATGTTACAAGGATATGAACATACTCCAAAATCAGCATTAAGGATCTTAGACTATCTAGAATCTGTATACCAAGTAAATCCTAGGATGAGTAGTGAGATAAGAAGTATGATGATTGAGTGTGAACAGGTTGGTTGTAATGTTAATCAAAGTATCCGAACTTCCGAACAATAAATCACACACATTTACTAACAACCTACTTATAGAAATAGGATTCTAATGATACACTAATATTGGTTAATAGATGAGAAGAAACAAAGTGTAAACAAGGTTACATAGAGAGGAGTGTAAGAACATGAGTAAAACAATCGTCGAGAAACTCAATTTGACAAAGTACAAAAAAATAGCGGTATTACATATGCCAAAAGAACAGGATTATTTACAAGAGCTTTCTGGATACGATACAGAGTTAAAAGAAGGTAAATACGACCTTATTTTTGCTTTTGTTTTTGACATGGAGGAACTAAAGAGAGTTGTAAACAGAATCATTGAAAACAATCTTCTTGATAAAAACGGCTATATATTCTTAGCGTATCCGAAAAAAGGAAACAAAAAGTACGATACATTTATCCATCGAGATAGTTTATTAGAAGGATTGGGTACGGATAGTGAAGGTTATGTTGGGGCAAGTACCATCAAGTTTGCTAGAATGGTGGGATTAGACGAAGTCTTTACCATTGTAGGTCTTAAAGATGACGCTAAAAATAAGAATAAGCCTTCAACAAAACCGAGCCAGTGTGTGGATGATTATATTGAACTTATCCCGTCAATAGAACAGGATCTTAAAGGTACACCTGAGTTACTTACTTTTTACCAATCCTTAACACCAGGCTATCGAAAAGACTGGGCAAGATTTGTATACAGTGCGAAGCAAGAAAAGACACGAGAAAAACGTCGTGAAGAGATGAAAGCGATCATGACAGAGGGATATAAAAGTCGTGATCTATACCGAGCAGCACAGAAAAAATAGTAAGTTGAACTGTTGTATTTTGAGCCTAATGGAATCGTAAGAAATTGAACAAAACAATCTACGACTTCGTTCTATGCCGATTCAGTATCAAAGGATGATATATAAGAAAAAAGCTATGCTCTTCATAATTGAAAAAAGCATAGCTTTCTTTTCTACCATTCCTTTGGCTCATAGTTAAGCTCTTGGAATAGTTTCGTTTTTTCTTTTTTAGTTAAATCTCGCCATTGTCCAACAGGAAGATTTCCAAGGTGTATGTTCATAATTCTCGTTCGTTGAAGGCGCAATACTTCATAGCCTAATTCTCCACACATTCGACGAATTTGTCTGTTTAAACCTTGCGTTAAAATGATTTGAAACTCAAATTTAGAAAGCTGAGTAACTTTACAAGGAAGAGTTTTTGTTCCTAATATCTTTACTCCCTCTGACATTTTCTTTACAAATTCAGCAGTAATGGGCTTATCAACAGTAACAATGTATTCTTTCTCGTGTTTATTCTCAGCGCGCAATATCTCATTAACAATATCTCCATCATTTGTAAGAAGGATTAAACCATCAGAATCCTTATCAAGACGACCAATATTAAATATACGTAATGGATGATTGACAAGGTCAATAATATTCCCCTTCACATTTTTTTCCGTTGTACTTGTAATTCCTACTGGTTTATTTAATGCAATATAGACATTATTTCTTGCGACACGAATGCGATTACCATTCACAAGTACCTCATCACCAGGCTGAACCTGACTACCTATCTTCGCAATCTTACCATTAATCTTGACTCGACCTTCACTTATTAACCGGTCTGCACCTCGTCTCGAAGTATTTCCTGCTTCACTTATAAACTTATTTATACGAATTGTAACCACATCCTAACGTAAACTTTTATAGATAACATATATCTGATATGTTGTTTTCTATGAAAAATATAAATTCCTAACTATCTATTATAGTAGGTATTTGTTTCTTTGAATACTGTTACAAAATTAAATTGCTTTTCCTTTGATATGTATTTCGGTTGCTGTCGCCTCTCTTATGAACTTCCAGTATTCACTTATTTGAAACCATAACATCCTTTTTGTACTAACCTATTCTAATAATATCCTATAAAAAAAAGACTATACTTTCTTAACTGAAGAAAGAAAAGGGTTTTTTGAATTAAGTCGTTTCATATTATTAGAAAATTTTGTACTATATAAGTAGAAAAGATCTATGGAAGTTTTCGAACGGATTTCACTAACTATAATTAACGTAAAGGACTTAATAATGAAAAAAAGACTATTATTATTTAAAGGCTGTCTAGGTGGGTTAATAATTTCAGTTTTTCTATGGATGATCATTTTATACTTGATATCACGTTTTTTAAAAGAGACTAATATTTAGTCTTTTTTTTATTGTAGAAAATTTATTCGAAATTAATAATAAGAAAAAAAAGAGTAGATGTTCGTTTGAGAAAACTTGTAATGGGTAAAATTGGTAAAAAACACAAATGTTCTTAACAAAGAACAAAAAAAGACATATTTCACTGTTTCTTTTTTTTTACCACGGTAATATAATACGTATATATTCTTTAAAACGAACAAATGGACTGATTTAAAGAAGGATGGTGGGAAAAAGATTATTATATAAAAATAGAATCTCATTTTCTACTAATTAGAGTAGATTATTTCACACAGAATAATTTAACTGTAGCTCCAGGATGGATAATTAAAAACAGCATTTTAAACAAAGAGAATACAAGTTGTTGCGTTTTGGATTGAAGCTTAACAAAGTATTTAATTGTAACTAGCATCAATATAGATGGACAAGGACAAATAAAAAGTCAAAGTCGGAGGTACTTATGGAAGATACTTTAAATATTAAAGAGGTTTTTAATGTATTCAAAAAAAGGATTATGTTAATTTGCATGATCACTATTTTAGCAGCTTTTACTAGCGGGATTATTACTTATTATTTTATTACTCCAACCTATCAGTCTTCAACACAATTACTGGTCAATCAACAATCTAAAGAAGAATTTCTAGATGTTAACCAAGTACGTACGAACATTGAATTAATTAATACGTATAGCGTTATTATTAAAAGTCCCAAAATCTTAAAAGAAGTAGTAAATGAGTTAGATTTAGAACAATCTGTAATAGAGTTAAGTGAACAAGTAACAGTAAAGGATTTAGAAAATTCTCAAGTTATAGAGATCATTGTTGAAACTGATAATCCTACAGATTCGGCCATAATTGCAGATGGGATAGCTAAAGTGTTTCAGAGGGAAATCGTGAATATAATGAAGGTTGATAATGTAACGGTCCTATTTGAAGCAGTAGAAAATCCTATACCAGTTAAACCAGATATGATCATCAACGTAATGATCGCCTTAATACTTGGTTTATGTTGTGGAGTAGGGTTGGCATTTTTACTTGAATATCTAGATACTACTATAAAAAATGAAAAAGATATTGAAGAATCACTAGGACTAATGATCATTGGTCATATTCCTACAATTAAGCCAAATAAAAAAACAACAAAACAAAAAGGATTACAAAATCAAGTAGGTATAGGGGGTCAAACACTTGAGTCGTAAATTAGAAAAGCACTTACGTATTAATATTGAGCGTGCAAAGTATACACATTTGTATCATCGTTCACACGTTAGTGAACAATTTAGAACGTTGCGGACAAATATTTCATTTTTAGGAATTGGTCATGGTGTTCGTACAATTATGGTAACATCTGCAAGTCAAGGAGAGGGGAAAACGACAACCTTAGCAAATTTAAGTATTGTACTTGCTCAACAGGGAAAAAGGGTGCTATTAATTGATGCTGACCTTAGACGTCCTAATATTTATAAAATGTTCGGTCTATCCAATGAGATTGGTTTATCTAATGTTCTGTCAAATATGAGTTATGTAGAAAATGCTATTTGTAACTCAGATATAGCAAACTTGAGTATTTTACCTAGTGGTCCCATTCCACCAAATCCTTCTGAATTATTAAGTTCAAATACTATGAAGGAGATTATAGATGAAGTAAAAGATGATTATGATATCGTTTTGTTTGATACTCCAGCTATATTAGATGTTTCCGATTCACAGTTAATTGCCGACTTATGTCAAGGGGCTATTCTCGTAATAAGAAGTGGCAAGACAAATAGAGATAATGCGATAAAAGCAAAAGAAAAGCTTCTAAATACAAATGCAAGGTTATTAGGAGTTCTACTGAACGATGGAAATCCAAAGGTGTTAAATTAATAAAATTCACAACTGTTTTTAGAGTACTCATTTTAGGGGGGGGCTTTTTGAGAGTTATTTTATTATCAGGAGGATCAGGAAAAAGATTATGGCCATTATCCAATGATTCAAGATCGAAACAATTTTTAAAAGTACTTAAGAATGATAAAGGCCATATGGAATCTATGGTACAAAGGGTCTGGAGACAAATTACTGAGGCAGGATTATCACAATCGACGGTCATTGCTACAGGGAAGAGTCAGGTTGATATTTTACAAAGCCAGCTGAATTGTGGGATTCCTATGGTTGTAGAACCAGAACGTCGTGATACATTCCCAGCCATATTATTATCAGCTGCATACTTATATTCTGTCGTTGGAGCTAGTTTAGATGAAACAATTACAGTACTTCCAGTTGATCCATTTGTAAGCAAGGAGTTTTTTGAACAACTGAAAAAGATGGAAAGTATTTTATCTGAATCTACAGCAGACCTCTCCTTGATGGGAGTAAAGCCAACTTATCCTTCAACGAAGTATGGATATATTATCCCTAAAAAAGATTCTAAAAGAGAAAGTGAATACATCCATGTAAGTCACTTCATTGAAAAACCAGATGAAAAGTATGCAGAGCACTTAATAAAAGAAAATGCATTTTGGAATTGTGGAGTATTTTCTTTTAAACTAGAATATCTCATCTCTTTGCTTCAAGAATTAAACCTACCGATACATTATGAGGAATTAAAAAAGCAATATCATCGAATCCCTAAAAATAGTTTTGATTACGAGGTTGTAGAAAAACTAAGGCATATCGTTGTATTACCTTATGACGGGTATTGGAAGGATCTTGGAACATGGAACACTCTTACAAATGAGATGTCAACCAACCAAATTGGAAAGGGTATCATGTGTCAAGCTTCTCAAAATACCCATCTAGTGAATGAATTAGATATTCCAGTTGCGATATTAGGGATTACAAATGCAATTGTTGCTGTCAGTCCTGATGGTATTCTAATTGCAGATAAAAATTCAAGTCCAGGTGTTAAATCATTAATCGAAGGTATTAACCAAAGACCCATGTATGAGGAAAGAAGATGGGGATGGTATAAGGTTTTAGATTATACAAAGTACGAGAATGGGGAAGAAGTGCTAACAAAAAGAATAGGAGTTAAAGCTGGGTCAAATTTAAGTTACCAACGGCATGAAAAACGTTGCGAAATTTGGACCGTTATCAAAGGGGAAGGCACATTGATTATCAACGAGTTAGTACAACAGGTTTTCCCAGGTAGTATCATTGAAATTCCTTTGGGAGCTAATCACGCAATTAAGGCTGAATCAGATTTAGAGTTTATTGAGGTTCAAAAAGGAACTGAATTAGTAGAAGAAGATATTTATCGTTTGTTCTTAGATTGGGAAGAAATGATTACTTATTGCAAAGTCGTTAAAAGTTAATTTCGTGCGGTTAAAACGTTCTCAATTAAGAACAAGTGAGGTTAAGGGGGAGAAACTCATTGGGTAAAGTTAGAAAAGCAATCATTCCAGCAGCAGGTTTAGGAACGCGCTTCCTACCAGCGACAAAAGCAATGCCTAAAGAAATGCTACCGATTATTGATAAACCAATGATTCAATATATTGTTGAAGAAGCCGTGGAGTCAGGCATCGAGGAAATTATCATTGTAACAGGTAAAGGAAAAAGGGCAATTGAGGACCACTTTGATCATGCCTTTGAGTTAGAGCAAAATTTACTGCAAAAGAAAAAGTTTGATTTGTTAGAGAAGGTACAGCAGCCAGCAAGAGTAGATATACACTATATCCGACAAAAAGAGCCTAAAGGTCTAGGCCATGCAATATGGTGTGCAAGAAAATTCATTGGAAATGAACCCTTTGCAGTTTTACTTGGTGATGATATTGTCCTATCCGACACACCGTGTATTAAGCAATTAATCCAACAATACGATGAAACACATTCATCTGTAATAGGTGTTCAAGAAGTACCAAAAGACCAAACACACCGCTATGGCATTATAAATCCGCTTGGTGTGAGTGGTGCACGTTACAAAGTTGATTACTTAGTTGAAAAACCACAAGATGCTCCATCAAATATAGCGATTATGGGTCGTTATGTATTAACCCCGGAAATCTTCAAACATCTTGAAAAGCAGAAATTGGGTGCTGGTGGAGAGATTCAATTAACAGATGCTATACAAGAGTTAACAGATTATCAGGATGTTTTTGGTTATAAATTTAGTGGTGATAGGTTTGATGTAGGAGAGAAGTTAGGGTATATTCTTACAACGATTCAATTTGCTCTTAGACATGAAGACTTAAAATTTAAAGTACTTGAAGAGCTTGAACGTTTCCTCTCACTACAGCAGATCAAAAGATAATGAAAGATTTGGAGGGGTGTAAGTGGGTTTTTCAACTGCAAAAAAGGCAGCAGATCATAACAAAGATTCTTATATCTCAGCAAAAATGCTAGAAAATGAACAAATTAAAAGTTACTTGCTAATGAAAAGGTTATTGGATGTAGTTGGAGCTACAATCGGTTTATTCATTCTGTTTCCTTTATTCGTTGTCATTGCAGTAATGATTAAGATAGAAGATCCCAAAGGTAGTATTTTCTTTAAACAGCTTAGAGTAGGGAAGGATGGTAAAGAGTTTAATATGTATAAATTTCGTTCGATGGTTTCAAATGCGGAGGAATTGTTGCCTCAATTACTGATCCATAATGAATCAAGTGGTGCGTTATTTAAAATCAAGAAAGACCCGAGAATTACCCGGATAGGTCGGTTTATCCGAAAAACGAGTTTTGATGAATTTCCACAACTTTGGAACATTATGAAAGGTGACATGAGTTTAGTTGGCCCAAGACCTCCTCTACCCAGGGAGGTTGAACAATATACTGAATATGACAAACAGCGGTTAGCTGTGATTCCAGGTTGCACAGGCCTTTGGCAAATTAGTGGAAGAAGCAATCTAGGTTTTGCGGAAATGGTTGAACTAGACCTGAAATATATTAGAGAAAGAACTTTGCTCAATGATATAAAAATTATCATGAAGACATTTTTAATATTATTCAATTCAGAGAGTGCCTATTAACTATAATGATCATTTACGAGTACAGATGTAATAAAAATCTATGATACTTCAACACTTTAATCCTTTCTAGCCTTATTCGAGGGGGGAAGAAGTATCTAAAAAATAGGTGAAGATTTATGTTAAAAGATTCATTTCTTCTTACAGCCAATCGTTTAGCAAAATCTGTTTCACAAGTATTAGTTACGATATTGTTTGCTAGGATTTTAACGGTAGAGGAAATGGGTATTTATCAGCAAATTTTTCTCATTTCAATAATGATAGGTTCCTTTATCCCCTTTGAAATGCAAACGACATTTAGTTACTTCTACAATAAAACAGATAACCAACAGGAGAAATCAAACGTTGTTTCAAATACTTTTCTTGTTCTCTCTGGACTTGGAACACTAGCCTTTATTATTTTACTCATTGTATTCCAAACAGAGCTATTCTTTGAAGATAGTCATTTGAAAAGCTACTCTCTTTGGATGGGGCTGTGGTGTTTCGCTACCATAACAAGTAGTTACTTAGAGAACCTTTTCATTTCCACAAAAAATGCAAAAATCTTTAGTCTCGTTACATTAGCATATTATTTTTGCTTTCTATTAGCTATCACACTAGTTATTTTCACATATAACAATTTACTAGTAACAATGAAAGTGATTGGAATTTTAGAGGTTTTCAGGGTTGCTCTTCTTCATATCGTTTTCCATTTAAAGCAAAAAATCTCGTTTACATTCAATTTTCCTCTATTTAAAAAACAATTAAATTACACTTTGGCAGTTGGTGCTGTGACAGCTATTGAAGTACTAACACATTCTACAGATAAAATGATTGTTAGTTTGTTTTTCACAGTGAAAGAATTTGCAGTTTTTTCTATCGCTGCTAAAGAAGTACCGTTTATGTCAATCGTAACTGTAGCTGTAATTACTGCAATGCTTCCAAGGTTAGGAGAAATGTATAACGTCCAAAAAGATCCTCAGTCTGCTTTAAAATTATGGACGAAAACAAGTAGAACTCTGGCGGTTATTATTTTCCCTCTATTTTGGATTTTATTGTTTTATCACAAAGCTTTTATTGAACTTCTTTATTCGAAAGTCTACCTAAGCGGGGCATTAATCTTTATCATTTATCTATTAAAATTCCCACTACGATTCACAGTTTTTTATACACTTTTGCTTATCTCAGGAAGACAGAAACTTTTACTAATTAATAGTGTCATAACCGTAGTATTGAATATTGTTTTAAGTTTTGTCTTTTTATATGCCTTTGGCTTAATTGGAATTGCAGCTGCTACCGTCACCTCTGCTTATATAGGAGTTTATCTTCAACAGAGGGATGTTTGTAAAGTTTTTGGAATTAAGCAAACGGAGTTATTACCGTATAAAAAAATACTTTCAACATTTATCCTATCAGGATTAACAACAGGGACCGTTTTCCTTACAGTATCGATAATCAATGTTCACCAAATTGTTCAATTTTTAGTTGGATCAGTATTAGCTATGATGGCTTGCATCTTTGTTGCGACAGTAAGAAAAGAAATTGCTAGTGATTTTCTACCGAAAAATAAATTATTGGTAAGAGTTGTGCGTAATAGAAATGTTTAATCGTCGTAAATATAAAAATTGGAGTGATTGTTATGAAGGGTGTAATTCTTGCGGGTGGTACAGGATCTCGGTTATTTCCATTAACAAAGGTGACAAATAAGCATCTTCTTCCAGTAGGTAAGTATCCGATGATCTACCATAGTATTTATAAACTAAAAGAAGCGGGACTTGAAGATATTCTTATTGTAACGGGAAGAGAGCATATGGGGGACGTGGTTGATCTCTTAGGAAGCGGGAACGAGTTTGAAGTAAACTTCACATATAAGGTCCAGGATCAAGCAGGTGGAATTGCGCAAGCTCTAGGTCTTGCACGAGAATTTGTTGGCAATGATCGAATGGTTGTAATACTAGGAGATAATATCTTCTCAGATAACATCAAGCCATATGTTGATCAATTCCGTACACAGAAAGAAGGCGCTAAAATTCTTGTGAAAGATGTCCATGATCCAGAACGTTTTGGCGTAGCCGAAATTAAAAACGGAATGATTATCGGAGTAGAGGAGAAACCTAGTCATCCGAAATCTGATTATGCCGTAACTGGAATTTATATGTACGACTCAGAGGTATTTACAATCATTGATATGCTAGTTCCTTCTGGACGAGGTGAGCTGGAAATTACAGATGTAAATAATGCTTATATACGTAAAGGTACTTTGAGTTACAACATCTTACATGGGGATTGGACAGATGCAGGAACTCACCAATCTTATTATTTAGCAAACAATCTTGCAGAAGGAATAGATTTTAGTCAACTCTTCAAAAAAGAAGCTTTATTGATGAAGTAATCGGAGGTAACTATGATACAAGTGATTGAAACAAAATTAGAGGGATTAAAAATCATTGAACCGCAAGTTCATAATGATAATCGAGGTTACTTTATCGAGAGCTATAACAAAAACGAGTGGAAAGAGCATGGAATAGATATAGATTTTATACAAGATAACCAGTCTTTTTCAAGACCAAAAGGAGTCATTAGAGGGCTTCATTATCAAGATGAGCCATTTGCTCAAACAAAGTTGGTTCGAGTGTTGGTTGGCGAAATCTTTGATGTTGCAGTTGACCTTAGAAGAAACTCAAAAACATTTGGACAATGGGTTAGTGTTTATTTGAATGATTGTAATCAGCGTCAATTACTTATTCCTAAAGGGTTTGCCCATGGTTTTTGTACGACTGTTGAAAATACTCACGTTCTCTACAAGGTAGATAATTCCTATTCAAGAAAGCATGAGAAAGGGATTATATGGAATGATTCAATCCTTAAGATTGATTGGCCGGTAAATACTCCAATCCTTTCAGAAAAAGATAATCTATTACCAACATTTGATGAAATTGTCGATAAAACTAAACAAGGAGTGTAGGTTCATGAACATTTTAGTAACAGGTGGAGCGGGTTTCATAGGAAGTAACTTTGTTCAACATATGATTAAAAAATACACTGATTACAACATTACGAATCTTGACCTCCTTACTTACTCTGGGAATCTAGAAAATTTAGCTAGCTTGAATGAAAAAGAGAATTACTCTTTTATCAAGGGGGATATTGCAGATGAGGTATTAGTCAATGATATTGTTAGAAAGAAAAAAATTGATGTAATCATTAACTTTGCAGCTGAATCTCACGTAGATAGGAGTATTGCTGACCCAGGTGTCTTTATTAAAACAAATGTAACAGGAACTCAGGTTTTATTAGACGCTGCAAGGAAAAATAATATTGGTAAATTTATCCAAATATCAACTGACGAAGTATATGGGTCATTACCCGAAACTGGTTTATTTACAGAAGAAACTGATTTAGCACCAAATAGCCCATATTCAGCATCGAAGGCTGCCGCTGATTTGCTTGTTCGTTCATATCATAAAACATATGGACTAAATGTAAATATAACAAGATGTTCAAATAATTATGGACCTCTTCAGTTTCCGGAAAAGCTAATTCCACTAATGATCACAAATTTAATGGAAAATAAAAAATTACCCATTTATGGGTCTGGATTGAATATTCGTGATTGGTTACATGTATCTGATCACTGCTCTGCGATTGATTTAGTGCTACATAAAGGTATTTCAGGAGAAGTGTATAACATCGGTGGAAATAATGAAAAAACCAATTTAGAAATTGTTCAAACGATCATTAAAACGCTTGGTGCATCTGAAGATTTAATCATGTATGTTGAAGATCGTTTAGGCCATGATAAACGTTATGCAATTGATGCTTCTAAGATAAAAGAACAACTTAATTGGCATCAGGAAATCAGTTTTGAAGAGGGTATAAAGGAAACGATCAAGTGGTATACACAAAATCACCAATGGTGGCGAAAAATCAAGTCTGGTGAATATGAGCAATATTACGCTAATCAATACGCCCAGTTATCTTAAGAATGTTAGTTTTACATGATGATATTTTATAATGCATCATTCCTTTCAATCTTATGTTTTCAAGTGTTTTCAGTTTATAAAAGCAAGAGTAGGTGAGTGAGAGAAATGGAGATTAAAAGATATGTAATGGGAAACCTGCCTATTAATGTGTTTACTACTCAAGATGCACTAAGCATCTTGGAAGAGCGATTACTTAACAAGGTAAAAACAGCTGTTTATTTTATGAACGCTCACTGTTATAACGTCGCTCAAAAAGAAGAGAGATATCGAACTGTTTTACAAAAGGCTGATTTCATATTAAATGACGGAATTGGGATTGAATTAGGGGCTAAACTCTATGGAATTAAGATGAAGGAGAATATGAATGGTACAGATTTTGTTCCAAAGCTTTTAAATTTGGCAAGCCAAAAGGGGTACACTGTGTTTTTATTGGGAGGAAGTCCAGGAATTGCCGAAAAGGCAGCTAACAGACTTTCTAAATTAATGCCAGGTCTAAAAATTATTGGAACTCACCATGGATATTTTAGTGAAGATGATAATTCTCAGGTAATAAGCGAGATTAATAAGGTTTCACCAGATATTTTGATTGTCGGAAGAGGTGTTCCTATTCAAGAGGAGTGGATTGATAGAAATAAAACAAGTCTGAATTCAGCAATCATATTAGGTGTTGGGGCTTTTATTGATTTTGCTTCAGGTCGAATTAAACGAGCTCCTAGAGTGTTGAGGACTATTAGGGCGGAATGGTTATTTCGTTTCTTACTCGAACCAAAAAGAATGTGGAGAAGGTATTTAGTTGGGAACTTCCTGTTTTTTTATTACGTGATAAAAAACAGAACAGTATACAAGGATAAATCTTCTTATTTCGTCAATTAATTTATAGGAGGGCGAAAATGAATAAAGAAGGAAAGGTTTGTATCTTAATTGTTAATTATAATGGTACAAAAGACACGATAGAGTGTTTAGAGTCACTTCAACATATTAATTATAGGAACTATGAAGTAATTGTTGTTGACAATGCCTCAAAAGATCCTCAAGTGCTTAAAGAGTATATAGATAAAACGAGATATTTTTATCTTCAGTTAGAGGAAAATCTAGGTTTTGCAGGTGGGAATAACTATGGGATCCGATATGCACTTAACTTAATTCATGGCATCGATTACTTCCTTCTTTTGAACAATGATACAGAAGTAAATCCTGACTTCCTAACACCTTTAGTTAAAGAAATCGAGCTGGACTCCAGTGTTGGAGCTTGTTGTTCTCATATTAACTATTACAGTCAACCAACAGAAACCTGGTATGGTGGAGGAGATATTAACTGGATCATTGGATATCCATTTCATAAGAAGCATGCTCACATGTTAAAGAAGGCTAGTGATGAAAACTTCCTTACAGGCTGTGTATTTCTTTTCCCTAAACACATCCTTGAAACGGTAGGTTACTTAAACGAAGATTATTTCTTATATTTTGAAGATGTTGCATACAGTATTGAAATTAAAAAGGCGGGGTATAAACTTCGATATGTTCCAGATTCGCTTGTCTATCATAAAGTAGCAGCAACCACAGGCTATCAATCACCTTTATCTAATTATTATGGAACAAGAAACAATTTACTATTTATGTCAAAGTATGCTCAAAAACATACGTACTTTATGTTTCTCTTCTATTTCATTCTTAAAAATTGTATTAAATACATTGTATATATAATGAAAAGAAAAAGAGGGGTTAGGCTTGCGATAACAAGTGCTTTTAAAGACTTCTTTCTACAGCTTAAAGGGAAAAGAGAACATAATTTTTATGGATAAAATTCAAATAGAAAATAGATTTATAGAGTGATCAGATCAAATTTTCACCTAAAAAAGGAGCGTTTATAATGGTTAAATTATTAATGAAAGCAATTCCTCATACGTTAAAGCGCTTAATTAGGGTCTTTCTTTTTAAACGAAAAAATAAGTCTGTCTTTATAGGTCCGTATGTTGAAATAGACCCCAGTACAACTAAAGTTGGAAAAAACTGCTCCATCAATGCCTACTCTAGAGTGGTAAATGCTGAAGTCGGTCATTACACCTATTTTGCCCCAAACTGTACAATCATGAATACAAAAATCGGCTCTTACTGTTCTGTTGGACCTGGTACGAAGATAGGGCTAGGTAACCATCCTACTCATTTTGTTAGCACCTCACCGATTTTTTATTCTACTTTTGGGCAATTAAACGGAAAGAAGTGGGTGGAAAGGGATTACTATAAGGAATTTGAATCTGTCTCGATTCAAGATAATGTGTGGATTGGAGCAAATGTTTACGTTACAGATGGGGTTACCATCGGTGAGGGCGCTGTGTGTGCAGCTGGATCTGTCATAACCAAAGATGTCCCTCCTTATTCGATTGTAGGAGGAGTTCCAGCAAAGGTAATAAAGTATCGTTTTGATAAGGAAACAGTTCAAAGGCTACTAGAACTGGACTTATTTTCAAAGGATGAGAAATGGTTAAAAAAGCACTTATCTGGTGCTATCGTTCCTAATGACCTACTCGATCAATCCATTAAAAAAATTTCAGGATAAGAAAAATAAAGGTATTGGTAATTAAATAGATAAAGAACACCTTGAACAATGGGAGGAATATAAATGATAGGTAAGAGGATTCAAGAGCTGAGATTAAAGAGAGGGATGACATTAACAGAGCTGGCCACGAGAGCAAGTGTGTCTAAATCTTACTTAAGTAACATTGAGAGAGACTTAAAGGGAAATCCCAGTATTGAAGTACTTTCAAAAATTTCGTCTGTATTAGGCACACAACTTTATGAGTTCGTATTATCTGAAGAGGAGATAATAAAAGACAAGGAATGGTTTGAATTTACGAAAGAGATTGAAATAAGCGGAATTAGTAAGGAAAGTCTAGAGGATATAAAAGACTACATAGAGTTTATAAAGTGGCGTACAGAAAAGAAGCAACCAAATTCATTAGAACATAATAAAGTTCTCCCTTAGTTTTAATAAACAAAGGTGTTAACAAAGCAATGAATGCTACTATATTAGAGCTAAGTGGGAAAAAGTAGACATATAAGTTTAGTAGTAGCAGTCACTTCCTCTTTCATTTTCATTCGAATACTATAGGCGGATACAATCCTTCTTATTTGTTCCGCCCTTCTTCGACCACCAAGCCATCCTCATATTACATTTAAAAATAACTTATATAAAACAATTCATATATCAATTTGTAAGTTTTCCTTTTAAAGTCTATATTATTAAACTCGTTCTTTAAAAAGAATTTTTATCTTGTTAATGTAAAATTTTGGTGGTAAAATGGCAGTATAAGTTCTTTATAAAGAATATATAAAATGAGAACGTCTCTATTTTACTAATGGACTGTTAAATATACTTGTATATTGTTAGTAGTGGAATAGAGTAGAAGGCAAGTATCTAGATTGCAAAGGAATGGACTTGATTGTTTCCTTCTCTCTATGCGAAAAAACCTACAATAACAAAGATAGAATAGGGGAATTTTTTGTGAAGGTTCTTGTAACAGGTGCTAACGGTCAACTGGCGTACCATTTAAAGGAAGCATTGAGAAATGAAAATTACACCTATATAGGTTATAGCAGAGAACTTATGGATATTACTGATTCGCTTAAAGTAAACCAAGTCATTTTAACTGAGAAACCAGATGTAGTCATCCATTGTGCTGGATATACGAATGTAAATAAAGCAGAACATAATTATGAGCAAAGTTATTTAGTAAACTGTGTTGGCACAAAAAATATTGCAAAGGCATCTGAAAGATTAGGAGCTAAGCTTTTATACGTAAGTACAGACTATATCTTCGATGGGGAAAAAGGGCAACCCTATATAGAGACGGATCAGCCCAACCCAATAAACGTGTATGGAAGAACGAAGTGGTTAGGTGAGCTAGAAGTAAAAAAATACCACTCTAACTATTTTATTATTAGAACTTCCTGGTTATATGGAAATAGAGGAGACCATTTTGTGAAAAAGATTATAGCATTAGCTAATACAAGAAATACGCTTCCTGTTGTTTGTGATCAAATAGGGAGTCCGACTTACTGTAGTGATCTAGCAGACAAAATGATAGAGATTATGGAGTCCAATAAATTTGGAATCTACCATGTCAGTAATACTGGCTTCTGTTCTTGGTATGAATTTTCCAAGAAAATATTTGAAAATATCGATCATGAGATTGAGCTTATTCCAGTGATATCTACTAACTTAACGCAATCAAATCAAGCTAAGAGACCAGCCTTTTCTGCTTTAAGTTCTATTTATCTAAATCGTCAAGGGTTTGGTGAAATGAGGCCATGGGATCAGGCGATATCTGATTTCTTGTTCCAATATAAAAACAATCGATTATTTAATAAGGAAGGTGAATAAATGGATACACTACTTTTACCGAACAAAAAGATTAAAGTGGTACCTCTTGTAGCAGCATTAATTTTAGCATTAATCGCAGGAATTTTTTCAACACTACCAACTACATTTCTTCCTCTTATAGCAATACTCATTGGGTTGATGCTGTTTCTACCCATTTCTGTAGAGAGAATTTTCCTACTTATTGCATTAACAATTTTTATTGATGTCTCATTTATAACGATAAAAGGTTCTTATCTTCGGATTTATCAAGTCTTATTTCTAACTCTTTTCTTAAAATATTTACTTGAGTTTTTCCTTTCTAAAAGAGAAATTGCACTCACACCACTGTTTCTATTAATTAATCTCTGGGTACTTAGTTATTTCTTAGCTTACGGTCATATCATAAGTGTCACCGATTTTTGGACGTCGGTAATTGGGCAACTTTTTTTAAATGTATTTTATTTTGTATCTGTTCAATGTATAAGAGAAAACGGACTGTCATTCTTCTATAAAGTCTTAAAATTTACGATTCTATCGGGTTTTTTTATTTCCATTTTAGGTATATTCCAGTGGATCGGTTTCTTTGTAGGTATAAATGTCGGAATCAGTCACTATGAAGCAATAGGGCTGCCAAGACCATCGTCATTTGCTCATGAACCTGATTGGTACGGATTATTTGCTGCCTATACAGCTACTTGGTTTGTTGCTTTATTTATAAGAAGAAATAGTCGTCTTTTTAGTAGGGAGTTTATCTTTATAGGTGTGGTTGTTTGTAGTATAGCTATATTCATAAGCATGACTCGAGCAGCAATCTTGGCATTTGGTCTGTCCTTTATTTTTCTTTTCTTTATCACAAGAAATATTCGTGCGATTAAATTAACAATTATCTCTATTCTAATGTTAATTCCAGTAGTAATCGTGTTATTTGTTGTAGATGAGGAAATGGTAAATAAGGTTTATTATCGCTTTAATCCCTTGACGAGCTTAGAAACAGACTCTGGTGCTGCAAATAGCCGACTAGCTTCAATAGAAGTAATGCTTGATTATATTCCAAAACACCCAATTGTAGGAAATGGGAGTGGAGGAATGGCCATGCTCTCACAAATGAAGGAGATTCGAGAGAAATATATCCATGGAGGAGAACTTAATGCTGGTAAGGGAAATGCCAATATATTCTTAGGTATTATGTTTGATACGGGTCTAATAGGCCTTCTCATTTTTCTCCTTATTATTGGGAGGATTGCATGGATGTTAAGAAAGTCGTATGAGAAAAGCGATTATGTGTCCATTGGCTTGATAGGTGCAAGTATGATGCTACTAATAGATTTTAATTTTAATAATGGTTTCCGGATGGGGTTTGTTTGGTTTCACCTAGCCCTCGTGACATCCTATTATCTATTAAAACAGAGACAAAGAACTAGTCAGTTGACTCAGGAGGTCTAAGTGAATGATGAAGAAAAGAGTAGGTATAATTGGAACTGGTTTTATCGGAAAAGGCCTAGTTAAAGCTTTAGAAAATCAGCCAGACATTACGGTTTCAAAAGTTTTAACGAGAAGTGCAATAGATGAAAGAAAAGATTATCCAGGAGGTGTGTCTTTACTAACAAATTCAGTGCAGGAATTATTAGAAAGTGCAGATATAATCGTTGAATGTAGTGGAGATGTGTTTCATGGAACAGAAGTAATTGATAAAGCGATAAAAGCAAACCTACATGTCATTACGATGAATGCAGAATTACAAGTAACAACAGGTTCCTACTTTACAACAAGAGGTTTTATTACAGAGGCTGAAGGTGATCAACCCGGTTCACTTGCTGCACTACATGAAAATGTGATTCAGATGGGATTTAAACCACTTGTTTATGGCAATATAAAAGGCTTTATGAATAAGTCACCGAAACTTGAAGAAATGAATTTCTGGGCTAAAAGAAATAAAATCAGTCTGGACATGGTCACTTCTTTTACAGATGGTACAAAAGTAGAGTTTGAACAAACTCTTGTTGCAAATGGATTAAATGTAAAGATGTTACCAGGGGGGATGCTCTGTCCCGAGGTAGATGAGTTGAATACAGGAGCAGAACTATTGGCTGAAAAAGCAGAATCTCTTGGAACCCCGATTAGCGATTACGTTCTTTCACCAAAGGCACCAGCGGGGGTATTCATTACCGGAACGCACAATGAAAATCAAAAAGATGCATTACGATATATGAAATTAGGAGAAGGACCTTTTTATACCATTGTTCAACCGTTTCATTTATGTCATCTTGAAATTATTAAAACAATTAGACGAGTTAGTGAACGAAATCAAGTATTACTTAATAACGGTGTTACACCACAATATAGTATGGCAGCTGTTGCGAAAAGGAAATTAACCCCTGGAGATCGAATACATAAAGGGGTTGGAAGCTTTGAAGTGAGAGGAAAAGCAATTAAGATAGCTGATTATGTGAATCATATTCCAATAGGGTTGTTAAACCATGCCATCCTTACTAGGACAGTAAAGGAAGGAGAAATCCTACAGTTTTCAGATGTAGAGATCCCCGATAACCTTGCTTTAAAGGCATGGAAGGAAATCAAAGAGAGAATCACTCATAAACAACTAATTTAATCGATATGAAAAAAAGCTGTGTAGCTCTACACAGCTTTTTTCATCGTTTTTTAAGCGTTCTTACACAATAATAAAAGATAAATCCTATTAGCTAAGATTAGGCATTTAATCTAATTTTATTTAATACTTCAGTAAGAATGGTGGAGGATGTACCAGCTGTATATGGAAAATAGATGACTTCTACTCCCAAAGCTGAAAACTCTCGTTCATATCTTTTCCAAGTGGGTGAACCTTTCCAGTCATCCCCTTTAAATATGACATCAAATTGAAGTTTTCTCCACGCTTCAATTTTATCAGTATTCGCTTCAGGAACAGCCAAGTCAACATATTTTAAATGGCGCACAATTTCAATGCGCTCTTCAAATGGAATCACAGCATGTTTGTTTTTCACCTGAAAAACTTGATCATCCGTAGTAACACCTACAATCAGATGATCGCACATTTCTTTAGCTTTTTTTAAAATATTCAAATGGCCAATATGAAATAAATCAAAAACTCCTGTAGTGTAACCGACTTTGAATGATTTCGACATTTGTTTCCTCCTCGGTTTCTTTAGTATTAAAATTCACTTCAACAATTTGATGGTGTGGCTTTTGTTTTTCTTTAGGTGGTAGTTCCATATAATGACCAAAAATTTGAGTTAAGACTTTATCATAGTTAAATGGAATAGGGAAATAGTGGCTTTCAAATTCCCAAAGTATAGAATGTTGAAAAGTGTCTCTTTCAACTAAGTACTTTTTGTAACGGTCTTTTGAAACAAGGTTTAATAAGTGTGAAACATATTTTGTCTCTTTTTTATTAAACATACGTGTGAATTTTGAGTATAAATGATTGAACCAAGAGGCTGGAACGGCTTTTAATCCATAATGGATGCTCAGAAGGATCCATTTCTTTAAAGGAGTATTGGGCTCTAAACACAGTTTTTTAAGCCGATAGCGGTTAATTTTTCCTAGGAGGTGAAGTGTCTTTTGTTGAAGGCTACCTAAAAAAGTATCTGGCATGACATTATCTAAAGGAAAAATATCGATATAAATTCCGTGATGAATGTTGCAATCAGAATGAGAAGATTCAATAAATAAGGTGTCATTTTTCCTGATTTTTGCAAACTGTAACACAAAGTTTTTATCCGTTTTGTTCGTTTGTAAAAAAAAGTTTGTGTTTAGTTCAAATTCACATACTTTAACTAGACGGTTAAAATCCTCTCTAAGTAAGCAAACATCAATATCATCATCCCATGGAATAAAACCATTATGCCGTACAGCTCCTAATAGAGTTCCCGCAAATAGTTGATAGTTTATCTTATGCTTTTTACAAATTCTATCAAACTCAAGAAGAATCTCTACTTGAGCTTGTTGAACATCTCTAATATCAATATTTAAATCACCGTACTTCATAAATATGCTCTCCTTAAACTTATAAGCTTTTTGATAGGTGTGACAAATTTTCTTTCTTTTGAAATTTTAAGATTCGATCTCTTATCGCACTTCTCATACCACCAATATTAAAGACGATAGATGCAATCAGATATATACCTGCACCAGTGAAAATTTGTAATACGAGAGGCAGAAAACCTTTTAGATGCAGTAGTGGAAATAAAAAAGCCCACATAAATATGCCTGCAATACTGGTTTTACCAATTTCTCGAATTGGAAAGGGAATCTTAATTAACCGGTATGCGTATGAGGCACTGATAATAAATGTAATAATGTAGGCAGCTAATGAAGCAAATGCTGCTCCATATACACCCCATATTGGAATCCACCATATATTGAGAAGAATATTTGAAATGCCGCCAATAAAAACTGGTAGCAATTGCTTATAAGACTTCTTTTTTAACTTAAAAGGGATATCGGTATAATATTGTTTTAGGGCATTTAATAAAACAGCGGGTGCTATTATTGGAAGTAAAAGGGCAGCTGTTTCTCGGTATTCTTTTCCTAATAACACATAACTGATATTTGTTGATAAAAGAATAATCCCTAGTGTAGAACCTATACTAATGAAGAAAAGGGAAATAAAAGTTTTCTCCATTTGTTTTTTTGCTTCTTCTTCACCTTTGGATTCATATTCCCGGAGAATAATAGGATAGGATGCTGCGTTAATTATGTTTAATAAAACAAATAAACCTTGATTAACTAAATCATAAGATACTGCGTAAAGTCCGACATTGCTTTCTCCTAAATAAAACTGAATAAACAGTCTGTCAGTACCATAAATGATAAATCCAAGAGCAAATGTTCCAGATAGTGGCAGACCGTATACTAGTAGGCTTTTAATAAGATCCCACCTGACATACGTAAGATGTATACCTCGCCATTCCCGAAATGTAATGAATAATGAAGGGATAGCTGTTCCTACTAACACCCCAATAATGATCCCTTGTGGTCCAAAACCGTTTAAAACCAGTAGAGAACCTATACTTAACGATAAAACGGCTCTTGAAAACGAAAGAACACCAAAAGTCTTCGGAAGTAATTTATGTCTTAAAATTCCTAAGTTTATTTCAAACCATTCTTGAGATAAAATTAAGAAAAGACCAAGTATCCATATGCTTAAATGTAATCCTGCTGGAAACAACAGAAAAATACCGATTACATATAAACTAGTTGTAACCGCCGACATTGTAACGAACAGAAAAAAAGCAGTGCTCATTAAATACTTTCTGTCAGGGCCTTGATAAGAGGGGAAATACCTATAAAGTGACATTCTCAGCCATTGAAATAATATATTCCCAAATAAGCGAACAAATACAAGTATAAGTGCATATTTTCCATACTCTTCAGGAATGAGCATACGGGTATAAATGATAATGGCACCAAAGTTAATAATGCTCGGTATCCCCATAGCAAAAAAATAAAAAAAGATATGTCTACCGACCATTAATCCTTACCCCTAGAAAAATCAGATTGTAATCCTTTTGTGTCTAGAATAGGCTTCTTATTGCTATACATGCGATCGTATACGAGTTGAACCTTTCTCGATATTTCACTAGAATCGAAGTTACTCAGGACTTTTCTTCTACCATTTTTTCCTTTGATTAATCTTTCTTCAGGAGTTAAATGTAATAGTTGAATCATAGCATTAGCTAATTCTTTACTATCTCCAGTTTTTACAATAAGACCACAATCCTGACCTTTTATAATTTCTGGTGCACCTCCTGAGTCAGCTACAATAACTGACGTTTCCATAGCCATTGCTTCTGTAATAACCCTTCCAAAAGGCTCTTCCTTAGAAAAGTTAATAAATAAATCTAGTGATTTCATAATATTAGGGATATCAGTTCTTTGACCTAAGAAATGCACATGGTCTGTTAACCCTTTTTGAATAACAAGTGCTTTTAAGCTTTCTTTATAGCCTTTTTTCGTAAAGATAGAATCTCCCGCAATGATAAGGTGTGAGTGTGGAAATAGTTGTAGTACTTCTGGAAATGCCTCTATTATATGATGCTGTCCTTTCCATCTAGCTAGTCTTCCTACTGTTCCAATTAGTAACGCGTTATCATCTAAATGAAGCTCTTCTTTAATTGTTCCCTTTACTTTACTGGGCTGGAAAATATGTAAATCAACACCATTGTAAATAACAGTTACCTTTTTATTCTGAGTAGATGCTGAAAATTGTTTTCCAACAGCCTTTGAGACGACAATAATTTGGTCTGCTAACAAAGGCATCAATTTTCTATAAAAGAAACTTTTGTGGATATCATGGACATGCCATACAGTTTTTTTTCCTGCCATCCTACCTGCAAATAGTCCATATAAAGTACCCCGGTAAGAACAAGTATGAACGATTTCAATGTTTTGTCTGAAATATGACGAGAGTGAAAAGATTCCTCTAATGAAAGAAAAGATATTTTTAACACCCTTCAGTGGATTTACCCTCTGTAAAGGATGGGAATAGAAGTTAATCCCTTGTTGATTTTTGAGCTGGCTTTTAAGCTCACTATTAGCTGGACTAATAATATAAGGGTTTACTTGCATCAACTCTATATCTTTCATTAAGTCAAGTAGATTATACTCAGCCCCTCCTAATTCCTTAGCGTGGCTTACATAAGCAATATTTTTCTTAATGTCAGGTACCTCCTTCCTATTTAGTAAATATTCCGACTGTTCTTCTACTAATATAGTGCATAGAATGTTCTTTGTAAAGAACGTATTATGTGTTTTTCAACTTTTCAACGATTAGTTTTATAGACTTTTTTTAAAAAAATATACTTTTGTTCTTTAATAAGTTATGTATAATAAAAATATGTTCTTAATAAAGTATTTTAAAGTCTTGTATTCTTAGAGAGAATGTAATTTAATATTTATAACCCTCTTAGTCATACTTTATTAAGAACAAATAAATATTGGAGGGATAAGTGGTTGCAAAAAAAACGAATTGATATTGGAAAGAATATCTTTATGGATAACTATTGTACGAAGGATTTTCTAGAGGAGATAAATGAACGCATAGAGGGCGGGATAAAAACAACTGTATCTTTCTTAAACGTTCATTGCTACAATTTGGCCCACAAAAAAAGAAATTATTTAAAAACCCTCCAAGATGTAAATGTATTGCTACCAGATGGGTTTGGAATCCACCTTGGTGCAAAAATATTTGGATTTAAGTTAAAAGAGGAATTAACAGGTACAGATTTACTTCCAAAGCTTCTAGAGCAAGCTGCAAAAAGGAACCATCCCGTTTTTTTATTAGGAACTGCCCAGGAAATTGCAGAGAAGGCAGCAGATAGTTTAAAGAAAAAATTTCCTGGTATTAATATTGTTGGTTGCCATCATGGATACTTTAATGAAAAAGATAATGATGCTGTTGTACGGAAAATCAATGAAGCTAATCCGGATATTCTAGTTGTGGGAAGAAGTGTTCCAATACAGGAACTATGGATCGCGGAAAATAAGGATGTGTTAAATGCACGTGTGATGCTGGCGGTCGGTGCATACATAGACTTTGAGTCTGGTAGACTAACACGTGCTCCGAAATTTTTTAGAAGGTTAAAGCTAGAATGGTTTTTTCGGTTAGTACTTGAACCTAAAAGGATGTGGAAGAGGTATATCGTCGGAAATGTCATCTTTTTTTATTATATTTATAAAAATAAATTCAAATCTTCCTCTTCATTGAAAGGAACTGGGTAAGTAGATAATGCATATTAGAGAAAAAAAGTATGTTACTAAAAAGGGGTGTTAGAGTTGAAAGTTTTACAGGTTGTAAGGCAATATAAGCCGGTAATAGGTGGCATGGAAAACTATGTAGATAACTTTTCTATGCATTTACAAAAGTTGGGCATAGTGTCAGAGGTTCTTACTTTAGATAGGGATTTTTCAAACGGAGAGAGATTTTCATCACATAGTGAAATTAACGGAATTAAAGTGACAAGAATTCCTTACTTTGGTTCAAGGAGATATCCAATTGCGCTCTCTACTATTAAGTATCTAGCAAAATTTGATATTATTCACATCCACGGGGTTGACTTCTTCTTCGATTATTTAGCTTTCTTAAAAATATTCCACAGAAAACCTATTATTCTTACGACACATGGTGGTTTTTTTCACACAAAAAATTTCCTTCTATACAAAAAGTTGCATTTTCAGACAATCACGAAGCTTAGCTTAAAACAGACAAACAAAGTAGTGGCTGTCAGTCAAAATGATTATAATTCGTTCAAACCATTAGCTCCTGATAAAACGAGTTTAATTGAATGTGGGATTGATTTTGATACGTATCACAAGATTTCAGAAAAACCAGGAAAGAAAAATCGGATGATATTTGTTGGTAGATTCTCAAACAATAAACGCATCGATAAATTATTGGAAGTTATAAAAGAATTAAAGGCAGATTTTCCTGATATTCATTTATCAATAGTAGGGAAGGATTTTGACCAGCTGAAAAAAGATTATGTGAAGCAAATTCAGGAATATGAAATTTCTAATCATGTAGAAATAATGGAAGCTTTATCTCAGGAAGAGCTGCTAAAGGAAATGGCTCAATGCACGTATTTTATATCGGCCTCAGAGTATGAAGGGTTTGGATTGTCTTCGTTAGAGGCAATGGCAGCAGGGAGAATACCGCTTTTAAACAGTATTCCGTCCTTTAAAAAGATGGTAGATGATGGAGAGAATGGATACTTATTAAATTTTGATGATATGGATGCGGTTGTAGCAAAGATGAAAACTGTTTTAAGAAGTAATCATAAAGGATTAAAGGAAGAGGCAATTGAGAGAGCAAGGAAAAATTCTTGGAACACAACCGTAAATCACTTTAAGGAAATCTATCAAGATGCATATTTGAATGGCAGATCTCAGAAAAGAAAAGTAAGGGTTGAAGCCGTGAAAGAGAAGTAGGCTAATCATTTTAGGGCTACCCTGAAAATACTACGCTATATAAGGTGTGTTAACCTTCGTTGCAGGACTCTCGCTTTCGCGGGTGCACTTGATATGCTCTTTTTGTTCGTTATAAAGAAAATCTTATATTTTATAAATAACAGGTTTAATTGTCTTATTTGAAAAAATAGAGTTGAAAGGGTGGAATATATGAAAGAACCTATTTTTCTGCGTCCTAGTTTTCAAGAGAGGATTTGGGGAGGAAACAGGTTAAGGGCGAAGTATGGTTATCAAATTCCTTCTGAGAATACGGGTGAGTGTTGGGCCATTTCTGCTCATCAGAATGGAGAAAGTGTTGTTCGTTTTGGACCCTTTGAAGGAATGACATTAGCAGAGTTATGGGCAAAACATAAACGTCTTTTCGGCTATCATTCTAGTGAAAAGTTCCCGTTACTAACCAAAATACTAGATGCTAATGATGACTTGTCAGTGCAAGTACATCCTGATGATGCATATGCGAAAACTTATGAAAATGGGGAGCTAGGAAAAACAGAGTGCTGGTATATCATTGATTGCGAAAAGGATGCTGAATTAATTTTGGGCCACACTGCAAAAACAAAAAAAGAACTTATTGAAATGATGAAGGAGAGACGTTGGGATAGGCTATTACAAAGAGTGAAAATTAAACCCGGTGATTTCTTTTATGTGCCTAGTGGAACAATTCATGCATTGTGTAAAGGAACGCTAGTACTAGAAACCCAACAAAGCTCAGATACAACTTACAGGGTGTATGATTATAATCGTCGAGATAAGGATGGCAAATTACGAGATTTACATATTGATAAAGCGATAGATGTTACGACAATCTCTCATCAAAAGGAAGAGTTAAAGCAATCCACAATCCAGTTGAAAAACGCTACAATAACGACATTTGTAAAAAATCATTACTTTACTGTTTATAAATGGAGTATCCATAATCATTTGGAGATGGAGCAAAACCATGGTTTCCAAGTGGCGAGTGTACTTAATGGAGAAGGAACGCTAGTTGCTAACAATCATGTTTTTACCATTAGAAAAGGTGATCATTTCATTCTTCCATATGAAATGGGACAATTTGAATTAAATGGAGAGCTTGAACTAATTGTTGCACATCCATAAAAGAAAAAGAGATGGCTGTGAAAAAAGATTATAGGTCTAGACATTCCAACTTTAGTAAATTATGTTAATCTATTATTAAAGGAGGGAAGGTTATGGAGAAAATAGTAAATGCGATTCAAGACGTGTATCCAGATGATTTTGCGTGGTGCTATGGGTGTGGCCGTTTAAATGATGACGGTCATCATTTCAGAACAGGCTGGCAAGGAGAACAAACGGTTACCATCTACACACCGAAGCCTGAGCATAAAGCCATACCAGGCTTTGTTTATGGTGGATTAATTGCTTCTCTTATCGATTGTCACGGAACAGGTTCAGCAGCACTTGCCCTACATAAGAAAAATGGACATGAAGTAGGAGATGAATCAGAGCCACCTCGATTTGTAACTGGTTCATTACATGTTGACTTCTTGAAACCTACTCCAGAGGGAGTACCATTAAAAGCAGTTGGTACCATCCATGAAATCCATCCGAAGAAATGGAAGATAGAGACCGAGGTATATGCAGAGGATACTCTATGTGCAAGAGGAGAAGTAATTGCTGTTGTCATGCCTGCTACATTTACAGCAAAGTAACCTTCACACAGTAAAAAACGGCTTACCAAATTGGTTTGCCGTTTTTTTGTGTGCACTATGAAGTGATTAGTTAATTTACCAAATACAACACATTCATAGTTTAATAGACTCTCCAACCTGGAAGGAATACTTCTGGATCGCTCCAATCGGGAGCTCAATCACTGATTGAGCATTCCTTACAGGTGGTATCATCCTCCATGGTTTTAGATTTTCTACTAGTTTTACAATCCTCTTATTTTGATCTAGAAAAACGACATCAATCGAAAACTGCATAAAGCACATATGGATTGAGTTACACGGAAGTATCCAAAGACCCTCCTCATGAAGTGGTTTCTTTCGAAACATTAACCCTCTTAGACGCTTACCAAATGTATCAGCTCTTGAAATACGGTATGAGATCGTTTGCTCCTTACCCTCTACTACTTGATTTTCCATCACTCAATCCTCCATCTTTATTCGTTACTTTTACTATAAGTAAATCACCATTTGTTCTCAATAGCGAAAAATGACAGATTTTTACGAATGGAAAATGTATACATTTTTGTTGCCTCCCATTATGATTAATTACAGATGTTCTTAATAGAGAATGCATCTACAAACTATTGGTAACTAGCTTAAATGACCACATATCGAACGTTTTTTAAGTTCAGTAGCCATAAAACAAAAAAGGGAGGAAAAAAGATGTTAAACAAACTGATGAATTTAGTAAGAGAAGAAGAGGGGCAAGGGATGGCGGAGTATGGGTTGATTTTAGCTGGAGTCGCAGTTGTTGCTGTGGCGGCATTTTTTGTGTTAGGTGAAAGAATAGACTCATTGATAAGATCGGTAGTAAGTTCATTTACTAAAACAACAGGAACAGGAGCAGAAGGCTGAAATTATATAATTCAAAAACAGATAATAATTTAATAGTCTCTTGAATATGCATATACCCCACTTATGGTGGGGTATAAATCTTAAAATTAAAAAGAGGTTTAAATATGATTTACACAATTCTTATATTAACAATTACGACTTCCCTTTTTACTGATATTCGTCAACGAAAAATTTTAAACATCGTTACTTTCCCGACTATAATCATTGGCTTCATCTTTTACACTATTACAAACGGACTAGAGGGGTTTTTATTCAGTGGAAAAGGTTTCCTCGTAGGACTCGGCTTACTCCTCATTCCTTACCTATTAGGTGGCATGGGGGCAGGAGATGTGAAATTGATGGCCGCGATAGGTGCGTTGACGGGTGTGGACGTTGTACTTCAGTCCTTTCTCTATACAGCACTAATAGGCGGACTGATCGCACTTATTTTAATCGTGAAAAAAAGAGGGATTCGGAGCTTATTCTTCTCCCCTAAACATATAGTTTTTAATCTGTTAGCTGGTAACAGCGTCATGAATCAAGATGAAAAAACGAAAATAACGTTTCCGTACGGTGTACCGATTGCACTTGGGACGCTGCTTGCTGTTTTTATAGGAGGAGGGATAGGGTGAGGTCAGAAAAAGGGCAATCCATGGTCGAGTTTGCTTTAGTTATTCCGATATTTATTCTTCTGTTATTTGCCATTGTTGATTTTGGCCGTGTTTTCCATGCGTATTTAACAATTGATCATGCAGGAAGGGAAGCAGCTCGAATAGCAAGCATCGGGAAGGACGATTCAACGATTGTATCAGTCGCAGTAGCGCAAGCCTCTAGCATTAGCTTAACGGCTGATCAAGTAAGTGTGACTCCAAATGGAACGAAATCCTCCGGAAGTCAAGTGACAGTGACCATCACCTACCCAATTTCCTTCCTAACACCTGTCATTTCAAGTATTACGGGTCCTATTTCCCTAAAAACATCAACTGTGATGAGGATTGAATGATGATGAAAAACATCCGTACCCTTTTAAACAATGAAAAAGGAAATATAATGGTTCTTTTTGCCCTAAGTATTACCTTTTTACTAGGGATAACTGCTTTAGTGATTGATGTAGGAAGGCTTTATCATGAAAAAAGCATTTTGCAAAATGCAATGGATGCAGCAGCATTAGCAGGTGCACAAGGGATCTTAACAAGTGAAGCTAAAGCGTCCAACATCGCGAAAGAGATTGCGAAGGAAAATGGTTTTCCAATTAAAAATGAACATATCACGATTACGAGTCATGCTATAAAAGTGGCTAGAAGCTCTGTCGTGCCAATGACGTTTGCAAAGGTAGTAGGAATCGATGATGTGACGGTTAGTGCTAGTGCAAAGGCGCAAGTTAGTTTAATAAAGTCTTCAACCGGTGTAGCCCCGATAGCAGTTGAAAAAAAGGATGTGCCAAACGGAAAAGACCTGAAATGTGAAAATACGGGAGTTCATCACGGAAATTGTGGTTTTCTCGATATAAATGGAAAAGGAGCAGCGGGGCTAAAAGATGGCATTTTAAATGGAAGCCCTATTGAGGTTGGGAATAAATATCAAGAAACAAAGCCAGGAGAAAATTGGGGACCAGTGAAGGATGCGATTGAAACACTCATTGATAATGATAAATACAAGCCCCACTGCCAAAGCCCTGACACTGCCGATAATTCATGTGATCGCGTCATTTTTGTTGTGATTATCAATAAATGGGAAGGTGTCAAAGGGAAGGATGAAGTAGAGGTTATTGGATTAGCCGCCTATTGGATTAGTCATATCGAAAACGCTTCAAAAAGTATTAAAGGGCAATTCCTAAAAATGGTTTCGCCTGGAGAAATTGGTGGAACGGGTGTCGGTACGTTATATGGAGTGAAGTTAATAGAATAATAACATTTTAATATGGTTGTTTTGTAGGAGGAACATATGAAAACAATGCGAATATGGATATGGTCATTAGTCTTTGGAATTTTAGCAACGGTCATTATATATGGAGGATTTCTTTCTAACTTCTCTACTCCAGCTGCTACAAGTGAAAATGCAGGAGAGACTGAGGAAAACAAAGACGAAGCTTCAAAAGGGCTGACTGAACTAGAAGAGGAAATCGTAAAAGAACGCACATTTAACAATCCAATGTATGAAGTAAGTGAAGGGATGAGAGCAATCTCAATTAAAGTGGAAGTAGATCAAGGTGTATCTGGGTATGTTACGCCAGGCTCTTTTGTGGATATTATTGCCTATGCCACGACAAGGGATGAGCAAACGAAAAAGGAATACAAATCAGCTGTGCTCATTCTTCAAAACAAAAAAGTTCTTTCCTCTGGTAAGTCCTCGGACAATGAGGAAGAAGCACTTCATTATGGAACGGTTACACTTGAAGTTACACCAAGGGAAGGTGTCATGCTAAGTTTGGCTGCCAAAGATAAAGATGGCTTTTACTTAATGCTAAGAAACTCGAGTGATACCGGTGTAGAAGAAGGGGTAATTGAAGAAACAAGAGAAGTGCTAAAGGAGGATAATCCTGAATGAGTGTAACATGGTATTTTTATTCAGACACAAATGCGCGTGCGGATCAGCTTGAGGCTATTCTTCAGCAGAGAAATGAAAAACTCCATTCTATTCAAAGACTTGAAGGTTTATTTACCCGCTTAGAGCATACACCATTTGCTGTTTTATTTATAAAGGCCCATACGGTTTACAACGTATATGAACTTTGCCAGGAGATTTATGTGAGATACCCGCATGTATACATTATCTTAATGGCTCCTGACAATATGGAGAATGTCCGAAAAGCGATGCAAGTTGGTGCTTCGAATGTATTACGGTATTCGTCAGAGAATGAGGAAGTGACCGAAGTGATTAATCATGCCCAAAGAGTAATGTATCAACGCTTAAAACAGGAAGAAAAGCCATTAATAAATCTCCTAAAGAAAAACAGTCGCGTCATATCGGTTTGTAGCCCTAAAGGTGGAATAGGTCGCACACTGCTAACTGTCAACTTAGCAGCAGCATGCATCAAGCAAGGACAAAAGGTGGCGATTGTTGATGCAAATCTCCAATTTGGTGACGTGGCCATGCTACTTGATAGTAAACCGAAGCAAACGATTTACGAATGGGTGAAGGAAGGGTTTGAACGAGGATTCTTTTCTATCGAGAAATACTTAACGAAGCATGAAACTGGGATTGCCATATTGGCTGCACCTCCTCGACCAGAGTTTTTTGAAATGATTTCAGAAGAGCACATTGAAACGGTGATTAAAGAGCTAAAGAAATACTATGATGTCGTTTTAATAGATACTGCACCATATTTGTCGGACGTTCATTTAAAGAGTTTAGTAGAGTCGGATGAGTTGCTGCTTGTCACTTCGAGTGATCTGCCGACGCTAAGAAGCAGCAAGCTTTATATCGATACGCTTCAATCCTTAAATTTACATGAAAAGGTAAAAGTCATCTTAAACCGAGACTCTAGACAAAAACCAGTTGATACTAAGAAAATTGAAGAAGTTCTACAAAATCCGATTTTTAGCATACTTCCTGACCAAGACCAGGTTGCAAGGTCATCCATTAATGAGGGGATACCGTTCGTTATAAAAAACGCTAGACTACCTTTATCAAAGTCTGTGTTGCTATTGGCCAAAAAATTATTACATCTACGACCTCAAAGCTTAGAAGAACAACTAAAGCCGAAGACGAAACGTAAATTTCTGATGAGTAAATAGCGGGGGGATTACATTGTCATTGTTTAAACGATATGTCGAGGTCGAAGGGAAAACAGAGGACCAACCGGAACGGAAGGTATTTAAGGTAACACAGTCAAAAGAAGTAAATGACTTAGAAGACGCCCTTCAAAGCTTTTTAGTAGAAGAATTAAAAAAGCTCCAAATTGCAGATGAGGAAGGCGAACGCAAAAAACTTCATGAATTGGGAAAGGCTTTTATCGATAAAGAAGGAGAACGGTTAACGTTTGAAGAAAAGAAACAGATTCTTCATTCAGTGGAATATGAACTGTTAGGATACGGTCCGATTACCCCGTTATTAAAAAATGCAACCGTTACAGAAGTCATGGTAAATGGACCGTTTGAAATTTTCTATGAACAAAACGGAAAAATTAAAAGAAGCCCTACTGCCTTTCGTGATGACAATCATGTTAGTAAAGTCATTGAACGAATTGTATCACCATTAGGTCGTAGAATTGATGAGAGCTCTCCGATGGTGGATGCTCGTTTACCAGATGGATCGCGTGTTAATGCCATCATCCCTCCGCTATCGTTAAAAGGACCATCGTTAACCATTCGGAAATTTTCTGAAACACCCTTTCAAATTCAAGATTTAATCCGATTTGGAACGTTAAGTCGTGAGATGGCACAATTTATCGACATGTGTGTCAAAGCTAGACTCAATATCTTTATAAGTGGGGGGACTGGCTCTGGAAAAACATCTACCTTAAATGTTGTTTCCTCATTTATTCCAAACGATGAACGAATTATTACAATTGAGGATGCTGCAGAACTTAAGCTATCGCAGGAGCATATCGTTTCGCTAGAATCTCGGCCACCTAATATAGAGGGTAAGGGTGAAATTACCATTCGAGACCTCGTACGAAATGCTTTAAGGATGCGACCAGACCGAATCGTTGTCGGAGAGGTTCGTGGAGCAGAGGCGTTAGATATGCTTCAAGCGATGAATACAGGTCATGATGGCTCTTTAAGTACAGGACATGCGAACTCTCCTAGGGATATGCTTGCCCGCTTAGAAACAATGGTGCTAATGGCTGGCTTCGATTTGCCATTACGTGCAATAAGAGAGCAAATTGCAAATGCGATTGATATTATTGTTCACCAAGCAAGGATGAAGGACGGCTCACGGAAAATCACCAAAATCACCGAGGTGCTCGGGATGGAGGGGGATACGATTGTAATGCAAGACATCTTTGTGTTCCGTGATAGTGGTCAAATGGTTGATGGCAAAATAAATGGACAATTTAGCTCAACAGGAGTACGTCCGAAAATTTCAGAACAATTAGAGCTAAATGGCTTTACAATGCCATCATCTTGGTTTGAGGGGGCTTGGTAAAATGAGCTCCTTTCTTACGGTTATGCTCATCTTTTTCTTATCAACAAGTGCTTTTTATGTGGGTTATGTCATGTATACAAAAAAACGTCGAATAAATCGTCGCATGAATCATTTTATGCCAAAGCAGCAAGCCTCCGTTAAGGAGGAGGAAGAAGTGGAAGAGGAAAAAACAGTTAAACCTTGGTTAAGATCGTTTTCCCAGCCATTTGCAGAGGTTAAGTTAAGCAAGAAAACGGTACAAACACTTCAACAAGCAGGAAGCGTGATGAAGCCAGAGGAATTTTTCGGTGTACGCCTTCTCTTTGCGATAGGTTTAGGAGTTGTTTTCTTGCTTTTAGGGTTTTCGTGGTATCTATTTCTTTTTGCTGCGTTTATGGGCTTTTACGTACCGCTTTTTTATATGAAACAAAAGGCGAAAAAACGCTTGAAGAATTTAACCTATCAATTAGTGGAGACGTTAGGGACCATGTCTAACTCCTTACGAGCTGGCTTTAGTTTTGTACAAACGATGCAATTAGTTGGAAAAGAGATGCCTGATCCGATCGGTCCAGAATTTGAACGGGCAGTCAAAGAAATAGGGATGGGAATTCCGATGGAGGAAGTCTTTCGGAATTTACTTATTCGTTTACCGAATAAAGAGTTAGAGGTTGTTGTTCAGGCATTGTTAGCCCAGCGTAAAAGTGGTGGGAACTTGGCGAAATTATTAGATACGATGGAAGAAACGATAAGAGGTAGAGTGAGAGTTTTGGAGGAATTAAAAACGTTGACCGCTCAAGGAAAGCTTTCGTCATGGATTATCACTCTTCTTCCAGTGTTTCTCGGCTTTTATATGTATGTTGTAAATCCTAAGTATTTCGAGCCGATGCTTGGTCATCCTTTAGGTATTATGATGCTAACCACCGGTGGGATTTTTATCTTAATCGGTTGGTTCTTTATTCAAAAGATTATTAAGATTGAGGTGTAAAACATGCTTCATTTTCTTTTTATCGTCTGTAGCACGTTGTCAATCATGTTAGCATGTGCCGCCTTGCTTCATATGCTGTTTCGACGGGAACTGATTGTTCAAGAAAGGGTAAATCACTACTTTGGAAAGAATGAACAGATAAAGCAAAAGCAAGAAAAAAAGAAATTTTATCAGCAATCATTACTCCTTCAAAAATACTGGGATCTAGGCGTGCAACAGGTTAGTAAGTATTTAGAAAAAAGAGATCAAAAAAAACTAGAGGTGATGCTTCGAGATGCTGGTTTTTTAACAAAATCTGCAGTGGAGTTTCGCCTCATTCAATTATTAATTACAGTCGGCAGTGGGCTTGCCACATTCATTTTATTTACACCCATTGCAGATAAAAAGTCCTCTGTCATCTTTGTCGCGATAGCAGTTGGTATTCTATTCTATCGCTTCCCACTTTTTTATTTAGCGAAGAAAAAAACGCAAAGAATCAAGCAAATCAACCGAGAAATGGCAGATTTCTTTGACATGGTAAATTTATTATTGGAAGCAGGTTCGGGGTTAGAAGGGGCGATAGCAAATGTGTGCGCCAGAACGACAGGGCCTTTATCAGATGAATTCCGGCAGGCGCTTGATGATATGAAACGCGGAAAGTCTCGTCGTGAGGCCTTTTATAGCATGAGAAAAAGAATACCATCTGACAGCTTTCAAAGTGTCATTTTATCAATTATTCAAGCAGACCACCTAGGAATCGGGATGGCAAGAGTCATCAATTCACTCACAACTCGAATTCGTGAGCAACGAAGAGAAGCAGCGCGTGAACAAGCAATGAAAGCACCCATTAAAATGCTCTTTCCGATGGTTATCTTTATTTTCCCATCCTTGTTCATCGTAATCATTGGCCCTATTATGGTGAAAATTATTACCGAAGGGTTAGGATAAAAAGGACACCCTTACCAAATCGATTGGTAGGGGTGTTATTTATGTGTCTTTTTATTATTTGTAAACCTTAATCTTAGCCGTACTTCGATCAGCCGCTTCCTCTATCACTTGAATTTTTAACCCATAGCATAGTTGAGAGGAAAATCACAATTGTTTTGTAATAAAATAAGAGATATTGTGAAACGAGCCAAGTAATAGATAGAGTGTATGGATGAGGAGAGGATAAACGTTGGCGAATCAGAAAATTATCTATAAAGAATTAGAATTAATAGAGATAAAGGCGCATCTATTACAGCAATTCAATCGCTATCAAGAAACAAAAAAGGTTTGGTATGAAGAACATAAACAGTACAAGCTTAAAGAAGATTATTTCACGGAACAATGGGATGATGAAAGGAAACGACAGGTTATCGATTCTATTAGAAGTTGCAAGCTAAGAGATGGAATCGTTATAGGGGCATTTATAAAAGACCAACTTAAAGGGTTTGCATGTGTAGAAGGTGGATTTTTAGGGAGTCAAAAACAATATCTTGAACTGTCATATATTCATGTGTCTAGAGAGCTCAGAAATAGCGGAATTGGGAAAGAATTGTTTATGCTTTGCTGCAAACACGCAAAAAAGAAGGGTGCAAAGAAGTTATATATTGGTGCTCACCCATCTGTAGAAACCCAACAATTCTATCGTTCACTAGGTTGTACATATGCTGTTGAAATAAACAAGGAAATCTATGAGAGAGAGCCATTAGATATCCAATTGGAATACTTGTTATAAAAATGAACTAAAGTGTTAATAAATAACGGAAATATGAGAGACTCCTGCAAAGAAAACGGGCAACCGAGACCACACAGTGAGATTCGAACAAGGAAGGGCAATCTGACCAAATGTCAGACTGTCTTTTTTTAAGTGAATTAGTATTATTTAATACAAGGTGTAATATTATTTTTTTATAACAACTAACCATAAAAATTAATATTGCTACATAGAATAAAAGGTCTGCTTTAAAGGAAGAAAGCAAAATAATAAATTACAAAAAATGACAACGTTTTCATTACTTTTCTCCCAATGAGTGAAGTTGATTTGTGTCGAAATATGCAATGTTTTGTCGTTATTTAGCTAGTTTACTAGAATCGATTGACAGTAAGAAAAAATTATTATAAAAATAGCAATATAAATATTTTTCTGATTATTAAAAAAGTAAACGCTTTCAACAAGAGGGGAAAAGGGGGAAGTCCAATTGGGGATACTAGAAGTAAAAGATGTCACCCTTAAGTTTGGTGGAGTAACAGCATTAGATCATGTTAGTTACGAGGTGAAGGAAGGAGAAATCTTTTCATTAATTGGGCCAAATGGTGCAGGGAAAACAAGTATGCTTAATTGCATTAGCGGCTTATACAAGCCAACTGAAGGATCAATTAGCTTCAAAGGCAATCAAATTAATCAGTTAAAGCCTCATAAACGCGCAAGTCTTGGAATTGCACGTGCGTTTCAAAATATAGAGCTATTTCCTCACCTTTCAGTGCTAGATAACCTTATGCTTGGTCGTCATGTAAGAATGAAAACGGGTGTACTTGCAGGAGGATTCTATTGGGGAAAGGGGCAGAAAGAGGAAGTTGAACATAGGGAAAGTGTTGAAAATGTCATTGATTTCTTAGAAATTGAACATATTCGTAACACACCTGTTGGTAGACTCTCTTATGGGCTACAAAAACGAGTAGAAGTGGGACGTGCATTAGCACTAGATCCTGAGCTTCTCCTGCTAGATGAGCCAATGGCAGGTATGAATAGTGAAGAAAAAGAGGATATGGCTAGATATATCATTGATATCCATGAAGATATGAAAACGACGATCATCCTTATTGAACACGACATGGGTGTTGTCATGGATTTATCCGATCATATTGCAGTGCTTGATTTCGGTAAATTAATAGGATATGGAACACCGAAGGAAATTCAAAATAATCCTCAAGTTATAAAAGCATATTTAGGAGAAGAAGAAAATGCAGGATAAGCAACCAAGGAGGGAAAAGCTGATATGTCCAACAAAACGTTTCCTCAAGTCCTTTTAGAAAAAGCAAACAATGAAGGAGGGAAGATTGCACTTCGAGAAAAAGACTTTGGAATTTGGAATGAGTATACATACAAAGACTATTTTACTCAAGTAAAGCAGTTTGCCCAAGGTCTTTCTAAGCTTGGATTTAAAAGAGGCGATAAACTTGCCATCATTGGAGATAATCGACCAGAGTGGGTATTTAGTGAGCTAGCTACTCAAAGTCTAGGTGGAATTTCGGTAGGGATTTATCAAGAATCATTGCCGAATGAAATCAGCTATATCTTAAACAATTCAGAGTCTACTTTTGTCGTCGTAGAAGACCAAGAGCAGGTAGATAAACTTTTAGAAATAAAAGATGAAATACCTAATGTTAAATGGATTATCTACTATGATGATCGAGGAATGCGAAATTATCAGAATGAAAAACTATTATTTTTTAAAGATGTACAAGCAAATGGAGAAGCAATAGCGGAAAAGAATCCAAACTTTTTCGAAACAGAGCTCTTGCAAGGAGATTATGAGGATGTCGCAATCCTTTCTTATACATCTGGAACAACTGGTAATCCAAAAGGCACAATGCTTACCTATCAAAATTTAATGGACATGGCAAAAAACCTCTCTGTCATTGATCCATTAGAAGACACCGACGAATACCTCTCATTTTTACCACTAGCCTGGATAGGTGAGCAAATGATGACCATTTCTATGGGTCTGTACAACGGCATCACGATTAACTTCCCAGAAGAACCTTCAACCGTGTTAGAAAACATTCGAGAAATAGGGCCACATGTCATGTTTGCACCACCACGTATATACGAGGATATGGTGTCAAAATTCCAAGTGCGTATACAAGATGCAGGTTGGCTAAAACGAAAAATTTATGATTGGTGTAAGCCAATCGGAGAAAAGGTAGCAGAAGCACATTTTACAGGTGATACGATAAGCTTTGGAACAAAACTGAAATATAAAATTGCAGATTATTTCTTGTTTACAGCAATTAGAGATCATTTAGGGTTATTACGTATGAAAAGAGCATATACAGGTGGAGCTCCGCTAGGACCAGATGTTTTCCGCTTTTTTCATAGTTTAGGAGTAAACCTAAAAAGCATTTACGGACAAACGGAAGTTTCCGGTATATCAATTGTTCATAAAGATGGGGACATTAAATTTGAAAGTGTTGGCTTACCAATTCCGGGAACAGAAGTGAAAATCTCTGAAAAGGGAGAAGTTCTCATTAAAAGTACGAGTGTGTGTAAAGGATATTACAACAATGAAGAATCCACCAAAGATACGATTGAAAATGGTTGGTTACACACTGGTGATGCAGGACGTTTAGATGATGATGGTCATCTGTATATCATTGACCGTTTAAAAGATGTTATTCGCTTAAATTCAGGAGAAATGTTCTCACCACAATTTATTGAAAACAAACTAAAATTTAGCCCTTATATTCAGGAAGCAGTAGCGATTGGGAGAGAACGACCATACGTAGTGGCCATGATCAATATTGATATGGAGAATGTAGGAAGATGGGCGGAGAAAAACCAAATTAGCTACACAACATATACCGATCTTTCATCGAAAAAAGAAGTACTTGCGCTCATACATAAGCAAGTAAATGACATTAACCAAACGCTGCCTGAAAAAGCGAGAATTAAGAAGTTTGTTCTACTCTATAAAGAATTGGATGCTGATGATGAGGAACTAACACGTACAAAGAAAGTGCGTAGACAGTTTGTCGCGAAAAAATATGAATCTCTTATCGAAGGATTATATTCAGTGAATGACCATATCGATGTAGAAGGCCGTATAAAATATCGAGATGGAAAAGAACAAGTGATTCAAACGACATTAAAAGTCATTTCGATTGATGAAGGAGAGGGGGCTGCGTAATGACTTTTTTCTTACAAATGTTAGTGACAGGGATTGTTGTCGGGAGTGTGTACGCTCTTGTCGCCCTAGGCTTCGTCTTAATCTATAAGTCTAGTGATGCCATTAACTTCGCTCAAGGTGAATTCTTATTAGTAGGGACATATGTATGTTTAACACTCGTAACTGCATATAATATTCCCTTTATCGCAGCGCTCGTTCTAACCCTTATCTTTAGTGCGGTTTTAGGACTTGTTGTAGAGCGGATAGTATTAAGACCGTTTATTGGAGAGCCGGTTATCTCGCTAATTATGGCCACAATTGGGTTATCTAGTATTCTAGCAGGTTTAGTTCACATTATCTGGGGACATGAAACACGTGTATTCCCACAAATTTTTTCAGAGGAATCAATTAAACTAGGTCAAGTTGTTGTAGCTCCAGTTTATATGTGGTCACTAGTAATCGTAGTCATTATGTTAATTATCTTTACGATGTTCTTTAAATACTCAAAGCTTGGTATTGCTATGCGTGCCACAGCAGATGACCAGCAAGCGGCTATGTCGATGGGGATTAGTGTAAAGACAATTTTTGCAGTAGCTTGGGCAATTGCAGCAATTGTTTCTGCAGTTGGTGGAGTTCTCTTAGGTAATATTAATGGAGTTAATTCATCTTTATCTCTAATTGGCTTAAAAGTTTTACCAGTTGCGATTCTTGGTGGACTAGACAGTATCCCAGGTGCAATTATAGGTGGCTTAATTATTGGTGTGATTGAGAGTATGACGGGGGGATATTTAGATCCACTTGTAGGTGGAGGTATGAAAGAGGTAATGCCGTTTATCATTCTAGTCTTAATCTTAATGTTTAAGCCGTATGGATTATTCGGTAAAAAAGAAATAGAGAGGGTGTAAAGTGATGCGAAATCCATTTGTAATGGATTGTGGAGAATTCCATGTAAATTATAAGCAAGATATGGCTATATGGAAAATCTCTCGAGTTCGAATGCGAATTTTTATGATGCTTGCTTTATTCGCTGTCTTTCCTTTAGTAGCATCTGACTATATTGTTGGGTTAGCCACTTTAGCAGGTATTGCGGCAATTGGAGCAATTGGCTTAAATATATTAACGGGCTTTACCGGTCAAATTTCGATTGGAGTGGGTGCCTTTTTAGGAGTTGGTGGATACACATCAGCAATTCTTACATCCACACTTGGTTTAAGCTTTTGGATATCGTTACCTTTAGCAGGAATTATTACAGCAGCTGTTGGAGCATTATTCAGTATTCCAGCATTACGATTAAAAGGACTGTATCTTGCCATTGCAACATTAGCTGCACAAGTGATTATCCTCTTTATTATTTCAAGATGGGATTCGTTAACAGGTGGTACAGCCGGAATGGTGCTTTCAAGACCTGAAATAGCTGGTTTTGTATTCATTACGGAAACAAGCTATTACTACTTAATGTTTGTCATTCTTGTCTTAACAACATTGTTCACACTGAACTTATTTAGATCACGTGTAGGCAGAGCGTTTATCGCGGTTCGAGATCGAGACATTGCAGCAGAAGTAATGGGCATTGATTTATTTAAATACAAAGCCCTTGCCTTTTCAGTTAGCTCCTTCTTCGTTGGGGTAGCGGGTGCTCTACTTGGTCACTATACAATGATTGTAAGCCCTGAGCTTTATAGTATATCGGTTTCAATTGAGTTTTTAGCGATGATATTAGTTGGTGGTTTAGGAAGCGTATTTGGTTCTATCTATGGAGCTATTTTCATCACACTTCTACCAGTAATTCTACGAACAGTTGTCGAGTTAATTAGTGGTGTTTTCCCAGAGCTATCAGCTGTATTAATTGGGATGAAGGAAGTTGTATTTGGGGTCGTAATAGTTCTTTTCTTAGTCTACGAGCCTGAAGGGTTGGCAAAGATTTGGCGGAATATTAAAGACTACTTTAAGCTCTGGCCATTTTCTTATTAACGATTTGAACGAAACAATTGAAAAGGGAACAAAAAAATAAGTTTCCTTTTCATTGCTATATTTTTCTAAGAAAAAAGGGGGATAAAAATGATGAAAATGTGGTCGAAGATGATGATCATTGCAGTTGTGGCATTCGGATTACTAGTAGGTTGCTCAAGTGGTGAAAAAACAAGTTCAGACGGAAAAGGCACCATTAAAGTTGGTGGATTATTTGACCTTACTGGTGGTACAGGAGATGTTGGTACTCCTTATGCAGAAGGTGAAAAAGCGTACTTTGAATACATTGCATCAAAAGGTCTTGTAAATGGCTATAAATTGGAATTAATTGGCCAAGATTATGCCTATAAGATTCCAGAAGCACAAAAGCTATATCAAAAATACAAGTCAAAAGATAAAGTATCAGCCATTTTAGGATGGGGTACTGGTGATACTGAAGCATTACGTCAGCTTGTAGCTGCTGATAAAATCCCATTTTTCTCAGCATCTTATTCTGAAAATTTAAAGAACATGGAAGAAAGCCCATATAACTTCTTAACAGCAGCAACTTATTCTGACCAAGCTCGTTCTGTTTTAAAGTGGATTAAAGATAATCATAAAGGCGGTACGCCAAAAGTTGCTTTAATTTATAACGACACTGCTTTTGGTAAATCACCAATTGAAGATGCGAAAAACTTTGCAAAAGAAATCGGTGTAGAAATTGTTGATGAGCAAATCGTTGACTTAAAAGCACTAGACGCTACTTCTCAATTATTAAACATGCAAAAGAAAAACCCTGACTACGCAATTCTTCAAGAGACTTGGGGAGCAACAGCAACAATCTTGAAAGACGCGAAAAAATTAGGCGTAAAAACACAGTTTATCGGATTAAACTGGGCTACAGGTGAAGGTCTTCTTCCAATTGCAGGTGATGCTGCTGAAGGATTTATCGGAGTAGTAACTCACGCTTTCCCTTATGAAGATCTTCCGGGTATGGCAGAGATAAAAGAATACTTAGAAAGCAAGGGAGAGAAGTTAGAAGATAAAAACCAAAAATTCGTTCAAGGTTGGGTTTCAGCAAAAATCCTTGTTGAAGGTATTAAACTAGCAGACGATCCTACAACTGGTGAAGGAATTAAAGCTGGTTTAGAGAAAATTGAAAATCTAGATCTTGGTGGTCTAGCTGCACCTGTAACATTTACTTCAGAAAGTCATGCTGGTACAAACCAAATCCGTTTAGCGGAAGTGAAAAACGGCAAATTTGAAATCTTCACAGATTACATCGGATACTAATGAAATAAAAGGTAAGGGTGTTTCTAGTGAAACACCCTTATTTTTAAAAAGAGTGCACGGTTGAAAAAATAGAAAGTGAAGCGCCGTCTAAGAACGCAGTTTGACAGGGAGCTTCCACAAGGTTAAAAAGAAAAGCTATGTCATGAAGCAAGCGGGTGTTTGCATTTTTTATTTATAAAAGGGGGAGCGGTCTTGTGCTGACATTAAACAACGTTGAAGTGATGTATGATAAAGTGATACTAGTTTTAAAGGGTATGTCGATGGTGATACCTGAAGGTAAGATTGTTGCTTTATTAGGAAGTAATGGTGCGGGAAAAACAACAACCTTGAAGGCGATATCTGGTCTATTGAAAAGTGAAAATGGTGAAGTAACAGATGGATATATTGAACTATATGGAAAGAGAATTGATGTAAGTGACGCAGAGACCATTGTAAAAAGTGGAATCTTTCAATGCATGGAAGGTAGACGAGTGTTTGAACACTTATCAGTCGAAGATAACTTGATTGCAGGTGCTCATACTAGAAAAGATCGTAAAAATATTAAAGCTGACATTCAAAAGGTATATCATTATTTTCCGAAGTTAGGAATGCTTAAGCACCGCCAAGCAGGTTACTTATCAGGTGGTGAGCAGCAAATGCTTGCAATCGGAAGAGGAATGATGGCAAAACCAAAAGTACTACTACTTGATGAGCCTTCTCTAGGATTAGCACCTTTATTAGTTAAGGAGATTTTTAGTATCATCAAAAAAATCAACGAAGAAGAAGGAACGACGATTCTTGTCGTCGAGCAAAATGCAAATGTTGCACTGTCAATTGCTGATTATGGATACATTATGGAAAATGGAAGAATCGTACTTGATGGGCCAGTAGAAAAACTACTGTCAAATGAGGATGTTAGGGAATTTTATCTTGGCATGAGTGATAAAGGGCGAAAAAATTACCGTGAGATTAAGTCTTATAAACGTAGAAAGCGGTGGTTGTAATGAAGCTGCTTCATGAAGTGGTTCAATACGCTTATGAACATGCAGCGGGCTTTCGTCAACGTATGCAGAATGCTGGGATCGTTCCGGGAGATATTCAAACAAAGAGTGATCTTGCTAAGATACCTATATTGAAGAAAGAAGATTTACCAGTACTTCAGCAAGCATCAAGTCCGTTCGGTGCTCTCGCAACATTAAATACTGAAAAGATGGCGAGAGTTTTCATGTCTCCTGGTCCTATCTATGACCCTCAGCCAGAGGATGGCGATAGTTGGAGATTTTCCGAAGCGATGAAAGCAGCAGGATTTAATGAGAATGATATTGTTCAAAATACCTTTTCATACCATTTATCTCCAGCTGGTTTTATGTTTGATGCTGCCTTGAGAAAAGTCGGGGCAACGGTTATTCCGGCTGGTACTGGGAATAGAGAGCTTCAAATTCAAGTTATGAAGGATCTAAAGGTGACTGGTTATGTTGGTACACCAAGTTTTCTGTCCATACTATTAGATGCTGCAGAAGAAAAAGGCTTAAAGTTTGGTAGCGATTTAATGATTAGCAAAGCATTTTTCACAGCAGAGATGCTAACAAATGAGATGAGAAGAAGATGTGAAGAATACGGAATTAGTGTCTATGAAGGATACGGGACAGCTGATTGTGGATGCCTAGCTTTTGAAGATAAAAAGGGTCCTCGTTTAAAAGTAACATCTACTGCACTCGTTCAACTATGCGACCCTCAAACAGGTGAAGAAATAAGTGACGGTGAAGGAGAAGTTGTCGTTACTTTATTTGATAAAGCATACCCATTAATAAGATTTGGAACAGGTGACCTTTCAAGGTGGGTGAAAGGCTATGAAGGCGAGAGAATTGAGGGAGTGTTAGGAAGAGTAAGTGACGGGGTAAAAGTAAAAGGAATGTTTGTGAGAGAGAAGCAAATAGGTAATATTCTAGAAGAACTAGGGTACGAAAGATATCAAGCAATCGTATCAAGGGAACAAAACCAAGATAAATTAGAAATCTTAATTGAGTCTGAGGAACCTATTACAGAGCAAGCTTTCACTAAAATAAAAGACGTCATACGAGTAACACCGATTGTCACTACAGTACCATCTCGTTCTTTACATATGGAAGAAAAATGTTTAGTAGATAAAAGAGTTTGGGATAAAATTAAATAAAATCTTGCAAGAGGTTCCCTTCATTAGGAATCTCTTTTTTTATTGGATCTTTTTCGTCTATATGAAAGTAGCCTTATCAAAAAACAGTAACACAGAATCGTAAACCTAGAAAAATGGGCACAATGATAACAAAGAAACTGAAAATCTTGAAAATAAGGCTTGTTGGCTACCATGCAATTTGAAAATTGCACCATGGCACATGAAAATACGCGATTTTTTCTTGTATCTTAGAATGTTGGACATTCGTATTTTTTCCGTGTTAATCGGAGTGGAAGAACCGAGACTCCTGTGGGAGATGCGCCGGGCTTGAGACCCCACAGGCGCAGCCGAGGAGGCTCAAGTGGCGCCCCACGGAAAGCGAGGTTCCTGCAACGTAGATTAACACCCCATGTTGAGTGTAACGACACGTATCTTTAGGGTAGACTTCCATGCAATGTGAGAATTGCACCGTGGTGAATGAAAATGTTTTTTTGTTATTAGAATGTTGTATACAAGTATTCATGCGTGTTAACCGAAGTGGAAGGACCGAGACTCCTGCGGGAGATGCGCTGGACTGGAGACCCCACAGGCGCAGCCGAGGAGGCTCCAGGAGCGCCCCGCGGAAAGCGAGGTTCCTGCAACGAAGGTTAACACCCAATATACAGTGTTGTATTTTCAGGGCAACCAAAACTGGAAATCCTAATATTTAGTGAAATACACATTTAAAATATGGTACGATAGCATTTGGCTGAATTTTACAAGGGATTACAAGAAAAAGATATTCAACTCGAGGTGAAGCAAATAATGAAAATAGCAGTATTAGTACCTTGCTATAACGAAGAACAAACCATTGGTAAAGTCATACAGGACTTTAAAACAGAGCTTCCTAACTCTGAAATTTACGTATATGACAATAATTCCAAAGACAAAACAGTTGAAATTGCTCTACAACATGGAGCAATCGTTAGAAAAGAGTCGTTACAAGGAAAGGGTAATGTTGTTCGATCCATGTTTAGAGATATTGATGCTGATATCTATATTATGGTTGATGGTGACGATACATACCCAGCCGAATTCGTACACGATCTAATGAAACCAATTATCCAAAAAGAAGCCAACATGACCATAGGAGATCGCTTATCAAATGGTACGTACTTTGATGAAAACAAGAGAATGTTCCATAGCACAGGCAATAATCTAGTAAAGGGATTAATTAACTCCCTATACAGAAGTGATATCAAAGATATTATGACAGGATACAGAGCATTCGACCGTCTTTTTGTGAAATCGTTCCCTGTTATGAGTCCGGGTTTTGAAATAGAAACGGAAATGAGCCTCCATGCACTAGATAAACGATTTAAAATAAAAGAAGTACCGATTGATTATAGAGATCGTCCTGAAGGTAGCGTATCAAAGCTAAATACAATCTCTGATGGTGCAAAAGTTTTAAGAATGATCTTTACTTTATTTAAAGAATTCAAACCACTTCAGTTTTTTAGTATATGGGCTGGTCTATTCTTTATTTTTGGACTTGCTGTTGGAACACCAGTTGTCTACGAGTTTATTACGACTCAATACATTGCAAAAGTTCCTTCTGCAATATTAGCTGTAGGTTTAGTATTATTAGCGGTTATCTCCTTTGCGTGCGGACTTATATTAGACACGATTGCTTCTTTAAATAAGAAACAATATGAACTAGAACTAAACCGCTTAGCACAATTATTAGGAGATGAAAGAAGATGAAGAAATGGATGTTAGGTTTTTCCATACTTTTTTTAAGTATGGTTACCACAGTAGGTACCGTAGCATTTTACTACCCAGTCCGTGATTTATCGTTGGTTTGGCTGTTTATTTTTATAGCTCTATCTTCTTTCATTTATGGTCAATTCTATAAAGAGATTAAGGCTTTATCTCATCATTTTACCAGTAAAAAAAGAAGCTTTATTTTGCTTTCGGCAGCTATTCTAGCATTTTTACTTTTAATGAGTACAAAGGGGACTCAATTATTCCTGCAGGATAATTCTATGATTGTACGTATGTTTGTATATGTTACAAGCTACATCCTTTCTTTCACTACGTTAGCCTGGCTCATCATAAAACTATCGAAAATAAGTGATAAAAAGGAAGAACCTAAAAAAGTATCAAATTTATTTTTTATATTGTACTTTATTATTCTAGCTTCTTCGGGCTTATTTTATTTTATTTCATATTATCCAGCAGCAATGTCACCGGATTCTTTATCTTCCTGGGCTCAGGCTCACACACAGGAATATCATAATTGGCATCCAATCATGTTTACGTGGTTAATCATGCTTTTATCAAAAATATGGAATTCACCAGCGATTGTAAGTTTGTTTCAAATCCTATCACTGGCTGGTATCCTTTCATATGGTTTTGTACAACTTCAAAAGCTGGGTGTAAATAAAGCAGTCTTAATTATCACAAGCATTATTATCGCAATTATTCCATCATATGGTATATACAATATTATTATCTGGAAAGATGTTTTGTTTAGTGCTAGCTTACTGCTTTTCACTATACATCTATTCCTCATTGTCTATTCAAATGGACAATGGCTCGGTGAAAAATCCCATGTCATTTTATTTGTTCTATCTTCATTTGGGGTAGTCTTTTTAAGGCACAATGGTTATCCAGTGTTTATTTTAACAATACTAGTTTTACTTTTCTTCTATCGAAAAAAGGTTGCAAAGGTAGTAGTTCCTATCTTTATAACGATGATCACATTGCAAATCCTATTAACAGGGCCTGTTTTTGCGTGGTTAGATGTAAAGCCTTCAGATCCAAATGAAGCATTATCTATTCCTACACAACAAATTGCTCATATCATTAAGAGCGAGGGAAACCTAACAGAAGAGCAACTTGCATATTATGATCGTATTTTGCCGATTGAAATATGGAAGGAGAAATACTTACCTCATACTGTAGACCCCATTAAGTTTTCTTGGGCTGATTATGACCGAGATGTAATTTTTGATGATTTCGGCAAGTATGTAAGAACTTGGGGAGAAATTGTTGTACAAAACCCAGGGTTAGCATTCGAGGCATTTAAGAAGCATACAGCTTTAGTGTGGCAAATGAGTACGCCACAATATGGGTATACTGCTACTTATATTACTGTAATCATGGGAAATGATTATGGATTAGAAAATAAAATGATTAGTCAACCATTCACAACAATGGCCACTAGCTACCTAGAAGGTTCATTATCAGTCCCGTATAAGTTTGTATGGAGACCGGCTTTTTATGCATTTTTAATCCTGTTATTTTCAGTTATTTTAATAGTGAAAAATGGTTACCGTTCAATTGTTATTACATTACCCTTCTTGCTAAATATGTTATCTGTCCTTGCAGCAATGCCTGCACAAGATTTTAGATATTTATTTGCTAATGTACTTATTAGTTTTATCATTCCTCTTATGGCTTTAGTAAACCCTAAAAACATTGAGGTCAATCACGATGGAATCTAATTTAAAAGAGAAAAAGAAGCCACCATATTTAGGAATCATGCTCATGATAATTGCCTCGTTGTGTACAGCAACGGGACAATTTTTCTGGAAGTTATCTCTTGGACATTTTAATGTAGAGTTAATTGTTGGTTTCACACTCTATTTTTTAGGGGCAGTTTTTATGATCGTTGCCTTTCGGAACGGTAAGCTCTCTGTACTCCATCCTTTTTTAAGTATAGGATATATTATCAGTACAATCATAGGTGTTACTGTCCTCGAAGAACAGTTTAACTATTACACGATTGCTGGAATCGCTTCTATTATCATCGGGGTCATTTTGATTGGTGGTGAGTCCGATTAAAATACTACTACTATTAATGATGACAATGCTAGGTGCTCTTGGCGGCTTCTTTTTTAAAAAAGCAAGCTCTCATTTGAGAGGTAGATTCTCAACTTTCATTCTATTCTTGGGAATAGGTGGAGGGTTTTATGTGATCGGAGCCCTGTTAAATATTTATTTACTCAAACAGCTCCCATATATCATCGTGTTTCCACTAACATCGGTTACATATTTTTGGTCGTTACTTCTATCAAGTTTTTGGTTACATGAAAGGATAACGAGGAGAAAAGTATGGGGGATCCTTTTCATATTAATGGGATGTTTATTATTAACTCTATAAAATATAAAGAAGAAGGCTTCGATCTTTATCAAGATACGAAGCCTTTTTTGCTGGTATAAATCATACTATTCTATAGGATTTTGTGTGGTTTTAAGAGATATTTTCATCGGTGTGTCTTGGTTACTAAAAAAATAATGGCTTAAAGAAAGAAGAAATATATGAATTTTATGAAAAATGTAGTAATTAGTGATTTTATCTGTAAATTTGTCAAGTTTTCTGTCAAATAAGATGGTATAATAAGTTAATAACTCCTAATTGTTGGTAGATTATTGAACTCATAGATTTTATATTGGTAGAAATGAGTGATACTTCTTGTTGAACTATATCATCATATCGGTATTATTGTTCTTTTTGTTTTTCTGTGCCATCTTTTTTTTAGAAAAACGATTATACAAATTAAACAAAGAGGGTTTATTTAAAATATCTGCAGCCATTATAGCTGCCTTGATTGTTTGGTATATATATTTCTCACTTCTTTATTATTTGCAACTTTTAAAATTGGGAGATATTTCAAACCCATATATATTGGCAGCGCTTCCATTAACTTCTCTTGTCATCTATGTTTGTATAATAAAGGTTGGAAAAATTGAAGAAGATGCAGACACTTCTGTTTTTCTAAAACTAGCTATTTTTCTAGGTTGCTCAATTTTAGCGGTTACATATATACCTCTGACAATGGTCATTGAAAATGTAAAATTAAGTTTATTTCACTTCAGTTTTACGTTAATTCAAATGGTGAGCACCATCTTTTTAGTAATGAGGCTCATTCAGCAGTTGAAGCTAGATTTAATTGTAAATAAAAAGAAAGTTTCCCTATTCTTTCAGCTATATGCTGCATTGATTATCGGGGTAAGTATTATAGGATGTTGTTTGTCATTTGTTGAGATGTTTACGTTAGAGAAGAATAATTACTTGATTGTTAGTGAATTAGTTAGTTTGTTTTTACTAACAGTCACAACAATAATTTATGGAGAAAAGCAATACCAACACAAAGAGCAGCAGCTTAATGAAAGCTACGATCAGTTATCCTACATAGCTTATCACGACCAATTAACAGGCTTACCAAATCGAGTAAAGGTGAACCAAATTATAGACGAGTTAATTGAAAAAGAAGCAGAATTTGCGATGCTATTAATTGATCTAGATGATTTCAAGTTTGTTAACGATTTACTTGACCATCAGGTTGGTGACAAGTTATTGGTTCAAGTGACAGAGCGTTTAAAAGAAATTAGAAGGCCAAATGATGTGATTGGGAGAACTGGTGGAGATGAGTTTGTTATTATTCATACGAGCACAGAAATGGAAGAGTTATTGGAATCGGTCACAACTTTACAACAAACAATTTCTCAACCGTACCAAATCGATGAATATCCTGTCCAAATTACGACAAGTATCGGTATTGTAAACTATCCTTATAACGGCCAAACTTCAAATGAATTATATAAAAATGGTGATATTGCTCTATATCGTGCAAAAAGTAAGGGGAGAGATACTTACCATTTCTTTTCGAATAAAAGCGATTCAGAAACAATTGAATACATCCAGTTGAAAGAGGATTTTAAGTTTGCGTTTCAAAACAATGAACTTGAAGTGTATTATCAACCTCAGAATGATGTTCAAACGGGTGAGATTATCGGATTTGAATCACTGTTAAGATGGAAGCATCCTCAAAAAGGGTTCATTTCCCCTTTTACATTCATAAGTATCGCCGAAGAGACTGGACTAATTATTCCAATTGGTGAATGGGTATTAAGGGAGTCATGTCATCAAATTGTTTCATGGAATCAAATGTTCAATAAATCGTTAAAGATATCAGTTAATTTATCCTTAAAGCAGTTAATAAAAAATGACTTTGTGGAATCAGTTAGAGAAATCATTTTAGAAACAGGTATAGATCCACATTTGTTAGAATTGGAGATTACAGAAAGTGTAGCGATGGCGGATGTAGAAAGAACGAAAACCACTTTTGCATTGTTACATGATTTAGGAATTAAATTGAGTTTAGATGATTTCGGTACAGGTTATAGTTCATTGAGTTATATTCAACAATTTAACATTAATCGAATTAAAATTGATAAATCCTTTATTCAAGATATTCTAGTTGATATGGAAGACTGTAACATTGTAACAGGAATATTAGCGATGGCGACACATCTCAACCTAAACGTTACAGCCGAAGGAGTCGAGACAGAAGATCATCTCCAATTTATTCGTAAGCATAATTGTCATGAGGCTCAAGGGTTTTATTTTAGTCGACCAGTACCAAAGGATGAGATTCAGGAAATGTTGATAGTGGGAAGTAGTGAGCAAGAACCATTAATGAATTAGATTTTTAATAAATATATTAGTCAAAATGAAAAGAAAAATGAAAGGTATTCAAAAGGCATTCCTCAGTATTTAATTGAGGAGTGCTTTTTAATTTATCTAGTTCTAATTAATGCATTAATATAAAGAAAATCATAGAACTAATGGCCATACAAGAAAGAGAAATCACATTTTTATATTTTGTTTAGAACAAAGGAGACGGGGGAATTACTTCGGTTCTACTTTATCGAGGCAAATTCGTGAAAAAATAGTGCTCATCCTTGATTTAACATGTTATGCTATTCATAGAACGAATTGTGAAGATTGGCCTTAAAGGAGGATAAATATTCCATGGGTAACTACCATAATGATAGCGCTAACAAAACCGAAAAAGGAATTCATACTGATTTTGCACAAGAAATGACTTATGGAGATTATCTTCAATTAGATAAGTTATTAGACAGTCAAAAAGGATTGTCAGATCATCATGATGAAATGTTATTTATCATCATCCATCAAGCTAGTGAATTATGGATGAAGTTAATTTTACATGAAATGTCTGCTGCAAAAAAAGCGATTTTACAAAATGAACTAGAGCCTGCGTTTAAAATGCTAGCTCGCGTTTCAAGAATCCAACAGCAGCTCATTCAATCATGGGATGTACTTTCAACCTTAACTCCAGCTGAATATATGCAATTTCGTGATAAGCTTGGTCATTCCTCTGGGTTTCAATCCTATCAAAATCGAATGATCGAATTTGAATTAGGATTTAAAAAGGCGCATGTATTATCTGTATATAAGCATCAAGAGAAGTTGTACAGTATGCTAGAAAATTCTCTGCACGAGATGAGTATCTATGATGCAGCAATTACAGCTTTGTCATTTAGAGGCTTAAAGATTGATGAAACATGTCTTAACCGAGATTGGTCTGAGGAATATAAAGAAAATGAGAGTGTAGAAGAAGCTTGGCTAACAGTATACAAAGATGTAAACAAATATTGGGACTTATATGAACTAGCTGAGAAATTAATAGATATTGAAAATAAACAGCAGCAATGGCGTTATAATCATTTACTGACAGTTGAACGTATCATTGGCCATAAAATGGGTACAGGAGGATCCTCTGGAGTTAGTTACTTAAAAAAAGTAATGGACTATCGCTTCTTCCCTGAACTATGGAGCATTCGTACAAAATTATAATTTAAAAGTTAAATAGACTAAAAAGAGGTTGGGACAAAAGTAGTTTACCTAAATAGAAGCCGAACAATGATTGTAGGTGTAGTGAATCCGCTCCTGAAATAGACTTCGCTTTCCGCGGGAAGCTGGCAAGCCTCCTCGTGCTACGCACTGCGGGGTCTAGCTGTTGCTTTTCATCCCGCAGGAGTCTACGTATATTTCATCCGCTAATCTATCATTTTTTTCGGAATTTTAGGTGAATACTTAAGTTATGTCCCAGCCTCTTTTGAAAAAAAGAAAATAGTAAAAAGTATGATATGGGAGATTTTTTTCATTGGATAATAATGTTTCCTAGTATATTACCTGTATTAGAGTTGTATTATTTTCAAGGTAGACTACTATACAATTTGTGACTTTGCACCATGAAGGATGAAAATGTGAACTGAATTTTTACTTTGATAGAATGTTGGCCATTAGTAATTCTTCGTGTTAACCGTAGTGGAAGGACCGAGACTCCTACGGGAAATGCGCCGGGCTTGAGACCCCACAGGCCAAAGGCCGAGGAGGCTCAAGTGGCGCCCCGTGGAAAGCGAGAGTCCTGCAACGTAGGTTAACACCCCATGTTGATTGTAACGAATTGTATTTTCAGGGTAGCCCTAAAGAAAAATAACAGTTTTATATAAAACTAACAATCTACTATTCCAAATCATAGTCTGATAGCTTTACAAAAGTAAATCCCCTCTCCTTCAAAATAGGTACAGCCAACTTAACTCCTTCAGCAGTATCATGCTCAGGTCGATTCATATGCATAATAACAATCGACCCAGGCTTTGATTGCAATATTGAATCCTGTACTTGCTGTTGATTAAAAGTAGCTCCAGCATCGCCATTTATATCAAAATTAACAGCCTCTAAACCCAACTTATTAATAACCTCGATCGCTACTTCATCATAATGAGCTGTTCCAGAACGAAAATACTTTGGAGATTTACCTGTTAACTTCGTAATAAAATGATGATTATCCATTACCTCTTCGATGACTTCTTCAACTGATTTTGTGCCTTCGATCCCATAAGCCGTATTCCCAGTAACGCTAAGAGGTTTATGATGTGTGCCATGATTTTCTACCTCGAATAGTGGATTTTTAGCAAGCATCAAGAACGTTTCTTTATTCGCTTCAATCCATCTGCGATTAAAAAATAAAGTCGCTGGAATTTGTTCCTTCACTAGGTACTGTATTAGCTCTTCGTCATAGCCAACACCATTTCCCCCTCCACAAGCATCAAAACTAAGCGCCACAACTTTCTCGTCTGTCCTTAACCGATTTTTCACCCCAGTAACATGAAGACCCCACTCAGTTGGTTGTCTAAAAGTAGTTTGCATAACCTCTTCAATCCGAGAATCTATGCTAGAGTCCCCTTCATGTGTTTTATAAAAACCATCAACTGCTTTAAGTGTAAAATTTTTAGAAGACGTTTTCTTATGGAAAGCCATTACAGCAGATTGTTTTTTATCTAATATTTCTACCTTATTAAAAGTGAATATGAACAAAATAATTAAAATGATAACAGAAATAAAAACAAACGCTCTCCTCAAAACTCCCCCTACTTTCTATTTAAAAGAATAGGCTATGTTAAGTTAAAGACAAATAAAATACCATGTTTAAAAGTTGAAATGACTCTATTTTCAGGGTAGACTAACATGAAATTTGAAAAATGCACCATGGTGAATGAAAATGTTTTTTTTGTTATTAGAATGTTGTATCCAAGTATTCATGAGTGTTAACCGAAGTGGAAGGACCGAGACTCCTGCGGGAGATGCGCTGGACTGGAGACCCCACAGGCGAAGCCGAGGAGGCTCCAGGAGCGCCCCGCGGAAAGCGAGGTTCCTGCAACGAAGGTTAACACCCCACATAGAGCGTCGTATTTTCAGGGTAGCCATAAAAATAAAGAAAAGACCTAAACTCGATAGGCTTAGGTCCTCTTCTCGTTGTATATATTCATTATAATTTAAAAGAACTCTTCAGCGAAACAATAAGATTAAACACAAGATGATCACTTGTTGTATGCTTCGGATCAACATTAAAATAACCATGTCTAAAGAACTGGAACTTATCCTGAACTTTTACCTCTTTCATGTTAGGCTCAACAAAACCTTGTAAAATCTCTAAAGACTGAGGATTTACTAAATCTAAGAAAGTTTTTTCAACTGCTTCCTCATCCTCATTTACAACATCGTCTAAAATTAATGGCTCATATAAACGAAACTCTGCAGGAACAGCATGCTTAGCATCAACCCAATGAATCGTTCCCTTTACTTTACGACCAGTAAAGCCAGTTCCACTTTTTGTTTCAGGATCATACGTACAATGAATCTCAATGATGTTACCGTCCGAATCCTTAATAACATCCTCGCATTTAATGAAGTAAGCATGCTTTAAACGAACTTCATTTCCTGGGAACAATCGAAAATATTTCTTTGGAGGATCTTCCATGAAATCATCTTGTTCAATATAAATTTCTCTTGAGAACGGTATTTGTCTTGTACCCATTTCAGGATTTTCAGGGTTGATTTCTGCATCAAGCATCTCGACCTGATCCTCAGGATAGTTTGTGATAACAACCTTAAGTGGCTTAATAATACCCATTGTTCTAGGAACCTTTAATTTCAAATCTTCTCTTACAAAATGATCAAGCATCCTTGAATCTACAGTTCCAGTTGTCTTCGCTACACCAAGTTCACGACAGAAAGTACGAATAGCTTCTGGCGTATACCCTCTTCTTCTAAGTCCAGAAATAGTAGGCATTCTAGGGTCATCCCAACCATCAACGAACCCTTCATCTACTAGTTGTTTTAATTTTCGCTTACTCATAACAGTATTAGTTACATTTAGGCGGCCAAATTCAATTTGCTGAGGCTGGCTTTCCATCTCGCATTTTTCAATAAACCAATTATAGAGTGGTCGTTGATCTTCAAACTCAATTGTACAAATGGAATGTGTAACCCCTTCAATGGCATCCTCAAGAGGATGTGCAAAGCTGTACATCGGATAAATACACCATTTATCCCCAGTGTTATGGTGAGTTGCATGTGCAATACGGTACATGACAGGATCACGTAAATTGATATTTGGTGAAGACATATCAATTTTAGCACGTAATACCTTTTCGCCATTACCAAATTCGCCATTACGCATACGAGTAAATAGCTCAAGGTTTTCTTCAACTGAACGATTGCGGAATGGGCTTTCTTTACCAGGTTCAGTTAGTGTGCCACGGTATTCACGAATTTCGTCTGCTGATAAATCATCAACATAGGCCAAGTTTTTGTTAATTAATAAGACTGCTTTTTCATACATCGTGTCAAAATAGTCAGAGGCAAAAAACAATCCGTCCCAATCATAGCCTAACCATTTGACATCCTCTTTAATGGATTCTACAAACTCCGTGTCTTCCTTCAAAGGATTTGTATCATCAAAACGTAAATTTGTCTTTCCATGGAAATCATCCGCTAAATCAAAGTTTAAGACAATTGATTTTGCATGTCCTATATGTAGATAACCGTTTGGTTCTGGAGGAAAACGAGTAACAACTTTGTCACGTTTTCCAGACTCTAAATCTTCCTTAATGATATTTTTAATAAAATTTGAAGTATGCTCCACCATATTCAACCTCTCTCGTTTTTCCAATACATTTTGGGTTTACTTGTATATATAACATAAATAAAGATATTTTTCCATTCATCCAAGAAGGATAAGGGGTTTTTATTTCTGCTAGATGGCCCTTTTCTTATTAACGTTACCTATCTTAATAAAAATATGAAGAGAACCATGATTCATTTCATCTAAAAAATGCTAGGAAGTATTCCTAGCATTAAAGAGAACGTGTATCCTGACGATTCTAGAGTTACCTCTGAACGGGCGTATAATAGTCCCTATTAAGTTAAAACCTTCTCTAATTCATACCAATAGTGAGCAAGGGTCAACATGCCTTTATCAAAGTTTTCTAAGTGAAAATGTTCATTAGGAGCATGGAAATTTTCAGTTGGTAAACCAAAACCCATAAGTACGACAGGTATGTTTAACATTTCATCGAAAGTAGCCACAATTGGAATAGATCCTCCACCGCGAGTGTAGCTAACAGGAACCCCATAAACCTTTTCATAAGCTCGAGCAGCTGCTTGTATGACAGGGTGATTGTAAGGGGTTACGTAAGGAGCCCCTTTATCAAAGAGGCTTATAGATACCTCTACACCAGGAGGTGTATGAGTTTCAATGTGTTTTTGAAGAAGCTCAATAATGACTTCTGGATCCTGGTTTGGAACAAGGCGACAGGTGATTTTTGCATGTGCTTCAGAAGGAATAACCGTTTTAATGCCTTCACCTTGGAAGCCGCCGTATATTCCATTCACTTCTAAAGTAGGTCTCACCCAAGTTCTTTCTAAAAAAGAATAGCCCTCTTCACCATATAAATCAGTAACACCGAGCTCTCCTTTTACAGTCTCCTCATCAATTTGCAGTGCCTGAAAAGCTTCTCTTTCTTGAACAGTAAGTGGTACAACGTCATCGTAAAAACCATCTACCGTAATTTTACCTTGTTCATTATGGAAGGAGTTTACGATTCCAACTAGAGCGTGAATCGAATTTTGAACGGCACCTCCATATAGACCAGAATGTAAATCTCCTTTTGTACCTTTTACGTCAATTTGTAGTCCACACATTCCTCTAAGTCCGTAACATATTGTTGGCTTTCCTTTTTCAATCATCCCCGTATCAGAAATAACAATGACATCAGCCTGTAAAAGGTCCTTATGCTCTTCAATGAACTTTGAGAGATTTGGACTGCCAATCTCTTCTTCACCTTCAATACAAAATTTGATATTAACAGGCAATGTTTTTTGCGTTTTAAGAATGGCTTCAATGACTTTAAGGTGCATAAACGTTTGTCCTTTATCGTCACTTGCTCCCCTTGCAAAAATCTTTTCATCTCGAATAGAGGGTTCAAAAGGTGGACTTTCCCAAAGGTCCACTGGGTCAACAGGTTGTACATCATAATGTCCATATATTAAAACAGTTGGCTTCCCCTCTGCCTTGAGCCAATCACCATAAACAACCGGATGTCCCTTTGTAGGATAGATTTCTACGTTTTCCATCCCAATACGTGTTAAAGCGTCAGCGATCCAAGCTGCACCTTGTTTCACATCTTCTTTATGTTCTAATAAGGAGCTTATGCTAGGTATATTAAGTAATTTTATTAATTCATTTAAGTGGATTTCACGGTTTTGTAATAGATACTCTTCAATTGCTTTCATATGTAATGCCTCCTATAAGTAAAGTTTATTTATAAGTAGTTCTCTATCAAATTATGTATTTCCTTTAAAAACTTAGCATAGAGTATTTTCAATTGCCAAGCTATGGATATAAAAACGTAGGAAGCAAGAATCCTGCAACGAAGGTTAACACCCCATGTTGATTGTAACGAATTGTATTTTCAGGGTAGACTTCCATGCAATTTGAGAATTGCACCATGGTGAATGAAAATGTTTTTTGATATTAGAATGTTGTATCCCAAGTATTCATGCGTGTTAACCGAAGTGGAAGGACCGAGACTCCTGCGGGAGATGCGCTGGACTGGAGACCCCACAGGCGAAGCCGAGGAGGCTCCAGGAGCGCCCCGCGGAAAGCGAGAGTCCTGCAACGAAGGTTAACACCCTATATACAGAGCTGCATTTTCAGGGTAGTCATAGAAAAAGGAGCTGATCACAATTTTTGTGAAACAGCTCCTTTACTTTCTTCCAACTCTTGAACATAGACCTGATTTCTTCCTTTGTCTTTTGCAAAGTAAAGTGCTTCATCTGCAAGCTTTATAAGCGTTCTAGGTACAATGTTATTAGTAGGAACCATGATCGCAACACCGACACTTATGGTAACAAAACGTCCTGTTATTGATGTGTCATGAGAAATACATAAATCCCTCACATTTTCTCTACACTCATCAGCAATCCGTCTAACTCTTTCTACAGACTGATTGGAAACAACTGCAACAAATTCTTCTCCACCCATTCTTGCGACAAAGCCATTTGAAGATTTCAATGATTGTTTCAGGCTTTCAGCTACTTTTATTAATGTATCATCGCCAAGTTGATGTCCGTAAGTGTCGTTATATGCTTTAAAATGGTCAACATCAAAGTATAAAACCGCTAGAAAATTACCACTCAATACCGCTTGATCCCATTCCTTTTTAAAGACTTCATCGAAATACCTTCTATTTGGTAATTGTGTTAACTGATCTTGATACGATAAATCATGTAACATTTCATTCATACGTTGAAGCTCACGTTTTGATTGCTGTAAAGATTTTGTTCGTTCATGAATTCTCTCTTCAAGTGTTCGATTCAATTCAGAAAGTTCGTTTGAGTATTCTTCAACTTTCCCAAACGCACTCGAAAGGCTTCGTGCAATAATATAGGATTGCGAAAAGATAAAGATGAACAATCCAAAGCTTGAGAGATGAAGTGTTTCAATCGCTCGATTTACATAAAGGATATCATTAATCACGGTTAGGGCGTAAATAGTAGCACAACCTGAGACGATAATTGCCCCTTCTCGTTTGCGAAATACTGCTTTTGTTAAACTAATAACTAAGTAAATCAAAGTAATTAATGTTACCGTTTGATAGCCAACCAGTAATTCAGTATAAAATATCGCTGGTGTGAAAATAACTACTAGAATAAATAAAGCACTTATAAATGATAGTCCCAGACAATACTTTTTAGTTACTTCAGTTTTATATAGATAATGCATAAACCAAGTAAAAAGAGGAACAACAGAGAAGAATGTCAAATATTCAATCTTAATTACAATTTCCCATGGTATAGTTGGGAAAAATTCTAGTAAAATCTGATCACCAATGACAATGATTCGCATACTGATAATTAGGCAAGTTACACCGAAGAATAATAGTTTCTTTTCCTTTTTTCGATGAATGAATAAAACGAGATGATATAAACCAGCTAATAGTAAACTACCGAAAAGAATCATTTCAAAAGCGGTATTTTTTTGGGTAACATTCATAATTTGATCAGCAGTTCCGAGCTCAAGTGATTCCCACATCCCACCGTTTCTGTGATGGAAGTTAGATATCCCTATATAGATATCAGCAGAAACGTCTGTTGCAGTAAAGAAAACATGCATTGGTTTATTAAAAGGGATTGTCGTCTTTCTATCTGTGCTAGGTTTCCCATTCGTAAATTGAAGATCATGATTCAACCAAAAGTTATAGGAGGATGAAAGAGTAGGAACTTTTATTCCATATTCTTTACCAATCTGTAAATTTTCTATTTTGAGATGATAGACTCCATATCCAGTAGAAGGATATACATTCTGATCATCCCAAGCTGCAGGTACAGGAATGGAAGAGGGTTTAAGGTTTAATAGTTCTGAAGGTTCTTGTGCATTCCAATAAAAATCCCATTCACCTCGTAACTTTAAAGTCCCATTCTTCTCGAAATCCCAATCTTTCAACTGAAAAATACCTTTTTCTGCAGTGGGAATGGTCACATGATCCCAGCCTACTAATAGAAATAAAACAAAAATGAGAGCTGTAATATGAAATTTTTTATGAGTCATAGACTTATCACACCTAATTAGAAGGGTTTTGTGAGTATATTTCTATTTTAATTCAAACAGCTAAAACTTCAAATACCTAATTCTATATAGCGAGAAAAAATACAATGAAACGACAAGAACTAGAATTACTATATTTACTAGTTATGTAGCAAATTTAAGGTGAAAACCGTACTTTCGACAATTTTCCCCCCTTTTTCCTACTACCCTTTAATAGTACTATAGTATTATAACTAAATTACTACTATTTAACTAATTTTTACTTATATCAACTTTTACTAGGATCGGTTTAAGCCATCAATAATAGAGAAGAGAGGCTCATATCATGGAGTATTATTCACTAGAAGAGTACATTCTTTCAATCGTTGTAGCTACGTTTGCTGCTTTCATAGGAATATCGCTCATAAAAAGAATGAAGTTTATAGAACCTGGAAAAATGAAGGTTCATTTTGTATCGATTTTATTCGGTGCAGCAATTTACTTTTCTTATTTGTTTTCTAATATCTCAGATATTAAGGCGGATATTACTTTTTTCCTAGGTGTTAGTTTATTGTTATACAGTACATTTGCTGTTAATTCGACAATTAATACCATTTGTTACAAGGAAATTTCTTTTTTTAGATTAATAGTAGGTTCCATTATTTTTTCCTCATGCATTAGTTTAGTCAACATGGTTGACATCAGAAGTGAAATGATGGCGCACGATCTTAAAATGAACCTATTTTTATTTATTAGTGCAAATATACTTTTAATAGGGAATACGTTAGCAACCATACGTTTTATTCGTCAATTACGCCATGTTGAAAAGGTGAGCATATATTGGATCTTATTCGGCAGTTTTGCAATTGGTATGGCCTTTTCTAGTATTCGTTTTACGCTATTTTCAAGCATTACTCTTTTCTCTAACATTGATTTATTTACAAACGACGATATACCAATTCAGGGATGGGTATATTTAAATAAAACCTTATTACCTCTTACGATTAATATTTTTGGTTTGGTATTTTTGGAATTAGTTCCTGGCCTATTTTCTGACTTTTATAGTAAAAAGCAAGAAGAGCTTATTATTGAAAATAAACGAAGATACGAAACACTTTTTGACAACCAAGCAGTTGCTATTTTTTCTTTAAATAATCAAGGGGAACTTATCGATATTAATTCCACTGTAACTGATATTACTGGATTTCGACTAGAAGATTTTCAAAGGACAAAAATGTTTAATGGATTAATATATCCTTCAAAAGAGAAAGAGTTTACTTTCTGTTTAGAAGAAGCCTTACTCGGTAAATCACAAATGCTTGAAACTAAAATGTTGACAGCTTCCAAACAGTACATTGATGTCCAAATTACGATTATCCCGATTTTTGTGAAAGGAAATTTATCTACAATTAATTTACTAGCAAAAGACATTACAGAAGTGATTCAAACGAGAGAACAAGTTCAATATTTAGCCTATCACGACCCTTTAACCCAGCTACCAAATAGAAGGTTTTTCACTGAAGAATTACAAGGGAATTTAAGTGAACCCCGTGTTGGTAGAATGGCGGTATGCTTTTTAGATGTTGATCGCTTCAAAGTAATCAATGATATTTTAGGACACCAAACAGGCGACGACTTATTAAGGATGTTGTCACAACGGTTCCTAAATTGTATGGATGAAAAAACGATAGTCGCACGTATGGGGGGAGATGAATTTACATTTCTAATCCCAAATGTACACTCTCTCACGGAATTAGAAAATAAAATGGAAGAGTTAATAAAAACGATCCAAAAACCATTCCAGATTGAAGATCAGGAGCTATATGTAACAGGAAGTATAGGCGTAGCATTATACCCTACTGATGCGACTTCAAGTGAAGATTTAATGAAATTTGCAGATGCAGCTATGTATCGGGCAAAGGATAAAGGTAAAAACACATTTGAGTTTTACCACACTCAAGCAAATGAAAAGAGTGTTGATCGTCTTCTTTTAGAAAAAGATTTAAGAAAGGCGATAGTTGAAGGTCAAATGGAAATCTATTATCAGCCACAGGTCAATGCGAGAACAGGGAAGATATTTAGTATGGAAGCCTTACTAAGGTGGAACCATCCTGAAAAGGGAATACTGAGTCCTAACGATTTTATTCCAATTGCTGAGGAGAACGGCGTAATTCATGAGTTAGGAGAATGGGTGCTTTTCCATTCCTGTATGCAGTTGAAAAGTTGGCATTCAAAGGGATTTAAAGATTTACAACTAAGTGTGAACATCTCATTTAAACAATTTTATAATAAACACTTTGTTTCTACGGTTAAAACGATACTCGATCAAACTGAATTTGAACCGCACTTATTAGACTTAGAAATCACGGAAAGTATGGCTATGAAAGACTTAGATTATGCTGTCCATATTTTTGAACAACTTAAGAAGCTTGGTGTTTCTATTAGTATTGACGACTTTGGTACAGGGTATAGCTCGTTAAACCATATTAAAAATTTCCCGATAAACAGAGTGAAAATTGATGGATCATTTGTCCGCGACCTCCCTAATAATCAAGAAGCTGTAATCATTATTAAAACGATTATTGCGATGGCAAAAAACTTAAACCTAGTATCCATTGCAGAACATGTAGAAACGGACGACCAATATGAATTCTTGAAATCGATAGAATGTGAGGAAATACAGGGCTTTCATTTCTCTCCCCCACTCAGTGTAAACCATATGGACGAGTACTTAGAATCACAAAAGCAGAAAGGTGAGAATTTTGTATCAACCAGGTAGACTTGCACCATGAAGGATGAAAATACGAACTTGATTTTGGGGTTTATAGAATGTTGGACTTTAAGTCATTCTTGCGTGTTAATCGGAGTGGAAGGAACCGAGACTCCAGTGGGAGATGCACCGGGCCCCGGACCCCACAGGCGCAGCCGAGGAGGCTCCAGGAGCGCCCCGCGGAAAGCGAGGTTCCTGCAACGAAGGTTAACACCCCACATAGAGCGTCCTATTTTCAGGGTAGCTTTAAAAATCTGGAGGTAACTTAAAAAGTCAAATCTACTAACTAATATATAGGTGGAAAAGTTAATGCTTTTCCCCTATTTTTATGTTAATAAGTGCACTTTTGTATTGTAAAAATGTGAAATAGCCGTTACACTACAATAGTATTAGTAGATTTTTTAGTGAAAAGCCAATAATGGCTAATTTTTTTAAACAAAAATGCAAGCGTTTGCGCAGTGGTCATATATATTATAAGACAAGGGTGTTTAAATATGAAAAGAATTTGGTGGAAAGAAGCAGTCGGTTATCAAATTTATCCACGTAGTTTCCAAGATTCAAATGGTGATGGGATCGGTGATTTACAAGGAATCATTCAACGTTTAGATTATATTAAAGATTTAGGGATTGATGTCATTTGGATTTGTCCAATGTACAAGTCACCAAATGATGATAATGGTTATGACATCTCAGATTACCAAGATATTATGGAAGACTTCGGTACGATGGTAGATTTTAATCAGCTATTAGAAGAGGTTCACAATCGAGACATGAAGTTAATCATTGATTTAGTGCTCAATCATACAAGTGACGAGCATCCGTGGTTTATAGAATCACGTTCATCAAAAGAAAACCCAAAACGCGATTGGTATATTTGGAAGGATGCAAAAGAAGGAAAAGAACCAAACAACTGGGAAAGTATTTTTGGAGGATCAGCATGGGAATATGATGAAAATACCTCTCAGTATTTCTTGCATGTATTCTCAACCCGTCAGCCAGATTTAAACTGGGAAAATAAAGAAGTAAGAGATGCGTTATATAATATGGTTAATTGGTGGTTAGATAAAGGGATCGATGGCTTTAGAATTGATGCGATAAGCCACATTAAAAAGCGCCCTGGTTTCCCTGATATGCCTAATCCTAAAAATAAGAAATATGTATCGTCTTTTGATATGCACATGAATCAAGAGGGAATCCATACCTTCCTTAAAGAGTTTAAAGATCGCACGTATGCCAATTATGATGTAATGTCAGTTGGAGAAGCGAATGGAGTGAAAGTAGACGAAGCGGATCTTTGGGTGGGTGAGGAAACTGGAAAGATGGATATGATCTTTCAGTTTGAGCATCTAGGTTTATGGGATGCTGAAACGAACCCAGAGCTTGATATAGTTGGGCTTAAACAAGTGTTAACTCGTTGGCAAAAAGGTTTAGAAAATAATGGTTGGAATGCATTGTTTATTGAAAATCACGATAAGCCACGTGTTGTATCGACTTGGGGAAATGATAACGTCTATTGGAAAGAAAGTGCAACTGCAATGGCAACTATGTATTTTCTTATGCAAGGTACACCATTTATTTATCAAGGGCAAGAAATTGGAATGACGAATGTACAGTTTGAGTCCATCGATGATTATGATGATGTTGCGGTGAAAAATATGTATCGCATTAAGAAGGAAGAAGGCGCTTCTCATGAAGAAATCATGAATATCATTTGGGCTTCTTCTCGTGATAACAGTAGAACGCCGATGCAATGGTCTTCTGATGAAAATGCTGGGTTTACAACAGGTAAACCGTGGATGAAAGTAAATCCAAACTATGAAGTCATAAATGTCAAAAAGCAAGAACAAGAGAAAGATTCAATTCTAGCATTTTATAAAAAAATGATTTCTCTAAAAAAAGGCAATGAAATCTTTACCTATGGGACGTATGACCTTCTATTAGAAGGCGATAAACAAATTTATGCGTATACAAGAAAACTAGGAAAAGAACAAGTACTAGTCATAACCAACCTTTCAAATAAAGAAGCTGTGTTTGAGTGTGAAGGAATTTGTTTAAAAGCAGAAAATTTATTATTGAACAACTATGAGGTTGATGAGTATGGTGAAGTGACAACAGTTACTGTAAAACCATATGAAGCACGTGTGTATAAATTAAGATAAAAGAAAACAGGTCCTAAACAGGGCCTGTTTTCTTTTTCAACGTTATTACTTACGATTAAAGCAAGGCTTTGGAGGATCTACCCCTAGGACTTTTTTTCCGTTAAGACTTATCCACACATAAGAATGATTGACTTCTAATCCAGTTGAATTCGTCACTGAATTATGTACACCTTCTTGAAGTTCAAAAGATGATTGGGCTGTTTCTTCAGATAAAAGCGGTACATCAAAGAACGTATTGAGATTTACATTAATATCTCCACTTGGATCATACGCCGCTGAAGCCGAGTTACCCCCAAAGGAAAGTTGTAAAGCACAAGCGGTAAAAATTACACCAGTAACTAGTTTTTTCATTTTATTCCTCCTAATCAAATGTATGAATAATCTTTAAGAAAGCATCGACCACATCAGGGTGGAAAGAAGTTGATTTCCCATTAATGATCTCACTTAAAGCTACTTCTTTTGTAAGTCCTTTACGATAAATACGATCTGTCGTCATGGCATCGTAAGTATCTACAACTGCAACAATTAAAGCGCCAATCGAGATTTCATCGTGCTTTAGCCCGAATGGATAGCCGCTCCCATCATAACGCTCATGATGCTGTTCTACAATTGTAACGGCTTCTAATAAATTCGGGAAATTTGTTTCTTCAATGATTTCGCGGCCGTATACAGGATGTTGTTTCATAATGGCCATTTCTTCATCCGTTAATTTCCCAGGTTTATTTAAAATATGATCAGGAACCTTTACTTTTCCAATGTCATGAAGAAAGGAACCTAAATTTAGTTGATATAATTCATGGCTGGTTAAGTTTAGTACCTCGCCCACAGCAACAGATAACTCCATAATGCGAAAACAATGGTCTGCTGTGTAGCCATCCTTTTCTTCAACTGATATAGCAAGTTCCTTCATCGTTTGCATAATGCCACTGTAGTGATGGAAGACAGGCTGGGAGGTAATATATAAAAATGATGTATCAGTATTTGCGTAAAAGAAACAATCTTGCTTTATTGGGATGGCTTGTAATGAATCACCACTAAACAGAGTAATTTTTTGATCAGAAAGCTGACACGTCATACTCCCAGACAGAATATAAATAAACTCAAGTGCATTCCAACCGTCTGCGGGCCCTATCACCCATTGTGCCTCTGCTTTTAAATGATGATGAATTACTTCTGTGCCATCAAAAGACGCCTTTAACGACAACTCTAAGCTGTTACTATTTATTTTTTCGATGGCTTGTCCTCTTTTTTGAACGGTGATTCCTTGATTCTCAAAAAACATGTCGATTCACCTATATTCTATTAACTATTATAAATATTATGACAAATAAAGTGGGAAAAATAAATAGATTTCCAAAAATAGAAAAAACCTTACAAAAAGCGACAAATGTTCGCCATTTCATAATTTTTAACCGTAAAAGTATCACAACTATGTATTTGTAGACACTATGAAAGAATAGGAGAAATTTTTGTGCGCGACATGTAAACATTTTTCATGTTTTATGATAAAGTAGTAACAAATACCCTTTAATACCAATGAAAAAGTGTATTTCTTAGAAGTACAGTTGTGTTTATGGTATTGACATGTAAACGTTTACTAAAAGGTGAAGGAGGAAGCATATATGTCAAGTAAAGTATTAGAACAATTTCTACATACAAATTTAGATGAATTAAAATCACAAGGTTTATTTAATATCATTGATCCATTACAAAGCCCTAATGGTCCAACAATTAAAATTAGTGGTAAAGAACTGATCAATTTGTCTTCAAACAATTACCTTGGTCTTGCTACAGATGAAAGATTGATGAACACGGCTAAGGAAGCAATTGATCAGTATGGTGTTGGGGCCGGCGCAGTACGCACAATAAATGGAACACTGGAGCTTCATGTACAATTAGAAGAAAAAATTGCTGAATTTAAGCATACAGAAGCAGCTATCGCTTACCAATCAGGCTTCATGTGTAATATGGCGGCTATTTCTGCTGTAATGGATAAAAATGACGCTATTTTATCAGATGAATTAAATCATGCTTCAATTATCGATGGATGTCGTCTGTCTAAAGCTAAAATTATTCGCTTTAACCATTCTGACATGGAAGATTTAAGAGCGAAAGCAAAAGAAGCAAAAGAGTCAGGTCAATACAATAAAATTATGGTTATTACCGATGGTGTATTTTCAATGGATGGAGATATAGCTAAGCTTCCTGAAATTGTTGAAATTGCTGAAGAGTTTGATCTTATAACATATGTAGACGATGCGCATGGATCAGGTGTTTTAGGAAAGGGCGCAGGTACTGTAAAGCATTTTGGTTTATCAGACAAGGTTGATTTCCAAATCGGTACCCTTTCTAAAGCAATAGGAGTTGTAGGTGGTTACGTAGCGGGTAAAAAAGCGTTAATTGAGTGGCTGAAAGTACGCAGTAGACCATTTTTATTTTCGACTTCTTTAACTCCTGCTGATGTAGCAGCTTCGAGGAAAGCTATAGAACTACTTATGAGCAGCACAGAGCTACATGATAAGCTGTGGGAAAATGCGAATTATTTTAAAAATCTTCTAAAGGATTTAGGGTTCGATATTGGTCATAGTGAGACACCAATTACACCGGTTATTATCGGTGAAGAAAACAAAACTCAGCAATTTAGTAAGCGTCTGAATGAAGAAGGTGTTTACGCTAAATCAATTGTATTTCCTACTGTACCAAAGGGAACAGGAAGAGTTAGAAACATGCCTACAGCTGCCCATACAAAAGAAATGTTAGATCAAGCAGCAGCCATTTATCAAAAAGTAGGTAAAGAGATGGGAATCATTTAAGTATTCTCGCTATTTTAAGCGAATGAACATGCTTTCTCGCAATTTTTTTTCCTGAATAATAGAAGTAGTATGTTGGAGGATTTTACATGAAGAAGATTATGATCACAGGAGCTCTAGGACAAATTGGCTCAGAGCTTGTAAATAAAATGAGAACCGTATATGGAAATGAAAATGTCATTGCTACAGATATTAGAGACAATGGCAGTGATGTAACACAAAATGGACCTTTTGAAATCGTTGATGTGACTGATGCGAAAGCAATGTTTGATACAGCAAAGAAATATCAAGTAGATACAATGATACATCTTGCGGCATTATTGTCCGCTACAGCAGAAGCAAAGCCACTTTTAGCATGGAATTTAAATATGGGTGGCTTGGTAAATGCACTAGAAGTTGCTAGAGAACTTAATACTCAGTTTTTTACACCAAGTTCAATAGGTGCATTTGGTCCAACTACACCTAAAGATCAAACACCACAAGATACCATTCAACGCCCTACGACAATGTATGGTGTAAATAAGGTAGCAGGAGAGTTGTTATGTGATTATTACTACCAAAAATTCGGTGTTGATACTAGAGGACTGCGTTTTCCAGGTCTTATTTCCTATGTAACACCTCCTGGCGGTGGAACAACAGACTACGCTGTAGAAATTTACTACGAAGCTATTAAGAATAAGACCTATACGTCCTATATTAATAAGGGTACGTATATGGATATGATGTATATGCCAGATGCACTGAATGCCATTATTGATTTAATGGAAGCTGATGCATCTCAACTAAAGCATCGAAACTCTTTCAACGTAACAGCGATGAGCTTTGAACCTGATGAAATTGCTGCAGAGATTAAAAAACACATCCCCGAATTCACGATGAATTATGATGTCGATCCTGTAAGACAGAAAATTGCTGATAGTTGGCCAAATTCTATCGATGCATCTTCTGCAATTGAAGAATGGGGCTTTAAAGCAGAGTATGATCTGTCTAAAATGACAGTAGATATGCTAGAAAAGTTGAAACTAAAAGTAAATGCGTAGAAAAACAAAAGGAGCCTCTTGGCTCCTTTCTTTATGTTCTAGGTTAAACACTTTGGGATAATTGATTTTTAAAGGTAATATGCATATGGTCCTTATGAATTTCTTGAACAATTTTAATAAATGGTTCAACTAACGTTGGGTCGAATTGTGTACCAGCACATCTTCTAAGCTCCTCACACGCTTCTTTAATGGTCTTAACTTTTTGATAAGGACGGTTAGTTGTCATTGCATCAAAACTATCTACTATTGTCAAGATACGAGCGAGTAATGGAATTTCTGTCTTGGACAATTGGTCTGGATACCCTTTGCCATCAAATCTTTCATGATGATGTCTAATGATAGGAAGGCATTGTGATAATTCCTCAATAGGCTTTACGATCTCTTCGCCCCAAAAGACATGCATTTGTATAGTATGCCATTCTTCTTCTGTTAGTTTTGAACGTTTATTGAGAATTTCTGTAGGTACTTCGACCTTACCTATATCATGAAGAAGAGCTGCATATCTTACAGTTTTGACTTGCTCTGTAGATAATCCGAGTTCTTTTGCTAAGCTTTCTGCATACTCCATAATTCTCTCTGTATGACTATATGTATATCTGTCTTTAGAGTTAATAATTGTTAAGAATGTCTTAATTGTTTGTAATACTTCCTCTTCTTTATGCTCAAATCTAAAGCTAGTTTTAAGCTCGTCAATAACAGAAGAATATAGTTGTACTTTATTACGACTTGTGTACTTAATTTTGTAGAGTGCCTGGTCAGCAAGCATGATAATATTTTCTTTATTATCTGCCATGTCGGGATAATTAGAAACTCCTATTGAAACGGTAATTCGATTGTTTGGCATATGCTCCACTCCCTCAAATGGATGGCTGGACACTCTGTTTCTAATACACTCTGCAACCTTTATTGCTTCTTCGGAATCAAGGTCAGGTAAAATGATTGCAAACTCTTCTCCGCCATATCTACAAATAATACCATCTTCTGGTGTATCAAGCGCTAAAAGCTTAGAAAGTTCCTTAAGTAATTTATCACCTTTTGGATGGCCAAACAAATCGTTATACACTTTAAAATAATCTAAATCTAATAGAAGTAACGAAACTGACTGATGTTTTGTTAATGATTCTTTGAGTGTTTCCTGGAAATAACGATGATTATATAAACCTGTCAATTCATCCTTTGTAGATAAGTCTCTAAAATGATCAAACATTTTATAATAGTTTTGAAACGAAGATCCCATTCCCCATATGACTATGCTGAAAATAAGAAGGCCAGTAATACCTTCTGAACGCAAAACAATGGTCATTAGAAGACCGAGTGCCATAACGGTAAAGTAGATTAATATATTTTTCTTTTCTAAAAAGACTTTTAGAATTGTAGGAGCAGTGACGGTTCCTTCAATATGAAGATAAATTGTAATTAAAGTTACGTTAATTATGAAATAGACTACACTATAACTAAGAAATGATAACGGTAATTCTAAGTCGAGATTACCAATCTCACCACCAAAAAACTTATAAACTTGTAAACCTCCGTAGCTGGCAAAAGCATATTGGATTCCATTCAAAATATGTATATTCCATTTTTGTGGGTACACAATCATAACGATAATAGTCATAAAAGCAGAAACAAAGAAAATCATGTATTCTCCATATAATACACTTACAGAAAAGAATAAGGGGGTGACTAGAGCCAAATTTTCTCCAGAAGGCAATACGATAGGGTTAGAGTCGAAGAGGGCAGTTAATAACGTAAAAGTTATAATGACCACCCATGTTGAAATTGTTATTTCTTGAAGTGATTGTGAAAATAGAATGAGATAGACGGCTAAAAAAAGAGCAAAATATAACTTTAAGAGAAACTTTCTATTAGTAAACATTTTCTGACCACCCTATATTAATTGACCTTTTTATCTACCATGACCTTCTGTATAAATAGGAAAACACCAATACTAAGAACTATATCACCTAAACTCACAATAATTGGTCTAGGGTATGGAAATTTTAAAAAGAAAATATCACCTAAAAAATTTAAATAAGTGCCATCAGATATTGCGATATGCTTACCATATTCACCTGCTAACAATGCTGGGAGATCTTCTGGAGCCAGAGCACGTGCTGCATCTACATCGACTGGCATTCTTCCTTTGTTAACAGCCATTACAAGTAGGTTCATTGCCATCCCAATCGCAATATATAAGAATCCTTGGAGGTGTCGGTTATAAAAAACAAATAAGAATAATAGTACGTAGCTAGCGGTTACTGCAAATAAAAGTGCTTTGGAATAAAAAATAATGACAGGGTACTGAATCATAAAAGCAAATAATATTAAATACGCATATTTAACACGTAGATCAGTAAAGTGAGTAAATTTTCCACCTCGAATTTTCCCGATTACTAATCCTGCTAAAAGTCCATCTACTAACATAGAATTCTCCTTTTCTTATAGCCGAGTTATAAATTTAACCCGGCTATAACTAGGTAATATTTAAATCGACTACATTTATTATCTGAATTTATATGCTGAAACAGCTGAAAGGACGAACATTGTAGCGTATATAAGGAATAGTGCAACACGATATTTCATTTTTCGTCACTCCTTTTTAGTAGATTTAAATGGTATAAGAATTAACTAAGTTTCCATGTTAGGACTATAGTCTCATTTAAGTTAGAAATCACTTGGTGCAAAAGCTTTATCATAAACAAACTTCCTCCTTCCCAACTTTTATTAGGCAGAAAAAAAACTGCCTTTTATTGAAAGTTTTGGGCAGTCGAGATTAGCAGCTGGCTGGCGTTGCGTGTAGCATTAGCCCCTTTAGCTTTGCGCCCTATCTTTTCAGATAGTTTGCCCTTAACTTATTCAAATAAATCGTAAGGTTAAGTCTAGTCTAAGAAGAGAATTTAATATTTCTTAAAAGACTACTAAGTAACTTTTAAGGCTTTCGACCTAAATCTACTATTATGATAATTGACGAAAACTAAAAAACCTGCCAAAATTTGTCGGTTGATTCATATTTTCTTTCGACAAATTCCGGAATTGTCAGAATAAATAAAGGTGTTATCAAAAGTGTTTTCGTGCCATAAAGGGAAAATGATCGTGTGTTTTGATAAAAAGAAAAGAAGGGGATCTTCTATCGTCCATCCATCCATTCATTCTACTAGTTGAGGAAGAGATAGATTTCTATAGAGGATGCGAGGAAACGGAAGTCTAAAAAGAGAAAAGAGAGAGGGTATAGATGGTGGATACCCTCATATAATTTAGGAGTTACGATTATTTTTTAGTACTCTATTAATAAGAACATCGATAAATTTTTCACTTTCTTCATAATGTGGAAAGTGAGAGGACTGTTCAAATAAGATGAATTCCTTTTGTGGTGCTTCTAAGTAGTTAAAATATTTTTTTTGCATCTCATGTACTGTATATTGATCGTGGATCCCTGTAAGAAAATATACAGGAACTTCTACTTTTTTCACTTCATTAAACATATTGGTTTTACCAATCTCATCTGAAAAGGCTTCTATACTAAACTTTGTACCTTTTAATAGACGATAGTAATCAGTAAATCTATATTCTTCTGCAGCTAATGTTTTTAATAATAAATCATTCTGAATTGATTTTACATTAGGTTGAGGTACTTGAGATAATGAGTTAGTAAAAGCAGTCATATCTTTAAAATCTTCATAAGGCGGTTCACCTAATGTAGTAAGCCTCTCCAATATTTTATCCATACCGTGTTGTTTTGCTAACTTAAGCATTTTTTTGTAACTAAGTCGGTCATTTTCGATACTGTTGCCAATCTGACTAATTCCAATATATGCATAGTAATCATTCGGATGAGCGGCAACCTCTTTTAATCCAACGATCGTTCCAAAGGAGTGCGCTAAAAGATATATTTTTTCTTTATTAAATCGTTTCTTTAAGTATGAAGTTAATTCATGTGTGTCAGAAACTAGTTGCTGAATTGTTAAGGAGGTTGGGTCTATCTTGCTAGAATAAGATTTACCTGAACCTCTTTGGTCCCAATTCACCACGATAAAATGTTTCTCAAGTTCCTGGTGATAACTAGGTGAAATGGCCATTTCAGGATTTCCTGGTCCACCATGTAACTTTAGCAATATAGGGTTGTCTTGGTTTTGACCTCGTATGAGAATGGTTTGCTCAACACCACCGATAGTTAGTTCGGCGATTTCAGCAATACTGTTTTCTCCTTTAATCGAAGGAGTATATGAAGGATAACAAATGATGATAGTGAGGGCACATAAGCAAATGAATAGAATGACAATGGATTTTTTTCGTGTTTTTAAAAATTTCATTGATTCTTTAATTCACTCCTCTTACTTTTTTATCCATTTAATCGTATCATACTTATGACCTATATATAGAGATATATGATACAACATTCTGATTTTGGATTGAATTTTGTGAAGATAGTGCTAAAGTCTTGTTTATTAGATTTTTAGAGAAGATTATACTCAAAGTAACAAAGAATAAAAATAACTGAAAAAGGCAAACTTGTTGAAAAGCAAGGACGCAAAGCTATGGGCCTAAACATGAAATGTATGGCTGCCAAGCTACCAGGGCTCCTTAATGAAGCCTCGGTTCTGTCGTTAAGGAGAGAGAATAGTGAATGAAAAATGGATAGGTAAAATTTTAGTTTTGATAATTGTGCTTGGTGCGTTCGTAGAATCGAATCGTTCAATTGTGACGGCGCAAATACACTCGAAGGATTTATCGAGCAAGATATTAAACATTCAGCAGAAGGATGTTAAATTACAGTTGAAAAATGATAAAACGTTGGTAAATGCGACTTGGGTTTGGGACACAGTGGTTGCGATTAATCGTTCCGAACAAATATTTAATTTCCTAAAGGAAAAACAAGTGCAAGTCGTTTATTTACAAATCGATCAATCTATACCTTTTGAAAAATATCAGGTCTTTATTGAACAAGCGACCGGAATTGGAATTGATATACATGCACTAGATGGTTCTCCAAATTGGGTATCGTTAGAAGGTCTTGCATCTTATGAATTATTTATTAAATGGTTAGAAGGTTATCAACGTGTAGCAAATGAAGCACAAAAGTTTACAGGTATTCATTTAGATGTGGAACCATATTTATTCAAAAAAGGATGGAATAAACAGTACAAAAAAACGATTTTAACTTACCAAACGCTACTTATAAATGCCGAAAAAGAAGCATCCCGCTTAAATCTGACTTTTGGAGTAGACATACCTTTTTGGTTTGATGAGAAGTTTTATAGGAATCAATATGGAAGCGGGAACGTAGCAAGCTGGGTGATCAACTTAGCGGATACTACAACCATTATGGCTTATAGAGACCAAGCTGAAGGAGAAAATGGAATTATCGAGTTAATTCGGTTTGAACTTAATGAAAGTAACCGTTTAAATAAATCTATTTCAATAGGGGTTGAAACGGGAGAAACAGCTGAAGCAGATTACGTCTCCTTTTACGAAGAAACACTTCCTTATATGAAAGAAGAACTCGCGAAAGTAGAATGGGAGTATAAAGAGTTTAACAGCTTTAGTGGTTTTTCTTATCATTATTTACACAGCTGGATGCAAATGAAATCGGAATAATATACCAACACTTGTATAGAAGGGCTATACAAGTTTTTTTATGAATAATGGTAACAATACGATGATAAAAATGATGAGGTCGTTAACAGCTAACGGCCTCATTAATTTTTACAGTGAAGATAACTTACCTTTTAGGGTTTCAGCAATGGCTTTCATTCCGAATATGCCTGCTCTTTGCTCTGCTTCTGCATTGTAATTTGTGTTTGTATTGACATCATACGTATAGATGATACCGTCCTTATCCTTAATAAATTCTATTCCAGCAAAGTGGATGTCATTGTTTATTAAAAAACGTTCATACTTTCCGATAATAGGATCGTTGAAATCTTTTAAAATTGTAAATTTTGCTTTAGGTTCTGTTGTTGGACAATAAGAATCACCAATTTGACACACATCTGCAGGGCACAACTCAAATCCTTCGCTTGTATCAACCTGAACGGCATATAAAAACTTACCGTCAATGAATTCACATCTCGTTATCGTTGAATCTGTAGATTGGATATACTCTTGAATCAAAGTAATACCATCAATAGAATCTTCGAAATCGTCACTATTTACATAGTTCTGTAGTGCTTCTGTTGTTTGGAAAAGTTGGACTCCTAAGCCTTTACCTGCACGGTTATGTTTTGTTATAAAAGGACCATTCATACTTTTTGCTGCATTTAGAATATGATCTTTGCCGATACAAGCAATGGTTTTTGGTGATTGAATGCCGTGTGCTTGTAACGAGGTGTATTGGAGAACTTTACTAATTTCAAGTTGAAGAGCTCTACTTTTATTTAGTACGGTTCTATGATGAGATTCTAGCCAACCTAAAACAGAAGCTGTGTACTCTGGTGAATATCGATGACCACGCGTATGTGAAGAAGCGCTCATCCGATTATAGAAGACACCAGCAGGTGGATCTTCTGTTAGATTCAAGTTCCCTTCAGAAATAAACCAGCTCTCATAAGGACATCCTAGTTGTTCTAGATGGTTGATTAGTGGAGCAGTCCATTCATCATTTTCGTGAATGATATAAATTTTTGGTTGCATATGAAAACCACCCTTTTGTTTTAAAACCATTATATCCTATAAGAATAATTGAGTATAGAAAAAGGTGGTTGCTACAACTTCCTTTATTCTATATTTTTATTCAGGGATTGCTTAGCAAGGTTAACCATATCCTTGACCATACTACCTCCTATTTTCCCTCCCACTTTTCCAGCTTCCTTAGAAGTTAACTCTCCGTTATCACGCTCTTTTAATAAGACTCCTAATTCCTTTGCTACTTCATATTTTACATCTTGCCCCGTAGTTACCTTATACCCTCTTTTACGCATAACAGAAGCCTTTAGTTTCTTCATCATTTCTTTTGTTTGCATGTTGTCATTTTTCATCTACTTCCCTCTCTCGTAATAAAAGAATTTTATTATAGTTTGTCCTTGTTTTATGTGAAAAAAAGAAAAATGAAGCGAAAAATGAAAAAAATAAGCAATTCTATTAAAAAAATTTGTGAAAACTGTTTTAAAACCTTGATAAATTGGCTAATCTAGTGATGTAAACATTTAAACCACAAGATTAGTAGGGAAAAATCAACTAATAGTTGCTATCCTATGAAAATCGTGGTAAAAAGAATATGTGTTAAATGGAGAGGAGAAAGATACTATGAACAAAACAGAATTAATTAGTGCAGTAGCTGAAAGCTCAGAACTATCAAAAAAAGATGCAACAAAAGCAGTTGACGCTGTATTTGAAGCAATTCAAAACGCTTTAAAAGATGGTGACAAAGTTCAATTAATTGGCTTTGGTAACTTTGAAGTTCGTGAGCGTGCAGCTCGTAAAGGACGTAATCCACAAACTGGTGAAGAAATTGAGATTGCAGCTAGTAAAGTTCCTGCATTTAAACCAGGAAAAGCACTTAAAGACGCTGTAAACTAATTAGTATCAGCCGGAGTTGATGCCCCCATTTTGGGGGTTTTTCCATTTTATTCTTAAAGAAATAAAGGCCTAATTTCATGATTGAAATTAGGCCTTTATTAATATATTACTAGCTTTAAGAACTTGTTCCTCAGTTGGGGGAGAAACGTGTTCTAGTGGATAAGATAAACCAAGTGCATGCCATTTATATACACCTAGCTGATGATAAGGAAGAATCTCTACCTTTTCGACATTTGGAAGACCATCAATAAACAGACGTAGCTGCTGAAGGTCATCAACAGAATCAGTTAGACCTGGAACAAGAACATGACGTATCCAGACAGGTACCTCTTTTTTTGATAATAATCTGGCAAAGGATAGAATATGTCCGTTTTGTTTACCTGTTAGCCTTTTATGCTTGTCGCTATTGATTTGTTTAATATCGAGTAGTACTAAATCAGTAAGTGCAAGAACACGGCTTAATTTCTGTAAAAAAATCTCGTCTTCATGAAAGCATCCTCCTGAAGTATCGATGGCGGTGTGAATACCTAGCTCCTTACATGCCTTGAACAGGTGATAGAGAAAATCAAGCTGCAAAAGTGGTTCACCACCACTGACGGTAATCCCACCATTTGAAGCTTTTATAAATGGTAAATACGCTTTAAGATCTTCAATGATTTCGTCTACAGAAATCTCCTTCCCGTTATTCTGGTCCCAAGTGTCTGGATTGTGACAATACGCGCACCGTAATAAGCAGCCTTGAGTAAAGACAATATATCTTAGTCCTGGCCCATCAACAGTTCCGCATGTTTCGACTGAGTGAATTCTACCTTTCATGCTAAATGACCTCCTACTAACCATGAACAAGAGGGAAGTGTAAAACGCACATTCCTTGAATAATAACCGTAGTTAGTTAAAATCTCTATGTGGGATTCGCTAAAATCCACTTTTTAATTTACTGGATTCAAATCGGTTTCAATTCCTGTAGTCACAGGGATTTTAGCGAAAATATGATAGCTTATTGGATATTATAGGTTATCATGGAATGTCCGATTAATGACATCAATTTGTTGTTCACGTGTTAGCTTAATAAAGTTTACAGCATAACCTGATACTCTTATCGTTAGCTGTGGATATTTCTCAGGGTGTTCCATTGCATCAAGTAGTGTTTCCCGATTGAAGACATTGATGTTTAAATGATGCCCCTCTTTAATTGTGTAACCATCTAATATAGCAACTAAGTTAGTAATCTGAGTTTCTTCGTCTTTTCCTAATGCTTTAGGTACAATTGAAAACGTATTTGATATTCCATCAAGTGCAGAATCGTATGGTAGTTTTGCAACGGAGCTTAATGAAGCTAGTGCCCCTTTTGTATCTCTTCCGTGTAGAGGATTTGCACCTGGAGCAAATGGTTCGCCTGCTCTTCTTCCGTCTGGTGTATTTCCAGTCTTTTTCCCATAAACAACGTTTGAAGTGATAGTTAATATCGACATCGTATGAAGAGAATTCCGGTATGTTTGATGCTTCTTAAGTTTGGTCATAAACTTTTTGACTAAGTCGACTGCTAATTGGTCAACTCGTTCATCATTGTTTCCATATTTAGGGAAATCTCCCTCGATTTCATAATCAATCACTAAACCATTTTCATCTCGAATGGTTTTCACCTTTGCGTATTTAATGGCACTTAAAGAATCAGCAACAACCGATAGCCCTGCAATACCAGTAGCCATTGTACGTAAAATGGTTGAATCGTGAAGAGCCATTTCAATTCGTTCATATGAGTACTTGTCATGCATATAGTGGATAATGTTCAATGTATTAATATATAGTTCTGCTAACCAATCCATAACAAGTTCGTATTTCATCATGACTTCTTCGTAGGTTAAGTATTCTGATTTTATAGGGTTAAATGCTGGTGCTACTTGAACCTTTAGTTTCTCGTCAACGCCACCATTTATCGCATATAAAAGTGCTTTTGCAAGGTTTGCTCGGGCGCCAAAAAACTGCATTTGCTTTCCTATTTCCATTGCTGAAACACAGCAGGCAATTCCGTAATCATCTCCATACCTCTCGCGCATAATATCGTCATTTTCGTATTGAATGGAACTTGTTTTGATGGACATGCTTGCGCAATATTTTTTAAATGCTTCTGGTAATTTAGATGACCATAGGACTGTTAAATTTGGCTCAGGAGCTGGACCTAAGTTATCTAAGGTATGAAGGAATCGGAATGAGTTTTTAGTCAGTAAAGGTCGACCATCAATTGCTACTCCTCCAATCGCTTCTGTTACCCAAGTAGGGTCTCCGCTAAATAATTCGTTATAATCTGGAGTTCTAGCAAATTTCACGAGACGAAGCTTCATGATGAAATGATCGACTAGCTCTTGTGCTGCTTCTTCATTCAGAGTGCCCATTTGTAAGTCGCGTTCAATATAAATATCTAAGAAAGTTGATGTTCTACCAAGACTCATTGCTGCCCCATTTTGTTCTTTAATGGCTGCTAAGTATCCAAAATATAACCACTGAAATGCCTCTTGTGCATTGCTTGCTGGTAGCGCAATATCAAAACCATAGCTAGTAGCTAGTGACTTTAATTCGTGTAATGCTCTAATTTGTTCAGAGATTTCTTCACGAAGGCGAATTGTATCCTCTGTCATGGCCTTACCGAAATCAGCTAAATCCTGCTGTTTTTCAGCAATTAATCGATCTACACCATATAAAGCTACTCTTCGATAATCACCGATGATTCTCCCGCGCCCATAAGCATCAGGTAAACCTGTAATAATTCCTGCTTTTCTTGCTGCTTTCATTTCATCGGTATAGGCATCAAACACGCCTTGATTATGAGTTTTTCTGTAGTGATTAAATATAGTAGAAATGTCTTTATCTACTGTATAACCATAGGACTCGCAGGCTTGTTCGGCCATTCTTATTCCGCCAAAGGGCTGGAGGGACCTTTTAAAAGGTTTGTCTGTCTGCACACCTACTATACGTTCAATCTCTTTGTTTAAGTATCCAGGCTCATGTGATGTAATGGTAGACACAATCTCGGTATCCATTTCTAATACTCCACCATTTTGACGTTCCATGTCTGTAAGGTCCATCACAGTTTTCCATAAGCTTTTTGTGTGGTCTGTTGAATCAGCGAGGAATGCTTCATCACCATGATAAACAGTAACGTTTGATAAAATAAAATCTCTTACATCAATTGAATTTCTCCATTTCCCTGTTTTAAAACCTTCCCACTGTTTCATATTAAATTCCTCCTTGTATATATAACAGTTGAATATCAAAAGATAATTTGTTCTATAAATAGCATACTATGAAAAGAGGTGATAAATTTCAGAAGGTCTTGACAATTATATGAACTGCTTGTGACATTTTTGTGAAAGTACTTATAAATATGAGGTTGTTCTGTATTGGTCGTACTGTAAAAAACATTAATACAGTTTTTCCTAGAAAGGTAAACGCTGGTTGTTATTTTCCAAATTACGTTCTTATGATAGGATATAAGAAAAAAGATGAGGTTCATGTATGGTTCAACTAGAGAATAAGTGGGGTAATCTTCTTAGAGCTGAGTTTCAAAAGGAATATTATAAGAAGTTAACTTCATTCTTAGAGGAAGAATATCAGACAAAAACGATTTTTCCAGACAAACAAAACATTTTTCGTGCACTACAATTAACGGATTACGAAGATGTAAAGGTCGTCATTCTTGGACAAGATCCTTATCATAGACCAAACCAAGCGAACGGCTTAAGTTTTTCGGTAGACGAGGGTGTACCCCTCCCTCCTTCTCTGAACAATATTTTTAAAGAGTTGAACAATGATGTTGGATGTTACGTACCAAACCATGGGGATTTAGAGAAGTGGGCAAATCAAGGAGTATTACTTCTTAATACTGTTCTTACTGTAGAAGAGGGAAAGGCAAACTCTCATCAAGGTATCGGATGGGAGATATTCACAGATGAAGTGATAAGAAAGTTAAACGTAAGAAAAAAACCAATCGTTTTTTTACTTTGGGGAAAGAATGCAATAACGAAAACGAAATTCATTACTTCGCCCAATCATTTTATCCTAACTTCTCCACATCCTAGCCCTCTTTCTGCATATCGCGGGTTCTTCGGAAATGCACACTTTTCGAAAACGAATGCTTTTCTAGCAAAAATAGGAGATTGTGAAATAGACTGGCAGATAGAAAGAATACTAGAAGAGAATTGATGCGGAGAGGAAGTGATCGGATTGGCTAATAAGAAAATTAACTGCTTTCAATGTAAGTACTTTTATACAACATGGGACCCCAAATCGCCGAGGGGTTGTCGGGCCTTTCAATTTAAAACTACGTTAATGCCTTCTATTGCAGTCCTTCGATCATCAGGAAGAGAATGTATGAAATTTGAGGCAAAGTCAAAAGGTTAAAATGGTAAGAGTTTGGCACAGATCCAACTATGCCAAACTTTAGTTTTAAACGAAGGAATAGATTCTTGCTTCATGTGGTCGTAAGATTAAAGAGGTTGATAATTCCTCACACTCCTCATAATTACAAAGCAAAAGCTCTCCTTTTTGTTGCTTAAAAGACTCTGGTATTTCAAATGTATTTTCTTCGTCACTGTGGTTTAAAACAATTAAAAGAGTATCTTGATTGAGCCTTCGTGTATAAGCATAAATATACTCGTGGCCCTCTGAAATATCATGATAATCCCCGTAAATCATCACTGGATTCTTCTTTCGAAGAGCAATCAGTTTTTTATAATAATAGTAAACCGAATTCGGATCCTTTAGGGCCGCTTCTACATTGATCTCTTTATAATTCGGATTTACTTTTATCCACGGAGTTCCAGATGTGAATCCGGCATTTTCTGTGTCGTCCCATTGAACAGGAGTCCGTGAATTATCACGACTTAATGGGAGAAGACTCTCGAATACCGCTTGTGGATCTCTACCTTTCTGAACTTCTTCACGATATTTATTTTTCATGGCAATATCATGGTAATCATCTATTGATGGAAATCTAACACCGGTCATACCAATCTCCTCGCCTTGAAAGATATAAGGCATACCAGGAAGTGTGTGAACCATTGTTCCTAACAATTTTGCTGACTCTACCCGATATTGTTTGTCATTTCCATATCGAGTGACCTGTCTTGTATGATCGTGATTATTTAAGAATTGAGAGTTCCAACCTTTGCCCCACATTCCCTCATACCAAGTTTTCTGAATTTGTTTATAACGCTTTATATCCCATGAAGGCATATCATCTGCGACTTGGAAGTGGAATAAAGTGTGAAGTTCGTGTCGATTTTCTCCTACGTATAGAAGGCCATCTTTTGGTGTCACAAATGGTATTTCTCCTACAGTGAAAATATCATAATGACGAAGTACTTTTTCATTCATTTCCTGTAAATAATCATGGATACCAGGGTTATTACCCAAGTAGCTTATATCCGATGGATTTTCTGCATTCGGAAATCCCTTTATTTTTGCCAATAAATTGATCACATCCATCCTAAATCCGTCAATGCCCTTGTCTAACCAAAATTTCATCATCTTATAGATTTCTTCTCGAACTTCAGCATTTTCCCAATTTAAATCAGGTTGTTCGATAGCGAAGGAGTGCATATAATACTGTTTTGTCACTTCGTCATATTCCCATACAGAAGGAGTGAAATAGGATCTCCAATTATTCGGTTCCTTCCCATCAACCGGGTCCTTCCATATGTACCAATCTCTTTTCGGGTTGTCTCTTGAGGATCTGGATTCTATAAACCAAGGGTGGAGCTCAGAAGTATGATTAACAACCAAGTCCATAATGAGCTTCATTCCGCGTGAGTGTACTTCTTTTAGAAGTGTTTCCCACGTATCGATCGTTCCAGCCTTTTCCATGACTCCGTAATAATCCGAAATATCATATCCATTATCTTTATCAGGTGACTCATAACAAGGGTTTAGCCAAATGACATCTACGCCTAAGTTTTTAATATAATCTAACTTCTCGATAACACCTTGTAAATCCCCGTATCCATCTCCGTCAGTATCGTAAAAACTACGCCAATATACTTGATACACAACGGCTTCTTTCCACCAAGTTTTCTTCATTAAAAAAAGTCCTCCTCTTGAAAATTCTTGTGAACATAAGATACCATGAACAAGTGTAAGTGAAAAAATGAGGTGAAAAAATGAATATCTCTGTCCATAAAATATTAGACAAAATGACTGTTGAGTTAGAAAAAGCACGGAACGCAAGTAATGAGGATTCAATCTACGACTCTTTACGTGTCATTCATACATTAAGTGAATTAGTCCTCGAGCAAGGTATGAATCAACCCGTCCCTTCCAAATCTGTCCGTCAAGAAGCTGTAAATAAACACGAACCAGTTGCTCAATCACTACATCCGTCTCGACCTAGAGCTGTTGTTGAAGATGACGCAAATGGTGATTCATTATTTGATTTTTAGCTTGTAAGTTGTTGCGAAAACTTACCATTCATATTCTTTACCTCCTTTGAAGAAATTAAAAGTATGATTTTAAAATGGAGGTAACGATGATGCCAGGTAATGGAGATGGAATTTTATTTGGAAAGTTTGCCTATGATGATTCAGACTTAAAGGCAGGGTCTAAAATAAATGAGGATCGTTACGAAGTATTTGTGAACGATGAATTGATTGGACATAAGACATTATCAAACCCAAGTGATAAATTGTCTGACGTAGATGATTTTTTAAAACAACAAGGATTTCAATCATTTTCAAGCTCGGTTGAAGGAGACCACTATCACATTAAAGCGGATGATCAAGACCGAGATGATATTGAAGAAGCTATTTCTGTGTATTTAAGTAATCGGTAATCAAAGTGTGACAAGCTTGAGAAAGAGTTTCTATTCTCAAGCTTGTTTTTATACACTTTAAGAAATAGTTGATTACACCTCTGTCATCATTAATGGAAAGTTTTCTTCATAGACTTATCGCGTAGTCATTTCCATAAATTTTAAATACTTTTCCCTCTTAATATATGCCTCGTGTGCATCTTCAATTGAACATGCATCAAATTGAATCGTTCCACCAACAGGCAGTTGTGCAATTTTTGAGATATCAACGGAAATAACTGTACCAATTCTCGTGTATCCCCCAGTTGTTTGTCGATCTGCTAATAAAATAATGGGTTGTCCATTACTAGGTACTTGAATTCCACCTAATGGAATTGCCTCTGAAGGTATATCCGCACCTGCTACATGTTTGATAGGGGTATTACTTTTTAAGCGTGCACCCATTCTGTCACCTTGTACGAGTGTATATGTAGTATGAAAAAACTCTTTAAAGGATTTATCTGTAAAAGTTGACTTGTGTGGGCCACCGATTACACGTAATGTGATCTCCCTATCGTATCGAGGGATAAGCGCTTGAGGAAGAACTATTTTTCTCCTTTTATGAGAAGAACGATTACTGTAAATTATTTGTCCTTGTTCAATTCTTTCCCCTAAATTCGCTTTTTCATAATAAGATTTGCTATGTAAAATGGTTTCAATGTGGTATCCCCCAGAAACAGCTATGTATGATCTAACGCCGCAAAGAGGCTTTCCAAAAGAAAGTACATCTCCTCTTTTCACAGATAGTGTTTTCCACATTATAGCGGGACGTCCATTTATCGTAGGACTTAAATTTCCTCCGCAAATGGAAATATAAGCTTGGCTTGCTTCCACAACAAGTTCTGGTCCAATCATGGATACTTCTATACATGCTTCAGATCGAGAATTACCAACTAAAAGGTTGGCTATTTGCAGGGCATACACGTCAATGGCGCCGCTCGTAACAACTCCAAACTGCTGAAGGCCTGTTCTTCCTAAATCTTGAAAAGAAGTGAGTAACCCCTTCTTGTTGACTGTAAATAGTGGCTCCTTCATGCTGCTTACCATTTGGCCTTTATAACAATGTTGTTAGCAGTAAGCTGATTATGGAGCTCTTGTAAAAATAAAAGAGCATGTGTACTATCACCATGCACACAAATCGTATCAACTTGAATGGGGATAACTTGTCCATCAACTGAAGTGACAGTCCCTTGTTGGATCATCTGTAGTACTTGCTTAACAGATAAATTTACATCTTGGATGACGGCGTTTTTCTCAGAACGAGGAGTAAGTGTTCCATCTGATTGATAGGTTCGATCGGCAAACACTTCAGAAGCTGTTTTAAGACCCATGTGGTTTCCAGCAGCAATCAGTTCACTCCCAGCTAATCCGTATAAGCATAATGTGTTATCGAATGAAGCAACCGCTGTAGCAATTGCTTTTGCTACCTCTCGATTAGTCGCAGCAAGATTATAAAGGGCACCATGTGGCTTTACATGGCTCAAATGGGCAGAGTTGGCTTTGCAAAATGCCGAAAGAGCCCCAAGTTGGTACAAAATCATTTCAGTTACTTCTATCGGTGATAATGGAATCAATCTACGACCAAATCCTTGTAAGTCTTGATAGCCTGGATGAGCACCGATAGATACATTGTGCATGGCAGCTTGTTTGACGGTTTCGTTCATTACATGTGGGTCTCCGGCATGAAACCCGCATGCGATGTTTGCGCTTGAAATATAAGGAAATAGCTCTGTATCACAACCGACACGATAGGAACCAAAACTTTCCCCCATATCACAATTTACATCAATTGTCCTCAAGTGTAACAACCTCCTTTTGAATCTTGTATGTATGCTGACTGATTTCTTCTTTTATTTTGTAGAATTCATCTTGTGAGATAGATGAGAATCGAATCATATCACCGGGCTGAAACAAAAAGGCCTCATCAGCTTTAGGTTGAAATAATTCTAATGGAGTCTGTCCAATAATATTCCAGCCACCTGGTGATTCTAAAGGATATACACCCGTTTGATCTCCACCTATACCAACAGAACCTTTTGGAACTCGAAGCCTAGGCTCGGGTAATCTAGGAGTATAAATTTTTTTTGAAAGACCCTGTAAATAAGGAAAACCAGGAAGAAAACCTATCATTACCACATGATACATTTCACTTGTATGAATAGTAATGACTTCTTCCTCAGTTATTTGGTGATATGAGGCTACTTTAGCTAAATCCTCTCCAAAAAGACCTCCATAGCAGGTTGGAATGGTAATGAGATTTTTCGTTTTTGTTAATCGTTCATTATCTTCTAATGTACAGTAGTTATTTACGGTTTCTAGTAAGTTATGATATGAAAGAATGATAGGATCGTAGTAAATCGTCATTGTTTGCAGAGCCGGAACAATTTCAACGATCCCTTTTACATTTGCGTTAAATAAGCTTTTGCTAATAGATTGAATTTCTTCAGTTAGCCTAGTAGTTATAGGAGCGTTGTATAGTATTTGAATCGCTAAGTCACCTAATGGTAAGATTGTATACGTCATTCGTATCACCAGCACCTAACCGTTTTTTGATAATTAAAACTATATCATATTCTTTTAAAGAAACCGAGACAGTTGAAATTTTTTTGCAGAAGATTAAGATAGAAGAGAAAAAAGAGTTGATAGGAGACGATTTTGATGAAATTATTTTTAATACTTGGTGCTATAAATGCATTTCTAGCTGTTGCTTTAGGTGCATTCGGTGCTCATGGTTTAGAGGGGAAAATATCAGAAAAGTACTTAAAAGTGTGGAACACAGGAGTACAATATCAAATGTTTCATGCATTAGGGCTATTCATTATAGCGATGCTAATTGATAAATTTCCTTCAGTTGGTACTTTTGCAACAGCTGGTTGGTTTATGCTTGCTGGAATCGTATTGTTTTCAGGAAGCTTATATGTGTTAAGTACTACAGGAATCAAAGTTTTAGGAGCAATCACTCCACTTGGTGGTGTAGCTTTTTTAATTGGGTGGATCTTAATCATTGTAGCGGCAGTAAAATAGAAAAAGGAGTGCTATTTGCACTCCTTTTCTAATGATTAACGTGGAGAGTAAGTACCCATTCCTTGTAATCCTGCTCCGTAAGGATAATCATACTCTAGTTCTTCATCAAATGTTACATAATCTAAGTAAACCATTAATAAAAGGTAGCGCATGCCAGTTTGTGGATCACTTAAAATGATATGATCACGCCCTGCCGCTTCAACAATCCCTTTGAAGACCTTCGCATTCCATTCACGGTTGTTTTCAAATGTCATGTATACAGTAGCGAGCTTACCTTTGTTTAAACGCAAAATATTTTCAATATAAGACTGCTCAAGTGGTAGCATTCCAGGTACTTGTGGTTGGTCTGCCCCTAATGGTGTAGTAGGTGGAACTTGTGGTGGCATCCCCATTGGAGGTTGTTGTGGGTAACCATAACCTCCGAATTGACCTTGTTGACCTGGTGCCATGTAACCACCATATGGATTATAGCCTTGCTGTGGATCATATCCATAGCCCATATATGGATTTGTCATACCATCGTATTGTTTGTTTTTGTGACTCATTTGAACCCTCCTCAAAATGTTATAAGTATATGTGATTGAAACGAACCCATACTTATCGTATTCTCTCTCTAATGCACGTATTACTTCATGTTAAAAAGTGTTATACACTTCAGGACATGCTTCTTGTGTTGGTGTATAGAAACAATGTGATTTAAATCGACCAGCGTTCCATTGGTTATACCATTGTGCAGGACAACTCCCAGATGGCTTAAAAAACCAAAGTGAATATTCAGCTGGATGATACCGCATACCTTTAAGAACTTTTCGAGCTAAATCAATTTCAGTTTGTCTAGCTCGTTGATAAAAATAACCCTTTTGAGTTGCTTCAAATCCACCTGGACTCTGAAACACCATTCGTCTAATAGAATTGATATCCTTAAAGTCGAGACATGCGGCCCGAGCACGGTTCACACCAACATTTCCTACCAATAACATTCCTAACTTTCCTTCACCTTCAGCCTCTGCACGAAGGAGTCTGGCTAATAATTTTACATCCTCTTCTGTGTGTGCTAATACGGCCATTTTCTTCACCTCACTTATCAAAGAGAAGTATTCATACCACTTTGTTACTTTCGTAGTATAAAAGACTCTAATTTAACTTATTAAATGAGTGGAAAATGGGTTCCTAATTCTTTAAAAAAGATAGGAGAGAGATATTTTTCACTATAGATACTTATGTTTTTTGATGATTTTTTATGACAAGAAATCGAAGTTGGTCTAATCTTTCTAGTGGAAAAAGAGGGGATAAAAAAAGAAAGAGCACATGAGACTCTTTCCTTGGGAATTTATTATTGTACGTGTAAGAATTTTGAAACATGTTCTTCTGCGAGAATGTTTCCTACGAAAAATGCTCCGAACTCACCATAACGAGCACTTACTTCATCAAAACGCATTTCATAAACAAGCTTCTTAAATTGAAGGACATCATCTGAAAATAAAGTAACGCCCCATTCGTAATCATCAAACCCAACAGAACCAGTAATGATTTGTTTGACTTTTCCGGCATATTGGCGTCCAATCATTCCGTGGCTTCTCATCATACTTCTACGGTCTTCCATTGGGAGCATATACCAGTTATCCTCACCTTGGCGACGTTTGTCCATTGGATAGAAACAAATATGCTTCGCTTTTGGTAAAGTTGGATAAAGTCTTGCTAAGATTTCCGGATTTTGATATGGATCTTCACCGGCCGGTAAATAGTTACTTAATTCAACTACTGACACATACGAATGTGCAGGAATTGTAAATTCTGCAAGCTTTGATTTATTAAACTCATTTTCTATTTCGTTTAATTCTTCCATAGTAGGTCGTAAAATCATCATCATGAAGTCTGCCTTTTGACCAACTACTGTATAAAGAGCGTGGCTTCCTTGCTTCTCGTTTTGTGTACCATTCCACTTATCAAGAAGAGAATGAAATTCATGGATTGCTGCTTCACGTTCGTCACTTGAAATACTTTTCCATAATGTCCAATCCATTAAGCGAAAATCATGTAAACAATACCAGCCATCTAACGTTTTTGCTGCTTCACTCATCTATTATCACTCCTAATTTTAAATTGATTATGTATTACATCACTACTATAACATATCTTCTCCGTTAGCCAAGAGGTTAAACCTATTCGCACGAAAAAGGCTAAGATTAGAAAAAAAGGTCAAGACTAATAGAAGTAGATTCTAAAATACTACATAAAACTGACAAATTCACAAATTTGTCACATTAAACGAGACGTTTTTGTTTACATTATGAAAAAAAATCCTTTATTCTAATGAATAGAAGATTAAAAGATGTAGGAGGTCAGACCTATGCCAGATTTATTTGAAGGTCTCAAGCAAAAAGTAGCCGATAAAGATATAAGAATTGTTTTTCCTGAAGGTTTAGATGAGAGAATTTTAACGGCTGTATCAAGACTAGGCAATGAGAAAGTAATGGTGCCTATTATCGTTGGCAATCAACAAGAAATTATGGATAAAGCAAACGGATTAGGTATCTCGTTAGACAATGTAGAAGTTTATGATCCGCATACATATGAAGGAATGGAAGAATTAGTCACAGCTTTTGTTGAACGTCGTAAAGGAAAGGTATCAGTTGAAGAAGCGCATAAAATATTACTAGACGAAAATTATTTTGGAACAATGCTTGTCTATACAAAGCGCGCTCAAGGCTTAGTAAGTGGAGCTGCACATTCAACAGCTGATACAGTACGTCCTGCTCTTCAAATCATCAAAACAAAAGAGGGTATTAAGAAAACCTCTGGTGTATTCATCATGGTAAGAGGAGAAGAAAAATACGTTTTTGCTGATTGTGCAATTAACATATCTCCTGATAGTCAGGACCTTGCCGAAATTGCGATAGAAAGTGCAAATACAGCTCAAATGTTTGATATTGACCCAAGAATCGCAATGCTGAGCTTTTCAACAAAAGGGTCTGCAAAATCGCCCGAGACCGATCGTGTAGTAGAAGCAGTGAAGATTGCAACAGAAGCTAGACCAGATTTAGTTTTAGATGGAGAGTTTCAATTTGACGCAGCGTTTGTTCCTTCAGTTGCAGAGAAAAAAGCACCTGATTCTGTCATTAAAGGAGATGCAAATGTATTCGTCTTTCCAAGTCTAGAAGCAGGAAACATCGGCTACAAAATTGCCCAACGCCTAGGACAATTTGAAGCAGTAGGACCGATCCTCCAAGGTTTAAACCAACCTGTAAACGATCTCTCACGAGGCTGCAATGCAGAAGACGTCTATAAACTAGCACTAATCACAGCAGCCCAATCTCTATAAAAATGAATCAAAAGATAGCAACTTGCTATCTTTTTTTTCTATTCACAAATACGTATATAAATTGAAGATAAAGTTCAAATATTACTATGTATTCACATATGGTTGAAGAAGATGTAAAGTTGGTTTTTCCTATATAGGATGTTGAATCCAAGTATTCATACGTGTTAATCGGAGTGGAAGGGCCGAGACTCCTCGAAAATGCTTACGCATTTCCTTCGTGCGGTGAAGATTCAAAAAGCTTATTCAATGTCCTGTGGGAATAGCGAAAGGCTCCGGACCCCACAGGCCGAGGAGGCTTAGGTGGCGCTCCACGGGAAGCGAGGCTCCTGCAACGAAGATTACCCCATATTTCAGGATCGTATTTGCATAGTAGACTTTCATACAATTTGAAATCGCGCAATGGCACATGGTAATGTAATGGGTAATTTTTTTTTGCATTTTAGGGTGCTGAATCCTTGTATATTTGACGTGCTTCCCGAAGTGGAAGGACCGAGACTCCTGCGGGAGATGCGCCGGGCTTGAGACCCCACAGGCAAAGTGAAGTGCACCCCTTATATAGAGTAGTAACTATTTTCACGGTAGCCTCTTTAAAGGAAACTTATGATATAATAATTTAACTATTTCATGAGAGCGTAGGAGTTTAATTATGGAAGAAAACACATTGCTTCAACAAAACCAATGGAGATACATCGACCAATCCTTTTTAGGACAAACATTTCATGCCCTCCAGTCCTTTGCTATGGACGATACATTATGTGCGACAGTTGGCAAACACCATACAAGTGCGATAGCTCGCACCTGGGTCCATCAAAATACAGTTGTATTAGGAATACAAGACACAAAACTACCATACCTAAAAGCAGGAATCGAATACTTGAAAGAACAAGGATATGAAGTCATTGTAAGGAACTCAGGCGGATTAGCAGTTGTATTAGACGAAGGTGTTCTAAATATCTCTCTATTATTCCCTGAAACTGAAAAGGGAATCGATATAAATCGAGGATATGACGCGATGTGGAAATTAATACAGGAAATGTTTTTCCTCTATGAGAAAAATATTGAAGCAAAAGAAATCGTTGGCTCATATTGCCCAGGTAGCTATGATTTGAGTATAAACGATCAAAAATTTGCTGGAATCTCCCAAAGGAGACTAAGAGGTGGAGTGGCTGTACAGATCTATCTGTGTGTCACTGGAAGTGGCTCAGAACGAGCTTCATTAATCAAAGAATTCTATGCTAGGTCCTTACAGGGACAAAGGGAAACAAAATATGTGTACCCCTCAATACTACCGCAAACAATGGCATCATTATCCGAACTGTTACAAGAAGATATTTCTGTCCAAACGGTTCTGCTGCTATTATTGCAAACGTTAAAAAAATATAGTCATAGTATTTATTCCTCTCAATTAAATGAAGAAGAAGCCATAGTCTTTCATCAAAATTATGAGAGAATCATTGAGCGAAATAACAAAGCGCTAACGTTTTAAGTCAGCGCTCTTTTTGTGCAATATTAGATCAAGTATCAATTATTCTGCAACTTTTTCTAGATTTCCATTACGGTCCATTTTGAATTTTGTCGCAGGGCGTTCTTCTTCTTCAAATAATACTAGTTTCCTTGCGCGGTTCATGATCTTCATTAGTGTTTCATAGTCTTCTTGAATTGAGACTGCATTCTGCTCTAATTTTGCCACTTGTTTTTCGAGTTCTTCATTTTTCTGAGCAAGGATTTGATTGTCTTGTTTTAATCTCTCATTCTCTTTATGTAATGAATCGACGTTATGGTCATTTCCTCGCAAATTAGATAAAAATGCTATGACATCATCTACCGACATCTGAGCATTCTGTTTTACAACGGTTCTTCTCACGGGTTGTTCATAGCTCTCGGAAGATAATTCCATTGAAATACTAGATTGGATGTCCTCTAGAGAAGGAGTAGGTGGTGTATATAATAAATTCTTTTTTACTGGTTGAGTTTGGCCAAGTGCTCTTTGTCTTTGTTTTCTTTGTTTTTTAGCAAGTTGTAAAGCTTTTTCATAATCATGTCTTACAACCGCATTCCAGCGAAACCCGCATGCGGCTGACGTTCGATTGAGCTTGTCTCCAACCTCTTCAAATGCATTTAGTTGTGTACTTCCTTCTCTTACGTGCCTAAGCACAGTTTCTGCTAGTAATAAATCATCCTCGTGTGTCCAAGCGTCTTGTCTTACTTTCATCCTATTCAACTCCCAAATATATAGATATTTTCCTAGCATGGTAAAAAACCATGTATTTTGTTACTATCTATCTTGGTCAACACAGACAATGTTTATACCAAAATTCTTAAAAGGATAATAGATTTTTCAGTACTGTCGTTTTATGGAAACAACGAACAATACTTGCAATAAGCCTGCAGAAATTGTAAAATACCCTTTAGCAATAAGAAGTCAAATGACAAGAATTCATTGTGGAATTTTCTTGTCTACGTTTGATGCGGATGGCTTAAAGAAAGGGCTGTATGACATGGCTAATGAATTTCGCGTATGTGATGATTGTCAAGCTACGAATATAAAAACGCTTGTACCACGTTTAAAAAAAGTGGATGCAGATGCAGATATAGAGATTGGATGTCAATCATATTGTGGACCAGGTAGGAAGAAGTCGTTTGCGTTTGTAAACAACCGTCCTGTGTCAGCTCCAACGGAAGATGAGTTAATTGAAAAAATTGAAAAGAAGATTAAAAAGAAATAAATAAAAATCGCCTTTCTGTTTGTTGGTAAGGTGATTTTTTTATTGAAGAAAAGAAGAGCATAAAACCCCTGAAATTGACTACATTGCGAATATTGTAGAAAATTTCTGACGATTTTTGTATGAAGATGGGTTTTTTTGAGAGCAAAGAAATAATATAATGATATGTAATGTGATCACTAAAGGATTACTATTACCAACTAGTAGAATACCAAAACCTTTAAAATGAGAGGTTAAAATATGGAACAATCCAATAAAAAATTATCTGAGGAAAAGGTATTTAAAGATCCGGTTCATCGATATATTCATGTTCGGGACAAACTAATATGGGATTTAATTGCGACTAAGGAATTTCAAAGACTTCGACGAATCAGACAACTTGGTACAACATATGTAACATTTCATGGCGCTGAACATAGTCGTTTTAATCACTCTTTAGGTGTGTATGAAATCATCAGACGAATTATTGATGATGTTTTTAAAGAAAGACCTCATTGGGATGATAATGAACGCTTACTTTGTCTATGTGCTGCACTCCTTCACGATTTAGGCCATGGGCCGTTTTCACACTCGTTTGAAAAAGTCTTTCACCTAGATCATGAGGAGTTTACTCAATCAATTATTTTAGGTGATACAGAGGTTAATAGCGTACTTAGAAGAGAAGGGGAAGAATTCCCTAAAAAAGTTGCCGAAGTCATAGCCAAAACATATAAAAATAAATTGGTTGTAAGCTTGATTTCGAGCCAGATTGATGCAGATAGAATGGATTATTTGCAACGAGATGCTTATTATACTGGTGTTAGCTACGGACACTTCGATATGGAGCGCATATTAAGGGTGATGCGTCCGTTAGAAGATCAAGTAGTGATAAAGAGCAGTGGAATGCATGCAGTTGAGGACTATATTATGAGTAGATACCAAATGTATTGGCAAGTATATTTTCATCCGGTATCAAGAAGTGCAGAAGTGATATTAACAAAGATTTTGCATCGTGCCAAGCAATTACACGAAGAAAAATATGCATTTGCTACAGAGCCAAGTCATTTTTATTCTATTTTTGAAGGCAACGTAACATTAGAGGATTACATTAAATTAGATGAATCTATTATCCTGTATTATTTTCAAGTTTGGCAGGATGAAATCGACCCTATTCTAAGTGATTTATGTCGACGTTTTATTGATCGAAATCTATTTAAATTCGTAGAGTTTAATCCTAGTAATGAACAAATGATGAAGCTAATGGAATTAACTAGCTTATTTAAAAAAGCAGGTATTGACCCAGCTTATTATTTAGTTGTCGATTCATCTTCTGATTTACCTTATGACTTTTATCGACCTGGTGAGGAAGAAGAACGTTTGCCAATTCATTTACAAATGCCGAATGGTGATGTGCGTGAATTATCAAGACAGTCTGAGATTGTAGATGCTATTTCAGGAAAAAGGCGAACTGACCATAAATTATATTTTCCGCAGGATTTACTTGAAGATGAAACAACCAAAAAAGCGATTAAAAAGAAAATTAAAGAACTACTAGAGATATAACTCTTGTGATGGATTTTATATAGAGGAGATGAAGGGGTTTGTTACTTGAACACGCGAAAATAATGAAAGCTTTCTCTGCTGCAGGAGAAATCATTGGTAGAAAAAAATTACAGAAGATGATTTACATTGCTAAAAAAGTAAATTTTCCTTTTTACGAAAGATACAATTTCCACTTTTACGGTCCTTATTCAGAAGAGCTAACTTTACGAGTAGAGGAACTTTGTAACCTTGGTTTTTTAAATGAAGTAAAAGAAAAAAAGGGCGGTTATTACCAATATCGCTACACGCTTACGGAAGCTGGCGAGCAGTTTTTAAGTCATTATGAGTTGGACATGCCGCCGTTAAAGGACTGCTTAGAGAATTTAAATGAACAGAACGCTCGGTTTCTTGAACTTGTTTCAACCGTATTGTATTTCGATGGATTAGAGAAAGAGGAAGTAACTGAAAAAATCTTTACCTTAAAAAGCAAGCAACGTTACACGGAAGAAGAAATTAATGAAGCGTATGCTTTTATTGATAAACTGAGACAACAGGTAGTTCATTAAGCCAATTCTATTTAGAATTGGTTTTTTTATAGGAACGACACTTTTTTAGAGAGCGTAAGAAAGAAAAAATGTGGTAAAATAGGTCATAGATTTACTTACCCTCTAAGGGGTATTCACTACATAAAATTGATAATGTAAGGAGAGTTAAGAAATGGAGAAAGTACTTATTTTCGGACATAAAAATCCAGATACAGATTCAATCTGTTCGGCAATTGCATATGCAGAATTAAAAAAAGAGCTAGGTTTTGAAGTAGAACCAGTGCGATTAGGTGAATTAAATGGAGAAACAGCATTTGTACTTGATCATTTTGGAGTAGCTGTACCTCGCTTAGTAAAAACAGTTGCAAATGAAGTGAACAGCGTAATTTTAGTAGACCATAACGAACGCCAGCAAAGTGTTGATGACATCAATGAGGTCCGTGTTCTTGAAGTAATTGACCATCATCGTATTGCAAATTTTGAAACAAGTGACCCACTTTATTACCGAGCAGAGCCTGTTGGTTGTACAGCTACCATCTTAAATAAAATGTACAAAGAAAATGGTGTTTCAATTAAGAAGGAAGTCGCTGGTTTAATGCTTTCTGCTATTATTTCCGACTCTCTACTTTTCAAATCTCCAACTTGTACAGAGGAAGATGTTGCAGCAGCAAAAGAATTGGCTGAAATTGCTGGAGTCGACGCAGATAGCTATGGCTTATCAATGCTAAAAGCAGGAGCTGACTTAAGTGATAAAACAGTTGACCAGCTAATTTCACTTGACGCGAAAGAATTCCAAATGGGATCATTCAAAGTTGAAATTGCACAAGTAAATGCTGTAGATACAAACGATGTCCTTGCAAATCAAGCGGAGATTGAAAAAGTGATTTCAAAAGTGGTAGAAGACAAAGGGTTAGATTTATTTTTATTTGTAGTGACAGATATTTTAACAAATGATTCAATCGGTTTAGCTCTAGGTAAAGAAGCGAAAATGGTTGAAGAAGCTTACAACGTTTCTTTAGAAAATAACACAGCAACCTTAAAGGGTGTTGTTTCACGCAAAAAACAAATCGTTCCAGTTTTAACAGATGCTTTTGTAAAAAAAGGCTAATTGAATATGATCTAAGAGTATGTGATTGTCATGTCACATACTCTTTTTTTATGCTTACGTACAGGTTTGAACGACCCTTTCTCTCATAGATTATTCTTCAAAGTACATGCATATTTAGTGTGCTCAAACAAAGAATAATGATGTTAATTAAGTGATAAGGAGATGGATTTATGCAAACACATGATAACCAAGGATTTTCACATGATGAATTTAAACTAGATAAATCGGGCTTTGATCCCAAAATGCCAGGTCATACTACATCACATGAGAATAAGATGATTTTAAGACAAGAGCCACGTACAGCAAGAGAGCAAGGCTGCGGAATAAGCCTTCCTTATAACACGAGGCTTGAGATGGGATTACAATTGGATGAACATTTATGTGCTCTTAGTGTCGCACTTAACCAATATACAAAGCATCACTGGTTAACAGAAGGTGCTGAGAGTTTTGGTAGTCTTCATCATATATTAGACGAGCATATTGATGTCACGAAAAAACACATTGATATGGTCGGCGAAAGAGTAGCGCGCTTAGGTGTGGTTCCGACAGCACATCCTGTTACTCAACATGAGCTTTCATACATCAAACATGAAGTCGAAGGCCGCTATACGATGAGGGACTTTTTAAGAAATGACCTTGAGCATGAAATTAAAATGCAAGGAATGATGAGAAAGACAATTGAAAAAGCACATCAACTGCATGATTATGGCACTGTACAAGTGCTTGAGGAGGTTTTGTTGAAACGAGAAGACTTTGGGTATCACTTATGGAGCCTGTTAGAGGATGACTCACTCGTACGTGGAATGACGCACTTAGTAGATGGAAAAGACGATATTGCAAACACTAGACATTTAAATGACAACTTAATTAACTAGCTGCGAAAACATTTTCGAGGAGCCTGACCATTCAACGAAGATGAACACGGCTACTATACGAAGATTTAACGATATAATGAAAAAATAGCTATCTGATAAACATGAAATAGTTTACTTGGAATAAAAAAGCGCCATATTACCTACTCGGGTAATGTGGCGCTTTTCTTATTGTAATTAATGTGGTAAGAATGCTAATTGATAAAAGAATAAAACTGCAAATAAATATACTAGTGGATGTACCTCACGATATTTACCCCTTACAACCTTCATCAAAGGATATGATATAAATCCAAGTGCTATACCAGTAGCAATACTTGAAGTTAAAGGCATACTAAGAATGATTAGAAATGCAGGGAAAGCTTCGTCAATTTCATCCCAATTAATTTTTGCAATGCTCCCCATCATTAAACTTCCAACAATGATTAGGGCAGGAGCTGTAATGGCAGCAATACCTGATACTGCACCAACAAGTGGTCCGAAAAATGCAGCCGCTGCAAACAAAATCGCTACTGTTAAAGATGTTAATCCAGTTCGACCACCAGCAGCTACCCCTGAAGATGACTCGATATAGGCACTAGTTGGACTTGTTCCAAACATAGCACCAACTGAAGTAGCCACAGAGTCAGCTAATAATGCTTGACGTGCTCTTGGTAGTTTATTTCCTTTCATCAATCCAGCTTGTTGAGCAACTCCAATCATTGTCCCAGTTGTATCAAAGATCGTTACGAGCAAGAAAGAAAAAACAACTGCATATAATCCATATTGAATGACATCACCAATTGCAGCTAACGGATTTACTACGATAAGACCCTCAGGTAAAGAAGGCATCGCTACAATTCCTCTTGTGAATTCTAGCTGGCCTGTGAAAAATGCAATGATACCTGTAATTGCCATTCCGAAAAACAAAGCACCATTCACGTTTAGGGACATTAAAATTAATGTGACTGCTAAACCAATCAGCGCTAAAATGGCCGATGGAGAGTGAAGATCTCCAAGTGTAACTAAATTTTGTTCATGTGCTTGCACAAGCCCAGTTAAGCGAAGTCCAATAAAAGCGATAAATAAACCTATACCAGCTGTAATTCCGTGCTTCAGATTTTCTGGTATTGCTTCAATTAATTTTTTTCTAAATGGAGTTAAAGATAAAATAATAAAAATAATACCTGCGATAAAGACTGCTGAGAATGCTATTTCATATGTGATGTTTTCGTTTGATCCTACAACTGAAAACGCAAAATATGCATTTAAACCCATTCCTGGTGCGATGGCAATTGGATAGTTAGCGAAAAATGCCATCCATAAGGTACCAATAATCGTAGCGATTATTGTAGCCATAAATACTTGGTCAAAAGGTACTCCTGCACTCGATAAAATAATTGGGTTAACAATCACGATATATACCATTGTTAAGAACGTGGTAATACCCGCCAGAACTTCCGTCTTCATATTAGTTTGTAACTCGTTCATTTTAAACATGGGGAAACCTCCAAAATACGAACATTTTTTGACACAAGTTATATAATATTCGTTTTGTGTGTGTTTTGCAAGGGGGAATAAGCATAAAAGTTAAATATACATCATATGATTCCCTTATTTCGAAAATTATTAAAGTCTTTAGACAATGTTGAACTAATAAAAACATTTATAAGTGCATTTCATCAGAATGATGAAAGCCTAAAATAGTCCGAAGTTCGTGAAAAAAGACCTTCATCGAGTTGATGAAGGCCCCAAAAAGCCCAAAGCTTGCGAAGAAAGTCCTTCATCAAGAGGATGAAAGCCCAAGTCAGTCTGAAGATCGAGAAAAAAGTTCTTCATCGAGTTGATGAAGTCCCCAAAAAGCCCAAAGCTTGCGAAAAAAGACCTTCATCAAGAGGATGAAAGCCTAAAATAGTCCGAAGTTCGTGAAAAAAGACCTTCATCAAGCAGATGAAAGCCCAAACCAGTCTGAAGCTCGTAAAAAAAGACCTTCACCGAGCTGATGAAAGCCTAAACCAATCAAAATAACAAAAAAATACCTTCATCAAATGATGAAGGCTCTTCTCCTACTACTAATCAACCAAACGCTTGCCACCAATACCATAGTTGGCTTTGGTCATTTCCTCAATGAAAACGACAATTTTTTCTTCAGGTGCTCCTGTTGTTTCAGAAACTGCCGCTGTTACTTTTTCTACTAAAGCTTTCTTTTGCTCATCTGAACGTCCTTCAAGCATTTTAACAGTTACATAGGGCATCTATATTCGCTCCTCTTATAGTAATGTATTAAACTTTATCAAGCATTATTGTATACTGAAAAAAGAGAAAGTAACAACTTTATATAAAGGCGACACCGAGATTTTTAGGGGGATACATTAAAAATGGAGAATATAGAAAATTTTTTGGCGTTTTCACTGGAAGATATTCCATATGTAGTTGCGGTGCTACTCATCGCTTTTACCGTCCATGAATTTGCACATGCATATGTAGCTTATAAATTTGGGGATATGACAGCGAAGAACCAAGGTAGGCTAACATTATCACCGTTAGCACATTTAGATCCACTAGGTACAATCCTTTTACTCATTGCTGGATTTGGTTGGGCAAAACCTGTCCCAGTTAATCGCTTCTTTTTTAAAAAACCTCGATTAGCTGGAGTGTTAGTAGCGTTTGCAGGACCGTTAAGTAATCTGTTACTAGCTGGCTTGAGTATTTTTCTGTTGTTTATATCAATTAGATTTGGGTTAATTCAAACTCTACCACATAACATGCAGGATATCTTTTTCCGGTTCTTTGACTTATTTGTTCATATTAACGTTTTACTCTTTATTTTCAACCTTCTTCCGTTTCCACCGCTGGATGGATATAGAATCATAGAGGACTTAATGCCAAATAATATTAGAGCTAAGATGACTCAATATGAAAGCTTTGGAATTGTCATTTTTATTCTTTTAGTCATAACACCACTAGACCAATATACGATACAACCCATCTTTACAACGTCAATTCCATTCGTCATTGATGTATTAGATAGTTTGTTTAGACCTATTTTACCAATGTAAGAAACGGTCACTACTTATGATAAAATAGTAATACGAAGAAAATGGTGTTAGGAGGAACGAATTTTGGAAAATAATAAGAAGAAAATTGGTTTCAATATTATTAAAAATGACCCGACTGATGGTCATGGGGGATATGGCGTAGGAGCATTAAGTTTAGATAATGTTTCGCCTGTGTTTATTGATATCGAAGAAGAGGATGTATTTGTTGATATTGGTGCGATGCATGCAAGAAGTGTTGTAGAAAAGGGTATAAAATTCCTTCCGAATAAAGAGGATGTACCAAATGGGAAACCATTTTGGCTCGTATGGGTAACGATTGATCGAAAAGAAGATGGCCCATATTATGCTGGGGTCACTGCTTGTGAGATGACTGTTGATCGTTCAATTAGACGTGGATACAAATCATTACCAGAGCATGTAAATAAAATGGATAAGTCATTAAAACGTAAAATTATGGTTGATTTTATGGATGACAAATCAAAAGAACTTCTAAAAACCTTTTTAATGAAGCACGACAGTGGAACGTGGGAGCGCTCAAATCATGAACTCAAACAAGGATTAGAGACAAGTCAATAGCCAAATGAAATGTGTGGCTAAAATGTGACAATTTATTGAACATGACATGTTGTACTTGAGGTTTTTTGCTAAAATAAGTAGAATTAAGATACAAAGCAACACAATATCTAGGACACTGAAAACCCCGGGCGCACATCCCGGGGTTTTCTTTATATTTTGAGTATGGATAATTTTAAAACCAATCAAATATCCTTTTGAACCAGCCTTTTTGTGACTCTTCTTCATTCCTTGGTTCTTCTATTTTTGGTTGTTCATGGGTGTCGAGATGATCGGTGCAATATTCCGTTGGCTCTGTCCCTTCAGTATAGTACGTTAATCGAGAGACTGGACAGCTTTTCGTTGCTAATTTTCCGTTGTCCGGATTGACGTATACCCCAATAACACCTTCAGGTGGTAAAAATGGTTTTACCGGCATACCTTTGTGAGCTTTCTCCATGAATATAGCCCAAATATCTTTGGCATAACTTCTTTCTGCTACTAAATCGATCGATTCGTTTTTATCATAGCCTGTCCAAATTCCTGCTACGAGATGGGGAGAAAATCCAATCATCCAGCTATCTGTCTTTGTAGTACCTGATTTGCCTGCATAAAACCTAGTTAACATGTTCTTTACGGTACTGCCTGTAACACTTGTATAATCATTTAACTTTTCATCAAACATTCCTGTCATCATATGTGTTGTGACGAAGGCTGATTTTGGATCGAGTACTTGTTTCGTTCTTTTTTTACTTTCGTATATGATTTCACCTTTATGATCGACAATTTTTGTAATGAAAATTGGCTTCGTTTTTTTCCCGTTATTGGCTAAGGTCGCATATGCCCCAACCATATCTATCACTTTTACACTTGATGTCCCTAGTGCTAAAGATGGAACTTTGTCTAATTTGCTCGTAACACCAAATTTCTTTGCCGTTTTTATGAGTGTTTCCTCACCTAAAAACAAATGAGTTTTCACTGCGTATACATTATCTGAAAGGGCCATGGCCTGGGCAAGTGTAATAGTGTCATGTGCATAATAATTATTGTAATTATGTGGTGTGTAAGTGGCTCTACCATCGTCAAAAGTAAACTTTGTTACTTCGCTTCTCATTTCAGTAGACGGGGTAAAACCTTGCTCAATGGCAGCATAATACAGTAAAGGTTTAATGGTTGAGCCGGGCTGTCTTTCTGCTTGAGTTACACGATTGTAAGTACTTTTTGAGTAATCACGACCACCAATTAAAGCAAGTACTTCACCATTGTAAGGGTTCATTGCGACGAAGCCTAGCTGAAGAGTAGTGGCAGGGCTCATCGTTGAGGCAACAACTTCTTCTGCTAACTTTTGCATTTTCGGTTCAAGTGACGTATACACTCTTAGTCCGCCCATTTTTAGTATATTTTTATCAATCTCAATAGAATTTTTTAATTGCGAAATGACAATATCCTGATAATAAGGAGCAATCTGTTCACGCTTAACCTGATGATTTGATGTATATATTAACTTCTCTAAATAGATATCTTTCGCTTCGGTGTCAGATAAATAACCAGCAGCAACCATAGATTTTAATACGATATTTTGCCTAGCTTTCGCCTTGTCAGGATTGTTAAATGGTGAGTAATGGCTTGGGCCTTTAGGAATGCCAGCTAGCATACTAGCTTCGGAAATGTTTAGCTCTTTAGCGGATTTCCCAAAGTAATGGTTTGCAGCTGCTTCAATCCCATATGCACCTTCACCGTAATAAATAGTGTTTAAATATCCTTCTAAAATTTCCTTCTTATCGTAGTTCATCTCTAATCTGATTGTATAGAGAGCTTCAGTGATTTTACGATTCCAAGTTTTTTCATGTGCGAGAAAGAGATTTCTCGCATATTGTTGAGTAATAGTGCTTGCTCCCTGTACCTTTGCCATAGCTCTAATATCAGCCAAAGCAGCACCAGCAATTCTTTTATAATCGAATCCATTATGGTTAAAAAACTGTCGATCTTCAATGGCGATGGTTGCGTTAATGACAGCAGGAGAGATTTCATCTAATGTAACCCAATACCGTTTTTGACCACCGTTATGACTTTCTCCAATTAAAGTACCATCACTTGCATAAATTAAGGTGGAAAGTGGAACTGCTAATGGTGGAGCCCCTTTTGCTTTTGCATAGGTAAAAATCCCAATAAAAAAAAGAAATGAAAGTATTGCAAATAGTGAGCCAAGAATGATAAGGGCACGAATATATTTAATCGTTGATTTTAACCGACGTCCTGTTATTGTCTCCACAATACTTCACCACTTTTCTAATTATGTTAATATCTCCTATACGAAACGATAAAGGGCGCAAATTGGGTATTTTGCCATCTATATGGTTAGTATTAAGTTATTTTTTTCATTTTAAACACTTTTCTAGTAAAAAAAGAAAATTTTTCTTGATTTTTTGCTAGATTCAACTATACTTTTTCTCATGTTTGTATTTGGTTAGATAGGGAAAAGTAATAGTAACAGAATGTCAAATCTGACATGTGAAGTTAACGATAGAAAGTTAAAATAGAAGGGAAGTTTTTTATCATGGAATTATGGTTTACTGAGAAACAAACAAAAAGCTTTGGAATTACAGCAAAAATTAATAAAACATTACATACAGAACAAACAGAGTTTCAAAAGCTAGATATGGTTGAGACAGAAGAGTTTGGTAATATGCTTATTCTAGACGGAATGGTTATGACTACTCAAAAAGATGAGTTTGTGTACCATGAAATGGTAGCGCACGTTCCTTTATTTACACACCCAAATCCTGAGAATGTTTTAGTAGTTGGTGGAGGAGATGGTGGTGTTATTCGAGAAGTTTTAAAACACCCTAGTGTTAAAAAAGCGACTCTAGTTGAGATTGATGGAAAAGTTATTGAGTACTCAAAACAATACCTTCCTGAAATAGCTGGAATGTTAGAGGATCCTCGAGTAGAGGTGAAGGTTGATGACGGCTTCATGCATATCGCACAAAGTGAAAACATTTATGATGTGATCATGGTAGATTCAACTGAGCCTGTAGGACCAGCAGTTAACCTTTTCTCTAAAGGATTTTATGCTGGAATTTCTAAAGCGTTAAAAGAAGACGGAGTATTTGTTGCTCAAACAGATAATCCATGGTTCACACCTGAACTAATCACGAATGTACAACGTGATGTAAAAGAAATCTTCCCAATTACACGCCTATATGTTGCAAATATCCCTACTTATCCAAGTGGATTATGGACGTTTACAATTGGATCTAAAAAACATGATCCTCTTGAAGTAAGTGAAGAACGTTTCCATGAAATTGAAACAAAATATTATACAAAAGAACTTCATAAAGCAGCTTTTGCTCTACCGAAATTTGTAAGTGATTTAATTAAATAATGAGAGGTGCTTGAAAAAGCACCTTTTTATAATGAAAGAGAGGGATTTTCTATGAGATTTGATGAAGCTTACTCAGGTAATGTGTTTATTAAAAGTCATCCTTCATTTGAGGAAAGTGAAGCAGTAATATATGGAATGCCGATGGATTGGACGGTAAGCTACCGACCTGGCTCTCGTTTTGGTCCAAGCCGTATTCGCGAGGTTTCTATTGGACTTGAGGAATATAGTCCGTATTTAGATCGTGAATTAGAAGAGGTAAAGTATTTTGATGCAGGAGATATTCCGTTACCATTTGGAAATCCACAAAAAAGCATTGATATGATTGAAGAATTCGTAGATAAACTGTTAGCTGAAAACAAATTCCCACTTGGAATGGGTGGAGAACATTTGGTTTCATGGCCGATTTTTAAAGCGATGTATAAAAAATATCCAGACTTAGCTATTATTCATATGGATGCACATACAGATTTGAGAGATGATTATGAGGGTGAGCCGTTTTCACACTCAACTCCAATAAAAAAAGCATGTAATCTTATTGGGCCTACAAATGTTTATTCATTTGGAATACGTTCAGGGATGAAAGAAGAGTTCAAGTGGGCAAAAGAGGTAGGAATGCATATCTCTAAATTTGAAGTATTAGAACCATTGAAGGAGATCTTGCCTAAGTTAGCGGGGCGCCCTGTTTATGTAACAATTGATATAGATGTACTTGATCCGGCACATGCGCCTGGAACAGGAACGGTTGATGCTGGAGGAATTACGTCTAAAGAGCTTCTTGCTTCAATTCATGCAATTGCTCATTCAGATGTAAATGTTGTTGGAGCAGATTTAGTTGAGGTTGCTCCTATTTATGACCCGTCAGAGCAAACAGCGAATACAGCTAGTAAGTTAATTCGTGAAATGATTTTAGGTTGGGTGCAAAAGAAATAGTTAATTGTAACGAGTTCACTTGTGAACTCGTTTTTGTATGGTGTGAGATAATAAAAGAAACAATAAGATATGAAAATGGCTACCCTGAAAATACAACTCTGTATAAGGGGTGTTAACCTTCGTTGCAGGAACCTCGCTTTCCACGGGGCGCCACTTGAGCCTCCTCGGCGTTGCCTGTGGGGTCCGGGGCCTAGCGCTATCTCCCGCAGGAGTCTCGGTTCCTTCCACTACGATTAACACGAATGATTACTTAAATCCAACATTCTAAGTTACAAAAAATCAATTGCACATTTTCATTCTTCATGGTGCAAATTCTAATTTGCATAGAAGTCTACCCTAAAAATACGACACTGTATGTTGGGTGTTAACCTTCGTTGCAGGAACCTCGCTTTCCGCGGGGCGCTCCTGGAGCCTCCTCGGCTTCGCCTGTGGGGTCTCCAGTCCAGCGCATCTCCCGCAGGAGTCTCGGTCCTTCCACTTCGGTTAACATTCCTGAAGTACTTGGATTCAACACTCTATAATGCACAAAAGAAACAATTAAACATTTTCATCCTTCATAGTGCAATTCTCAAATTGTATGGTAGTCTACCTTGAAAATACAATTCGTTGCAATCAACATGGGGTGTAACCTTCGTTGCAGGACTCTCGCTTTCGCTGGGAATTGCTAGAATCCATGAAATTCTTTAATTAAGTTAGACGTCTATTGAACTTTTTACCAATAATCTTTATACTATTGAAGTTAAATAGTAGTGAAATTAAGGAAGTGTAAGAGTGAGTGTTAGTTCTGAAAATGGGACGCCAATAAAACTGAAGTTTGTAACAGAAATAAGAGATGGTACTAGGAAAGAAAATATCGCATTTGAAACAAAGGGTGTGTATTTTCGTAAAAACGAAGCAACGTACCTTACTTTTGAAGAAGAGAGACCGAAAGAAGCAGGGAGAGTAAAAACGGTCGTTAAAATTTCTGATGGTGGTGTACTCATATTGCGATCGGGTGCCGTGAAAATGAGGCAATCCTATATAAAGAAAGAAACGACTTATGGACTTTATCAAAGTGAAATGGGTCAGTTAGAAATGGAAACATACACAAACAATCTGACATATGATTGGTTACATAAAACGAAAAAAGGCAAATTGTACTTAACGTATCAACTTAAAATGCAAGGGCAAGAAGCGGGTAGATATACCATTACAATCTTATTCAAGGAGGAACAAAAATGAACATCGTACTCGAAGTACAAGAACGACTAAAAGCTGAGATTAAAGCAGCGGTCTTAAAAGCCGAGTTAGCAACAGAAGATCAAATCCCTCAAGTGATATTAGAGCTTCCAAAAGAAAAAGCTCACGGTGATTACTCAACCAATATGGCAATGCAATTAGCACGTGTCGCAAAAAAAGCACCAAGAGCTATTGCAGAAGCCATCGTTGCCCAATTTGATAAAACAAAAGCGTCCATTGAAAAAATGGAAATTGCAGGACCAGGCTTTATTAACTTTTATATGGATAACCAATACTTAACTGAATTAGTTCCTACAATTTTAAAAGCTGGAGCAAGCTACGGAGAAACAAAAATTGGACAGGGACAGAAAGTACAGGTTGAGTTTGTTTCAGCTAATCCAACAGGTGACCTACATTTAGGACATGCTCGTGGTGCAGCAGTAGGTGACTCATTATGCAATATTCTAGATAAGGCAGGCTACGAAGTTTCACGTGAGTACTATATTAATGATGCTGGAAATCAAATTAACAATCTTGCACTTTCAATCAATGCAAGATATATGCAAGCGTTAGGGATGGATATCTCTATGCCTGAAGATGGCTATCATGGTGAAGATATTATTGAAATCGGTAAACAACTTGCTCAAGCTGACGGTGATAAATATGTTCACTTAGAAGAAACAGAACGTTTAGCATTTTTCCGTGAGCATGGTTTAAAAGTAGAAATGGCGAAGCTAAAAAAGGATCTTGAAGAGTTCCGTGTGCCATTTGATGTATGGTATTCTGAAACATCACTTTATCATAATGGAAAGATTGATAAGGCTTTATCAACATTACGTGAAAAAGGTCATATTTACGAACAAGATGGTGCAACTTGGTTTCGCTCAACTGAACTAGGTGACGACAAAGACCGTGTTTTAATTAAGCAAGATGGTTCGTACACTTACTTAACGCCAGATATTGCCTATCATCAAGATAAATTAGAGCGTGGCTTTGAAAAACTAATCAATATTTGGGGTGCAGACCATCATGGATACATTCCTCGAATGAAGGCTGCCATTCAAGCATTAGGATATGAAAAAGATACGTTAGAGGTCGAGATTATCCAGTTAGTACACCTTTATAAAAATGGTGAAAAGGTAAAAATGAGTAAACGTACAGGAAAAGCAGTTACAATGCGTGACCTTATTGAAGAAGTTGGACTAGATGCAGTTCGCTACTTCTTTGCAATGCGAAGCTCTGATACTCACTTAGATTTTGATTTAGATCTTGCTGTTTCTCAATCGAATGAAAATCCAGTTTATTATGCTCAATATGCTCATGCACGTATTTGCAGTATGCTTCGTCAGGGAGAAGAATTAAACATTACAGTTGGTGAAGACATTCAAGTAAGTGAACTTCAATCTGAAAAAGAGTTTGACTTACTGAAAAAATTAGGTGAATTCCCACAAGCGGTAGCTGAAGCGGCAGAAAAACGTTTACCTCATCGTATTACAAATTATATTTTTGAGCTGGCGTCAACGCTTCATAGCTTCTATAATGCTGAGAAGGTATTAGATACTGACAATCTTGAAAAAACAAAAGCACGTCTTGCATTAATGAAAGCAGTTCAAATTACAATTCAAAACTCTTTAAAACTAATAGGTGTTTCTGCACCAGAAAAAATGTAGAATTGTCAATATTTAGACCCTCTTTCAGCTCGAGTAGAGGGTCTTATCTTTGGTCATACTAACCGTAAGGCCTACTTATGAAATAACGGAGGATTAAAAATGAGAGAAGTCATTTTTTCATTAATCACTGGAGGCATTGTAGGTTTTGTCTTTGCTTTATTAAAGCTCCCAATTCCAGCACCACCTGTCCTTTCAGGTGTAACAGGAATAGTAGGGGTTTTCCTAGGATACAAATTCTTCCAATGGGTATCTCCAATGATTGAGGGATTTACAAAATAAAAAAAGGGAAAGGAGCATCGGATGTCATAAGCTCCTTTCCCTTTTTTAATTATTCAAATCTAAGTCGGCTAATGTTATTTTACCTATTTTCGGTATAGACACTCATGCTAATAAATATTCGCACCATGGAGGATGAAAATGGTTAGGTATTTATTAGAATGTTGAATCTTTGTATTTGCTCGTGTTAATCGGAGTGGAAGGACCGAGACTCCTGCAGGAGATGCGCTAGGCTTGAGACCCCACAGGCGTAAACGCCGAGGAGGCTCAAGAAGCGCCCTGCGGAAAGCGAGTTTCCTGCAACGCAGATTAACACCCCTTGTACAGTGTCGTATTTTCAGGGTAGCCACTTAAATATTCCTTTTTTCTATGAAATATTAATTCACAACAGCAATCGAGAAGTCTTGAGGTCCAACTGGTACATTGTAAGCTTGAATTTCAATTGTGTACGTACCACTTTCAGATAAATTAATAAACACATTTTCTACGTTATTTGTTCCATCCCAGTTATTGTTGTAAGGACTTGTAAAATCATTCCCTACATATTGCTTTCCACTTGGAGAAGTAATAACTAAGTCCAAATCATTAATAAGCGTTTTTGATGCTGATGGATTCCCAGGATAATCAGTCCATACTAAAGAAATCTTTAATGGATCTAAACCGTCAGCTGTAAAAGTGTAAGTTGCCTTCTGACCAGTACTTAGCGACTTTGTTTCATTTACATACGCTACATTCAATGACTTAGGAACATCAACACGTCCCCATCCTTGGTTGTTGTTAGGATATCCAAGACCTGTATCTGTTGCACCAGCAATAAGCGCCGCTTTTATTAAAGAAGGCTTAGGAGTTACAGCGCGGTTTTCCATAAAGTGCTCTCGAATTAATGCGACAGAACCAGCTACAAGTGGTGTCGCCATTGAAGTACCACCCATATATGCATATTTGCTATTATAATTAGCCCAGAATGAACTATCAGGTGCTAAAGATGAACGAGCTGATAAAATATACGTACCTGGAGCCATGACATCTGGTTTAATACGTCCGTCAGTTGTTGGTCCTCTAGAAGAAAACGTTGCAATATGGTTCACGTTATCTGCATATGACCCAAAACTTGGACGGTAATTTTCTGTTGCTCCTACTGTTATAGCATTTTTAGCTGTGCCTGGAGCATTAATCGTTTTAGAACCAGATCCTTCATTACCTGCAGCAAAAAGAATTGTCATATCATTGTTCCAAACGTATTCATCCACATTCTTTGAGTCTGTTGTATACGCGCCGTTTACAGCTGCTCCCCAAGAATTCGTATGAATTCTAGCTCCGTCATTATAAGCCTGAGAGAACAATGTATTTAAATTAGTTGGTAAGCCGCCTAAGCCACCACTGCTGTCCATAATCGACTGGAATACGAGATTAGCTTTAGGAGCCATTCCTTTAAAACTTGCATCGCCAAGAACAGACCCAGCAACATGAGTTCCGTGTCCATTTGTGTCATTGGCATTATTTGTACGTCCTAATGCATGGATGGATGTAATTCTTCCTCTAAAAGCCTCATGCATAGAAGCATCATTTTTTCCTGTGTCTAAACCAGTATCTGCAACTGCAACAATCTGACCAGAACCATCAAGTCCATAAGTGGTTTGTGCAGTATCCACCTTCAAGATTTTCTTAGCTTCATCATTTAAAATCTTATACTCTGCTGGTTCAGAAATAAAAACGATGTCATTCTGATAGCTATACGTAATAAGCTCATTCAGACCTCTAGCCTCTACCTCTTTTTTGTTGCCTTTTAGAGTAATCATCGTTACTTTTACCAATTCAGAAGCTCCACGCTTAAACAGTTGTGGGTCAAATTTATATAAAGGTAAGTATGGTTTGACAGAGGTGATTCCTGCTAAACCTTCTATCTTTGATACGCTCACATTTTTAGCATCTACTATAAATGCAAAATCAGGAACATAATCACCAATTTCTACTCCCATTTTTAAAAGTTGCTGTTTATCTTCATCGGTGATAGGTCCGTCAAACTGAACAACATATAGCGTATTGTCAGTATGTACTTTTTCTAACTTCTTTTTAATGCCAGTAGGAATTTTAACGTCTGATGTATCAATTAAGAATTGTGCCTTTCCAAGCGCGGGGTTTTTAGTGAAAGAACTTGATTCCACTTGAACTAAATCTAATTCTCCTCCAGATGGTGTTGTTGAAGCAGGTGAGTAAATCGCAAGTGAAGCAATTAAAGCAGTTGTTGTTACTGTTGCAAAAATCTTTTTTAACATTGTCTCATCTCCTTTTTTTTAGATAGAGACCGCGGTTTCTCTATTACATATAACATAACAAATTCTGAATATTATTTGTATTGTGAAAATTAGTGAATTTTACATGAATAAAAGGGCTTTTTTTGAGGGTATTTTCCTTATAGGTGAAAAGTTTGTGCGCTAAAATACCTATATTTGTAGATGTGAATAAGTTGTTCAAGCAAAGTGCTTTCATTTCCTAAAAACTTCTTTCAATTGAATGTTCAAACCTTTGAAAGAAAGAGAAAAAATTGAAAACAAAAAAGAGCCAATCACTATGGACTGACCTCTTTGTTAAAATGTAAAGTTTTTTACATGCAATTAATATTCAATCGTTGCCCCACTTAACCTTTTTACACCTCGTATTTTAGAGATGTCTTCGACAAGTTTTAAAAGAGCTTGGTCCTTCTTCTTTGCTTCAATCATAATGTCATAATCCATCCCAATCTCTTTTGTTGCATCTAGAAACGGCTTGATAAATTCGAGATCTACAAAGTCAGAGTGACTTCTATACTCTTTTTCATTCTTCGGAGAGGACAAGTGTACTTTAGGAATGAAATTAAAATGAGACCAGGTTGAAAAAACCTCTTCTAGTAATAGAATAAGCTCAGATCCACTATTATTTGCCATGTGGTGATGGTAATCAAAGACTAACGGGATGTTTTCCTTTTTACAGACAGCTAACGTCTCATCGGTTGTATACGTTTTATCATCATTTTCAAGTGTCATTCGTTCTTTTATATGTGGTGGAAGCTGTTTGATGTTTTCGTGAAACCTCTCAATAGCCGTTTTCTTGTTTCCGTATGCCCCTCCAACGTGAATGTTGATATTAGCCAAGTTTGCTAACCCCATCCCTTCTAGCAAATCATAATGATAAACCATATCAGCAACTGCATTTGTAGTGATATGTTCTTTATCACTAGTAAACAATGTAAATTGATTTGGATGTAAGCTAACTCTTAATTGATGTTTTTTTACTAAGTCCCCGATTTCTTTCAATTCCTTTTTAAAATAAGACCTAAAATCCCATTTGACCTCTGGATGTGTTGCTAACGGTACAATGGACGAAGAAAGGCGGTATAAAACGATATCGTGTGCAATATTATAGTGAAGCATGCGTAATGTGTTACGCAAGTTAAGGCTAGTTACTTCCAATAGCTTTTCTTTTCTTTCAATTTCAGATAGAGTTTTCCATCTAGTAAAAGTAAGAGTCTTAGCAGGAGAGCAATCCCATAAGGATAAAGCATGTGATACGTACCCAAATCTAATTTTCATGGTAAGTAAATTCCCCTCCCTTAAGTTAATTTTATAAAAAATGAGAAATTAGCGTCGCGATAACTTCTTTTAAACGGTGAATCACACTACGTTTTTTAACTTGTTGTAGAGTGATGATAGAAGCATGTGATAAATCTTCATTTAATGCTTCCCTAACGGTATGAACCAATTGTTCACTATAGATGTAGCAATTGATTTCATGGTTTAAATAAAGACTCCTTTTATCAAAATTAGCCGTTCCAATGTCACACATCTTCATATCTATCATAATGGTTTTTGCATGGTAAAACCCTTTTTCGTAGTGATAGATTGATACTCCTGACTTTAATAAAGGTATGATATACGGAAAGGAAGCCTCCTTCACTAACATATGGTCGGCCTTTTTCGGAAGTAAGATCGTTATGTTAATTCCTCTATGTGCAAGGTCTAAAAGTGTTTGGAAAATTCGTTTTCCAGGAATGAAATAAGGAGACCCAATGATAATTTCTTTTTTGGCACTATTTAGAAGTTCCAAGAAATGCTCTTGAAGATAAGCTCCGTCTGTAGGCACTAATTTCATTTCGGTATTCCCTTGTTGAAGCTCTGGGAAATAATTATCCGTTTTTGGGAAGGTAATACCCGTTGCGTCCTCCCAGTCATAACGAAATTGTGTTTGTAAGTCTTTCACACCTTCACCAGTGAGTTTTAAATGATAATCTCTCCAAAACCCAAATTTAGGATCTTGACCTAAATATTCATTACCAACATTAAATCCACCAATGTATCCAATACGACCATCAATGACAGTAATCTTACGATGGTTTCGAGCTTGAAGTGAATAAAAGAAAAACGGTGGTTTGGGAAGATGGCAGAAGGAAAAATGACCACCATCCTGTATCAGTTGGTCTAAATACGGTTGTTCTACTTTTTTGCTACCGATACGGTCGAGAAGGAGTCTAACCTCTACACCTTCCTTTGCTTTCTTTGCTAATAACGTTAAAAAGTCATGACTAATTTTATCGTTTTTCACGATATAAAATAAAATGTGAATGTGCTTTTTCGCGTTTTTTAATTCTGTAAATAGGTCAGAGAATAACTCTTCACCATGAGTAAACAATTCAATATCACTTTTTCGCATAGGATATTCTCGCTTACCAACTACATGTAAATGGTTTTTCCTCCCTAGCTTGAGGTCGCTAAAAAGCCACAATAAAATGGTCAGAAGGATGATGATGACAATTGTGGCAGTTATCAATCTAGACCCTCCATCTAAAATAGGATTATTGTTAATTGTAGGAAAATAAATAAAGAAGATATCGTTTATGTTGTGCTATTGTGGTGTTATTTATTTTAGATGAACTTATTTTCTTTTATATAAACCTGTTGACTGAATGCTCATTCATTATATAATGGATATATAGATATTTAATTCAGAAAATTAACTTCTTTAAAAATGTTAGAAAAAAAGAAGTTTTTCTGTAAAATAAGAAAGATATAATGTCTGCAGAAAGGGGATAGACGAAAATGAACACTCTTTTATGGGTAAATTTAGTTGCCGCTCTTATTGTAACCGCTTACGGAGCTTATTTGTTTGGATACTTAATTAAAACGAGAATGGAATACATTAAGCTTGGTAAGAAAGTAGAATTTGATCGAAAGTTTAAAGAGCGCTTCCAAAAAATTATGGTTAACGTTTTTGGTCAAAAGAAATTGCTGAAAGATAAAAAAAGTGGAATTATTCATGTTATGTTCTTTTATGGCTTCATCCTTGTCCAGTTTGGAGCAATAGACTTTATTTTAAAGGGAATTAAGCCAGGCTGGCATTTACCGTTAGGTCCGTTATATCCAGCATTCACTTTCTTCCAAGAATTAGTGACGTTTATGATTTTAGTAGCAGTTGTTTGGGCGTTCCATCGACGCTATATTGAAAAGCTTGTTCGTCTGAAAAGGGGATTTAAATCAGGTCTTGTCCTTATCTTTATCGGCGGCTTGATGCTATCAGTTTTATTAGGAAACGGAATGGGGATTATTTGGCATCAACATGGGCTAACTCTTAGTGAACCAATTGCCTCTTCATTCGCATTTCTATTTAGCTGGATGAATGAAACGGCATCAATTGTCGTATTCTATATTGCTTGGTGGATTCATTTATTAATTCTATTAACATTCTTAGTATATGTACCACAATCAAAGCATGCTCACTTAATTGCAGGTCCAGCAAACGTGTTCTTCAACCGTTTATCTAACCCTGGCAAACTAGAAAAGATTGATTTTGAAGATGAAACACAAGAAACATTTGGTGTAGGGAAAATTGAAGATTTCACACAAACACAATTAATTGATTTATATGCATGTGTAGAATGTGGACGCTGTACAAATATGTGTCCGGCAACAGGTACAGGTAAAATGCTTTCTCCTATGGACTTAATTTTAAAGCTAAGAGACCACTTAACAGAAAAAGGTGCTGTTGTGACTTCTAGAGCTCCTTGGGTACCTACTGTAGCGTTCTCTAATACTAAAGGAAATCAGTTAGCGTTGGCTGCTGCTGGTAAAGGTGCTGAAGAATCTGCTGCAACAGTAGAACTTCAATATGACCCAAGTCTAATTGGAGATGTGATTACAGAAGAAGAAATCTGGGCATGTACAACTTGTCGTAACTGTGAAGATCAATGTCCTGTTATGAACGAGCATGTCGATAAAATTATTGACCTTCGTCGTTATCTAGTTTTAACAGAAGGAAAAATGGATGCAGATGCTCAACGTGCAATGACGAATATTGAGCGCCAAGGTAATCCGTGGGGCTTAAACAGAAAAGAAAAAGAAAACTGGCGTGAAGCTCGTGAAGACGTAGTCATTCCTACAGTAAAAGAAATGAAAAAAGCTGGAGAGGAATTTGAATACTTATTCTGGGTTGGATCAATGGGATCGTTTGATAACCGTAGCCAAAAAATCGCCCTTTCATTTGCAAAGCTTCTTAACGAAGCAGGTGTGAAATTTGCGATACTAGGAAACAAAGAGAAAAATTCAGGAGATACGCCACGTAGATTAGGTAATGAATTCTTATTCCAAGAGCTGGCAACAAACAATATTGCGGAATTTGAGAAGAATGAAGTGAAAAAGATCGTAACAATCGATCCACACGCATACAATATCTTCAAAAATGAATATCCTGACTTCGGTTTTGAAGCAGAGGTTTATCACCATACAGAATTACTTGCACAACTAGTGAAAGAAGGAAGACTTGTACCTAAGCATGAAGTAAAAGAAACCATTACCTTCCACGATTCATGTTACCTAGGAAGATATAATGAAGTGTATGAGCCACCAAGAGACATCTTAAAGGCAATTCCTGGCGTGACACTTGTTGAAATGGAACGAAATCGTGAAAAAGGCATGTGCTGTGGTGCTGGTGGAGGATTAATGTGGATGGAAGAAGATACAGGTACTCGTATTAACGTAGCTAGAACTGAGCAGGCGTTAGAAACGAAATCATCTGTGATTAGCTCTGGATGTCCATATTGCTTAACAATGATAAGTGATGGAACAAAAGCAAAAGAAGTAGAAGAAACGGTAGGCACATATGATGTAGCTGAACTGCTTGAGAAATCAGTTATAGGTGAAGAGCAAGAATTAGCTTCGTGAAAGTAATTAGATTTGAATGAAAATTAAGCAAACTTATTCAATTTTGGCAGCTTTTAACGTACAATAGAAAGTAAGAGAGTCATAGAACAATAGAATGGTTTTAAAATGGAGGTGTACAGTTGTACGCCTCCTTCCTTGAAATAAGGGTGAGCGAGCGTTCAGTCGAAGTTTTATGAAAGCGGTTACTAAACAGTAGATCAGGAGGGAATCTAATGGGGAAAACAGTTATATTAAGCGGTGTTCGTACTCCTTTTGGGAAATTTGGTGGAGCTTTAAGTTCTTTAACAGCATCTGAGCTTGGTGGAATTGCCATCAAAGAAGCATTAACACGTGCAGAAATGAATGCAGAAGATATAGATGAAGTTATTTTAGGAACGGTTTTACAAGGTGGTCAAGGTCAAATACCTTCAAGGCAAGCAGCAAGACATGCCGGAATTCCTTGGGAGGTAAAAACAGAAACAATTAATAAAGTTTGTGCATCAGGAATGAGAAGTGTGACGTTAGCTGACCAAATCATTCGCGCTGGTGATGAAGAGGTCATTGTCGCTGGTGGCATGGAGTCAATGAGTAACGCTCCTTATCTATTACCGAAGGCACGTTGGGGATTACGCATGGGGGATGCTAGTGTAAAGGATTTAATGGTTCATGATGGATTAACATGTAGTTTCAAGGGTGTTCATATGGGAACGTACGGAAATGAAGTGGCTGAAGAGTTAGAGATTTCACGTGTAGAACAAGACAGTTGGTCATACCGTAGTCATCAACGTGCAATTGAAGCGATTGAAAGCAATAAGTTTGCTGATGAAATCGTTGGAGTGGAGATTCGCGGACGAAAAGGTGATGTGACGGTTGTTGATAAAGACGAAGCCCCTCGTAAAGATACATCCGTAGAAAAATTATCAAAACTAGGTCCAGTGTTTGGATCAACAGGTACCATTACAGCTGGAAACGCACCTGGAGTAAACGATGGTGCTGCTGCACTTGTATTAATGAGTGAAGAACGTGCCGAGCGTGAAGGAAAAACGCCTTTAGCTACTATCATTGCACATGCTGCAATCTCTGTTGAGGCAAAGGACTTTCCGAAAACACCAGGAATTGTGATTAATGAGCTTTTAAAGAAAACAGGTAAAACAGTGGATGATATTGATTTATTTGAGATAAATGAAGCTTTTGCAGCAGTTGCGCTAACAAGTGGAAAAATTGCTTCTATAGATCCTGAAAAAGTAAACGTAAACGGTGGAGCAGTTGCGTTAGGGCATCCAATTGGTGCTAGTGGAGCGCGCATCATCATTACGTTAATTCATGAGTTAAAGCGTCGTGGTGGAGGTATTGGTGTAGCTGCTATCTGTAGTGGTGGTGGCCAGGGCGATGCGATTATGGTTGAGGTAAAAGGAAACTAACTAAAAGGGGGATGTAAGATGAATGTACAAAAGGTAATGGTAATAGGTGCAGGTCAAATGGGATCAGGTATCGCGCAAGTTTGTGCGATGGCAGGATTTGAAGTGAAACTTCATGATATAAAACAAGAATTTCTTGATCGAGGGTTATCAATTATTTCAAAAAACTTAAAACGCCAAGTAGATAAAGGAAGAATGTCAGAAGAAGAGATGTCTGCAACGACTGAGCGTATTTCTCAATCACTAGATCTTGAAAATGCAAGTGATGTAGATTTAGTAATCGAAGCTGCAGTAGAAAACATGGACATTAAAACAAAGCTATTTGCACAGCTTGATGAAATAGTTCCAGCCCATGCGATTTTGGCAACGAACACGTCTTCATTACCAATTACTGAAATTGCGGCAGCCACAAAGCGACCAGAAAAAGTAATTGGCATGCATTTTATGAACCCAGTTCCAGTCATGAAATTAGTTGAAATTATTCGTGGATTAGCTACGGCAGATGAAGTGTATCAAGTGATTGAGGATATGACGAAACAGCTAAATAAAGTGCCAGTTGAGGTAAATGATTTCCCTGGATTCGTGTCTAACCGTATATTAATGCCAATGATCAATGAAGCGATCTTTACGGTTTATGAAGGAGTAGCTACACCAGAAGCAATTGATGAAGTAATGAAGCTTGGGATGAATCATCCGATGGGACCATTAACATTAGCAGACTTTATCGGTCTTGATACTTGCCTGTATATTATGGAAACCCTACACGAAGGGTTCGGTGACGATAAATATCGTCCATGTCCATTATTACGTAAGTATGTAAAGGCAGGTTGGTTAGGAAAAAAATCAGGAAGAGGCTTTTACACATACGAATAAATTTTGCACACAATGGAAGTCATGATGGGATAGGAGCTGTATTCTATGAATCTACGATTTACGGAAGAACAAGAGATGATGAGAAAAATGGTTCGAGACTTTGCGCAAACAGAAATCGCACCATTTGTTGAACGAATGGAACAAGGGGAATTCCCAAGAGAGATATTGAGTAAAATGTCTGAACTAGGCTTAATGGGAATTACCATTCCAGAAAAGTATGGCGGTTCTGAAATGGATTTTACCTCGTATATTATTGCCATCCATGAACTATCAAAAGTAAGCGCAACGATTGGAGTAATCCTGTCTGTTCATACATCAGTAGGTACAAACCCTATATTATATTTTGGTTCAGAAGAACAGAAGCAAAAATACGTTCCTAAGCTAGCATCTGGAGAATATTTAGGCGCATTTTGTTTAACAGAGCCAGGTTCGGGTTCAGATGCAGCGAGCTTAAAAACAAAAGCGGTTAAACAAGGTGATCATTATATTTTAAATGGGTCAAAAGTGTTCATTACAAATGGTGGTGAAGCAGATACGTATATTGTATTTGCGAGAACAAATCCAGAGGAGGCAGGAAGCCGAGGAGTATCAGCATTTATTGTTGAAAAAGATACACCGGGCTTCATTGTAGGAAAAGACGAGCACAAAATGGGTCTTTACGGCTCTAAAACGGTTCAACTATCATTCGAAGATGCTAAGGTACCAGTTGAAAATCTGTTAGGCGAGGAAGGGCAAGGCTTTAAAATTGCTATGGCAAACCTAGATGTTGGCCGAATTGGTATCGCTGCACAATCATTAGGTATTGCAGAAGCAGCTTTAGATCATGCTGTTGCCTACGCAAAAGAAAGACAACAATTTGGCAAACCAATTTCAGCCCAACAAGGGATTGGCTTTAAACTAGCTGACATGGCGACAAATGTTGAGGCTTCTAGATTACTTGTTTATCGAGCTGCCTTTTTAAGAGAAAATGGCATTCCTTGTGGGAAAGAAGCGTCAATGGCAAAGCTTTTTGCTTCTAAAACTGCTATGGATGTTGCTACAGAAGCAATACAAGTGTATGGCGGTTATGGATACACAAAGGACTATCCTGTTGAAAGGTTTTTCCGAGATGCGAAAGTTTGTGAAATTTACGAAGGTACTAGTGAAATTCAACGATTAGTCATTAGTAAGCAACTATAAAATTGAAAAATAACGATAGAAAACATTGGGGGAACGGATATGTATTTCAAACTAACAGAAGAACATGAAATGATTCGAAAAATGGTTCGTGATTTCGCTAAAAACGAAGTAGCACCAACAGCTGCTGAGCGTGATGAAGAAGAGCGTTTTGACCGAGAAATTTTTGACAAAATGGCAGAGTTAGGGTTAACAGGAATCCCATGGCCTGAAGAGTATGGTGGAATTGGTAGTGATTATTTAGCATACTGTATCGCAGTTGAAGAATTATCACGCGTGTGTGCGTCTACAGGGGTGACGTTATCAGCTCATACATCACTTGCAGGTTGGCCAATTTACAAATTTGGATCAGAAGAGCAAAAACAGAAATTTTTACGCCCGATGGCAGAAGGAAAGAAAATTGGTGCCTATGGACTAACTGAACCAGGCTCTGGCTCAGATGCTGGTGGAATGAGAACGACTGCAAAACGAGATGGTGATGATTATATTTTAAACGGCTCTAAGATCTTTATTACAAATGGTGGAATTGCAGACATTTACGTTGTATTTGCTCTAACAGATCCAACATCTAAACATAAAGGAACAAGTGCCTTCATCGTGGAAAGTGACTTTCCAGGCTTCTCAGTTGGGAAAAAAGAAAGTAAGCTAGGAATCCGTTCATCTCCTACAACAGAAATCATCTTTGAAGATTGTCGCGTACCAAAAGAGAACCTTCTTGGTGAAGAGGGTGAAGGATTCAAAGTGGCGATGATGACACTTGATGGCGGTAGAAACGGAATCGCTGCTCAAGCAGTAGGAATTGCACAAGGTGCCCTTGATGCTGCAATTGATTATGCAAAAGAAAGACAGCAGTTTGGAAAGCCGATAGCAGCACAACAAGGCATTGGGTTTAAGCTAGCCGATATGGCAACAAGCGTTGAAGCATCAAGACTATTAACCTACCAAGCGGCATGGTTAGAATCAGAAGGACTTCCATACGGAAAAGAATCAGCCATGTCTAAGCTATTTGCTGGAGATACTGCCATGAAAGTAACGACAGATGCTGTTCAAGTTTTTGGTGGCTATGGCTATACAAAAGACTACCCAGTTGAAAGATACATGAGAGATGCAAAAATCACTCAAATCTACGAGGGAACTCAAGAAATTCAACGCCTAGTTATTTCTAGAATGATCACAAAATAATAAATATCAGTATAGATGAAGAGGAAATGAGAGTGATTAAGTTACATCAAGGTAGGCTACTATGAAAATCGCACCATGAAGGATGAAAATGTGACCTTAATTTTTAGTTTGTAGAATGTTGGCGTTTAAGTCATTCATGCGTGTTAATCGGAGTGGAAGGAACCGAGACTCCTGTGGGATATGCGACAGACTTGAGACCCCACAGGCGAAGCCGAGGAGGCTCAAGTGGCGCCCCACGGAAAGCGAGGTTCCTGCAACGCAGATTAACACCCCTTGTACAGTGTCGTATTTTCAGGGTAGCCCTATCTTAAAAACACTCGCATTTCCTTACTTCTTTGATGGATGTGATGGAATGAAAAAACGAGAAGTACCTGCGTCTGTAAAAGATGAGCGCCTTGTTAAAAAGCGACGAGACCAAATGATCAAAGGTGCAGTCACTCTCTTTAAACAAAAAGGCTTTCATCGAACAACAACAAGAGAAATCGCAAAATCTGCAGGATTTAGTATTGGAACACTTTATGAATACATTCGAACAAAAGAAGACGTCCTTTACCTAGTATGTGACAGCATCTATGATCAAGTACGAGATCGTATGCAACAAGACATTGATACAAAACAAGGCAATCTCGAAAGCCTAAAGCTAGCTATTGCCTATTACTTTAAAGTCATGGATGAAATGCAAGATGAAGTACTCGTCATGTACCAAGAGGCTAAATCTCTTTCAAAGGACGCCTTACCTTATGTACTAAAAAAAGAATTTGAAATGGTTGCCATGTTTGAAAACGTCATTGAAAATTGTGTATCAACTGGTGTGTTACAGCTAAGTAATGCAGAAATTCAACTGTTGGCACATAACATCTTTGTTCAAGGTCAAATGTGGGGTTTCAGAAGATGGGCTTTGCAAAAGCTATTTACATTAGATGAGTATATTTCCTTGCAAACTGAAATTCTATTAAAAGGAATCAATAAAGGCAAGGTGTTACCTGAATAAAAATAATCTCTCTAGAAATGGAGGACACATATGAGTACAGTTGAGATTTATCGCCCAAAGCATCATATCCGATTTGTAACAGCATCAAGCTTATTTGATGGACATGACGCATCAATAAACATAATGAGAAGAATTATTCAAGCAAGCGGAGCTGAGGTTATTCATTTAGGACATAACCGTTCAGTTGAAGAGGTTGTAAATGCAGCAATCCAAGAAGATGTTCAAGGAATTGCAATTTCTTCCTACCAAGGCGGACATGTTGAATATTTCAAATATATGTACGACCTTTTAAAAGAAAGAGGAGCTTCCCATATCCGAATTTATGGGGGTGGTGGTGGAGTAATTATTCCCCGTGAAATTAAAGAGCTTCATGAATATGGGATTGCGCGTATTTTCTCCCCAGAAGACGGTAGAAAATACGGTCTACAAGGTATGATCAACCAAATGATTGAAGAATGTGACTTTCCTACTGTAACGGAAGTGAAAAATGAAATTGAGGACCTAAAAAAAGGTGACTTCAATGCAGTAGCAAGGCTCATTACTGTTGCAGAAAATCAAGTAGGTGTCACAAAAGAAGTGGCAGCTGCAGCTGAAACAGTTATTACGAGAGTAAGAGAATTAGAGAAAAGTGTCCCAGTAGTGGGTATCACTGGTACAGGTGGAGCTGGGAAAAGCTCACTGACAGATGAATTAATCCGTAGATTTTTAAATGAAATTGCAGATAAAAAAGTAGCAATTCTTTCAGTAGATCCGACGAAACAAAAAACAGGTGGAGCTTTATTAGGAGATCGAATTCGTATGAATTCAATATTCTCTCCACGTGTCTATATGAGAAGTTTAGCGACGAGAGGTTCGAAATCAGAGTTATCACTAGCCATTAAAGATGCGATTTCAGTAACGAAAGCAGCTGGCTTTGACTTAATCATTGTAGAAACGAGCGGTATCGGTCAAGGTGATGCAGAAATTACTGAGATATGTGATATTTCGATGTATGTAATGACAAGCGAATTTGGTGCACCTTCTCAACTTGAGAAAATTGATATGCTTGATTTTGCAGACTTAATCGTCATTAATAAATTCGAGCGAAAAGGATCAGAGGATGCAAAACGCTTAGTGCAGAAGCAATACCAACGTAATAATCTTCTGTTTGAAAAAGAACTTTCAGAGATGCCTGTATACGGAACAATTGCAAGCCAATTTAATGACCCAGGTACTAATACATTATTTGTAGCGTTAGTTGAGAAGATTAATGAAAAAGCAAATTTATCATGGCAAACATCATTAGAAGTGACAGCTGAAGTAGAAAAGCAAAATGTCATCATTCCAAATGATCGCCGTTATTACTTGCGTGAAATCTCTGACACAGTTAGAGGTTATCATAAAAAAGCGGAAGAACAAGTAGAGATAGCGCGTAAACTTTTCCAAATAAGTGGTACGATTGAAAGTTTATTTGGAAGAGAACAAGTTGAAGCTGTAGTTTCCTCACTTGAAACTCTTAAAAAAGAATACGAAGAGAAATTAACGACTGAATCGAAACGTATTTTAGATTCATGGGAAGCATTAAAAGAGAAGTATTCAGCGGATAAATTTATCACAAAAATTCGTGATAAAGAGATCGTGACAATTTTAAAAACAAAAAGTCTTTCCGGGTTAGATATTCCCAAAGTAGCTCTTCCTAAGTTCAAAGATTTTGGTGAAATATTACGTTGGGTTTATAAAGAAAATGTACCAGGCTCTTATCCATTTACAGCGGGTGTGTTTCCATTCAAACGCGAAGGAGAAGATCCGAAGCGTCAATTTGCTGGGGAAGGTACACCTGAGAGAACAAACCGCCGTTTTCACTATCTGTCAAAAGATGATAGTGCGAAACGTCTGAGTACTGCTTTCGATTCAGTCACACTTTATGGTGAAGACCCTGCATATCGTCCAGATATTTACGGGAAGGTAGGGGAAAGTGGCGTAAGTATTTGTACGTTAGAAGACATGAACAAGCTTTATAGTGGCTTTGACTTATGTGCACCTTCAACATCTGTCTCTATGACAATCAATGGTCCAGCACCAATCATTTTGGCGATGTTTATGAACACGGCTATTAGTCAACAGATTCAAAAGCGTGAAGCTGAATTAGGTCGTACCTTGACACAGCATGAACAAGAAGAAATACGTGCGTATACATTGCAAACAGTACGTGGTACAGTGCAAGCTGATATATTAAAAGAAGATCAAGGTCAAAATACGTGTATTTTCTCAACTGAGTTTGCTCTACGATTAATGGGAGATATTCAAGAATACTTTATCCACAATAAAGTAAGAAATTACTACTCCGTTTCAATTTCTGGCTATCATATTGCAGAAGCGGGAGCAAATCCTATTTCACAATTGGCCTTTACACTAGCAAATGGATTCACATATGTGGAGTATTATTTAAGTCGTGGTATGAATATTGACGACTTTGCACCGAACTTATCTTTCTTCTTTAGCAACGGACTTGATCCTGAATATACAGTTATTGGTCGGGTAGCTCGTCGTATTTGGGCAACAGTCATGAAAGAAAAGTACAACGCAAATGAACGTAGTCAAAAATTAAAATATCATGTTCAAACATCTGGTCGATCACTCCATGCACAAGAAATTGACTTTAATGATATTCGTACAACTCTACAAGCGTTGATGGCCCTTCATGATAACTGTAATTCTCTCCATACAAATGCGTATGATGAGGCAATTACAACACCAACAGAAGAGTCCGTTAGACGTGCGATGGCCATTCAGATGATTATTACGAAAGAACATGGTTTAACGAAGAATGAAAATCCATTGCAGGGTGCCTTCATCGTTGAAGAATTAACAGATCTTGTTGAAGAAGCTGTATTACAGGAATTTGAACGTATCAATGATCGTGGTGGCGTATTAGGCGCGATGGAGACACAATATCAACGCAGTAAAATTCAAGATGAATCAATGTATTATGAAATGAAAAAACATACTGGTGAGTTACCAATTATCGGTGTGAACACATATTTAAATCCAAATCCACCTTCTGAAGAGGACTTAAATAATATTGAATTAGCAAGAGCAACGAAAGAAGAAAAAGAATTGCAAATTAATAATTTAAATGAATTTAAAAACAAGCATAGTCAAGCAAATGCGGAAGCGTTAAATCGCCTGAAGAAAGTCGCTATTTCAGGTGGTAACATCTTTGAGGAATTAATGGAAACGGTTAAGGTTGCAAGCTTGGGACAAATTACACAAGCGTTATATGAAGTTGGCGGACAATACCGACGAAATATGTAACCTCATTAAGAACAACGCAACAGGTCAGATCTTTGAACGATCTGACCTATTGTTTTTAAACAATGCTAGCATAAAGTGGTTGATTTTGTTTATAATGAATGGTATGTATTTCTAGAGATGTTGTTTTTTAACGAGAGAACGTGTCATAATAGTATTTCGTGAAAATACAACCTTTCTCAAATTTGTATGTTAGCGGTGTGTGAATGTGTTTTTACAGCTATTGCTTCTACATAGTGGGGAATAGAGAAGTTATTTACATAGAAAGGGAGTGCCTTGATGAGTTTAGACCAATACTCACCAATCCAATTAAAAGAGATGTCTATGCTTGAAGTAGCATATGAGGTGTTTCTTACAAAAAAACAAGCCATCTACTTTAACGATTTAGTTTCAGAGGTAGCACAAATCCTTGAACTTTCTGAAGAGCAAGTGAAGAAAAAAATCGCTCAGTTCTACACAGACCTAAATGTTGATGGCCGTTTTATTTGTTTAGGAGAAAGTCAATGGGGCTTAAGAAGCTGGTATCCGTACGAGCAGATTGATGAAGAAGTAACGGTTGTTGCAAAGCCTAAGAAGAAAAAGTCTAAGAAGAAAAAAGATGCTGATCTAGATATTGATGAATTCGATGATCTAGACGAAGAAGATTTAGAGTTTGATGATCTTGATGATTATGAAGAAGATGACGATGTAATTGATGATGAAGATGACGATGAAGATGAAGACGATGATGACGTAGATGTAGTTGATGAAGACGACGACGTTGTAGATGATTTTGACTTAGATGAAGACAGTGAAGATGATGACGATTTAGACATTGATGAAATTGATGAAGAGGAAGAAGAAGATTAATCCTGTCCTTGACAATTTAAATCGAACTATGTAGAATCATTTTTGGGCTCTTAAAATTAATATTTATACGTTTTAAATAAAATAATCGCTCCCCTTATCTAGCATTTAGGTAAGTGGGAGCGATTTTTATTTTTATATAAGAATCATGTAAAAAGAAATGATTTTCTGTTTTTTGAGCAAACTCTTAATAATACATAGTATGTGAGGGGGAAATGAAAAAATGACAAAATATATTTTTGTTACAGGTGGAGTTGTATCTTCATTAGGAAAAGGAATTACAGCCGCTTCTTTAGGTAGGCTATTAAAAAATAGAGGATTAAATGTGACGATTCAAAAGTGCGATCCTTACATTAACGTAGACCCAGGTACAATGAGTCCTTATCAGCACGGTGAGGTTTTCGTAACGGACGATGGCGCGGAAACGGATTTAGACTTAGGTCACTATGAACGATTTATCGATATTAACTTAAATAAATATAGCAATGTTACAACAGGTAAGATTTATTCAACTGTTTTAAAGAAAGAGCGTAGAGGGGATTATTTAGGTGGAACTGTTCAGGTAATTCCTCACATTACAAATGAAATTAAAGAGAGAGTGTTTCGAGCAGGTCGAGAAACAAATGCAGATGTAGTTATCACTGAAATTGGTGGTACAGTAGGAGATATCGAATCACTTCCTTTCTTAGAAGCAATTCGACAAATTAAAAGTGATATTGGTAGAGACAATGTCATGTATATTCATTGTACGTTAATTCCTTATATTAAAGCTGCTGGTGAAATGAAAACAAAACCTACTCAGCATAGTGTGAAAGAATTACGTAGCTTAGGGATTCAACCAAATGTCATTGTAGTAAGAACAGAAATGCCAATTTCGCAAGATATGAAAGATAAAATTGCACTTTTCTGTGATATTGATCCAAAGGCTGTTATTGAAGCGCGTGATGCGGATACACTATATTCAGTACCACTTGCCCTTCAAGAACAAAACCTTGACCAAATCACTTGTGAGCACTTAAAGCTGAACTGTAATGAAGCAGATATGACAGAGTGGAACGAGCTAATAACGAAGGTAACAAATTTATCAAAGAAAACGTCTATTGCATTAGTTGGGAAATACGTAGAGCTTCAAGATGCTTATATTTCTGTAGTAGAAGCTATGCGACATGCAGGATATGCCTTTGATGCAGACGTGTCAATTAAATGGATAAACTCAGAACATGTGAATGCAGATAACGTAACTGAGTTATTATCAGATGTTGATGGTATATTAGTGCCAGGTGGTTTTGGTGACAGAGGAATTGAAGGTAAAATTGCCACAATGCAGTATGCGCGAGAAAACAAAGTTCCATTATTAGGAATTTGTTTAGGGATGCAGTTAGCCTCTGTAGAGTTTGCACGAAATGTATTAGGGTTAGAAGGGGCTCATTCAGCTGAAATTAATCCAGAAACTCCGTATCCAATAATTGATTTACTGCCTGAACAAAAAGACATTGAAGATTTAGGTGGGACATTGAGATTGGGGCTATATCCATGTAAAATCAATGAGGGCACGAAAGCCTATGAAGCCTATCAAGATGAGGTTATATATGAACGCCACCGTCATCGATATGAGTTTAATAATCAGTTCCGTCAACAAATGGAGAATGCAGGCTTTATATTCTCTGGCACAAGTCCAGATGGTCGCTTAGTAGAAATCATAGAACTTAAAGATCATCCATGGTTTGTAGCATCACAATTTCACCCAGAATTTACGTCTCGTCCAACGAGACCACAACCTTTATTCAGAGAATTTATTCACGCTTCACTAAAGGCTTCTGAAAAAATCTAAAAAATAAAAAGGCCAAATGGACATGATCCGTTTGGCCTTTACTAGTTTTACTCATATTCCTCAATCATATCTTTAAGAGTAAATGCTACACCGTAATACGTGAATAAACACGCCATAATGGTCGGTAGTCCAAATCGTGAACCGTCGTCACCTGGAATTAACGGCTTAGATAATTTACTATCCACATGAACGTCCACGATATCTACTAATGACTTCCCTGTTGCATCTTTCAAAACGGCGGAAATTGCCACAACAGAAATGCCCTTTTGAGTTAATTCTTCGGCTAACTGTATGGCATCTTCATCCGTTGAAAAACGTGTAATTAGTAAAACTCTGTCGATTGGTTTTATTTCATGCATTGTATCTTGTTGGTAAAGCGGTAGAGATGAAGGTAAAGGTTCAGGTCCGCTTATTGCCTCTAGTGCAACTCCATGCATTTCTTGAAAACCGTGTACAAAAATAGACCCATCACCAATTACTGCTTGTGCAAGTAATCTAGCGCCTTCCTCCATCGATATTTCCTCTTGTTCCATAATTCTTTTAAAATATCCTTGTAATTGAGTTGAAAAAATCTTTAACATAAGCGTAACTCCTTTATATAGTTAAACATTCTAGAAATGACTAGCCAGACCTACCAACAGTGAATATGAGGAAGTTTCTTACCTCTCTAACCTTGGAAGTAACGTTCAATTATCATTTAACACGTAAGAAATTTGATATTTCTCATATTCGTAAAAGTTTGTTACTATACTACCACATAACATGGTGTGGAAGGAAAGATAAAGAAGGCTTGCAGAAAATGTCGATAATAACTTGTTGAAAAAAGAAGGATATTAGCGTGTAAAATAGAATAAGGTGTTAATCACAATTTAGACTATTCATATAGGAAAAACCAAATCTTATAGATAGAGGTGCTAAAAATGTTAGGGAAATTATTGATTGTTGATGACCAGTACGGTATTAGAATTTTACTGAATGAAGTATTTAATAAAGAAGGATACCAAACATTTCAAGCTGCAAATGGTGTACAAGCGATTGATATTGTAAAAAAGCATTCACCAGACCTAGTGTTGCTAGATATGAAGATACCTGGTATGGACGGGATCGAAATATTAAAAAGACTTAAGGCAATCGATGAGGATATTCAAGTCATTATTATGACTGCATATGGTGAGTTAGACATGATTCAAGAGGCAAAGGATCTTGGTGCAATCACTCACTTTGCAAAGCCATTTGATATTGATGAGATTCGTGATGCGGTAAAAAAGCACATACCAATGAGTTCTAAATAAGTTTTATTTCATCAACGAGGTAAAATTCGCAAAAAATACAAATATGCCTAATAACTGAGCTATTATAACAATGAAAGCGCATAACCTAGATCTTACTAAGATGTAGGGCTATTGCGGTTTTAATAGTTAGTTGGTATGCTATGAACTGTAAAAACAACTACCCAAATTTCCATTTGATAGTTTGACATTAAGAACATATACATAGATTTAAGTAGGTAAGGTCATGCTAACTTTAGTGAGAACGATAAGAGTAGTTGTAAATGGATACATAAGGGAGGATTTTTGAGATGCCTTTAGTTTCAATGACAGAAATGCTTAACAAAGCAAAAGCAGAAGGATACGCAGTTGGTCAGTTCAATTTAAATAACCTTGAGTTTACACAAGCGATTTTACAAGCAGCACAAGAGGAGAACTCACCTGTTATTTTAGGTGTGTCTGAAGGTGCAGGTCGTTACATGGGTGGATTCAAAACAATTGTAGCTTTAGTAAAAGCACTAATGGAAGAGTACAAAGTAACAGTTCCTGTAGCCATTCATTTAGATCATGGATCAAGCTATCAAAAATGTGCAGAGGCGATTCATGCTGGATTCACATCTGTTATGATTGATGCTTCTCACCATCCATTTGAAGAAAATATCGCAACAACTTCTAAAGTAGTTGAATTAGCTCACTTCCATGGTGTTTCAGTTGAGGCTGAACTAGGTGTTGTAGGTGGACAAGAAGATGATGTTATCGCTGAAGGTGTTATCTACGCAGACCCTAAAGAATGTGAAGAACTTGTAAAACGTACAGGTATCGACTGCTTAGCACCAGCTTTAGGTTCAGTTCACGGTCCATATAAGGGTGAGCCAAACTTAGGATTTGAAGAGATGGAAGAAATAGGTAAAACAACTGGTGTTCCATTAGTATTACATGGTGGTACTGGAATTCCTACAAAAGACATCCAAAGAGCAATTTCTTTAGGAACTGCTAAAATTAACGTGAATACTGAAAATCAGATGGCATCAGCTAAGGTAGTTCGTCAAGTACTAGCTGAGAAGCCAAATGAGTATGATCCACGAAAATATTTAGGTCCTGCTCGCGATGCAATTAAAGAAACAGTTAAAGGAAAAATGCGCGAATTCGGTTCTGCAAATAAAGCTTAATCATTTGTAACATTTTCTGTACTGCTTCGTCTATATAAGTAAGACTAAGAGAAACCGTCTAATGCACTATGTGCTAATAGCTTGTCTATGGTACAATAGCTAAGCAGAGACGGTTTTTTTATATATTGGTTACAGGTTGTCAGGCGCTTCCGCATTTCTAATGTCTAGCTCCAGCGCCTAGCCCCTCGAGTCTTAAGCCAATCGCTTCAAAAAGGTAAAAAACAACCTTTTTGCTGCGCTTGTCTTAAGCTTGTCGGGGCTGAGCAAGGCGCTTCCGCATTTCTATTTTGAAAGCGCCATCATTCGGCAAAATTCAACATTATTTGGGGGTACATACATATGAAGTTTTTTATTGATACAGCTAATCTTGAAGAAATTCGTGAGGTCCATTCGTTAGGGTTATTAGCAGGGGTTACAACTAACCCAAGCCTTGTGGCAAAAGAAGATATATCTTTCCACGATAGACTACGTGAAATAACAGAATTAGTTTCTGGTTCAGTAAGTGCTGAGGTAATTGCTACTGAAGCTGACAAAATGATTGAAGAAGGTTTAGAGTTAGCTAAGATTGCTCCAAACATTACAATTAAAGTACCGATGACTCCAGACGGTTTAAAAGCAGTAAAAGTTTTTAATGAAAAAGGAATTACGACGAATGTGACGTTAGTGTTCACTGCGAATCAAGCACTTTTAGCTGCTAGAGCTGGGGCAACATACGTTTCTCCTTTCCTAGGTAGACTAGATGATATTGGACATAATGGGTTAGATTTGATCAATACGATTTCAGATATTTTTGCCGTTCATGGTATTGAAACAGAAATAATTGCAGCATCAATCCGTCACCCTCTTCATATTACCGAGGCAGCACTTAGAGGAGCTCATATAGCAACAATTCCATACAAAGTAATTCTTCAGTTATTTAATCATCCATTAACGGATCAAGGAATTGAAAAATTTTTAGCAGATTGGAATAATCGTAAGCAATAAAGGTCATGAATGAAGATATGATCTTTTTAGACAAATTTTCACATGATTTTCGTTTTTTCGTGTAAACTAGTAGGTAATATTTCTACAGCTACGAGAATCGCATTTGGTAAAATATTCCGTCTAATAAGTGAAGATTTAAGCCAAGTGTCATCTTCGCTAGAAGGGAGACAGTAATGGAAAAGCTAAAAATTGCAGGTGGTTATCCTTTAAAGGGAACAGTTAGAATTAGTGGTGCAAAAAATAGTGCGGTAGCTCTTATTCCAGCAACTATACTAGCAGAATCTCCAGTAACGATTGATGGTTTACCTAATATTTCTGATGTTCAAATTTTAAGTGATTTGATTGAGGAAATTGGAGGAAAGGTAAATCTAGATAATGAAGAAATTAACATCGATCCATCTAATATTGTATCTATGCCACTACCAAATGGAAAAGTGAAAAAGTTACGTGCATCATATTATCTCATGGGTGCTATGTTAGGAAGATTTAAAAAAGCTGTAATTGGTTTACCTGGTGGCTGTCATCTAGGCCCTAGACCAATCGATCAACACATAAAAGGCTTCGAAGCACTAGGGGCGAAAATTACCAATGAACAAGGTGCAATATACTTACGTGCAGAAGAGCTAAGAGGTGCTAGAATTTATCTAGATGTAGTGAGTGTCGGAGCAACAATTAATATTATGTTAGCTGCGGTAAGGGCTAAAGGTCAAACGATCATTGAAAATGCGGCAAAAGAACCTGAAATTATTGATGTTGCAACGCTGTTGACAAGTATGGGTGCAAGGATTAAGGGTGCGGGCACAGATGTGATTCGTATCGATGGTGTAGATTATTTACACGGTTGCCGCCATACGATTATTCCAGACAGAATTGAAGCAGGCACATACATGGTAATCGGAGCAGCGATGGGAGAGCAAGTATTAATTGATAATGTGATTCCACTGCATTTAGAATCGCTAATTGCAAAATTTAGAGAAATGGGCGTCACAGTTGAAACTCGTAATGACCAGATTCTTGTCATGGGTAACAAGAATTTGAAGGCTGTTGATGTGAAGACATTAGTCTATCCAGGGTTTCCTACGGATTTGCAGCAACCATTTACTTCCCTTCTTACAAAAGCGACAGGCACTGGAATGGTAACAGATACAATCTATGGTGCTAGATTTAAACATATTGATGAGTTAAGAAGAATGAACGCACAAATTAAAGTTGAAGGCAGATCTGCGATAGTGTCCGGCCCAGTTCAACTTCAAGGTGCTAAAGTGAAAGCGAGCGATTTACGTGCAGGAGCTGCGTTAATTGTGGCTGGCTTAATGGCAGAGGGAGTTACTGAAATAACGGGTGTTGATCATATTGATCGAGGATATAGCCTATTAGAAGAAAAGCTTTCGGGTTTAGGAGCGACAATTTGGCGTGAAAAGATGACGCAAGAAGAAATTGAACAGCTTCAAAATTCATAACATAAATATGACAAAGAGAAATCTTCTTTACTCCCACTTACAATAGTGGGAGTTTTGAAGTAGACTAGAAGTGTCAACATGGTATCTGGGGGGAGAAGGACATGGAAAGAAGTTTATCGATGGAACTAGTTCGTGTTACGGAAGGTGCAGCATTAGCATCAGCTCGTTGGATGGGGAGAGGTAAAAAAGACGAAGCGGATGATGCAGCAACTTCTGCTATGAGAGACGTGTTTGATACAGTACCAATGAAAGGGACTGTCGTAATTGGTGAAGGGGAAATGGATGAAGCGCCAATGCTTTATATTGGTGAAAAACTAGGGACAGGCTATGGTCCTAGAGTTGACGTGGCAGTTGATCCACTTGAAGGTACAAATATTTTAGCTTCAGGTGGTTGGAATGCGCTAGCAGTGTTAGCAATTGCTGACCATGGGAATTTATTGCATGCACCTGATATGTATATGGACAAAATTGCGGTTGGTCCAGAAGCAGTTGGGTTAGTGGATATTAATGCTCCAATCATTGATAATTTAAAAGCGGTTGCAAAAGCCAAGAATAAGGATATTGAAGATGTTGTTGCAACCATCTTAAATCGTCCTAGACATGAGCATATTATTCAACAAATCAGAGAAGCTGGAGCAAGGATTAAACTCATTAATGATGGTGATGTAGCGGGTGCCATTAATACGGCTTTTGATCACACTGGAGTAGATATTCTGTTTGGTTCAGGTGGTGCTCCTGAGGGAGTAATTGCTGCGGTAGCCTTGAAATGTCTCGGAGGAGAAATCCAAGGTAAACTTTTACCACAAAACGATCAAGAATTAGAACGCTGTATAAAAATGGGACTAGACGTAAATCGCGTTCTCTTAATGGAAGATCTAGTTACAGGTGATGATGCTATCTTTGCTGCAACAGGAGTAACGGATGGTGAACTCCTTCGTGGTGTTCAATTTAAAGGGTCAATTGGAACCACTCACTCTGTTGTTATGAGAGCTAAATCTGGAACAGTTCGATTTATTGATGGAAGACATAGCTTAAAGAAAAAACCAAACTTAGTCATAAAATAAAAGATATAGTGAAAGCGAGTGGAATTCACACTCGCTTTAATTTTACTACCAATACCTCATTCTCAAAGTATATAGTACTTTTTAGTTATTGATTAAAAAGAGGAAATAAGGGTAAAATAGATTGTGCCTACATTATATCTAACTTCATAGATTCCCTTCAAAACACTTCAAAAGATTTATTCCATCCCATATCCAACCATTTCGAAACTTCGAATTGAATATGTAAGTGTAAGTGAAATATGGGGGAAAGAGAGAGAAATAAGGTGTGGTTAGTGTTTGTTTGATTTTAATAACTCACATTCCTGCTTACCACGGCTAAAACAAATTGATAGAGAAAAACAAAAAAGAGTGGTGTACCAATGAGTATAACAATATCAAGTCTAGAGAATATGAAGCTAAAAGAGTTGTACGAGCTTGCGAAAGAATACAAGATTTCCTACTACAGTAAACTAACTAAAAAAGAACTAATATTCGCTATTTTAAAAGCTCGTGCTGAGCAAGATGGTTTACTGTTTATGGAAGGTGTACTAGAAATTATTCAATCAGAAGGTTTCGGATTTTTACGACCAATTAACTATTCCCCAAGCTCAGAAGATATCTATATTTCCGCATCTCAAATAAGACGTTTTGATTTGAGAAACGGTGACAAAGTATCCGGAAAAGTTAGACCGCCAAAAGAGAATGAACGTTATTATGGATTACTTCATGTAGAGGCTGTAAATGGAGATGATCCGGAGTCTGCAAAAGAAAGAGTTCACTTCCCTGGATTAACCCCGTTATATCCTGACCGCCAAATTGTGTTAGAAACGGAACCACATCAATTATCTACTAGAATAATGGATTTAATTGCTCCTGTTGGATTTGGTCAGCGTGGTCTGATTGTTGCTCCTCCAAAAGCGGGTAAGACGATGCTGCTTAAAGAGATTGCAAATAGTATCACAACAAATAACCCAGAAGCTGAATTGATTGTTTTACTAATTGATGAGCGTCCTGAGGAAGTAACTGATATTGAACGTTCTGTTGCGGGTGACGTTGTTAGTTCTACATTTGATGAGGTACCAGAGAATCATATTAAAGTTGCTGAGCTAGTTCTAGAAAGAGCAATGAGATTAGTTGAGCATAAAAAAGACGTCATTATTTTAATGGATAGTATTACACGTCTTGCTCGTGCTTACAACCTCGTTATCCCACCAAGTGGACGAACATTATCTGGTGGTATAGATCCTGCAGCCTTCCATCGACCAAAAAGATTCTTTGGTGCTGCACGTAATATTGAAGAAGGTGGTAGCTTAACTATTTTAGCTACAGCACTAGTAGATACAGGATCACGTATGGACGATGTCATTTATGAAGAGTTTAAAGGTACAGGTAACCTAGAGCTTCACCTTGACCGTTCACTTGCTGAAAAGCGTATCTTCCCAGCGATTGACATTAGACGATCAGGAACACGAAAAGAAGAATTACTTATTCCTAAATCTCATCTTGATAAATTATGGACAATCCGTAAAACGATGTCAGATACTCCTGATTTTGGTGAGAAATTCATTAGGAAATTGAAGACTTCAAAAACAAATGTTGAATTTTTTGAAATGCTTCAAAAAGATAAAAAGCCTACTACGGTAACAACATCTTCAACTACAACTAGTACGAGAAGAGTATAAGGAAAAAAAAGGAAGTGTTTTTCCTTTTATTAACGAATCCGATTACAAGGATTCAGTTGCAAAAGTGAATAGGTCTTGTTATAATTTCATCATGTGTGAATCTAGGAAAAGGACATGTCCTAACTCCTAGATGATAACTCTGTTTCGAATGATTCAGGGCGGAAGGAGATGAGAAGAATGAAAGCTGGAATTCATCCAAACTACAAAAAAGTTATGGTGACATGTGCTTGTGGAAACGAGTTTGAAAGTGGATCTGTAAAAGAAGAGGTGCGCATCGAGGTATGCTCAGAGTGCCATCCATTCTATACAGGCCGTCAAAAATTCGCTGATGCGGGTGGACGTGTAGATAAATTCAATAAAAAATACGGTCTTAAATAAGATCGGTTTTCTTAAGAACCATGGCATTCAGCATTTGTTGCGAATGCCATTGTTTCCGTTAATAGGTCAGAATGTATAGTTTTAGTTACTGTCTGATCATCAAAAAACAGGCAAGTTTTTTCCTTCTTGCCTGTTTTTTTTACTGATTATCGGGCATTTTAATCACAATACTTAGTACTTATATAATCTTATAAAATTTCTTACTTATGAAAATTATTATGCGGTCAATCAATTGACTCGAATAGAATAACGAGGAGAGGGAGGCCGTTTCATGTATATTATGAAGCAAAGTGGCTGGGTTGAATTAATTTGTGGAAGTATGTTTTCAGGGAAATCAGAAGAACTCATCCGTCGAGTTCGTCGTGCTCAATTTGCTAAGCAGATGATTAAAGTATTTAAGCCTGCGATTGATAATCGTTATAGTGAAGAAGCGGTTGTATCTCATAATGGATCATCTGTAATTGCTATGCCTGTCAAACATTCGTCAGATATATTACAACAAGTATCAGCAGAAACAGATGTTGTAGCAATAGACGAAGTACAGTTTTTTGACGATGGAATTGTGGAAGTCATTCAAACGTTAGCGAATCAAGGGCACCGCGTAATTGTTGCTGGACTCGATCAAGATTTTCGTGCAGAGCCATTTGGGCAAGTTCCTACTATTATGGCGATTGCAGAGTCAGTGACAAAGCTGCAGGCTGTATGCACAGTTTGTGGGTCTCCTTCTAGTAGAACACAACGATTAATTAACGGACAACCTGCATCATACCATGATCCGATTATTCTTGTAGGTGCGTCTGAATCATATGAGCCTCGCTGTCGTCATCATCATCAAGTCCCAAACAAATCTACCTATAAACAAAGTGTAGAGAGCAACAACATAACAAATTATTAACACACTTCTATTGAGGTGTGTTTTTCTTATGTTCAAAATAAAAAGAATGGTTAAAATCTCCAACTAATATTTCACCTTTTACAGGGGAATCTATGGGCAGGAGGTGTTTTTTATGAAAAAAAGTCGTCTATACTTCATTACTGCAATATTGCTTCTTTTATTATCAGCTTGTAGCTGGAATCCAAACGATGAATACCACGCACAGGAAGAAGATAAAAATGGTACAAAATTAATGACCAATAAAGATGATAAAGACTTCTATAAACACAACTTAGATGACCAAGACTACACCACAAACCAAAACCCTAACTTTATCGATTTAACTGAAGATCGATTGGATATCGGAGATGATCAAGCAAAAATTGTAGATGTAATTGAAACGTACACGAATTATGAGCCTGGTGCTGTCATCGTTAATGGTCAAGAAGTTTGGGTGACCGTTCATACGGATAAGGACTTTTCCAAGGAAGAAGAAAAAGCAGCAAGAAAAGCACTTCATAAAAGATTAATCAAAGCAATGCCTCGTTATGAGATTCATGTGAAAATTGAACAAGATTAAGTGTAGGACTTTGTGGTTCAAAAAAATAGGACTTCATCTTATCGATGAAGTCCTATTTGGCGAAGGTGCGAGAGGAAAAAGTCCTTCATGAGGAAGATGAAGTCCCGTTTGTCGGTGGTGGAAGAGGAAAAAGTCCTTCATGAGGAAGATGAAGTCCCGTTTGTCGGTGGTGGAAGAGGAAAAAGTCCTTCATGAGCAAGATGAAGTCCCGTTTGTCGGTGGTGGAAGAGGAAAAAGTCTTTCATGAGCAAGATGAAGTCCCGCTTGGCGGTGGTGGAAGAGGAAAAAGTCTTTCATGAGCAAGATGAAGTCCCGTTTGAGTGTGGTGGAAGAGGAAAAAGTCTTTCATGAGGAAGATGAAGTCCCGTTTGGCGGTGGAGGAAGAGAAAAATGTCTTTCTTGGGCAAGATGAAGTCCTATTTTGAAGTGGTGCAAGATAAAAAAGTCCTTCATCCCCGAAAGAATAGCCCGATCCGGAGTGGTGCAGTCAAAGTAGCCTTCATCCACATAATAAAGTCAAGAGAACTTGTAATTGACACAAAAAATGTAGTTAACGGACTAATCCTCATTTCACAGCAAATAAAAAAGTGGAGTTAACCCTCCACTTAATGCAAAATATATTCTAAAGTCCAAAAATTGAACGCATAACTCCTTTTCTCCTTGTTTTTTTCGATCCGTTTACCGTATCCAAAACAAGAGGAGGAGTTTGTTTGATCTCACGTTCTATTTTATCTGTATTCAAACGTTTGACTGTTTCTTCTAGTGCGCATATTCTATTCATGAGTTCATCAATCTCATTTCGATGCTGGAGAAGTTGGTATTCAACCACTTCGTTTGCTTTTTGATCAATTTTTCTTTCATTTGTTTCCATTCTGAAGATAAGATCTTCTACTTGTTTTTGTAATGTTTTATCCATTTCTGTACGTTGAGTTGTCATTGTGCTCATAATTCCCTTCCGTTTACCTTTGTTTTCTTCATTTCGTTGCCCATCATTAAAATGTGCATTCTTTTGAATATTTTTAAATGTTTTGGCATCGTCCTCAGAGAAAATATAATGCCCATGTTCATTTTTTTCACAAGGAATATCAAATCTTTTAATCCACTTGCGTACCGTTCTTGGAGAAATTCCTATTCTACTAGCTAGCTCAGCCGTATTCACAATATCACTCTCCTTTTACGTTGTATAACATGTTCTTTACGAATTCTTTATATCCTTCATAGTAGACAAAACTTGTTTTTATTCGGCAAAGAAAGTTTAAATCCTACATAAGAAATGGTCGCTTTACAAATACTGTCGAAGACCTTCCTTTAATTTGCTTTGACGGTATGGTTCCCCTATACTATAATTAGAATGTTATGGACTAAAATTAGAGGTGAATAGTGTGTTTGATCGTTTAGAAGCTGTTGAGGCTCGTTATGAAAAGCTAAATGAATTATTAAGTGATCCAGATATAATAAATGACACGACTAAGCTACGAGAATATTCAAAAGAACAATCAGAAATACAAGATACGGTTGAAGCATATAGAGAATATAAATCAGTAAAAGAACAAATTGATGACGCGAAGGCAATGCTTGAAGATAAACTTGATGCCGACATGCGTGAAATGGTAAAAGAAGAACTATCAGAATTACAGGAGCAAGAAGAAGAACTAAGTGAAAAACTTCGTATACTCCTTTTACCAAAAGATCCTAATGACGATAAAAACGTTATTATGGAGATTCGTGGTGCGGCAGGTGGAGATGAGGCTGCTTTATTCGCAGGTGATCTATACCGAATGTATAGCCGTTTTGCAGAAGCGCAAGGCTGGAAAACAGAAGTGATGGAAGCTAGCTCAACTGGCGTAGGTGGCTATAAAGAAATCATTTTCATGATAACTGGAAAAGGTGCTTATTCAAAATTAAAGTTTGAAAATGGTGCTCACCGCGTTCAACGTGTACCTGAGACAGAGTCTGGTGGTCGAATTCATACATCAACAGCGACTGTTGCTTGCTTACCTGAAGCTGAAGAAGTAGAAGTTGAAATTCATGAAAAAGATATTCGAGTTGATACGTATGCGTCTAGTGGAGCGGGTGGTCAAAGTGTTAATACAACGATGTCCGCAGTTCGTCTAACGCACGTTCCAACGAATACAGTTGTTACCTGTCAAGATGAAAAGTCTCAAATCAAAAACAAAGAGAAAGCAATGAAGGTTTTGCGTGCTCGTGTTTATGATAAAATCAATCGTGAAATTCAAGCTGAGTATGATCAAAACCGTAAATCAGCTGTTGGTACGGGTGATCGTTCAGAGCGTATCCGTACTTACAACTTCCCGCAAAATCGTGTGACAGATCACCGCATTGGTTTGACAATTCAAAAGCTAGATCAAATTTTACAAGGTAAGCTTGATGAAGTTATTAATGCATTGATTATGGAAGATCAAGCATTAAAAATGGAGCAAGCTGAGTAATGCAACAAATTTCTAAAATATACGAAGCCCTAAATTGGGCTTCTTCTTTTTTACGTGAAGCGGGAAGAGACGAAAATGCGGGAGAATTACTATTACGACACCATTTACAAATGACAAGGTCACAACTCCTTGGTAATCTTAGGGAAGATATGAAATTAGAATTGGTTGAAAAATTTAAAGCAGACGTACAAAAGCACCAAGAAGGCATACCTGTCCAATATTTAATAGGTGAAGAAGAGTTTTATGGTAGACCCTTTCTGGTCAATAAAGAAGTATTGATTCCTAGACCTGAAACAGAGGAGCTAGTATTAGGTTTGCTGGAACGTATTCATAAGCTGTATCCACAACAACAAGAGCTAACACTCGTAGATGTTGGAACGGGAAGTGGAGCAATTTCCATAACGTTAGCGTTAGAAGACCCTAGATTAAAAGTAATGACAGTTGATATTGCAGCTGCTTCAATTGAAGTGGCAAGAAAGAATGCTGAACGGTTAGGAGCAAAGATAGATTTCTTCGAGGGTGATTTGTTACAACCATTGATAAAAGATAATATTAGCCTTGATATAATCGTGTCTAATCCACCATACATTCCAGAAAGTGATATTGAGACGCTATCAACAGTTGTAAAGGACCATGAGCCAATAAGAGCATTGGTTGGCGGAAGTGACGGTTTAGATTTCTATCGAAGGTTTATGAATGAAATTCCAAAGGTTATAAAGAATAAAGGAATAATCGCTTTTGAAGTAGGGATAGGACAAGGTCAGGTTGTAGCGGATATGCTAAAACAAACATATCAACATGCAAAAGTAGACGTTGTTCATGATATAAATGGCAAGGATCGAATGGTTTTTGCTGAAATAGGCTGGTAATCTCGGGGGTTAGAAATGCTTAAAACTACAAAAGTGGTTTTAAGCATTTTTACTTGGGAGTAGTTTAACCCTAGACTTCTAAACATCCAAAGAAAAGAGCCCAACCTATCTTCAAGATAGAAAAAATAAAAGTTTACTAGATTTTTTATTTTAGTAGTTTAAGAAATGCTTCTTCTGTCCACAATGATAGACAAGAAGGGGCGGTGCTAAAAAATGAAAAAACAAATGTTAGTATTCTTTTACATAGTATTATTGTTTATTGGAGCAAACGCACATTTATTACGAGCTGATTTAGAGGTAGAAGCAAGTGGTCCAGTAGTGATCCCGGATGAAGCGATTCGTTTGCGAATTCTAGCAAACTCTGACGCAGAAAAAGATCAAGCATTAAAACGAAAGATTCGAGACAATGTAAACGAAGAGATAACTAAATGGGTTGCAGAGCTTACTTCTATAGATGCTGCTAGAGAGTTAATAAGAAGTAGATTAGGTGAGATTGAAGAGATTGTAGAAGGTGTACTAAAGGAAGAAGGAGTCAATCAAACGTATTCTGTAGGTTTTGGAAATGTTGAGTTTCCTACAAAGCTTTACGGTAATTATATATATCCAGCAGGTGAATATGAAGCAATTCTGATTACGCTAGGAGAAGGTGAAGGTGCGAACTGGTGGTGTGTGTTATTCCCGCCTTTATGTTTCTTGGATTTTTCAAACGGTGAAGCAATAGATCCGGTGGAGGAAGAAACGAAAGTTGAAGAGGTAGCAAGCGAAGAAAAAGACCAAAAAGAAGAGGTGGAGGTAAAGTTTTTTCTCTTTGAATTTTTCTCTTCGTTATTTAGTTAGAGGCTATCCTGAAAATACAACATTGAACTTGGGGTGTTAACCTTCGTTGCAGGAACCTCGCTTTCCGCGGGGCGCTCCTGGAGCCTCCTCGGCTTCGCCTGTGGGGTCTCCAGTCCAGCGCATCTCCCGCAGGAGTCTCGGTCCTTCCACTTCGGTTAACACTGCTAATATATAAAAATCAACATTCTACTCCACCAAAATAATTGTTTTTTTCATTGACCCTCTGCAAATTTTTTTTTAAAAAACTCTAGTAATTCGTTCTATTTCTCCCTCGTTCTCATAGAGTAGATAGTAGAATATCGAAAATGGGGTGGGTTTGATGGAGAAAAATATGAGAGTGGCGAGTATTAGTGATATAGAGGTGCTTAAGGAGTTTTTGGGACAAGCTGGAGTCAGTAATGAAGGGTTAGAAGCGATTGTAGATCATTTTGTATTAATTGAGAATGATAAAGGTCAACTTATGGGGACAGTTGGATTGGAAAGGATTGAACAAGATGGATTATTGCGATCTCTTGTCATTTCTCCAGCTGTAGATCAGACAATGTTATTAGCCTTGTTCAAAAGTGTACTTGAGCTGGCAAAACAAAAGGAAATGAAACGTGTATTTTTAGCGACGAATAAAAAGGCATCTGTTGATTTCTTTGCTCTATTAGGGTTCAATGCAGTGGAAAGGGAAGAGATACCTATGCATATAGAAGAATCTAAACATGTAAGTAAGCTATTGCAAATGGATCAATCGTTGTTTATGGAGTTAAAACTATCATAGGAATAATACGAACGTGGAAAACAATGGTCATATCCACAAAGTTATCCACTTTTTCTTAAGCTTTATCCACAATTTGTGGATAAAGCTTGTTTTGTGTAGATAATTTTAATATACTTTCTTGAGGAATCACAGGCGAAAAAATAAGTAAAATAAGGTTTTTTATACATACTGTATGTAAATAGATAGAGGTGGTTTTTTGAAAACGAAAATTTGGAATGTGGATAATAGATCTGAAATCACTTATATTTATCCACAGGTAGAAGAAGCAGCTACCGAGTTACAACATGATGAAGTAGTATCATTTCCTACTGAAACAGTGTATGGATTAGGTGCGAATGCCAAATCAGATAAGGCTGTAAGCAAAATTTTTGAAGCGAAGGGACGTCCTAGTGACAATCCACTCATTGTCCACATCGCTTCGGTTGAACAATTAAAAGAAATATCTAGTTATCAATCGGAAATTGTACATAAGTTAATTGAAGCATTTTGGCCAGGTCCCCTTACATTAGTTTTGCCGAAAATAGAAGGAGCTGTATCTGAAAAAGTAACAGCTGGATTATCAACGGTTGCTGTAAGAATGCCTGATCATCCTATTGCACTAGCGTTAATTGAGGCAGCGAACTTACCATTAGCCGCACCGAGTGCAAATCTCTCAGGCAAACCAAGTCCAACAACAGCAGACCATGTCATGAAAGACTTAAATGGTCGAATTGCTGGTATTATTAACGGGGGTGCAACTGGAGTAGGTCTAGAATCGACAGTTTTAGATTGTACAGAAGAGGTACCTGTCATTTTACGTCCAGGTGGAGTGACGAAAGAACAGTTGGAAGAAGTCTGTGGGAAAGTTGAGATTGATCAATCCTTAATAGTGGAAGGACAATCACCGAAATCGCCTGGTATGAAATATACACATTATGCTCCCAAGGCTCCATTGTTCATCGTTGAGGGATCATTGCCCTATATCAACACATTAGTAAAAGAAAAACAAAATGAAGGAAAAAAAGTTGGCGTGCTAACAACGTCAGAGAATGCTGGAAATGTTGAAGCAAATGTCGTCCTATCTTGTGGTACACGCGCCGACTTAACAACAGTAGCAAGTCAATTATATGCAACATTACGTTCCTTCGACGAATATGATATTGATATCATCTACAGTGAGGCGTTTCCAAGTGAAGGAGTCGGACAAGCGATTATGAACCGATTGTTAAAAGCCGCTGGAAACCAAATTATTTCTCAATAAAAGATCATCATTTATAAAGAGCATTCATCTTATTTCAATCTTCTATTTCTAATTGGACGTGCATATCTTTAGAAGAGACAAGTCCGAGGAGGTAGGAGATGAACGCAACAGCAGTAATAGGAGAGATTATTACATTATTTATGATGGCTTTTGCACTAGGGATGGATGCTTTTTCGGTAGGGCTTGGAATGGGGTTTATCCAACTGAGGCTAAAGCAGATTCTTTACATAGGTTTAACAATCGGCATCTTCCATATTTGGATGCCATTAATCGGAATGGTAATTGGAAGATTTTTATCAGACCAATTTGGTGCCGTTGCTTCTTTTGCAGGTGGTCTATTACTGCTAGTGTTAGGTATACAGATGATAGTCTCCTCTTTTAAAAAGGAAGATTCGAAAGTGATAGCGCCAGTTGGGTTTGGCTTATTTATTTTTGCCCTGAGTGTTAGCTTAGACAGTTTTTCAGTAGGATTAAGCCTAGGAATATATGGTGCAAGGACAATATTGTCAATCATCATGTTTGGGCTTGTAAGTATGGTATTAACATGGTTAGGTTTATTAATAGGAAGAAGAGTACAAGGTTGGTTTGGCTCATATAGTGAAGCTTTAGGTGGGAGTATACTACTTGCATTTGGAATTAAACTTCTACTACCATTATAATCATACGGTTAAAAGAGCAAGAGAGGATTGCTCTTTTTTTGTTCTTTAAAAATAGAGTGAGATGAAAAACCTGCGTAGAGTGTAGTTTATGAATATTAAATGAAGTACAACTAACCTCTGAAATCGCCACTAGACTCACTAATCTGTTGGATTTCTTTATTGTTAAATTCAACAAGGTTATAATAAAGGAAGAAAAAATGAAATAAAGGGGAAAAGAATATGACAAATATCCTTTTCGTATGCACAGGTAACACTTGTCGAAGTCCAATGGCTGAAGCATTGCTAAAGTATAAAAAAAAAGACGAACTTCACGTTAGATCAGCGGGTGTTTTTGCAAACCAAGGAAGTGAAGCATCTTACCAGACCGTGCAAGTTTTGAATGAAGAAGGAATACCAAACCAACATCGTTCTTCGCTTCTTTCAGAAGAACATGTTAAGTGGGCTACATATATTTTAACCATGACAACAAGTCATAAACAGCTCATTAATAGTCAGTATCCAGAAGCGAGAGAGAAAACTTTTACATTGAAAGAGTTTGTCCAAGAACCTGCAGGGTATAACCTAGATATATCAGACCCGTTCGGAGGTTCAGTAAAGCTATATCGAGAAACGTTTAAAGAAATGACAACACTCATTGATGCATTAATTAAAAAAATTGATAAACTATAAGTGTGGTTTGAAAAAAGAGTAATGGAGGCCTAATGATGAAAGTTGCGATTGCTTCTGATCATGGTGGATTAAATATTAAAGAAGAAATAAAAGGTTTATTGAAAGAGATGAACATTTCGTTTGAAGACCTTGGGTGCGAGTGTAACACATCTGTTGATTACCCTGATTATGCCTTACCGGTTGCTTCAAAGGTAGCATCTGGTGAAGTGGATAAAGGCATATTAATTTGTGGAACTGGAATCGGGATGAGCATAGCTGCGAATAAAATAAAAGGAATACGATGTGCACTTGTTCATGATACGTTTAGCGCAAAAGCAACGAGAGAACATAATGACAGTAATGTTCTAGCAATGGGCGAACGTGTAATTGGTCCAGGATTAGCGAGAGAAATAGCGAGAATTTGGTTAACTACCGAGTTTGAAGGCGGAAGACACGAAAGAAGAGTAGAGAAAATTACAGAACTTGAAAAAACTAATCAATGAGAATGATAAAGGAAAAGTTAATCTTTTTTTCTCCCTTGGCTCATATCGTAATATTTAGATAAGATGACAATGGAAGAAAGGGCGGATCGTATGGCAACAGAATTAGAGCAGTTAAGGCATCAACTTAAAACGATATTAGCTGACTTTCGTGAACAAGTAAGGTTATCGAGTGTCCAGCTACTCGTAATTGGCTGTAGTACAAGTGAAGTCATTGGAGAAAAAATCGGTACAGCTGGGACAATGGAAGTAGCTGAGATGATTTTTAACGAAATTAAGTCGTTGCAAAAAGATTCAGGTGTCATGTTAGCGTTTCAGTGTTGCGAACATTTAAATCGAGCGTTGGTAATAGAGAGAGAAACAGCGATTAAGCGTAATTACGACATGGTAACCGTTATACCAGTTCGGTCTGCAGGTGGAGCAATGGCTACTCATGCCTATCAAAATTTTCAAGACGCTGTTGTAGTAGAGCATATTAAAGCAGAAGCAGGAATTGATATAGGTGACACATTTATTGGAATGCATTTAAAGCATGTGGCAGTCCCAATTAGAAGTTCAATCAGGCAACTGGGCAGTGCTCATGTAACATTAGCAAAAACTAGACCAAAGCTTATAGGTGGAGCTAGAGCTGTTTATGAAGAAAAAGCAGAAAATGCTAGCTGTTAAAATCCTCACAGAAGTGGGGGTTTTTTATTCTTTGAGAAAGAAATTTTTTAGTAATAAGACTAGCCCAGAGGGATGAAATGAGGAATAAAGTGCAAGGGCAGAGACGTCTCTGTCTTCCCCTAAATGATTGTCAAACAGCGAGTTTTTTAATGAACTTCAATCCTCTTTCTCTTCCTCTATTAACATGCTACAATATAGTAGAAATTTTAAAAAAGTATAACTTATATCATTTTCAGTATAACCTTTACAAATGAAGGGGGATTCCAATGAAACATTTAGCGAGTCAAGATCAACAGGTATTTGCAGCAATGCAAGATGAATTATCGAGACAACGTACAAAAATTGAACTTATCGCATCTGAAAACTTTGTAAGTGAAGCTGTAATGGAAGCGCAAGGATCTGTATTAACGAACAAATATGCAGAAGGGTACCCTGGTCGCCGGTATTATGGTGGATGTGAACATGTTGATGTAGTAGAAGATCTGGCACGTGATCGAGCAAAAGAATTATTTGGAGCAGATCATGCAAATGTTCAACCACACTCAGGGGCTCAAGCCAATATGGCTGTCTATTTCACGATTCTTGAACAAGGTGATACAGTTTTAGGGATGAATCTATCACATGGAGGTCATTTGACTCATGGAAGCCCCGTAAACTTCAGTGGAATCCAATATAATTTCGTAGAATATGGTGTAGATTCTGAATCTCACCAAATTAACTATGAAGATGTCTTAGAAAAAGCTAAATTACATAAACCGAAATTAATCGTAGCGGGAGCAAGTGCGTACCCAAGGAAGATTGACTTTAAACGCTTTCGAGAAATTGCTGATGAAGTGGGCGCTTATTTAATGGTCGATATGGCACATATTGCTGGCTTAGTAGCAGCTGGGCTTCATGAAAATCCAGTTCCATATGCGGATTTTGTTACGACAACAACTCATAAAACGTTACGTGGACCACGTGGTGGAATGATTCTGTGTAAGGAAGAATTTGCAAAGAAGATTGATAAATCAATTTTTCCGGGTATTCAAGGTGGACCACTGATGCATGTAATTGCCGCTAAAGCTGTAGCTTTCGGCGAAGCACTTCAAGATGATTTTAAGCAATATGCTCAAGCGATCATTGATAATGCAAAGTATTTAGCAGAGAGCTTAAAAGCAGAAGGGTTAAGCTTAGTATCTGATGGTACAGATAATCACTTACTTTTAGTTGATGTTCGTTCTCTAGGTATTACAGGGAAAGTTGCTGAAAAAGTACTTGATGAAATTGGTATTACAGTGAACAAAAACACAATTCCGTTCGATCCAGAGAGTCCATTTGTTACGAGTGGTATTCGTATCGGTACTGCTGCTGTAACAAGCAGAGGTTTTGGTGAAGCAGAAATGAAAGAAATCGCATCGATTATTGCATTCACGTTAAAAAATATAGAAGATGAAGAAAAACAAAACGAAGCGAAACAACGAGTTGAAACACTAACTAGTAAATTTATGCTATATAAAGAAATGTAATAAGAAAAGAGGGTTAGACTAACAATAAAGTCTGACCCTCTTTTCGTGCAAGAAGATGAAAAGTGACTAAAAAAGATATATCTACACCCCTAGTGATAACTAGGTTTATCGAACTTTTTAGGTAAGGTTACCTGCTAATAAATGATTCTCATTCTAGATGATGAGTGGTTTTTGTCAATTTTCATGGTAGACTACCATGAAAATGAGAATTGTACCATGAAGAATGAAATGTGACCTTGATTTTTAAGATTTAGAGTGTTGGATTTTAGTCATTCATGCGTGTTAATCGGAGTGGAAGGAACCGAGACTCCTGTGGGAGATGCGCCGGGCTTGAGACCCCACAGGCGTAGCCGAGGAGGCTCAAGTGGCGCCCCACGGAAAGCGAGGTTCCTGCAACGCAGATTAACACCCCATGTTCAGTGTCGTATTTTCAGGGTATCAAAAATATCAATCAACCCTTGAACAACACCTGCTTTTTATGTAAAATCTATTGAAGTGTTATAGGAAAAGGAGAGATTCAAATGGGCAAGGTATATGTGTTTGATCACCCACTTATTCAGCATAAACTTACATACATCCGTGATATCAATACGGGTACGAAAGAATTTCGCGAATTAGTAGATGAAGTTGCTTCTCTAATGGCTTTTGAAATTACTAGGGATCTGCCACTTGAAGAAGTTGAAATTGAAACGCCAGTAAGCAAATCAAAATCAAAAGTAATCGCAGGTAAAAAATTAGGAATCATTCCAATTTTACGTGCAGGATTAGGGATGGTAGACGGAATCTTAAAGCTAATGCCAGCTGCAAAAGTTGGACATGTGGGACTTTACCGTGATCCTGAAACGCTACAACCTGTTGAGTATTATGTGAAATTACCTTCAGACGTTGAAGAGCGTGATTTCATTGTAGTCGATCCAATGTTAGCGACAGGTGGTTCAGCTGCAGAAGCGATTACCTCATTAAAAAAACGTGGTGCAAAAAACATTAAATTCATGTGCCTAATTGCTGCTCCTGAAGGAGTAGAAGTCGTGAAAAAAGAGCACCCTGATGTGGATATTTATATTGCTGCATTAGATGAAAAGCTGAATGATCACGGATACATCGTCCCTGGACTAGGGGATGCTGGCGACCGCCTATTTGGAACAAAATAATCAACCCTCACTCCCTATCTAAGGGAGTTTTTTTATTTCTAAAATAGACACTTTCATGCAATTTGAGAATTGCACCATGAAGGATGAAAATGAGACCTTGATTTTAACGTTTATAGAATGTTGGTTTTTAAGTCATTCATGCGTGTTAACCGAAGTGGAAGGACCGAGACTCCTGCGGGAGATGCGCTGGACTGGAGACCCCACAGGCGAAGCCGAGGAGGCTCCAGGAGCGCCCCGCGGAAAGCGAGAGTCCTGCAACGAAGGTTAACACCCCACATACATAGTTGTATTTTCAAGGTAGACTTTCATGCAATGTGAGTATTGCACCATGAAGAATGAAAATACGAACTGATTTTTACGCTTATTGAATGTTGACTTTTAAGTCATTCATACGTGTTAATCGGAGTGGAAGGAACCGAGACTCCGGTGGGAGATGCGCAGGACTTGAGACCCCACAGGCCAAAGGCCGAGGAGGCTCAAGTGGCGCCCCACGGAAAGCGAGGTTCCTGCAACGCAGATTAACACCCCTAATACAGTGTTCTATTTTCAGGATAGTCAATAACCATACGTTGCACCGACCTCATTAAAAACTAAGTAAATGAAACTATCCTACAATGGACATATTTTCTACCTGTGTGAGTCATCCTAGCTTTATAGGGGGAGGAATTATGCCAAAATACTTCATATGTATTTCATTCACAATTACCTTGCTATTCATGTCAGGAATGTCTACTTTTAGTGAAACCTTTCCAAATCGTCCATCGCTACCTAATGAAAATCAAGATGAAAAGATACATACAATTGTCATTGTAAAAGAAGGGAGTCTTCCAGATCTATTGAATCGTATAAAGAAAAATTATGACTCAGTAGAAATAAAAAGAACATATAACATCGTCTTCGAAGGTTTTTCTGTTATAGGTAAAAGAAGTGACATTCATTCATTAATATTGGAACCTGAAGTGAAACATGGTTCTACTGTTTCTACCTATAAAACAACCATAGATGAGAGTGTTCCTTTTATCGGTGGTGATCGTTTATGGAGGGTTTTTGACGACAAAGGAAGACGAGTTACTGGGAAGGGAGTTAAGGTTGGTGTAATTGACACCGGAATCGATTATACACACCCTGATCTAATCAAAAACTATCGAGGTGGTCATGATTTAGTAGATGGAGATGACGACCCAATGGAAACAATGGGGGATTCTAATCAGAAAACAATGCATGGAACACATGTCGCAGGGATTATTGCTGCAAATGGTAGAGTGAAAGGAGTAGCGCCAGATGCTGAAATTATTGCTTATCGTGCCCTTGGACCAGGTGGAGTAGGTACATCAGAGCAAGTAATTGCAGCAATAGAACAAGCTATAAAAGACAACGTTGATATTATAAATTTATCTTTAGGAAGTTCAGTGAATGGTCCTGATTGGCCGACTAGCTTAGCTCTTGATAAGGCAGTAGAAAAAGGAATTATTGCTGTCACGTCTAGCGGGAATTCTGGGCCTAACATTTGGACAGTTGGTTCTCCGGGAACGTCATCCAAAGCTATATCTGTAGGTGCGACGACACCGCCACTTGAAATTCCTTTTCTTACTTATGGAATGGAAGAAAAACAAATTAATCTAAACCCACTGTTAGGAGCACGTGAGTGGAGTTTTAAAAGACCAGTAGAAATAACAAGTGCAGGTATTGGTTATGAAAACCAATTTAATGATGTGCAAGGTAAAGTAGTACTTATTGAAAGAGGAGAAATTACTTTCACACAAAAGGCAATGAATGCGCGTAATGCAGGTGCAATTGGGGTCATCATTTTTAATAATGAACAGGGAAATTTTGAAGGTAGTTTAGAAGTTGAGCTTGATATACCTGTCGTATCCATATCAAAGGAAGATGGAACTTGGCTGTTACAAAAAATAGTCGAAAAAAATGGAAAGATTCGAACCCTTTCGAAACAACAACAAGATTTAGTAGCATCATTTAGTTCGAGAGGACCTGTTACAGAGACTTGGGAGATCAAGCCAGATGTTGTAGCTCCAGGAGTGGCAATTGATAGCACTGTCCCAAATGGGTATATGTCCATGCAAGGAACAAGTATGGCAGCCCCACATGTAGCCGGGGCTTGTGCTCTCATTAAACAAGTCCACCCAACATGGACTCCAACACAAATAAAAGCGGCGTTAATGAATACCGCGAAAAAATTAACAGACGAGGACGGCATTACCTATAATACGAACGAACAGGGTGCTGGAAGAATTCAGATTGAAGAAGCGATTCATACAGAAACATTAATCTATCCGAGTTCCCTTCCTTTTGGGTTAGTTTTTCATCAACAAGCAAGAACAAAGCGGGAGGTAAAAGTTGAAGTTGAAAACATAGGAAGGAAAGAAAAGAAATTCTCGTTTGAAATACCTAAAAACAGAAAAGGTGTTCAGTTTTCAGTCCCAAACTCCTTCTATTTAAAACCTAATGAAAAGAAGACGGTTGTGATTTCGGTAGACATCTCTCCAAAACATATCAGACCAGGATTACATGATGGGTGGTTAAAAGTTTATGAAGGAAGTAAGGCGATTGAGTTACCATATATGTTTGCGATAGACGAACCGAACTATCCAAGAGTCATGGGATTTCAATTTACACGGACAGACCAGCCTGGTTTGTATAAATATGAAGTATATTTACCTGGTGGAGCAGAAGAATTTGGAATAGCATTATACGATCCAGATACGTTACGATTCATTAAGTTCCTTGATTGGAAAAAGAATGTTTCCAGAGGGTTAATAGAAAAAGAAGTAACAGAAGAAGATATCGGTTTAAAAGGAGTTTATAAAGTACTGGTTTTTGCTAAGAAAGCAGGAAAAGAAGATACGATTGAAACCGAAATTGTCGTAGATGAAGGGCACGGTTAATTGTGAAAGTTTTGTGAACAAGTGTCAAAGTGTGACAAAAATCACAGACAAAACATTATAATTATGTAGGGATAATAGGAAATGGGTGAAAAAGGCAGCAAACTAGCGATATTTTACGTTAAGAATTCAGCCATAACTCATTGACATTAATATTTCACTATTGTATGCTTACAAAGGGTAAAATGATAAGGTTTTCACGCATTAAATATTGTAGAAAATTGTTTATTTTCAGACACTTGAAACCTATTTTACGCAGAAGTGAGGAATCGTCTAATGCCTCCTAAGCAAAAACACCCTTTACAAGCAATTGCATTAATGTCTGGTATTCTTTCACAACTTGTGGGATCAGTTTTAGTTGGGATTTTCTTTGGAAGATGGCTAGACAAATCGCTTAGTACAGAACCACTATTTTTAATTATTGGCCTTCTATTAGGACTAGCGGCTGGAGTATATGCCATGCTTCGCTTAGTCAATCATTTCTTTTCAGGAGATTAAATAAACATGCAAGATTTATCAGAAATGTTTAAGCGGTACAAAAAGTACATATTTTTCCTGTTATCGATATACGTAGTTGGCTGGGGCTTTACAGATTATCAAGCAGTTTTCCTAGGGCTCATACTTGGTACGACATTTAGCTTATATAATTTATTTGTAATGGTACGTAAAAATAATCGATTTGGTCAAGCTATAACAGAAGGGAAAAGGGCAGGATCATTAGGCACTTTCTCGAGAATGGCTTCTGCTGGACTAGCTGTTTTAATTGTGTACCAGTATCCAGAACATTTTCACTTAGTAAGTACTGTATTGGGATTAATGACAGCCTATGTTGTCATTATGATAGATTTCTTTTTTCAAAACTTACGAAAGTAACTGGGAAGAGAGGTGAATACTGTTGGGTCACGGAAATCCTACTTATGAATTTTTAGGACTTTATTTTAACCTATCAAACATTTTGATGATTACAATTGCAAGTGTAATTGTTTTCATATTAGCTGTAGCTGGTACCCGTACTCTCGCATTAAAACCTACAGGGATGCAAAACTTTGTAGAGTGGGTTGTCGATTTTGTTAAAGGCATAATCGGAAGTACAATGGACTGGCAAACAGGAGGCAGGTTTTTAACATTAGGTTTGACATTGTTAATGTATATCTTTGTCGCGAATATGTTAGGGTTGCCGTTTGCTGTAATTGTGGATCATGAACTTTGGTGGAAATCACCAACTGCAGATCCTACTATTACATTAACACTTGCTGTAATGGTTGTTGCTTTATCACATTACTATGGTGTGAAAATGAAAGGCGCAAAAGAATATGGGAAAGATTTCTTCAAACCACTTTCTTTCTTGTTCCCACTAAAATTGATTGAAGAATTTGCAAACACATTAACGCTTGGTCTTCGTCTTTACGGGAATATTTTTGCGGGAGAAATTTTATTAGGGCTATTAGCTGGATTAGCAACAAATGGCTATGCTCAAAGCTTTGCAAGCGGAATCGTTGGTACGTTAGTAGCAGCAATACCGATGCTTGTATGGCAAGGATTCAGTATTTTCGTAGGTGCAATTCAAGCATTTATCTTTGTAATGTTAACAATGGTTTATCTGGCACACAAAGTGAGTCACGACCATTAATAATAAATACCTTGTTCAAAATGACACTTTTTGAACAAATCAAAACATTATTAATCATTTTTATACAACTAAAGGAGGACTTTTTCAATGGGTTTATTAGCAGCTGCAATTGCAATCGGTTTAGCGGCACTAGGTGCTGGTATTGGTAACGGTCTTATCGTATCTCGTACGGTTGAGGGAATTGCTCGTCAACCAGAAGCACGTGGTATGCTTCAAACAACAATGTTCATCGGGGTTGCGTTAGTTGAGGCGATTCCTATCATCGCGGTTGTTATCGCGTTCATGGTATTCGGTGCAAATAACTAAATTGTACATTTCTGCGGTGGGATATTCCTACCTGCAAAAATAACAATGGCGAAGATCATTCCATTGGAACCTTCGCCATTCCTTTATGTGATGAATTAAAAAAAGCTTTCGATATACATTGTCTTGAGACAACTGTCTCATCTAGTGACTCTTGAAGGGAGTGAATCGAGCTGTGTTAACAAATATGTTTATTTTAGGTGCTGCTGCTGGAGGAGAAAGCTGGCTTAACGGCGGTGACATCGTTTTCCAACTTGTAATCTTTTTAATCCTGTTAGCATTGCTTCGTAAGTTTGCATGGGGTCCAATTATGGGCATCATGAAACAACGTGAAGAGCATATCGCTAATGAAATTAGTGCTGCAGAACAAAATCATGCTGAAGCAAAAAAACTTGCTGAAGAACAACGTCAAATGATGAAAACATCACGTCAAGAAGCTCAAGAGCTAATTGAAAGTGCAAAGAAATTAGGCGAAGAGCAGAAAGATGGAATTATCCAAGCTGCTCGCGCTGAAGCAGAACGTCTTAAAGAGTCTGCAAAGAAAGAAATCGAACAAGAAAAAGAGCGTGCAGTTACAGCTTTACGTCAACAAGTGGCTTCATTATCTGTATTAGTTGCTTCAAAAGTGATTGAAAAAGAACTTAATGAGCAAGACCAAGAGAAGCTAATTAATGAGTATATTCAAGAGGTAGGAGAAGGGCGATGAGCAGAGGAATCGTAGGAAAACGATATGCAATAGCTCTTTTTCAAATAGCAAAAGAACAAAACACGCTTGAACAGTTTGAAACAGAACTTCGCACAGTAAAGCAAGTATTCTCAGGTAACAGAGAATTACAAGCGATGCTGAGCAACCCAAAGTTAACAAATGAAGCTAAAAAAACAATGATTAATGAAGCGTTCACTTCTTTATCTCCTATGGTATTAAACACATTGTCTCTTTTAATAGACAGACATCGTGAAGATATTATTGATGAGGTAGCAGAAGAATTCATTACAATTGCTAATGATGAGCGCGGAATTGCTGATGCGAAAGTTTATTCTACTCGTCCACTTTCTGAAGATGAAAAGAAAAGCTTATCAGCAGTGTTTGCACAGAAGGTTGGAAAATCTTCTTTACGAATTGAAAATATCATTGATAAAAATCTGATCGGTGGCCTAAAGCTCCGTATCGGTAATCGTATATTCGATGGAAGTGTTAGTGGTAAATTAGAACGCTTAGAGCGTGAACTTATTGCGAAAAGATCGTAGATAGGGGTGAAATTCATGAGCATCAAAGCTGAAGAAATTAGTGCGCTGATAAAAAAGCAAATCGAAAACTATCAGTCTGAAATTAAAGTGAGTGATGTAGGTACAGTTATCCAAGTAGGTGACGGTATCGCGCGTGCTCATGGCCTCGACAATGTCATGGCTGGAGAACTTGTTGAATTTTCAAACGGTGTCATGGGTATGGCACAAAACCTTGAAGAAAACAACGTAGGTATTGTAATCTTAGGTCCTTTCACTGATATCCGTGAAGGTGACGAAGTTCGTCGTACTGGACGTATCATGGAAGTACCAGTAGGTGAACAATTAATTGGACGTGTAGTTAACCCATTAGGTCAACCAGTTGATGGATTAGGTCCTATTGAAACTAGCAAAACTCGTCCTATCGAGAGCCCAGCACCTGGAGTAATGGATCGTAAATCAGTTCATGAACCATTACAAACAGGTATTAAAGCAATCGATGCTCTAATTCCAATTGGACGTGGACAACGTGAGCTTATCATCGGTGACCGTCAAACTGGTAAAACAGCAGTTGCAATTGATACAATCTTGAATCAAAAAAATGAAGATATGATCTGTATCTATGTTGCAATTGGACAAAAAGAATCAACTGTACGTGGAGTAGTTGAAACTTTACGTAAACATGGTGCATTAGATTACACAATCGTTGTAACTGCTTCTGCATCTCAACCTGCACCATTATTATTCCTAGCACCTTATGCTGGTGTAACAATGGGTGAAGAGTTCATGTATAACGGTAAGCATGTTTTAGTTATCTATGATGACTTAACAAAACAAGCTTCTGCATACCGTGAGCTTTCATTACTACTTCGTCGTCCTCCAGGTCGTGAAGCGTATCCAGGGGATGTATTCTACTTACACTCACGTTTACTAGAGCGTGCGGCTAAGTTAAGTGACGCTAAAGGCGCTGGTTCTTTAACTGCGTTACCATTTATTGAAACTCAAGCAGGTGACGTATCTGCTTATATTCCTACAAACGTAATTTCGATTACGGATGGACAAATTTTCTTACAATCAGATCTATTCTTCTCAGGTGTACGTCCAGCAGTAAACGCTGGTTTATCAGTATCACGTGTAGGAGGATCTGCTCAAATTAATGCAATGAAAAAGGTATCAGGAACACTGCGTCTTGACCTTGCTTCTTACCGTGAGCTAGAGGCATTTGCACAGTTTGGTTCAGACCTTGATAAAGCAACACAAGCAAAGCTTAACCGTGGAGCTCGTACAGTTGAAGTACTTAAACAAGGATTACACAAACCACTAGCAGTAGAAAAACAAGTTGCTGTTCTTTATGCATTAACGCGTGGCTTCTTAGATGATATTCCAGTTGAAGATATCACACGTTTTGAAGAAGAATACTTAACTTGGTTAGAGCATAACCGCAAAGAAGTTCTTGATCATATTCGTTCTACTGGAAAACTTCCAGAAGATCAAGATTTCCAAGCTGCAATTACAGATTTCAAGAAAACGTTCGCGGTTTCTGAATAATAATTCAAATGCGACGGGCTAATTGTTCGTCGCTTAGTATGAACAGACTTATGAGAAAAAAGGTGGTGAGAACCTTTGGCATCATTACGTGATATTAAATCTAGAATTACCTCAACAAAGAAAACTAGCCAAATTACGAAAGCGATGGAAATGGTTTCAGCATCTAAATTAAATAGAGCTGAAAACAATGCGAAATCATTCGTACCATACATGGAAAAGATTCAAGAGGTAGTTGCAAGTATTGCCCTTGGTAGTACAAGTGTAAGTCACCCAATGCTAACGAAAAGACCTGTTCAAAAAACAGGATACTTAGTCATTACTTCTGACCGTGGTTTAGCAGGTGCTTATAACAGTAATATTTTACGTGCCGTATACCAAACAATCCAAAAACGTCATAAGAGTAAAGATGAGTACGCTGTTATAGCAATCGGTCGAATTGGCCGTGAATTCTTTAAAAAGCGTGGCATTCCTGTTATCCAAGAGATTACTGGATTAGCTGATCAACCATCTTTTGCTGATATTAAAAGTATTGCAAGCGACTCTGTGAACAAGTTTGCAGATGGAACGTTTGACGAATTATACATGTACTACAATCACTTCGTAAGTGCAATCCAGCATGAAGTGACGGAGAAGAAGCTTTTACCGTTAACAGACATTTCATCTGAAACGAAACTTACTTCTTACGAATTTGAGCCTTCACAAGAAGAAATTCTTGAAGTATTGCTTCCACAATATGCTGAAAGTCTCATCTACGGTGCACTATTAGATGGAAAAGCAAGTGAACATGCTGCTCGTATGACTGCGATGAAAAATGCGACAGACAATGCAAAAGAGCTTATCAACTCACTTACTCTTTCATACAACCGTGCTCGTCAGGCTGCAATTACGCAAGAGATTACAGAGATTGTTGGTGGAGCAGCCGCTTTAGAATAGAGCGTGCTTGTCGGACTTCAAAACATTCTTTTTTAAAAGCAAGTTAGGAGGGAAAACGATGATAAAAGGACGCGTTACTACAGTTATGGGTCCTGTTGTAGACGTAAAGTTTGACAACGGGAATCTTCCTGATATATACAACGCCCTTGTAATTTCACATAAAGCGCGTAACGAAAACGAAGTTGATATCAACTTAACACTTGAGGTTGCCCTTCACCTAGGTGACAACACAGTTCGTACAGTAGCGATGTCTACGACTGACGGTGTTGTTCGTGGATTAGAAGTAGTGGACACTGGTTCTCCAATTTCTGTTCCAGTTGGTGATGTAACATTAGGTCGTGTATTCAACGTACTTGGTGAAAATATTGATTTAGAAGAGGCAGTTCCTGCAGATGCTCGTCGAGATGCTATCCACAGAGAAGCTCCAACTTTTGAAAAACTTTCTACAGAAGTAGAAATCCTTGAAACTGGTATCAAAGTCGTAGACTTACTTGCGCCTTATATTAAAGGTGGAAAAATCGGTCTATTCGGTGGTGCCGGTGTAGGTAAAACAGTTCTTATCCAAGAGCTTATTAACAACATCGCTCAAGAGCATGGCGGTATCTCAGTATTCGCTGGTGTAGGAGAGCGTACTCGTGAAGGTAATGACCTTTATCATGAAATGACTGATTCAGGCGTTATCAAGAAAACAGCAATGGTATTCGGACAAATGAATGAGCCACCTGGAGCACGTATGCGTGTTGCATTAACTGGTCTTACAATGGCTGAATATTTCCGTGATGAGCAAGGACAAGACGTGTTATTCTTTATGGATAACATCTTCCGTTTCACACAAGCAGGTTCTGAGGTATCAGCCCTACTTGGTCGTATGCCATCAGCGGTAGGTTACCAACCAACTCTTGCAACAGAGATGGGTAAACTTCAAGAGCGTATTACATCTACAAGCGTAGGTTCAGTAACATCAATCCAAGCGATTTATGTTCCTGCCGATGACTATACTGACCCAGCTCCAGCAACAACTTTCGCTCACTTAGATGCAACAACTAACCTTGAGCGTAAGCTTTCTGAGATGGGTATCTACCCTGCGGTAGATCCATTAGCGTCAACTTCTCGTGCATTGTCACCTGAAATCGTTGGCGAAGAGCACTATTCAGTTGCTCGTCAAGTACAACAAACATTACAACGTTACAAAGAATTGCAAGATATTATCGCGATCCTAGGTATGGATGAGTTATCTGATGAAGATAAATTAACTGTACACCGTGCTCGTCGTATCCAATTCTTCTTATCTCAAAACTTCCACGTAGCGGAGCAGTTCACTGGCCAAAAAGGTTCATATGTACCAGTTAAAGAAACTGTACGTGGCTTCAAAGAAATTCTTGAAGGTAAGTATGATAAATTACCTGAAGATGCGTTCCGTTTAGTTGGTCGTATTGAAGAAGTAGTGGAATCTGCTAAACGAATGGGTGTAGAAGCTTAATAACGGGACCTAGGAGGGTTTAAAATGAAGACAGTAAAAGTCAATGTCGTTACTCCCGATGGCCCGGTTTATGATGCTGAAGTGGAAATGGTAAGTGCTAAAGCCAAAAGCGGTGAATTAGGAATCTTACCAGGACACATTCCATTGGTTGCTCCACTAGAAATCGGTGCAATCAAATTAAAAAAGGGAAGCAACACTGAACTTGTGGCTGTTAGTGGCGGCTTTCTTGAGGTAAGACCTGATAAAGTAACGATTCTTGCACAATCTGCTGAAAAAGCTGAGTCAATTGATGTTGCTCGTGCTACTGAAGCATTACGTCGTGCAGAACAACGCCTACAAGCGAAGCAAGAAAATGTGGACTTTAAACGTGCTGAACTTGCACTAAAACGTGCATCCAACCGTTTAAATGTAACTCAAAATAAATACTAAGATTTTCTATTGAAAAAGCCTTAAGAGATTCGCTCTCTTAAGGCTTTTTTGTGTGTAATCATTTAACAAGACATCATCAATCCACAAAGCTATCCCCATATGTGAGTAAAAGTAGATATGTGTTTAACTTAATACTTGATTTTATAAATCTTATTCACAATTTCACTCTAGTTTACCCCCAATAGGAGGATAAAGGATTACTTTACATCATTTATCCCCAAAAATAGATAAGAAATGTGTATATCAAAAATGATAGGTAATAGAACAATCCACACTCTGTCCACTTTCATAGAAAATGTTATTAAAAGGACAAGAGTTTATACACAGTAGTTAACACCAGAATAAGATAAATCAAACGTACTCTTTTGATTGGAGGTGAAAAGATGATGTACGAAACATATACAGTAAAGCAAGGGGATACACTTTGGAGAATAAGTCGAAATTTCCAAGTAACTGTTGAACAGATCAAACAACTAAATGGATTAACCTCAAATATTATTTATCCGGGACAAGTATTGAAAATAAAAGAAAAAACGACTCAACCTACTTTTCTTACTCACACAGTGAAAAAAGGTGATACGCTTTGGGCACTATCACAAACGTATCAAGTAACTGTTGAGGAAATTAAGCAACTAAATGGTCTAACGTCTAACCTTACCTATCCTGGTCAAGTTTTAAAAATAAAGGAAATACAGTCAGATCAAAATGGGTATCTTCTTCACACAGTTGTTAAGGGAGATACACTTTGGAGACTATCACAAACGTATCAAGTCACAGTTGAACAAATCCAACAATTAAATGGTTTGACGAATAATCTCATCTATCCCAACCAAATATTAAAAATCAAACGACTAGAAAATACTTTACCTTCAAAATGGTTAAAAGAAGGAAATTCCTCCCGAAAACAAGTAGCACTAACCTTTGATGCCGGAAGTAGTATAGAAGGAATAAAAATCTTAGATGTTCTAAGAAAACATCAAATTAAATGTACATTCTTTTTAACAGGTCAATGGGTTGAGAAGTACCCTCAATATGCAAAACAAATCGTGAACGACGGGCATCAAATATCTAATCATTCTTATAGTCATCCATCCTTTCCTAGTCTTTCATATAACGCTATGCTCCAAGAAGTAAAAAAAGCAGAAGAAGCAATAATTAAAACGACAGGGATAAATCCAAGACCCCTATTTCGATTTCCGTTTGGTTCTTCTAATACAGAATCATTAAAAGCAGTTGGAGAAGCTGGATATCAGTATAGTATTCATTGGACAATCGATACCCTAGATTGGAAACAACCTGAGTCAGATGTGATAAAGTCTAGAATCATAAATAATGTAGAGAATGGTGGAATAGTCCTCATGCATGTCGGTGGAATTAACACACCTAAAGCGGTGGACGAAACAATACCAATCTTAAAAGCAAGAGGATATGAACTAGTTACAGTAAGTGAAATCATTAAAGATTAATAGAAGAAAGGGTTTAACAGATCCTTTCTTTTTTATTTGGATTGTTTTAGGTAGTTAAGTAGTTTAAATAAGATAATTTTACAAAATATGTTAAAGTATGCTTCCATACTATTTAAGAAGTTGCACCATGAAGAATGAAAATGCGAACTTGATTTTGGGGTTTATAGAATGTTGGATTTTAAGTAATTCATTCGTGTTAATCGGAGTGGAAGGACCGAGACTCCAGCAGGAAATGCGCTGGACTGGAGACCCCACAGGCGAAGTCGAGGAGGCTCCAGGAGCGCCCTGCGGAAAGCGAGAGTCCTGCAACGCAGATTAACACCCCATGTTGAATGTAACGAAACGTATTTTCAGGGTAGCTATTAAAAAGATGAAATATTAATTGGATAAATATTCAAAAATAGATTAGAGTAGCAATAGGAATAACTATATTTTGTCCAATTATAATAGATACAGATTATCTTAATTCATCAACTTTCTACCTTACTCTTTTTGTAAAGAGGTTGGTCGACACTTCCTTCATGTATCTGTTATAATGTTTACGGTTACAAAATTAAAAATTGTGAGCAGTTAAAAAAATTTATAAAGATTATCGGAGGGGGCTGCATGGATTTACTTAATCAGTATGTAAATAACTACATTATTGTGGTTGTCTTTTTATGCTTAGGGATACTTTTACCGGTGGTGGCACTAACAGCAGGTCGCCTGTTAAGACCGCATGCGCCAAACCAAGCAAAACAAACTACATACGAAAGTGGAATTGAGCCTTTTCATGATTCAAGGGTTCAATTTAATGTGCGTTATTATATATTCGCGCTAATGTTCGTTATTTTTGATGTAGAGACAGTATTTTTATATCCATGGGCTGTAGCTTATGACAAACTAGGCATTTTTGCACTTATTGAGATGCTTATTTTCGTATTAATGCTTGTAATTGGATTAGTTTATGCATGGAAGAAGAAGGTGTTAAAATGGACCTAAAAGTTAATAATCTTAATCTAGAAGGTATTTCCCCAGAGGAAATGGAAGAGCTGAAACGTAGTGTGTTTTTAACCACTCTTGAACAATTAAAAGCATGGGCAAGAAGTAATTCATTATGGCCGTTAACTTTTGGATTAGCTTGCTGCGCGATTGAAATGATGGGTGTAGGATCATCACATTATGACTTAGACCGCTTCGGTTCATTTTTTCGTACTTCGCCACGACAATCAGATGTTATGATTGTTTCTGGTACTGTTACGAAAAAAATGGCACCTGTTTTAAAGCGTTTATATGATCAAATGCCTGAGCCAAAATGGGTAATTGCAATGGGCTCATGTGCGACTGCAGGAGGACCGTATGTGAAATCGTATGCGGTTGTTAAAGGTGTAGATCAAATTGTTCCTGTAGATGTATATATTCCAGGGTGCCCACCGAATCCAGCAGCTCTTATATATGGGATAAATAAATTGAAGGAAAAAATTCGCTACGAAGCTAAAACTGGGAAGAAGGTGATTTAGCAATGAGCGAAAAGGATTTAGAGCAGCAGAAGAAAGAAGCTGCTGAACGTGCAAAAGAAATGGCTCGTCAAAAATTAGCAGAGAAACAAGCTGCTACAAAGAGTGATCAACCTGAAGTAGATGAAAAAGAACTTGCAAAGAAAAAAGCGGCAGCAGCAGCGAAAGCAAAAGCAGCGGCACTAGCAAAGCAAAAAGCAGCCGAGAATTCAGGGGCTAATAACGATGATTCAGCACAGTCCGATTCTGAAGATGCTAAAGAACTTGCAAAAAAGAAAGCAGCCGCAGCAGCGAAAGCTAAGGCAGCAGCACTAGCAAAGCAGAAGGCATCACAAACCTCAGAAGAAACAGCAGAAGGTGATGATGAAGCAGCTAAAGCGAAAGCAAAAGCAGCCGCAGCAGCGAAAGCAAAAGCAGCGGCACTAGCGAAGCAAAAAGCATCACAAGCTTCCGAGGGTTCAGTTGAAGGTGATGATGATTTGGCAAAAGCAAAAGCGAAAGCAGTTGCAGCAGCGAAAGCAAAAGCAGCTGCAGCAGCCAAGGCTAAGGCGGCCGCTTCAGCTAAAACATCGGATGATTCAGACGCTAGTGAAGATGATCTTGCAAAGGCAAAAGCGAAAGCGATTGCAGCAGCGAAAGCAAAAGCAGCCGCGGCAGCTAAAGCCAAGGCAGCAAAAACTGGTGGAGAAGATGAGGTACAAGAAGAAAAAGCACCATCACCTAACCAAAAGTACTTAGATAAATATGAAAAAGTGATTAAAGAGCATTTAGGTGAAGATGTGTTAGCAGATTCATATATTAACTCTCTATCAAAAGATGTGCCAACACTCGTTGCTAAGACAGACTCTTATTTTAAAATAGCAGAATTTCTAAAATATAATGAACAACTAGGGTTTGATTATGTGTCAGAACTTCATGGTACTGACTATGAAACACATATGGAGGTCTATGTTCACTTGTACTCATATAAAAATAGACAATCTGTCGCACTAAAGGTGAAAATTGACCGCGAACAACCAGTTATTGATTCCATTCAGCCTTTATGGGAAGGTGCAAACTGGCCTGAACGAGAAGCATTTGATTTATTAGGTATTAAGTTTAATAACCACCCTAACTTAACACGTATCATGTTACCAGATGATTGGGTAGGGTATCCATTACGAAAAGATTATGAACCGTACGATGTGGAGGTGTAGCAATTGATTCGTACAGAAGAAATGCTCCTAAATGTCGGACCGCAGCATCCAAGTACACACGGTGTTTTCCGTCTAGTCGTAAAAATAGATGGGGAGATTATCAAGGAAGCTACACCAGTAATTGGCTACCTTCATAGAGGTACTGAAAAGCTAGCAGAAGACTTACAGTATACACAGATAATTCCATATACAGATCGCATGGACTACTTGTCTGCAATGACGAATAACTATGTACTTTGTCACGCAGTTGAAACAATGATGGACATTAAAGTGCCAGAACGTGCAGAGTATTTACGTGTGCTAGCAATGGAATTAGGGAGAATTGCCAGCCACTTAGTTTGGTGGGGTACATATTTACTAGACATAGGTGCAGTTAGTCCGTTCTTATATGCATTTAGAGAACGTGAAATGATTATCAACATGCTCAATGAACTATCAGGTGCTCGTTTAACATTTAATTACATGCGTGTTGGTGGAGTGAAATGGGATGCACCTGAAGGATGGATTCAAAAAGTAGAAGAATTTGTTCCTTATATGAGAAAGCAACTGGAAGGTTACCATGACTTAGTGACGGGTAATGAAATCTTTATGAACCGTGTAAAAGGCATTGGTAAATATTCTAAAGAGGATGCACTTGCTTATTCATTAAGTGGTGCAAATCTACGTTGTACTGGTTTGAAATGGGATTTACGTAAAGATGAGCCATATTCGATTTATGATCGCTTTGATTTTGATGTGCCTGTTCGAACAGAAGGGGACGCATGGGCGCGCTATGAGTGTAGAATGGCAGAAATTGAAGAATCATTAAAAATTGTCGAGCAAGCCGTACAACAATTCCCAAGTGAAGGGGAAATCATGGCAAAGGTTCCAAAAATCATTAAAGCTCCAAAAGGAGAGGCTTATGTTCGAATTGAGTCTCCACGTGGTGAAATTGGTTGTTATATCTCGAGTGATGGAAAAAAAGAACCATATCGCTTAAAGTTTAGAAGACCTTCTTTCTATAATCTACAGATTCTCCCTAAGCTATTAAAAGGAGAAAATATGGCAAATTTAATTACCATTCTAGGTGCAATTGACATTGTCCTTGGGGAGGTCGATGGGTAATGATCGAAAGTTTATTAAATTCACCTCCGAGTTGGCTAAACTTTGGAATCTTCTTCGGATTAGCAACTGCTTTGTTAATGGTTGTATTAGGATTCGTTACATACGGAATATTAGCAGAGCGTAAAGTAATGGGATTTATGCAAGGGCGTATGGGGCCAAACCAAGTAGGTGGACGTTGGGGTTTACTTCAAACAGTTGCTGACGTATTAAAGCTTCTTTTAAAAGAAGATACAATACCTAAGCTTGCAGATCGACCTTTATTTATCCTTGCACCAGTAATTGCTTTTACACCGGCATTTATGGTATTAGCGACCATTCCTTTTACAGATAAACTTCAGTTTGCAGATATCGGTGTAGGATTACTTTATTACATTGCTATTTCAGGATTAACAACTGTAGGTGTTGTTACAGGTGGTTGGGCTTCAAATAATAAATATGCGTTACTTGGTGGTATGCGTGCAGCTGCACAGATGATATCATACGAAATTCCACTTGTAATGTCTGTTATCGGAGTTATTCTTTTAACAGGTAGTTTGAACCTTGTGGATATTGTTGAAGCGCAAGAAAACGTTTGGTTTATTTTCGCTCAACCAATCGGATTTTTAATCTTTTTAATTGCGTCCGTAGCTGAGTTAAATCGTACTCCATTTGACTTGCCAGAAGCTGAATCAGAGCTTGTAGCTGGATTCCATGTTGAGTATTCAGGATTTAGATGGGCATTCTTTATGCTTGCTGAATACGTATACTTCTTTGCAATGGCATCGTTAACAACGGTTCTATTTTTAGGTGGATGGCAGCCTATTCTATTCTTAGACTTTATACCAGGTGCAGTATGGTTTGCATTGAAATTTAGTTTGGTCGTTTTCGTTTTAATATGGATACGTGTTACGTTCCCACGTTTACGTGCCGATCAATTGATGGAATTTGGTTGGAAAGTACTTCTACCAATTGCATTAGCTAATATCTTCATTGCTGCACTAATTAAAGAGTTATTCTATTAACGCACACTTTTCAAAAAAGGGGTGACAATGCATGCTTGGTTTAGCGAAAGGTTTAACATATACCCTTAAAAACTTAACTAAGAAAAAGGTAACATACGATTATCCAAATGAACCGCTTCCTTTACCAGATCGATTCCGTGGGATACAAAAGTTCTATCCTGAGAAATGTATCGTTTGTAATCAATGTGCCAACATTTGTCCAACAGACTGTATACAATTAACAGGTAAAAAACATCCAGACCCAACGAAAAAAGGAAAAATTATTGATACGTATGATATAAACTTTGAAATTTGTATTTTATGTGATTTGTGTACAGAGGTATGTCCAACTGAAGCAATCATTATGACGAACAATTTCGAGTTAGCTGAATATAGCCGTGATAATTTGTTTAAGAATTTGGAATGGCTCGATGAAAATGACACAAACTTGCGAAAGGAGAATAAAGCGTGAGTTTGAATGGAGAATTTATCGCATTTATAGTACTTGCTCTTTGTGCCATTGGTGGTGGAGTCCTCATGATTAACCTGTCAAAGGTCGTCCACATGGTAGTAGCACTTGTATTTACGTTCGTTAGTATCGCAGGACTGTATGTCTTACTACATGCAGAATTTATTGCTGCTGTTCAGATTCTTATTTACTCTGGAGCAATTACAATCATTATGTTATTCGGAATTATGCTAACAAGACATAATGATACGAGTGAAGCACAAATTAGCTTCGGACGTAAGGTCCTTGTTTTATTAGGAGTAGTTGGATTTGCAGTTGCAATTTATTTTGGAATCTATGATTTTGAAATTGGAAATCAAGCAACAACACTTCATGAAGAAAACACAAAACAAATTGGTATTGCTTTATATTCAAAATATATTATTCCATTTGAATTAACATCAGTTGTCCTTTTAGTAGCACTAGTTGGTGCTATCATATTAGCGAAAAAAGACGATGAAGAGGAGGCGAATGGAGAATGAGTACAGTTCCATTATCAGCCTACCTTGTATTAGCACTTATTTTGTTCTGTATCGGATTATACGGTGCCTTATCTAAAAGAAATACAGTCATTGTATTAATATCGATCGAATTAATGCTAAATGCCGTCAATATAAACTTAGTCGCTTTTAGTAAATATGGGGTAAATCCGAATATTACTGGTCAAATCTTTACATTGTTTGCAATTGCGATTGCTGCAGCAGAGGCTGCAGTTGGATTAGCGATACTGATTGCATTATATCGCAATCGAAAAACGGTTAACATTGACGAAATGGATTCAATGAAAAATTAATCTACTTTATAGTAGTGAACCACAATCAGGTGTTTAGATAAGAACTAAACATCTAATAAAGAAGGGGATTGTGATACGATGATGGAAAATGCATGGATCATACCGCTTTTCCCGCTTATCTCTTTTATATTCCTTCTTGTAGTGGGTAAACGATTAAAGGAATCTAGTGCATACCTAGGAATGGCACTTACCTTCTTGTCACTCGTTTATTCATTGTTGGTGTTATTTGATCGTTTCAAATCACCGACTTACAAGACCGAGTTTACTTGGTTAACAATTGGGGATGTTTCATTAACAGCGGGTTTTGAAGTGAATCAATTAAATGCACTTATGCTTGTGGTCGTTTCGCTTGTTAGTTTTCTAGTACATATGTATTCAAAAGGATATATGCACGATGATGAGCGCTTCCCAGTATTTTATGCATACTTAGGGTTATTTACGTTTGCGATGTTAGGTTTAGTTATCTCACCAAACCTTTTACAAACGTATATCTTTTGGGAGCTAGTAGGGGTAGGTTCTTTCTTACTTATTGGTTTCTATTTCTTTAAAGAAGATGCAAGAGCAGCGGCCAAAAAAGCGTTTATTATGACACGTATAGGGGATGTAGGTCTTCTAATCGGTATGATTTTATTGTTCTGGCAAGTGGGTAGCTTTGAATACGATGAGATTTTCAAAGCAGTTGAAGCTGGTAGTATTTCGATGGAAATGATTACATTAACAGCAATTCTCATTTTTGTAGGAGCTATTGGGAAGTCGGGTCAATTCCCATTACATACTTGGCTACCAGATGCTATGGAAGGTCCAACACCTGTTTCGGCATTAATCCATGCAGCAACGATGGTTGCAGCAGGTGTATATTTAGTAGCAGCAACATTCCCATTATTTGCTGCAAGTGAAACAGCTCTTATGACGGTTGCAATAGTTGGAGGAATTACAGCTATTTTTGCGGCTTCAATTGGTCTAACTCAAAAAGATATTAAACGTGTATTAGCTTATTCAACAGTCAGTCAGCTTGGATACATGATGCTTGCACTTGGGTCTGCTGGTTATGTAGCAGGTGTCTTTCATTTAATGACGCATGCATTCTTTAAAGCGTTGCTTTTCCTTGCTGCAGGAAGTGTCATCCATGCTGTTCATACACAAAACATTGAGGAAATGGGCGGGCTTTGGAAAAAGCTTAGAATTACAGGTCCATTGTTTTTAATTGGTACATTAGCAATCAGTGGGGTGCCTTTATTCTCAGGATTCTTCAGTAAAGAAGAAATCTTAGTTGCAACATGGGTACATGGAAACTATATCCTATTTTGGGTAGCAGTAGTCGCAGCATTCTTTACTGCATTTTATATGTTCCGTCTGTTCTTTATGGTGTTTACAGGTGAAGCAAGAGGCTATAAAGAAAAAGGAGTACATGAGTCGCCTAGTGTTATGACAATACCAATGCTAGTACTAGGGGCGTTAGCTATTTTTGCAGGTTATGTTAACACGCCTTGGTTTGGAACATTCTTAGGAGATTGGTTAACGGAGGATACTCATTCTTTAGGACACGGTCATATTACTGGTCCTTTATGGATCATGGTTGTTGCAACACTGGTTTCATTATTAGGGATTTTCCTTGCATACCTCATGTATGCGAAGAAATCAGTTTCACGTGACTTCTTTAGCTCGAGATTCCCAATTTCATATAGTGTTCTATATAATAAATATTTTATTGACGAGTTTTATCAGTATTCCGTTGTGAGTGCGACAAAATTTGTTAGTCTATTCTTTAAATACATTGAGAAATTCCTCGTTGAAGGAATTGTTAATGGTGTAGCATCTGCAACACAAAGCATCGGTCGTTTTGGGTCAAAAATGCAAAATGGTCAAGTGCAAGTGTATAGCTCAGTTGCATTTATTGGATTAGCTGTCTTAATCTTGATTTTAGCGTTTACAGGGGGGTACTTAGGATGAACGAATCTTATCTCTTAACATTACTAGTCTTCTCCCCACTTTTAGGAATCATTTTTCTTTCCTTTGTTCCCAAGACACAGGAAAAAATGATTAAATTGTTAGGTTTTTTAGCAACGATACCTTCATTAGTAATGGCTTTAATGGTTTTTATCAAATACTTTACAAGTGGAAGTCTTACACAATATTCAGAGAAACATCCATGGATCTTTTTTACAACTGAAGGACCGTTCTCAATTGAATATGAATTAGGGTTAAATGGACTTTCATTGGTAATGATTTTACTAACAACTGTGTTATCATCGTTGGCAGCAATTGCATCCATCCATATTAAGAAAGAGTGGAAAGGCTATTTTATGCTATTTCTTCTACTTGAAATTGGTATGCTCGGTGTATTCGCTGCAGAAAATATGATTTTATTTTTTATCTTTTTCGAGTTAACCTTAATTCCAATGTTTTTCCTAATTGGGAAATGGGGGTATTTTGAAAAAGAAAAAGCAGCATTCAGTTTTTTAATTTATAACGGTATTGGTTCAGCGATTTTATTACTAGTTATTTTGATCTTATTTGCAAAAACTGGAACTTCAAACATTCAAGCAATTGCAAATATCGTAGCAAGTCCTGAAGGGACAGTACCAATTATTGGTGATATATCGAGTGAACTTCGTTATGGGTTATTGATTGCATTACTGGTAGCATTTGGTGTGAAATTACCAATTTTCCCACTTCATTCATGGATGCTACGCGTGCACGTACAGGCACCACCAGCAATTGTTATGCTACACTCAGGCGTATTATTAAAAATTGGGGCATTCGGTTTAATTCGTTTTGGAGTTGGAATTTTTCCAAATGAGTTTAAATCAGTTGCAGTATTATTAGCTGTTTTAGGTGTAGTGAATTTACTATATGGAGCGTACTTAGCATTTATCCAAACGGATTTTAAAATGGTACTTGCTTACTCAAGTATCTCTCATATGGGTATCGTGTTAATCGGTCTAGGTGCTTTAAATGAAGCAGGTATTCAAGGCGCAATCTTCCAGGTAGTATCACATGGACTAATCTCTGCACTACTCTTTTTCTTAGTGGGAGTACTTTATGAAAGAGTTGGAACCTCACATATTGGAAAGCTAGGTGGTTTAGCAAAAGCAATGCCATTAACAGCAGGCTTTATTCTCGTTGGAGCAATGGCATCACTAGGGTTACCTGGGATGAGTGGATTTGTGAGTGAATTTATGGCTTTCTTAGGCTTATTTAAAGAAATGCCAATCATTGCTGCAATCGGTACTTTAGGTATTATTATGACAGCAGTATATTTACTGAGAGCCGTATTAAATATTACGTTTGGTCCTGCAAACCGTTCGTATGAAAATGTTACTGATATAAAAGCGATTGAAATGGTTCCTGTATTCGTATTACTAGCGTTTATCTTAGTAATCGGTATATATCCAAATGTTCTTTCACAACCACTTCAAGTGGTGCTTGATAATATTATGTTAGGGATAGGGGGGTAAACACATGGATCTTGAAACGTTATTAAGCTATGAATGGGGAATTATGACACCAGAGTTCATTATCCTTGGTGTAGCTACTCTTCTTTCTCTTACTGACTTATTTATGGGACCGAAAAGAGACCGTAGACCACTTGCATGGATTGGAATTGCGGGTATTATTTTAGCCATCTTTTCATTGGTTGGATTTATCGGGTCTGATGTAAAATCGATTCTTCATGATTCATTTCGATTAGATGGATTTTCAATTGCTTTTAAACTCATCTTACTTGTAGGTTCTGCTTTGGTTTTATTAATGTCAATGCATTATGAGACAAAAGAGGGGTTTCAAAACAGAGGTGAATTTTATTACTTGTTCCTAACAGCTTTACTTGGTGGAATGTTTATGGCATCAAGTGGTGATATTATCACTCTGTTTGTTGGGCTTGAATTATTATCACTCTCTTCATACATTTTAGCGGGGCTTCGAAAACGAAACCAGTTATCGAATGAAGCTGCAATGAAATATGTTATTAATGGTGGAATAGCAACAGCTTTCACATTATTCGGTTTAAGCTACATATATGGCTTAACAGGTACGACAAACTTAATGGAAATCTTCTTGTTATTTAGTGCATTGAATGATACAAAAATGATTTATCTTGTTGGAATCTCATTTTTCATGGTATTTGTTGGCCTATCCTTTAAACTGGCAACTGCACCATTTCATATGTGGGCACCAGATGTATATCAAGGTGCGCCAACACCTGTTACTGCCTTTTTAAGTGTCGTTTCAAAGGCAGCGGGATTTGTGATTTTATTGCGAATCATGATTACAATGTTTGCACAAGTTCCTTCAGGAAATGCTGAAAATCCTTCTCTCATTTTCTATTTGCAGGACTTTTTAGCATTTTTAGCTGCTGCAACCATGATTGTTGGAAATACAGTAGCACTAAGACAACGAAATATTAAAAGAATGCTTGCATATTCTAGTATTGCACACGCTGGATATTTATTAGTAGCGTTTGTATCTCTTTCATATTTTACAATCAGTGCGATTTGGCTATATTTAGTTGCATATGTGTTCATGAATCTAGGAGTATTTGCAATTATACAAGTTGTTACGGCTAAAACTGATAATGAAGATATCCACCAATTCGCTGGATTATACCGTCGGTCACCTCTAGTTGCAGTCGCTATGGCTATTTTAATTCTTTCACTAGCAGGTATACCGGGTACGGCTGGCTTTATTGGAAAAGTAAATATCTTTTTAGGAGTATTTCTAGAACCATCTCACTACGTACTGGCAGCTATCATGATTGCAACAACAGTTGTATCATACTTCTATTACTTTGGAATCCTTACTCAGATGTTCTTTAGACCAGCTGAAGACCAATCTGAAGTGAAGCTTCCATTTGGTGTTCTAGCAGTAGTCGTTCTTTGTGTAGCAGGTACAGTAGTATTCGGTATTTTCCCGAATATCGCACTAGATTTCCTACACCAATTCAATAACTTTTCGAATTTCATTGGCTAAAACATAGTCAACTTTCAAAGAGAAGGGGGAAACCTCTTCTTTTTTCAATTTCAGTTCTTATAAACGATACATGACAGCATTAATGCTTAAGTTTTGCACCAAGGTAAATGTAATTGAGGGGCTTGTTTTTGGTATTATAGAATGTTGGACTTATATAAATTAGATGTGTTAATCGGAGTGGAAGGACCGAGACTCCTACGGGAAATGCGCCGGGCTTGAGACCCCACAGGCCAAAGGCCGAGGAGGCTCAAGTGGCGCCCCGTGGAAAGCGAGAGTCCTGTAACGAAGGTTAACACCCCATGTTGATTGCAACGAATTGTAGATTCAGGGTAGACTTTCATGCAATTTGAGAATTGCACCATGGTGAATGAAAATGTTTTTTGTTATTAGAATGTTGTATCAAAGTATTCATGCGTGTTAATGGGAGTGGAAGGAACCGAGACTCCTGCGGGAATAGCGCTAGGCTTGAGACCCCACAGGCGTAGCCGAGGAGGCTCAAGAAGCGCCCCGCGGAAAGCGAGGTTCCTGCAACGCAGATTAACACCCCTTATACAGTGTTGTATCATTTTTCAGGCGAGCTTTTCAAAAGAAAGGAGAGAAAAACAATGCTTTCAGGCTTTGGCTTTCAATCATTACTAAGCATGCTATCACACCTATTATTCATCACAATTACGTGGTGGGCACTACAAAGCATTAACTATGAAAAAATACTAAGACCTAATCACGTTATCCAAGCAAGAGTACTACTAATTCTCCTAACAATCGTAATTGGTACAACAGTCAGTAACTTCTTCCTTGACTACTTACTTTGGTCACAACAATTACCGACCTTATTCTATTAGTCACTTGCCACATTATGTAAAAAAACGGTGAAAAAGATTAACCATTAAGTGGCTTAATCTTTTTTTTGTTCATACTCGTCGGATAATGACGACTTTTTCCACGTATGCCAACTCCTTATCGGGCAACACTTTTAAATAAGGAGAGGAAGTGGCGGGGATGAAAAAAATATATACAATTATTATGTCAATCACAATCATAATTACATTGGTGATGTTTGGAAAAATGGAAAGTAATGCAATGGGAAATGATCCTTTACTTGAAATGGTTCAGGTATTCCAAAGTAATCATATCCAAGTTGGAGAATGGAATCTTTACACAAAACAGAATTTGTCACATGTCAAAGATGAAAGTTCCTTTCATAAAAGAATAGAAGTATTAAAAAATAAAACCAATCAATATGCATGGACAATCGAAAAACAAGAGGGAAAGACAAGTGCAACAGGCGTTTTTCAACACGACGGAATCACCGAAACAATAAAACTAATCTCTATCCTCAAAAAAAACACGTACCATTCGTATTTACTATATGAGGCACATGGCTCAATATGGGATGAAGAGCTTTATAAAAACTTCAAACCATCCTACACACAGACAGTAACCGACATATTTCAAGATAATCCCACAATTTTCACTTGTATAAAAGGTGAAATCAATGATAAGATGGAAAGTGTTTTGTATAGTCAAGTTGAATTACTTTTAGAAGAATTTGAGGCAATACCGATTGAATCTCTGAGTGAAGAGACATTTGCTTCGGTGTCTGCATATACTGAAAAGTGGAATAACACAATTCCAACATCCAAAAAGAGTATGAATATACAAATCGCATTGAGAAAAACGGGATTGGGCGGAAAGACTACCGTTGTTGTAGGAACACCAATCATAACGTCTGAATATTAATATAGAGAATATGGACGCGGAGGGGAATACCTTGGAAAAAATCATCGTCCGCGGCGGTAGAAAGTTAAACGGCACAGTGAAAGTTGAAGGAGCTAAAAACGCTGTTTTACCAGTTATCGCTGCATCATTATTAGCAAGTGATGGAAAGAGTATAATTTGTGATGTACCCGAGCTCTCCGATGTATATACGATAAATGAAGTTTTGCGTTATTTAAACGCGGAAGTGACATTTGATAATAACCAAATCGTAGTGGATGCATCAAAAGAGCTGAAAACTGAAGCACCTTTTGAATATGTAAGAAAAATGCGCGCATCTGTACTTGTAATGGGTTCTTTGTTAGCACGTAATGGTCGTGCGAGAATTGCATTACCAGGTGGCTGTGCAATAGGTTCACGCCCAATAGATCAACATTTAAAAGGCTTTGAAGCAATGGGAGCCAAAGTAAAAGTAGGTAACGGTTTTATAGACGCGGAAGTAGAAGGCAGATTGCAAGGAGCAAAAGTCTATTTAGACTTTCCGAGCGTTGGCGCTACAGAAAACATCATGATGGCAGCTACTCTAGCCGATGGTGTGACAACTATTGAAAATAGTGCAAAAGAGCCTGAAATTGTGGACTTAGCTAATTTCCTAAACGGAATGGGTGCCAAAGTGAGAGGTGCTGGCACTGGTACAATTCGCATTGAAGGTGTTTCACAATTATTTGGAACACGTCATAACATTATTCCAGACCGCATTGAAGCTGGTACATTTATGGTAGCTGCTGCAATTACAGGTGGAAATGTCCTTGTGCAGGGAGCTGTCCCAGAACATTTAAGCTCATTAGTGGCGAAAATGGAAGAAATGGGCGTAACGATTATTGAAGAAAAAGATGGATTACGTATTATTGGTCCTGAAAAATTAAAAGCAGTAGATTTAAAAACAATGCCGCATCCTGGATTCCCAACGGATATGCAATCACAGATGATGGCTTTATTACTTCGTGCAAAAGGCACAAGTATGATTACAGAAACAGTATTCGAAAATCGATTTATGCACGTTGAAGAGTTTCGCCGTATGAACGGAGACATAAAAATTGAAGGTCGATCAGTAGTTATTAATGGACCATCAAACCTTCAAGGTGCGGAAGTAGCTGCGACAGATTTACGCGCAGCAGCAGCACTCATCTTATCTGGATTAGTTGCTGAAGGTTATACGCGAGTAACTGAACTAAAACACCTAGATCGTGGATATGTTAAATTCCATGAAAAACTAGCTGGTATTGGTGCAGATATCGAGCGCGTAACTGAAATCAGTGAATCAACAACAGAAGAAGCAAATATGAATATGTAACCAACATAAGAAGTTAGAGCATGGAAACAAAGCCTCTGACTTCTTTTTGTTTTTCTTTTTACCATGAAGGATGAAAATGTGCGCTTGTTTCTTTTAGAATGTTGAATTGTTGTACTTCAGCTGTGTTAACCGAAGTGGAAGGACCGAGACTCCTCGAAAATGCTGACGCATTTCCTTCGTGCGGTGAGGATTCAAGGAAGCTTATTCAATGTCCTGCGGGAGATGCGCTGGACTGGAGACCCCACAGGCGAAGCCGAGGAGGCTCCAGGAGCGCCCCGCGGAAAGCGAGGCTCCTGCAACGTTAACACCCCATGTTCAGTGTTCTATTTTCAGGATAGCAATAGAGTAAAGGAGATGAAACAAAATGGGACTCTTTTCATTCTTTAGACCAAAAAAATGTCACTTTTGTAAAAAGAAACAAAAAAACATGGCTACCTACAAATCTGATGACGGAACCACAATAAATGTATGTCATCTATGTAGAGAATATGCTGAAAGAAGAGCCATGCAAAGAGTAAAATAATTCGACTGAAATTTACTTTCATTCAAGTCATAAATGCTTGTCCACATCCATATGTATGTTATAGGTGCAAAAATTGATCGAACAATCTGTCGTAGTAACTGATTAAAGCACCTAATATTACTATGGAGGCTCGTCATTCATGAAACCTTTAAAACCAATCATCGTACTCGTTTCAGTCTTATTTGTTGTCACTTTAATGATCCCAACCTTACTAGTTTTTCCATTTACAGATAAATCGAGTGGCGAACTAGAAGAAGAGCTTCAAGTAAAAGAAGTCGTCAAAAACTTAACTTTTGATCCATCAATTGAAATTGCGGTATATAGAAGTACATCAAAAAAAATTGAATCCACACAGCTAGAAGAATACATTATCGGTGTGGTTGCTTCTGAAATGCCAGCAGAGTTTGAATTAGAAGCACTAAAAGCACAAGCGCTATCTGCAAGAACATATATAGTCAAACAATTACTTAGTGAGACAAATGTAAGTATTCCAGAAGGCGCAGACGTAACCGATACGATTATGCATCAAGTATATAAAAATCGAGAAGATTTAAAGAGAATATGGGGAAAAGATTACGATTGGAAGATTCAAAAGATTACAGAAGCCGTTCATGCAACTCAAGGTCAAATATTAACTTATGATGGAGTTCCTATTACAGCATCCTTTTTCTCAACAAGCAATGGATATACGGAAAATTCAGAAGCATATTGGACGAATCCATTTCCATATTTAAAGACAGTAGAAAGTCCTTGGGATGAAAAATCACCGAAATTCCATGACCAAAAAACATTTACGGTTGCTGAATTTGAGCAGAAGCTAGGAGTTAAACTTGGAAAAAGTAACACCATCGGTACTGTGGTATCGAGAACACCTGGTAAAAGGGTCGATACAGTTGATATCAATGGTGTAAAACTAAAAGGTCGTGAAGTGCGTGAAAAGCTAGATTTAAAGTCAACAGACTTTAATTGGGAGCGAAAAGGAGATTATATTGTCATTACAACCAAAGGCTATGGTCATGGAGTTGGAATGAGTCAGTATGGAGCAAACGGTATGGCGCAAGAAGGAAAAACATATCAAGAGATTGTCTCCCATTATTATAAAGGTGTTAAAGTCTCGGCAGCTGACACGTTTCTAAATACAGTGACAGCGTCTAGAAACTAATCAAAAAAGCCTCCAAAATCTAAAATAGATTTGGAGGCTTTTTTATATACCTTAAAACCCTTCGATTCGTTGCAAAAGGTTTTTAATTCGTGATGGCTTTCCTGAGAAATAGTATCGGTTGACTAGATAATAAACAATTAGCACCCCTAAAGTGTCTTTCACTAGATCGATCATAGTAGCACTCCTATAGGGTACAAAGTATTGATGGAACTCATCGATGAAACCATAGGAAATAGCAATAAGGGCTGCAAATTTATTCGTAATAGTCGTTAATTTTCGATCAACTAAAAAATAGAGAACAAACAGACAGTACAAAATGGCAAACTCAACAAGATGGAGAGACTCTTTTAACATCCCATCAAAGGAGAAGGGAGTTTTTATAACAGCGTCTTGAGGAAGACTTGATAAAACCCAAATCAAAGTCATATAAAGAAAAGGTGCTAATTTAATCATAGTTCGAAATATAGCTTGTATCATCTAAATTCGTGCTCCCTTTTAACGAAATATCTCGGTTATAATTATACTACGCTTTTGCGTTCCATAGGTAAATTTGCTTAACCCCCCAAAAAAAATCATCATAAAGAGGGTAATAAATAGTAAAGGAGTTAAACTAAAATAGAATATTTCCTCTCATGAACTGGATAATATACCCTTATAAGAGTAGAGCCTATTTACATTGTAGTTAATTAGTTATTTGTTTTCATTTGCAAAATTTAAAAGTAAATACAGTTAAAGTTTAAAAATGATAAAAAGTAATATAGAGAGAGGTTATATGAATGGAATTAGCATTATTGTTTGAGTATGGATGGGTTTTATTGGTGTTAATTCTTTTGGAAGGTTTATTAGCTGCGGATAATGCCTTAGTGCTTGCGATTATGGTAAAACATCTTCCTGAAGAACAAAGAAAAAAGGCTTTATTTTATGGACTAGTTGGGGCTTTTGTTTTTAGATTGGCTTCGTTGTTTTTAATCTCATTTCTTGTGAACATATGGCAGTTGCAAGCGATAGGGGCCCTTTACTTATTATTTATTGCTGCTAATCATATCCTTAGAAAAACTTTATTGAAGAAGAAAAATGGTGATGAAAAAGTAAAAGTAGAAAAGAAAGCGGGTTTCTGGGGTACGGTAATAAAAGTTGAGTTAGCGGACATCGCATTTGCAATTGATTCAATATTAGCAGCTGTTGCTTTAGCAGTTACTTTGCCAAACCTTCCAATTGGAGAAATCGGTGGGATGAATGCAGGACACTTCATCGTGATATTCTTGGGAGGCTTTATAGGTTTAATCATTATGCGTTTTGCTGCAAATATTTTTGTCGATGTTTTAAACAAAAGACCATCTTTGGAAATAGCAGCTTTCCTAATTGTTGGGTGGGTAGGGGTAAAATTGGCAGTCTTAACTTTAGCACATCCTGATATTCATGTGATACCGCACGACTTTGCACATTCTTATACATGGAAAATCATCTTCTATTCAGTGTTGATATTGATAGCTACTGGTGGTTGGTTCTTAAGTGGGAAGAAAGAGTCCAAAAGCAGTGACGTAAACTGATGATATAGGATCTTAACTTTCATAAAAAACGGTTAGAAGAAATAGGATTATTAAACAAAAATCCATTTAAAATACAAGAAAAATAAAAAAATAACAAATTTATGAATAAAATTTAAACCTTTGTCGAAAAATAATCGAAAAAAATCTTTTCTCGATGTATATAATTCATCAGATGTGTTCAGAATGATTGCTGAGGTGATGATACATGAGAGAGGAAGAAAAGAAACGTACTTCTCAAAATCAAAGTTCAAAAATGCAACAATTTTTTAGAAAGCGTTGGGTGTTTCCAGCAATCTACTTGGCAAGTGCAGCAATTATCTTAACCGCAGTACTTTGGTACCAAAGCTTAAACAATGAAGTAGCAGACCCTGGTAAAAAATATGGATCAGACAATCTACCAGGAGTTGTTACAAAAGAAGAGCCAAACGTACCAGTAAATGCAACGGTTGAAAATTTTGCAATGCCAGTACTGGACAAAGATGCTGTAGAGATTTTCAAGCAATTCTATGATGTGGATGCATCAGCTGAAGAACAAGAAGCTGCTCTTGTATTCTACGATAATACCTACTACCAAAGTAGAGGTCTTGATATCGTAGCGAAAGACGGCAAGGAATTTGATGTAGTTGCTTCATTAAGTGGAACAGTTACAAAGGTAGCAAAAGATCCATTGTTTGGTAATATGGTAGAAATTGAACATTCTAATGGAGTTGTGACAGTCTATCAATCACTATCTAATGTAAAAGTGAAAGAAGGAGACACAGTGAAGCAAGGACAAATCCTTGCAAAAGCTGGTAAAAATGTCTTCAATCAAGAGGCTGCGACACATGTTCACTTCGAAGTCCGTAACAGTGAAGGAAAAGCATTGAACCCACTAGAATTCTTTGACAAGCCATTAACGTCAGTCGAAGACAGTGAGGGAGATACTGAAAAGAAACCTTCAGAGGATGAGAAGAAACCAGCAGAAGACGATGAAAAAACAAACGACGAAGATAGTAATGATGAAGATTCATCAGGAGCTTCAGTCGGACAAGCTAGAGCTTAAATAGAGGAAACGTCTTTTTCGTTTCATAGTTGGCAAATAACCAATCAAAACCGGTTACTCATACAAAGAGTAATCGGTTTTTTTTTGACATAAGAAAATGAAAATAATAGTGAACTTTATTGAGTGTTCATTCGTATTATTATTGGAAGTTTAAGGAGAGGGGAAGATTTCAATGTTTGAAGAACTTTCACAAATAAATATTGCGTTATTTGCGCCTATTTTTGTTATTCAATTACTGTTAATGATCATGGCACTGATTGATATTGTAAGAAGCGAAGAAACAAATGGGCCTAAGACATTATGGTATGTTGTCGTGCTTTTAGGAAGTATGCTTGGTCCAATCATTTATTTTGTCTTTGGAAGGAAGAGATAACGTGACACTTGTCCAACTAGAGCATGTAACGAAGACTTTTGGAAAAGAAAACGCCGTAACTGATTTATCGTTCGAAATTAAAAAAGGAAGCTGCACAGCTTTACTTGGGCCAAATGGTGCTGGAAAAACGACAACATTAAGAATGCTAGCGGGGATGATTCAGCCTACGAGTGGGAGAATCAAATTTTGTGGAATAGAAGATGGAGATATAAGAAATCATATCGGATATTTACCACAGCATCCTGTTTTTTATAATTGGATGAATGCACTTGAATTTTTAGTATATGTAGGAGAATTAGCAGGATTAACTAAAAAAAGCGCAAAAGAAAAATCATTAGAACTCCTAAAATTAGTAGGTTTATCGGAAGCATACAAGCGAAAAATTGGCGGGTACTCAGGTGGGATGAAGCAACGACTTGGAATTGCACAAGCGATGATTCATGAACCAAAGCTTGTCATGCTTGATGAACCAGTTTCAGCGCTTGATCCAGTAGGAAGAAGAGAAGTCATCGAAATGATGAGAGAGTTAAAAAAGAAAACGACGATTCTTTTTTCAACTCACGTCCTCCATGATGCAGAAGAGGTATGTGATGAAATCGTTATTATCCGCAAAGGTGAGGTTGCTTTAAATGATTCACTAGTCGAGTTAAAGCGTAAACATCAACATGACAGTATTAAAATCTCTGCTGATGAAGAATTAAGTGATTGGTTAGTTGGTGTGAAACAAGTTCAAGGGGTAAGAGATGTGTTATACGAAAATCAAACAGCTACAATTCTTGTAGAGAATATAACAGAGGCAAGAAAAAATCTATTGAGTTATATTGCTGCTAACAATCTCCCAATTACATCCTTCCAAATTTCACAGTCATCGTTAGAAGATTTATTTATGAAGGTGGTGAGGTCCGAATGAAACAATGGGTTGTGCTATTTAGAAAAGAATGGATTGAAATGGTACGTAACTTTAAATTAATTTGGATGCCACTTATCTTTATTTTATTAGGTTTGCTTCAACCAATTACGAGTTACTATTTACCTACAATATTAGAAAGTGCTGGTGATTTACCAGAAGGAGCGGTGATAGATATCCCTCTTCCTTCAAGTGAAGAAGTAATTATCCAAACGCTGGGTCAATATAGTCAAATAGGTGTTTTAATTTTAGCCCTAGCATTCATGGGTATTATTGCAGGAGAACGAAATAGTGGGGTTGCTGGAATGGTTTTAGTCAAACCTGTTTCATACACCAACTATATTACTGCGAAATGGTTAAGCGCTACTCTTGTCGGACTGTTATCCTATTTTCTAGGAATGCTTGCTGCATGGTACTATACAATACTCCTAATCGGTGAAATAGTTTTTGCAGATTTCATGAGTGGTACAATCGTCTATGGAATTTGGCTTTTATTTCTTATAACACTTACCGTCTTATTTAGCTCGTTTTTTAAAAGTGGAGGCCTCGTTGCATTTTTCACGATTGTATGTGCAATAGCTCTGTCAGCCGTGACAGCTCTTGCGAAAAAATGGATGCTATGGAGCCCAGCCAATCTATCTAACTATGCAAACTCTATTATTCTTACAGGTAACACAGGTGAACATTTTATCTTGGTGTTGATTACGAGCATCGTACTTATTCTCATCTTTTTACTACTATCCATTCAATTATTTCAACGCAAAGAATTAACCGAGTGAACAACAAAGAGTAGTGGGAAAAAATCCACTACTCTTTGTTGTTATGCTAACACAGCTTGAGAAGGCTCAAATACGGTTACTTGATGACGCCCACTCGATTTAGCATGATAGAGCGCAAGATCAGCTTGTTTGATTAATTCTGCTGGATTTATGTCGAAATTGGGAATAAGAGTTGAAACCCCTACACTAATAGTTACAACAGGAACTACTTTTGAATTCTGATGTGGTATAGCTAATTCATATATGCGTTGCCTTATTTCGTCTGCAATTTGTTGTGCCTCAGCTTCATTGGTGTGAGGGAGGATAACTGCAAATTCTTCTCCTCCATATCTTGCTGCAAAATCTCTCGGGCCTTTTAGAACGGCCTCACTTATTTTTGCAACTGTATGAATACATTCATCGCCACTTTGGTGTCCATATGTATCGTTATAAATTTTAAAATGATCAATATCTATCATTAGCAAGGAAAGTGGTTTTTGTTGTGTGAGAGCATCTTTCCATTCTAAATCATACATGTGGTCAAAATGTCTTCTGTTTGCAATACCAGTTAAACCATCTATATTGGATAGCTTGTTTAATTGCTGGTTCATTTTTGAAAGCTTTTCCTCTAATTGTTTACGGACCGTTATGTTTCTTGATGAACAAATGATTTCCTCATCGCTATCGGAAGAGCCCTTCATTTTTTTTGAAGCGGTTTCTAACCATATGTATTCTCCGTCTTTACGTTTGAAACGATATTCTACTATGTCTTCTTCATCTTTATCCTTTACAGCTTCATGTGATTCATAGATAGCGGTTAAATCGTCAGGATGATAATAATCATATGGATTTTTCCCTACCAATTCTTTTGGTTCGTAACCTAAGATAGTTAAACTTGAAGGAGACAAATATTTAAATGAGCCATCTAGTTTATGGGTTGAAATCAAATCAGTCGCATTATCGGCCATTATTTTATAATAAGCAGTAGACCTGTGGTTCTGATTAGACCTATCAATATATTCTGCCAAGTAATAAGTGAAAATGCCCCCTACTGCTGAGATAAAGATAAAATGAGAAAGGACATCAATTGCTACTGGTGGGTTGTTAATGAGAAAGTAAATGAATGTAGAACTGATTGTTACATGAAGTACATTCATTGTGATATATTTGAGCACTTTCGTAAGATTTAAACTAGAAATCAATCCTAGAACAAATCCCATAATTATTGAAACAGTTGCAGCAGTCACTGCTGCGGTACTAATACCAAAAAAAGTAATTCGAAATATACCGATAAGCGTTGCAGATAAAATTGCAGAAACAGGTCCACCGAATATTGCCGCTATAACAACAGCTAAATGTCTTAAATCAATGATCATAGTTTCATTAATATGGATAGCATTCATCATAAGTAGTGAGCCTAATAGACCGGAACCTAGTCCTGCATAGAGTCTTGTTTTAATAGGCGCTTGGTGTAGTAGCGGTCTATTCTGAAAGAATGTACCTGCAATAAACAACAGTGCAGACATGATTGCTAAGTTATTAAGTAGGTCAAGAAGCATATCTTCAACTCCAATAAGAGAATTCACATGGTTAATTATACCTATAATATCGGTGTAAATAGGAAAAAGGTTAATGAAATATACTAATTTTTTCTTTATTAGTGTAATTTTTGTGAAAATAGTAAAAGAGTATAATTTTCATCACTCGAAATGTTTAAAATTTTTTGATATAATACATATATATTTTTCGAGTGTCGAAATAAAAGGAGGAAATACATACATGGATTACTTGAATTATCCTTATGCTTCACAACGAATGGCGACGATTGCTAGAAAAGGAATGGTAGCAACTTCTCAGCCACTTGCAGCACAAGCGGGTTTAGATATTCTAAAAAAGGGTGGGAATGCGATTGATGCGGCGATTGCTACGGCTGCTTGTTTAACGGTCGTTGAGCCTACCTCTAACGGTATTGGTGGAGATGCCTTTGCACTCGTTTGGGTGAAAGGAGAGCTTCATGGGTTAAATGCAAGTGGTCCCTCTCCAAAAAACATTTCGATTGAAGCAGTGAAGGAAAGAGGACATGAGACTATGCCAAAGTTTGGTATGATTCCTGTCACAGTTCCTGGGGTACCTGCAGCATGGGCTGAGCTATCTAAACGATTTGGGAAACTTCCGTTAAAAGAAGTTCTTCAGCCAGCGATAGAATATGCAGAAAACGGATATCCTGTCTCACCTATCTTAGGAAAGTATTGGAATTCAGCGTATAAGGCATATAAAAAGCTGTGTACAACGGAAGAATTTAAAGGTTGGTTTGATACGTTTGCACCTAACGGCAAGCCCCCACAAATCGGTGAAATGTGGCGTTCAGAAGGACATGCTTCTACATTAAGGTCAATCGCTGAAACAAATGCAGAAAGCTTTTATCGTGGTGAGTTAGCTGAAAAAATTGCCGCTTTTTCAAAAGAGCATAATGGCTTTATGACCGAAGAAGATTTAGCTAGCTATCAGCCAGAATGGGTAAAACCAATTTCAGTTAATTATCGAGGTTATGATGTGTGGGAAATTCCACCAAATGGTCAAGGGCTTGTTGCACTAATGGCATTAAATACATTAAACGGTTTAGAATTAAAAGAAAAAGAGTCAGTTGATACGTATCACAAACAAATTGAAGCAATGAAACTAGCATTTGTAGATGGAATGAAATACATTACGGATCCAAATGAAATGTCTACTTCAGTTAACCAATTACTCTCTGAAGAATTTGCTTCACAGAGACGGAATTTAATCGGGGAAGAAGCAATTATGCCTGAACCAGGAACCCCTCCAAAGGGTGGGACGGTTTATTTAGCGACTGCTGATGAAGAAGGAAACATGGTTTCATTTATTCAAAGTAATTATATGGGCTTTGGGTCAGGTGTAGTCATTCCTGGAACAGGAATCGGCTTGCAAAATCGTGGCCATGATTTTTCTTTAGATCCTACACATGAGAATGCGCTAAAACCAGGTAAAAAAACCTACCACACCATCATACCAGGGTTTTTAACGAAAGACGGAGAGGCTGTAGGTCCATTCGGTGTGATGGGAGGCTATATGCAGCCACAAGGTCATGCACAAGTTGTGATGAATACGGTTGATTTCCACTTAAATCCACAAGCGGCACTGGATGCACCAAGATGGCAATGGATGGAAGGGAAGAAAATTCTAGTTGAACACAGGTTTCCGCAGCATATTGCACAAGCATTAGCAAGAAAAGGTCATGAAATCCAAGTAGCATTGGATACAGGTGGTTTTGGTAGAGGACAAATAATATGGCGGAACCCTGAGACCGGAGTATTAACAGGTGGTACGGAACAACGCACAGATGGAGCAATTGCAGCTTACTAAACTACGTTAAAAGAGGGTTAGCGTAATGCACCCCTCTTTTAAATACTAATGAAAGAAAAGCTATACGAACACCATAGATTAAATCATAGAAAGATATAGCTAAAGGTGAAAACACCTTATGTAAAAGGAAGGGTAAACAAAAATATGAAACAGTTACAATTATTCACCGCCTTTTTTAAAGTTGGAATGTTAGGGTACGGTGGTGGACCTTCGTCAATTCCATTAGTACATAAAGAAGTAGTTGAAAATTATAAATGGATGAGTGAGGATGAATTTGCGGATTTGCTTGCGTTAGGAAACACACTTCCTGGACCTATTGCTACGAAAATGGCAGGTTATATTGGCTATCGAGTAGCTGGTGTTCTAGGTATGGTGAATGCAACACTTGCTACGATAGTACCTACAATTGTATTAATGATCGTGTTATTAACATCACTAACAAGCTTTAAAGACCAACCTTGGGTGATAGGTATGACAAAAGCTGTAGTCCCTGTTGTTGGTGTGATGCTTGCGGTCCTAACGTGGCAATTTATTGGAAACGCCAAAAAAGGTTTAGGTTGGATGAAGACAATTATATTAGCCATCATTAGCTTACTACTCTTACAATGGACCCCTGTTCATCCCGGTATTATCATTGCAGTACTATTAGGTGCTGCAATCATCCAAAAGGATACGAAAAGTAAGGAAAGGGGAGAAGTCGAATGATGCTTTACTGGCACCTTTTTCTTGCGTTTTTTATTCCAGGTATTTTAGGTTATGGTGGCGGACCAGCGTCCATACCGCTTGTAGAGAACGAGGTTGTTCATACTTATGGATGGCTAACGGTAAATGAGTTTAGTGAGGTTTTAGCATTGGGGAATGCACTTCCCGGTCCAATTGCAACAAAAATGGCAGGGTATATCGGTTTCCAGCAGGCAGGTATCTTAGGCGCAGCAGTTGCAATTTTTGCTACAGTAGCACCTTCGCTCATTCTAATGATAGGGTTACTCAGCGTTTTATATAAATTTAAAGATTCACCAAAGGTAAAGAGAATGACAAACTACATTCGTCCAACAATCGCCGTATTATTAGGCTTAATGGCATTCCGCTTCTTTCTTTCATCGTATGAAGGGGCAGGTACGTGGCATACTTTTTTACTAATCGCTGCGAGCTTTTTGCTAATGGAAAAGTGGAAGGTTCATCCTGCTTACGTCATTGTTGGCTCTCTAGTTTATGGAGCAGTATTTTTATCATAAAAAAACAAATGAAAAGTTTGACTGAATAAGGTAGGTGGCTATTGTGAAAAAGCTTTTACTAACAGGATTTGTACCATTCTTAGGACTTCCAATTAATCCAACAGAAGAAATCGTTAAAACACTTGATGGGAAGGTTATTGGTGAATATGAAATTGTAAGCCGAGTTCTACCAGTAGAGTTTGCTGAGTCTGCAAGGCAATGTTTAGCACATATTGATGAAATAAAGCCGGATGTAGTAATTTCTCTTGGACTAGCAGCTGGTCGTACGAAAGTAACGCCAGAGCGAATCGGAATCAATTGTAGGGATGGTGAAGTAGACAACAAAGGTGTACAACTACAAGACTCACCTATCGATGATAATGGTCCTGCTGCCTACTTCTCTACTCTACCAATTCGAAAAATGGTAGACATCTTGCAGGAAAGTGGCTACCCAGCAAAAATATCAAATTCTGCTGGTACGTATTTATGTAACAATGTAATGTATGCAACGCTACATAAAATTGAACAGGAAAAATTAAATATTAGAGCCGGATTTATCCATATTCCAGCTTCTCACGAATTGGCAGTTCAAAAGCCGCAATTACCAAGCTGGTCTTTAACCGATCTTCAAGTATCAGTTGTGAAAATGATAGAGTCGCTAGATTGATAAAATCTACTATGGTTTCTGGGAGGTTATTACATGACGTTTTCAATTGTAGGATTTGATCCAACAACAAAAGAGTTAGGTATCGCAGTGCAATCCAAATTTCTAGGTGTAGGAGCAGTTGTTCCTTGGGCAAAAGCAGGGGTAGGAGCTGTTGCAACTCAATCATATGCAAATACATCCTATGGTCCAAAGGGACTTGGATTAATGGAAAAAGGTATGTCTGCATCTGAAGCACTTAGCACATTAATCGGAGAAGATGAGGAGAAAGAATATCGACAAGTCGGTATCGTTGATGCAAAAGGAAACGCTGCTACATTTACCGGTGAAAAATGCTATAACTGGGCTGGTGGAATCACAGGGAAAAACTTTGCAGCTCAAGGAAATATTTTAGTAGATGAAGAAACGGTAAAAGCAATGGCCGCTACCTTTGAAGCAGCAAATGGTTCACTAGCAGAAAGGCTGTTAACTGCACTAGATGCAGGACAAGAAGCGGGTGGAGATAGTCGAGGAAAGCAATCCGCTTCATTACTAATTGTAAAAGAGAACGGTGGATACGCAGGCTTTAACGATAGATACATTGATCTACGAGTTGATGACCATCCAGATCCAATAAAAGAGCTTATTCGCATCTTTCACCTTCAACAGCTTTACTTCGCTCCGACAAAGCCAGAAAATATTGTTCATATCGAGGGTGATGTAAGAGAAAAAATTGAAAAAGCCCTAATTTTGCATGGATATATTGAAGAAGAAAACATAACAGAAGAGAAATTCTATCAAGGACTAACTGCCTACATCCATACCGAAAACTTCGAAGGACGCGAGCAGGAAAAAGGAAAAATAGATAAAGAGCTTTTAGACTATATGACCTCACAAACATAAGAAACCTGAACAAGGTTTCTTTTTTTAGTTCACATATTCGACAAGCTCCGCAATATTTCCCGAGAAATTTGTCATATATGTCATGCTTTAGAACGTTTCTTAATTATAGCGATGTGTTTCTGATGAGAAAAATCTTTCATTATTTTAGAGTGAATTTCCATAAAAATAAGACTTTGAAGAATCTTGCACCATGAAGGATGAAAATGCGAACTTGATTTTGGGGTTTATAGAATGTTCGACTTTAAGTCATTCATGCGTGTTAATCGGAGTGGAAGAACCGAGACTCCTGCGGGAAATGCGCTAGGCTTGAGACCCCACAGGCGAAGCCGAGGAGGCTCAAGAAGCGCCCCGCGGAAAGCGAGAGTTCTGAAACGCAGATTAACACCCCACATTCAGCGCGTATTTTCAGGGTGCCTATCTAAAAGTTTGTCCAAAGATTCAAAAGTATTAAAGTATCAAAAACATTTAAATATAGAAAAACCAGCCCTAAATCCACTCAAAATACAGCAAATCATAATAAATTTTCAAAAAAATTTGATAAAACCCTTGTCCCTCTTGACTTTTATAGCATAATCCCTCACCCAAGCTAATAAAATGTTACAAACCTAACAAAGAGAGTGTTTGAGGTGAGGGGTCGTAAAACGGTCTTCGAAGATCTAATAGTATAACCATCCTAAAACTATAAAAACATTAGTACTTTTCGTTGAAGCATTACTGCGAGTCTCATTTCACACTTCTCACATCCATATAGGGAGGGCGAGTGGTGTGCACGATTACATCAAAGAACGTACTATCAAGATTGGAAAGTATATCGTGGAGACAAAGAAAACAGTTCGCGTGATTGCGAAAGAATTTGGAGTTTCCAAAAGTACTGTCCACAAGGATTTAACTGAAAGGCTTCCAGAAATTAATCCCGAACTAGCAAACGAAGTAAAAGAAATCTTAGATTATCATAAATCTATTCGACATTTACGAGGTGGAGAAGCAACAAAAATGAAGTATAAGAAAGAAGAGCTACAAGAAGAACCAGTTAAGTAAGAACTTTCTATCAATTTCTTGCATGGCCGACAAATTCCAACAACATTTTTATTACTTTTTTTACAAAATCATACTTTAAAATTAGTTTTATGATACAATATATTATTAGGTAAATATGTATCAGGCCATATGTGCAAGGAGGAAAGTAAATCCATGTTAGCAAGGGATATCGGCATTGATTTAGGTACGGCAAACGTACTAATTCATGTCAAAGGTAAAGGTATTGTCTTAAATGAACCTTCAGTAGTTGCAATTGATAAAAATAATGGAAAAGTATTAGCTGTCGGAGAAGAAGCTAGACGAATGGTTGGACGTACTCCTGGGAATATAGTTGCGATTCGACCATTAAAAGACGGTGTTATTGCTGATTTTGATGTAACAGAAGCAATGTTAAAACATTTTATTAATAAGTTGAACGTAAAAGGTTTCCTTTCTAAGCCGCGAATTCTGATTTGTTGTCCTACGAATATTACTTCTGTTGAACAGAAGGCTATTCGAGAAGCTGCAGAAAAAAGTGGTGGAAAGAAAGTTTACCTTGAAGAAGAACCGAAAGTTGCTGCAATTGGTGCAGGTATGGACATTTTTCAGCCAAGTGGAAATATGGTAGTGGATATTGGCGGTGGAACAACAGATGTAGCCGTACTTTCAATGGGCGACATTGTCACCGCCTCTTCTATTAAAATGGCTGGGGACAAGTTCGATACTGAAATTTTGAATTACATTAAACGCCAATATAAGCTATTGATCGGTGAAAGAACAGCTGAAGACATCAAAATCAAAGTTGCAACTGTATTCCCAGGCGCGCGTCAAGAGGAAATTGATATTCGTGGACGTGACATGGTGACGGGACTACCTAGAACAATTACGGTTAGATCTGATGAAATTGAAAAAGCACTTCGTGAGTCAGTAGCAGTTATTGTACAAGCCTCAAAAAGTGTCCTAGAACGTACGCCACCGGAACTGTCAGCAGATATCATTGATCGTGGTGTCATTTTAACTGGTGGGGGCGCACTACTTCACGGAATTGACCAACTTTTAGCAGACGAACTAAAAGTTCCAGTCCTAATCGCTGAAAATCCAATGGAATGCGTAGCGATTGGTACAGGAATTATGCTTGAAAACTTGGACAGGTTACCAAGAAGAAAGTTAGTTTAAAAAAATTTTATGAAGGACCGTCTTCTTTTGTAAGACAGGTCCTTCTTACTAAAAAGATGTTTTGAAATATTTTCTATATATCCTGAATGCCATTACCATTTATAATGTATATATAGTCTAGTTAATAATGAGGTGAAATCTATGTTAAGAGGTTTCTATTCAGCGGCAAGTGGGATGTATGCACAACAGCGCCGTACGGAGATGCTTACAAATAATATTGCAAACGCAAATACGCCAGGATTTAAAGCAGACCAATCCTCTTTAAGAGCATTTCCTGAAATGCTTCTACAGAGAATGGAAGCTACTTCAACACAAAACCCACGTAAAGGTTTCCTCACTACAACTCAGATTGGGTCAATGAACAGTGGTGTCTATTTGCAAGAAGCGACTTCACTTTTTAAACAAGGTGGAATTAGAGAAACGGGAGTTAAGACAGATCTTGCCCTTATAGATGGAGTTTTACCTATTGATCCTACTACCAACAAAAAGGGAGCACTGTTTTTTACTGTCCAAAACAACGCAGGGGAACTAAGGTATACGAGAAATGGTAATTTTACACAGGATGCCTCTGGTTACCTGACAACAAATGAAGGCTTCTATGTATTAGACACAACAGGCAACCCGATTCAACTTACATCCAATAATTTTTCAATTTCATCTAAAGGTGAAGTGATTGAAGATGGTTCGATAAAAGCAAAATTAAATATTGCACTTTCTAATAATCCGAACAATATGGTGAAAGAAGGTAGTGGATTGTTTCGATCCGACGAAGGCCTTGTAAGTGCAAATGATGCTCCGAATGTTAGTTTTACACTACAACAAGGATTTTTAGAACAGTCCAATGTAGACGTAGCACAGGCAATGACAGAAATGATGACAGCTTATAGAGCTTTTGAAGCAAATCAAAAAATTCTTCAAGCATATGACAAGAGTATGGATAAAGCTGTTAACGAAATTGGTAGATTAAGATAATACCGATGGACAAGCTGTATATCTTATGAATTCGAGTAAAATCATTACATACAACACTATGTTAATGATTTAGGAGGAATAATCATGAATCGCTCGATGATTACTGCAACAAATACGATGAGCCAGCTTCAAAAACAATTGGATACAATTAGTCATAATTTAGCAAACGTTAATACTACTGGCTATAAACGTCGTGAAGTAAATTTTAGTGAATTATTAGTCCAACAATTTAATAGTCCTAATGATGGGTTAAATGAAGTAGGTAGACTAACGCCTAATGGTGTCAGACAAGGTGTGGGTGCTCGTATAGGACATACTAATCTTTCTATGTATGTTGGAAGCATTAAATCTACCGATCGCCCTTTAGACATAGCACTAACTAAAGAAGGTCAGTTTTTGCAGGTGCTTGTTGAGGAAAATGGTGTTGAATTCACTCGTTATACAAGGGATGGCTCTTTATATGTATCTCCTCTAAACGACGGTTCCAATAACGTGATGCTTGTTACTAGTGATGGTTTCCCAGTATTGGATTCAGACGGTGATAAAATCATTTTCCCGGAAAATGCAAAGGATATCGTCATATCTGAAAACGGTACAATTAGAGCTGGGTCTCAAGCGTTTGAACTTGCTATCGCTCAAGTCCTACGACCCCAGTTATTAGAATCAAAAGGGAATAATTTATTTGGACTTGCTGAACGAAATGAAATTGGAGTACCACAAGAAGACGTCATTACACTGCTTAATGGTGACGCTAGACAAGCAATTAGCATACAGCAAGGTGCATTAGAGCAATCCAATGTAGATCTTAGTTCAGAAATGTCGGACTTATTAATAACCCAAAGATCTTATCAATTTAATGCGAAATCAATCTCCATCTCTGATCAAATGATGGGATTAGTAAATGGAATAAGGTAATAGATAAGGAGAGTTTTCAGTGACAACTGATCTTAACAAAACACAGATAAAAACACGCGCTGAACTTAGAAAGTCTCGCGAAGAAGAAGCAAATAAAAAAAATGAACCAAAAAGAAAGAGGAAGAAACTAAAAATTCGACTGATTCCTATTTGGCTTCGTCTTGTCATCATTGCGATTCTTATCGCTCTTAGCGCAACCGCTGGAGTTGTTGTTGGATACGGAGTCATTGGGGATGGAAATCCTTCTGATGCTCTGAAAAAATCAACATGGCAACATATCGTTGACTTAGTTGAAAAAGATACGGTAGAGTAAGAACATAATCACAGTCTATATGGCTGTGATTTTTTACGTATGATAACCTCTATTGGTACAACCTACTTTTTATAGTATAATGACGGAAAGAAAAGTAAGTCATTGTAGTCTCGAATATAAAGGAGAGGTTTTGTTATGATGAAGCTTAATATTGAACAAATTAAAGAAATCATTCCCCATCGTTACCCGTTCTTATTTGTTGATTCAATTGAAGAATTAGAACCAGGTAAACGAGCTGTAGGTAAAAAAAATGTGACTGCAAACGAAGAAATATTTAATGGTCATTTTCCTAATTACAACGTATTTCCAGGCTGTCTAACTCTAGAAGCTTGTGCTCAAACAGGTGCCGTTGCACTTTTATCGTTAGATGAATACAAAGGTAAGCTTGCATTCTTTGCAGGTGTTGAAAAATGTAGATGGAAACGCCAAGTACGACCAGGTGATACACTTATGATGGAAGTGGAACTACTGTCGGTTCGCAGAGGAATAGGAAGAGGAAAGGCTACAGCAAAGGTTGACGATGAAATCGCAATGGAAGCAGAAATTATCTTTGCGATTGAAAGATAATAAAAACCAATTACATACACTTTTAAAATCGAATTGTACAAATGCAATTCGATTTTTTTATGATTAAAAGTTACTTCTCTTCACAAAAAAACTTTTTGTAAAATCTTTAGCAGGGTAGACTTTCATGCAAATAAGAATTTGCACCATGGTGAATTATAATTGAGATTGGTATTAGAATGTTGGATCAAAGTTTTCATTCGTGTTAATCGGAGTGGAAGGGCCGAGACTCCTGCGGGAGAAGCGGTAGACGGGAGACCCCACAGGCGTAGCCGAGGAGGCTCCCGCACCGCCCGCGGAAAGCGAGGCCCTGCAACGCAGATTAACACACCATGTTGAGAGTAACAAATTGTATATCCAGAGTAGCCAAGCTTTAATTACTCCATCAAAAACTTTGAAAAAAAATTTAAATTACAATGCAAAATTTTGGATGATTTGGGCAAGATAATCACAGACCAATGTTAAAGGTCAGTCATTAACACCAAGAATGAAAGGAGCATAAACGAAATGAATAAGAAATGGTTACTGAAGCTATCAGGCTCTTTATTAGCTGCAATGCTTATCACTGGTTGTGCAGCAGATGATCAAGATCCTCCACCGGAAGATGATATGGAGGAGCCAGGTGAAGAATTACAAGAAGAACTAGAAGAGGACATGGATGATATGTCTCCAGATATGGACCTAGATCCAGATGATGGAGAAGAGCCAGGAATGGATGATGAGGATGTAGATCCAGACATGAATGGTGATAACAACGGTGATATGGGCGATATGACCGACGAGAATGATCAGTAATAAAAAAAGGTAGGAGAATACACTCCTACCTTCTTTCATGTAACTATTTCACCTTAGATGGCGTACGTTTCTCAAGTAACTGCTCTCTAAACTTTTCAAGTAACATATCACCTTCAAGACCTTCCTCAAGTAACTCAGCTAAAATCACTTCAGCAAGATCAATTTTACTGGAAGCTAACACACCATCAAAAAGAACACTTATCTGTTCATCCATAAGCGTAATCGAATGAACCTTTGCGTGTAATGCAGCAGGGTCATTTGTTTTTTGAGAAATAGTCACTTGAAGAATTAACTCAGCGTTTTTAGGGTCATTAAAGAAATCGTAAAATGATTTATCAATAAATGCCTCTACCATCCAACGATTCTCCCCGTCTTCTTTATTAATAATTAAACCGTCTATAAGTGGGATTTCTTTCACTTTTCTTGAGATTTCTGGTTGCAAAATAGCGAGCGTTACTAATTTAAAGGTCTTCATTAGCCAATATCCTCCTCACACTTATTTTGCCAATTCTTAATCGGAATTATAGCATACTTGTCTACATTTTCCTATTACTGTTAAAAACGAAAAAAAGTCATTTAAAATGCGAAAATTATATTTTGTGTTTCAATGATCTTTGAAAAGTGCATTTTTTTTACTGGAAAATCAAATTTTCACCCTTAATTTTGCTCATTTTTTCACAAATAGTAATTTTACGGAAAAACAGCTCTGTTTTATGATATGGATGTCAACAATCTAATGAAAGGGGGAAAGCAGGATGATCAATCAAGTCATAATCGTAGGTAGGTTGACTAGAGATCCAGATATTAGGTATACAAAAGATGGTCAAGCGGTCGCAAACGTTACACTTGCTGTAAACAGAAATTTTAAAAATTCAGCTGGTGAAATTGAAACCGACTTTGTTAACTGCACACTCTGGAGAAAAACCGCTGAAAATACAGCGAACTATTGTAAAAAGGGATCAATTATAGGTGTTTCAGGTAGGATACAAACAAGACAGTATGTGAACAAAGAAAATCGACAAATATATGTGACAGAAGTGCAAGCGGAGTCAGTTCGATTTATGGGCGGAAAGCCTAGAGAACTAGTTGAAAGCTAAAAAGACATCTCTTTAGAAAGATGGTGATTATATGAACAAAGAAGAATGGATAAAGATTGAAGACAAAGTTCATAAATTAGCACATGGTGTTGGCCTCCATCTTGAAACACTTCAAGGTCAAATACATGAAAGGCTAGAACAAATCGAGAAACAATATGAAGAAAAATTTAATAAATTTATTCGATAGTTGAAAAAGGTGTGAGAAATTTATCCTCTAATTATTAAAACCACGTTAGATTGATTTTTATTAGATAATAGTAATTAACGGTAAGAATGAAAAAATCCACATAAAACCTTTGATGTTTTCACTTTACTATAGTTGTTATAGAAAAAGCTTGGACACAGGGCCTTTCTATAACAACCTTTTTTCTTGCTACATCTGTAAAAATCCCCGCATCACTTTACCTCTTTTGTCCTCACAGATCGAAATGTATGAACTGCATTTACCTCCTATAGCCCGTCATAAACATCTATTCATTGATCATGGGAGATGTTTATAAAAAAGAAGCCAATAGCATGTTAAGTCATTGCTTATTGGCTTCTCCTCATTATTTTTTTAATTTCTCTTCCATTAACTGATAAAGCTTTTGCCACTTTTCCGTTTTATTGATGTGCTTTTCACTTACTTTAAGCTCTTTTTTCCCTTTTGTTTTCGTTTTTGACAATTGAAAAACCCCTTATCCTAATACGAATAAATCCTTTAACTCATTCGTTGAAAGCTCTGTAATCCAGTTCTCACTCTGAATAATTTCATCATTTAATGATTGTTTCTTTTCAAGCATATCATCAATTTTTTCTTCTAGTGTACCAGTGCTAATGAGTTTATGAACATGAACGAATCGCTTTTGACCAATTCGATAAGCGCGGTCGGTTGCTTGGTTCTCAACTGCTGGATTCCACCACCTATCATAGTGAATCACGTGGTTGGCAGCTGTTAAATTTAATCCTGTTCCACCAGCTTTTAAGGATAAGATAAGAATATGGAATTTCTGATTTTGGAAGTCTGAGATTAGTGTATCACGTTGAACTTTAGGCATGCTTCCGTTAAGAAACATCACCTTCTCACCAAATTTTTTCTCTAATGCTTCCTTCATCATTTCGCCCATGCCAATATATTGGGTAAAAATAAGGCAGCTCTCATTTCCTTCACGAATGTTTTCCATTAAATCAAGCAGTTTTTCCATTTTAGAAGAACGTATGATCAAGTCTTTTGGACTTTGCTCTTTTAAATAAAGTGCAGGGTGATCGCAGACTTGCTTCAGTTTACTTAGCATTTTTAAAATCAGGCCTTTTCTCTGTATCCCTGATAATTGTTCGACTTGTTCAAATGTATCTTTCACTAGCTGTTCGTATAGAGATGCTTGCTCAACAGTTAGCGGGCAATATTCTTTTTGTTCTTGCTTTTCTGGTAGGTTTAACGCGACCTCTTGATCTGTTTTGGTGCGACGTAGTAGGAACGGCTTAATTAAACGTTGCAATTCCCCAATTTTTTCAGTATCTCGATCTTTTTCAATAGGTGCAACAAATCGTCTCTGGAAGTGACCAAGACTACCTAAATAACCACTATTTGTAAAATCGAAAATAGACCATAACTCTGTTAGACGATTTTCCATAGGTGTACCCGTTAATGCAATATGATGTTGGCCCTTTAATTTTCGAATGGCTCTTGATTGCTTCGTATGGGCATTCTTTATATTTTGAGCTTCATCTAAACAAACAGTACCCCAATCGACATTCGAGATCTCTTCAAAGTCTAAATGTGATAGACCGTAAGAGGTCAGAATAATATCAGCTTCTTGAGCGACTTTGTGAAACGCTTCTCCTTTTAAACGATTCGCTCCATAATGCAAATGTATACGAAGGGAAGGAGAGAATTTTTCAAATTCCTTTTGCCAATTTCCTAATACAGAAGTTGGACAAATAATTAAACCGCATTTTCCACCGTTCTGTTTAACAGTTAAGAAATATGCAATCATTTGAATGGTCTTACCAAGACCCATATCATCAGCTAGACAAGCTCCGAACCCAAATTGACGTAAGAATAGTAACCATTCAACCCCTTGTTGTTGGTAAGCTCGTAATGAGCCCTTAAAGGTAGATGGCACTTCAACAGGTGGTATTTCACTGACCTCCTGGAGCTGCTTCACCATTTTCTTTAAATGTCGATTTAATTCGATTTGTACTTTTGCAAATGCACGAGGATCCTCAAGTTCATCGATTCCGCCTGTTTCTCCTTCATACAAAAGCTCTTGTTCGAGTACATCACGGAAATGTAAACCTTCCTTATTCGCTTTACTTAACATGTATTGAACTTGTTTGATAAATGCAGGATCAAGCTTAATCCATCGTCCCCTAACATTAATAAGTCGTCGTTTCTGTTCAACGAGGCTCATAAATTCCTCTTCGGATAAATCGACCCCATTTGTTGAAAAGCGCCAGTCAAAATCAATGATAGAATTTAAACCGACAAATGATTGACGGCTACTTCCTGTACCGGTTTTCACTTTTGCCTTTACAGCTAGTTGTGCTTCCTTTATGGCCTGCCACCAAGAAGGTAGTAATATCTCAACACCCGCATTTAATAGCTTTTCACTTGCTTCAGTGAGGAAATCCCAAGCTTGGTGCTCAGTAAGAGAGTTAATAATTCCACCTTTGGCATCATCTAACCATGGTACTAGTTTCGTCCACATCCTATACTCACGCTCAACTTTACCTTCAAATGCCCTCCATTTATCTGGTAGGAACCCATCAAATAAAATAAGGTCATCGGGATTATCCTTATCACGTAACATAGTATGTAGAATCCATATTTCATCATCGTGATCTGGTTCATCGATCTGTAGAACAAGTTGGAAAGGTGTTAGGTCTTTAGACCAACCAATTTTTTCTAGCCAATCTTGCTCATCAATAATTGGTGAATCTTGACCTTCTCTTAAGATGATAGGAAATTCCTCTACAATCTCCTTCCATGCTTCACTAAGTGAAGGTTCATCGATAATCCAATCCTCAATCGCTATAGAAAACCATTTATTAATCAGTTCATCACAATCCAAAGATAGCTGTTCATCGAGTGACTGTTTTGCCTTCAAAAAAGAAGTTGGCCAATCGGTAGAAGGTTTCCAACCATAACCTTCTCTTTTCCAACGATTAAAATCAGGCATAAAATCACTGTTCATAATTGCTTGGAACATGTAAGAGCCAATTGTACGATAGAGCCTTGTCACATCAGTTAATTCAAACATCATAAATGAATTTTCTGGTGCATTAGCAAAAAAGTCTAGTGCTAGCCAAGGAGATAACGTCACTTTCGGAATCCCATTCATCTCAACTTCCTCAATAAATGTTCCATAAAAGGAGGTCTCATGCCACGCAAACAACTGATTTCTCCACTTTGGTGGAGCAAGAACGTGTCCTTCATCGTCAATACACCAAATTGAAAAGCTATTATTGATCCATTCTGAATGGACATGAACAGTTCCAGTTTGAAGCATGTGTATCCCTCCTAGTTATTTATTGTAATAAGTTTCGCACGTATAAGCTCTTCTTGAAAGGCTCTTAAACGTCGATTGGCCTGTGCAATTTTATGGATATATGTAGTCCAGGTTTCTTCTTTATTTAACTTACGATAAGTGGTCTTTAATTTCTTTAAATATCGTACCGCTCTTTTATAGCTCTGTCTGTTCTTTTCTGCAAGAGCTTTACGAACGGCTTGATGGTAAAAGGGTAAAAGAACTGAAAGGTCATCTGCTTCAATTTCCTTTAAAATATCTTTATCACAGTCTGAAACATCATAACCAAGGTACATTTGGAGTTCTATCCAGCTATGGTAATCCTTTGAATTTATAAGATAGTACCCGTATTCTACATAACTATATGGAATTAACTTTCTAAGGGCCTCTACATACGCGTTTTCGTCATAATTGGATCCGTATTTAGAAATTTCTTTTAAGTACGTCCGTGTTAAGTAACGTCTATTATCAAATGTTTCGGATTCAAAGACAAATGATTGAATGTGTTTAAGAGAATATTCAACCCAAAGCTTTGCGCGCTTCCAATCTTTTGCTTCGGTCAAATATTTTATCCACCAAAACGTATAGGTGACCAAGTTTATATCTGTCTCTTCAAAAAAGGATAATGCTTCGGCATCTCTTTTTTTAACAAATGCAAGATGAGATAGAGCTAAGAATTCATTATTCGTCAATCTATTTTTCAGTTCTCTCATTTGAGATAAATAATGAAATTCATCGTCAACCCATTTATTGCGATGAAAAATGGTCGTCCAAAGAACACGGAAGAGCTGAAAACGCTCGTAAGTAAATGCACCTTCCATTAACAGAGATTCGCGAATTTCTGAGATGCTATCCTCTAGAAGATTATCCATTGAAAATGGTAGTGACACGATATGTAACTCATATGCTTGATCAATAATGGCATCCACTAAATTATGGACGTACGGTGTAATATTAGCATCGAACTGATACCTAGAAAGGTGGGTAAAGTTATCTGAGATTTGCACCATTTGCTTTAAGCTAAACATCGCTGCATGAATGGTATATAAGCTCTTCATTTCTTTCCCCTTTGGACCTTTTCGAAGTAGGGTTTGAAAAAATTGATGATAGATAGATGATATAAAATAAAAATCTAATTCATTTCGTTGTTGTTTAAATTGGTTATACTCTCGTTTGAAAAACGAAAGCCAGCTTGATAAGGAATCCTCTTCATAAGGCTTGATCAGTTGACTTGCTCGGATGACTGAGGTTGAGAGGATATCAGTCTTAGACTGGTTGCTTTTCCATTCATCTAGAAGTGCACCAATTCTACCTACAGAAGAATAAACTTTAAAAAAGACCGCCATCCGATGACGACAAAAATCATGAGCTGGACAAGTACAGGTAGAGGTATGTATAAAATTTAAATTGATTTCACACTGAACAGGAATCACATCCTGAACCCGTCCGTAAATCGTATCCCCTTCTAACGAGACGCCATAAACACTACCTTGACGAAAAAGCATGAGCCCCTTTTTTATGATCGTGCGGTTTTGCTCGACATCATATGAGAGGTGTTCCTTTAATTTTTCCGTATAGTGAAGAATAAGCTCCTCAGTATCGTCATGATAACCCATGGTCGATCCTCCTTGATTACTGACATTCAAGTGCAAATGAATAATACGTACAATATTTTTAATCCATCCTCTTATTATAACTCAATATCCTTACAATCTGCACCTATGTCACCTATAAATGCTGGAATAATCAGCACCGCTATAACAATTATTTTAGTGATCCTCAAAGTTTTAAAAAATAGGCTTTCATTTTCCGCTGATGTCTGAACCTTTTGGTTTGATTTCTATATAGATAGTAAAGAGGAATAGAAACAGAGGTGAAGATTTATTGGATTCAAAAAACTCCAATAACGGAAGACGGCACCAGTTTGATCAAAATATGGTCAAGCAGGCATTAGTTCGTGCATATATGAAAGGTGAGAATTTGAACAATATCAGTGCAAAAGAGCTAATTGAAGAAATGGTTCGGTCATTGAAAAATAACAACTAAATGCAAAAATCGAAAAAATATGATTGCTGCTATATTAAGCAGTAAATGTGTGTCCTGTTGACTTAACCTCTCCTTAATAATACTTTAGCACTAGTTAAATACTTCCTTTGAGGAATAGAAAAATCTTGAAATTAATGTCATACTTTTCAACAACAAACTCCTGCATGCAGGATTTGTTACGGCCCAGGATTGGTCAGTGGTTTTGCCATTCGACTAGTCCGGGTTTTTTTCATTTAGCGTCAAATTTTCAGCAAATTCCTTATATGTGTACGGTAAAGCCGCGTTAATGAACGATTCTCATCTGCTTTTTAAGTTATTGTTATTTCATGTGATTACATATAAAATTAACTTAACTGAAAATTACGAAAAGAAGGAGGGTGTTTTATGGTACAAGCTACACTTTTTCAAAGAAGAGAGAAGTATGCAAAATTTTTCTTGTTACTAATTTCCATTATCGGCGGAATCGTAACTACTTTTGCTGCTTTACAGTTAGACACACCGAGACAACCGATTATTCTAGTGCTAATGGTGATTTTCCTTTTTGTAAATGAATATTATCCGATGCCAGTGTGGAAAGGATATACGACAATCACATTTCCAGTTGTTTATGTTGTGTACTTATTGGAAGGTTTACCATACGCAATCGTTGTTTTTGCAGGAGTCGTACTTGTCGTAAATATTTTGCACCATCGCCCTTTACGTACTGTTTTATTTAATCCGGCACAATATATATTAAGTCTCGGAATTGCAGAGGCACTTTTATCTTTAGTTAGTCCTGCTTTAATTGGAATAATTAAATCTCAAGTTTGGTTTGGTATATCTGAGTTTTTCTTATTAATGTTCTTTTTCTATCTTTTAAACAACCTATTTGTAGATCTAGTATTAATCATTCGCCCTCAACCATATCCTGTGGGGCTTTGGAAGCAAAAGACGTATACTGAGTTAAGCAGTGCTTTCATTTCTTTAGTATATGGAATCTTATTATACATTTTAGGAAGTCAAAATCGTGGGGAAATAAACGATGCACTAGCCTATTTCTTTTTCTTCTCACCTCTAGTAGGCTTGTCATTACTAAGCTCTATGATTGTTCGGTTAAAAAAAGAAAAGAAACGTTTGTATACACTTTCTTCCATGACAACGGAGTTAAATCAAATGTTACCAACGATGGAATGGCTACAAACGTTGAAAAACAGTTTTAATGAATTCATTAACGTAGAAGCTAGTATTCTATGGGTAAAAGAAGATGGAGTATGGAAGAGGCAACATGTAGATGGCTTAATTTCTGAGAATCAAACACTGACTAGTGAATCTTTATTGAAATTTGAATCAGTAAAAGAACCAATCGTTATTACAGACCGTAAAAAAGAAAAAGGAATAGCAGACAGTATCTTTGAAAAGGATTTAAAATCGTTTGTATACGCACCACTTGTCATTGAGAACGAAACAATTGGTATGTTTGTAGTCGGAAGAAGCCGAACGAAAAGCTTTGAAGTTGATGATGTTAGATCGCTTGCAACGTTAGCGAACCAGCTAGCAGTCGTGATCAAAACGAGAGTGTTAATTGCAGAACAAGAAAAGCGTATTCTGTTAGAAGAACGAAATCGTATAGCTCGGGATATCCACGATGGAGTTGCTCAAACTCTTGCAGGTGCAGTTATGAAGCTAGAAACGGCCAGTCGGAAATTTGATAAAGCGCCAGATGAGACAATGAGGCTTATACAAGAAAGTGTTCAAAAACTAAGGATGAGCTTAAAGGAAGTTCGAGAGTCTATTTATGCGCTCCGACCATATCCGACAGAGAGAATTGGATTGACTACCGCAATTATCAATAAAATTGAATCCATTAAACAGGAATTCCCTATCGATATAACCTTTGAAATCAGGGGGAAAGAGGAACAATTAAGCTCAATGGTTGAAAAGGTACTGTACGATACGTTTAGAGAAAGTGTCCAAAATAGCATTAAGCATTCAAAGGCTCAGAAGATTGATGTACTATTAAGCTATCAGACAGAAAATATCTTGTTGAAAATAAAAGATGATGGAGTGGGATTTTCTCTCTTCCAAGCGATGATAAAGGCTCAAAATAAACCGCATTTCGGTATTCTTCAAATGAACGATGCAGCAGAAAAAATCAGTGCCTCTTTACAAATTGACAGCAAAGAAAACAGCGGAACAGAAGTCACGTTGACCGTTCCTAAAATGGGCTTCGAAGGGGGAAATGTTGATGATAAAGCTAATGTTAGTGGATGATCATGCCGTGCTTAGAGACGGTTTGCGAAATATCTTTGAGATGGAGGATGACATTAAGGTTGTCGGAGAAGCAATATCAGGTGATGATGCATTAGAAAAGGTGAATAAATGTAATCCTGACGTAGTTTTGATGGACATTAATATGCCGACGAAAAATGGCGTTGAAGTAACGGGAATAATGAAAAAAAAGCATCCTCACATTAAAATTCTTGTGTTAACGATGCACAGCCATGATGAATACTTTATGGCTGCAATTCGTGAAGGAGCTGATGGTTATTTACTGAAAGATGCCCCATCAGACCAAGTAGTAGATGCGATAAGGACGGTTTTTAAAGGGGAATCAGTGATTCATCCGTCTATGACGAAAAAACTCCTAAATTTTCATCAGCAACAAAAGCAAGAGCAACCAAGTGAAACAGCATTAACAGAACGAGAAAAAGAAGTGTTAATGTGTCTTGTTGAAGGGTTAAGTAACAAAGAAATCGCTGATCGGCTTTTTATTAGTGATAAGACAGTAAAGATTCACGTAAGTAAAATATTTAAAAAATTCGATGTGAAAAGTAGGTCACAAGTCGTTATTTATGCCGTACAAAATAAACTTGTTCCACTTCCACCAGGCTCATAATAAGTAGGTAACAATAGGGATTTCAGAAGGAGATCAAAAGCAAACTCAGGAGGTCCGCTACGACCAAATTCAACTTGAAAATGTACAAAAAATCCAATCGGTCGAGCAACTAATCCAACAGTTAAAATAACAAGGATGAAAAAAACCTGAAAACAAATGTTTTCAGGTTTAATAATGCTTAATATTTTTTAATATGTTTTGTTCAATTTGATCATTCAGTACATCTACTCTATTATTTAAAAAGAACGCATCAATCCAACTCCAAATAACTGAACCGATGACAAAGAATAGAGATGGGTAAAATAATCCGAATGGTAATTCATCTATGAGCACAAAGAAGAGTACAATTAATGGTAAAAACGTAGTGGAAAGCATTGCACTAGCATAACCATAATCCTCTGTATAAAAACGATGCGCACCAAAGAAAGAAAGTCCAGCCCACAGGCCCCATGCAGCCTCTTTATTTTTTTGCTTCTTTCTCATTTCACTCTCTAATACCGCTAATTCTTCTAGCGTTAAATCTCTTTTTGAAATCATGATTTATTGACCTGCAGCAGCTGAATTTTTCTTTGCATTGTTCAATAATTTAATTTCAGACAAAATTTCATCTTCAATGCGCTCGTTCGTATCTTTTACCATACCGTTAATTAAGAATAAATCAATGAATGCCCAAATTCCTAACCCACCTAATGTTAAAAGCATAGCTACTGCCGTACCTGTTTTACCTAAGTAAAAACGGTGTCCACCAAGTCCACCTGTGAAAATCCATAATAACCAAGTTGTACCGCTTGATTTTTGTTTCTTTGACATCTCAGAACTTAATAACTGAAGCTCATCCGAAGTCAATCCTTGCTTTTTAATAAGTGACATGTAAAACTTCCCCCTAATATGTAAAATAAATACAGTGACAATTATACGCCAAAACTCGACAATTGTCTTTATTTTTCTGAAAATATCAAAAATGGTGTAAGGATTTTTATTGTTTTATTAATTGCTAGGTACTTAAATCTTTCAATCTATTTTCATGGTAGACTATCATGAAATTTAAGAATTTGCACCATGGAGGATGAAAATGTAAACTGGATTTTTACGTTTATAGAATGTTGGAATTTAAGTATGAATGCGTGTTAAACGTAGTGGAAGGAACCGAGACTCCTGCGGGAGATGCGCTGGACTGGAGACCCCACAGGCGAAGCCGAGGAGGCTCCAGGAGCGCCCCGCGGAAAGCGAGGTTCCTGCAACGGAGGTTAACACCCCATGTACAATGTCGTATTTTCAGGGTAGACTTCCATGCAATGTGAGAATTGCACCATGGTGAATGAAAATGTTTTTTTTGTTATTAGAAAGTTGTATCCAATTATTCATGCGTGTTAACCGAAGTGGAAGGACCGAGACTCCTGCGGGAGATGCGCTGGACTGGAGACCCCACAGGCGATAGCCGAGGAGGCTCCAGGAGCGCCCCGCGGAAAGCGAGAGTCCTGCAACGAAGGTTAACACCCCATATTCAGATTTGTATTTTCAGGGTAGCATAAAAGATTCATAACCCCGAAAATATTCATGTCATCTTAACGCCCTATCGATTAAAATAGTAGCTAACAAGATAATAAGAAAGGATGGACCAATGCTACCATCAAAACTAATAAGACAAATAACCAAAAAAGACATCGCACTCCTACTCTTTATTACAATTGGAATTGACATCGTTCTTTATTTCACAAATTATTCACACCTCATGAGCACGCTTTATCAGCTAATATGCATGATCTCATTCTATGTAGGAATAAAGCTACACCGCGCCTTAAAGCCAGAAGAAAATGCAAAACAGCCATTCCACAAACTATTTTTCCAATTTACAATTGTTTACCTAATCTTTTATACATCAGTAGGAATGGTCGATAGCTTAACATATTCCATTTTTGAGCCTTATTGGAACAATCATGAACAAGTAGTAGAAGAAGCAAATGACTATTTGCAAACCGTTGAAGAGGATATCCCTGAAAGCCCAACGCAAGATGAAAGAATGTTTTATATCTTTTCAATCGTTGATTATGTAGGATATGATTTCTTATCCTCAATTTTAGCAGGTACGGAAGAAATATGGAGACTAGCTTATATCGCACTTATCCTTTTATTCTTCAAAGGTATAATAGGTAGTCGCTGGGAATATATGAATCATACACCTTTTTTATATATTGCCGTTGCTGTCAGCTCTATCCTTTTTGGTTGGTCACATACATTTACCGCTGACTACGAACTCCCTGTATTTATTGGAACGACAGTATTAACAGGAATTTCAGGTGCTGTATTTGCCGTGCTTTTACTATGGACGAGAAACTTATGGATGCTAGTATTAACTCACGCATTATATGATGTGCTAGTCACAATCTCATGGTTTTACTTCGACATCATGCTAGAAGCAACAGCCATCCTTTTATTATTAATTTCGGCTGTTTTATATATTATCAATGAAAAAAAAGAACAAAAATTAAAAACGCCAATGACAAATGAAAGGGGTGCTCTATAATAGAGTGGCTCTTTTTTTGTTTAGTAGAATATAAATTACTTTTTTTGGAAATTTTAAAATAAGAGGTGAAACGAGTTGGAAAAAGACATTCGTTATCCAAAAGCAGTGATGACTTCTTATATAAATAATTTTCTACATATTCGAAATCCAAATATCATCATGTGGTGGTCTGCGGCACTTCCTGGATTTGGACATATTATGCTGTGTAGATATTTAATTGGTTCAATCCTAATCATTTGGGAGTTTTTTATAAATGTTCACTCTAACTTAAATGAAGCCATCTTTTACTCCTTTACTGGACAATTTGATTTAGCCGTAGAAGTTATCAATCCGCAATTAGCACTTTTATATGTTGGCGTTTATTTTTTTACCATATGGGACTCTAGAAGAATTACGATTGAGTTAAATAAATTAAGTATACTTGCTGATCGTTCGAAGGCACCCCTCCAAAAATATGTACTAAGGCCATTTGATATCAATTACTTAGAAAAAAGAAACCCAGTACTTGCAATGGGCTTGTCCTGCTTAACTCCAGGATTAGGACAGTTATATACACAAAATTATGCAATGGGTTTCTATACGTTAACAATCTGGGTACTGACTTGCTATTTTTCAAATGTGATTAGTGTGATTCATTTAATAGTTGTTGGAGATATACAAGGAGTAACGACAAGTCTTGATATGCAATGGCTATTATTTATGCCCTCCATCTATGGCTTTTCTGTCTATAATGCATATATTTGCTCCATTGAATTAAACAAAATGTTTCGATTTGAACAAACGAGGTATTTTCATAAAATGTTTTCCAACCCGATCGTTTTACAAGAAATATTTGAACAAGATAGGAGATAGCCATGATTGTCGTATTGTCACTCCAACATTCAGTCGAGATAGAGCTTTTACTAACAGATATGGAACAAATGGGAATTGCAAAAGAGAGCTTGCACATCACGTCATTAGAAAGAGTGAGTGCGACTGAAAATAAATATACGATGCAAATCGTTCAAAATGGAGAAAAGTACAGTTTTGCTGATTTGGCACTCTCAATAGGTACAGTTTTAGCAGTATTTGGTGTCATGTATGGTTATTCACTTAAACTGGGGCCTGTTCTTTGGGGATTGATTGGCTTTTTATGTGGAGCCATACTTTCTAAATTGATCATGATGGTATATAAGAAACGTTCGATAGAAGATCTAAAAACTGATCAAACGGCAGAGCTCTTGTTGTTTGTTCAATGTGATGAATCTCAAATACGTGAAATCAAATCGTTAGTTAAAAATTATCCGGTCTTGGGGTTATCAACGATATAGATCTATCTTGCTGTCCTACACTTATAATGGAGTGTAGGTTTTTTATGTATGTTTGAGTTCGGTATTTAGGCCTTTTTCAAGAGTGAAACGAAAAAACAAAGCTAAATCATTGATTTTAACATCAAAAAACAGTAAAACTGAGCAGAACTGGTCTGATGAGGAGTTGAGTACCCTCCAAAAAATTTTAAAACCGGGCCAAATTAAATGATTTTAGACGAGATGTGGGGAGAGTTGTCATTTATATTGAAAGGCAATCTGAGAGAGTCATAGGATTCTAGCAGTTTTGGAAATTTTTCAATCACTTTTGAAAAAAATTCTAGCGGATAAAAAATTTTTTCGAGCACATACAAAAATTATTCGATCACTTACATTTATTGTAATAATTAAATTCTTTCAATTTATCTCTAATTCATACAAAAATTCCTTCTATCACTCAAAAAATCCTTCATTCTATCAACCTTCAAGTTATTCAATTCAAATATAAAATCATCCACAGAAGTTCCCAACAGAACATGAAGTTTAGTTCTAAAAAAACTCTAGTGAAAAAAACACTCATCTAACAACCAAACGACCTACCCATATACAACTTTTGTATGATTTGAAAATACTTCCTATGGAATTAGGATTTATGACCTTTGCTGAATAGGAAAAACACAAGCTAGCCTAGATAATAAGACTAAGATGGAAAGCTCTATAAAGGGCTCAAGAATTAGTGTAGATCGAACTGGATGATGCAGCCACCGCTAATTCAACTAAAACATGGAGAGGGGAAATCGAATGAAACGTTGGTTGTCTGTATTATTAGCTGTATTATTAGTAGTTCCAACATTTCTAAGCAATCATCAAACTGCAAAAGCAACAGAGGTAAGTGGAGTAACAATCGATCCATTATTAACAGAAGCGATGGAAACGTTAAACACATTACAAGTCATTGTGACATTTAACGGCAGTGGTGCTCCATCGGAAAGTCAATTGAATGTTTTGAAAGGTCTTGGAATTGAAACAGGCTTAACAATGAAGTCCTTACCGATTGCTGGAGTACTTGCTACACCAGCTCAGATTGAACAGCTTTCAACAAACAGTGAAGTACGCTCATTATACTTAAATAGCAAACTTCAATACTTTAATGCGGATGCAACAGAAATTACAGGCGTTGACAAAGCCAGAACAGATGATAACTTCCGTAAAGCAAATGGCGGCTTACCTGTATCAGGTAAAGGTGTTGGCGTTGTTGTAAATGACAGCGGTGTAGATGGAACACATAAAGACCATGAATTTGGGAAAAATCTTGTACAAAACGTATTAGGGTCAACCAATTTAAATGCACTATCACGAACGCTTCTCCCAGTAACGTATCAAGAAGATGTAGCAAACACTGATACAAATTCAGGTCATGGTACACACGTAGCGGGTACAGTTGGAGGAACTGGTGCAATGTCTAGTGGAAAATACGAGGGTGCCGCTCCAGGTGCTGACTTAATCGGCTATGGTTCAGGTGCAGCATTATTCGTTCTAGATGGTATCGGTGGATTCGATTATGCAATAACAAATCAATCTCGATATAACATTCGAGTTATTACGAACTCTTGGGGATCTTCAGGAGACTTTAATCCTAATCACCCAATTAACGTTGCAAGTAAAGCAGCATATGATCGTGGAATTACAGTTCTTTTTGCAGCAGGAAATGAAGGACCTGGTGAAAACACGCATAATCCTTATGCGAAAGCTCCATGGGTTATCTCAGTAGGAGCTGGTGTGAAGGATGGAACACTAGCAGGCTTCTCATCTCGCGGCACAAAAGGTGTAGGTGGAACATTTACAATGGACGGCAAAGAATGGACGTGGGTTGATCAACCAACAGTAACAGCACCAGGTGTGGATATTATCTCAACTCGTGTTATTGCTCCAGTATCAAGTTTATCAGCAGAGCAAGACGCAACAAACTTAGATCCAGCACATGTGCCTTTCTATACTCATATGAGCGGTACATCGATGGCTACTCCGCATGTAGCGGGTGTTGTAGCACTATTATTAGAAGCAAATCCATTACTTTCTCCAGAGGAAGTAAAACAAATCCTTATGCAAACAGCTACAAATATGCCAGGCTATGAGTCTTGGGAAGTAGGAGCTGGTTATGTAAATGCGTATGCAGCTATTGACGCAGCATTTAATGGCACAGCTTACGGTAGCACAGTAAATGCAACACAAACGTTCAATAGTAACGTTGAAGCAACAACTGAAAGAAAAGATTTCTCAGTAAACTTTAACCCAGTATCGCTTTCTTCTAATGCGTATGAATTTAATGTAGAGCAAGGATTATCAAACCTCGTTGCAAAAGTAGATGGAAAAGGCTTACTTGGAGAAACGGGTAATCCGATCAATCTAGTTCTAATTGCACCTGATGGAACAGAATATAGCTCTGGAATTAGCTTATTATTTACGCTTTATACAGATCGTACAGTTTCAGTAAATTCACCAATGGCGGGTACTTGGAAGGCTGAAATTCGTGGGTTAAGAGGGAATGAAGCAAACCCATTCGGTAATGCTTTGCCAGAAACAGTAAAAGGCTCATTAGCTTTTACAAAAGTAAGTGGCTTCACGGGTTTAAATGATATCAGTAATCATCCAGCAGCAGGTGCTATTCAAATGGGTGTAAATGAGCGTTTATTCGACGGTTATGCAAATGGAAACTTCAATCCAGATGCAACGCTGAAGCGAAAAGATTTAGCCAAATATTTAGTAATGGGTGCTGAAATTCGTCAATCTTTACCTACTACTGCAACATTCACCGATGTGACAAGTGGGGACGTAGCTTTTGTTGAAGCAGCAGTAGCAAGAGGCGCTGCTTTCCAAGATACAAAACACATCATGGATGGGGTTATGAAAGCAAAATCAAATGGAAAGTTTGATCCAAATGGTTCAGTAACAAGAGCAGAATTGGCATACTCTCTCGTACAAAGTCTTGGCTTACAAAATGATGCAAAAGCATTCACTGGTGACGTAACGGTTCAATACAAAGACCAACGCATCAAAATTGAAGATGCTGCTAATATTCCAGCAGAACTTAAAGGTTATGTACAACTAGCCTTAGATCTAAACATCTTAAATGCATACTTTACAGTAACACAAGGTCCTTATGATCTTGTTCCTACAGTAAAAGCAACATTTAGCCCAGAAGCTCACGTAACACGTGGTGACTTCGCAGTCGCGATGACAAGATTTTATAATGCATTCTTGAAGTAATAGCAGGAATACCCCTTAGACGAATGGTCTAAGGGGTTTTTTAAGATGATTTGTATCTATTTCTTATGGAAAGGTAGTGTTCTAAATTGTATTCTCCTACTTTTATGGAGCAAGCATACTTCTGAAATGATAGTTGATTCCCTTCAGAAGTCCTTCATTAGGCAGGATGAAGTCCGAAAAGTGGATAAATCCTCTTCGAAAAGTTCTTCATCGACGTTATGAAGTCCAAAATGATAGTAGATTCAACTCAAAAAGTCCTTCATAGGCAGGATGAAGTCCGAAAAAGTGGGTAAATCCTCTTCGAAAAGTTCTTCA
>JAIVAN010000008.1 GCA_020171895.1 Bacillus timonensis | reverse complement strand
CTTCATCGACGTTATGAAGTCCAAAATGATAGTAGATTTACCTCAAAAAGTCCTTCATCGGCAGGATGAAGTCCGAAAAGTGGGGAGATTCCCTTTGAAAAGTTCTTCATCGACGTTATGAAGTCCAAAATGATAGTAGATTTACCTCAAAAAGTCCTTCATCGGCAGGATGAAGTCCGAAAAGTGGGGAGATTCCCTTTGAAAAGTTCTTCATCGACGTTATGAAATCCAAAATGATAGTAGATTTACCTCAAAAAGTCCTTCATCGGCAGGATGAAGTCCGAAAAGTGGGAGATTCCCTTCGAAAAGTTCTTCATCGACGTTATGAAATCCAAAATGATAGTAGATTTACCTCAAAAAGTCCTTCATCGGCAGGATGAAGTCACATCTACCTCTTTTATTGGTACGACCACAAAATCCTCCATTTTCCATCTTCCTTTGTAACAAAAATGGACTGGTGCAATGTAAATGTACCATACGTACTCTTAAATGTTTGTGTAATTGGAACTTGATACACGCCATTTAACATAGGCGCATCCTTTGCCATCTTCCAACTTTTAACCGATTTTGCCTCTCCAACTGTATAATCAAACGAATCTACTCCGAAATGGCTCATAAAGACATGGTTACGTTGCTGGATATAGTCTCTCTTAGCGAAGCGTTCTTTCATTAATGGATGAAATAGCTCCCATGAACTTCCAAAGTCAGCTTTCTGTTCAAATGTGTAGAATGTGTGAACTAACCTTTTTGCCTCATCCTCTGGAGAACCATTAAATAAGAGCGAAAGAAGAAAAAAAACAAGGAAGATCCCTAATGCCCCTATGATGATGAGAGGAAGAGGGGTTCCTTTTCGATACCTCATGAAGTTGGCCCCCTATAGCTTGTATATAGTAAAATATGCAAGCTAGGAGTTGTCCTATTATCATATAACTCAAAAAAAGTCAGAGGGATATAAATCCCTCTGACTGGTTTTATGTAAGTTGCGATTTAAGATACTTCTCGTCTTCCGAGGATTTGCTTCCTTGTACCGTTTCCAACCTTTACAAAAACACTACCATTTTCTACACATCTAAAAAAACGTACTTTAACGACCTTCATTGGTGTCCAAATCTCTTTAAATGAATAATACGGCATAATAATCCCCCCAATAAGTATTAGTTAACGGAGGTAGCTGGCTGGCATATCAACCTAAAAACTGACTGTAGCCCCTATAGCTTTGCGTCACTTCCTTTCAGAAGCTTTGCCTTTATCATTTTTTTATTACTATAACATGTATAATGTGGTAATTTTGTCGAAAATTGTTGTATACTAATGATTTTCCTCATACATTTTCTGACAAAAACCTATATCTGTATAATGTTTTAATGCTTTTCTTCAAAAGACCGTATTTCTTCTTTTACAAATTCAATATGTTTGTAATCTTCAGTTATTTCAAAAAAAGTAATAGCCTTGCGCATTTCCTGGATTGCTTCGGGATAGCGTTTTAATAAAGAAAAATTATAGCCAATATGATAGGTCAATTCGCCAAATAAATACAAATTATCAACAGAAAGGCACCATTTCTTTGCTTGTTTGCATTCTTCAATCGCTTGTTGATATTTTCCTTGCCTTGAGAAGATCCGTGCAATATTATAATGCATTCGGGTTTTAATCGTTAAATCATTTAGAATCGGTTTTAATGTCAATTGCTTGGCAACAATTTGGAACATTTTAAGACCATTATCTAAATCGCCATCTTGTACATAAATAATTCCGATAGCCATATGGATTTGTAATTGTGCTTCGTTTAAAATTGGACCCTGATGTGTTAAGAGATTTGCCTCGTTCAAGAGTAATAGAGCTCTTGGATGATCCTCTTCTAATTGACAGATACAAATTCCTTCATGCCACATAATCATTTGTTTGAACTTAGGAATGCGTTGGTAAAGAGGATTCCTTTTTTCAGCAAGTACAATTCGATAGATTTCTTTATAATCGAGAGCACGTCTGGCCATTTTTAATTGATATTCCACTTCGTTAAAGTAATCAACATTTTCACTCGTCGCAATTTCAAAAAAATAATTCACATCAACGCCAAGCTTTTCAGCAATAAAATATAGCGTAGTAGCTAATGGATAAACCGTGCCATTTTCAATATTGCTAATCTGTGCTTGTGTACATATACCTTCGCTTAATTGTTTTTGTGAAATATTTCTAGCCTTGCGCAAGTTTTTAATTTCTTGCCCAATAATCGAAAAATCCATGCGTTCCATCCTTATCCAAAATATTAGTAAATTTATATTTTTATGTAAAAAGAGTAGTATTTATTATGTAATTGGCTATTTTTGAGTGAAATTTCCCTTTTTTCAGAAATTACCAGAAAAATTTATAGTGATATACTGTTATCACTGATATACTTCTAGTTTACATTAAGTGTCGATGAAAATCATCCATTTTTTGTAAAAAGTCAGTGTGGGGTTGTTTGATCCTCTCAAACAATTTTAGTGCAATACCTTTATATTTCTCTCTTTCTCCTACTAGACTCGTTTTAGTAGGGCTTTTTTTGATAAAAAAAAGGGAACAGAAAATGTCCCCTTTGAACCTATCGTCCTTCTACATATTTCTCCACTGAGGTTGGGTCGCCATACGCTTCGGTTATTCCCCATGTATAGGAACCATTATGTTCTCCGTTTAAATGATGGTCTAAATCGTGAAATATACGATGCATATAGCGGTAAGCCATTTCATCTCCAATGTAATGAAGTCCTTGTGCATTCACCATGTCATAAATTACCATAGATGGCGCAAAACCGTGTCCTCTTAAATAAGCGATTGGTTCTATTACATTTTCCATGAAAGAATTGTGAAGGTCACCACCCCTGATTCTCCCTAAGTCGAGGGTTTCAATTCTTCCGTAACCAAATAAATCATCTAAATAGTGATGAATATCTGAAACGGTCTTCTTCACTTTATCCTTTTGACCACTTTTAAAAAGAACAGCATCGTCGTACTTTTCTTTAATCATATATTTAGCAATGGTACCATCATAAATATATTCATATTCGACACTAGGTGTAGCCTCTTTTCCATCCTTCTGTTCTGCTTCTTTTACGCCTACATTTCTTTTTTCCTCTTCAGTTGGTTTTTCAGTAGTCTCTTTCTTTTCTTCCTTTTCGTTAATCTTCTTTTGATCATTCTCCGATTGCTTTTCTTTCTCTTCCTTTTTCTGTTTCTTCTCTTCTTTTTCAAGAATAAGGTCAGATTGATTAGAAGGTCCTTTACCACCGTCAAAGCTTTGTAAAATAACTGCCGATAAGCCAAACAGAACGATTGCAAAAACGACGCCAGTAAGACCTAAGTGAAGCCACCTAGAAGAAAATGGTCGGTTAGTTATGTGTTGTGTAGTTACTTGCTGAAGAATTTTCTCTTTACTTTGTTCATTAAAAGGGTTGTCAGAATAAATGGACTCATCTAGTGCTCGCTTTACTTGTTTATGATCATATGCCATTAAATTCTCCTCCCTTCAATTGACCTTCTAATAGTTTCCTAGCTCGTTGGATTCTTGTCTTTACGGTAGATACATTCATTTCTAGTAATTTGGCAGCTTCGCTTAAAGATAAATCTTCATAATAATATAAAATAATAACTTCACGATATTTAACAGGAAGCTCCATAATCTTTGCAGCTAATTCTTGATTTGCTGTTCTGGTTAATACGAGTTCTTCAGGTGTTTCTTTTGTAGCTAATAACGACTTTGGAATGAACTTAACTAAGGATGTATATTTAAAGTAGTTTTTTCTTAAGTAATCCTTGCATTTGTTAGCTGCAATACTATATATCCATGTTTTCACAGAGGATCTGCCTTCGAAGGTGTCTAAATTCTTATAAACACTTACAAATACTTCTTGTACAATATCCTCTGCTAATCCCCAATCCTTCAGATAGGAGTATGCGAAGCTAGTTAGTGGTTTCCCGTATGTGGTAAGTAATTCCTCAAATGAAGGGATGTCCGTGTTTAATGGTGATGTTCCTTCATTATGGGCTTGTGATCTCATTTGCTCCCCCCTCATATCTTTTCTATTTTATTGTAATCCTTTGACGTAAGAAAGAAGAGGGAAGATTCATTTTTTTGAGAAAATTTGTATCTATTATAAAAGTATTGACTACCCTGAAAATACTACTCTGTACTTGGGGTGTTAATCTCCGTTGCAGAACTCTCGCTTTCCGCGGGGCGCTTCTTGAGCCTCCTCGGCTTTGCCTGTGGGGTCGGGGGCCTAGCGCTATCTCCCGCAGGAGTCTCGGTTCTTCCACTACGGTTAACACAACTAAGATACTTGAATCCAACATTCTAAAATTTCACATTTTCATCTTCCGTTGTACGATTTAAAATTCAGCGTGCAATTCTACCTATTATTCCTTCTTAAAAAAGCATAATAAAGTTCAATAAACTGTCGAAATTCTTTACTAGATGAAAGATTGAAATAATTCTGTCAACATGATACTCTTAATCTATGTAACTGTGAAAGCGATTGCATTTTAGAATTTATAACTCAACTTCGTATTTTTTTACATAAATGTGCAAACGATTTCACAAAAAGAAATAAAGATTAAGGGAGGAATCACATTGAAGAGAAAACATTTAAAATCTCTGTCACTATTGATGATTTTTACACTCATCATGCAGATGTTTGCTGGTTCGGTGCCGTTTGCAAACGCTGAGACAGATGAAGGAAGAAATGTAGTAGTGACTGGTAATTTTCAATCAAAAGTAGGTGGTACAGATTGGGATCCAGGATCAACTGTAACGAAGATGAAATACGTAGGAAACGGTTTTTACGAATACACAGCTACACTGCCACAAGGAGATTATGAATATAAAATTGCCATTGGTAGCTGGGATGAAAGCTACGGAAGAGATGGAGGGAACATCCCGCTATCTCTAGCTAGTGAGACAGAAGTAACGTTTTACTACAATGATTATACAAATCAGGTGGCAGATTCAACACATTACACCCCTATCGTAGCAGAAAAACAACCGAGATTAGTTGGTAGTTTACAAGAAGTCATGAAGAATGGTGGAAACTGGAACCCTAAAGAGTCAACAGCACTTCTTGTAGACGATCGTTTCGACCATGTCTATACATATACTGCTGAAGTTCCGGCAGGAGATTATGAGTTTAAAATAGTGCTAGGTAATGATTGGGGAGAGGAGTACCCATCAAGCAACGCAACGTTGTCTTTAGCTGAACAAGCAATAGTAACGTTCTTTTTTAATGCTAATACGAAAGAAGTAACAACAGATGTAACAAAAGAAGAGAAGCCGACAGAAGGACGAAATGTAATTTTAGTAGGAAGCTTACAGGATGAACTAGGTCACGACAAAGAATGGGATCCTGCAGCAGCTACGACAAAAATGACGCATGTAGGCGACAATCTTTATACGTTTACTGGAACACTACCAGCTGGAAGCTACGAATACAAAGTAGCGATAGGTTCATGGGATGAAAACTATGGGGCTGGTGGTGCTAAAAGTGGAGATAATATTAAGTTAACGTTAGAGCAAGAAACAGAAGTGACCTTCTATTATCATGATGAAACCCATAGAATGGCTGACTCTACGCACTATTGGATGATCGCAGCAGAGAAAATGCCAAGAATTGTGGGAGATATTCAACCAGATATCAATGCAGGTAGCGAGTGGGCTCCAAGTGAATCTACTGCATTTTTAACAGATTATGATTTTGATCATGTGTATAAATTTACATCCGTGATACCAAAAGGAAACCATAAATTTAAAGTGGTTTTAGGTAACTCTTGGAATGGAACAGAGGCATACCCTGGTGAAGATTTTGTATTAAATGTAATGGAAGATGCTGAAATTACAATCTCATTTAATGACAAAACAAAGGAAGTATTAACAGACTACAACCCTAATGGTTCAGATGGTTTAGTAAGCAAAGATAAACTTTTCCATGATACGTGGCACGAAGCGTATCGCCAACCATTTGGTGCGATTGCAGCAGGTGAGAAAGTAACGTTACGCTTAGCAGCAAAAAAAGATGACCTTTCTAGAGCAAGTGTATATGTGAAAAACTATCTAACTGGCGACTCAAAGATGCTAAAAATGAAGTATGCTGGTTGGACAGAAGTGGAAGGAAAAGGCCAAGTTGAATTTTGGGAAACGACATTTACATCAACTGCAAAGGGAGTACATGGTTATAAGTTTATAGTTGGTGATGGTGATTCAGTTGCTGAATATGGTGAGGACTCAACTGAAGGTGGAGTCGGAAGTGCATCTGATCGTAATGCTGGATTATTCCAACTAACAGTTTTTGATCCAACCTTTACAACACCTGATTGGATGAAGGAAGCGGTTGTGTATCAAATCTTCCCTGATCGTTTCTTTAACGGAAACGCGGAAAATGATGATAACAAAGAATACGCTAGAGGCTATCAACCAATTGAAAAACCTTCAAGCTGGTCAGCTTTACCTGATAACCCGCGTATTAAAGAAAAGAAGCCAGAACAATATACAGGTGATGGTGAGTGGAGTAATGATTTCTTCGGTGGAGATATTGCTGGGGTACACCAAAAACTAGATTACCTTCAATCACTTGGAGTAAATACCATCTATTTAAACCCAATCGCATACGCAGCATCAAATCACAAGTATGATGCGACTGATTTTAAAGCAATCGATCCGATGTTTGGAACACCTGAAGAATTTGATGCGTTTACAAAAGAATTACAAAAACGTGATATGCACTTAATCTTAGATGGCGTATTTAATCACGTAGCGGATGACTCCATTTATTTTGACCGTTATGGAAAATACGACACAGTTGGTGCTTATGAATATTGGGCAGCAATATATGATCTAATGAATAATGAAGGTCTTACAGAGGCAAAAGCAATTGAACAAGTAGAAGCGAAATTTAAGGCAGAAGGACAGCTGTTTTCATCATATGGCTTCCATAATTGGTTTAATATCGAAAACAAAAAAGTAGATGTTGGTACACCATATGAGCGATACAGCTATCAAGCGTGGTGGGGATTCGATAGTTTACCAGAAATTAAGTCAATAGAAGGTGACATCGTTGATTATGGTTCAGAGTTAAATAACCAACGTTTTGCAGATTACATTATGTATGAAGAAGATTCAGTAGCAAAAAGCTGGTTAACTCGTGGTGGATCAGGTTGGCGTTTAGATGTTGCCAACGAAGTGGACATGGAATTTTGGAGAGAGTTCCGTAAAGAATTAAAAGGAAACGGTTATGACAATGGTGCAACCCTTAACGACGGAGATGAGCCATTAATTCTTGGAGAAATTTGGGATGATGCGTCAAAATACTTCCTTGGGGATCAATATGATTCGGTGATGAACTATCGCTTTGAACGTGCGATCATGAGTTACTTGAAAAATGGTAATGCAACTCAAGCGGAGCAGCAACTAAAAGCTGTTCAAGAGGATTATCCAAATGAAGCATTTTATGCGCTGATGAACTTAATGGGTTCACATGATACGCCGAGAGCTGTGTACCTTCTTGGTAATGGATCAGATTCATATGATCGTGCTGAATGGGACCCAAATTATAATCATGCGCTTGGTGTTAAGCGTTTAAAGCTTGCTTCCATTATACAAATGGGTTATGCAGGAGCTCCAACAATTTATTATGGAGACGAAGCAGGTGTTACGGGTTCGAAGGATCCAGATGACCGTCGCACATACCCTTGGGGTAACGAAGATCAAGATTTAATCAATCATTACAAAAAAATCGGAAAAATCCGTGAAGACAACGCAAAACTATTTGCATATGGAGAATTAACACATGCATATGCAAAAGACGATGTGTTAGCTTACGTTCGTACAAATACTGAAAAAGCGGCGATCGTTGCAATTAACAGAGGTAATGAAAGTAAAACGTTTACGGTAAACGTAAAAGATTTAGTAGCAAATGGTGTAACATTAACAGATGCTCTACAAACAAGCTATACAACTGTAACGGCAAATGGAACAGTAGAAATGACAGTACCGGCAATGAGTGGGCGTATGTTAATTTCTGAAACGCTGTCAGCAGCTCCAAATGCCGTCACTTCACTAGCAGTAACAGAAGGATCTAAATCAGTATCATTAACTTGGGAAGGAAATGCTTCTGAATATGTGATTTACCAGTCGAATATCAAAGGAGCTCTTTTCAAGCAGATTGGTACAACGTCAGACAAAACATTTACAGTAAACGATCTGCAAAATGGTCGTACGTACTTCTATGCGGTAACGGCAGTAGATAATAATGGAAATGAGTCTGTTAAAACCATTTCTGAAGCTGTCATTCCTCACTATGATTTATCATCAGCATGGATTGGTAACTTAACACAGCTTGAAGAAAGTTCACTTGACCTTTCGAAAACATATACTGTTCAAGCTGAGCTTTGGGTTTCAGGTGCAACAGAGGTTAGTCAAGCAGAAGGTGTAATGGCAAAGCTTGAAGTAAGAAAAGTAGGTGAAAATGCTTGGGTAACGAATGATGCAGTATATACGGGTCAAGCTGGTAATAACAACGTATTTGCTGGTTCATTCATTCCGTTTACGACAGGCACGTATGAGTACCGTATCGGTATATCTTCAGATCTTGGGCGTGAGTGGAAATATACCGAAGTGAAGACAGTTACACTTACTCAAGACACAAATGACACAACAGCACCGGCTGAAAAAGTCATTCTTGCCCAGCCTATCCAAGAGTCAGGACAAGTGAATTTAAGCTGGGAGCTTGTAAATGCAGATGAGCCATATTTAATTACAATCATTCGAGATGGGGCTCTTCTTGATATCCTAACAGACGTATCAAAAACAACCTATCGCGATTACCAAGTAGAAAACGGAAAGACATATGAATATCAAGTAGTTGTCTATGATAAAGCTGGTAACAAAGTAGAATCGAATACAGTAACTGTTACACCTGATATCGTGATGGTAGAAGTAACGTTCAAAGTAAATGCACCTAGCTACACACCACTAACAGCAAACGTTACAATGCCTAATAGCTTAAATGGATGGAACACGGGTGCATGGCAAATGTCTCGTAACGGTGCAGTAACAGCAGACTGGGAATATACAGTTGAAGTACAAGAAGGAACTGAAATCACTTATAAGTACGTAAAAGGCGGTTCTTGGGACCAAGAAGGTCTACCTGACCATACGCGTAATGATCGATCAGATGATGACGTGAGCTACTATGGCTATGGAGCAATTGGTACAGACCTTAAAGTAGTGGTTCAAAACCAAGGCAACAACAAAATGGTGGTTCAAGACTATTTACTTCGTTGGATTGATATGCCACTAGTGGTATCATCCCCAGAAAATAACGCAACGGTAAACGCGGATCAAAAAACGATTGAGATTAAAGGAAATGCAATTAAAGGCGGAGTATTAACAATCGCTGGTGAACAGGTTGTCATCAATGATGATATGACATTTAGCCACACAGTCTCACTTGTAGAAGGACAAAATGACATTGAACTTACAATTGAACCGTCTGAAGAGAGTAAGCAAAATATCTTCCAAAACGATGGTGGTGCAATTGGTAAAAATACGAAAGCATACAAGCTAACCGTTTATCGTGGTGAAAAACCAGGAGGCGAAGAGCCGGGGGATGGCGAAACACCAGAAGAACCAGGTGATGGTGGCGAAGAACCTGGCGAGGATAAAGGTGAAAAATTAAAAGAAAAAGAAACAAAACCGAAAGTGAAAAAAGGAAAAGTAACGATTGATACAGCCGTGATTGAGGAATTACAAGATCAAGGCATTCTGACAGTCAATCTTGAAAAAGAAAAAATCTTTGCAATTGAATTAACAGAAGAGCAAGTAGCACTTCTAAAAGAAAAGTCTATAACGATTAAGATTGCAAATGAAGATATGTTCCTGTTCGTGCCGGTATCAAATTTACCAAATGGTGCAGTAACGCTAAACATTGAACGTATGAAGGATGTGAAAAATGCTAGTAGTGCAGTGTATGATTTCACTGTAAAAGCTGGAAATACAACGTATCATCACTTCAATGCACCAATGACAATTGTCCTTAAAGTAGAAAATGTAAAAAGTGCTGAGGACGTAAAAGTTTACTATTACAATGAAGAAAAGAAGAAGTGGGAGCTTGTAGGTGGAACTTATGAAGATGGTTATGTCACTGTTGAGACAAACCACTTTAGCACATTTGCTGCATTTGAGTTAGCGCCAAGTGAAGAGCCTTCCGAAATTCCTGCACCAAAAGCTGGCTACAAAATGCCAAAAACAGCGACTTCTATGTTTCATGCATTGTTCGTCGGAATGCTGTTACTCGCAACGGGTGGAGCATTGTTTATCGTACAGCGTCGTAGGAGAGTAGAAGCGTAATATATAATAAGATAGACCAAAATTCGTTTAGGATTTTGGTCTATTTTGCTTTTCTTTTTCTCCATAATAATAAAATAAAACCGTCATGAAAAACACCCAAAACCGCTTACCGAGGTTCAAGGTGTCTAGATGATCGTTCCATTTTTTTATTTTTAAAGAATGTCTTCCCTAAATAAAAAACCAGTAAAAATATAAAGGCTCCAGCTGAGTCGATGATTGCATCTTGTACTTGCGCTGTCCGTTCATCTATAAACGATTGATGCCACTCGTCTATGGCTCCATATACGGATGAAAACAGCCATGCATATACATAATAAAAGCGTGTTGGTTTCAACGCTTGTAAAACGAATATAGCAAGAAATCCAAAGGTAATGAAATGTGTTGATTTTCTTAAGATGACGTTTAAAATTCGCACTGAGTCATGATCAGAATTCCCTTGTTTGCTGATAGTGTCTTCTCCAATTGGAAGATCTGCTGGAGGTTCTATCTTTTCACGTAGTATTTGTTCAGTATGCTTGCCTGTAAATGCAGGTGACTCTGTTGCAATAAAGATCCCAATACAGAAAACAATGACAAGCAACCACCATATCTGTCGTTTTTCCAATTGTAAGAAACACTCCTAACTAAGCCAATCTGTTCATTCCATTTTATTACAAGTGTTAAGTAAAGAAAATAGAGGAATGGAATATATTATGCATGATTTCTTTATAAAACTTATAAGAAAAAATGAAAAATTAATGCGTTAGTTGGTTATTGAATATATAATAGGAAAGTATAAAGGATAAATAATCCATTAGGCTAATGAAAATAGACTTCACTCTATATAGGGGTGTTAATCTACGTTGCAGGACCTCGCTTTCCGCGGGCGGTGCGGGAGCCTCCTCGGCTTACGCCTGTGGGGTCTCCCGTCTACCGCTTTTCCCGCAGGAGTCTCGGTCCTTCCACTTCGATTAACACGAATGGTTCCTAGAATTCAACTTTCAACTCTAATAACATAAGCATTAACTTTTCTATTATTAAAATGCTTTTATTTAAATGGCAAGTAGAATACCCTAAACATATAATTCATCTCACTGAAAATAGGGTAATTGAATCATTTTCATCTACCCCTATATAAAATTTAGAATCAACGTTTACATAGAAAAATAACAAGTCAACGGAGGAGAACCATTGTATAGAAAAATATTAAAAAGAAGTATACCGAACCTGTTTACGTTAAGTAATTTATATGTTGGCTTTTTATCGATTTTCTTCGCAGCACGAGGAGATTATAAAAACGCAGCAATTCTTATTTTGATAGGTATGATGCTTGATAGTATGGATGGGCGTTTAGCGAGGATGTTAAATGCACAATCAGAATTAGGAAAAGAATTAGACTCATTAGCTGATATTGTGACGTTTGGAGTAGCTCCATCAGTACTTGTGTATTATATTTCATTTTCTCAGCACGGTTTAATCGGTTTGCTTGTGGCAGGTCTATTCCCATTGTTTGGTGCCTTTCGATTAGCTCGATTTAACATTACAGCAAAAAATTCGGATAAATACTTTACTGGTATTCCTATTACCGCAGCGGGTGGAATTTTAACACTTCTAGCGATGCTCAATCAAACACTGCCGCCAATCGTTATTAGTGCTTCCTTTATGGCACTAAGCTTACTGATGGTTAGTAAGGTGAAAATTCCTAGCTTTAAAAACGTACCGTTACCAAAATACGGAACAATTATTACAATCCTTTTAGGATGGGTCATTTTTCTAATTTATAAAAGCCAACATGCTCAGTTTCCATATTTCATTTATATCGCTGTACCGCTATACATTTTATACATCGGATACCGATTTAAGAAGTCAAAGCAAATTAAAGAGCAAAACAAATAAGAAAAAGCATCAAATTCTTCGATTGAATTTGATGCTTTTTTTGCTATGCTACCCTAAAAAAACGTCACTGTATTTGGTGTGTTAACCTTCGTTGCAGGAACCTCGCTTTCCGCGGGGCGCTCCTGGAGCCTCCTCGGCTTCGCCTGTGGGGTCTCCAGTCCAGCGCATCTCCCGCAGGAGTCTCGGTTCCTTCCACTTCGGTTAACACGCGTTAGTTACTAAATGCCAACATTCTATATACGCAAATTCAAGCGCGCATTTTCATTCACCATGGTGCATTTCTTAAATTGCATGGCAGTCTACCCTGAAAATACAACACTGAACTTTGGGTGTTAACCTTCGTTACAGGAACGTAGCTTCTTTTTCACGGTATATGGATAAGATGGGTGTTTTAACACTTCGTCTCGATCGCCTTCAACCTCAACCGTTATTGGGTGAATGGTAGCTGGGTGGTCAGTAGGATACCAATGACGCCCATTTTTCACTAAGACGAAGTTTCCAAAGGAGTCACCATAGAAGCGAAATGTACTAGAGTTAGTTTTATTTACATCCCATATGGAAGATAAAAATTCACTCATTTGTTCAACAGACTCAGAAGGTAATCCGATTTCGCACACATCAAACCACCCCTTTAGCTCCTCACCGTGTAAATTATCTCTTTCTAGAGTTTCAACAATATTTCCATCAGGATCTTTAAAATAAACCTGCTTACCATGCCAATACATACTTGTATGACCATTCTCATCACTTAACAAATCAGCACCATTCTTTAGTAAGCGATCATACATGTACTCAAAGTAAGGAGAATCTGTTCGTAAGGCAAAATGATAAAAAGGCTTTGTGTGACCTTGTTGAAAGGTAAGTTGGGTTTTTCCAGCTTGAACTGTAAAATAGGACCCACTTGATCTGATGACGTTCATTTCTAACACATTTTGATAAAAAGCTTTCATTTCCTCTATGTTTAGTGTTTCGAGTACAATTCGTAAAATCTTCAAATTCATCACCTCGTATTCAGAATATCATCTTAATGAAATCATGATAATCTCCAAAAGACTGAAACGTTTTTCCAACTTTAGGATGACTTTATTAAGTTATAACTTCCCTTAAAAGAATAGAAATGTTCAAAGCATAAATCTTTTAAGAGTAGAATATTTACAAAAACATCGAGTATACATTATTTAAATCTCAATCTTGCTAGGAGGAAAAAGCAGCATGAAAGTCATGTATGTAACCGCCAGACCCCCGTATCCTCCACATAAAGGCGACCAATTAATCGCGTATGAACAATTAAAACAGTTGCAGGAACTAAAACATAAGATATACGTTGTCACATTTGTTGATGAAATGACAGAAAGTAGCTATATCTACGACCATATAAAGGACTATTGTGAAGCATTGATTACAATTCCAATTAATAAGAGAGACAAAATGATAGGTGCATGTAAAACGGTCTTCAATGGTAAGCCTCTTCAAATAAATATGTTTAAAAATTCCCAAACACAAAAAATCATCACTCAGTTATATAGAAATATCTCTCCAGACATCATTCACGTTCAAACGACGAGGATGACAGACTATTTTTTGCATCTTCATGCTCCTAAGGTCGTGGATATGATTGATGCATTGTCGTTAAATATGAAACGTCGAGCAGAAAGAGAAAATATAGTAAAAGCTATTGCCTTTCGAATAGAAGGAATTTTAATGAAGCTCTATGAGAAGCGTGTACTAAAGGCTTATAACAAAACCCTTCTTGTTTCTGCAAAGGACAAGGAATATTTACAGGATAAGGATGTGGTAGTTAATCCTAACGGGACTTATATTACGAGGGAACATTTAAAAAATTATCAAGGTATTGAGAAAGAGAAAATCATACTTTTTCACGGGAATATGCAGTATTTTCCTAATGTTGAAGCAATGATGTATTTTACGAAAGAAATCTGGCCATCTATTCATAAATTGTATTCTGATTATCGCTTATTCATTGTAGGAAAAGATCCAGAGGCAAAAATTAAAGAATTGAATGGGAATCAGAACATCGTGGTGACAGGTTTTGTGGATGATATATGCCCTTATCTACTAAGGGCGACTCTAGGAGTCTATCCATTAAGATCAGGAACAGGTATGCAAAATAAAATTTTAGAAGCGCAAGCATGCGGCTTACCAATTGTAGCTTCTGCTAGAGCACTTCAGGGGATAGAAGGAATCTCAGAAGACGAGGTTTATATAGCTGAAACGAACGAAGAGATGATAAAAGGTATATCAGAGCTTATCGAAAAGAGTGATCTGCGAAAAAGGTTGGGGGAGAAAAGTCAAACATTTGTCTTAGAAAATTATTCTTGGCAAAAAAATGTTAGAACACTACATGCCACTTGGGTTGGGGCAATTTATCAATTTAATCAGCTTAAAGAACAATAACAAGTCTTTCACATAAACTAACTAATATTCAGTTCTCTGAAAAGAACACGAAAAGAGAAGTTTAGGAGGAAGTTAGAGTTGAAGTTAATTTTGCTTTCAGGTGGTTCAGGAAAAAGACTTTGGCCCCTTTCCAATGATGCACGTTCAAAACAGTTTTTAAGGGTATTAACAAAGGAAGATGGTACACAGGAATCAATGGTGCAGCGAGTTTGGAGGCAATTAGGGGAAGTAAAACTAGCTGAGGACACGATCATCGCTACCAGTAAGAGTCAAGTTGATATTTTACAAAATCAGTTAGGTACATTGCCGAAGCTTGTCGTTGAGCCAGAAAGAAGAGATACATTTCCAGCGATAGCCCTTGCTTCCACATACTTATACTCAGTTAGTGGGGTAGGTTTGGAAGAAACGATAGCGGTATTGCCAGTGGATCCTTACGTAGAAAACAATTTTTTTAGTAGAGTCATAGAATTAGAATCTATTTTACAAGATTCGAATGCTGACCTTGCCTTAATAGGAGTAAAACCGACTTCTCCATCCGATAAGTATGGATATATTGTTCCGAAACAAAGATCTGACGGAAAGTATGGTGAAGTCAGTCATTTTAAAGAAAAACCAAATGAGGATGAAGCAAAACGTTTACTTCAAAAATCTGCCCTTTGGAATTGTGGTGTCTTTTCATTTAAGCTTGGATATATCATTTCAATGCTAGAGGAGTTAGGGTTTCCAATTCAGTATGAATCGTTGTTACAGGTCTATCATAAACTTCCCCAAAATAGTTTTGATTACGAAGTGGTGGAAAAAGCGAACGACGTTATTTTTCTCCCTTATGAAGGTTCGTGGAAAGACTTAGGAACGTGGAATACGCTAACCGATGAGATGTCTCAAGTGCAACTAGGAAAAGGGATGTTAAGTCCAGGGTGTGAAAATTCATATCTTATCAATGAGTTAGATATCCCAATCAATGTCATTCATTTATCCAATGTCATAGTAGCGGCTAGTCCAGATGGTATTTTGGTTTCGGATAAGGAATCAAGTACGAAACTAAAGGATTTCTTGAGTGAGGAGCAATCTTATCGCCCTATGTATGAAGAGAGACGTTGGGGTTGGTATCGTGTATTAGATTATACGAAGCTGGATGATGGTAGTGAGGTACTTACGAAGAGGATTTGTGTAAAAGCTGGAAGGAATTTGAGTTATCAGTTTCATTATCATCGAAGAGAAGTGTGGACAGTCATAAAAGGTGAAGGTGAATTTGTTCTAGATGATCGAATATGGGCAGTAAAGGCAGGAAGTGTAATAGAGATTCCGGTAGGTGCAAAGCATGCAATAAAAGCAAATGAAGATTTAGAGTTTATTGAGGTGCAAGTCGGAGCTCCTTTAATTGAAGAAGACATCGTTCGAATATACATGACGTGGGATGAGATTGAGGAAAATTGTGAGTCTGACAGTTTAGTAAATAAATCTAAGTGATGATAGAGCGTGAAACTTATTATGAGTTCACGCTTTTTCTGATGTTACCCTGACAATAGGAAGCTGAACATGGGGTGTTAACCTTCGTTGCAGGACTCTCGCTTTCCACGGGGCGCCACTTGAGCCTCCTCGGCCTTTGGCCTGTGGGGTCCGGGGCCCGGCGCATTTCCCGTAGGAGTCTCGGTCCTTCCACTACGGTTAACACTTCTGAAGTACTTGGATTCAACACGCTATAATGCACGAAAGAAACAATTACACATTTTCATCCTTCATGGTGTAATTCTCAAATTGCATGAAAGTCTACTCTGAAAATACATTTTCGTCATAATCAACATGGGGTGTTAACCTTCGTTGCAGGAACCTCGCTTTCGGCTGGGCACCATTTTCGTTACTCTCATTGCACATTTATTTTTACTGGTTCACCCGTTTGCTTTGATTCGCAATTTAGATAGACATCAATGGTTTGTTTCACCATGTTCTCTTTAGTGTAATGCGTCTCGACTTTTTGGCGAGCTTTTTGACGTAGTTCTTCATGTTTGTGTGGGTTCGCTTTTAAGTACAGAAGCTTTTCAGCAAATGAAGAAGCTTTGTATGGAAGAAGGTATCCTGTTTGATGATCACTGATTGCTTCTTTCACTCCACCAACATCAACAGAGAGAATCGGAGTACCCGTTGCCATCGCTTCAATGATAACCATTGGGAAAACTTCACGGAATGATGTCAGTAGAAGGACATCCATCCGTTTAATAAAGGTTTCGGGGTGTTGGATATGACCTTCTAGTATTACTCTTTTTGTTAATCCTAATTTGGTAATCATGCTTTTAATGGTTAATAGCTCTGGACCTTCCCCGGCGATGTGAAATACGATGTCATCATGCTCTTTTAAAAAATTTGCAATTTGTAAGAACAACCGGTGATTTTTCTCTTGAGATAATCTTGCTAAAATGCCAACACGAAAGGTGTTTTCTCGTTTTTTGGGAGAGAATGTAAATTGGTTTAAATCCACGCCATTATAAATAGTTATGATCTTTTCTGGTTGAACGCCTAAGGAGATAAGATTTTCCTTTTCAAAGTTACTGACAGTGATGATTTTTGAAGTGTATCGGTTTAAGATTTTGGAGAACATGCCTTGAAAGTTCCTTTCGAGTAACGTCACATTATGCTTCGTATAAACGATGGAAAGTTTTTTAAAGAAAAATTGTTTGATGAATATACCGTACCAAACCATGCGAAGGCTATTTGCGTGGATAATCGTGATATGGTGTTTTCGAATGACTTTGAACAATTTAGCCAAATTATATAGATGATGATTTCGGCTCAACTTAGTAAAGCGCTGCACTTTCTCAATTTTGTTCTCTAATTCACCAGGACCAGCGGCAGTGAAGAAGTTACAGGTTGGATGTGAAAGGTGATTTTCTAGTTTGCAAAAATAAATCTCTGCACCACCCGTTTTTAATTTGTCCGTAAGGAGTAAAATATTCTTCAATTCATTCACCTCATTTCCTGAAAGGAGTAACGGTACACAAGTGCTAAATACATAAAAAACATTTCGTTAATAATTAATGATAAAGAAAGCATTTGAATCCCAAGTGCAAGAAAAGTGAGAAAGAGAAAAGGTTGTTTGTTGTGCATGCGAGACCGTATGAGAAATCGAAACAGTAACAATAAAAAGATTGAAAAAAATGAAAATCCAGCTAAACCTGACTCTGTTAAAATTTCTAAATACGTATTATGAACATATAGCTTTTTGCCGAAGTTAGTAAGATAGTAATCTGAGAAATTAAATGCACCGATGCCAAACAGTGGGTGTTCTAAGAAGTAAGAAAAGGCAGTTGACCAAAGATCAAACCGGCCGCTTCCTCCGTCCTGTTTGAAGTCTTTAATCCTATCTGATAACATCTCTATGACATCAAATTGGAAAGTCAGTATAAGTAAATATCCTATAAATCCAATAGAAATGACTGAAATTAGAGCGGATTTAATTCGCTTTATATCCATGAAAATATAGATAAGAAATACAATGACCAATGCTGCTAGTCCACCTCTTGAAAAAGTTAAAACACACGTTAACGCACATAGAAATAATCCAAGTTTATTCAAAGCAGAGCTTAAATTAGATAAGTAATAGAAAATAAAAATAGTGCAATAGAAAATATATAGATTTGGGTCTTCGAGAGTACCGATAAGTCTAGGATAATTCCTGTCTAAAAGAACACCAAAAGCACTCTCACCATCACCAGTTAATTGAAAGCCAAAACTAAATAGCCCAAGCACATAAAGGATGAGGCTAACCAGGCAAAAGATGATCCCTGCTAAGCCTAAACCTTTTTCAATGATTGTTAGTGAATATTGCATAAACATGTATCTCATAATAAAAAAACACGAGATGACTAGAATAACACCAAAAACAATTCGAATACTAGAACCAGTGTAATATGCCATTGTGCCTGAAAAACAATAGATAAGATAAAACAGTAGAAGAGAAACTTCATATAACGCTAGCTTTTGAAAATAAAAGATACGAAGATGAAAGAAAACAAATAGAAAAAGAAACATCATATATGTTTTTAATGAAAATCCAATGTAAAGATTGTATCGACTAAAGGTAAGTAGAAGAAAAAATAGAGACAAAACAACGACTTGATTTTTTATATAAAAAGACTCTTGGCTATTCATGAGATTTCTCCAGTTTATGTGTTTTAATTTTTTTCATTACATGTAGAAGTTTTTCACGGAGCTCTGTATCAATGAAAACGATGAGTAATAAGAGATAACTTGTGATGGTCGCAATAACTGGAAAGTCTAATAGAATGAAATGAACTCCTACTAGAATTAAGCTAAATAAGGCTAAATAGGCAAATAACCCCCGTTTGGCAATGGTCCACCTAGATGGATGGCATAGCCAAAAGCCGAACAGAGCAATTCCTTCGATACATAGAGCTGCATAAACAGCCCCCATAACACCGTTGGATAAACTAAAAAAGTAATAAAGGATAGTCCCAGAGATAACAGCGAAAAACTGAATCATAGTTCTCCTGGTTTGAAGCGCCTGTGTAGTTAATCCGTCAGCAAGTGCAATACTCATTCCTTGAAGAACCAGCATCGTAGAAAGAAGCTTTAGCGGTTCAGCTGCAGAAATAAGCTCCTCTCCGAAGAGCAGAGTGACAACCAATTCAGAAAGGTGAAAAAAGGGAATTGTAATAACAACACCTATGAGGCCCATCACCTTTATTTGTAAGATATTCAACTTTAAATGTTCTAATAACTGATTATGATTAAAATAACGAAAAAGCACGGGATAAAACGCACCTGCAATAATTCCTGGAACTTGGTGAAGAGCCGAAGGAATACGATAAGCTACAGAAAAAATACCGACTAGAGCTAGTGGTAGCGTTCTTTCTAAAACAATTGGACCAAGTTGGGGAAGTAACATATATAATAAACCGCTTATGACAAACGACCATATATTCGTCAATAGTTGCTTTTGAAAAGGGTCCTTAAAGCGCAGTTTCACCTTAATGTAGACCATTGTGATGCTGTAAAAACCAGCGAGTAAATATGAAAAGCCAAATAAAAATGAAATCCACACAGGAGAAACAGACATGAACATCCCAAATAATACCGTGCCGACCAAGAAGATGGAGGATAGTATGCGTATTAAACCTAAGTAATGCATTTGTTCTACAAGCTGAAAATAAACAATTCCGATGCTTTGTAAGGCTAGGCCAATGACCATTGGGATGAGAAGATAAAACATGATTTCAGCGAGAGATGAGCTAGAATAAAACCAATTGATAATAAAATAGGCGGCAAGAAAGGTGAAGGCAAGAAGCACAAGGCGTAATTTTATATAGGAAGAGATGATGGATGAAATATTGGCACCTTGCTTGGAGCCTTCACGAAGGACTGTATTGCTTAGTCCTACATCTGTGAAGTAACCCATGACCATTGTAAAAGCAAGTGCGACACTAAACATTCCATATTCTTGTGAGTTTAGATAGTTAGCTAGAATGATAAGCGTCACAGCATTTAAGATTCGAGATAGTGTCGTACTTAAGAATAAGTGAAGGACATTTTTACCGATTGAGTTTTTCATAGATCCCCCAGACGTTGCTTATTTGGTCTATTTAAGAAGAATGAAATGTGAACTTGATTTTTGCGTTTGTCCAATGTTGGATTTTAAAAATTATTGCGTGTTAACCGTAGTGGAAGAACCGAGACTCCTGATAGCGCTAGGCTTGAGACCCCACAGGTGGAATTTCTTGAGAGACTATTTTCTGTTTAAAAATTGCTCTTAGTTGGCGCACCTTTTTCACACCTTTATCGTCTACTTATTTAATATATATAGATCCAATAAACTTTTTATAGCCACGCTTCAATAACTCGATAGACTTTACCACTTCACTCTTTTTTGTGTTATTTTCCTGGATAACGAGTAAAACGACATCACATTTATTACTTAACATTTGCCCATCTGATAACCCTAATAAAGCAGGAGAATGAAGAATAATTAAGTCAAACTCTTTCCATAAATTAGCTAATAGTTTATCAACTTTATCAGTTGCGAGAAGCTTTGATGGATAGGGGTGAACAGGACCAACAGGCAATATATAAAGACCTGAGACATGAGACTGTATGATGTCAGCGTAAGAGAGATTTTCACATGTAAGGAGATCGGTTAGACCGTAAGAATTATCCATTTCAAATAAAGAATGAATCGTTGGTTTCCTGATATGTGCATCAACAAGTAAAACTCTTTTTTCTTGCTCTAAAAAAGCAGATGCAATTCTTGATGTAAATACGGGAAGTTTATCTACGTTTGTTGGGGATGTCACCATGATGATCTTTGCTTCCTTTTTCATTGAGCTAGTAATATTGGTCCGGATAATTCTTGCTTCTTCATTGTCAAAATCATCTTCAGTTAAAGGCAGAATAGGTTGTTGCTTTCTAGTCCATTTAAACACTATAAGTTTCACTTCTCTTTCGTTTGTATAGAATCCCTTCTGTTAAGTGAAAGTTTCCTACAATTGGTATATCAATGAATGATTGAAGTTCATCGACGCTCTTTACTCTGTCGTCTAATGTGTCGCGTAAAACGGCTAAACCTATTCCGGCAAAGAGTCCAACAAAGAATGCAATGGCCATGCTTAACAAAGGCTTTGGAAACACTAATTCTGGCTCTTCAGCTATCTCCTGATCATATAAAACTTCAATGTTTTTAATGCTAGTAAACATACTCATTTTCTTTTGAGAAACCTTTGCAGCCCTTATGGCAATCTCTTTTGCACGCTGTGGGCTAGTATCCTTCACAGAAATCATGACAATCTGTGAATTGTCACTATTTGAAATTGAAATTTGATCTCGTAAATCATGTGCAGATCTTTTTAATTTCAGCTCTTTTTTTACGGTGTTCACAACAAGAGGACTCTTAACTAAATCAATATAGGACTGGATTAGCTGTGTATTTATGAGAGACTGGGAGTAAACATCACTACCTGGATCTTGTTGGAGTTTTCCGATGACTACTTGGGTAGAATATTCGTATGTAGGTTTCAGGATGTATTGTGTCGCAATAAAAGCAAATAACATGACTAAGATTATGGTGGAAAAGATAAGTAAAAACCTTTTTTTAAAAAGTTTTGCTAGCTCTCTGATTGTTAATGTTCCTTCCATAACAACCTCCTAAAACCATCATTGATATTTCCTTTTATGACAACTGATCAAATGTTCGTAATAATGAAATAGAATCTTTCGTTGTAACCTCAAAATCCATCAAAACTAAAGCTTATAACCAAATATATGCACATGAAACCTGACTCATGTGTTCATTTAAAGAACAAACGAAGATGCCGAAGGGTCCTTATTGAAAGATTCCTTGAAAACCTATTTACATAAGGGGAATGTATAAGTTGATACATAGGAAACACACGTTTATAAACATAAAAAAGTGAGACAGAGTCTAGCTCTTATCTCACTTTTGTACGGGGAATTATTGTCCTTCAATTGCTGTTTGAGCATCTACCTTTTGAAATTGACTTTCGTCATTAAATGTCTCCATATCCCATCCACGGGCAAAAGTCCATGCATAATCAGGTGCGATCATATACGATCTTTGCAATTGACCATTCTCATCTTCATATTTACCAATCACTAAAATTGAATCACTGTTTAGAACATAAGCAAATAGTGATAACATATCAGATTCTATAGCTAATTGTTCGGTCGCTTGATAGATATCTCCCGAAAAGGTTTGAATAAAATCCTCTGTTAGAAGAATTCCTTTTTCAGTTGCAGTTGAAACCTCTATGTTTGTTATTCCTAAATCATCAAATACAACAATTAATTTTTCGCTATACCACGCATCTTGAAAGGTATAGTCGTACCGAGCGTCATTAGGGTAAGTCTCTATCGGTTCCCCAAGAACTTCTTTTACGTGTTCACGTGTATCCCCAATCGAAATACCATTGACATCAAATAGCTCTGTGAAAGGCTCGATAGTAATTGTCACGGAAGGTCCCTCTTCACCTTCATGCGTTTCTTCATCATGCTTATCTGTCGTTTCTTCTTCGTTATCATTTTCTGTTTGTTTTCCGCTAGAAGATGACCCTTGTTTCTTCTCAGTCTGTTCTATTCCTTTTTTTCCTTCATGGTTAGGTTCTTGACCACATGCAACTAAGAGAAGTATTGGTAAAATGACGATTAAAAATTTAATAAAACGCACGATCTTCAACTCCTCCCTAGTCATTAGTGAGAATGATTTGATGCGATTATTCATGAGGTAAATAAATTCAGTAACAATTCATTTCTTTCATTCTTTTATTATATGAATCTCTTCATTTATTAGATCGAGTTGAAAGAAAGAATTGTAAGAAAACAATCGAAAAACATAACCTCAGTAACCGGTTATGTTTTTTGATTGAAAGTACTGTTGATATAAGTTGTGCTTTAAATAGTTGAAAAATAAGAGGGTTACAGATTGAATAACTAAATAGACAGTCAATGAATAGGCAATTTCCCAATCGTGGTAAGTGAAAATATGTGCCTTTGAAGCAACCCATTCAAAACCTAAAGCGAATAAGGATCCACCTAAAATATATCCGACGGTTTTTAAGCCGTAAAGCTGGTACTTATCATAAAAGTATATAAATAAGTAGCCAAAGGGAGCATATAGAAAATAGGTGAAAATGCCAAATAACTCAAATTTACCAGAATCCATGATGTCATAAAAATCAAGTGATGGTGACGCAAGTATATGATCTACCGCTCGTGAAGTGAAGGATGTAAAAAAAATGATCACAAGTACCATACTTGTAGGAAACCGCTTAGGTAAGCGGAATAAAAGAAGACTGCCGACTAAAATAGATATGACCATCCATTCATTGGCATCAAACTTTTCAGGAAGAGGTAACATTCTTTGTGATTCCCTCCTTTTGTAAGAAATAGTTAATAAAACGGTGACATATAAGAGTGAGTAAATAGATGATGAACCAAATTTGAATGGTATATAACGTTTTCCACTCTTTGAAGTCAATAATGTGAATAGTAGTTAGCCATTTATGAGAAACAATAGGAATACAAAGAAAGATACCAATCACAAGAATCTGATACCTTCTCCTCTTAACCCGATAAAAGAAATCAACAAACCATAGTGGTAGTATTGGGAAAAAAATCAACTCAGCAATACGAAACGTAGCAATATAAAATGGCTTTTCACTCACTGTCCAAAGCTGTAAATTATCAACAATGATCGTTACGAAAATGGAAAATAAAAAGACCATGAAAAAGAAGATGAACAGATATTCAACCGTGTGAAGCCTTTTTTTCAGCAGAATAAAGCTGATTGCTGATAGTATGACAAAATCAAGAAAAAGTGAAATACCCATTAACCCCATCCTTCAGTTACATGAATGGTATTAGCATTTGTTACATGTAAGAAAATATGTACATTTGTTGCTTTGTGGCCAATTAAAAGTTCTCTCCTCGTTACGATCCGCCAATCTACAAAATCCTACATAAAATTGCATTTTTTTAAAATTTATAATTTACATCCCAATCGAAAGTTGCTATCATAATTAATGTATTCAAAAAATGAACGCTCACAAAATGAATGAATAATGAACGGTTGAATATACATTAAATGATTTCTTGTTAAGTTTTAGAAAGGTGGTGCGATAAGTGAACACGGTTTTAGCTAAAAACAAGCCAACAAGTATTCCGAGGAAAAGATTATCGTTGAGTAAATTTAAATTTGGGATGACTTTGCTGTTATTTATCACCCCAGCTTTACTCCCACTAACCGTTTTTTGGATTTATCCAATGTTATATTCCTTTTACATAAGTCTGACAGATTGGGATTATATGAGTCCTGAATATAGTTTCGTAGGATTAGAGAATTATATCGACCTCCTAGTAAATCCATTGTTTTATGAGGTGTTAGCAAATACGTTGTATTTCTGTCTAGGAGTCGTGTTACCTTCTGTTTTTGGAGGGTTGTTACTGGCTTTAATGGTCGGAAATAGTAAGAAGGGCAATGGATTGTATCGAACATTACTATTTTCTCCATGGGTAACTCCTACTGTTGCTGTTTCGATCGTATGGTCATGGATCTTTGAACCGAGAGTTGGTTTTGCTAATTGGCTATTAACGTCAGTTAATCTTCCTGCTCTAGAATGGACGGGTAGCACAACATGGGCGATGCCAGCAGTCATTATCGTGACGATTTGGAAGGGTATAGGTTGGTCAATGATTTTTTACTTAAACGCTTTGAAAAAAGTACCTACAACACTTTATGAGGCTTCATCTTTAGACGGAGCAAATAGATGGCAAAAGTTTATTCACGTAACATTACCTCTTATATCACCTACAACTTTATTTTTGGTCATTATTACGACGATTGATGCACTTCAAGCGTATGACCAAATTCAAGTATTAACACAAGGTGGGCCAGCGGGAAGCACCCGTACAATTTTATACATGTACTACCAATCAGCATTTGAACAGTTCAATATGGGGCAGGCAACAACTGTCGCTACTGTTTTATTAGTCATTACGGCACTGTTGTCGTTACTACAGTTTGTACTATCAAAACGTTGGGTTCACTACCAATAGAGGGATTGATGCCAAATGAAAATAAAACAACTTCCAATTATGATTTTAAAACATACAATCCTTGTTTTTTTAAGTTTAGGAATGGTCTTCCCGTTCTTATGGATGCTAATCAGTGCGCTAAAAACAAAGGATGAAATATGGGCATTTCCACCAACATGGTGGCCTGAAGTGCCGATGTGGCACCATTTTGCAGAGGCATGGGCGATGGCGCCATTTAATCTATATTTATTTAATAGTGTATTTACAGCACTGTGTATCGTAACTATTCAAGTAGTAAACTCAGCCCTCATTGCTTACGCTTTTTCGCAATTTCGTTTCAGAGGGAAAAACCTACTTTTCTCCATTGTGTTAATGACGTATATGCTACCTGTAGCGGTTACGTATGTACCAAGTTATGTGATTCTAGCAGATTTCAATTTGTTAGATACATATAAAGGACTCATTTTGTCCAATGCAGTAAGTGTGTTTGGTATTTTCCTGTTACGTCAAGCATTTTTACAGGTTCCTAGAGAAGTGGTAGAAGCTGCCACAGTGGATGGAGCAGGTCACTGGAAGATTCTTTGGAAAGTAATTTTTCCAATGACTATTCCGACATTTATCACATTTATACTAATTAGCTTCGTTCAAAACTACAACAGCTATTTATGGCCTTCTTTAATCATGAATAGTGAGGAAAAACAGTTAATTACAACAGGATTAAGGCAATTTTTCATCCAAGAAGGTGCCTACGGTATTCAGTGGCCGCTCATAATGGCAGCTAGTACATTTGCGGTACTACCACTGCTTCTGTTGTTCGCTGTCGCACAAAAATGGTTAATTTCGGGCATAAATGATCAAGGATTAAAAGGATAAGGGAGAGAAAGAGATGAAAAAATTTCTAGTAATGTTAGCAATGATGACAATGATTATTTCAATGTTTGCTGGTTGCTCTTCAAGTACAGAGAAAGCTGGATCAAACACTGATGGTCCAATCGAGATTGAATTTTGGTATGGACTTGGGGGTAAGCTTGGAGAAAATGTTGAGAAATTTATCGCTGAATTTAACGAAAGCCAAGATGAAGTAAAAGTAATTGGTATCGCTCAAGGAGACTATGACGAAACAGTTCAAAAGCTTCAAGCGGGTATTGCTGCAAAGAAAGTACCAGGAGCAGTTTTATTACGTAATGATCCAATGAACACATTAGCAAAAAAAGGTGCATTTGCTTCTTTAACTAGTTTCATAGAAGCTGATGCAGATTTTAACAAAGATGATTTTATCAATGCATTTTATAGTCAAGGAACAATCGATGGTGAGCAGTATGCTCTACCTTTATACGGAACAACTCAGGTTCTATATTATAGAAAAGATATGTTTGAGCAAGCTGGACTAACTGAAGAATCTTTAAAGACATGGGAAGGTTTAGCGGCAGCTGCGGCTAAAATTAAATCTGAAATTGGTGTGTATGGTTGGGAGCCAATGTGGGGTCCTGACAACATGATCGACGCTGCTTTAAGTAATGGCGCTAAATATTTATCTGAAGATGGAACTGAAGTATTAATTGATTCAACTGAATGGGTAGAAACATGGGAATTTTTCAGAAAAGCGATTCATGAAGATAAAACGATGGCAATCCACCATGGTGGCCAAGGCTGGGAATACTGGTACAAAACAATTGATGATGTCATGCAAGGGAATGCAGCAGGTTACACAGGTTCATCTGGTGACCAAGGTGACCTAGACTTTACAATTGTGGCTGCTCACCCACAACCGGGCTGGGAAGGAAAAGCAGCAGCACCACACGCTGGCGCTTTAGTAGGTGCGATACCAGCTCTTGCTTCAAAAGAAGTGCAAGAAGCAGCATTTAAATGGTTAACGTTCTTTACAAGTGCAGAAAAAACGGCTGAATGGTCAATCAATACTGGTTACATTCCAGTACGTGAGTCTGCTCAAGAAACAGAAAAGTATAAAGAGTTTGCAAAAAATAACCCACAAATCGCAGTTCCTTTACAACAAGCGAAAACAGCAACACCTCCATTCGTAGATCCAACAGGAGGAAAAATTTATGACGCGCTTGTGAAAGCTGCGGATAAAGTTGAAATCGAAGGTATATCCGCTGCAGAAGCGTTAAAAGAAGCAAAAGAAGAAGCACAAAGAGAGCTAGATAAAGTAAATAAGTAAACTGGAGGGGTTCTTTATGACAACTTTTTCAGTGCAAAAAATAAACGGTGTAGCGAATACACCGTTTATTTCAAAGGTACTTGAAATAGATGCGGACTACGATTGGTTAAAGCTATCAATTACATTTTTTAAAAAAGGCTGGTTTGGTATATTTTTATGGGATCCAAACGGTAAGCTACGCGTTCAATCGCTCTACATTAACGAGCCGAAAGAAATCCTCATTTCGAAAAATTCTGATGCAACAAGCTTTTCATGTGTTTCAGGTGAAATTCCAAAAGGAAAATGGCGCGTTGAAATTCTCAGTGCCACTTATAAATCAGAGCCATATTACGAGATGGAATGTACATGTGGTTTGCTAAGTGAAGATGTCAGTAGTGAAGACTCAAATGTATGGGCAACAACCTCCACTTCCACTTCTTCGGTACTTGATTTGAATCATTTTGATGCGAGAAGAGTATATAACGACGAAAAAAAATGGTACAAAGGTGATTTCCATACACATACGAATGAATCGGATGGAAAAATGACACCTGAACAAGGGATGGAACAAGCAAAGAAGATGGGATTAGACTACTTTGTTGCTACAGATCATAACATCCTACCAACAAAATGGGTAAAAGATAGCGTAATGGTCATTCCTGGAATAGAAGTGACCTCCTCAAAGGGGCATTTCAATGCACTTGGACTAACACGGTGGATTGATTGGCGTCCGACATGTGAGGACGGGGGAATGGAAACGGAAGTAGGGATGAATCGTATTCTTCGAGAATGCCGAGAAGCAGGTGCGGTGGTTAGCTTAAACCATCCGATGTTAAAGCCTTGGGAATGGCAGTTTCAAGAAACGCTGTTAAGTTCTTTTGATACGATTGAAATTTGGAACGATCCGACTTACAAAGATAATCCAAAGGCTACAGAAGAAGCACTCGTACTTTGGAACATGCTTTGGAACGACGGACATCGATTGTTCGGAATAGGTGGATCTGATTCACATTTGTTGCCAACAGAAAGCTATGAAAAGAACGGACCACCATCTGTGATCGGCGACCCAGCAACCTATGTGCTATCAGAGGGACTGTCAACAGATGCCTTATTATCAGCCGTGAAAAAAGGCAAGGTTTACGTCGCACGTGGCCCAGTTCTAGAGGTAGACATTGAAGTAAATGGTGAAGCATCTGATTTAGGTAGTGACTTAACGGCAACATCTAAACTACACTTCGGTGCGCACATCGACTACAGTATTGCCTATGAAAACGTTCCAAAAGATTCCGTACTCTATTGGGTTCAAGACGGAGAGGTAGTTGATCAATCTAACATCTCGGAGACTGGAAAACTTGAAAGAAGCTTCTCATTTTCACAAGATCAAATTACATGGCTACGATTCGAAATCCGTAGCAAAGACGGCGAACTGCTAGCCTTCGGAAACCCAATCTTCCAAGGAAGCAAACAACCAACAATCAAAACATGGGGACAACTTCTTGAACGAATATAAAGAAAAATCGACAGGTGACTGGCACCTGTCGATTTTTCTTAGTATACTAATGCTCCAGTAACTGGATCGAAGTAATAGTAGTAATAATTGATGTACACTCCTCCTGTTACCATGTCTCCGTATGAATTAAAGAAATAAGTTTTTCCACCTTGAGAAAACCAACCAAATTGTTGAGAACCGTTCGAATTATAGTACTGCCAGTATCCATCTACCTTAATCCAGCCTTTTTGCATTTGGCCACTTTTATTAAAATAATAATAAGTTCCATCTGCATATGTTCGACCTGTTGCCATCATACCGTCATAATAATCAAAGAAATACCACTTACTATTAATATACTTCCAACCAGTAGCAACTATACCGTTCGAATAACTGTAATACCAAGAATATCCATCCCAGTTCCAACCAGTCTTCATTGCACCTGATTTATCGAAGTAATAAAGCGTGCCATTTACATCTGTAGAACCTACAGCCATATCCCCATAGTAATCGAAGTAGTACCATTTCCCACCAGTTTTCATCCAAGAATTAACCAGCATGACCCCATTGCTGTTACTGTAATGCCAGTAGTAGCCATCAAATGACCAACCAGTTTTTAAAACACCTGAATTTACATCCATAAAGTAATAATTACCCTTATCATAGACAATTCCTGTAGCCATGCTACTATCTGAATAGAGATAATACCACTTGTTTCCATAATATAGCCATCCAGTCTTACGGGCTGCACCATCAGTATCTAAATAGTACCAATAACCATCGTCCATAACCCATCCAGATTGTGAAACACCACTAACGTAATCAAAGAAATAATAGACATACTCTCCGGTTTTTTGATCGATGAATGAATACCAACCTGTAATCATTTCTCCTTCGTTATAATAGGAATATTCATCGTCACTAGACTCATAGAGGTAATATTTTTTTCCGTTTAAAGTAATCCAACCGGTTTGCATTTGGCCCATGCTGTTTAAATAGTACCAACTTCCATAAGATTGAATCCAACCGGTTTTCATTTCTCCAGAGGTTAGGTCAAAGAAATAATTGAAATAATTTCCGGAATTGTAATCAAATATAGGTACCCAACCTGTTATTCTCGCTCCATAATTTTCATCTAAGTAATATTTTTTTCCGTTTAATTCAAGTAGACCATAGTGTTGTTGTCCATTAACTGGATCAAAGTAGAACCATTCGCCACCATCTTGTACCCAACCTGTAAGCATGTGTCCGTCTTTACGATGGAAGAAATATGTATGATAAGTACCTGTGTTGTAATCATAGATATCTACCCAGCCTGTTTGCATCGCACCATTACTATCAGTTTCACCGAAATAATATTTTTTGTTATTAATAGTCTGAAATCCATACATCATATACCCGTCGTTAACGTTAAAATAATAGACATTTCCATAAATTGTTGTTAAACCGGATGCTCGAGCTCCAGTTGTTTCGTTAAGGTAATAAGTTTGCCCCGATAATTTTAACCACCCATATACTTTTTGGCCGTTTTGATAGTAGTACCAAACTCCATTTGACTGTACCCAACCATTTGTATAAGAAGTATTTTGAACCTGTTCTTTTGGAGTTGTAGAATCAACAATAGGCGTCTCTGTTGAAGTTTCTGCTTGCTCATTAGTATCATTCTGCTGCTCTTTTATTGTATCCGTATCTGTTTCACTTACATCAATAGGATCAACCGGGTCAGTTTCTACTATTGACTCTTCTTGATTCTCATTCTCATTGGTACCTTCCGCAAAGGAGAACGTGGGAATTAGAAGAATAGTAGAAAATAAGATGGTGAAAATAAGCTTATTCATAAAACTTCCTCCTTTTGTAAAAAAATAGAATATATTACCAGAAAGTAGTTTACCAATTTAGAAGAAATTACACAACAAAAATTTTTAAAAAAAACGATCAGACTCTATCTTTTATCGAAGTTTGTGAAAGTGAAAATTTTATAAAGAAGTGCATAAAAGAAGGAGGTGTTAAGCTCCTATGGGGGCAAACCGCAATGGTAAAATTCACTGAAATGCACTTGCTTTTATTATCCTAGAGAGGGGTAGTAACTCTCCTTGTTAATAGCAAAAAAGACCAACAAAAAAACGTAACCTTAGTAACCAGTTACGTTTTTGGATTGGAAATAATAATGATACTGATTGTATTTTAAGTAGTAAAAAAAATGGATGGTTACATTTCGAATAATCAAATCAAACAGTAAATGATTAAGTAAATATCCTTAAAGGAAAACCGCTTACTTAAAAGTTATACCGTAAAATGTTGCACCATATGGGAGAAAAGAACCCAGTTTTTCGAAATATATTGTACGAAAACTCTCTCAATCCCTAAATAATCCAACAGGGTGAGGGAACGTTTATTAGAGCTTATTCCCTATTACGAACTTATACTCTTCTCTAAACTCCTCAACTTCAAATACCCCTTCACCCCTCGTTACTTTTTGACCATATGTTTTTTCGGGTTTTAAATAGTCCAAAAGTGAATCAATGGCTACCTGAGGATCTACGCTTTTCCCACATGTATAACAATCAATCGATGCATAGTTCTTTTCAGGATAAGTGTGAATACTGAAATGACTCTCAGACAGCAACAATAAAACAGTTCCACCCTGTGGGACGAATGCCTCAGATTGTTTGTTCATTACTGTAGCTCCGCTTAACACTGCAGCTTCAATCATCTTCTCCTCCAATGCATCTACATCATTTAAACGTGTAAAATCAACACCCCATGCATCTAATAAAACATGTCTTCCGTAAGTTGAATATTCCAATCTTCTAATCTCTCCTAATCTATTTGCATTTGATATAAATTGGTAAATACCCTTATTTTTAAGAAGATAAACAAATTATTGGAAAATTTTTCGAGGAACGAAGTGAGTGAGGGTGAAATATGTGAAGTGGGCGGAAAACACGCGAAAGTGGCCGGTAAATAGTCAAAAGTGGCCGGTAAACACGCGAAGTGGCCGGAAAACACACAAAAGTGGCCGGAAAACACACAAAAGTGGCCGGTAAACACCAAAAAGTGGCCGATAAATTCCTAAGAAGGCTAATTCTAACCCCATACAAGTTAATGTTTCCCCAGTAAAGTTGGATCAAGAGAATTTACAAACTTAAATATGATGTTCCAAAGCTGCGACATATCAAAGGAGTGAAGTTTTTTTACCCCTTCATTTTAAAAGTACTTCAAAATTGTACCAATTTCGTCACAGATTTAAGTTTCCACTATTGCTATAATGAGAATATAAATAACATTTTCTTCCATGGGAGGAGTCTTTATGGCTGAGTCACTCGTTAGAAGTAGATCGACTTATTATTTTGCGGTAATAGCTTTACTTATCATAAGTTCAAACCTTTTATTAATGAAACTTGATAAAATGGGTCCTGTTACAAATGGACTCGCTATGGTAACGGTGATTGATTTGACCGTTTTTCTTCCATTCTTCTTTTACCTCTTTATCGTTAGGAATCGTTATTCTCCAATTTCAGTTCTACCTGTTATCTTCAGCGGTTTTTGGCTTGCCTATTTTATCGTGCCACATGAACACTTTGCTTATTTTACACATATTAAATATGGAATTTATGGACTAGAGGCATTATTCGTTGCAGCAGAGATTTTAATTTTTATTCTCATTCTAAAAAAAGCAAAAACACTCCACAAAACGTATACCAGTTATAAAAAAACAGAACCCTACTTTCCAATCCGTATCCGTAAAGCGATAATTGACACATTTGGTCCTACCAAAGTAGCAAGATTATGGGTAACGGACTTATCGATCTTCTACTATGGCCTTTTTACTTGGAGAAAAAAATGGACGCCACTGCCTAATGTGAAGTCGTTTAGCTATCATAAAAACACAGGTTACTTCGGAGTATTTATTATGCTTGTTCATGCGATGCTAATAGAAGTAGTGGCCGTGCATGTCCTAGTAGCTCAATGGAATACACTCGCTGCATGGTTGGTGACAGCGTTAGACATCTATCTCTTATTCTGTATCATTGCTGACTACCATGCGATTCGACTCTCCCCGGTTCATATCGATGAAAAGAAAATGACGATTCAAATCGGGATACGAAATTCCTTACAGGTTGAGCTTGCGAATATAGAATCAATTGAACCGGTTACCACATTTGATAAAAAGAAAAAATATGACAAAACCACGTTCTTCGTCACTTTACCAGAATTTATTGACGAAACACCACAATTTCTTATTTCTTTAAAAAATGCAGAAACAGCGTATCTACCATTTGGCATAAAACGTGAGATCACCTCACTTTATGTCACCGTGGACGATAAACAGGCATTTCTAGAATCAGTAAGTACGTCGATTTGCATTGAGAAACAATAACTGGGCTAGGTTTTTTAGGAATGTTACGATATATTTATGATAGACTACCATGCAAAGTGATTTGCACCATGGTGAATGAGAATTTAATTACCTTAGGATGTTGAATCCTACTATTTATTCGTGTTAATCGGAGTGGAAGGAACCGAGACTCCTGTGGGAGATGCGCCGGGCTTGAGACCCCACAGGCGCAGCCGAGGAGGCTCAAGTGGCGCCCCACGGAAAGCGAGGTTCCTGCAACGTAGATTAACACCCCATGTTCAGTATGATGAATTGTATCCTCAGGGTAGATAAAAAGTGAAAATTGGTTTCATAGATGTAGGAGATTTTATGACTAAACTATTTTTAAACAGAAAAATAAAGCTATCAACAGTACTAACAAGTCTCGTTGCATCATCTGTAATTTTTACAACGATTATTTTGTTGGTGGCTTCTTACCAGTCTCAAAGAGAATCACTAATCGATGCATATTTAAACCTAAATTATTCTAAGGCAAATAAGATGAGTAGATCGGTTGATTCATTGTTTCAATCAATGAGAATGAGCTTAGAAGAAATTGCAACTTATGTCTCCACTCATCAAGAAATGACCGATGATGACATACAAGAACAGCTTGAACTGCTAAGAAATAATAGTAGATTTTTCAACTCCATTGCGTTTGTCGATGAGACAGGACTGATACGTAGCATTGCGCCACTAAGTGTTGGGTTAAAAGGACATGTTCTTAAGACTGGTGTGTCTAAAGAGGTGCTTGATTCCCAAGAGCCTTCCTTAACAACACCTTACATAGCACCATCAGGGCGTCTTATTTTACTAATGAGTCAACCCTTATATGATAGTGAGGGCAATCATAGAGGAATGATCGGCGGAACGATTTATCTTCATGAGCGAAACGTTCTAAGTGAAATACTTGGCAATGATTTTATTGATGAAAACGGATCGTATTACTATGTAGTTGGTCCAGAGGGGAAACTACTCTTTCATCCTAAAAATAAACGAGTCGGTGAGGATGTAACGGCAAATGCCATTGTCAAAAAGGTGTTAAATGGACAAAGTGGCATGGACCGTGCCGTCAACACAAAGGGAGTATCCATGCTTGCGGCATATTCGACCGTTCCGGAAATAGGCTGGGGAGTCGTACAACAAACGCCAATTGCTCATATTAATGACCTGTTAGCGAGTCATATTAAAAGTCTCATTCTTCATATACTTGTTCCATTCTTGTTCATCCTGATTTTATGTATTTTTATTGCGAGAAGACTTGCGAAGCCTTTCTTTGAATTGGCTAATCATGTGAACCAACTAGGATCTGAAAAAGAAGTAGTGCAACCAAAAAACAAATCTCACTGGAATAGAGAAGCGGACCTTTTGACGAAAAGTGTGATCTTGGCAATGGAAGGAATTAAAGAAAAAAACCTCAAGCTAACCTATGAGGCGACAACCGATCCGCTTACAAACATCCCTAATCGGAGAAAATTAACAGAAGTCATGGAAGCTTGGGAAGAAGAAGGACGAGTATTTTCTCTAGTAGCGATTGATATAGATTCCTTTAAATTAATTAATGATACCTTTGGTCACCAAGCGGGAGATGAGGTGTTAGTGTTTTTAGTGAACACCATAAAATCATCGATAAGAAAAACAGATTTATTATTTAGATATGGAGGAGAGGAATTTGTGCTCTTACTTCCATATACAGTGACATCAGAAGCGTTCCAAATCTCTGAAAAATTGCGAACGAAAATAGAAAAGACGATATCTCCTGTTGGAAAAGCAATCACCGTTTCACTTGGTATAAGTGAATATCCATCACATACAAACTCGATTAAACAGGTGTTTGTATTAGCAGATAATGCCTTATATCACTCAAAACTAAACGGTAGGAATCAAACGACAGTGTGGTCGAAAGAAATAACCGCTCAAAAAAAGAAATAATCACAAAGCGACTCTCCATTCCTACTTAAGGTAGAAAAGGGAAGTCGCTTTTTTTCACACTTTTGGGGTACGTTTCAATCAATCAAAAATCCGTTCCTTTAACACACGCTCCACATCAGGCTTTGTCATGCCTGCTTGAATATCCTCTCGATATAGTAACTCGATTATCTTCTTGTCGTAATCATTTAATTCTGTCACGTAATAGTCTGCATATGGATACAAGACGCTGCTTTTATCGTCATTAAAGTGATTATATAACCCTAATGCATGCATGAGTTCATGTAAAATAATCGTCTTCCGCTCTACTTTTGTTGTATTGGTGCCAATTAAGACAACTGTCGTCAGTAGTTCATATTGATACGTTACCTCAACAGGCATTGCATAGCCGACGATCTCTTCGTAGCCATCTGTTAATTCTCCTTCAAACCCATAATCTTTAAAAGACGAAGTGGGTACAAAATGGACATCAATTCTGTTTTCCCAACTGATATGATCCTCTTCTTGAAAGAGTTTAAACTGAACTGGAAGAATCTCATTAAATACATCTATGTATTGCTGTAAGCTTTCTAAATCCTCGGACGTGTGGTTTCCGTGTGGAACAACGGCCACAGAATCAGTCCACTTATAAACCTTTGGCAAGGTGCCATGTGCTTCATTGTCAAAAATAAAATCAGTAAAAGCCTCTACTTCCTTTGATGTATACGTGCGATTATCAATCGTAAAGGATAAACGTCGTTCAGACTTTAAACCATTATTTTTAATCGCTGTTATGACCAAAGTGTGAAGTCCCTCTTCTTCTATCGGTTCAGACAAGTCAAAGGGATTCCCATTTAACGTAGCCTCATAAGTGACATCTTTTTGTGGAATGAGGTCAAATTTAACGCTTTTATAATAGACACTCGTTCGCATGTTATTAAAGAAAGCGGGTGGCTTCGGTTGAACATCGTCTCGAGTAAAGGTAATGTCTTTCGTTGATTCCTTCCAAAGATGCTTTCGATGAATAGATAAAGTATAAGTTCCGTTGTCCGTGATTTGATGACCGTCTGAAATCGGTTCTCCATTTAAGGTCATTGTTGTTTCACCTGGTGTTGATTCGATAAGATCAATTGTCGGTTTTGATACGTAAATTGCTCCATCCTCCACTCCTTCGATAACGATTGTTGGCTCGGCCACGCATCCAGTCGTTATGAATAGAAGGAATAATAGAATATATCGCTTCACTGCTTCGCCCTCCTTTTTCTCTATTACTAAGTATAAAGGAACAGGAAGAGAATAGGTGGTGAAATAGATAAAAAATACAAAATATTCAATTTAATTATAGTGAAAAAATTTTCCTGGTTATTTTTCATTTTAATGACTACCCTGAAAATACAATTCTCTACCCTCAACATGGGGTGTTAATCTGCGTTGCAGGACTCTCGCTTTCCGCAGGGCGCTTCTTGAGCCTCCTCGGCGTCTACTGAAGTGCACCCCTATTATTGGACACACATCTAAGATAGGAGGTGTGTCACTTTTGAGTAAATTCACTCGTGAAGAAAAGCATCAATTTGTTGATCGTTATTTAAATGGATCCAATAGT
>JAIVAN010000007.1 GCA_020171895.1 Bacillus timonensis | reverse complement strand
GTGTTAATCGGAGTGGAAGGAACCGAGACTCCTGTGGGAGATGCGCCGGGCTTGAGACCCCACAGGCGCAGCCGAGGAGGCTCAAGTGGCGCCCCACGGAAAGCGAGGTTCCTGCAACGCAGATTAACACCCCGTGTTCAGGGTCCTATTTTCAGGGTAGCTAGTTAAAACTAGTTACTCTTTTTTTGTATTTCTCGATTTTTGATATATCCTATATAGTCTCTAATTATCCTTTACAATGGATATTAAAAGGATGTTAGATTATAATGACCTTAAAGAACTAAACAGAGAGAATAAATGATGGGGTTTACCACAACTTTTGGAGGCATATATGGATAAAAAAATTTTAGTAGTGGATGATGAACAATCAATTGGTACATTGCTAGAATATAACCTCAAACAGGCTGGATTTGAAGTGTTAAAAGCAATGGATGGTGAAGTTGGCTTACAACTAGCTATTGAAGAGGAGCCAGATCTAATGATCCTTGACCTAATGCTCCCAAAAATGGATGGGATTGAGGTATGCAAACAATTACGCCAAAGGAAAGTTATGACTCCAATTCTAATGTTAACTGCTAAAGATGATGAATTCGATAAAGTATTAGGGTTAGAGTTAGGCGCAGACGACTATATGACGAAACCTTTCAGTCCTAGAGAGGTCGTTGCCAGAGTGAAAGCTATCCTTAGAAGGATAAACACACACAATCAAATGGTCACTAATGATAAAGATGAAGAAATTGAAATGATAAAGATTGGAAAGTTAAGAATTCTACCAGAACACTATGAAGCCTTTTATGAAGATGATCAATTAGAACTAACCCCAAAAGAATTTGAATTGCTGCTCTATCTAACAAAGCATAAAGGTCGAGTACTAACAAGAGATCAGTTATTAAGTGCTGTATGGAATTATGATTTTGCTGGTGATACAAGAATTGTAGATGTACATATTAGCCATTTGAGAGAAAAGATTGAAAGAGATTCTAAAAAACCAATTTATATTAAGACAATTCGAGGACTAGGTTATAAGCTTGAGGAGCCTAAAGTGGATGAATAGGTTTCGGTCTAGACTTTTATTCGGACTAATTACATTAATTGTGGCAGTTTTACTAGGATTAGGAATACTTCTAGGACAATTATTTAAAAGCTTCTATTTCAATTCGTTTAATCAAAGAATAGAGAAGGAAGCAAATTTGGTACTTACACATGTCAATGAACTTGGGCTATACAATTCGAAAGTTACTAAAGAAATATATCCAATAAGTCAGGCGATGCAAACAAGAATCACGATTGTAGATGAAGTAGGACATATTTTATACGATTCAAATTTGGATGAAGTAAATGACCTAGTTCACGAAAGTTTTATTTCGGAGATAACGAAAAAGCACATGAATAACAAAGAATCTTTTCATATTCTCAACGAAGAATTTGGAGTGTATTTCTTTGGATTACCTATAGAGGAAAAATCTAAGGTCGTAGGTTTCATTATTTTAAGTTCACCAGTAGAGTCGTTAGAACAAATAAACCAAAAGATATGGGCCCTTTTGTTAAGTAGTTTAGGTTTGGCTTTTGTTGTCATTCTTTTGCTTGGTGTAAAAATTATGAACCAATATACAAAGCCAATTGACTCAGCAACGAAGGTAGCGATTGAGTTAGCTAAGGGAAATTACAATGCAAGAACCTATGAAAATCAATTGAATGAAACGGGTATGTTGAGTCAATCAATTAATATCCTTGCAAGGAATTTACAGGAAATGACAAAAACTCAACAAATTCAGCAAGATAGACTACACACACTAATTGAAAATATGGGCAGTGGACTTATTTTAATTGATGGACGTGGTTACATAATTCTCGTCAATCGAGCTTATAAAGAAACATTTAATGTTAATCCTGCAGATTATTTGTATCGAACATACAAAGAAGCTTTTGACCATAAAGAAATCAGTGTGATTGTTGAAGAAATCTTTTTGACAGAAGTAAAAGTCCGTCGACAAATATTAGTACCATTTAATATTGAAAGAAAACATTTTGAAATATATGGTGCACCAATCATCGGTACGAATAATAAATGGAATGGTGTTGTACTAGTTTTTCACGATATTACAGAGTTAAAAAAACTAGAGCAAATGAGAAAAGACTTTGTAGCGAATGTGTCACATGAATTAAGGACTCCAATTACGTCAATTAAAGGCTTTACGGAAACTTTACTTGACGGTGCAATGAAGGATGAACAGACATTAGAATATTTCTTATCCATTGTTTTAAAAGAAAGTGAGAGATTGCAGACATTGATTCAAGATCTTTTAGACTTATCAAAAATAGAACAACAAGGATTTTTACTAACCATTCAAAACGTACGGATAGATGAACTGTTAGAAGAAGTTATTTTTATACTTAAAGCTAAGGCTCAAGATAAAGAAATTGATTTATCACTAGAGGTAGATACTGAGCCCAATAATGTTTTAGAAGGTGACCCCCACAGGTTAAAACAGGTTTTTATCAATTTAGTAAGTAACGGAATAGCTTATACACCAAGAGGTGGAAAAGTATCGGTTAAAGTTCAAGAAAGCAGCAAAGATATTGAGGTTTGTATATCAGATAGTGGTATAGGCATTGATGAAAAAGAAATTCCGAGAATTTTTGAGCGTTTTTATCGAGTCGATAGAGATAGAAGTAGAAATTCTGGTGGGACGGGTTTAGGATTAGCAATTGTTAAGCATTTAATAGAAGCACATCATGGACATATATCGGTTAAAAGTAAGCGTGGAGAGGGATCAACCTTTATTGTTACTTTAAGCAAAAAGTTTGTAGATATGTAGTTTACAAATTTTTAACAATCCCTTCATTTTCCGTTAATAAACATTAGGTATGATGTAATAGAAAACCCCTTCATCCAAAGAACTTTTATTTGACGAGAACGAAATGTTCTCGTCATTTTTTTTTACATAAATATGTGTGTATACTTTTAGTGTAAACCTTTAATAATTTTGAAACCTTTTGGGCTTTGCTTCGTATTACACATTAGAGAAAAAAGAAAGTAGGGGATATCAATGATAAGCGTTAAACGAATTTATATGATGATAGGACTTGCACTATTGGTCATATCACTTGGGATAGCTGCGTTAACTACTTGGTATACAGTAGATGAATCAGAACAAGCTGTTATTTTAACCTTTGGTGATGCAGAAGATGCCATAACACAACCTGGCCTACACTTTAAATTACCATGGCCCATACAAAGTGTAGAGAAGCTCTCAAGGGAAACCTTCAGTTTGCAATTCGGATATGAACAAAAAGAAGGTGAAGTAGTCGAATTTCCTGAAGATACGAAAATGATTACGGGTGATGAAAATATTGTATTAGCAGATCTTGTTGTACAATGGAAAATCACAGAACCTGCTAAATACTTGTATAATTCTGAGGATCCAGAACAAATACTTTATAATTCAACATCTGCATCACTTCGGAGTATCATAGGTAGTTCCAAAATTGATGATGCGCTAACTTCTGGGAAAGCACAAATTGAGGCTGAGGTTAGGGATTTATTAACAACTTTAATAAATAAATATGATATAGGTATATCAATTTTAGCAGTGAAATTACAGGATGTTGAACTACCAAATGCAGATGTCCGTAAGGCATTTACAAATGTGACAGATGCCCGTGAAACAATGAATACAAAAATAAATGAAGCAAATAAATACAGAAATAAGCGTACGAAGGAAGCAGAAGGGGAAAAGGACGCTATTATCTCAAAAGCAGAGGGAGATCGAGCAGCAAGAATTGAGACAGCTCGAGGTGATGTGGCAAAATTTAATGCCCTATATGAACAGTATGTAAAAGCACGTGAAATAACGAGACAACGTCTAATTTTAGAAACGTTAGACCAAGTATTACCTAATACACAAATCTATATAATGAAAGACGATGGAAACACCATGAAATATCTCCCATTAAAACCTCTTGACCAAACTCAAGTACCACCTGTAAAAGAGGAAGGAAGTGCTAAAAATGACTGATCAAAACGTAATTGATATCAATGAGCAAAGAAACAATGATTTTCAATGGAGTAAATATACGAAAGGTGGCATTTTCCTTGTCTTACTTTTAATTATTCTGGGAACTCTCTTAAGTAACTTATTTATTGTCAAGGAAGGGCAATTTAAAGTTATCCGACAATTTGGTGAGGTTGTTCGAATTGTCGATCAACCAGGTCTTTCATATAAAATACCCTTTATTCAATCGGTTGAAACCTTACCAAAATATCAAATGGTATATGATGTAGAGGAAGCGGAAATCAATACGAAGGACAAAAAGAGAATGATTATTGATAATTACGCTGTGTGGAGTATAGAGGACCCTAAAAAAATGATTGCTAACGTTGTTACTGTCATAAATGCAGAGACAAAGCTTGATGAATTTGTATATTCAGCGGTTCGTGCTGAACTAGGACAATTAAATTATGATGAAATTATCAATGATGAAAAGTCTTCTCGTGGTAGCTTAAATGATAGAATAACAGAAAAAGTGAATGAATTACTAAAGCGTGATAATTACGGAATTACAGTCACTGATATCCGTATGAAACGGACTGATTTACCTGAGGAAAATGAACAATCTGTATACACAAGAATGATATCTGAGCGTGAATCGAAAGCACAAGAATACCTTTCTATGGGAGATGCTCAGAAAAATCGTATCATTGCTCAAACAGATCGAGAAGTAAAAGAATTACTTGCGAAAGCTCAAGCAGATGCTGAGGTCATACGAGGTGACGGAGAAGCTGAAGCAGCTAAAGTCTATAATGAATCTTTTTCTAAGGATGCTGAATTTTATACACTGTACAGAACTCTAGAATCTTATAAACGAACAATTGACGGTGAAACAATGATTATTCTTCCAGCAGATTCACCATATGCACGTATTCTGATGGGCTATATTGATTAGATAAAATGGAACCGTGTGTCTTATTCAATGACACGTTGATTTTTCAATCAACGTGTTATTTTCTTTTAGTCGATTCTATCAACAATTTTTATTTCTCATTATTGTCATGATAGAATAGTGATAGGATTTTGGTTTTATTTAGGTTACTAAGCAGTTTTGGGAGGTAATAAAATGGAGAAAAAATTAGTACTAATTGATGGAAATAGTATAGCATACCGTGCTTTTTTTGCATTACCATTGTTAAGTAATGAAAAAGGAATACATACGAACGCAGTCTACGGATTTACAATGATGCTGATGAGAATTCTTGAAACAGAAAAACCTACTCATCTACTAGTTGCGTTTGATGCAGGAAAAACAACGTTCCGTCATAAAACGTTTACAGAATATAAGGGTGGCCGTCAAAAAACTCCTCCTGAATTATCTGAACAGTTTCCATTTATCCGTGAATTGTTAGACTCATATAACATAGCTCGATATGAATTAGAGAATTATGAAGCAGACGACATAATTGGTACATTATCAACTCAAGCAGAAAAAGAAGGGTTTGCTGTAAAAGTAATTTCCGGTGACAAAGATTTAACACAACTAGCATCGGACAAGATAACAGTAGATATTACAAGAAAAGGAATTACGGATGTTGATTCCTATACACCGGCATTTATACAAGAAAAATACGGGATAACACCAGAGCAAATTATTGATATGAAAGGTCTTATGGGAGATTCATCAGATAATATCCCTGGTGTACCAGGAGTCGGTGAAAAAACAGCACTAAAATTACTAAAAGAATTTGGAACTGTGGAGAAATTATTAGAATCGATTGAACAAGTATCAGGGAAGAAATTAAAAGAAAAATTAGAGGAAAATCGTGACTTAGCTATTTTAAGTAAAGAATTAGCTACTATTTTCCGCGAAGCACCAATAACTATCACTATAAATGATTTACATTACGAAGGATACGATGTACAAAAGGTTGTTGAAATATATAAGGAACTTGGATTTAACTCACTCCTTGAAAAGCTCGGTGAGAATATAGAGGAGGAAGAGACTCAACTAGAAGACGTCTCATTTACTAGTTCTGATAATGTGACAGAAAGCATGCTTCAACCAAATTCATCACTGATTGTAGAAATAGAAGAAGATAATTACCACCAAGCAGAAATACTTGGAGTGGGCATTGTTAATGACAATGGTGCGTATTATCTTTCTGGAGATGTTGCATTAGCTTCAGAAAAATTTAAAGAATGGGCGGAAAGTGCAGAATATAAGAAAACTGTATTTGATGGTAAACGTTCAATCGTAGCTCTTGGATGGAAAGGTATCCAACTAAAAGGCGTCTCCTTTGATTGCCTCATTGCATCTTATATTTTAAATCCTTCAGATTCATCTACTGATATTGCAAGTATTGCAAAAAATAAAGGCATTACAGATGTACAAACAGATGAAGCAGTTTATGGAAAAGGAGCAAAACGACAAATTCCAGATGAACAAACTTTATCAGAGCATATTGTAAGAAAAGCTATTGTTTTAGAGCAACTGAAAGAAAAATTCAGTCAAGAGTTAAGAGAAAACGAGCAATATGAACTATTCTCAGAATTAGAAATGCCATTGTCAATTATTCTTGCTGAGATGGAGTTAACAGGAATCAAAGTTGATATTGAACGTTTGACAAATATGGGCGAAGATTTGAGAAGTAAATTAGCACAATTAGAAGAGAGAATTTTTGAATTAGCTGGAGAATCCTTTAATATTAATTCACCAAAACAGTTAGGTGTTATATTATTTGAAAAACTGGGTCTTCCTCCTATTAAAAAGACAAAAACGGGCTATTCTACATCTGCAGATGTATTGGAAAAATTGGCTGATAAACATGACGTTGTGCGGGAAATTTTACATTATAGACAACTTGGAAAACTTCAATCTACCTATATTGAAGGTTTGTTAAAGGTTGTTCATACAGATTCAGCTAGAATTCATACGATATATAATCAAGTCTTAACACAAACAGGTAGACTAAGTTCAACAGACCCTAACCTTCAGAATATCCCAATTAGACTTGAAGAAGGTAGAAAAATTCGTGAAGCATTTATTCCATCTGAGAAAGGCTGGGTTATTTTTGCTGCCGACTATTCTCAAATCGAGTTACGCGTTCTAGCACATATTGCAAATGATCAAAATTTAGTAGATGCTTTTAATAAGGATTTAGACATTCACACAAAAACAGCTATGGATGTGTTTCATGTTAATGAAGACGAAGTGACTTCGAATATGAGGAGACAAGCAAAAGCTGTAAACTTTGGTATTGTGTATGGCATTAGCGACTATGGACTTTCTCAAAACCTTGATATAACAAGAAAAGAAGCAGCTGATTTTATCGAGCGCTACTTCAATAGTTTTCCGGGAGTAAAAGAGTATATGGATGAAATCGTTCAAGAGGCGAAACAGAAGGGCTTTGTCACAACACTCTTACAACGTCGACGTTATATCCCTGAAATTACGAGTAGAAACTTTAATGTTAGAAGCTTTGCGGAGCGTACAGCGATGAATACGCCAATACAAGGAAGTGCGGCTGATATTATTAAAAAGGCAATGATCGACATGGCCTTCCGATTAAAAGATGAAAAACTGCAAACGAAGTTATTATTACAAGTCCATGATGAACTGATTTTTGAAGCTCCACCAGAAGAAATCGAGAAGCTAAAGAGGATTGTTCCCGAGGTAATGGAACAAGCAATTTCTTTAAAAGTACCTTTAAAAGTAGATTACTCATATGGCCCATCATGGTATGACGCAAAATAAAAGGAAGTGAAAGCATGCCAGAACTACCAGAAGTTGAAACGGTTAGGCGTACTTTAGAAAAGCTAGTGTTAGGTAAAAAAATTGCAGACGTAACGGTCTTATGGCCCAAAATGATTAAAAGACCAGATGAAGTGAAGCAATTTATAGATGCCATTATTGGACAAACCATTCATCAAATAGAGCGTAGAGGAAAATTTTTAAAGTTTATACTCGATGACTATGTCCTAATCTCTCATCTCCGTATGGAGGGGAGGTACGGGCTCTATAAAAAAGAAGAGCCTGTAGACAAGCATACTCATGTCTTTTTTCGATTTACAGATGGTACAGAACTAAGATATAGAGACGTTCGTAAGTTTGGTACTATGCATTTGTTCCTTAAAGGTGAAGAAGAAAAAAGTCTACCTTTATCACAACTTGGTCCAGAGCCATTCTCAGATCAATTCGAAGTTGGGTATTTAAAGAATCAATTGATGAGAACAAATCGAAAAGTAAAGGTTGCTCTCTTAGATCAAAGAACACTAGTAGGCTTAGGGAATATTTATGTGGATGAAGCACTTTTTCGTGCTGGTATTCATCCAGAAAGGGAGTCAAACACGCTAACTGATGTAGAGATTAAGAAGCTGCAAGAAGAAATTGTGGAGACATTAAAGGATGCAGTAGCCAAAGGTGGTAGCACAGTAAGGTCATATGTCAATACACAAGGTGAAATTGGCATGTTTCAGCTTGAACTTTTCGTTTACGGAAAAAAAGGTGAACCGTGTAAGAAATGCGGAAATGAAATAGAAAAAACAGTGGTTGGGGGTAGAGGAACTCATTATTGCTCAACTTGCCAACGCATTGAGATAACACCTAATTAAACAATGAATGCATCACATCGGATGGGCTCCTTCCATATACTATCCTAGCGATTCATAGGAAGGGGCATCACGATGGTTCAATACTTATCACTTATTTTATTAGCATTTGCAGTAAGTTTAGATAGTTTTAGTGTTGGTTTTACCTATGGTCTAAGGAAAATGAAGTTGCCATTTAAATCGATTCTAATTATAGCTACATGTTCTGCACTTACGTTATTAGTGGCAATGAGTGTAGGTAGTACACTTTCAAAAATATTGTCACCAATTGTTGCGCAAAAAATTGGTGGTCTAGTACTTGTTGTTATTGGTGCATGGGTTCTTTACCAGTTTTTTCGTCCAACAAATCAAACGTCAGAAGGATTTGAAGAGAAAACACTAGTGAATTTCGAAATCAAATCACTGGGACTTGTCATCAATATTTTACGTAAGCCAATGGTAGCAGACTTTGATAAATCTGGTGCCATAACAGGAATTGAAGCTTTTATGCTAGGTCTAGCACTCTCACTAGATGCGTTTGGAGCGGGTGTAGGTGCAGCGTTACTTGGATATTCACCATGGTTAATGGCTATTTTTGTAGCGATAATGAGTTCCTTGTTTGTATCAACTGGAATTAAATTGGGGAGAGCCTTTTCAGAAATCCAATGGGTTCGAAAATTCACGTTTTTACCAGGGATATTATTAATTCTAATCGGAATATGGAAAATATAGCTTTTTAGATTGAGAGGAGTTTTTGCAATAGTGACAGTTGTGATTGGACTAACAGGTGGAATAGCAAGTGGGAAAAGTACAGTTTCCACTATGCTGCAGGAGTTGGGCTTTGTAATAATTGACGCAGATATGATTGCACGTAAAGTTGTTGAACCTGGAGAAATAGCCTATCGACAAATTGTAGAAGCTTTTGGAGAGAGTATCCTTCTTGAGACAAAGGAGATTGACCGAGTAAAGCTAGGTGGAATTATTTTTCATAATGAAGACAAAAGGAAATTACTTAACAGCATCGTTCACCCGGCTGTTAGAAAAGCAATGATTGATGAAAAAGAAAAATACATCATAAATGGTGAACAACTAATTGTTCTCGACATCCCACTACTGTTTGAGAGTAAGCTAACTCATTTAGTTAATAAAGCACTTTTAATCTATGTAAACTTTGAAACTCAACTCAACAGATTAATGAAGCGAAATGATCTATCTGAAGAAGAAGCACGGGCAAGAATTTCCTCGCAAATGCCATTAAAAGATAAGTGTAAATTAGCAGATGAAGTAATAGATAATAATGGCACTCTCGAGAAAACAAGACAACAATTGCATAACCTTTTAAACAAATGGGGAATTCAGGTAAGAAATACCGACTTTTAGTATATGCTATCAGTCGGTATTTCTATGTTTATGCAGATACTCAACTACTTTTCATATTTACCTTTATCAGAATTATCTTTCTTTCGTAAAATGTGTTTTTAATCCATCACATTTTCAAACAAATATGTTATACTAATTACACGAAGAGTTGGTGATGAGTATAACATATATCTCGGAGGGAGAATTCTTATGAAGCCTAGAATAGCAATTAATGGATTTGGCCGTATAGGGAGAATGGTATTTAGAAAGGCTATCTTGGAAGATCAATTAAATATCGTTGCGATTAACGCTAGTTATCCAGCTGAAACGTTAGCGCACTTAATAAAATATGATACAAACCACGGAAAATTTGAAGGTGAAGTAATTGCAGAGGATCAATTTTTAGTTGTAAATGGTAAGCGCATACAATTACTGAGTTCACGCGATCCTTTACAGTTACCATGGAAGAACTTAAATATTGATATTGTAATAGAAGCTACTGGTAAGTTTAATTCGAAAGAAAAAGCGAGTCTTCATTTACAAGCAGGTGCTAAAAAGGTAATTTTAACGGCTCCAGGAAAAAATGAAGACAAGACAATTGTTATGGGTGTAAATGAAAAAGAATTAGATATTGATCAGCATCATATCATTTCGAATGCTTCATGTACGACAAATTGCTTAGCACCCGTAGCTAAGATTTTAGATGAGCAATTTGGCATTGAAAATGGGTTAATGACAACTATTCATGCCTATACGAATGATCAAAATAATATCGATAATCCTCATAAGGATTTAAGAAGAGCTAGAGCTTGCGCTCAATCGATTATTCCAACTACTACTGGAGCTGCAAAAGCATTATCATTAGTTTTACCACATCTAAAAGGTAAATTACATGGTATGGCATTACGTGTACCAACACCTAATGTTTCTTTAGTTGACTTAGTAGTAGACCTTAAATGTGAAGTGACAGTTGACACAATTAACGAAGCATTTATTACAGCATCAAAAGGATCTTTAAACGGAATACTTGAATTTACAACAGAACCACTTGTTTCAATTGATTTTAATACAAACCCACATTCATCTATTATAGATGGACTTTCAACAATGGTTATTGGTGAAAGAAAAGTAAAGGTACTAGCATGGTATGATAACGAGTGGGGTTATTCGTGTCGTGTTGTAGATCTCGTTAAGTATGTGGCAGTTGAAATGGCAAAAAAGTCTGAAGTAAATATCGGTTAAGATTGTCTTTTTTAAAAGTGCTCATCAATTGGATGAGTGCTTTTTTTATTTTTATCAATTGAACCTAACATAATCTTCTTGTCGGATAAATTTATATGTAAAAGGTTAGAGTAATACTGAATCATCACATACCAATCATGCTGCAAGAAGGTTGTATTTATGGAAATATTAATTTAGCAGCAAGCATATGGATGATTGCTTCTGTTAAATATCAGCCCTTTAACGAAAAAAATTAAAAAAGTGTTTGCAAAATTAAAATAAACAAAGTATACTATTTTTCGTGAACTTCTTACGGTTATGTAGCTACTTAAAGGGTTAGGACCTCTCTGGACTAACTTTCCCCCGTGGTAGTTGAAAACATACCAAGCGTTATTTGAAGTATTCATGATTGATAAATTTTGTTAAAGGGGGAAGTATTAAATGGAAACAATGGGTCGTCACGTAATCTCAGAATTATGGGGTTGTGATTTTGAAAAATTAAATAATGTTGTAGAAATAGAAAGTATCTTTGTTAATGCAGCTTTGAAATCTGGTGCTGAGGTTCGCGAGGTAGCATTCCATAAATTTGCGCCACAAGGTGTAAGTGGAGTTGTTATTATCTCTGAGTCGCATCTTACAATTCACAGCTTCCCAGAGCATGGTTACGCAAGCATTGATGTGTATACATGTGGTGATTTAGATCCTAATATTGCTGCTGATTTCATTGCAGAAGCATTAGGTGCACAAACACGTGAAAACATTGAATTACCAAGAGGCATGGGGCCAGTACAAGTTAAACAAGCACAAGCTAAAGCACTTTAAAAATTTAAAGTAATCGTCTAAAATGTAAAGAGGTGTATGTATACACCTCTTTTTATTATTCAACTACATAGGGGTTGTTGATTTTGGGATTAATGAAAAAAATGCTGTCGGTTATATCAAATGGTTGTGAAACAACTGAAAGTCACTCAGACGAGAGCCTTCGCAGTCATTACTATAAAACAACTGTTAAAAAGGCAATGGAAACAGTAAAGGAATTGATTGAGAAACAACAGGGCTTCACAATTACTTCCTACTCTGATGAACGTGGTGAAATGAGTGTGAAGGTAAATAAGGGGAAAAAGGCATTAATGATTATTACCATTATCTCTATTCGACCATATGAAACAGCTGTTGACTTAATTGTTACGACAGAAACTAAATTACCTATTGATTTTGGGTTTAGCAAAAGGATAATAAAGGGATTCTATATTCAACTTAATCAGAAACTTCCTTTTATTGGTACAGGTTTAAACAGATAGATGAGCATTTAGTGAATATTCATTAATTTTCCTGAAATATCTAGAGTACTAAATTTCATAAAGGCTTGTACTATTTGTATCTTTTTTATAAGATGAAATTATAGAAAAAATAAACGATTGAACAGGTTTTTGAAGATGGGAGTTGTTTTAGATGAAATGCCCAACTTGTCAAAACAATGGTACAAGGGTTCTGGATTCTCGTCCTGTAGATGAAGGACGTTCTATTCGTAGACGACGTGAATGTGAGAAATGCACGTACCGTTTTACGACCTTTGAAAAGGTGGAGGAAATTCCTTTAATTGTTGTTAAAAAAGAAGGTATAAGAGAAGAATTTAGTCGAGATAAAGTGCTTCGGGGGTTAATAAAGGCTTGTGAAAAGAGGCCTGTGACACTTAAGCAATTAGAAGATATAACGAATGAAGTTGAAATGGAGCTTAGAAACAAAGGGATATCTGAAGTGAATAGTGATGACATAGGAGAATTTGTCATGGACAAACTATCTAAGACTGATGAAGTTGCGTATGTTAGGTTTGCATCCGTTTATAGACAGTTTAAGGATATTAGTGTATTCATCGATGAATTAAAAGAACTATTAAAAAAAGAGCGGTAAAGGAAGGGCTTAAAAGATTCTCATTTAAGCTCTTTTTTTGGCTTTAAGAAATGCCTTTAAACGTTTATTGTAATTTTAAACACATACTAAGTGTAATAAAGCGTTACTGGATAGTTATTACACTTTTTTCTTCTAAGTAAGTAGTTTGTATGTAAGGGTTGGAAACCATCTTCATTATAGAATGGGAGTTTGTGTGAAAATGAATCAACATTGGAAGGAAATACTTCCCATTGATCGGTATATAGTTAGAGCATCTAGCCTTTTACACGATTATGACCGGAAGATTTTAACACTACTATATCAACCACTTATAGGTGTGACAAGTTATAGTTTATATATGACTCTTTGGAGTGAATTAGAGCAAAATCGTCTTTGGGGTGAAGAAAATTCACATCACCACATCATGGCGACTATGCAATTAAATTTACGTGACATATATAAAGAAAGATTGAAGTTAGAAGGAATTGGTTTACTGAAGACGTATGTAAAAAATGAATCTGATCAAAGATCTTACTTATATGAATTGCAGCCACCAATCAGCCCACAAGAGTTTTTTTCAGACGGAGTATTGAATGTTTATTTATACAATCGGGTAGGAAAAACGAAATACAACCATTTAAAAAGATTCTTTTCTGATAAAGAAATTGATACAACCAATTACCAGTCAGTTACGAAAACTTTTAATGAGGTTTTCGATTCAATTAAAGCAACAGAGATGGTCTCACAAATCTCGAATGAAATGAGAGCAGATTTAGATTCTGATCAAAATAATGCATTTATTCAAAGATCCAGTTCAAGTGATTATCAACTTAAAAATTCTTTTTTTGATTTTGATTTATTTTTTGCTGGTCTTTCAGAAGTGATGATTCCTAAAAAGGCGATTAATAATGCGGTAAAGGAAGCGATTTTAAAGCTATCCTTTTTATATAGCATTGATCCATTACAAATGCAAAATATTACTATGAGTGCGTTAAACCATGATGATACGATTGACATAGAGAAACTAAGGAAATCTGCGAGAGATTGGTACCAATTTGAAAATGGAGATTCTTTACCTACACTAATTGAACGAACTCAACCACTCCCTCTTCAAACGATGACAAATCAGGAACCAACATCTAAAGAAGAACAATTAATTAAACAATTAGAAGTAATTTCTCCTAAACAGCTTTTAATTGACATTTCAGGCGGTGCAGAGCCTTCTTCAGGAGATTTGAAGATTGTGGAAGATGTTTTGTTTCATCAAAAACTCCAGCCTGGAGTTGTAAATGTATTAATTTATTATGTCATGCTTAGAACGGATATGAAGCTATCAAAAGCATATGTTGAAAAGATTGCAGGGCACTGGACTAGAAAAGGAATTAAGACAGTAAAAGAAGCAATGGATTTAGCTAAACAAGAACATCGACAGTATCAAAATTGGGCTGAAAATGGGAAGGCAAAATCGAATAGAAGAAGAAACCCTATACGCACTGAAATGCTTCCTGAATGGCTAAATCAAGAAAAAAAAGCTACAAAGGAAATGAAGGAACAACCATCAGAGGAAAATCTTGTTTTTGAATTAGAAAAGAAAAAATTAGAAGAAGACTTAAAGAAATATAAGAAAAAATCAGTAAATAACCCAAAATAAACAGAAAGGGGGATTTAGCATGCGCCCTATTAATGATGCGATGAAAGGACTAACAAATAAACCAGATTTTAAGCAAAGGTTTGAAGCGATGAAGGCGGAAATCTTATCAAACCGGGAAATCAAAGAGTTTATCAAAAACAACGAAGAGGTTGTTAATGATGAAATGATTAATCGAAGCTTAGTTCATTTATTTGAGTATATTAATCAAAGCAAGGAATGTAATAAGTGTGCAAGTTTAAACGAATGTAAAAATATGCTACAGGGCTATCATCCACATTTAGTTATTCAAGGAAGGTCAATCTCCTTAAACTACGAAAGATGCCCTAAAAAAGTTCTACATGATGAGAGGAAAAAGCACTCTTCCTTAATTCAAAGTATATATGTACCAAAAGACATATTACGTGCTTCTATGTCAGACTTAGATTTGGATAATCCAAGTAGACTTCAAGCTGTTAAGTTAGCTCATGAATTTGTCCAGAATTACACGGGTAATGAGAAATCAAAGGGGCTTTATTTATATGGACCATTTGGTGTGGGTAAAACATTTATTTTAGGAGCAATTGCCAATGAATTAGCTGAACATTCAATCGCTTCAATGCTCATATATGTTCCAGAGTTTATGAGAGAGTTAAAGAGTTCATTCCAAGACCAATCTTTAAATGAGAAGCTAGAAGCGGTAAAAAAAGTGCCTGTGTTAATGTTAGATGATATTGGGGCCGAATCAATGTCTAGTTGGATGAGGGATGATATTCTTGGAGCGATTTTGCAGTTTAGAATGTTAGAGGATTTACCAACATTTTTTACATCAAATTTTGATTTAGCACAGCTTGAGCATCATTTAGCTTATACTCAGCGTGGTGAAGAAGAAAAGGTGAAGGCTGCTAGGATCATGGAAAGAATTAAATTCTTGTCCAAGCCTATCGAACTAAGAGGTGCTAATAGAAGAATGACTTAAGTTTTAACTAGGTAGGATTGAGAGAGTGAACCAATCTTGCCTAGTTTTTTATTTTTATAGCTACCCTGAAAATACGACACTGAACTTGGGGTGTTAATCTTCGTTGCAGAACTCTCGCTTTCCGCGGGGCGCTTCTTGAGCCTCCTCGGCGAGCCTGTGGGGTCTCAAGCCTAGCGCAATTCCCGCAGGAGTCTCGGTTCTTCCACTCCGATTAACACAAATGAGTACTGGGATTACAACATTCTATTAACTAAAATTATTTTAATGTGCCATGTTGCAATTCTCAAATTGCATGAACGTCTACCCTGAAAATACAATTCGTTGCAGGAACCTCGCTTTCCGTTGGCACTACTTAAGCCTCTTGAGTACTTAAATGAGCTTCAATGAATCTTCAGGTGAGTTTATTTTGTAGATATACTATATATTTCAAGTTATGATTCTATTTTAGTGTTTGTCCCCATATAAATAGAAGCAGGTATTGGCTTAAAGGGAGGGACAAACTTGATCGAAATTCACTTTCAAGAATCCTTAGACGCCGTAAAGGTGTATGGAAGAATATGTGCGAAACTTAAGGCTTATCATATAAATTACATAGACATTTTGTATGACCAAGCAAAAACGATTACAGTTGTAAACGTTAATCATCATGCGATACAAACGATTATCATACCAGTAATAGCGAAGTATATTATTTATACGAAGGAAGATGAATGGATTCTTTCAATGATAGAAAATCAATATTATTATACTGATTACGAAGAAAAAAACCAGATTCTTTCAATTGTACATTCCATAATGGAAGGTGAAATTAAGAATATACCCGAGGCGAAAGAATTTAGTTCAAGAGAAAAAGTAATTGAGGAATCTTTAAAGGGATTTATCGTACAGCCAATCTCATTCTCGTTTGAATCATTTTTAAAGTTTAGGATGAAACAGTATACGGACCGCTTATTGCAATACGTTGAACTGGCAATAGATGAATATAAGTTAGAACAAGAGTATCAGAATTTTGTTCATACATTAAGAGATTATACGATGTCGAGGCAATCAACATTTGATCATATACATCTTCTGCATGAAGATCAATTCTATTTCTATAATGACACATTTCAGCCTTTTAAAAGAGAAGAAATTTTAAAATATGTAGATCGAAAGCTAGTTGTAAATCAACCGATGTACATTGACTCGGCAGTGCTTGCACCGCTTGTTTCAATTGCTCCTAAATACATCCATGTATATACGAATGAGGTGGACAACGGGATGATACAAACAATACAAAATATCTTCTTAGAGAGAGTGAAGGTTTATTCCAAGCAACAATTTCAACAAATTCATGTTCAAACAAAAATTTAATGTATCTCCACTTGATTTAAAAATGGATTACTAATATAATACCTACATAACAATTTACAGACGCTTTCTAAAATTTCATCTAAAAAAGTTATGATAAGGACAAAAGTGTGATTATACGGTTTTTCAGAGAGGGAAGTCTAGGCTGGAAACTTCCTAACACGATTTTTACGCTTACCACCTTTAAACTTCGGTAGTGAAGCTTTGCGCTTGCATAGTGGTAATTACTGACGGTAATACCGTTATCTATTTTCTTGAGCCATGTCTGCAACTGTATGTCGCAACATGGGAACAAGGGTGGAACCACGAATATACTCGTCCCTTTTTTTAGGGAGGAGTTTTTTTATTTTTAATAAAAGAGGAGTGAACAACATGTCAGCAGATTTAGTAAAAGTTAAATTTCCAGACGGAGCAGTAAAGGAGTTTCCAAAAGGTACGACAACAGAGGACATTGCTGGCTCAATTAGCCCAGGTTTAAAGAAAAAGTCGATTGCAGGAAAACTAGAGGGGCAGTATATTGATTTACGAACAGAAATTCATTCAGATGGTGAAATTGAAATTATCACACAAGATTCAGAGAGCGCTCTGGAGATTATGCGTCACAGTACTGCTCACTTAATGGCTCAAGCACTAAAAAGACTTTATCCTGACGTTAAGCTTGGGATAGGACCAGTTATTGAAAATGGTTTTTATTATGATATAGATTTGGAAGAATCATTAACTCCTGAGGATTTACCAAGAATTGAAAAAGAAATGAAAAAAATTATTGGTGAGAATCTAGAGATCGTTCGAAAAGAAGTAACTCGAGATGACGCAATAAAATTGTACAAAGAGATAAATGATCCATTGAAAGTTGAATTAATTGAAGATATTCCAGCTGATCAAACTTTAACAATTTATGAACAAGGCGAATTTTTTGATCTTTGTCGAGGTGTTCATGTTCCATCAACAGGTAAAATTAAAGAGTTTAAATTATTAAGTATTGCAGGTGCGTATTGGCGTGGAGATAGTAAAAACAAGATGCTTCAACGCATTTATGGAACTGCATTCTTTAAAAAGGCTGAACTTGACGAATATTTACGTTTATTAGAAGAAGCAAAAGAACGTGACCATAGAAAATTAGGAAAAGAGTTAAATCTATTTACAAATTCACAAAAAGTAGGTCAAGGATTGCCGCTATGGCTTCCTAAAGGTGCAACAATTCGTCGTGTAATTGAGCGTTACATCGTAGATAAAGAAGAAAAGTTAGGTTATCAACATGTATATACACCAGTATTAGGAAGTGTAGAGCTTTATAAAACTTCTGGACACTGGGATCATTATCAAGATGGTATGTTCCCTAAAATGGAGATGGATAACGAAGATTTAGTACTTCGTCCAATGAATTGTCCACATCATATGATGGTCTATAAAAATGAAATTCATAGCTATCGTAAATTACCAATTCGCATTGCAGAATTAGGTCTAATGCATCGTTATGAAATGAGTGGAGCACTTTCAGGTTTACAGCGTGTAAGAGGAATGACGTTAAATGACGCTCATATTTTTGTAAGACCAGATCAAATTAAAGAAGAATTTATTCGAGTGGTAAATTTAGTGATTGAAGTATATAAAGACTTTGGTTTAAATGATTATAGCTTTAGACTTTCATACAGAGATCCTGAGGATAAAGAAAAGTATTTCGATGATGATGCAATGTGGGAAAAAGCACAGGCAATGTTAAAAGGTGCGATGGATGAGCTTGGACTAGATTATTATGAAGCAGAAGGCGAAGCTGCTTTTTATGGTCCAAAGCTAGATGTTCAAGTGAAAACTGCATTAGGAAAAGAGGAAACTCTTTCAACTGTTCAATTAGATTTCTTACTGCCAGAAAGATTTGATTTATCATACGTAGGAGAAGATGGAAAACAACATCGTCCAGTTGTTATTCACCGCGGAGTTGTGTCAACAATGGAACGTTTTGTGGCTTTTTTAATTGAAGAGTATAAGGGTGCATTCCCAACTTGGTTAGCACCAGTTCAAGTTCAAGTTATCCCTGTTTCACCTGAAGTACATCTTGATTATGCAAATCACGTAAAAGAAGAGTTGCAATTGAAGGGTGTTAGGGTAGAGGTTGATGAGAGAGATGAGAAGATTGGCTATAAAATTAGGGAAGCCCAAATGCAAAAAGTACCTTATATGTTGGTTGTAGGTGACAATGAGATCCAAGAAAGAGCTGTCAATGTTCGTAAATATGGTGAACAAAAATCAGAGACAGTTTCTTTAGAATCTTTCGTTCAAGATATTTCGGTGGAGATAAAGAGATAGAGCGATTTAGAAGTTAAGGAGCTATTAGCACTTACATTTCATTCACCTTGGTGCAAATCACTTTGCATGAAAGTCTACGTTCAAGCATAAGGATATTGTGTTCATAGCTATTTTAAAAAAGAACTTGCTATTTTATCGTAGCTTTGATAGAATAAAAAACGTTGTGAATGAGTTGTAAGCATTGTTGCTTGACATACATTATGCACCGTGATATAGTAACAAGGGAAAATTGAATACAAAATGAGGAAAAGTAGAAGCACCCGCTTCTCACCTGATTGACACAATTATTGTAGTTGGTAGGTCATTACGATTTTGGTTTTATATGACTAAAAATTAATCGTATAGGTGTGGGTGTGTTATGCACTCACACCTTTTTGTTTGCCTAAACTAAAGTAGTGTGAAATCTTCATTACATGTATTCCTTTTAGAAAACCTTGGAGGTGGCTAATTATTAGCAAAGACATGATGGTAAACGATGGCATTCGTGCTCGTGAAGTTCGTTTAATTGGACAAAACGGTGACCAACTTGGAATTAAAACAAAGCAAGAAGCACTTGAAATTGCTACTAGAGCGAATCTTGACTTAGTAATGGTTGCACCTAACGCGAAACCGCCAGTTTGTCGTATTATGGACTATGGTAAATTCCGTTTTGAGCAACAGAAGAAAGAAAAGGAAGCTCGTAAAAATCAAAAAGTCATTAACGTAAAAGAAGTACGTTTAAGCCCAACAATTGATGAGCATGACTTTAATACTAAATTACGTAATGCACGTAAGTTCTTAGAAAAAGGTGACAAAGTAAAAGCGTCAATCCGATTCAAGGGCCGTGCGATTACACATAAAGAAATCGGTCAACGTGTTTTAGATCGTTTTTCAACTGAATGTGCTGATCTTTCAACGATTGAGTCTGCACCTAAAATGGATGGTCGCAGCATGTTCTTAGTATTAGCACCTAAAAATGAAAAGTAATGAAATGAGGAGGAACACCTTATGCCAAAAATGAAAACACACCGTGGAGCTGCAAAGCGATTCAAGAAAACAGGATCTGGTAAGCTTAAACGCTCTCACGCTTACACTAGTCACTTATTCGGAAACAAATCTCAAAAACAAAAGCGTAAGCTACGTAAATCTACAGTAGTGAGCAAAGGCGATTTCAAACGCATTCGTCATTTATTAGACAACCTTAAATAATATCGGTTTTATAGATCAAGGAGGGAAACATAATGCCAAGAGTAAAAGGCGGTACAGTAACACGCAAACGTCGTAAAAAGGTATTAAAACTAGCAAAAGGTTTTTATGGTTCAAAACATACATTATATAAAGTAGCAAACCAACAAGTAATGAAATCTTTAATGTATGCATATCGTGACCGTCGTCAAAAGAAACGTGAATTCCGTAAGCTTTGGATTGCACGTATCAATGCAGCTGCTCGTATGAATGGACTTTCATATAGCCGTATGATGCATGGTTTAAAAGTTGCAGGTATTGAAGTTAACCGTAAAATGCTTGCTGACTTAGCAGTTAACGATGAAAAAGCATTTGCTGAACTAGCAACTGTAGCTAAAAACAACGTAAACTAATTTTAAAAAAGGTCATTCTCTACTAGAGGATGACCTTTTGTGTATCAAAGAGAAAAAAGAGTAAAGTTTAATTTTTAAAAGGAGTATTTTATGCTGCAACATATTTTGGCTTGGTTTTTACTCATTAATGTTTATGGATATATCATTATGGGTGTAGATAAAAAAAGGTCCATCCAAAGAAGATGGCGAATATCAGAAAATCATCTTTGGACAGTTTCGATTTTTGGTGGTGCAATAGGTATTTTTTCTGGAATGAAAAGGTTCCATCATAAAACACAACATAAGTCATTTAAATGGTTAGTCCCTGTCTGTATGATTATTAACATGTTGATACTTTTCTTTTTGGCAATAAATTTGTCATAATAACTCGGACCATTGTATATGTTTAAATAGTCATTCATTCTTCGAAAATGCAGGGGTGATAGAATGGAAGAGACCGTATCGTTATTATTTATTTTTGTGGAATCAACAGGTTTCTTAGCACCATTTGTGTTTATTGGGTTACATCTCATTCGTCCAATTATGTTTATTCCGGTCGCTGTCGTTTGTATGGTTGGTGGTATACTCTTTGGGGCTGTTTTTGGATCAATTTATTCCTTAATTGGTCTAACTGTCCAAAGTATTCTCTTTTATTTTATGTTCAAAAGAATGCCTAGAACATTTCGGAAGTTACAGATTCTTAAACAAAAATGGTTAGGAGATAAGGCGAACTTTACGATAGGACAAATAGGAGTATTAAGACTCCTTCCCTTTATCAACTATCATTTACTTTCACTTTGTATTATCGAACATACTCGAAGCCTGAAAAATTATATAAAGGACTCATTTCTAACGAATATTCCACTCGCTGTCTTTTTTACTGTCTTCGGTCAATTTATTCGTCATTTCTCCCCTTCAATTATTGTCATTATCCTACTATCATTATCTTGTCTTTTTTATGTGTTAAGGAAAAAGGAAGTAACGATAGCGTGGAATGACTTTTTTCAAAATAAGAGAAAATCATTTGAGGCTTAATATATTTTTAAAAAAAGAAGCAGTGAGATCTCAAGCGAGAGACTCATTGCTTCATTTCTTATCCGATAGGAATTCTTTAATTGGACTTTTCCAATCAATCTTAGCGTTTCGATATTCTTGTTGAATCCGTTTTTCTATCGTTAAGAAATCTTGATAGTTTAAGCCCTTTAATTTAGAAGGATGTTTTGTCCAAATAAAAATGGAAACGACTTCAAAGGAGTTATCGGTGGTTCCTAAATACTTCTCGCCTTCAAACAAAACACCTTTATACGTTAACAGAAAATTTTTTCGAACATTCGCTGAGTCATCTAGGAAGAAGAATTTCTTTTGCTCATGTGCTAACTCAAGCTTCCTTTTCGGATTTAAAAAGTATTTGATTGAGCGATATATGATAAAGCCAATTAATAATAAAACCAGAAAGCGTATAAGTAAAACAAACATATGAACTCCTCCTAAAATGCATTCACTTTGTTATACGGATGGGAACCGGAAAGGTTTCATGAAAATGAAGAAGATCGTAATAAAATTTTGCCGTTCAGATAAATAGAGGATTTCGATTAAAAATGACGACTGTTAAATAACTTTTAATTTATGTTATCCATGATTTTTGTTATCATCATTGAAACAGATAAAATAGAGGTGTGAAAGTGAACATTCAAACATTAGTAGATATGCAAAGTAAACTAGATGCGAAAATTAGAGAACAACATGATTTAAAAAATGAAGATCTCGTAGAAAGAAAATTATTGGCATTACTAGTTGAAATAGGAGAATTAGCAAATGAAACACGTTGCTTTAAATATTGGAGTATAAAGCCACCCTCAAACGATGAAATAATTTTAGAGGAATATGTTGATGGTCTACATTTTATCCTTTCAATTGGCATTGAACTGAAGTATGAACCTACTGTATTACAGTTAGAATTAAGTAATGACTTAGTAAGCAATTTCATGTCACTTTATCGGGAGATTTCCCATTTTCAAAAAGAATATAGTCATTCCGCTTTTAATGAAATATTTAATCATTACTTATCGTTAGGTAAGAGTCTAGGATATAGTCATAACCAGATAGAAAATGCGTATATGTCCAAAAATGATAAGAATCATATTCGTCAGCAGAAAGGTTATTAGATGAAATTTTGTACATTTGATAGCGTTTTCGATATAATGAAAGTTGTGATAATTGATTAAGTTATTCTGTAATGAATAGGGAGTTGAGCATATGAAAAAGTTAGATGAAACTTTACAAATGTTAAAAGATTTAACAGATGCAAAAGGTATTCCTGGTAACGAAAGAGAACCACGTGAAGTCATGAAAAAATACATAACAGAGTATGCTGACGAAGTAACTACAGATGGATTAGGAAGCTTAGTAGCTAAAAAAGTTGGTTTAGCTGAAGGTCCTAAAATCATGGTCGCTGGGCACCTTGATGAAGTTGGTTTTATGATTACGCAAATTGACGAAAGAGGATTCCTTCGTTTTCAAACAGTAGGTGGATGGTGGTCACAAGTAATGTTGGCCCAACGAGTTACGATTGTAACAAGTAAAGGTGATGTAACAGGTGTAATCGGCTCAAAGCCACCTCATATTTTAACACCAGAAGCTCGTAAAAAGCCTGTTGATATTAAAGATATGTTTATTGATATTGGAGCATCTAGTCGTGAGGAAGCACTAGAATTTGGTGTGAAACCTGGTGATCAAGTCGTACCATATTTTGAGTTCACAGTGATGAATAACGAAAAAATGCTACTAGCTAAAGCGTGGGATAACCGAATTGGTTGTGCGATTGCAATTGATGTCTTGAAACAATTAAAAGGAACAAACCATCCTAACGTTGTATACGGAGTTGGTACTGTTCAAGAAGAGATTGGATTGCGCGGAGCAAAGACTGCTTCAGCATATATTCAACCGGACATTGGTTTTGCAGTTGATGTTGGTATCGCTGGCGATACACCTGGTGTTACTGAAAAAGAAGCACAAAGCAAAATGGGGAAAGGTCCTCAAGTGATTTTATATGATGCATCTATGGTCTCTCATAAAGGACTTCGAGATTTTGTAACAAACGTTGCAGATGAAATGGAGATTCCTTATCAATTTGATGCCATTGCAGGTGGGGGAACGGATGCTGGTGCTATTCACGTAACTTATAACGGTGTTCCTGCTTTAGCTATTACAATTGCTACAAGATACATTCACTCTCACGCAGCCATGCTTCATCGTGATGATTACGAGAATGCTGTAAAGCTTATTGTAGAAACAATTAAGCGACTTGATTCAGAAACAGTAAACAATATTAGATTCCAATAAAAAAACAGCCGATGAGATTTTGTTCTCATCGGCTTTTGTTCTATTTGTTACCCCTGATTTCTTAGGCTTTGCTCAAGAGATGAAAGCATTTCTGCTTTGTCATCTTGACTTGCATTTTTCCATATAACTTCAAAAAGAACTCCCAAACCTGGAAGCATTTTCTCCTCACCGCTTTGAATAGCATCAACAATTGTGTCTTCAAGTTCGGATTGAGAATTTCCACTAACGTTAGCAAGTACTGCATTACGTAAATTTAAATTCATATAGTATCCACACCTCTTTATTTATTCATTATTCAATCAATACTAGCTTTTGTAATCAATCGATTTATTATGTATGAAAAGTAGTATATAATGAAAAAATTGGAGTAATTAGTCAATCCAATTAGAATTAGTTTAAATAGGACATGAATCAATCACATTAATCATAAATAAAAAGTAGACAAGGAGAAAAAGCTTTGAAACGAATTGAATCCATTCAAAACCCTCTCATTAAACAAGTAAAAAAATTACACACAAAAAAAGAACGTGATAAAACTGGACTCTATCTAATTGATGGATTTCACTTAGTGGAAGAATCATTACAACGAAAAGATTTAATAAAAGAAATATTTATAACCGAAAACATTTCAAGAATACCTAATGAATGGGATTTAGACAATGTTCCACTGACAATTGTAACTGAATCAATAATGAAAGAAATTAGTCAAACCGAGACTTCACAAGGAATTGCAGCCGTGTGTTACCAAGAAAAAGTAGAATTCGAATTAATTGAAAATAAATCGTATCTACTTATTGATGCGGTTCAAGATCCAGGTAATCTAGGTACAATGATAAGAACTGCAGATGCAGCTGGGATTGATGTTGTGATTGTAGGAGAGGGAAGTGTGGATATATATAATTCAAAAGTCATTCGATCTACTCAAGGTTCAATCTTTCACTTGCCAATTTTAAAAGGTCAACTAAATGAGTGGATGGATAAATTACAAAAACATAATGTGACTATTTATGGTACAGCGTTAAAAGATGCTGTTCATTATAAAGAAGTAGTACCTGGGAAATCATTTGCTCTAATCGTAGGGAATGAAGGTAGTGGGGTAAGTGAGCATTTGTTAAAACAAACTACCCAAAACTTATATATTCCAATACGTGGAAAAAGTGAATCGTTAAATGTTGCGGTAGCAACAGGTGTATTGTTATATCATCTAACATAAAGTTATAGGGGGATGAGTAAGTGGAGGAGTGGTTTGGAAGGTATAGATACAATGATGAGTTTTTTCAATTTCTATCTTTATCACATGTAACGATGCTTATTATTTTATTACTATCAGCTACATTCTTATTTTTAAAAAGAGATAAAATAAGAGAAAGTCAGTCTAATAAAATAAGATATATACTCGCCATTGGACTGTTGGTAAGCGAATTATCACTATACTTATGGTACATATACACTGATGTATGGAATTTAGCAGATTCATTGCCACTTCAACTATGCTCTATTTCTCTGCTTTTAAGTATCGTCATGCTTTTTTCCCGTAGTTATTTCTTATTTGAAATCACGTATTTTTTTGGGGTAGGTGGAGCGCTTCAAGCAATGCTAACCCCTGAATTAACATATGACTTTCCTCATTATCGATATTTTCATTTCTTCTTGGCCCATATTGCAATCATATTGGCAAGTTTATATATGGTATGGGTAGAAAAGTACAAACCTACCTTCAAATCAGTTTGGAAAGCCATGTTAGTATTAAATGCACTTGCTATTTTTATATATATAGTTAACAAAATAACCGGTGGAAATTATATGTTTTTGGCAAAGAAGCCATCAAATCCAAGTATTCTTGATTTTTTAGGCCCTTATCCATGGTATATTCTTTCTTTAGAAGCGGTAGCGTTTAGTATATTTCTTCTTTTATACCTGCCCTTTTATAGACGAAAGGAATAGGTTGATTTGCCTTATAAATCCCCATATAATATAATGATGAGACAGTAATGAAATAATGAAACTGACAGTGATAGAGAAGAGTAGCTATCTTTTACCATTCAGGGAGAAAATGCCGAGACTGAAAGCATTTTTATGTGTTTAAAGGGTAGTGAATTCACCTCTTGAGTCGACACTTAGACCGCTAAATGCGTAAAGGTGTTCCGGTTTTTACCGTTATCAATTTTAAAGTTGAACAGAAAATCTTCTGTTAACAAGGGTGGTACCGCGATATCCTCGTCCCTTTTTAGGGCGGGGATTTTTTGTTGTTTTTATACATGTAAAAAGGTTACATACATCCTACGATAACACGATAGCGGAGTTTACATTTCAAAGGTCAAATAAATGGAGGTCAAACTTATGCAAGAACGATTAAAAGAATTGCAAATGGAAGCAATTGAAAAAGTAAATGCAGCACAAGACTTAAAAGAACTTAACGATATCCGGGTGGCATATTTAGGGAAGAAAGGTCCCATCACAGAAGTGCTACGTGGAATGGGTAAGCTTTCAGCAGAAGAAAGACCAATTATGGGTGCTCTTGCGAATGAAGTTCGTGAAGCAATTACAACAAAACTAACAGAAAAGCAAGAGAAGTTAGAGGCTGAAGAAGTTCAAAAAAAATTAGCGACTGAGAGCATTGATGTAACACTCCCTGGTCGCCCTGTAAAAGTAGGAAGCCATCACCCATTAACAGCTGTTATTGAAGAAATTGAAGACTTATTTTTAGGCATGGGTTATACAATCGCTGAAGGTCCAGAAGTAGAGAAAGATTATTACAATTTTGAAGCATTAAATCTTCCAAAAGGGCATCCAGCACGCGATATGCAAGACTCTTTCTATATAACTGAAGAAATCTTATTACGTACTCATACATCACCTGTACAAGCTAGAACAATGGAAAAGCACAAGGGTAAGGGACCAGTGAAAATCATATGTCCTGGGAAAGTGTATAGAAGAGATAGTGACGATGCAACTCACTCTCACCAATTTATGCAAATAGAAGGACTAGTCATCGATGAGAACATTAGAATGAGTGACTTAAAAGGTACTTTAGCTACATTTGCAAAAAAAATGTTTGGAGAAGATAGAGAAATTCGTTTAAGACCTAGCTTTTTCCCGTTCACTGAACCTTCAGTAGAAATGGATATTTCTTGCTTCATGTGTGGAGGCAGTGGATGTAATGTATGTAAAAAAACAGGTTGGATTGAAATTTTAGGTGCAGGAATGGTTCATCCGAATGTACTTGAAATGGCAGGGTTTGATTCTAAGAAATACACTGGCTTCGCGTTTGGAATGGGACCTGAACGTATAGCGATGTTAAAGTACGGAATTGATGATATTCGTCACTTCTATACAAACGATCGCCGATTTGTTAGTCAGTTTAACAGAGTTTAATTAGGAGGGGAAACCATGTTTGTTTCATATAAATGGTTACAAGAATATGTAGATCTTAGCGGTGTAACTGCTGAAGCGCTAGCAGATAAAATTACGAAAAGTGGTATAGAGGTTGAAGGTGTTGAAGTACTTAACCAAGGAATTTCTGGGGTAGTAGTTGGTCATGTGTTAGAGTGTCAACAACATCCTAATGCAGACAAATTAAATGTTTGTACAGTAGATGTTGGGGAAGAAGAGCCAGTTCAAATTGTTTGTGGTGCTAAAAATGTAGCAAAAGGGCAGAAGGTTGTCGTTGCAAAGGTTGGTGCTATTTTACCGGGAAACTTTAAAATTAAGAAAGCGAAGTTACGTGGAGAAGAGTCACATGGTATGATTTGTTCACTTCAGGAGCTTGGAGTGGAGTCAAAATTAGTTGCCAAAGAATTCTCAGAGGGTATTTTTGTTTTTCCAGAAGATGTTGAAGTCGGAACAGATGCATTGCAACATTTAAATTTAGATGACCAAGTGCTAGAGTTAGGATTAACGCCAAATCGCTCTGACTGCTTAAGTATGTTAGGTGTAGCTTATGAGGTAGCTGCAATATTAGGGAAAGAAGTGAAATTCCCTTCCATAGAGCTAACTACTACGGATGAAAAAGCAAGTGATTATATTTCCATCAAAGTCGACGCAAAAGAAGACAATCCACTGTATTGTGCAAGAATAGTGAAGGACGTAAAAATTGCTCCTTCTCCATTATGGCTACAAACAAAATTAATGGCAGCGGGTATTCGTCCACATAACAATGTGGTCGATATCACAAATTACATTCTATTGGAATATGGTCAACCATTACATGCGTTTGATTATGATCGCCTTGGTTCTAAAGAAATCGTTGTAAGACGTGCAATACAAGACGAAAAGATTGTCACACTTGATGATGCAGAAAGAACTCTATCTGATGATCACCTTGTAATTACAAACGGTATTGAGCCAGTTGCACTTGCAGGTGTAATGGGTGGAGCGAATTCTGAAGTACAGGCTGATACTACCACTGTTTTAATTGAATCTGCTTACTTTAATAGCTCTACGATTCGTAAGTCATCAAAGGATCATGGACTTAGAAGTGAAGCAAGCACTAGATATGAAAAAGGCATTGATCCTAACAGAACACGTGAAGCGTGTGATCGAGCAGCAGCATTAATGGCTCAGTATGCTTCAGGAAAAGTACTTGCTGAAGTTGTAGAAGTAGATCATTTAACAGTTACTCCTGCAGTCGTGACGATTACATTAGACCGTATTAATTCTGTACTTGGTACGTCGATGCAGAAAGATGTAATTGAAGGAATTTTAGCAAACTTGAAGTTTACTTTTACTGAAGATAATGAGACGTTTACGATTACTGTTCCGACTCGACGTGGTGATATTACAATAGAAGAAGATATCATTGAAGAAGTTGCAAGGCTTTATGGCTACGACAATTTACCAACAACTTTACCAATTGGGGAAGCGGCAGGTAAATTAACTCCTTATCAAGCAAAAAGAAGAAAGGTTCGTCGCTATTTAGAAGGTGCAGGTCTATATCAATCTGTGACGTATTCATTAACAAATGAGGCTAAGGTTAGCAAGTATGCATTAGAAGAAGCGAAGCCAATACATCTTTCAATGCCTATGAGTGAGGAGAGAAGTGTTCTACGCCTAAGCATTCTTCCTCAGTTATTGGAAGTTTTATCACATAATATCGCTCGTCAGATTGACGATATTGCTACGTATGAGTTAGGTTCTGTATTTTTATCAAATGGCGAAGGTGAATTGCCAAATGAAAAAGAACGCTTAGCTGGAGCTGTAACGGGACAATGGTTATCACACCCTTGGCAAGGAGAGAAGAAGAAAGTCGATTTCTTTGTGGTAAAAGGAATTCTTGAAGGACTATTTGACCTACTTGGATTAGGAAAGAAAATTTCGTTTGTGAAAGCAGAAATAGAAGGTATGCATCCAGGACGAACAGCTGAAGTTATGATTGATAAACAATCAATTGGTTTTGTAGGTCAGGTTCATCCAGACGTTCAAAAGGAACTTGATTTAAATGAGACATATGTTTTTGAATTAGCGTTAATGGAAGTTTTAGAAGCGGATGTTGAAGAGATAACGTACGAACCAATACCACGCTTTCCAATGATGACTAGAGATATTGCCTTAGTTGTGGATAAATCAATTCCATCCGGTGATATAAAAAATGTGATTATTGAAACTGGTGGAAAGCTACTAAAAGATGTATTTGTCTTTGACCTTTATGAAGGAGAGCGTATGGAAGAAGGTAAAAAATCCGTCGCTTATTCATTACGTTATTTTGACCCACAAAGAACTCTTACAGATGAAGAAGTAACAAAAACACATCAAAATGTATTAAAAGCTGTTGAGGAAAAATTTTCAGCTACATTAAGATCATAATCTTTAGGGAGTATCTTTAAAACTATCTATAGAACTCTTAGCACCATGATGAATGAAAAATGTTAATGTTTATTGTGAGTAGAGTGTTGAATCACAGTATTTATGCGTGTTAATCGGAGTGGAAGAACCGAGACTCCTGCGGGAATTGCGCTAGGCTTGAGATCCCACAGGCATAAGCCGAGGAGGCTCAAGAAGCGCCCCGCGGAAAGCGAGAGTTCTGCAACGCAGATTAACACCCCATGTTCAGGTCCGTATTTTTCAGGGTAGCTATAAAATAAAAAAGTGGAAGAAACTATTAAGTCTCTTCCACTTTTTTTATTATCTACCACATCAGCTATGAAGTATATTTAGCTATTTTCTTCGCTTTGTCCGTATTTGCAAAATGGTACTTCGTAATCTTCTTCAATACGTCAATGCCTTGTTCCTTGATAATATCAGCAGCAACTTGATCTACCTTAGCCCCTGCTCCTTTAGGTAAATCCACTCCCACTTTTTTGCTAAGTTTTTCAAACTCCTTTACAAAAGCATACCTTGAAATAATTGAAGCAGCAGCAACTGCTAAGTGCACACCTTCGGCTTTCGTAGAAAAATAAACATTCTCTCGAACCACACGTTTTTGTCCGGCTAAATGTCTAAAATATGTCTCAGGCTCAGCGAATTGATCGATTAAGATTCCATCAGGTTTTTGTGGAGTAATCTTATCTAGTACATGCTGTAACGCTTGATTGTGAAGCAGGGTCTTCATTTTACCTTGTGTCATTCCTTTTGCTTGTAAATCGTTATATTTTTCGTTATGAAGAACCAATAAACTATATGGAATAACCTCAATGATTTCTTTAGCAATTGAACAGATTTGAATATCATTTAGATTCTTTGAATCTTTTACTCCAAGTTCTTTTAATAATGCGAGATGATCTTTACTTACATAAGCAGCAACAACCGTCATTGGTCCAAAGTAATCACCAGTTCCAACTTCATCAGAACCTAAAATTGATAGGGATGATATATTTACTGGGGGTGTAAAACTATGCTCCTTCTTGTTACTCTTCATACTTACAGGCTTTGAAGATTGACTTTGTTTTTCTCCCCACTTCATTGACTCCTTATCAGCGCCAGCCCCTTGAAACAACACCTTACCTGATTTATAAGCTGTAACCGTACAAGTAGGTAGCTTAGCTACAAATAACCCTCCCTGTGGAATTTTCTCAACCATGAAAGTAGCATATTCTTCTCTCATTTTTTGAATAACGTCTCTAGGTACTTTTAAAACAGCATTAGCCATGCTATCAACTCCTAAAATATAGCTAAATTTTATTATGAATATGTATTAGTAGTTTATTAAATATTCTCCAAACAAACAGAAATATAGAATGTTGACATATAGTGATTTATGCTTATTAATCGAAGTGGAAGAACCGAGACTCCTGCGGGAGATGCGCTGGACTGGAGACCCCACAGGCGCAGCCGAGGAGGCTCCAGGAGCGCCCCGCGGAAAGCGAGGTTCCTGCAACGGAGGTTAACACCCCATATACAGTGTCGTATTTTCAGGGTAGCCAAAAAACTAGAAACTAATATAAACCTATCATAACTCTTTAGGAGATGACTTTCCATATTTCTACTATTCATGTTATGATAAGATGAGGATTGATAGGATTGGGGGCTCATATGTTGTCACAAAAAAACAAAACAAAAACAACAGTTGATATATATGGACAGCAATATTCAATTATAGGGTATGAAAGCACGAGTCATATTCGTCTTGTGGCCTCAATTGTTGACGATAAAATGCGAGAGATTAATAGCAAAAACTCTTCGCTAGATATAAATAAGTTAGCCGTATTAACAGCTGTAAATGTTGTACATGACTACCTAAAGTTAAAGGATGAACATGAGCAACTTCTACAACAAATGCAAGTAATAAATGAAAAGGATTGAAATTAGAAATGCTTGATTTATTTTTAGTTATTATTCTATTATTTGGTTTTTTAATTGGCCTTAAAAGGGGATTTATTCTTCAAATCGTACATTTAACAGGATTTATTGTTGCATTTATCGTGGCATATTTATATTTTGGTGACCTAGCTCCAAAATTAAACCTATGGATTCCTTATCCTTCCTTCGGTGAAGAATCTACTGTGAAATTTTTGTTTGAAAGTTCTAATTTAGAAGCTGCTTATTATCGAGCAATCGCCTTTGCTATGCTATTCTTTGCAACAAAAATTGCCATGCAAATTATTGGTTCAATGCTTGACTTCCTTGCTCATTTACCATTGCTGAAACAAGTGAATGGATGGGCTGGTGGTTTATTAGGTTTTGTTGAAACCTATCTTATCCTTTTTATTGTCCTTTTTATTGGAGCCTTATTACCTTTAGAAATCATACAGACATCTATCAATGAGTCTGTTATGGCAAAGATGATAGTTCAACATACACCTATTTTCTCAGGGAAAATAAAAGACTTATGGATAGAACATATGGCATTCTAAACTTCTCTGATCAGAGAAGTTTTTTATATATGATTTTAGTTTTGTAAGTAGAATACATAATTGAGGAAACGATAAAAAGGTAAATCTTATTTAAAAACAAACTAAATTGAAGATACAAATAGATTATTAAACGACAGACAAGAGTAGAATTATACATAGAAAGTGAGCGTGAGTCATTTGAATAAAAAAGATATCATTCGATTATTAGAAACTATTGCCATTTACATGGAATTAAAGGGTGAAAATACGTTTAAAATTGCAGCTTTTAGAAAAGCTGCTGCTGCACTTGAAAATGATGATAGAAGCTTAAGTCAAATAGAAGATTTTACAAAGCTTGCAGGAATTGGTAAAGGCACTGCTGCTGTCATTGAAGAATATATCAATACTGGAGAATCAGAAACACTATCTGTGCTTAAAAGTGAAGTGCCAGCGGGATTGGTTCCTCTATTGAAATTACAAGGTTTAGGTGGAAAGAAAATTGCCAAGCTTTATCAGGAATTAGGAATTGAAGATATAGAAATGCTCAAAGAAGCATGTATGAATGGAAAGGTACAAAGCCTAGCGGGATTTGGTAAAAAAACAGAAGAAAAAATATTGGCATCGATTGCTGAAAGCGGAAAACGTCCTGAAAGATTACCAATTTCTATGATGATTCCTTTAGCTGAATCTATTGAACAAGCTTTATCGACAATGCAGGGAATTGTGAAATTTTCAAGAGCTGGAAGTTTAAGAAGAATGAGAGAAACAATTAAAGATCTTGATTTTATTATTGCTACAACTACACCAAACATTGTGCGGGAACAACTAACACAATTAAAGGGAGTCAAAGAAATCATCTCAAATGGAGATACTAAAGTTTCTGTCGTGATTGAGTATGAATATGATATTTCGGTTGACTTTAGACTTGTCTTACCAAAAGAATTTGTGACAACCTTACATCATTTTACAGGAAGTAAAGATCACAATGTGAAAATGCGACAAATTGCAAAAGACAGAGGAGAAAAGATTAGTGAATATGGCGTAGAAATAATTGAGACGGGTGAAGTAAAGACTTTTGAATCTGAAGAAGAGTTTTTTAATCATTTTAATATCCCCTTTATCCCTCCAGAACTTAGGGAGGACGGTAAGGAAATTGAGTTAGTGCATGAAATTGAAGGTCTTATTCGTTTGGAAGATATTTTGGGCGATTTACATATGCATTCTACTTGGAGCGATGGTGCTTTTACAATTGAAGAGATGGTAGAGGCGTGTCGATCCAAAGGTTATCGTTATATTGCGATTACGGATCATTCTCAATATTTAAAGGTTGCTAACGGACTAACACCAGAGAGATTGCTTCAACAGAGAGAGGAAATAGACCGATTAAATGAAAAGTATGATGATATTACCATTTTAGCAGGAGTAGAAATGGATATTTTACCTGATGGAACACTAGATTATGATGATTCTGTCTTAGCAGGAATGGATATTGTGATTGCATCAATTCATTCAAGTTTTTCACAGCCACGTGAAAAAATAATGACAAGATTGAAAGCAGCTTTAGAAAACTGCCATGTTGATATTATTGCCCATCCAACTGGTAGGTTAATTGGGAGAAGAGAAGGTTATGACGTAGATATCGAGCTTCTTATACAATTAGCGAAAGAAACAAATACCGCACTAGAACTAAATGCGAATCCTAATCGTTTAGATTTATCTGCACAGTATATTAAAATGGCCCAGGATGCAGGTGTAAAACTGGTTATTAATACAGATGCTCATAATATCGATATGCTTGAAGATATGCCAATAGGAGTTTCTACAGCGATGAAAGGTTGGATTAAGAAGGATAATGTCATTAATACATGGGACATTGGGCGATTGTTAGATTTTTTAGAAAAGCATCATAAACAATAATTTAGCTCTATTATGATGTTGAATGTTAGGGGAGAAAACGATGAATCAGCGCATGATGAAAGTATTAGAATTTGACAAAGTGAAAGAACAATTAAAGCAGCATGTTGCTTCATCACTTGGTCGTGACAAAGTCATTAAACTTCTTCCATCGCCAAACTACGCTGAAGTAGTAAAGTGGCAGGAGCAAACGGATGAAGGTGTAAAAGTTTTAAGGCTAAAAGGAAATGTTCCTTTAGGTGGAATTAGTGATATTCGTGCAAGCATTAAAAGAGCCGCAATTGGTGGCATGTTAAACCAAAATGAACTTCTTAACATTGCAAGTACCATCTATGGGGGCAGACAGTTAAAGAAGTTTATCGAAGGAATGATTGAAGATGGCATTGAATTACCTATTCTAGGTGAATTTGTTTCACAAATAGCTCCTCTAATCGAGGTAGAACAAGACATTAAGAGTTGTATCGATGATTCTGGAGAAGTAATGGACTCTGCTAGCGAAAAACTTCGAACGATTAGACACCAGCTTAGAAGTAATGAAGCTAGAATCAGAGAAAAGCTTGAGAATATTGTAAGATCCTCTTCGGGACAAAAAACATTATCTGACGCAATCATTACGATTCGAAATGATCGATATGTTGTACCTGTTAAGCAGGAATACAGAGGTGTATATGGTGGAATTGTCCATGACCAATCCTCCTCAGGCGCTACGTTATTCATTGAACCACAAGCGGTCGTTGACTTAAATAACCAACTTCAAGAAGCGAGAGTAAAAGAAACACAAGAAATTGAAAGAATCCTTTTTGAATTAACGGGAAAGGTTGCAGAAGTAGAGGGAGAATTAGATCATAACGTAACAGTCTTATCAGAATTAGACTTTCTTTTTGCAAAAGCAAGTTATAGTCATAAACTGAAATGTTCAAAGCCTATAATGAACAATAAAGGCTATGTGAATATTTTTAAAGCAAGACACCCTCTTATTAAGCCAGAAGAAGTTGTGCCTAATGATATTGAATTAGGAAAAGAGTATACGACGATTGTAATTACTGGACCAAATACTGGAGGAAAAACGGTTACATTAAAAACCGTGGGATTATTCACGTTAATGGCTCAATCAGGTTTACAAATACCTGCACTTGATGGATCAGAAATGACTGTTTTTGATTCTGTTTATGCAGATATCGGTGATGAACAATCAATTGAGCAAAGCTTAAGTACGTTCTCATCTCATATGGTCAATATTGTAGATATTCTCCAAAAGGTTGATGAGAATAGTTTAGTATTATTCGATGAACTAGGTGCTGGTACAGACCCCGGTGAAGGTGCTGCACTAGCAATCTCCATTTTAGATGAAGTGTATCAAAGAGGTGCAAGAGTAATTGCCACTACTCATTACCCTGAGTTAAAAGCATACGGCTATAATAGGCCTGAGGTAATTAATGCTAGTGTAGAGTTTGATGTTGATTCACTCAGTCCTACATACAAATTGTTAATTGGTGTTCCTGGCCGAAGCAATGCTTTTGAAATCTCTAAGCGTCTAGGACTAGATTCGTCCGTTATAGAGCGAGCTAGATCACATATTAGTACTGAAAGTAATACGGTAGAAAACATGATCGCCTCACTTGAAAATAGTAAGAAAAAAGCGGAAGAGGAGGCAATTGAGGCTGAGGCTATTCGTAAAGAGGCGCAGAAACTACATGAAGAACTACAAGCGCAAATTAATGAATTTAATCAACAAAGAGATCATTTATATCAAAAAGCCGAAATAAAGGCCGCCCAAACAATCAAACATGCAACCGAAGAAGCAGATGAGATTATTCGAGAACTAAGAAAAATGAAGAAAAATCAACATGCTCAAATTAAAGAACATGAACTAATAGATGCAAAAAAACGTCTAGAAAACGCGACTCCTACTTTAGAAAAGAGTTCAAAAAAGATAGGAAAATCAACAAAAAATGAAGAGCTTCGACCAGGTGATGAAGTTAAAGTTATAAGTTTTGACCAAAAAGGTATTCTGATTGAAAAAGTAGGACAAAAAGAATGGAATGTTCAAATGGGGATTATGAAAATGAAGGTTAAGGAAAGCAATCTTCAATACATTAGTCGCCCTGAACCGGTCGAAACAAAACCTTTAGCAACAATTAAGGGCAAGGATTATCATGTGAAGCTTGAACTGGATTTGAGAGGAGAGCGCTTTGAGGACGCCTTACTTAGGGTGGAAAAGTATATTGATGATGCACTTCTAGCTGGTTATCCACGAGTGTCCATTATCCACGGAAAAGGAACAGGTGCGCTTCGACAGGGTGTTCAAGACTATTTAAAGAAGCACCGACAAGTTAAATCATCCCGCTTTGGAGAAGCGGGGGAAGGTGGAACAGGAGTAACGGTCGTTGAATTTAAGTAAAGAGTTATTGCTTTAATGGAAAATAAAAGGGAGTTTTGCAAACCAATGGAAAATTTTTGGGGAAATGATTATGTGCAAGCTGCTGCTAATTATAGCGTAATCGTATTACTTATCATTTTATTTCTAGCTTTATTTGAATTAGTAACGAAATATAAAAATTGGGAAGAAATACAAAAGGGAAACTTTGCTGTAGCTATGGCTACCGGTGGAAAAATATTTGGTATTGCTAATATTTTTCGTTTCTCTATTAGCAATCATGATTCATTATTTGTCATGATTGGTTGGGGAATGTTTGGCTTTTTCTTATTACTTACTGGATATTTTATATTTGAATTTTTGACACCAAGGTTTAAAATTGATGATGAGATTGAAAAAGATAACCGAGCTGTTGGATTTATCGCAATGGTGATCTCAATAGGACTCTCCTACGTCATAGGCTCGGGTATAGGGTAAGGTGAATTACTATTGGAAACATTAGCGAAGGTTTTGCTAACACTATGTGGAGTATTTCTTCTAATTGGTGTAATCTATTTACTATTTTTCGTTTAATCCAAAATAAAAAAGCATCCATCGGATGCTTTTTTACTTCTTCTACTCGTTAAACCATAGTGGATCATTGTCATCAACTTCACCATTATAATTTATTAGAATTTCTTCACCGGCTTTAATATTCGTATATGCATAAAATTTAAACGTGTGGTCTTCAAAGCTAATTTCATAATTCGCATTCGGTGTATACGAATGATTAAACAACATGCCATAGCCTAACAGAATGGCTGAATGATTCTTTCCATACTCAAACGCATAATCAGCAAGCAACGTTTTCTCTATATGAACATGTTCCTTATTTGGGTATGATATAACGGGTGCTTCATGGATAAGCTCCCCCTTTTTAATATCGCGAGTTGCAAATACCCCTCTATTAAACTCTCCATCACTGAGTGTAGAAGTTTTAATTTCAATCATGTTAGTCACCTACTCATCTTTTCTACAAAATAGTTTATCACTCTTAAGTTTGACAGTTAATAGGTTGGAAAGCAACCTATTGAAGAAAATACGATAAAAAAGTTTTAGAGCTTGGAAATTAATTACGTATATTTAAAAAAATATTAAAGAAATTAGATAATTGTCACGAATTATGCATTATATTATAATAGAGTAAATGATTAGAAAATTCTAAAGTTTTAAAAAATCAGGGGGAAAAGGTGGGAATGGTATATGGAAATACAAAAGCCATGGTTGGATCAATATCCAAAAGAAATACCACATTCAATCAACTATGAGAACAAGACTTTACAATCTTATTTAAAGGATGCTTCTGAGGAATTTTCAGAGAAGACAGCAATTCATTTTTTAGGTAAAGAGTTAAAATTTAATGAACTTTATGAAAAAGCGTTAAAATTCGCTAACTATTTAAAACACCTTGGCTTAAAAAAGGGTGATCGTGTAGCGATTATGTTACCAAATTGTCCTCAAGCTGTAATTGGATATTATGGTGTGCTATTCGCAGGTGGTATTGTTGTTCAAACGAATCCACTGTACACAGAAAGAGAATTAGAATATCAAATTAATGATTCTGGATCCGATATTATCCTTACTTTAGATCTACTTTATCCAAGAGTGAGTAAAGTGAAAGCGGTAACAAAATTAAAACACATCATTGTAACAGGAATAAAAGACTATTTGCCATTTCCAAAGAATCTTATCTATCCGTTTATACAAAAAAAGCAGCATGGTATTGTTGTGAAAGTAGAAGAAGATGATCAAAATCATCTATTTACACGGATTTTAGCATCGACTGAAGCAAAAGAAATAGATGTTGATATTAACCCAAGTGAAGATTTGGCACTACTTCAATATACGGGTGGAACGACCGGTTTTCCAAAAGGGGTTATGTTGACTCATAAGAACTTAGTAGCAAATACGTTGATGAGTGCACATTGGATGTATAAAAGTAAAAGAGGAGAAGAGTCAATATTAGGTATTCTACCTTTCTTTCACGTCTATGGGATGACAGCGGTGATGAATTTATCCATTATGCAAGGATTTAAAATGATTTTACTTCCAAAATTTGATGCACTAGATACGTTAAAAACGATTCAGAAACTGAAGCCAACACTCTTCCCAGGTGCACCAACCATTTATATTGCACTATTGAATCACCCAGACATAAAAAAATATGATTTATCATCAGTAGACTCTTGCCTTAGTGGATCAGCGCCATTGCCCGTTGAAGTACAGGAACAGTTTGAAAAAGTAACTGGAGGAAAGTTAGTAGAAGGCTACGGTTTATCAGAGGCATCACCTGTCACTCATGCAAACTTTCTATGGGATAAAAGAGTAAGTGGAAGTGTTGGTGTCCCTTGGCCAGATACAGATTCAGTGGTATTATCACCGGATAACTCAGGTCCTGCTGGGCCAAATGAAATAGGAGAATTAATTGTACGAGGTCCACAGGTTATGAAAGGGTATTGGAATAAGCCTGAAGAAACAGAAGCAGTACTTAAGGATGGCTGGTTATATACAGGTGATATGGCTTACATGGACGAACAAGGGTTTTACTATATAGTGGATAGAAAGAAAGATATGATTATTGCCGGAGGATTTAATATTTATCCTCGTGAAATAGAAGAAGTACTTTATGAAAATGAAAAAATTCAAGAAGTGGTCGTTGCAGGGGTACCTGATCCATATCGTGGTGAAACAGTTAAAGCATACGTGGTATTAAAAGAAGGTATGGAATGTAGTGAGCAAGAATTAGATGAATTTGCAAGAAAGCATCTAGCATCATATAAAGTTCCACGAATTTATGAGTTTCGTTCAGAATTACCAAAAACGGCAGTTGGAAAAATACTAAGAAGAGCACTAGTAGATGAAGAAAGAAAAAAAATTAGCACCAAATAAGCTAATATTTGAACGCTTTGCAAGAAAAAACTGAGCAACTTGCAAAGAGCCATGTTCGCTGTGGCTCTTAAGTTTATTTATAATCCTTGACACGTATGGAATAACTTCGTATTATGAAAATATGAATGATTATTCATTCATTTTTAGAAAGGAAGTATTACCATTGAAAAGAAACAAACCAAAGTATAAACAAATCATTGACGCAGCAGTCGTTGCTATCGCAGAAAATGGTTATCATCAAGCACAAGTATCAAAAATTGCCAAGCAAGCAGGCGTAGCTGATGGAACAATTTATCTTTATTTTAAAAACAAAGATGATATTCTTGTTTCACTTTTTCAAGAGAAAATGGGGAATTTTATTGATAGAATTGAAAAAGAAATAGCAGGAAAAACGACAGCAGCAGAGAAGTTATTAATGTTGGTGGAAAAACATTTTGCCTTATTAGCTGCTGATCATCACTTAGCAATTGTTACCCAGTTGGAACTACGACAATCTAATAAAGAGCTCCGCTTAAGAATAAACGAAGTGTTAAAAGGCTACTTAAGAGTCGTTGATCAAATTATTGCTGCAGGAATTGCAACAGGCGAGTTCAGTAGTAATCTGGATCAGCGTTTAGCACGACACCTTATTTTTGGAACAATTGATGAAACGGTAACCACTTGGGTAATGAATGAGCAAAAGTATGATTTAGTTACATTAGCAAAACCAGTTCAGAAGCTATTAGTATCTGGCTGTGGAGCTCCTCAACCTGTTAGATAGGTTGAGGTGAGTTTTGTGTATTTTTAGTTTAGGAGGTATGGAAATGGAATATTTAAAAGTAAATATAGAAGATTTTATTGCAACGATTTCTATTAATCGTCCTCCAGCGAATGCGTTATCCTCTGCTGTTTTAAGAGAGTTATCAAGTGTTTTAGATGACTTAGAATCAAATGAAGAAACTCGAGTTATCGTTATTCACGGAGAAGGCCGATTTTTCTCAGCTGGAGCAGATATCAAAGAATTTACAACAATTACATCCGGGGAAGATTTCTCAAAGCTATCTACATATGGTCAAGAGTTATTTGAGAGGATGGAGAGATTTTCTAAACCTATTATTGCAAGCATACATGGAGCAGCATTAGGTGGTGGTCTGGAGCTAGCGATGGGTTGCCATTTTAGAGTGGTGAGTGAAACTGCCAAACTAGGTTTACCAGAATTACAATTAGGATTAATTCCAGGATTCGCAGGTACAGCAAGACTACCAAAACTTGTTGGCATTCCTCGTGCAGCAGAAATGCTCTGGACAAGTGAGCCAATCACAGGAATTGAAGCCGTCACATTTGGACTAGCAAACCACGCTTTTCCAGAAGACTCTTTATTGGAAGAAACCTATAAGTTAGCTAAGAAAATTGCTCAAAAGAGTCCAGTTTCTATTAAAGCTACTGTTGAATTGTTAAATATGTCTAAAACAGAACAGTATGAGAACAGTGTAAAAAGAGAAGCAGAATTATTTGGAAAAGTGTTTGTTTCAGAAGATGGTCAAGAAGGAATTCAAGCATTTATTGAAAAAAGAAAAGCGAATTTTCAGGGAAAATAGAAAAGATAAATTTTTTTCTACCAATTTTTCAGAAATTATAGTAAAATAACATTAAGAGGAATAGTAAGAATTTTTAAAACTAATATACTAATGGTTTAATTATTAGGAGGGGAATCCATGAACATCTTTGTTATCATGAAAAGAACATTTGACACTGAAGAAAAACTAGTTTTAAATAACGGTCAAATAAGTGAAGATGGTGCAGAATTTATTATTAACCCTTACGATGAATATGCAATTGAAGAAGCTATTCAAGTTAGAGATGCTAATGGTGGAGAAGTAACGGTAGTAACTGTTGGGTCTGAAGAATCAGAAAAAGAGTTGCGTACTGCATTAGCAATGGGAGCTGACAAAGCAGTTCTAATTAATATTGAAGATGATGTAGAAAATGGAGATCAATTCACTACAGCAAAATTATTAGCAGAGTATTTAAAAGGTCAAGAAGTAGATTTAATATTAGGTGGAAACGTTGCTATTGACGGCGGTTCAGGTCAAGTTGGACCAAGAGTAGCAGAGTTACTAGATATTCCTTACGTTACGACAATTACAAAATTGGAAATCGATGGATCTAACGTAACAATTGTAAGAGACGTTGAAGGTGATTCAGAAGTTATTGAAACATCACTTCCATTGCTTGTAACGGCACAACAAGGTTTAAATGAACCGCGCTATCCATCTTTACCAGGAATTATGAAGGCTAAGAAAAAGCCTCTTGATGAAGTGGAGCTTGATGATTTAGATCTTGATGAAGATGATGTTGAAGCTAAAACTAAAACGATTGAAATTTTTCTTCCTCCTAAAAAAGAAGCAGGTAAAGTACTTCAAGGAGAATTAGAAGATCAAGTGAAAGAACTTGTATCATTACTACACACTGAAGCAAAAGTTGTTTAATTGACTAATAGAATTAGAGGGAAATAGACACTCTACTTTAATCGGGGGGTACACACAAATGGCTAGAAAAGTATTAGTACTTGGAGAAGTTCGTGATAATTCATTACGTAATGTTTCATTCGAAGCTTTAGCTGCCGGTAAAACGGTTGCAGAAGGTGGAGAAGTTGTAGCTGTATTATTAGGCGAAAGTGTTCAATCCTTAGCTCAAGAAATGGTATACCATGGAGCAGATCGTGTTATTACTGTAGAAAACGAAAAATTGAAAACGTATACACCTGATGGCTATTCACAAGCATTACTAGCAGTAATAAATGAAGAACAGCCAGAAGGTCTGATTTTCGGACACACTGCACTTGGAAAGGATTTATCTCCTAAGATTGCAGCAAAATTAAGCTCTGGATTAATCTCAGATGCAACTCAGCTTGAATCAGCAGGCGGTAACTTAGTTTTCACAAGACCAATCTATTCTGGTAAAGCTTTTGAAAAGAAGATTATTACAGACGGTTTGATTTTTGCTACAATTCGTCCAAACAATATTGCTCCTTTAGCTAAAGATGAATCTAGAACAGGTGAAGTTTCTTCTTTAACTGTTGATATCAAAGACTTAAGAACAATCGTAAAAGAAGTAGTTAGAAAAGCTTCGGAAGGTGTTGATTTATCTGAAGCTAAAGTAGTTATCGCAGGCGGTCGTGGTGTAAAGAGTACAGATGGTTTTGAACCTCTTAAAGAACTAGCAAATGTTCTTGGTGGTGCAATTGGTGCTTCACGTGGTGCGTGTGATGCTGATTACTGTGACTACTCATTGCAAATTGGTCAAACTGGAAAAGTTGTTACACCTGACTTATATATCGCATGTGGTATTTCTGGAGCTATTCAACATTTAGCTGGAATGTCTAACTCAAAAGTTATTGTTGCAATAAACAAAGATCCAGAAGCAAACATCTTCAAAGTTGCAGATTATGGAATTGTTGGCGACTTATTTGAAGTAGTTCCGATGCTGACAGAAGAGTTCAAAAAATTAAAAGTACATTCTTAATCAAATAGAAGAAAGTGAGCATAAACATTGCTCACTTTCTTTCGTCTGTTTTATTATTCATGTATTAAGACAACTAAAATGGGTTTTATCTACTTTGCTTACATACATGCGATATGATTTGGGAATCATTACGTATGAAGCAAAATATTAGCATCTATTTCACTAAGGTGATATACTTTCATTATTATCTTAAAGAGTTAAATTTAGGAGGAATAAATAAATGGCTATTTCTAACGTAACTGACCAAACTTTTAACACTGAAACAAGCGAAGGCCTTGTTCTTGCTGATTTCTGGGCACCATGGTGTGGACCTTGTAAAATGATTGCTCCTGTACTTGAAGAATTAGATTCTGAAATGGGAGACAAAGTTAAAATTGTTAAGATTGATGTAGATGAAAACCAAGAAACTGCAGGGAAATTTGGAGTTATGAGCATTCCAACTTTACTTGTGATGAAAAATGGTGAAGTAGTTGACAAAGTGGTTGGATTCCAACCGAAAGAAGCTTTAGCAGAGCGTCTGAATGCTCATTTATAAAATTTAATAAAGCGTAAAATCCCTGATCCTCTAAGGATTGGGGATTTTTTGTTTAGTAGCGTAATTTCCCAAGTGAAAATATTATAATCAATTATTACTAATATGAATTAAATAACCTGATAAGATTTTTTTGTTTTTTTATAGGAAATATCATTGACAGTGAGAATCATTCTCTTTATAATGAGAATCGTGAATGAAAATCATTATCAATGAAATGAAAAAATACATACTTTGGGGGAGAAACAATCATGAAAAAGAGAACAGCTCTAACGTTATTCGCAAGTGTACTTTTAGCAGGGGGAGTATTAACTGGTTGTAATAGCGAAAAGCAAGAAGTAAAAGAAGAAAAGCCTGCAGAAGAGAAAGTAGAAAAAGATCAAGAAGAAACTGGTTCTGAAGTAATTGCGATTGAAGATACAGCTACTGCAAAACAAGTTAGTGCTTATAAACAAATGATGGATGAAGCTGGGAAAGCTAAAGAAGGACAAGAAGTAGATTGGGAATTAGTTAGTAACCTCTACAAAGAAAATCTTCAAGCTGCAGTAAATGAAGTCGATGGTGAGTTAGATAGTGCAATTCAAGCTGCAATTGGTGGTGCACAAGCTGGAGAACTACACCCAATTATTGCTAAACAATTAGTTGATAAAACAACTCAATCATATTTATACAAAAAACAAAAAAATCTTCATAAAGATGTTATCGCAGCTTTAGAGGCAAACGATAAAAATGCTGCAACTACAGCTTTTGAAGAGTTAAAGCATCTAGCTGCTGAAGTATTGATTCCAACAGCTGTTAAGCGTGATGGACATTATGGATTAACTGGAGATTCAAGCTTAGAGCAAAGTATTAATGCAGGTCTTGCTGCTCAAGAAAACGCACTTACTGAGGGGAACCTTGATGATTTTAAAGTTTATGTACAACTAACTGATAAATCTATTTACAGAAGCTACTATTTAGCAGCTAAGTCATACGCTGAAAAAATTGAAGCAGCTGTAAAAGAAGGTACAACTGACGAAGTTACATTACAAAATATGCAAGCTGAAGCATGGGGATTCTTCCAAGCAATTAAAGGTTCACTATCAGGTGGAGATGAAGCTGCTGCTAATCGTTTAAATGAAATATTCTCATTAACTTCAACTGAAGCAAAAACAATTAATTCTGAAGAAGTAAATCAATTATTTGTAAAAGCATTTGCTGGAAAAATTACTGGTTATCATGTAGAAGCTGCTGAAAATGCAGAAGCTGGTAACGTGAATGATTCAAAAATTGAAGCTTTAGAAGGTAACATGTTCCTAAAAGCAATTGAACTTGAATTTGTTAAAAATCTTGGTGAAGAAACGTCTAAAGAATTATTTACAAATGCAGAAAAATGGTTTAATGCAATTGCAGATGGTAACTTGGATGAAGCTGCTACATTAAGCGAAGGTATACTTGCTAATTTAGCTCAAATTACAAAATAATATAAAATGTAACAGAATAAAGGCCGCAATTATTTGCGGCTTTTTGTATGTAAATCCAATAATTACTAGGGAAAATATTATGGTGTGAATTATGCTATGATAACGTTGGGCACATTTAACATAGCTTTTATTAAGATTGGATGAAATCAATGAAAAAAGTAAATCTCGAATTTTTTATTCGTTTTATATCGATATCTCTTTGTGGGCTTTTTATCTATTTAACTTTCTCATTCTTTAATAGCGAAATGATTTCAGGAAATATTGTTAGACTACTATCTAATCCTTGGACGATTCTAATAATGGTTACTTTATATTTTAGTGCTTTTTTGTTAAGGGCATATGCTTGGAGAGTATACCTAGCAGAAAAGGTAGCATTATTGACTTGCTTATATGGGTTATTTTACAGTTTGCTTATCAATCATCTTCTACCTATCAAAGTGGGAGATCTAGTTAGAATTGGCGTTATTACAAAGAAAGAGAATATATCTCTAGATGAAGCTGCACACTCTGTTTTTATGATGAGGCTTTTAGATATGTTAACATTATTAACTTTTTCTGCAGCCGGTATTTTCTATTTATCTATGCAGTTTTCACTACAACTACCGCTTTTACTCACTATGGTAGCTGTATCTATTTCCGTTTTTGCTTTTATTATTTTATTTCTATATAAGAAAAAAAACATATTATTTAAAAAACACCTTTCCCTCTTTAATAACGCATTTAACCACAGGAATGCTCCTAAAATGTTACTTGCAATTATTTTAAGTTGGGCACTTGAAGGTGTTGTAATCTTAGGCGTTGCACAAGCATTTCAATCCCATATTTCTATTGTAGAAGCAATTTGGGTGAATAGCTTGACAGTTGGAGGTCAAGTGTTTCAGATTACACCTGGAGGCATAGCTACATACGAAACCGTCATGACGTTTGGGTTAGTGGCCCTTGGGATGTCATGGGAACAAAGCTATTCATTCTCTGTATTAAGTCACGTCTTTAAATTTCTCTTTTCTTATATAATGGGCATTTTTGTTTTAATAAAGCTACCAATTCATATACAAGAAATGAAAAGGTGGATTCGTCGTAAAGGAGTGAAGTCAACATGAAAAGGGCATCAAAATTTGAAAAAGTTGCAGCTAGGTGCTGGAATTTATTAAATGAAGGCAAGCCTTTCACACCAATATTTGTAGTCGGAACAATGGTACTATTTCAACTACAAAACATTGTCTCATTTTCATTTTTAGAAGCCTTTATAATAGGTTTTCTAGTAATATTACCACTTTTAGCAATGTTCTTTTATTTTGATTATCCTTTGTTCTTGAGAAATTACTTATGGGTTCCATTCATTGTATACCTTTTGATTTGGGGAAATACCAACATAGAACTAATGCTATTTTCAATAGCGTTGTACTTTTTCTTTACTGTATTTTTTTGGGGAACGCTCTATTACCACTTAAGAATTGGTACTTCGTGGTGGAACTTCACGAGATTTTGGAAGCTGGTTTTAAAAAATAGTGATTCAACAAGTGGAAATGCGCAAGAACAATTACCTAAATTCTTGTTGCTATTATCCATTTGGGATCTAGTAATACGTGATTCAACAATCTACTTAAAAATTGAAAACATTTCTATTATCGTCATGTTTTATCTTGGTATTTTATTATTTTCTTGGATTTTACATCGGTACCTTTTCGATTGGAAACCAAAAGTGATTGATTCATACACTCATAATGTAAAAGAAACAACAGAAGGTAAAAGTGATAAGGTCATTGTTTTAGTCATTGATGGGATGAGAAAAGAGAGATTTGAAGAAGCAAATACACCATTTTTAGATTCAATTAGAAAGAACGGAACAGAATATTCGCAAATGGAAACTGTATACCCTGCAAGAACTGTTGTTTGCTTTACATCGATGTTTACGGGGACTTATCCATTTGAGCATGGAATAACATCAAATATGGTTTGGAAATTGGGAATAAAAGTAGAAAGTATATTTGATTCCCTCCGAAAGGTTGGGAAAAAAGGAAAATTATTAGGAATAGCACACCTTGTTGATTCAATGGGGGACGATGTAGATACAGTTACGGCTGTTATGCATAATGATGTTGCAGATCGCAATATTATTGAACGTGCTAAATTAATAATGGATGAAGAAGATCCAGACTTATTTATTGTACAACTGATAGGTACTGATCAAACAGGACATAGTCGTGGAGTACTTTACGATGAATATATCGAGAAAATTGAAGAAGCTGATTCGTTATTGCAAGAATTTGTTGATAGGCTGCAGAAGCAAGGGAAAATGGATAATACAACGTTAATGATTTGTGCCGACCATGGACAGGCTGACGGGATTGGAGGACATGGTCATTTAGATGAAGGAGAGCGATTTGTTCCTTTTATTATGCATGGACCACACATTGAAAAAGGTAAGGTTATAAATGAGAAGCATAGCTTGGTTTCAGTAGCACCTACGATTGCGTATTTATTAGGGACCCCGTTCCCAAGCCACAGTAGAGGACCGGTGTTAACTGGTGCATTAAGAAAGGAAGAATTTCAACAATGAAGACTCAAAGAGTGATTGTGTTTCTGCCTGCTTATAACGAAGAAGAAACAATCGCAGAAGTGATAAAAAAGATACCAAGGAATATTAACCCTTTTGTAGAGGTTAAAGTGTTGGTCATCGATGATGGTTCAACTGATAGGACTGTAGAAGTATCCAAAAGAGCTGGAGCAGATTTTATTTATCAATTTGAAAGAAATATGGGCCTAGGTGCTGCTGTAAGAAAAGGGATAGAAGAGTCTCTTCTTTTACAAGCAGATATTTCAGTTATGATTGATGCTGATAATGAGTACCCAGCAAATCAAATTCCAGAGTTATTAGAACCTATCTTTTTAGGAGAAGCAGATTACGTAATGGGGTCTAGGTTTCTAGGGAAAATACAAGGGATGAAGCTTCATAGGCGATTAGGTAACTATGCATTTACTTTATTACAATCTATTCTGCTTCAAAAATGGATTTACGATGGTCAATCTGGAATGAGAGCTTTTTCAAAGCAGACAATGGAGCATGCTGAAATTATACATGATTATAATTATGCTCAAGTTTTAACGTTAAACCTTGTAAGAAAAGGTTTTAGAGTGAAGGAAATACCCATTAATTACCAGGTAAGAACAAAGGGACAATCCTTTATTAAATTTAAAGCTTATATGTCCTCTGTTCTACCTGCAATATATAAAGAAATGTCACGCCCAGCTAAAAAGGTTAGAATTGAAAAAGAAGCACATGTAATGCAAGAGTTTGTAACAAAATACTAATAAAAACATCGTAAAATGTGAACAAATTATAAAATGTTCACATTTTATTGACATGTGTACTGATAATTATTATCATTATCAATGTAGGGGGTTAATCATGAAAAAAATCACATATATAATACTAATGTTTGTACTTTTGATAAATATTGCAATACCACATGATGTAAGCGCATATTCATACGGTGACCCTAGTGAAGAAAAAGTTGCTGAGGCTTATAAAGAAATGGTTAGTAAACTAAATGACGAGCCTGCGGATTTTAAAAGCGCTAAAGAAGTTTACAACACTGTAAAAGAAGAAATTGATATGCATATGGGTACTGAACCATCAGATGTTATCTTAAAGCATTTCGAACAAGAAGATAAAGAAAAAGTAATTGCAGACATGCAGAAAATCCTAGTCTTGAATATTGTAAGACGTATGGATAATATAGAGAGTAATTTTGAAGATTATGATACTAGTAAACGCTTGTTAGCAAAAGCTTTTGCTACATATAATGCATTATCACCAGTTATAGCACAAAACAATAGCGGTCTAGATCAACAAATGAAGAAAAAGTTTGATGCTGCACTAGAAGCGTTGGGGAATCCTGGGTTGTTTGGTGTAGGAAAAAAAGAGCCAAACAAAGATGCGTTTATAGAAAATAAAGAGTTTATCTACGAATCACTTCAAGATCAATTTAACCTTGAAAGCCTTGAAGTTGGTCATTTTACCGAAGGTTCACCATTAGAGGAAGAGGGAATTGAAAAAGTAGAGTGGACGGATTTAACTTCTTTAAAGAATTGGATCCCAATTTCACTTATCGTTGGTGTTATTTTAGGAATCATTTTATTAACTGCTAAAAGAAGAAAATCATAAGAAGGTACTCATCAGATTGGGGGAACTAAAATGGAAATACAAGCTTTATTGATCACTTTTCGTGAAGCACTTGAGGCCTTGTTAATTGTAGGTATCATTACATCATACTTAAAAAGAGTTGGTCAAAAGAAATTCACTAAATATGTATGGTTAGGTGTGGCTTTAGCGATATTGGCTAGTGTGGGAGTAGCAATGCTCTTTCAAGTTGTATTCACCGGATTTGCGGCAATGGGAAGTGAAATGTATTTAAAGATTAGTATCATTTTTATTTCCTCAATTTTATTAACTCAAATGGTATTTTGGATGGCTTCTCATAGCAAAGATATAAAAGGTAATATGGAAGGGAAAATGAAAACATTTATTACAACTGGAAATATTATCGGAATGGTTATTCACTCATTCTTAGTCGTACTTAGAGAAGGTATAGAAACCGTATTCTTCTTTGCAGCGATTACTGGCGGAAATATTGGTGCAGCAATTACAGGGTGGGGATCAATAACAGGACTAACTATAGCATGTGTTGTAAGTTATTTATTCTTTAAAGGTACGATGAGAATTCCACTGAAAACATTCTTCAAAGTATCAGGAGTATTCATTATATTAATTGCAGCTGGGTTACTAGTACAAGGAATTTCAATGATGCAAGACATAAGATTGATTGGAAGTGTAATTCCTCACCTATATGACATTACTTGGATTTTACCTGAACACCCAATTGATCATGCCCACTTCCTAAGGGATACTGGCGTAGCGCCATTATTATCTGGAGATGTAGGGTTGTTTTTAAAAGCATTGTTTGGTTATTCATCTATGCCATCAATTGAAGAAGTGATTGCGTATCTAGGATACTTTGTTGTCATTTATTTATTAGTTACAACTGACAATAAAAAGACTACTGAAGCGAAAGTTACTGGTACACAAGGATCGAAAGTACTTAAAGCACAGGTGAAATAACATTTTGAAGGAAAGTACAAGGCAACGATGTCTTGTGCTTTTCTTTTGTAATAAAAAGAGAGGGGGGTATATGCTCTATGAATAGACACGATTATTTCCTAGAAAATAATCAAATTTTGTCGAAGTTCGTATTTATTGGTTCAATTATCACCTTAATATATATGACATTCATAAGACTGTACTACGTAAGCCCATATGCTAGCACGTGGGACCAAGTTGATTTTGCTCTTGCTTTATCTAGGTTTGATTTGCTTGCTATGCAGCCTCATTTTCCTGGGTATCCATATTTTATATTGGCGGGTATGTTCGTTAATCATTTTATTGCGAATCCATCAAGTGCATTAGCTACTGCAAATGTGTTATTAATGTGTTCAGCTATTTTTCCTATTTATAAATTAGCAAGAGTACATTTATCAAGAAACATTTCATTGCTGCTAGTGGTTGTTATTCAAACTACTGTTTATGTAAATGTTATAGTAACACAATCGATGTCAGAAGGTATGGCGATTGCGGTAATATGGTGGTTTTTTTTGAGTGTGTATTTCGCCTCAAAATCAGAGCGCATTTCAACTAGGATGATAGTTTTTTTTCTATTCAGTGTGATTCTTGGTATACGCCTTTCTTTCATAGCTTTTGGAGTCGTTCTCCTTTTCTTATGGTGGAATGATAGTAAACATTCTGTTTTAATGATTCGGATAAAAAAACTACTTTTCTACGGTATATGGATAACATGTTTTCAGTTTATATGGGTAGTTGCATTAGCTGCGACAGAGGGAAGCATAGTTGGATTTATTAAATTAGCACTATCCTTTACAGATGGGCATTTTAACGAATGGGGAGGAACGGCATCTGTTGATAACGAGGGTACTATTCAACGTCTTGTGAAACTAGTTGTATTTAACCTTTTTTGGGCAGGAATTAGTGCTGATTCAATCTTTCTAGGTGTTTTATATTCCATATTATTTCTTGTCTTTTTCTATAAAATAAAGGAATATGTGTCTCTTATGGACCATGATAAATGGATAATAATTACGGTAATTTGTTATTTTTTGTGGGCGCTTTTTGCTCAAAACATAGACAAACCTAGACATATTAGTCCATTGGTTGGCGTGATATTGTTCTATACATTGGTATGCTTATTAAAGAATTCACGATCTAGCATAATTCTTTTATTAATAGGTATTGTAGTTGTAGTTCAACTTTTTTTAGGTACAAAGTTAATTCGAGAACAAGCAGAGTCCCTTCCAGCTACTTATCAACTTGCCCACTATTTACAACTACAGAAAGATAATATCATTGTTTATACTTGGGAAGAAACAAGAGTGTTCGAATATTTACAGATGGATTTTAAACATAAGCGTGTACTCACTTATGACTATTTTTTACAGGATCTTTCGTATAATAAACATGATACAATTTTTATAACAAATAAGGTGGTACAGGGATTTGAAGAACAAGGAATAGATACATCTAATCATATCGAGAAAATTGAAACTTTTTCTTCAAATCCTTTATTTGACCCAATTTATAGTCAGATTACATTGTACAAGTGGAAAACAGAAAGATAAAAGGAGGGGTTGCTTTGCATAATCACCTCAAAGAAAAATTAACCCTATTACCTGATCAACCAGGTTGTTATCTAATGAAAGATCGAAACGGTACTGTTATTTATATAGGTAAGGCAAAAGTATTAAAGAATAGGGTACGTTCCTACTTTACGGGTTCTCATGATGGTAAAACTTTACGTCTTGTAAATGAAATTATTGATTTTGAATATATTGTGACTTCCTCAAATATTGAGGCATTAATATTAGAAATTAACTTGATTAAGAAGTATGATCCTAAATACAATGTGATGCTAAAAGACGACAAAAGTTACCCGTTTATTAAGGTAACTGCAGAAAAGCATCCCCGGTTAATCATTACTAGGAATGTTAAAAAAGATAAGGGGAAATACTTTGGACCATATCCAAATGTACAAGCTGCCAATGAGACAAAAAAACTTTTAGATCGTATATACCCGTTACGAAAATGCTCAACATTGCCAGATAAGGTCTGCTTGTATTATCATATTGGCCAATGTATGGCTCCGTGTGTATACCCAGTATCAGATGATACGAATAAAGAGATTATTCAAAACATTATTAAATTCTTAAACGGTGGTTACAACGAGGTGAAAAAAGAACTCTCTGAAAAAATGTTAAAGGCATCAGAAGAGCTAGATTTTGAGCGTGCAAAGGAATATCGTGATCAAATCTCCTATATTGAAACTACGATGGAAAAGCAAAAAATGACAATGACAGATTTCATTGATCGAGATGTGTTTGGTTACTCCTATGATAAAGGTTGGATGTGCGTACAAGTATTCTTTATCAGACAGGGAAAATTAATCGAAAGAGACGTTTCGCTTTTTCCAATATTTAATGAACCTGAAGAAGACTTTTTAACTTTTTTAGGCCAGTTTTATTCGAAAAGTAATCATTTTAAACCTAAAGAGATACTTTTGCCTACGTCCATTGATTTGGAGATTGTAGAAGAGTTGTTAGAAGTAAACGTGTTACAACCAACTAGAGGGAAGAAAAAGCAATTAATTGATTTAGCAATAAAAAATGCTGCCATTGCTTTAAAAGAAAAATTTTCATTGATTGACCGTGACGAGGAAAGAACCATAAAAGCAGTCGAAAATTTAGGTGTAAAAGCTTCAATCCCAACCCCACATCGAATAGAGGCATTTGATAATTCAAATATTCAAGGTACAGATCCTGTATCAGCAATGGTCGTTTTTATTGACGGAAAGCCAGAAAAAAAAGAATATCGAAAATATAAGATTAAAAGTGTCAAAGGTCCTGATGATTATGAAACAATGAGAGAAGTGATTAGAAGGCGGTATAGTAGAGTTCTAAAAGAGAATTTAGCTCTACCAGATTTAATTATTGTCGATGGCGGAATAGGTCATATGAACGCGGCACAAGATGTGTTAGAAAATGAGTTAGGACTTGATGTTCCTTTGGCAGGCCTTGTAAAGGATGAAAAACATAGGACGTCAAATTTACTAATCGGCGAAATACCGCAAGTAGTCGAACTAGAAAGAAATAGTCAAGAGTTTTATCTTCTTCAAAGAATTCAGGATGAAGTACACCGGTTTGCAATTACTTTTCACCGACAACTTCGTGGGAAGACATCATTTCAATCAGTGCTTGATGACATTCCAGGGGTAGGAGAAAAGAGAAAAAAAGCATTACTAAAGCATTTTGGATCAATTAAGAAGTTAAAGGAAGCAACGATTGAGGAGATTCAACAAGCAAACATACCTAAACAAACAGCAGAAAAAATATATGAGAAACTTCAACAATAGATATTGCTTCATGTTTATTTGTTTGATATAATTTCTACTAATTTCATATAACACTTCAAACCGTTTGAAGTGAAGATAGAGGTGCGAGCTTAAAGAGTAAGTAACTGGAGGATAATGAGGTCCATTGAATGTTACTGAAAGGGAAGATTCGCCGAAGTGAGAAAAAGGCTCATTCTTTTTTTTGCTGGTCCTGCATTTAAGAGATGTTGGATTGTCAAAACATTTTGTTTTGGAGAGCTATCTCACGGCGTGTAACGTAATTTTTTCGTTCATACAGCAATGAGATATAATCTCATTGCTTTTTTATTGGGATTTTTTCTCTTATAACAAACCTAAATTCGTATGAAAGTATGTCTTTAGATTTTCTTTTTACTTAATAGCGAAGAATTTTTGATTTACAGAAAAGTATAGAAAAGGATTGATTTTGGAATGGGTATTATTGTACAAAAATTTGGTGGTACATCAGTCGGAACTATTGAAAGAATTCAAAAAGTAGCTAAACGTGTGATGGAAGAAGTAAACCGAGGGAATCAAGTTGTAGTTGTCGTTTCTGCAATGGGGAAAACAACAGACCATCTAGTAGATATGGCAAAGCAGATTAATTCAAAGCCGAGTAAACGTGAAATGGATATGCTTTTAACGACAGGTGAACAAGTAACCATTTCTCTATTGTCACTAGCTTTGCTCGAAAATGGTTATGAGGCAGTTTCTTATACAGGCTGGCAAGCTGGTATTTTAACAGAGTCCATTCATAGTAATGCTCGTATCGCTAATATTGACACGAAAAGAATAAATGAACAATTAGCTCATGGAAAGATTGTGGTGGTAGCTGGATTCCAAGGTGTTACTAGTGCTGGCGAAATTACAACATTAGGTAGAGGTGGTTCTGATACAACAGCAGTTGCATTAGCTGCAGCCTTACATGCAGATAAATGCGATATATATACAGATGTTACAGGGGTGTATACGACAGACCCACGATATGTAAAGACAGCTAGAAAACTGCAATCCGTATCATATGATGAAATGTTAGAATTAGCGAACTTAGGTGCAGGAGTATTGCATCCTAGAGCAGTTGAATTCGCAAAAAATTACTTAATGCCATTAGAAGTGCGTTCAAGTATGGAGTTAGAAAATGGAACCGTTATTGAGGAGGAAGTTTCAATGGAAAAAAACTTAATCGTTAGAGGAATTGCTTTTGAAGACCAAATCACTAGAGTCACAGTAAATGGATTGGAAAATGGTCTTCGTACGCTATCTTCTATTTTTTCTACATTAGCAAAAAATGGGGTAAATGTAGATATAATCATTCAAAGTACAACAAGCTTAGACACAACAAGTATTTCTTTCTCAGTAAAAACTGCAGACCTTCAAGATGCAATCAATGTTCTTAAAAAAAATAAAGAGGAAATTAACTTTGAAAACATCGAACATGAAAGTGGACTTGCCAAAGTATCAATTGTAGGTTCAGGAATGATTTCAAATCCTGGAGTAGCAGCTGAAATGTTCAATGTGTTAGCTGAGAATGGCATACAAGTGAAAATGGTAAGTACTTCTGAAATCAAAGTCTCTACTGTCATTGAAAAAGAAAGCATGATAAAAGCTGTAGAAGCGTTACACGATGCATTTAACTTATCTGAAGAACAGGTTAATCATGAGAGTAAAGTAACAGTATAAAACAAAAAGCCTCCAATATTGGAGGCTTTGTTATTAAACTTATGTCTTGTAGTTGTATTGGAAGAATTGAAGGATTTATTCACCAAGAAGGATGAAAATGTGAATTTGATTTTTGCGTTTATAGAATGTTGGCCATTAGGAATTATTGCGTGTTAACCGTAGTGGAAGGACCGAGACTCCTCGAAAATGCTAACGCATTTCCTTCGTGCGGTGAAGATTCAAGGAAGCTTATTCAAGTCCTGCGGGAGATGCGCTGGACTGGAGACCCCACAGGCGAAGCCGAGGAGGCTCCAGGAGCGCCAGGCGGAAAGCGAGAGTCCTGCAACGAAGGTTAACACCCCATATACAGAGTGGTATTTTCAAGGTAGCCTATAAACTTTCCTTATCCCACTTCACAGTAAAAATCACTTTCTGTGACCGCTTTTTTTGCTGCTCAAACGTTTCTGTAATATGGTTTTTTAATTGCTGAATTTGCTGTGCTAAGAAACCAGCTTCAAGTTGGAAAGTGCACTTTTCAAATGTACGAAAGCGATGTGAAATAATTTCTCCTGTTAAATGGAAATCAATCTCATACTTTTTCTCTGAATGAACATGTAAGTCTCCCCAGCCTGCATTATGGAAAAACTGAATTAGCTCTTCTATCGTCTGTAAAGGATACTTTCTAGCTAGACTTTTTCCTGCCCAATATAGTAATTGGGGTGAATCTTTTCCTAACAAATCAGATAGGACAACCTCTCTAATAAGATCGTATCCAAATATAGGAATGTTAGGATAGTCTGTGAAATCTTTTTCGTTATTTACTTGGATGTTGTTCACACGGGTCCCCTCTTTCTCTTTGTTATTATATAACAATTTCCAATGAAAGAAACATGATTTCATGAACAAATGAACGGTGTAATAAATAATTATTAAGGAATTTTCTTTTATTTACATACAATAGTGCGCTTGTTTAGGGACAAAAAGGAATACTTATAGGAAAGTAAATTGGTAAATATTTTGTCAGTTATTGAACATTTTGTGTACGCGTTTTCTTGACGCTCTCTATTTATGGGAGTAAAATGTACTTGTTACATTATACTGATAAAAAAAACTTGGATTCTTTCGACATTTTTTTTTGGATTGAAATGCAAAGGTTTTCATTCGTTTTGCAACAATGTCTTTCTGTTAAACTAATAAAATTATTAAATCAAAGAAAGAACTTGTTCCATATTGTTTTTCTTTTATCGGTACGGTTTTATTTATATGTATTTGGAGAAATGTTTTATGAAAAGCACTTGTGTTGCTTTGTATTATTAAGGGGGGTAAAGTATGGCAGGAAACCGAGAATTTATTAATCGCAAACTTCATTCACTTTTAGGTGTAATTCCAGTTGGAATATTCTTAATTCAACACTTAGTCGTGAATCATTTTGCAACTAAAGGTGAGGAAGCGTTCAACAATGCGGCTCACTTTATGGAAAGTCTTCCATTTCGTTATGTGCTTGAGACATTTGTAATTTTCTTACCTTTATTATTTCACGCAATTTATGGTCTCTATATTGCTTTTACAGCAAAAAATAATGTGAGTAATTATAGTTATTTCCGTAACTGGATGTTCCTATTACAACGTATTTCTGGGGTAATTACACTTATATTCGTAGCATGGCATGTATGGGAAACTAGAATTGCAGCTGCTTTTGGTGCAGAGGTTAACTATCAAATGATGGAAAACATTTTAAGTTCAACACCAATGTTGATTTTCTATATGGTTGGTGTCATTTCAACTACATTCCACTTTGCTAATGGTTTATGGTCATTTGGAGTAAGTTGGGGATTAACAGTAACTCCACGTTCACAGAAAATATCTTCATATGTAACGATTGGTATTTTCTTTGCACTTACTTTTGTAGGAGTTCGTACAATCTTAGCGTTTATTTAATTTTGATTCTAACAACTTCGTTGAATTAATAGTAGAATTTGGACAATTGTCTAAAGGGGAGTGAGTCACTTTGAGTAAAGGAAGAATTATCGTAGTCGGCGGTGGATTAGCAGGACTTATGGCTACAATTAAAGCAGCTGAAGAAGGTGTTCAGGTCGACTTATTTTCATTAGTACCTGTAAAACGTTCTCACTCAGTGTGTGCACAAGGTGGAATAAATGGTGCGGTTAATACAAAAGGGGAAGGAGATTCTCCTTGGGAACACTTCGATGATACAGTTTATGGTGGGGATTTCTTAGCAAATCAACCACCAGTTAAAGCGATGACTGAAGCTGCTCCTGGAATTATTCACTTATTAGATCGTATGGGGGTAATGTTTAACCGTACTCCTGAGGGATTACTAGACTTCCGTCGTTTTGGTGGAACTCAACATCACCGTACTGCATTTGCTGGTGCGACTACGGGTCAACAATTATTATATGCACTAGACGAGCAAGTTCGACGCTATGAAGTTGCTGGTTTAGTTACAAAATATGAAGGTTGGGAGTTTTTAGGTGCGGTTTTAGATGACGATAAAGTCTGTCGTGGAGTCGTAGCACAAGACCTTACTTCAATGGAAATCAAATCTTTCCCAGCCGAAGCTGTTATTATGGCAACAGGTGGTCCTGGAATTATCTTTGGTAAATCAACGAACTCAGTTATTAATACTGGTTCTGCTGCATCAATTGTATATCAACAAGGTGTACATTACGCAAATGGAGAATTCATTCAAATTCATCCAACGGCAATTCCAGGTGATGACAAACTACGTCTAATGAGTGAATCTGCTCGTGGAGAAGGTGGACGAGTTTGGACATACAAGGATGGTAAGCCATGGTACTTCCTAGAAGAGAAGTATCCTGCATATGGAAACTTAGTTCCACGTGATATTGCTACTCGTGAAATCTTCCATGTATGTGTAGATTTAAAATTAGGTATCAATGGTGAAAACATGGTATACCTTGACTTATCTCATAAGGATCCTAAAGAATTAGATGTTAAACTAGGTGGTATCATTGAAATCTATGAAAAGTTCATGGGAGACGATCCACGTAAAGTTCCGATGAAGATATTCCCTGCTGTCCACTATTCAATGGGTGGATTATGGGTTGATTATGACCAAATGACAAATATCCCTGGATTATTTGCTGCAGGTGAATGTGATTACTCACAGCATGGTGCCAATCGATTAGGTGCTAACTCTCTATTATCTGCTATTTATGGTGGAATGGTAGCTGGGCCTAATGCAGTTAAATATATGAATGGACTAGAAAAAACTACGGAATCTATTTCTTCTTCTATATTTGATCGCGCTGTTAAAGAACAAGAGGATAAATGGAACCGAATTTTAAAGCTTGATGGAAACGAAAATGCTTACATTCTTCATAAAGAGCTTGGAGAGTGGATGACAGATAACGTAACGGTTGTTCGTCACAATGACAAACTTTTACAAACAGATCAAAAAATCCAAGAGCTTATGGAACGTTTTGAAAATATTAATATGCATGATACGGCGAAGTGGAGTAACCAAGGTGCGGTATTTACTCGTCAGCTACAAAACATGCTGGAACTTTCAAGAGTTGTAACACTTGGAGCATATAATAGAAATGAGAGCCGTGGAGCTCATTACAAACCAGAGTTTCCAGAACGTAATGACGAAGAGTGGTTAAAAACAACGATCGCTACATTTACAGGTCCAAAATCTGCACCTGCGTTCCGTTATGATGATGTAGATACATCTCTAATTAAACCGCGTAAACGTGATTATTCTAAATCAAAAAAGGGGGATAACTAACAATGAGTGAAAATAAAGTAGTACGTTTTGTTATTACTCGTCAAGATAGTCCAGAAACAGCCCCTTATGAAGAAAAATTTGATGTGCCATATCGACCAAATATGAATGTTATTTCTGCATTAATGGAGATTCGTAGAAATCCAGTTGATATTAACGGAAATACTGTTGCACCTATTTCATGGGATATGAACTGTCTTGAGGAAGTTTGTGGAGCATGCTCAATGATTATCAACGGAAAACCTCGTCAATCTTGTACGGCGTTAGTTGATCAATTAGAACAGCCTATTCGCTTACAACCAATGAGAACTTTCCCGGTTGTACGTGATTTACAGGTCGATCGTAAAAGAATGTTTGACTCATTAAAGAAGGTTAAAGCTTGGATTCCAATTGATGGTACTTACGATTTAGGACCTGGACCGAGAATGCCTGAAACAAAGCGTCAATGGGCATACGAGTTATCAAAATGTATGACTTGTGGTGTTTGTTTAGAGGCTTGTCCTAACGTTAACAGTAAATCAGATTTTATCGGACCTGCTCCATTATCTCAAGTTCGTTTATTCAACGCTCATCCAACGGGTGCTATGAATAAAGCAGAGCGTTTAGAGACGATTATGGGAGATGGTGGGCTTGCAAACTGTGGAAACTCACAAAACTGCGTACAATCATGTCCGAAAGGTATTCCGTTAACAACTTCGATTGCTGCTCTTAACAGAGATACAACGATTCAATCATTCAGAAGTTTCTTTGGAAGTGATCAAGTTTAAAACCGATATGCCTTCTCAAATGTTTTTGAGAAGGCATTTTTTTATTTTTTTTATCGCTTTTATTGTAAAATAAAAAGAAAAAAGGGGCACAACTATGTCACATATACCATACATAGAAAATATAAAGAGTTGGCAAGAGTCATTTCATTTTTATCATTCTGTAAAAGTAAGATTCTCTGAGACTGACATGTTCGGACATTTAAATAATACTGTTCCATTCGTGTATTTTGAAGAAGCGAGAATTGAATTTTTTAAACGGATTGGACTAATGCAAAAGTGGACGTTGTCAGCAAGTACTGAAATACCAGTTGTAGCGAATATTCAGTGTGATTTTATTAAACAAGTATTTTTTGATCAACATTTAAAGGTCTATGTGAAGGTAAATCATATTGGCTCATCTTCAATCGATCTTCACTATATGGGGACAACAAATGAAGGTGAAATTGTGTTTAGTGGAAGAGGTACAATTGTTCAAATTTCTAAAAGTACAGGTAAGAGCTCACCTTGGTCCGAAGAGGTTAAAGAATTGTTAATGAATGACCAAAAATTTCAAGTGAATTAATTCCTAAATAAAACTCAAAACGAAAAAGTAATTAAAATGGAGTATTTCTTAACTATATCTTTCTTTTTTGTCACAGCAATAATCTATTTCTCATACTATATTGTGACTAAATATATACCCATCCGGAAAGAACAGCTCTGGCTAAAGCAAGGAGGGTTACAATACTTGAAGGAGAAAGATTTTCAACCAAAGCCACTACTAACTAAGAGAGAGAGAGAAGTATTTGAACTTTTAGTTCAAGATAAGACAACAAAGGAAATCGCGGGTGAGTTATTCATTAGCGAAAAGACAGTTAGGAACCACATTTCGAATGCGATGCAGAAGCTTGGAGTTAAGGGGCGATCTCAAGCAGTTGTGGAGCTCCTTCGAATGGGAGAACTTGAGCTTTAAGTAATTCCGGCTTCCCTGTTTCATAGGGAGGCCGGTTTATTATTTTAATAAATGTAACGTTTGAAAATTACGAAATATTCAATCATTTAACCCGTGGCATTACAAAACATCTTGCTTTTTGTCTAAAAAAAGTAGAAAATAAAGAAAAACAACGTAAAAATGTAATAGGAGGGATTAGATGACTGTGAAAGAATCGAATGTACCGACGAATCATCAAGAACAGGTCGTCGCTGATATCGAAAAATCATTACGTTATATTAGTGCAATTATTAAGCAAAAAGGACGAGAAATTTTAAGTAACTATACCATTACCCCACCACAATTTGTTGCGTTACAATGGTTATTTGAAGACGGTGACATGACAATTGGAGAGTTATCGAATAAAATGTATTTAGCTTGTAGTACGACAACTGATTTAGTTGATCGTATGGAGAAAAATCATCTTGTACTTAGAGTAAAAGATCCTAATGACAGACGAGTTGTTCGTATTCACTTATTAGAAGAAGGTGAGCGTATCATCGATGAAGTGATTAAAAAACGACAAGGCTACTTAAATGAAGTATTAGTGAATTTTTCTCAAGAAGAAATTTTATTATTGGATAAAAATTTGTCTAAATTACATCAAGATATGAAAGCAGAATGAGGCGATTTTTTGTATAGACCAATAGGGATTATAGACTCAGGTGTAGGCGGGTTAACCGTTGCGAAAGAAATTATGCGCCAATTACCTAAAGAAAAGATTATTTACTTAGGAGATACTGCTAGATGTCCATACGGTCCACGGCCAAAAGATGAGGTTCGTCAATTCACATGGGAATTGACGAACTATTTATTGTCTTTTGATATTAAAATGCTTGTCATTGCATGCAATACTGCAACAGCACTAGTGATGGAGGAAATTCAATCACAATTATCTATTCCTGTAATAGGAGTCGTATATCCTGGTGCAAGGACAGCTTTGAAGGTAACAGAAAATAAACATGTTGGTGTTATAGGGACAGTTGGAACAATAGATAGCGGTGCATACGAAATAGCTCTTAAATCAATTAATAATCAAATTACGGTTGAGAGTTTAGCTTGCCCTGCATTTGTTCCATTAGTTGAAAGTGGTAATTATGAAGGAAGTAAAGCAAAAGAAATAGTAGCCTCTTCACTAGAACAACTAAGAGATAGTAAACTAGATACGCTAATACTTGGTTGTACGCATTATCCGCTGTTAAGGCAAACTATTCAAAATTACATGGGCGACCGTGTTAAATTAATTTGCTCTGGGGATGAAACAGCACGAGAAGTAAGTACGGTTTTATATTACAGTGGGTTATTAAACAAAGATCGTCTAAAAGATGACCATTTGTTCTTAACTACAGGAGATAAAGAAATTTTTCAAAAAATAGCGTCAAACTGGTTTGAGCATCCTATAGAAAATGTGAAATCAATAAAACTATAAGTCCTTTTAGCCATAGCTGAAAGGCTTTTTTTTTGATATTGTATTAAATTTATAATTTGTCCAAAATTTCTCTCCAAAACCGGTCTAATTTTTAAAATAGCTCGTATACATAGAAGTACAAACTACCTAGGAGGGAAAAGAATGCGCAAAGGAACGAAATCAAAAATTGCGGCTTCTGTTTTATCATCTGCTATTTTACTATCAGGCTGTGGATTACTTAATGGAGAACAAAATGTAGAAGAGATTGATCCACCTCAAGACGTTTCTTATAACGGTGATGCAGAGAAAGTGAATGGGCAAGACACGACAACAAATACAGATGATGAGGCAACTACTGATACTGTCATGAGGGAGCTGTACTTAATTGACAGCAATGGTCTGGTTGTACCTCAAACAGTTGCTCTTCCTAAAACAGATGGCGTTGCCAAACAAGTTTTAGAATATTTAGTAGAAGGTGGTCCAGTTGCAGAATTACTGCCTAACGGGTTTAGAGCTGTGTTACCTCAAGATACGCAAGTTGATGTTAATATGAAAGAAGATACGATTATTGTCGATTTCTCAAAAGAATTTGCAAATTATCAGGCTGAAGATGAAATGAAAATTCTACAAGCAATAACATGGACATTAACGCAATTTGAAAACATTAAAAATGTTCAAATTAGAATTAATGGACATGAATTAAATGAAATGCCAGTTAATGGTACACCTGTTTCTGAAGGATTAAATCGAGCTGATGGAATCAATTTAGATAATAGTACTGTTGTTGATATTACGAATTCAAGGCCAGTTACATTATATTTCCTAGCAGAACATAATGGAAAAGAATATTACGTTCCAATCACTAGAAGAATTAAAAATTCAGAGGAAGATAATATTTTTGCTGTAGTAAATGAATTAATTAAAGGGCCTAGCTATTCTTCAAACCTATTAAGTGACTTCCAAGCAAATGTAAAGCTCTTAGGTGCAACTTATGTAGATGGAAAGGTAACATTAAATTTTAACGAAGCAATTTTTGGTAGCTTCGATGAAAAAATGATTTCTAAACATGTTCTAAACTCTTTAGTTCTATCCTTAACAGAACAATCAGGTGTAGAAAGTGTTTCAATTACAGTTGACGGTAGTTCTGAGGTTGTGAGTGAAGACGGTAAGCCATTAACTGAGCCGGTTACTAGACCAGAAAAAGTAAACACTGGTAGTTTCTAATGATAAAATTTTGATATACTATATATAGAAGAGTTAAGAGGTTGGCAAATTGGCCCGCCTCTTCTTTTTGTACTGTGACGCTTTAACAAATAGGAGGTTTGAAATGATTAGAGTAGATGGTCGTAATAAAGATGAACTAAGAACTGTAACAATAGATTCAAATTACATAAAGCATCCAGAGGGATCGGTACTTATCACGGTAGGTGAAACGAAAGTTATTTGTAATGCAAGTATAGAAGAACGTGTACCACCTTTTATGAGAGGACAAGGGAAAGGTTGGATTACTGCAGAATACTCTATGCTACCGAGGGCTACAGAACAAAGAAACATTCGAGAATCTAGCAAAGGAAAAATTTCCGGACGCACAATGGAAATTCAACGTTTAATTGGTAGAGCACTACGATCAGTAGTCGATTTAGAAAAAATGGGAGAAAGAACTATTTGGATTGATTGTGATGTGATCCAAGCTGATGGAGGAACAAGAACTGCTTCTATTACAGGAGCTTTTGTTGCGATGGTATTAGCATTTGGAAAATTAGTAGAGGAGAAAAAACTTCCTTCGTTACCTATAACTGATTTCCTAGCTGCTACATCTGTGGGAATTGATCCTGAATTAGGTGTTCTTTTAGATTTGAATTACATAGAAGACTCAAAAGCTAATGTAGACATGAATATTATTATGACAGGAAGCGGAAAGTTTGTTGAGCTTCAAGGTACAGGTGAAGAAGCTACCTTTTCAAAGAATGAATTAAATGACTTGTTACATCTTGGTGAGTCGGGTATTAATCAATTAATTTCTATTCAAAAAGATGCACTTGGAGACTTAGCAAAAAATATTCAATTAACAGAAACAAAAGGAGGGAAGTAAGTTGAAAGAAATCTTAATCGCTACAAAAAACAGTGGCAAAGTAAAGGATTTTGAACAGTTATTTTCACCTTACGGATATCAAGTAAAAAGTTTATACGACTTTCCAGATATACCAGATGTGGAAGAAACAGGAACAACTTTTAGAGAAAATGCACAATTAAAGGCAGAAACGATTTCTAAAGCTTTGAATCAAATAGTTATTGCTGATGATTCGGGCCTAGAAGTTGATGCTTTGGATGAAAGGCCAGGTGTTTTTTCAGCTAGATATGCAGGTGTTGAGAAAAATGATAAAGCTAATCTAGAAAAAGTATTAGAGGAATTAAAAGAAATACCACTGGATAAGCGAACTGCACGTTTCCGATGCGCATTAGCACTTGTTATACCAAATGAAAAAACAATCTTGGTAGAAGGAATGTGTGAAGGGAAAATTATTGACCGGCCAATAGGTGAAAATGGTTTTGGCTATGATCCAATTTTCTATTTAGAGAGACTTGGAAAGACAATGGCTCAATTAACGAAGGAAGAAAAAAATAAGATTAGCCACCGTGCAAACGCATTAAACAATCTGGGAGAAGAACTAAAAAAATTAGACTTAAGCTTAGGTGGAAAAATATGAGAAAAATACTTATCGTTAGTGATAGTCACGGGTTAACTGAAGAGCTTACAAGGATTAAAAATCGACACCGTGATGAAGTTGAGTACATGATTCATTGTGGAGATTCAGAATTAGAAAAAAGTTCAAGTGAAATGGAAGACTTTCTCGCGGTTAAGGGGAATTGTGATTATGACTCTTTATATGATAACGAGTTAATATGTGCGTTTGAAAATGAGAAAGTATTTGCCACTCATGGTCATTTGTTTCAAGTGAACATGACATTAATGAACATTAAATATCGTGCAGAGGAACTAGGTGCTACTATCGTCTGTTTTGGGCATTCACATATTGCAGGAGCAGAATATATTGATAACATTTTATTCGTTAATCCTGGAAGTATTTTCTTACCGAAAATGCGAAAAGAAAAAACTTATGCTATAATAGAAAAAGTAAATAATAATTTGAGCGTACGATACTATGATCTTGAAGGTAAGGAACTACCGACACTATCACTTGTTCAGTAGGAGGGGATCTTCTCCTCCTTCAAAAAAAAACTTTTTTAAAAAAATGTTTTAAAACTTATTGACTTCTTTTAAAAACGCCACTATAATAAAAAATGTCGCTGATGACAAACACACTTTATATCCTATGTCCCAGTAGCTCAGCAGGATAGAGCAACGGCCTTCTAAGCCGTCGGTCGGGAGTTCGAATCTCTCCTGGGACGCTACCAAATACCTACTCAAATTTGAGTAGGTATTTTTATTTTGTAATGTTGTGTTTTCGTAGGGTAGACTTTCATGCAATGTGAGTATTGCACCATGAAGAATGAAAATGCGAACTGATTTTTACGCTTATTGAATGTTGACTTTTAAGTAATTCATACGTGTTAATCGGAGTGGAAGGAACCGAGACTCCTGTGGGAGATGCGCCGGGCTTGAGACCCCACAGGCGAAGCCGAGGAGGCTCAAGTGGCGCCCCACGGAAAGCGAGGTTCCTGCAACGCAGATTAACGCCCCTTGTACAGTGTCGTATTTTCAGGGTAGCTAATCCAAAACCTAAAGAAAAAAATACTAATTGCACTTTCTAATAAATAATGCTATATTTATCTAGCGATGAGCTGCTTTGTGTAAGACGATGATATGCTTTTGCTAAACGTATGAATGTGGTCATACGGTCATCGCCACAAACTGAGAAGAAAGACGCCTGCTTTGCAGGCGTCTTTTTCATATTCATGACCTAAACCTAAAACTGTAAATACGAGAATCTTCCTATTAATCTTTAGTAATATGCTTGTATATTGTAATCAACTACATTCATTGATACACTTAATCAAAACTGAGTCGAGTGTAAGGGTGATAAACAAAGATGACCAAAAAAAAGGATCAAGACACAAACATTATTCAATTCCCAAATTTAAAGGATCGACTTTTAGACAAAGGAATGAATGAAATCCAAAATCGAAACTACAAACAAGCTCTTTCTTTATTATTACAAGCAGAACAGCTTGATCAAGAGCATAGTGAAATTAAAATTGGATTGGTCGTATGTTTACTTGAATTAGGTGAATTAGAAGAGGCTAAAGCAATCTGTAAAAAAATGCTTAAAGAAGATTTAGGAGATTATTTTCATGTACTTGAAATCTATCTCACCATTTTATTGCAACTTAGTCAGTATGAAGAAGTTCAACAAACGATTGAAGCTGTTATAGAAGAAGGAACAGTCCCACAACATTATGAAGAAAGCTTTAAAAAAATGCTAGAATTTAGTACAAAAATCAACGTTGGTGGGAAAGAAGATTACGACAATCAGCTTGAAGATTCTCATTCTCTAACCATTAATATTGATAAACTCTTTCAAGATGAAAGCAATATAAAAGAACAATGGAACATTATCCAATCTCTTAAGGAACGCAATATAAGAAAATATGTTCCTGAGTTAGCTGAATTTCTTAAGGGGAAAAATTATCATCCAGTTTTAAAAACAATGATTCTACATCTATTAATAGAAAACGAAGTAAACAGTGAAATAACAGTAAATAAATTTGATCAAACTCTTACTGTTATCCCTAGTGATTTAAGCCCTCTAACAGAAGGGGATTTTATACAAAAGGTAATAAAAATTCTTGAAGATAAGATTGGACATGAAAACCCATCTTTGTTTGAGGTGATGAAAGAAATCTTAATCCGACATCTATATGTTCTATTTCCTTTCAATCCTGAAAACGACAATGCTGAACTGTGGGCTTGTGCACTTCACGTTTATGGTTGCGAATTACATGGAATTGAAGCAATCGAAGAAGAAATTGTTGAAATGTATAAATTATCAAAGAATCATGTAATAGAAACGATAGATCGAATAAAGGAAATAGAAAAAATTTCTTTCTTGCAAATCTAATTGTATCTGTTGAAAGGTTTGTATTGTATGTTATAATGTAAGGGTTGTAAAATGCTTGTATATATCTTATTTAAATAAGAAAAAATGTCTACATAAGCATGACAGTATAATTAGGTAATGACATGTTAACAATGGATGGATGATACGTTAATTGGAAAATACATTCTCATTATCTGAACTAATAAATAGATGTTGGAGGGAATTTTTATGTCTGCTAAATGGGAAAAGTTAGAAGGAAACCAAGGTGTTCTAACAATAGAAGTTGACGCGGAAAAAGTAAACGAAGGTTTAGACGCTGCGTTTAAAAAAGTAGTAACAAAGGTTAACGTTCCTGGATTCCGTAAAGGTAAAATGCCAAGAGCTATGTTCGAAAAACGTTTTGGAGTTGAATCATTATACCAAGATGCATTAGATATTATTTTACCAGAAGCTTATGCTAATGCTGTTGAAGAAACTGGAATTCAGCCAGTTGATCGTCCAGAAGTTGACGTAGAGCAAATGGAAAAAGGACAAAACTTAATTTTTACTGCAAAGGTTACAGTTAAGCCTGAAGTGAAATTAGGTGAGTACAAAAATCTAGAAGTTGAACATCTTGACACTGTAGTATCAGATGAAGATGTAGAAAATGAGCTTAAACAATTACAAGAGCGTCAAGCAGAATTAGTTGTTAAAGAAACTGGTGCTATTGAGAACGGTGACTCAGTTGTGATGGACTTTGAAGGATTTGTTGATGGTGAAGCTTTTGAAGGTGGAAAAGCTGAAAACTATTCATTAGAAATCGGTTCTGGCACATTCATCCCAGGTTTTGAAGAGCAATTAGTTGGTTTAGAAGCTGGTGCTGAAAAAGACGTTGAAGTTTCATTCCCAGAAGAATATCACGCTGAAAACTTAGCTGGTAAACCTGCTACATTTAAAGTGAAAATTCATGAAATTAAAACGAAAGAATTACCTGCTTTAGATGATGAGTTTGCAAAAGATGTAGATGAAGAAGTTGAAACTCTAGATGCACTAAAAGCAAAAACTAGAGCAAAATTAGAAGAAAACAAAAAGCGTGATGCAGAAAATCACTTACGTGACACATTAATTGAAAAAGCAGCTGAAAATGCTGAAGTTGATATTCCAAATGCTATGGTTGATACAGAACTTGACCGTATGCTTAAAGAATTTGAACAACGTCTACAAATGCAAGGAATGAACCTTGATTTATACTTCCAATTCTCTGGTCAAGATGAATCAGCTCTTCGTGAACAAATGAAAGAAGATGCAGCGAAACGTGTTCGTATTAATTTAACTCTTGAAGCAATTGCTGCTGCTGAAAACTTCGAAGTATCTGAAGAGGAAGTAAATGAAGAACTAGAAAAAATGTCTGAGATGTATAGCACTCCGGTTGACAACATTAAACAAATGTTAGGTAACCTTGATGGGTTAAAAGAAGACATAAAAATCCGTAAAGCAGTCGATTTTCTTGTAGAAAATAGTAAAGCTGTTGCATAATATAAGTAATAGAACAAGGCGCGATAGGATCGTGCCTTGTTTTATACCATAAAGGCTAGGCCAGAAGATGGACGAACAAATATCAAATGTGAAGTTTTATTATTTAATTAATGGGAATGATAAAAGAGAGCCCATTTTTCACGAGTATTCCTACATAATGTTTTTTTAGTCTTAACCACGAATCATATTCGTGGAAATTAATCATTACATATAATAAAGAGATATTATTAGAAGTTTAGCATCTGTCTATGGTAAAATGCAGTACATAATATTTTTCGTAACGATCACATTTGAAAAGTAGAAAGTAAATTATCTACAAAGAAAAATGTAGACAAAAGTATTTGATGAGAGAGAAGAAACAATTAAGGGGTGACAAATATGTTTAAATTTAACGATGAAAAAGGGCAACTAAAGTGTTCTTTTTGCGGTAAAACACAAGACCAAGTTCGCAAATTGGTCGCTGGCCCTGGGGTATATATTTGCGATGAGTGCATCGAGCTCTGTACTGAGATTGTTGAAGAAGAACTTGGTACAGAAGAGGAAGTTGAGTTTAAGGACGTTCCAAAACCAAAGGAAATTCGTGAAATATTAGATGAATATGTAATTGGCCAAGACGCTGCAAAGAAGTCTCTAGCAGTAGCGGTATATAACCACTATAAGCGAATTAATTCAAACAGTAAAATCGACGATGTTGAATTAGCAAAAAGTAATATCGTAATGATTGGTCCAACTGGTAGTGGTAAAACACTTTTAGCACAAACTCTCGCAAGAATATTAAATGTACCTTTTGCAATTGCTGACGCAACATCTTTAACCGAGGCTGGTTATGTAGGAGAAGATGTTGAGAATATCCTTTTAAAGCTTATTCAAGCAGCTGATTACGATGTTGAGAAGGCTGAAAAGGGAATTATTTACATTGACGAAATAGACAAAGTGGCTCGTAAATCAGAAAACCCATCCATAACAAGAGACGTTTCTGGAGAAGGTGTACAACAAGCACTTCTAAAAATTTTAGAAGGAACTGTTGCAAGTGTACCGCCTCAAGGTGGAAGAAAACATCCTCATCAAGAATTTATACAAATTGACACAACGAATATTCTTTTCGTATGTGGCGGTGCTTTTGATGGTATTGAACAGATTGTAAAACGTCGCTTAGGTAAGAAAGTTATTGGATTTGGTACAGAGACGAAACATGATGATCTAGATCAAAAAACATTGCTTTCACAAGCTCTTCCTGAAGATTTGCTAAAATTTGGTTTAATTCCTGAATTTATTGGACGTCTACCGGTAATCGCTAGTCTCGAGCCTCTTGACGAAGGTGCATTAGTAGATATTTTAACAAAGCCAAAAAATGCATTAGTAAAGCAATATCAGAAAATGCTTGAATTAGATGATGTAGAGTTAGAATTTGAAGAAGGTGCTCTTTCAGAGATTGCGAAAAAAGCAATTGAAAGAAAAACAGGAGCACGTGGATTACGTTCCATTATTGAAGGTATCATGCTAGATGTAATGTTTGATTTACCATCTAGAGAGGATATCACAAAATGTGTAATTACAGCTGAGACTGTTACTGATAACACTGCACCAAAGTTGCTATTAAATGATGGTACAGTAGTAGAAGGTGACGAGGAAAAAAGCTCAGCATAAATAGATCGTTCATAACCGTAGTAAGTCGAGGTAATCCCTTGGCTTACTGCGGTTTTTTATTTTCATACAGTCTATAACCTCCTCATATTTTATGAATATGTTTATTTTTTGTTTATTCATCACCACTAGCGGAGATACTAGCATATATTATGGCAACTATGAGAGTAGGAGGTATTTCATGAGTTGGACAGGTATAGCTTTATTTATACAACTATTTTTTGGAATAGTAATTGGACTTTACTTCTGGAATTTACTTAAGAACCAAAGAACGCAGAAGATATCCATTGATAAAGAATCAAGAAAAGAGATGGACCAATTAAGAAAAATGCGTTCAATTTCATTAACAGAACCTTTGGCAGAAAAAGTTAGGCCTTCAAGTTTTAAAGATATAGTTGGTCAAGAAGATGGAATAAAATCTCTTAAGGCTGCGTTATGTGGCCCAAATCCACAGCATGTTATTATCTATGGACCACCTGGTGTAGGTAAAACTGCTGCAGCTAGACTGGTATTAGAAGAAGCAAAGAGAAATAGAAAGTCGCCATTTAGAGAAAATGCTGTCTTTGTTGAACTGGATGCAACCACTGCAAGGTTTGATGAAAGAGGTATTGCAGACCCATTAATCGGATCTGTGCATGATCCTATCTATCAAGGTGCAGGTGCAATGGGACAGGCTGGTATTCCTCAGCCGAAACAAGGTGCCGTAACACATGCGCATGGCGGTGTTTTATTTATAGATGAAATTGGAGAACTTCACCCTATTCAAATGAATAAGATGCTTAAAGTACTTGAGGATAGAAAAGTGTTTTTAGAAAGCGCTTATTATAGTGAAGAAAATTCACAAATCCCTACACATATTCATGATATCTTTCAAAATGGCTTACCTGCAGACTTCCGCTTAATTGGCGCTACAACAAGAACACCGAGTGAAATTCCACCGGCAATTCGTTCTAGGTGTTTGGAAGTGTTTTTTAGAGATTTGGATCCAGGAGAATTAGCTGAAGTAGCCAAAAATGCGGTAAACAAAGTGAATATGACTATAAGTGAGAAAGGAATCGCTACTCTTTCTGCTTATGCAAGGAATGGTAGAGAAGTTGTAAATATGATACAAATTGCAACTGGAATTGCCATTTCAGAAGAACGAAATGTAATCAAAGAGGAAGATATAGAGTGGGTAATACATTCTAGTCAACTATCTCCAAGGTACGATCGAAAAGTCAATTCAGACTCGAGAGTTGGATTAGTAAATGGACTAGCGGTTTTTGGTCCAAATACTGGTGCACTATTAGAGATAGAAGTAACAGTTATACCGGCAAAGGATAAAGGCTCTATTAATATTACGGGAATAATTGAAGAAGAGAGTATTGGTGATAGAGGTAAGTCAATTAGAAGAAAAAGTATGGCAAAAGGATCGATAGAAAACGTTATAACTGTGTTACGTTCGATGGGAGTTCCTGCATCAGATTATGATATTCATGTCAATTTCCCTGGTGGTATCCCAATTGACGGACCGTCAGCAGGTATAGCGATGGCAACAGGTATCTATTCTGCTATTCATAAAATTCCTGTCGATAGTTCAATTGCTATGACTGGTGAAATTAGTATACATGGTAATGTAAAGCCGATAGGTGGAGTAGTGCCAAAAGTAAAGGCTGCTAAGCAGGCGGGTGCGAGGAAAGTAATTATTCCAGCTGAAAATATGCAGTCCATGTTACAAGAGGTAAAAGGAATTGAGATTATTCCTGTAACGCATTTAGATGAAGTTTTTCACTACGCATTATCACAAGAACTTCATACAGGTCAAGAATCTGTCATTCCAGCCTCAGCAAATTTCTCAAAGACAGAATCTGTTTAATTCATGGAAGACTTCGGCATACTAACATAGAATTGTCGAAGTTTTTCTGTTTTGATAATGATTGTGTCCATTAAAGACTACTACTATTATCAATGTTTATTATGACTACCCTGAAAAAACGACACAGTATGTGGGGTGCTAACCTTCGTTGCAGGAACCTCGCTTTCCGTGGGGCGCCACTTGAGCCTCCTCGGCTTCGCCTGTGGGGTAGGGGGCCTAGCGCTATCTCCCGCAAGAGTCTCGGTTCTTCCATTCTGATTAACACGTATTAATTACTTAAAGCCAATATTCTTATTTGAACATAACAATTATCATTCTTCATGGTACTATTCTTTTCATCATGGAAGTCTACTCTTGTTCATCCAACGTCTACTTGTTCTTCATATTAGACACGTAGCATTAAATAGGATAGAATTGTACAAAGGTTAATAAAAAGAGCTTATCTTTAAAGAAAAAAAGGAATTTAGAGGTGTTTTCTACAATGAAAAACAAAAAAGAAATCATTGTTCCTCTCTTACCACTACGTGGCTTGTTAGTATATCCAACAATGGTGTTACACCTTGATGTAGGTCGTGAAAAATCTGTACAGGCATTAGAAAAAGCAATGGTAGAAGACCATCTTATATTTTTGACTACACAAAAGGATGTGTCAATTGACGACCCAATTGAAGAAGATATTTATGGGATGGGAACATTAACGTTAGTTAAGCAGATGTTAAAGCTACCGAATGGAACGATTCGAGTACTTGTAGAAGGGTTAAAGCGTGCAGAAATTCAAGAATTATATGAAGATGACACGCATTTGTCTGCGAAAGTCGTTAGCTTTGATGATGACGAGACAAAAGATGTTGAAACCCAAGCATTAACTAGAACAATGCTTGAATACTTCGAACAATACATAAAATTGTCAAAAAAAATATCAACCGAAACCTACTCAACTGTTACTGATATTGAGGAACCTGGTAGAATGGCAGACATTATCGCTTCAAACCTACCACTAAAGCTTAAAGAAAAACAAGAAATACTTGAGACTCTCGATGTTAAGGAAAGAGTAGATAAATTAATATCCATTATTAACAATGAAAAAGAAGTTTTGCAACTAGAGAAAAAGATTGGACAACGAGTAAAACGATCCATGGAACGTACTCAAAAGGAATACTACCTTCGTGAGCAAATGAAAGCGATCCAAAAGGAACTTGGCGATAAAGAAGGGAAAACAGGTGAGGTTTCAACACTAAAGGATAAAATTGAAAATGCTGATTTTCCTATTCATATAAAAGAAATTGCCCTTAAAGAGCTTGATCGCTATGAAAAAATCCCTTCTTCATCAGCGGAAAGTGGAGTAATTCGAAACTATATTGAATGGCTACTTGCTTTACCATGGACGAAATCTACAGAGGATCAATTAAATATTCATCGTGCAGAGAGAATTTTAGAAAGCGATCATTACGGACTTGAAAAAGTTAAAGAGCGTGTACTAGAGTATTTAGCGGTACAACAACTAACGAAATCTTTAAAAGGTCCAATTCTTTGCCTAGCAGGACCACCTGGGGTAGGAAAAACTTCTTTAGCGAAATCAATTGCCAAATCATTAGGGCGCAATTTTGTTAGGATTTCACTAGGTGGTGTTCGAGATGAATCTGAAATTCGAGGTCACCGCAGAACGTACGTAGGTGCTATGCCAGGTAGAATCATTCAAGGTATGAAAAAAGCGGGAACTGTTAACCCAGTTTTCTTACTTGATGAGATTGATAAAATGTCTAGTGACTTCAGAGGAGATCCGTCAGCAGCTATGCTGGAGGTACTTGACCCTGAACAAAACAGTACATTTAGTGACCACTTTATCGAAGAGCCGTTTGATTTATCGAAAGTCATGTTCGTTGCTACCGCTAATGACCTTGGAACAATTCCAGGGCCATTAAGAGATCGAATGGAGATAATTACTATCGCAGGCTACACTGAACTTGAAAAAGTTCATATTGCAAAAGATCATCTACTTCCAAAGCAAATTGAAGAACATGGTTTAACAAAAGGAAAGCTTCAAGTAAGAGAAGAGGCACTTCAAAGTATTATTCGTTACTATACTCGAGAAGCTGGTGTTCGTGGACTAGAACGTCAATTGGCCACAATATGTCGTAAAGTAGCCAAAATATTAGTTTCGGAAACCAAAAAACGAATTATTGTAACGGATAAAAACATTGAAGAATTTTTAGGGAAACGAAAATTCAGGTATGGACAGGCAGAAATTGAAGATCAAATTGGGGTAGCCACAGGTCTGGCCTATACTGCATTTGGTGGAGATACATTATCCATCGAGGTTTCGATGTCACCAGGAAAAGGTAAGTTAGTTTTAACAGGTAAGCTTGGTGATGTCATGAAGGAATCAGCACAAGCTGCGTTTAGCTATATTCGCTCTCGAGCGGAGGAGTTGAACATAGACCCAGACTTTAACGAAAAAAATGATATCCATATCCATGTTCCTGAAGGAGCAGTACCTAAGGACGGTCCTTCAGCTGGAATAACGATGGCGACTGCATTGATATCAGCCTTAACAGGGCGAGCTGTTCGAAAAGAAGTAGGGATGACAGGAGAAATTACGTTAAGAGGTCGTGTGCTTCCAATAGGAGGCTTGAAAGAGAAGTCTTTAAGTGCTCATCGAGCTGGCTTAAAGAAAGTCATTCTTCCTTTTGATAACGAAAAGGACTTAGAAGATATACCAGAAAGTGTTCGAAGAGATTTGGAGTTTGTTCCTGTATCTCATTTAGATCAAGTGCTACAACATGCATTGGTAGGAGAGAATAAATGAAAGTAACAAAATCAGAGATTGTAATTAGTGCTGTAAAACCAGAGCAGTATCCAGATGATTCATTACCAGAATTTGCTCTTGCTGGTCGTTCCAATGTAGGGAAATCATCTTTTATTAATAAAATTATTCAAAGAAAAAGTTTAGCCAGGATTTCATCAAAACCTGGTAAAACTCAAACACTTAATTTTTATATCATCAACGATATACTATATTTCGTAGATGTCCCTGGTTACGGTTACGCAAAGGTTTCTAAAAAAGAGCGTGAAGCATGGGGGAAGATGATTGAAACCTATATCACAAAACGTGAACAGCTGCGAGCAGTAGTGTTAATTGTCGATTTAAGGCATTCGCCTACCGACGATGATGTCTTAATGTATGATTTTCTAAAGCATTATGCCATACCAACAATTGTTATTGCTACAAAAGCAGATAAAATCCCTAAAGGAAAATGGGAAAAGCATTTAAAAGTTGTCAAAGAGACATTAAATATGGATCCAGATGACCATCTCATCCTCTTTTCTTCTGAAACCGGTTTGGGAAGAGAAAAAGTATGGTCAACTTTAAAAAGTTATATGTGAAAATGCCAGCAAGGATATATCCTTGCTGGTTTTTGTTTTCGAAAATGTTTCTAATTATTAAATATTAGGGAAACGAAAGAATCAGGGAGTATTTAGAGGGAATTGTACGGATTGTCCATGTTACCTTACTTGTCGATAAAATATCAGAAATAATACTCATATTTCAGAAAATATGAATTTTGTCATAATTTAAGGAAGTTGTTACCATTATTTTAAGAGTCGTTTACATAAAAAGGGGGAGCAACAAATTGAAGAAAAGGATGATAAGTCTATTAACTGTAGTCCTACTAGTAGGATTATTAGCAGCATGTGGTAGTGACAAAGCTACTACAAATGGAATGAAGCTTGTTGAAGAAGGGAAGTTTACCTTTGCAGCATCTGGTGAATTTAAACCGTTTAGTTCTACTGATGGCGATGGTGTCATGACAGGTTTTGATATTGAAGTAGCTGAAGCTGTTGCTAAAGAACTTGGGTTAGAGCCTAACCAGAAAAAATTTAAGTTTGCTAGTATCGTAGAAGGTGTAAAAACTGGCCGTTTCGATGCAGCTGTTGCAAGTCATACAGTTAATGAAGACCGACTAAAGCATGTCAATTTCTCTATTCCTTATTATTACTCCGGTCCGCAAATCTTTGTTAGAGCTGATAGTGATATTAAGACGTTAGAAGATTTAGAAGGAAAAGAGGTTGCGGTTTCAAAGGGATCTACATATGCAAAGCAAGCATCAGAAAAAACGGATAACGTTGTTCAATATGATAGTGATGTGACAGCTTTAGAAGCTTTAAGTAATGGAAGACACGACGCAGTAATAACAGATTTCATCACTGGTAAAGAAGCAATTGGAGCAGGCTTTAAAATTGAAGGTAGAGAGCTATTAGGAAGAAGTGAACAAGCCATCGCGATTGCGAAGGAAAACGAAGAACTTCTTAAGAAAATAAATGAAGCTCTTGAAACATTAAGAGAAAATGGAACTCTTAAAAAAATCAGTGAAAAATACTTTGGAGAAGACATAACTGCTGATCCTAATTCATAAAGCCGTGTTTGAACATTACGAATGTGTATGTTAAATACACATTCGTTTTTCTTTCTAAATTAAAGAAAAGGGGAGACAACATTGCCAAGTTTTATGCATGTACTACAAGAGTTTATAAATTCTTACGATATATTTCTTAAAGGGATGATGATGACATTATACGTCACAGCTATCTCGATTTTCCTTGCGATTTTTGTCGGTTTATTTTTTGCTTTTCTCAAGATTTCAGGTAACAAAATTTTAGATCGAATTGCAGAATTTTATATTTACATAGTAAGAGGTACACCTTTAATTGTACAAATCTTTATCTTTTATTTTGGATTAACTTCACTTAATATTTCTGCATTTTGGTCAGTAACTTTAGGCTTAACCTTCCATAATGGTGCATACATAGCTGAGATATTCAGAGGGACGATTCAATCGATTGATAAAGGTCAAATGGAGGCTGGTCGTTCACTCGGCATGAGTAAAGTACTCACAATGCGCAGAATTATTTTACCTCAGGCATTTCGACGTGCACTCCCACCACTAGGTAACCAATTTATTATTGGTCTTAAAGACTCCTCATTAGCAGCATTTGTAGGATTAAATGAATTATTTAATGTGTCCACTACTCTTGGTGCAAATTCATTTGATAATATGACATTCTTACTTATCGTCGCAATCTATTATTTATTTTTAGTACTATTACTAACTGTTATTGTAGGTCTTTTAGAAAAGAGGTTAGCTGTTAGTGATTAAAATATAAAGATTATAGATTGAATAATGGAGGAATGAATATGACTAACCAAGTGATGATCGAAGTGAAAAAATTAAATAAATCGTTCGGAGATTTACATGTACTAAAGGATATAGATATGACAGTAAAAGAAAGTGATGTAGTTTGTCTAATTGGAGCGAGTGGTTCTGGTAAAAGCACATTGCTTCGATGTTTAAATTTTTTAGAAATGAAAGATAGTGGGAAAATCACGCTTGCTGGCGAGGAAATAGACCCGTCAAAGCATAATTTAAATGAAATTAGACAAAAAGTAGGGATGGTATTCCAACATTTTAATTTATTTCCACATAAAACGGTTCTAGAAAATATCATTGAAGCTCCAACTCAGGTTAAAGGAGTAGCGAAAGAGACAGCTATTAATGAGGCAAAAGAACTACTAGCAAAAGTAGGTTTAGCGGATAAAGAAAATGTATATCCAATCAAACTTTCTGGTGGCCAAAAACAAAGGGTAGCGATTGCAAGAGCGCTTGCGATGAAACCAGAAGTGATGCTATTTGACGAACCAACATCTGCTTTAGACCCTGAGCTAGTTGGAGAAGTGCTTACGACAATGAAAGAACTGGCTGTTGAGGGCATGACAATGGTAGTTGTGACACATGAAATGGGGTTTGCAAAAGAAGTTGCAGATTGGGCGGTTTATATGCACGATGGTAAAATTGTTGAAGTGGGGCATCCAGAACAATTATTTGATCAGCCTAAGGAACAACGGACAAAGGATTTTTTAAACTCTGTATTATAAGGATAAAAAGACAGAGCAATCATATTTGAGCTCTGTCTTTTTATTTATTTGGAATATATTACTTCTTCTTAATAAATAATAAATAAAAACCGGTAGCAATTAAAAGGAGTGGCCAAAATTGAATTATAAAAGAAAAACCATTTTCTAAGAAACTGAGTGAGTTCATAAACTTTTCATAATTTAATATTAGAAGAGAGAGTGATAGCAATAATATCCCTTGAAATAGACCAGATTTAGTCTTTAAATACTTTAAGAGTATACCTACGGCAACAATAAAAATAATCATTCCGTAATGCTTAGGCCAAAATCCTAATTGATTAATTGGATGAAAGTGGAAGCCGAAGCCAACTAAAATAACACCTGATAATATGTTACTATGGTCATTACTAGAGTATGCCTGTAATAACAAAGCAAAGCCAATAATGATAATTAATGTCTGCCATGAATAAAAGCCAGTGAACACCGATACGTTAAGCTGCTGTAGCAAAAAATAACTACCAATACCAATTAATATTACGCCTGGGAAAATGCTGTGTTTTTTCATAATTGTCCTCCGAAGAACTTGACTAATTACTTGATAAAAAGATGTTTTTTTGTTATTGTACTCATTGTGAGTCTGACAGAATTCGAGTGTTTTTTAATACAATAATTTATATGATGAAATTTTCTTTTATAATGATACCATATGTTTGTCATAATCTGTTCACATTTTCCTAATTCGTAGTGAACGTTAAATGTTATAATATTGTTACACGTATAATGCCATTATTCTATGTTGGGGGTGCAACTAAAGATGCATATTATCGCAGTAGGATTTAACTATAAGACTGCCCCTGTTGAAATTCGTGAAAAACTTACTTTCAATCCGAATGAGTTAGCGGATGCAATGAAAGAGTTGAAAGAGCAGAAAAGCATACTAGAAAATATTATTATTTCAACTTGTAATCGAACAGAAATATATGCAGTTGTAGACCAATTGCATACTGGACGTTATTATATAAAAGCATTTTTAGCTAATTGGTTTAAAATAGATAAAGATGAATTTTCACCATTTTTAACAATTTATGAAAATGACGGTGCAGTTGATCATTTATATAACGTTGCTTGTGGACTTAATTCTATGATCTTAGGTGAGACTCAAATTCTAGGACAAGTGCGAACTAGCTTTTTACTTGCACAAGAACACAACACAATTGGAACGGTATTTAACCAGTTATTTAAACAAGCAGTAACGCTAGCAAAACGTGCTCATTCAGAAACAGAAATTGGTGCTAATGCGGTTTCAGTCAGCTATGCAGCAGTTGAATTAGCTAAAAAGATATTTGGTAATTTAACGAACAAAAACGTGCTTATTCTTGGTGCTGGTAAGATGGGAGAGTTGGCACTTCAAAATCTTCACAGCAGTGGTGTTAAGAAAGTAACGGTGATAAATCGTACATTTGAAAAAGCGAAAAGCTTAGCAGAGAAATTTTCTGGTCAAGCTAAACCGCTATCTGAACTTCAATGTGCATTAGTAGAAGCGGATATTTTAATAAGCTCTACTGGATCAAAGGAATATGTAATCACAAAAGAAATGATTTCTCACGTAGAACGTATGAGAAAAGGGCGTCCTATCTTTATGGTTGATATTGCAGTGCCTCGAGACTTAGATCCTGCACTTGCTGAATTAGATGGAGTATTTTTATACGACATTGATGATCTAGAAGGAATTGTAGAAGCAAATCTACAGGAACGTAAAGTTGCCGCTGAAGCAATCGAGCTAATGATTGAAGCTGAAATTGTAGAATTCAATCAATGGCTAAATACGTTAGGTGTAGTCCCAGTTATCTCAACTTTACGAAAAAAAGCTTTAGATATTCAAGCTGAAACGATGCAAAGTATCGAAAGAAAATTGCCAAACTTAACAGATCGTGAGAAGAAGGTATTAAATAAGCATACGAAAAGTATCATTAATCAATTATTACGAGATCCAATATTAAAAGCCAAAGAGCTAGCTGCTGAGCCTAATGGTGAAGAGGCCTTACATTTGTTCATGAAAATTTTTGATATTGAAGAGGCAGTTGAAGTTGAAAAACGTACTCAACGTAATAATGAAGAAATGGATCGTGTGTTAACACCTGTTAAACAGGCTTCTCTACAGTCATAGGAGTGGATATATCTAAATGGTAGAGATGAATTTGACTAGACTGCACGAACTGACAATTATTTTATACGCACTTAGTGTATTACTTTATTTTATAGACTTTTTGCATAACAACCGGAAGGCAAATGTAACAGCCTTCTGGTTACTTGCATTTGTATGGATATTGCAGTCTGCATTTTTAATTTTTAGAGTAATAGAAACAGGGAGATTTCCAGTACTAACAGTGTTTGAAGGGCTGTACTTTTATGCATGGGTTCTTATTTCACTCTCACTTGCCATTAATCGACTACTAAGGGTCGATTTCATTGTATTCTTTACGAATGTATTAGGCTTTTTTATCATGTCATTACATACGTTTGGTCCCGCACACCAAGAATCTTCAACAGTAGCCGGTCAATTAGTGTCAGAGCTTTTAATGATTCATATTACAATGGCGATACTATCATACGGAGCATTTTCTCTATCGTTTGTTTTCTCATTGCTCTATTTAATACAATATAACTTATTGAAACGTAAAAAATGGGGAAAACGACTACTTAGAATAGAAGATTTGTCTAAACTTGATCATATGTCATATGTATTAAATGTGATTGGAGTACCTATCCTGTTACTATCACTTATTTTAGGTGTACTGTGGGCAAACATAAAAGTTTCAGAATTTCAATTTTATGATGCTAAAGTATTAGGTTCATTTTCAGTACTTCTTGTTTATAGCTTTTACTTGTATCAGCGAGTGGTGAAAGACTTACAAGGTAAACAAATAGCATTTTTTAATATACTTGCTTTCTTATTTTTATTAGTCAATTTCTTTCTGTTCGGAAATTTATCTAGGTTTCATATTTGGTATACATAATTAGGAGGATATTATGAGGAAAATAATTGTTGGATCAAGGAGAAGTAAGCTAGCATTAACTCAAACAAATTGGGTCATCAATCAATTGAAAGAGTTAGGAGCTCCTTTTGATTTTGAAATAAAGGAGATTGTAACAAAAGGAGATAAAATTTTAGATGTTACCCTTTCAAAGGTTGGCGGAAAAGGTCTGTTTGTAAAAGAAATAGAGCAGGCCATGCTCGATAAAGAGATTGATATGGCTGTGCATAGTATGAAAGATATGCCTGCTGTTTTACCTGATGGCCTTACAATTGGCTGCATTCCAAAGCGAGAAGATCCGAGGGATGTTATCATTTCAAAGAATCATGTACCATTTGAGGATCTACCTAGTGGTTCTATCATAGGTACTAGTAGTTTACGAAGAAGTGCGCAACTTTTAGCTAGACGTCAGGATATAGAAATAAAATGGATTCGCGGAAATATAGACACTCGAATTGCGAAGCTTCAAAATGAAGATTATGATGCCATTGTTTTAGCTGCAGCAGGACTTGCTAGAATGGGTTGGTCAGAAGACGTTGTTACTGAGTATTTAGACCCTGAAGTTTGCGTACCTGCTGTCGGACAAGGCGCACTATCTATCGAGTGTAGAGAAGATGATCAAGAGTTACTAGATTTATTAGCTAAGTTTAACGATGAATGCACTTCAAACACTGTCAAAGCAGAGCGGGAGTTTCTACAGAAAATGGAGGGTGGATGTCAAGTTCCTATCGCAGGGTTTGCTAAGATAAATGAACAAGAAGATCTATCATTTACAGCTTTAGTTGCTTCACCTGATGGAAACACCATCTTTAAAGAAGTGATTCATGGAAAAAATCCGATTGAAGTTGGTCGAGAGGCTGCTGAAAAACTTATTACAAGTGGTGCAAAGGATTTAATTGATAAAGTAAAAGCGGAGCTAGAAAACTAATGAACACTTCCCACCCTCTTGCTAATAAAAAAATACTCATCACAAGAGGAAATAATCAAGCAACTGAATTCTCTAAAAAGCTAATTGAATTAGGAGGGAAACCAATCGAGGTCCCTCTTATCTCATTTTCATATCCTAAACATTTAAATGATATTTTAGAGGAATTAAAGTCGTTATCTACTTATCAATGGCTTGTTTTTACTAGTAAAAACGGAGTCGAACGCTTTTTTAACATAGTAGAAAAACATTCATTAAAAATTGATGCCAGCTTTCCCAAAATAGCTGTAGTTGGAAAAAAAACTGAACTCGCCCTACAGAAAAGAGGATTTTTTGCATCTGTTGTTCCTCATGAGTATATAGCTGAAGGTTTAGTTGATGTATTAAAACCACATCTTCATTCAAACGATCGCATCTTACTTGTGAGAGGTAATTTGGGAAGGCCTGTAATTAAGAATGAATTATCTACGATGGATGTTTACGTAAAAGATTTAATTATCTATGAAACAAAAGAGAATACGAGTAACCGACAACTTTTAATTCAAACGATACATAAAAGTAAAGTAGATATAATTACGTTTACTAGTCCGTCCACTGTTCATGCTTTTATTAGACTTTTAGAAGGCACAGATTACCGTAATTGGATTAAGAAAAGTGTTATTGCATGTATTGGTCCTGTAACAAAAGAAGCTGCGTTAAATGAAGGATTACCGGTTCATGTGTGTCCCGACAGATATACGATTGATGATATGATAGAATCAATAGAATTATTTTTATTATCATAATTACAATTAAACATAAATAGGAGGATGAAAAATGAGAGAATTACAATTTGACCGACACCGTAGACTCCGTAACTCTGCTCAGTTAAGAGATTTGGTAAGAGAAACACACCTTACCGCAAATGATTTGATTTATCCCATATTTGTTGTTGAGGGAGAGAATAAACGTAACCCTGTTGCTTCAATGCCTGGGGTGTATCAACTCTCTCTCGATCTTTTAAATGAAGAAATGAACGAAGTAGTTTCACTAGGCATTAAGTCTGTTATAGTTTTTGGTGTTCCTGAAAATAAAGACGAACATGGGACTGAAGCATACCACGATAATGGTATCGTTCAAAAAGCCATAGTACATATTAAAGAACATTTTCCACAGTTAGTTGTCATTGCTGATACTTGTCTTTGTCAATACACATCACATGGTCATTGTGGAATCGTTGAAGAGGGTAAAATTTTAAACGATCCGACGCTAGATTTGTTAGGGAGAACTGCGGTAAGTCAAGCAAAAGCTGGCGCAGATATTATTGCCCCATCGAATATGATGGACGGATTTGTTGCTGCAATTCGTTTTGCCCTTGATGAAGCGGGATATACTGACATCCCGATTATGTCTTATGCAGTTAAATATTCATCTTCTTTCTATGGGCCATTTAGAGATGCAGCACATAGTTCACCTAAATTTGGTGATCGAAAAGCATACCAAATGGATCCAGCAAATCGCATGGAGGCATTAAGAGAAGCTGAGTCAGATTTAGCTGAAGGTGCAGATTTCTTAATCGTAAAGCCTGCTCTATCTTATTTAGATATTATTCGAGATGTGAAAAATAATTTTAATGTTCCAGTTGTTGCGTACAATGTAAGTGGAGAATATTCAATGATTAAAGCAGCCGCTCAAAATGGATGGATCAATGAAAAAGAAATTGTGATGGAAATGCTTACGAGTATGAAACGAGCTGGTGTGGATTTAATTATCACTTATTTTGCAAAAGATGTTGCAGGTTGGTTATCAAATAAATAATTAAGAGCTGTTGCAAGTATTCAGAGGAGGTATGACAGAAGACGACTGAGCATATCTCCTCTGAAATCATATGGAATTTCCACAAATTTTTTTTTAGATAGTCGGTAGATAGATAATTGAAAATACAAGGAGCTGATTTAATGCGTACATATGAAAAATCAAAACAAGCATTTAAGGAAGCACAAAAACTAATGCCTGGAGGAGTTAATAGTCCTGTTCGTGCATTTAAGTCTGTGAAAATGGATCCAATTTTTATGGAAAGAGGAAAGGGAGCTAAAATCTACGACATTGATGGCAATGAATATATTGATTATGTTCTTTCTTGGGGTCCCCTTATTCATGGTCACTCAAATGACTCAGTTGTGGAAGCAATTAAGAAAGTAACCGAGTCAGGTACAAGCTTTGGTGCACCTACTCTTATTGAAAACGAATTAGCCAAACTCGTCATCAAACGTGTCCCTTCGATTGAGGTTGTTCGAATGGTAAGCTCAGGTACGGAAGCTACAATGAGTGCATTAAGGCTTGCTAGAGGATATACAGGTCGAAATAAAATTATGAAGTTTGAGGGTTGTTATCATGGACATGGTGATTCACTCCTGATTAAAGCTGGTTCTGGTGTGGCAACACTTGGTCTTCCAGATAGTCCTGGTGTTCCTGAAAGCATTGCTCAAAATACAATAACAGTTCCTTTTAATGACATGGAAAGTGTCAAGTATGCGTTTGAACAATTTGGTGATGATATTGCTGGTGTTATTGTAGAACCTGTAGCAGGTAATATGGGTGTTGTTCCACCACAAACTGGATTTTTAGAAGGTTTAAGAGAGATTACGACTCAATATGGCTCACTGCTTATTTTTGATGAAGTAATGACAGGGTTCCGCGTAGATTATCATTGTGCACAAGGTTATTACAACGTTACTCCAGATTTAACATGTTTAGGAAAAGTGATTGGCGGAGGACTGCCAGTTGGTGCGTATGGTGGTAAAGAAGAAATCATGGAGCGTATTGCACCTAGTGGACCTATATATCAAGCAGGAACACTTTCTGGAAACCCCCTAGCAATGACTGCAGGTTTAGAGACATTAAGACAGCTTACACCTGAAACATATGTGGAGTTTAATAAAAAAGCTGATCGTCTAATTGCTGGTTTAAAGCAAGCAGCGGTGGAATATGATATTCCTCATCAGTTTAGCAAAGCAGGTTCAATGGTTGGTTTCTTCTTTACGAATCAAGAAGTAACGAATTATGAGCAAGCGAAAACTTCGAATTTAGATTATTTTGCAACGTATTATCAAGAAATGGCGCAACAAGGTATTTTCTTACCTCCTTCTCAGTTTGAAGGGATGTTCCTTTCGACTGTTCACAGTGATGAGGATATTGAAAAAACGATCGAAGCGGCTAAGATTGCATTCGCTAAAATTAAATCATAATATGAGAAGCTCCTAGGTTGATTTTTTATTGACCTAGGAGCTTTTTTATTAAGGGATTAAAATAAATCTTTTTTGTAAGACTACCCAGAAAATAAAACACTGTATATGGGGTGTTAACCTTCGTTGCAGGAACATCGCTTTCCGCGGGGCGCTTCTTGAGCCTCCTCGGCTTATGCGTGTGGGGTCTCAAGCCTAGCGCAATTCCCGCAGGAGTCTCGGTTCTTCCACTTCGGTTAACACGACTATCATACTTGGATACAACACTCTATAATACACAAAAGAAACAATTACATATTTTCAAGTATTATGATACAAATTCAAGCATTAATTAAAATGATTATTCGTTGTGACGGAAAAGAAATTCACTTCTTTCTAGAAAATAGTAATCATATTTGGATAAGTTTTAACATAAATCTGTAATGTCATAGTAAATATGTGTAGGTATTGAAAGGAGGAGTAGATTTGCCATCAGAAAATCAATCGTGTTTACGATTTTCAGTAGAAGAATCTGTTTGGTTTCAAAAAGGACAGGAAGTATCTGATTTACTATCTATTTCTTTAGATCCTGATATAGTCATTCAAGAACATGATCAATACGTTTCAATTAAAGGTGCATTGCTTTTATCAGGTGATTATCAATCAAGAACAGATGATGATGATGAAGAACAAGAGAATCATTATCCTCAGGTTAGATATGTAAATGAGGTTAGGACAAAAGAAGATGGTACTTGTCAAATGAGACATCGCTTCCCAGTTGACATCACAATCCCTAAAAATCGTATTCAGGCATTAGACGATGTATATGTAGCGGTTGAGACATTTGATTATGAGTTACCACAGCGAGGACTACTTAAGCTCGTCGCTGACCTGTCAATAAGTGGAATATATGGAGATCAACAAAGTGTTCCTTCCGTACACGAAGAAGTAGAGGAAGAGGAACTAGTTGAACTTGGTTACCGAAACAGTGATGTTTCTACAATTAGTAACTACGAAGAAAGTGTTAATTATGAGTACGAAGAACATGAAGAAAGTGAAAATAATGAAACATCTTCTGATGAAGATGTTGTAGCTTCTGAGGAAACAGAGGAAGATTTATATTCTCCTTTTGAAGTCGAAGCTCGTAAAGAAGTATACCACGAGACTGATGTAGATTCAGAAGAAGAATTAAACTTTTATCAGCCATCTCCACAGGTTGAAATGAAGGGTAGAGTAGAAAACATTGCTGACTATCAAACTAGTCCTTCCGTGACAGCTGTCGAAGAAGAATCTTCAACAGCATATCAAGATGATGAAGGTGAAGAAAAAGCGGGAAAAAGAGATGGAAATGCTCTGTACTTAACGAAAATATTTGCAAAAGAACAAGACGATGACTTTACAAGAATGAAAATTTGTATCGTCCAACACGGAGATTCACTAGACACATTAACTGACAGATATGATGTAAGCTTACAACAGTTACTTCGTGTTAATAAACTTGAACATGATGCAGACGTCTACGAAGGGCAATTACTATATATACCAGTAAAATAAAACACCCAACAGCGTGAGTAAACTTTATTACTCACCTGTTTTATTTTAGATTGTTTTATGAACAACTAGGGTGTTATTTTCCCTTTCAGCACCATGGCTCAAGAAGCACCCCGCGGAAAACGAGAGTCCTGTAACGTAGGTTAACACCCCATATTCAGATTTGTATTTTCAAGGTAGACTACCATGCAATTTAAGAATTGCACCAGGAAGAATGAAAATGCGAAATGGATTTTTACGCTTATAGAATGTTGGGTTTTAAGTAATTCATGCGTGTTAACCGTAGTGGAAGGACCGAGACTCCTACGGGAAATGCGCCGGGCTTGAGACCCCACAGGGCAAAGGCCGAGGAGGCTCAAGTGGCGCCCCGTGGAAAGCGAGAGTCCTGCAACGAAGGTTAACACCCCATGTTGATTGTTACGAATTGTATTTTCAGGGTAGCCATACCCCTTATTAAATTCTAGAGAAAGAGAGCTGAATGGCCCTATGTCACTAATAAACATCAATAAGTATGGGCCCGTTCTAAACAAATACAGAATCAAAGCTGATTACGGTGAACATTTCGGTAAAGTCACCAAAATATATACTCCAAATGGAATATATGGACTAAAAGAAGTCAAAAGCATTGAATTTCTAAAAGTAGTTCACTTAATGCTACAAAAAGGCTATAAAAAACTAATACCCATACTTCCAAATATTGACGGACAATACGCAACCCAACATAATAGTAAATACTATTATCTAACATCGTGGATTGAAAATAAGCCACTTGAAGAGAGAAACGATCAACAAAAGCTAATGGTTAAAGAACTTACTTCATTACATGCAAAAACAAGCCAAACCATTAAGTTAACCGAAAAAGATATCGATATCTTTTATAAAAATCTAATCGCAAAGTGGGAGAAAAAAGAAGCCTCACTCTCACAATTTCTAGAAAAATGCGAAGAAAAATTGTATATGTCACCCTTTGAATTACAATTTTGCACCTATTTTCATGAAATATTTCAAGCCAGTCAATTTGCAAGGAAAAAGCTTGAAAATTGGTATGAGCTTGTTAAAGAAAAAAATACATTCAGAGTTGCAATAAATCATGGGAATATACAGAACCATCATTTTCTAATAGATCAAAGAGGAAATGGTTTTTTTTCTAGTTTTGAAAAAGCTACAATTGCTAGTCCAATAAATGATGTAGTCAAATACTTTCAGAAAGCATTAAAAACATATCCAACATTAAATGAGGACTTAATCTCATGGTATTACATGTATGAGTCATATTATCCATTGCAAGAAGATGAACAGTCATTGTTTTTAAGTTATTTAACTTTCCCAGAAGGTGTTTATCGCTTAGTAGTGAGCTACCAAGAAATTAAACATGAAGAACAACGATATGTAAAAAGACTCTTAAAGAACTATTGGCAGTTAAAAAATATAGAATACGTGGCTTTGAGAATTGAAGAAATTGAAAAACATAAGAAACAACAAGAAGAATCCCATACAACCTCATAACTTGTATGGGATTTCTTATATCCAATCTAGATGAAGAGCACAAGCTAGTAGGATAAAAACAGCAAGAATAATTACATCAAATGAAGTAGGCAAAAAAATCGTTCTTATGGCTTGAACAACCGTAATAGGTATAATAAATTGAACACATACAGCTCTTGTTTGTCTCAACCAATGTGGATAAGAATAGCGGTTAAATCTTCTCCTCAAGATAAAAACCCCCTAAAAATATTGGTTACTACTATTAAATTATGAACAGACTAGACATATTGTTCATCACTCTTTAAAAAAATTTCAAAGAGATTTTAGGTATATGTATTAAAAAAAATGGTAAAGATGATTGACGATTGGTTCATTTTTTATGTACTATATGTAGTAGAATAATTAAATGAAGTACATGCAATGAAAGGGAAGAGTACAATTATGCTCCTTTTAGAGAGAGAAATCATTTGCTGGAAGATTTCTTAGGCAGGCATTTTTGGAAGGTAGCCCTAGAGTAGCTTTTATGAACGTAGCAAACACTATTAGTAAAAGCCGGTAGCAGCCGTTATCTGTTTGAGCGCATAGGTAAGTTATGTACCTATGAAAAAAGGTGGTACCGCGAAACAATACTCCATTCGTCCTTTTATTTGAGGATGAAATGGAGTTTTTTTATTGCTAGAAAAAAATAACTGTTTCATTTTACACTTATCAATCTTTTAATTTGGAGGAGATTTTATGACAACGAATGAACAAACGATGCTCTCAACGAAATATGATCCGAAATCCGTTGAAGCAAATCGATACGATTTTTGGCTAAAAGGCAAGTATTTTGAAGCAACAGGTGATTCTGAGAAGGAACCGTATACAATTGTTATCCCGCCACCCAATGTTACAGGGAAACTACACCTAGGTCATGCATGGGATACGACCCTTCAAGATATTATGACACGTATTAAAAGAATGCAGGGCTATGATGTTTTATGGCTACCAGGTATGGATCATGCAGGAATTGCTACACAAGCAAAAGTAGAAGAAAAACTAAGAGAAGAAGGAAAGTCAAGGTATGACTTAGGTCGAGAGAATTTCCTTAAAGAAACGTGGAAGTGGAAAGAAGAATATGCGTCACATATTCGTACACAATGGTCTAAGCTTGGGTTAGGATTAGACTACTCTAGAGAAAGATTTACACTTGATGAAGGTCTTTCTAAAGCAGTTAATGAAGTTTTCGTTTCACTTTATAACAAAGGGCTCATTTATCGTGGTGAGTATATTATTAACTGGGATCCAGCGACTAAAACGGCTCTCTCTGATATTGAAGTAATCTATAAGGATGTACAAGGTGCTTTTTATCACATGAAATATCCTTTAGCTGATGGATCAGGGTCTATAGAAGTTGCGACAACTCGTCCTGAAACAATGCTTGGAGATACGGCTATCGCAGTTCACCCAGAGGATGAGCGCTACAAGCATTTAATTGGAAAAACTGCCATTCTCCCTATTGTAGGACGTGAAATTCCAATCGTTGGGGACGATTATGTAGATAAGGAGTTCGGTTCAGGTGCTGTTAAAATAACGCCAGCCCATGACCCAAATGATTTTGAAATAGGTAACCGTCATAATCTTGAGCGTGTTCTCGTTATGAATGAGGATGGAACGATGAATGATAATGCTCAAAGTTACAAAGGCTTAGATCGATTTGAATGCCGTAAGCAAATTGTTAAAGACCTCCAAGAACAAGGTGTACTCTTTAAAATTGAAGAGCATGTTCACTCTGTTGGTCACAGTGAGCGTAGTGGTGCAGTCGTTGAACCATATTTATCTACGCAATGGTTTGTTAAAATGCAGCCTTTAGCTGATGAGGCAATTGCACTTCAATCCAGTCAGGATAAGGTGAACTTTGTACCAGAACGATTCGAAAAAACATATTTACATTGGATGGAGAATATACGAGATTGGTGTATTTCACGTCAGTTATGGTGGGGACATCGCATTCCAGCTTGGTATCACAATGAAACAGGAGAACTATATGTGAATCAAGAACCACCTGCAGATATTGAAAACTGGACACAAGACTCTGATGTATTAGATACGTGGTTTAGTTCGGCTCTATGGCCGTTTTCAACGATGGGCTGGCCTGATGAAAATGCTGCTGATTATAAACGCTTCTATCCAACGAATGTATTAGTCACTGGTTATGACATTATCTTCTTTTGGGTGTCAAGAATGATTTTCCAAGGCCTAGAATTCACTGGGAAACGCCCGTTTGATGATGTACTGATACATGGGTTAGTTCGCGATGCTCAAGGAAGAAAAATGAGTAAGTCACTTGGTAATGGTGTGGACCCAATGGACGTTATTGACCAATATGGTGCGGACTCACTCCGCTACTTCCTATCTACTGGAAGCTCTCCAGGTCAAGACTTAAGATTTAGCATGGAGAAGGTTGAAGCGACTTGGAACTTTGCTAATAAGATTTGGAATGCATCACGCTTTGCATTAATGAACATGGAAGGTCTCTCATACGAGGATATTGACTTATCTGGAGAAAAATCTGTTGCTGATAAATGGATTCTTACACGTTTAAACGAGACAATTGATAATGTAACAAAACTTGTTGAGAAGTATGAGTTTGGTGAAGTTGGAAGACTTCTTTACAACTTTATTTGGGATGATTTCTGTGACTGGTATATCGAGATGGCAAAAATCCCATTATACGGTGAAGATGAAGCCGCTAAGAAAACGACGCGTTCAATTTTAGCATATGTGTTAGAAAACACGATGAAGTTACTTCATCCGTTTATGCCGTTTATTACCGAGGAAATTTGGAGTAAATTACCTCATCAAGGAGAGTCCATTACGATTGCATCATGGCCAACAGTAAATGCTGAGCTTTCTGATGAAAAAGCCGCAAGTGAAATGAGACTTCTAGTTGACATTATTCGAGCTGTACGAAATATACGTGCTGAAGTGAATACACCAATGAGTAAGCAAATTAAACTTCAAATTAAAGCTAAAAATGATGAAGTGCTTAATCAACTAGAAAAGAACCGTTCATATTTAGAAAGATTCTGTAATCCAAGTGAATTAACGATGGGTGTGAATATTCAAACATCAGAAAAAGCAATGTCAGCAGTCATAACTGGGGCTGAATTAACGCTACCACTTGAAGGTTTAATTAATATTGAAGAAGAAATTAAGCGCCTTGAGAAAGAACTCGAAAAGCTTGATAAAGAAGTAGATAGAGTTCAAAAGAAATTAGGAAATGAAGGATTTGTAAAAAAAGCTCCTGAAAAAGTAATTGAGGAAGAAAGAGCGAAAGAAAAAGATTATCTTGAAAAAAGGGATAGTGTTCGCTCTAGAATTGCTGAGTTGAAAAATCTTTAAAGAAATATAAAGCAGGAAAAACTTGGTGGAGAGCCAAGTTTTTTCTGTAGTTTTTGGAGGTCTCATAATGTTTTCAACTTATGAACAAGCATTACAATGGATTCATTCACGCTTACGTCTTGGCATTAAACCAGGATTGAAAAGAATGGAATGGATGATGGAAAAATTAAAACATCCAGAGCAACAATTAAAAGCAATCCATGTGGCAGGGACAAACGGAAAGGGTTCAACAGTTTGTTATTTGCGAAACATGCTTCAAGAAGCTGGTTATACTGTTGGTACTTTTACATCCCCATATATTGAAATTTTTAATGAACGGATTAGCTTAAATGGTGTGCCAATTGGGAATAACGAAATTTTAGAATTGACGAATATCATTAAGCCTCTTGCTGATGAGCTTGAAGCAACTGAACTAGGTGCTCCTTCAGAGTTTGAAGTCATTACAGCAATGGCCATTCATTATTTTAGTAAAAGAGAAGATGTTGACTTTGTTATATTTGAGACAGGATTAGGCGGTAGGTTAGACTCAACTAATATCATAAAGCCACTCATAACAGCAATTACGAATATTGGATACGATCATATGAACTTATTAGGAAATTCATTAGAGGAAATCGCCTTTGAAAAAGCCGGAATCTTGAAAGTAGACATTCCACTCGTAACGACTGTAGAACAAGAAACAGCACTCGAAGTCATGATGAAAAAGGCAGAAGAGGTTAAAGCAGATGTATACCGTCTTAATCAAGACTTTTTTATTGGAAGATATCAGGCTATAAAAGGTGGGGGAGAAAACTTCTCTTTTCAATCTTGTTTAGGAAATTTAGAGAGTCTTACACTTTCAATGAAAGGATTTCACCAAGTGAAAAATGCATCATTGGCATTGATGATTCTTATGCTCCTATTAGAAAAACAGCAGATAAAAATAACAGAAGATCAAATTAGGATAGGTCTACAAAAAGCAAGATGGATTGGAAGGTTTGAAACTGTTCAAACAGACCCACAAGTCATCATAGATGGTGCGCATAATCCAGAAGGAATAGCTAGCTTATTATCAACAATTGACGCACATTTATCTGGAAAAAAAGTGCATATCATTTTTAGTGCCTTAAGCGATAAAAAATTGGAAGATATGATTAATCCTCTTTCAGCAATAGCAAATACAATCACTTTTACTAGTTTTGACTTCCCTAGAGTTGCCACTGCAAAGGAACTGTATGACGCATGCAAAACGATGAACAAATCCTTTGAAAATGATTGGAAATACGCAATAAGTAAGAAGCTTTCCGTATTAACAGAAGACGATGTTTTAATCATAACAGGATCATTGTATTTCCTTTCAGAGGTGCGCTCTTACTTTCAAGAACTTAAAACAATTGAACAATAAAGTGACAACAATCTGAAAATTTGTTAAAATAGGTATGCTATAATATTATTAATAAATAGTAGATTTTCGATTTTTTAAAAAGGAGGGGACAAGTATGATAGTCAATTCAAAAGTGAAATTCGCCGTTTGGGCTTTATGGCTATCTCTTTCCCCCTTGTTACTTTGGATCACTTACTTAACGACCGGTCCATCAATATCAGGAAGAGAAATGGACGTTGCAAGTTTCCTATTACTAATGGCATTAGTAGCTTTAATACCTATTATTGTAAATGAGACTCCGATTTTTTTTACAGAAGGTGTTGCATTAGCTGTATTCCTAGCATTTGGACTATTTGTTGAAATTATATTAGTACAATTTGCATTAATCGTACTGCTAGTAAAAATTAGAGTTAGTCGAAGGGATTTAATTAGAATACCTACTAATTCCTTAATGTTTTTATTAGTCTCTATTATCGCTGGTGGGGTCTACTATCTGTTGGGGGGAACAACGGGTGGTGTAGATATTACTTCAACTAGTTTCTTAATTCCAATAATAGGTTATGAAATTTCGAAATTTTTCGCGAATCATTCGATATTAGTCTTGATTAGAAGGTTAGTATATAAGAGAAAAGATCAATTAATTAGTAGAGATTTAATCTGGGAAGCAGGTACAACGTTAATTCATTTTCCAGTAGGAATTGTACTTTACTTGTTGTACGTAGAGATGGGAATTATTGCATTATTTTATGTTGGTATTCCTCTTGTAAGTTTATCGCTAATCTTGAAACTCTATTATTCTAGTCAAAAGATTAACTATTATTTACAAAAAGCGAGTGAAATCGGACACCAGCTTGCAGGTCGTATGCAAGTTGATGAAGTTTTAGATCTTTTTATAGAAAAGCTTTCATCCATGCTTCCTGTTGACTATGCTTATGTATTAGATGTTACACCTGACGGAAAATTGAAATTGGTTAGATATCTTGAAAACGGAGAAGAGAAGTCCCATAATCTCGATCATTTCAATGGCTTTGGAACATTAGTATGGCAGAGTAGAAAAGCTGTCATGTTCAATAGTAAGCGAGAAATCAAGCAAAATGTTGCTAAAAACCTACCTGATTCTGTTCAAAGTGTAATTGGTGTACCAGTTGTAAGAAATAAACAGGCAGTTGGGATTATTATTTTAGCTTCTAACAAAAAGAAGGCTTATGAGAAGTATCAGCTTATGATAGTAGATCTACTTTCATCTTATCTAGCCGTTGCTACAGAAAATGCCAAAAATTACGAAGAAACAAAACGAAAAAGTGAGAGATGTCCACTTACGAAGTTGTATAATTACAGGTATTTTGAGCGTGTACTTGAACAAGAGTTCAACTCCTTAAAGAAAAATGAAAATGTTAAACCATTATCTCTTATTCTTCTAGACATAGATCATTTCAAGAAAATTAACGATACGTATGGTCATCAAAGTGGGAACGAAGTATTATGCGAGCTTGCCGATCATTTGTTACATTTAGTTGGTGAAAAAGGGACAGTAGCAAGATATGGCGGAGAAGAGTTTGTTATCTTACTACCAAATATGGATAAACTAGGCTGTTACGCATTCGCTGAAGATTTGAGGAAATCAATAGAGGACAAGGTATTTTCTATTCATGATGATTTAAATCATGGCAATGAAATCTTTGTGAATATTACTGCAAGTATTGGCTTTGCTACTGCACCATACGATTCTGAAACTACAATGGATTTAATTAGACATGCAGATAGAGCGATGTATATCGGTGCTAAGCAAGCTGGAAGAAATAAAGTGGCTCAATATGTTAAATAAAAAACATCTTCGAAAATTTTCGAAGATGTTTTTTATTATTAATAACTTACAGTAAGGTCATTATCATTTATAACAGCATTAGACTTAGCATCAATAGTATTTACCCATTTTGCAAATATACCTTTTATATTTTTTTCTAGAGCCTTTTGGGCACACGTTGAATTACCTAAAGGGGTAATGGTCATTACACTTTTCGTTGTCTTATTTAATGTTCCATCCACACAGATGAAAGAGTTTGGCATATACATAATGTCTTTGTAAAGGTACATATTTCCATTTACAATTAAATCTCCATGGTTCCGTATATCAAAATCTCCATTCAAATATAAGCTTCCTGATATTTTTACAGTAGCATGAGTATTAATGAGAGTCGCACCATTAACAAATAAATCTTGGTTAATTTTAAGTTCATCCGTTTTATTAAAACCACTAATATCCAACTTATCTTCAATGTATAAGCTATTGGCAGTTATTGAATCACTTCTTGCTACGTAAAACCCGTTCGGGAAATATACTTTATTATAAGTTAAACCATCTTCATAGTCATCATCATCATCACCTGTTGGTGTACAAGGCGGACTGCCACTGTTTTTACAAGGAACAAATCCATCTGGTAATGGAGGAAACATGTTTTCGAAGTTAATAGAAAATGTTGCAGTTAGTTGCTTCGAAATAGTGTTCGTGACTGAACTTACGCTACCAGTACTTTTAAAGCTAAACTTATATTTCTTTTCAGCAGAACTATACCAACAGACTTTATTAGCATCTGTATCTAGTGAAATAGAGTAAGATGTCTGTGAGTCGATTGATTTTGATTTGGCTAGACTATTCGCTTCAGACCTTAAAACAGGACATGGGTCAATTAATATATTCCGCTTGAGATATTTCTCCTTTAAGGCACTATAAAACTGCTCAATTCCCATCTCTGCTGCATCAGTGGCCTTTTGATGACCTTCTGTTTGTTTCACTTGTTTAGTTCCAGAAAGTGATTGAGATACAAGTACGGTAGCGAATATAGAGATAAGAGAAATGGTTAATAGAACAATAACTAGAGTTTGGCCTCGTTCATTCTGTAGCAATACATGACACCTACCTTCTTCGATTAATGACGGTCTCTACTTCATATGTTTGTGTTCCATCAGTTGATTTTAATTGAAGCTTAATATATAGAGGTCTCTCGGTGTTAATCAACATATCTCCAGTAAAGCTCTGGAAGCTTTTTTGACCTGCGAATGGAGTAATCACAATCTTTGAATTTCCAAAGACGTTATTTTCAATTTTGAATGTTTTAGAAGATGCATCAAAATGAATCGTATAGCTAGATTTAGATTGATGTTGATCTGTTAAGGTAGCTAAAATATAATTGGCTTCCTGACTTAAAGAAAGCTTATTTTTTCTTTTTTCAAAATTATCTAGGCTGTTAATAAGAACACCTGATACTAGACCAGCAATTATAGAGAAGATTGCTAATGAAGCGAGTAATTCTATCAAGGTAAATCCATTTTGCTTTGATAAAAACTCTATTTTCATAGTTACACCTCTCTATCTAAATATTTTAATACTACTATGTTCGAATTGATTGTTACTCCAAAGGCGAAGCCCGATGTATTTTGAATAAGTATCATACTCATGAATCATATTTGTATTTATTGAAGCTTGATTAAAAACTGCAGATGCAGACAATGTATCACCTTGGTTCACGAATACAGAATATACTCTTCTAGTTGTTAAAGGGTTACTATCAAATCCCTTACTGTATGCATTTGCTACCTGAATTTCAATTTTGGTAATCGCATCCCATTTCCACATGCTTGAATTACCTTTTGTATAGGTTAAGCTGCTTATAGGAAAGGTTTGAACTTGGGGAATTTGTGTATGTCCATTTTTTCTAAGAGACAACCTGATTTCATTTTTAGTTTGGTCGAATAGAACCATATAGCCGTTTTCACTTTTGTAAGGTGTAGATTGTTTAATCGCTTCAATTGGCTTAGTTAAAGATCCATCCAATAGGATTCCATATCCTCCACCAAATGTAGCTGATGTAGTAAATTGTAGTGTAGCATTAATATTATATTGGTCAATATCATGTTTTACTTTTAAATAGGTGAGATCTCCTTCAGCCCAATGTATACCATAAGGAATTCGATACGAGTTTTTCATATGAACCATAACATCATAGCTTGCCGGTTGAATGAAAATTTCTTCTACACTATTGCCCGTCCAAATATTAAGTTCTCCTGTAGAAGAAGAAGTAGGTAAATTACGCAAATAAAAGGTAACTGGAACTGCATTTTTAGGGATAAATCCATAAGTTTTTGATAGAACCTTCGTTGTACCTTTTTCAAAAACATTTATGTCTGCTTGAATTAAATCCTTATCTCCTTCACTAAATGCAATTGTCATATTTTCAAATTTAGCGCTAGGTGTTTGATTCCAAGGATCTAAAAGCTGTTTTAATTGCGTGGTATTTGTAACTGTAGTTTTCTTTACCTTATAGCTTGAATCAACTATACCGTAACTTTTCAGTAGGTCTACAGCACGATAATTTTCTTGCAGGAGAGATAATACCTGTCTAGCATCATTTGTTCCTTCAAGCATTTCCTCGTTTTTAGTTGCAAATGTCATGGCTTGTACAAAAAACTTTAAAAAAACAGTCAAAATAATGGTTAATATGACAATGGATGCCAAAATTTCTATCAAAGTAAATCCATTTTCATTTTTCCTTAATTTATTCAACAAATTCTCACCTTCTTAGTGCCTATTATCTTTAGTATACGACAATTTCATATAGTTGTAGAGTTTAAATTGCAAGAATTTATAAATATTTACATTTTTCATCGCTTTTCTTCTTTAATAAATTACTAGATTCATATAAAATAGAAGAATACACAAACAGTAGGTAGAATTTACTATCATTAAGATATGTAAAAGAAAACAAAAATATATTTATGAAGATAGATAAGATTGTTCAAAGGCTGAAAGGGGCATATAAGTGTGAACTATAAATTTAAAGCAAAGTTGTTTACCTTATTAACAGTTAGTTTAGTGTTTATTTTTTCATTTTCACATTTAGGTGCTGCTACATATACTACATATTTTTCTGATGAAATATTTAAAGAAGGAACGAAAATTGGAAATGTAGATGTTTCAGGCTTAACTAAAAAAGAAGCGAAAATGGAACTTGTCAATAAAATTACAGATTGGACAGCTAGTGGACAAATCGTATTTATTTACGGTGATGAAATGAAAACGATGCAAAAAACTGAAGCACTGGAGTTTAATTTTGAATTATCAATTGATACGGCCACGAATGGTATAAATAATGCTTTTTTAGTTGATTGGCGAAAAGACAACATTAATAAAGTTTTTCAAGAACTAACACAAAAGGATATAAGTGAGTTTAATGAAGAAAAGCTAAAGCTCCAATTGCTTGACTCTGCTTCGAAGTTAATTCCTGGTGAATTAACACTAAACTTAGTTAGTTTCATCAAAGTAGATGAGAATAATGTTATTTCTAAAGTGAACATTCAAAATACTAATACGAACACCTCTTTTGGTGAGATAGGTGAAATGTTACTGCCTGCTAATGAATCGTTTTCTCTATTACAGTTTATTGAAAATTTCCAAGATGAATATACAAATGAGGAATTAAGTTTATTGGCTACTGGTATTTATGAATTGATTATTCCAACAAATTTCAAGATCGTTGAGCGTCATACTAGTTCAGTTCTTCCAGCATATGCAAAGCTAGGTTTTGAAGCACTTGTAGAAAAAGGACAAAAAGATCTTATTATTTACAATCCTAATCCATTTGAATACCGGATTTCTATAACTGTAAAAGAAAATGAATTGCAATTGGAACTTATTGGAGCACAGCTTTTGAGTGAATACAAAAGTATAATAGAAGAAGAAGCGATAAAACCTAAAACCATAAAACAATTTGAAAGTACCTTATCTGAAGGGAAATCATATGTAAAAAAAGAAGGTGAAAATGGTTTCTATATTAAAGTGATTAGACAGATATTAAAAAATGGGGTAGAAGAGAAACGAGAAATTATTAGCGAAGATTACTACTCACCAATTCATAAAATTGAAGTGTATAGCCTTGCAAGCTCACAATCACAAAATCAAAATGGTTCAGATTCTTCGCAGCCACCTTCAAGTAGTGACACAGCCGAAGATAATGATGCGCCAATAATTACTCCAGAAGATGAACTTTGGGAACAGCCAGATGAAATGAAGTAAAGCAATTGAAAGTGGGTGCGGCATGCTATGAGAAAAGTTAGAAAGAGACTAGGTGATCTTCTTGTAGAAGCTGGAATGATTTCCGAAGATCAACTCCAACAGGCTCTCAAAGAGAAAACAGAAGCACAAAAGCTCGGAGATGTTCTACTGCAAAAGGGCTTTATCTCTGAGCAGCAATTAATTGAAGTCCTAGAATTCCAGTTAGGAATACCACATGTTAGTTTATTTAGATATCCAATTGACACAAGTTTAATTTCTTTAGTTCCGAAAGAAATTGCAAAAAGGAACTTAATCATTCCCTTAAAAAAAGATGGGGACAAACTATTCGTTGCCATGGCAGACCCTATGGATTTTTATGCAACAGAAGATTTGCGCTTGGCTACAGGCTTTCAAATCGAAACTGCGATTGCTTCAAAAGATGATATTATCAGATCTATTAATAAATACTATGATTTGGATGATGGGGTAAAGGATTTTATCAATGAAGAACCAGAAGAAATTGAAGAAGAAAGAATTACAAATGATGACTCTCCGGTCGTAAAATTAGTCAACCAAATTCTTCAAAGTGCTGTATCACAAAGGGCGAGTGATATTCATATCGATCCTCATGAAACAAAAGTTATTCTTCGGTATCGAATAGACGGAGTATTAAGAACGGAAAAATCACTACCTAAAAACATGCAAAGTGTTATTACTGCTAGATTGAAAATTATGGCGAATATGGACATTACTGAAAATCGTGTTCCTCAAGATGGCAGAATTAAAGTAAGTCTTGACTATCAACCAATTGACTTGCGTGTTTCAACTCTTCCTACTGTATATGGTGAAAAAATCGTTATGCGTGTACTAGACCTTAGCAGTACATTGAATGATTTGAATCAAATTGGTTTTAATAAATTAAATTTACAGCGATTCACGAATTTAGTAGAACGTCCGACTGGAATCGTTTTGATTACTGGACCAACAGGTTCAGGTAAATCTTCGACATTGTATGCGGCTTTGAATCATTTAAATTCAGAAGAAGTAAATATTATCACGATTGAAGATCCAGTTGAATATCAGCTAGATGGAATAAATCAAATTCAAGTAAACGCTAACGTTGGAATGACATTTGCTAAAGGGCTACGAGCTATTCTTCGACAGGATCCGAACATTGTAATGGTTGGTGAAATTCGTGATAAAGAAACAGCTGAAGTTTCGATTAGGGCTTCATTAACTGGACATCTTGTATTAAGTACTCTTCATACAAATGATTCAATTGGAACAATTACGAGATTGATAGATATGGGGGTCGAACCTTTTCTAGTGGCTTCTTCTTTAACAGGAGTAGTCGCACAAAGACTAGTTCGAAGAGTATGCAAAGATTGTGCTAAGCCAGAAGAGCCAACAGTACGAGAAAAAGAAATATTTTCTAAGCGAGGAATCAGTATCGAAAAAGTGATGCGTGGTAAAGGTTGTGGTACTTGTAACATGACTGGTTACAAAGGAAGAGTCGCTATTCACGAACTGTTAGAAATTGATGATGATATTAGAAGAGTCATTATGAACGGTGAATCACTTTCTAAATTAAGAGAAATTGCGATTAGGAATAAGACCATCTTTTTAATAGATGATGGTTTAATAAAAGTAAAGCACGGAAGTACAACGACAGAGGAAGTACTTCGTGTTGCGATATCTGACTAGGTGGTTATAAAATGGAAGAACGATTAAATTATATACTGCGGTCTGCTCATGAATTAAAAGCTTCAGATATTCATTTAACAGCTGGTGTCCCTCCAATTTTTAGAATCAATGGTGATTTAAAACGGTATGGTAAAGAAATATTAAATCCAGATATTATGTTTCAAATTGCAAAAGCGATTATAAATGAAACGATGTGGAATTCATATGAGGAAAAGGGCGAGCTAGACTTTTCATACGGAATACCTGGTATTTCACGTTTCAGGGTAAATGCTTATAAGCAGCGTGGTTGTGTTGCTCTTGCATTTCGTGTCGTGCCGACAGAAGTTCCTACTATTGACGATTTGCAGTTGCCAGTTGTCTTAAAAAGGTTGGTAGAGAAGTCACAAGGGTTAATTCTAGTAACCGGACCAACAGGAAGTGGAAAATCCTCTACTCTAGCATCTATGATAAAATATATGAATCAGACAAGTAGTAAGCATATTATTACCCTTGAAGATCCAATTGAATACCTTCATAAACATGGGAATTGTATTATTGATCAACGAGAAGTAGGTGCTGATACGAAGAACTTTGCGAACGGTTTACGCGCAGCACTGCGACAGGATCCGGATGTTATACTAGTTGGAGAGATGAGAGATTTAGAAACAATTCACACAGCAATTACTGCAGCAGAAACAGGACACTTAGTTTTAGGAACACTTCATACATCAAGTGCTCCTTCTACTATTGATCGTATCATTGATGTGTTTCCTCACTCCCAACAAGCACAAATTCGAATTCAATTAGCACAAGTTCTAGTTGGAGTTATTTCACAAAGGCTTTTTCCAACGATTGATAAAAGTGGAAGAAGGGCAGCAACAGAAATTTTGTTAAATAATTCAGCGGTTGCGAATCTCATTCGAAATGAAAAAAATCATCAAATTAAAAATGTCATGCAAACAAGTCGTTCACTCGGTATGCATACATTAGAAGCCAATATAATGGATCTTGTTAACGCCGGTGTTATTTCAAAGGAATCAGCTCAACCTTTCTTACAGGAGACGAGTGAATAATGGCACGGTATAAATATGAAGGAAGAGATAAAGCCGGAAAGAGAAAAGGAGTTATTACAAGTCCATCTAAACAAGAAGCAATAATAAATTTACGTGAAACCGGTATTAGAGTCATTCAAATCGAGGAGGTACCGGAGACCCTTCTAACTAAAGAGATATCAATTGGAAATCCAGTAAAATTACAGGATTTTGTTATCTTCTTAAGACAATTTGCTACACTAATTAAAGCGGGTGTGTCTGTAGTTGAATCTATGAAAATATTAGCTGTTCAGACGAATAGTAAGGCGCTAAAAAGGACACTTTTACAAGTTGAAGAAGATTTACGTGAAGGAAACTCTCTATCAACTGCAACTGCAAAGCATAAAAAAATTTTTTCGTCACTATTTATTAACATGGTACGAGTAGGTGAAATTGGTGGTAGTTTAGACGAAACCCTGGAACGGCTAGCAGTATACTTTGAAAAACAGCATAGAACAAGACAAAAAGTAAAGTCAGCAATGGCATATCCAGTGGTTATTGGCATAGTCGCTATAGCAGTAATAGTATTTTTACTAGTTTCGGTAGTACCTACTTTTGTAGGAATGTTTGCAGATTTTGGAGCTGATCTTCCTCCCATTACTAAATTTGTACTTTTTGCGAGTGAAGTAATGCAAAAGTTTTGGTGGATTCTCATAATTTTTGTTTTTTTCTTTTATTTGTCAATAGTTCTAATAAAACAGCAGAAATCTACAAAATATTATCTAGATTATTTAATCCTACGCCTGCCCATCTTTGGTAACATGTTTAGGAAAGCAGTGTTAGCAAGAATGACTAGAACGCTTAGTTCACTCTTAAGTAGTTCTGTACCGATTCTTCAAGCTTTAGCAATAGTAGAATCAGTAGTCGAAAATGAGGTGATTGGTGAAGTAATTAAACAATCTAGAATATCTTTAGAAAGAGGGAAATCAATGACTGAATCTATGAAAAAGCACTGGGCTTTTCCCCCTCTTATCACACAGATGATATCAATTGGAGAAAATACGGGTTCATTGGATGAAATGTTAGGAAAGGTAGCAAACTTCTACGAGGATGAGGTAGAAAATGCAACTGACCAGTTAAAATCACTAATTGAACCTTTAATGATCGTTCTTTTAAGTGCAATCGTTGGAACAATTGTAACTTCTATTATGGTTCCGATGTTTGATATTTTTAACCATGTAAAATAATATTTAACAGTTTTATCGTAATCATTTCAAGAAATTCTATAAAATTACAAATTTTCACAAAAAAAGTGGGATTTCCAAAAAAAAGTAATGAAATCTACAAGGTTTTACATTATAATCAAATTAAACACTTGGACTATTGTCCTATAAATTAACTTATAAAGGGGAGAAGAACATGTTAAAACGTATATTAAAAAACGAAAAAGGTTTAACGCTTATTGAATTGCTTGCAGTAGTAGTTATCTTAGGAATTATTGCAGCAATTGCAGTTCCAAGTATTGGTGGAATAATTGATAACTCTAAGAAAGATGCACATGTTGCGAACGCTCAACAAATGGTTAACTCAGCTAAAATTGCGTTAACAGGAGATAGCTCATTACATCCAGCAGTTGGAGCAGATATATTTATTCCTTTAGCATACCTAGAAGGAAATGGTTATTTAGAAACGGTTAAAGATCCAGATGGCAGTGATTATGCAAAAGGTGCTAATGCAACAAGTTCTTCAAAAACAGATAAGACTTCTTATGTAAAAGTGACCAATAATGGTGGAAAGTTCACGTATTCAGTTGCCTTATATGGTAGCAGTAGAAACATACCAGAAACAGCAGAGAAAGACTTAAAAAGAAGTTTAGTTGTTAAAAACTAAATTCAATATGAATATCATCTATCAAACTAGTATTTTATACTAGTTTGATAGATTAATTGAGAGGTAGATATGTTAACAGTAACAATTCATTTAATATTATTTATTTATGGTATCATTCTAGGTTCCTTTTTTAACGTCGTTGGCCTCAGAGTTCCCCAAAAACGATCTATCTTATACCCCCGCTCAGCATGTCCAAACTGCAGACACCAACTTTCAGCTCTTGAACTTATCCCAGTATTTTCATACATATTTCAAAAAGGCGTATGTCGAAAATGTGCATTAAAAATTTCACCAATCTATCCAGCAGTTGAATTAACGACAGGTATTCTTTTTGGTCTAGCATTTTATATCGTTGGCTTTGTACCAGAGCTCTTAGTAGCATTAACATTAATTTCACTTTTAATGATTATTTTTGTTTCTGATATAAACTATATGCTGATCCCAGATAAAGTTCTTTTGTTTTTTGCGCCACTATTCTTAATAGAAAGAATATTTATTCCTCTTAATCCCTGGTGGGATATACTATTAGGAGGCATCGTTGGTTTTTGCTTATTACTACTTATTGCGATTATTAGTAAGGGTGGAATGGGTGGAGGCGATATAAAGTTATATGGTGTGCTTGGATTTGCACTAGGATGGAAAATTGTGTTACTTTCTTTCTTTTTTTCAACAATTTTCGGGACAATTTTTGGAATTATTGGTATGATAATAGGAAAAGTAGAACGTGGAAAACCAATGCCATTTGGTCCAGCTATTGTTTGTGGTACTCTTCTGGCATACTTTTATGGAAACGATATTATTACATGGTATCTTTCATTTGTGTTATCTTGATGCTAACTAAGGGGATATAAAATATGGTACTATCATTGCTAACCAATAGTAAAAAAATTGCTAATATCATTATAAAAGACCATGTTATCCGTTATGTCGGATCATCACATTCTAGTTCGGTTACCATTCAAAAGTATCGAGAGCGGTATTTGCCAACTGGTATTATTGAGGAAGGTAAAATCCTTGATAGAGATTCTTTACGGTTAATTATGGAAGAGTGTGTGGAAGACTGGGATATAAAAAAGAAACCAGTTCGTTTCGTTATTCCTGATGCATCTGTCTTTATTCGAAAAACATCAATACCGAAAGATGTCAATGACGATGAGATCATGGGATATTTGTATTTAGAACTAGGCTCTACTATACACCTACCTTTTGAGGATCCAGTGATTGATTTTCAAAAGCTTACAGAGGATGATACAAAAAAAGAAGTACTCATGTTTGCTGCTCCTGAGGAAGTTGCTCTTTCATATGCAACATTATTAGAAGAAGCTTCATTGAACCCGATAGCAGCTGATATTTCACCTTTATGTATGTATCGGCTTTTCGAATATTCAGATAAGGTGAATGCTAATCATCACTCTATGTTAATACAATTTGATTTGCAGGCAGTTAATTTGAGTATATTTCACAATCATATCCCTGTATTCATGCGTGATATAGCATTAGAAACTTCAATTGACGATTGGGATATAAGTCCTAACCGGACAGGAACCCTCGCAGAAATTAATTGGGTAAATACTCAAAATAATATCGAACCAGTCATTGAAGATCTATTAAAAGAAATCGAGCATGTATTAAACTTCTATCATTTTTCAATTAGACAGGGAAAAGATCAAATCGATACAATTTTATTTGGAGGAGATCACCCTTATTCTAATTACATCATATCTAAGTTAACAGAAAGGTATGAAATGCCAGTCATTACGTTAGCTGAGTTGAATGATATTCCTTCGAGTTATTTTTTACCATTAGGACTAGCACTAAAAGAGGTGCAATAATATGTTAGTAGATATTAATCTTTTACCTAAAAAGGAAACAAAAAATAAAACAACTTATCTTGTAGGTATAATTATCTTAGTCCTACTAATTGGGTGTTCTGCTGTCATCTATTCTAAATACAGTGCGGTAAAGACCACAGAATATAAGCTCTCTAAACAATTAAATACGTTAAAAGAAATACGCGGAGTAGAAGAGAAGAAATACACTGCAAGCGAGGGTGCTAACAGTGTCATTCAACTAGAGAAAACCGTTCTTTGGGCAGAAGAATATTTTGTTGAAACTGTGCCACTTATAAGACATTTATCTAGTCTTCTTCCTGAACGTGGCTATATTCAATCTTTTACATATGTAGACGATGGAATCGTAACTTTAATCGTGCAGTTTGATACGAATAAAGAGGTTGCTCATTATTTATCATCTATTTCAAATTCAAGCTATCTTTCATCTGTCAAATTGAATACAGTATTAACGTTACCTTTTAATGAAGAAGAGGAAGCAACAAATGGAAGTCAAAATTCCCTTGAGACATTTTTACCTCGATACTTAGCTCAATATGAAATTGTATTGAATAAGGAAGAGTTAAAAGTCCTTCAAAAGGAGGGGAACTAATCTATGACGCTCCAATTCACACGAAAACACATCATACTTTTGCTATTTTCCTTTTCTATTTTAGTAGGAATGACCTACCTACTTCTTATAGTGTTAGTAAGTCCGATTGAAGCAAAGGTTGAACAATTAAAGCAAAGTGTTTCAATGGAACAAAAATATTTAGACATACTTCAAGAAAAGCGAAGTAATACGATCTCACCAGATGTAAGTTCAACTGAAATACAAAAACAAATACCAGTTATTCCTTTAGTGGAACAACTAATGCTTCAGCTAGAAAGAGCTGAGATGATTTCAAATAGTAAAATTCTTAGTGTGTCGTTTACTGAGACGCCATATACGTTACCAACTAGTGTAGATGATTCTCAGAATACAGAAAATACTACTGAATCGAATACTTCTGTAGTAGATCCAACTGTATTTGACCCAAGTGTACTTGACGGCTTAATGGAAATTACTGCTACACTTACTGTTGAATCTCCGAATTATTTTGATTTAGCAGAATTTTTATCTTTAATTGAACATCAAACAAGGATTACTAAAGTAACAACATTAACTTTTACTGGTAATCAAGAAATTATCTCAGCTGACCAAGAGGTTCAGCCTTTACAGTACTCAATAACAATTTCTAGTTTTTATATGCCTAAATTTAAAGAGCTTGCCGAAGATGCTCCAAAAATTGAGGTTCCTTCTCCAAGTAATAAAATCAATCCTCTGAATGCTGATATAAAAGAAGAGGATGAATAAATACTTATTAAAAAGACGAGACTTTGACGTCTCGTCTTTTTAGCTGAAATCCAAAGGAATTATTCAATTTCCAAATTTCTATCAATTGTTTTGTTCCTTTACTTTCAATATTTTAGTATTTATTATACAATTACTTATATCTGAAAATTTGTCAAAAAGGGACATTCTCCTTATTTTTTTGCTTGTTTTTAGCAGCAATCATGTCGAAAGAGGTGAAGATATGGAAATATTTTTGTTTGCTGTTGTCGCTCTATTGGTATTTATTCCAATTATTATATTCTTACCATTAGGTTTTAATAAGCTAGGTAAATTAGTAATAACGGGAGTATCTTTTTTTCTAGCAATAGTAGGACTTCTAGCTAATACACTATTTCATATTTGGCAAACAGCATTAATACTTTTATCCTTAGTTATAATTAGTACATATTTTTTAGAAAAACGTTTTGGAGCATTATTATTTAATTTGTCAAAAGACAAAGAGGAAAAAGATTCTAATAGAAAAAATCTTGTTTTTGAAATTGAAGATGACTTTAATTATAAAAAGCTTAAAACTGTGAAGAAAAAGAATAAATCAGATTCTGAAACTGTCCCTAGCGCTTCTATGATTAACCTAGAGGAAGAACAACCAGATAATATCATTGATAATCATAGTGAAGAAGAAGTGTTGATTAATCTCGATTTGACAAAGAATGAACAAAAAGATGTTTCAACAGTTGATCCTTTAAATGAATCCTATGTCGAGAAAGACTACTTAGATGAATTACCTACTTTTAATTATGAAGTGCAAGACGTTTCAATTACTACTGACCTAGAAGAAAAGACTCTATATAATAATATGTCAGGGCTGGATTCTGATGATAATACTGGCAGGGAAGAGCCATCTTCAGAGTTTATCGATAACAGTTACGATGAGTTAGAGTTAATAGGATTGAATGAAGAAAAAGAATCATTATCTACCGAAACATCCCAAACTAGTGATGAAAAAAATCCAAGTGATTTTCTCAATGAAATTGAACCACTAGAGAGTTTAGAGCATATTACGGAAGAAGATGAAGATAAAAAGCTTGAAGATGTAAATGAGGACGAAAGTTTTGATGTAGAGGAAATTGAAACAATTGAGGCCCTCGATCAAGATTCAATTAGTAAGGAAATTTCAGGGGATACATCAGAGGAAGAAGAATCTGATAGAGAATCTGAATTAAGTGATAACGAAGCTGATCTAAATGCTTTGCCTATGAGTGAAGGTTTAGAGGAAATGACCATTCAAGAGATTGAAGACAATAATACAGAACTACATACTGTAGATGAGATCTCAAACAAACTAAATGATGATGAAGGATCGAAACTATCCTTTTTAGATGAAATCATAACAGACGATCTTCCTCATGATGATTCATCAGAAGATCCTAAAAATGAAGAGTCTGAGATTAATAGCGATGAAATAATGGAAGATGCTAAAGACGATTCCAAAACTGAAATACATGAAGCATTACTAGAAGAAGATGAAATAGCATATGATAACATGGAAGAAACTGTTGATAATAGTAATGAGATGGAAGAAACTAAATTTAGTTTAGATGAAATTATAGTTGAAGATCAGTCGTTTTCAGAATCAGCGTATCAGCAAAGTGAAAATAGCGAAGAAATTGCAAACTTAAGACAACAAATGTTTCATACAATGATTTCACAAATCAAAGTGTCAAGAAAGTTCTTATCTTCATCAGACTATGAGCAGACAATTAAAGAGCATTTACATCATGATCTGCCGAATGTAGATTACTACACATTTGTAAGTCTTCTTATCGAACATTACATTTATGAACAAAAATATAAAGAACTTCTAGAAATGCTCTACCAAATAAAGGGTAAATTTACACAATATCCAATTATTCAACAAGAAATTAATTATTTACTTGAACAATATGAGAAAAAATGACGAAATTTATCAAGATTAATGGTAAAATAGATGTTAAAAGTCGTGTATTAAATTGAATAGGTGTGGTGAATAAACGATGAAGAAAAGTGTGCAGATTGTTGGACTGCCTATTATAAGTATTATAGATGGTCAAGAAGTAGGGAAAGTTAAATCATTGGTTATCAATCCTGAGAAAGGATCAATCGATTTTCTTACTATTGAGCATGAAGATTGGCAAGTAAGTGTTAAAGCAATTCCCTTTAAAAAAGTAGTTGGAATTGGTGAGTATGCTGTTACGGTTGAAAGTGAAAGTGCAGTCATCGACTTAAACGAAATTCCTATTGCAAATCAATTGGTTAATAAAAAAATTAAGATTACAAGCACTAGAGTAATGACAAGAAAAGGTGAATTATTAGGAGAAGTTTTAGAATATTACGTTGACGAAGATACAGGAAATATTCTTGGAACCCTTTTGAAAATTCAAAACAAAGAAGTTGCACTAGCTTCAAATATGGTTTTAACATACGGTAAGGATATTGTTATTGTAAAAGAAGATTCATCTTCTCATTTCCTAGAATCTGTTGAATACTTAGAAAAACCTGGTGCTAAAAATAGTTCAATAAACGCAGAAGTTGAAGAGAAAGTTACACAAACAAAAACAGATAAAAAACTCGAATTCAAAACAGATCCTTTCGATGACGTTCAACTTCATACTGAAGTTGATAAAGACCAAGATGAAGTAGAAGCGTTAAAACAAAGACAAATCGAAATCTTAAAAGGTAAAATGGTCATGAAGGACATTTTAAATAAAGATGGAGAGGTCCTCATTTCAGAAGGAACTATATTAAGTTCAGATCATATAACGAAAGCACAAGAAGAAGGACCAAGTGTCGTTGTTGAATTATCTATGAATGTAGAGGCATAATACGTAAGGCAATTATTTTATAGGTTATACGGTACAGAAAGTAGACAATAAAAAATATGGCGAAAACTTTTATAACAAGACGACAAATGTCTTGTTATTTTTTTTGTTCTTTATGATAGGATTTAGGAAAATGTCTGTTTCATTCAATAAAATAAGGTGGTGAGAGAATGGACAAGCACAATTCACATAGAATCTCTATTAAAATAAATGGACAAGAACGTAGTTTTAAAACGAATAATGAAAGTGAAGAAAAAATAGAAGGCAAAAACACATCACTTATCGACCATAACGAACTTGCTGCTGCAAAAGAGATAGAAGAGCTTGAAGAATTTGAGTGGGTTCTACCGAAAGAATCTAAAAATAGTAAGGGGAATAAGGAAGAATTTTCTCCGATTGAAGATGTTCGCAACCTCCCCAAACCTTCAAAATTGTCTAAAAACAAATTAAAATCTCATGGTTTAAATAGGAAATCAAATTTTCCATATAAAGAATTAATTGCATCCATTGTATTAGCTGTTTTTATAGGATCTTTGTTTGGAGTGGTGATACTAAATTTATTTACTAGAGGGGATGAAGTTCCAGTTGTAAATCCGAGTGTACCTTTACAAGGAGATGAAAAGCCAGTTAAATCAAATGATAATAAAGAAAATAATTTGGCAGTTACACTCGAACTACCTCATCTTACTAGTTCAGTTATACAGGTTGGGAAGTTTTCGACGAAAGAATCTGCAATGACAGTGCTTAATACTGCAAAAACATCAAATTTTCCGGCTGTTATTTCTAATGAACAAGGTTTCTTTTATGTTTATGTAGGTATTGGATTAACAAAAGATAATCTGTCCACCATTAGTAAAGAGTATAGTAAAGTAAGTGAGGAATTTTGGGCTAAGCCTATCGAGGTATCCGGTGGTACATTTGAAAATGTAAATGAAAAGGATGCTCAACTCATCAAAAAGAGTAAAGATTTATTTGAGAAAATGTTACACATTTCTGATATTGGATTTACTAGTGGTGTCATCTCAAATGAAATTTGGAGCCCGGTTGACCAAGCTACCAAAGAGTTAATATCAAATGAAAGCGAAATAAAAAATGACGATATACTGAAGTTATCAAATACTTTAAAATCAGCTTATACGAATTTACTAAGCTACAAAGAAAGTAATGAAAAGCGCGCACTTTGGGACGCACAGCAAACATTATTAAATGCCCTAGTCCAATATCAGTTAGTTATCGACAACCTTGCAAAAAATTAATATTCCCTATAAGGAAAAACAAAATTTAATATGTGATAAAATGAAGAAGAGCTTTTACAGTTCTTCTTTTTTGTTATAGAACATTATTTTCAATGTAGACCTCCATGCAATTTGAGAATTGCACCATGGCGCATAAAAATGAGACCTTGATTTTTGTGTTTATCGAATGTTGGATCTGAGTTTTCATTCGTGTTAATCGGAGTGGAAGGACCGAGACTCCTGCAGGAGATGCGCTAGGCATGAGACCCCACAGGCGTAAACGCCGAGGAGGCTCAAGAAGCGCCCTGCGGAAAGCGAGGTTCCTGCAACGGAGATTAACACCCCTTCTACAGTGTCGTATTTTCAGGTACCCAACGAAAGAATAGATGACAATTTTTTTAATAAACCATCATAAAATCCTAGAATTGTTAAAGAATAGTTATGATCATAAAATTGAATTTTAATGATTTGTTAAATAAGAAGGGAAGTGCTAATATACAACCGTATCTTCCTTTCTAACGATAAGATAGAAGGTGACATTTATGAAAAAAAACCTCATTTTAGCCTCTGGATCTCCTCGTAGAAAAGAACTTCTAATGAATCAAGGTCTAACCTTTGATGTTGTAGTTAGTGATATTGTGGAAGAATTCAATGAAAATTCAACCCCAAAAGATATTGTTCAAGATTTGGCCTTGCAAAAAGCGATTGATGTTTCGGATAAACATCATGATGCAATTGTCCTAGGTGCAGACACAATCGTTGTCTATGAAAACGAAATCCTTGGAAAACCGAAGGATAAAAAGGATGCATTTAGAATGCTAAAAATGTTATCAGGTAATACTCATCAAGTATTCACAGGAGTAGCCATTATAGAAAACCAAAATCATCATTTGTTTTTCGAAAAAACAGATGTAACATTTTGGGAACTGACTGATGATGAAATTCTTGAATACATCGAAAGTGGTGAGCCATCTGATAAAGCAGGTTCATACGGTATTCAACAATTAGGTAGTTACTTAGTAAAACAAATAAAAGGTGACTATTTCTCAGTTGTTGGCCTTCCAATTTCAAGAACGATGAGAGAGTTAAAGCGCTTAGGTTATTCAAGATAATGTTCTTTTAAGTAGGGGGTTAGGGGTACTTACAAGGAGGGCTAAAATTGAATAAAACCTCTCTTATGATAAGGGACTTTCCACAGGATGAAAGACCAAGAGAAAGGCTCTTAACTGAAGGACCTGAAAGTTTGTCAAACCATGAATTGATTGCAATTTTGTTGAGAACTGGAACGAAAAGTGAGTCGGTCCTGCAGCTGTCCAATCGATTATTAAAACACTTTGATGGAATTAGGTTGTTAAAGGGTGCCTCAGTTGAAGAAATCACAGCAATAAAAGGAATAGGGACTGCTAAAGCAGTACAAATTCTTGCATCACTTGAACTAGGGCGGAGAGTGGGTAGGTTACAGTATGAAGATCGCTATGTGATTCGGTCTCCAGAGGATGCTGCGAACTATGTAATGGAGGATATGCGATTTTTATCACAGGAGCATTTTGTTTGTTTATATCTAAATACTAAAAATCAAGTGCTTCACCGACAAACGATCTTTATAGGTAGCTTAAATGCATCAATTGTACACCCTAGGGAAGTGTATAAAGAAGCATTTAGACGTTCTGCAGCTTCAATAATCTGCATCCATAATCATCCCTCAGGAGATCCATCACCAAGTAGAGAAGATATTGAAGTTACAAAACGTTTAGTAGAATGTGGTAAAATCATCGGGATAGAACTTTTGGATCATCTTATTATTGGAGAACACAAATATGTAAGTCTAAAAGAAAAAGGGTATGTGTAACCACTATTCTTTTTTAATTTTGTACGATATAATAATTGTTATGAGTTTTTAAGAGTACAATATGTTTTTTGGATAAATGCACTTGTTGCATCTCGTATCAGAAAGGAAGATACATAATATGTTTGGATTAGGTACTAGAGACCTTGGAATAGACTTAGGAACAGCAAATACACTCGTATTTGTAAAAGGAAAAGGAATTGTAGTTAGAGAACCTTCGGTTGTTGCTTTACAAACAGACAACAAACAAATCGTTGCCGTTGGTAATGATGCAAAGAATATGATTGGAAGAACTCCTGGAAATGTGGTAGCATTGCGCCCAATGAAAGATGGAGTCATTGCAGATTACGAAACTACTGCTACGATGATGAAATATTATATTAGGCAAGCTGTAAATAAGAGCTTTTTCTCACGTAAGCCCTATGTAATGGTATGTGTGCCATCAGGTATCACTGCAGTTGAAGAACGAGCTGTTATTGATGCGACAAGGCAAGCGGGTGCAAGGGATGCATATACAATAGAAGAGCCTTTTGCAGCGGCAATTGGAGCTAATCTACCTGTATGGGAGCCTACTGGAAGCATGGTAGTTGATATCGGTGGAGGTACAACTGAAGTGGCGATTATTTCATTAGGTGGAATTGTAACGAGTCAATCAATACGAGTGGCTGGAGATGAAATGGACGAAGCAATCATTCAATATATAAGAAAGACATATAACCTAATGATTGGTGATCGTACTTCTGAAGCGATCAAGGTTGAAATCGGTTCTGCAGGATCACCAGATGGTGTGGAAAATATGGAAATTCGTGGTAGAGATTTGTTGACAGGACTACCAAAAACGATTGAAATCACGGCAAAAGAAATTTCTGAAGCTCTTCGTGATACGGTATATGCAATTGTAGATTCTGTTAAATTTACACTTGAGAAAACTCCGCCAGAGTTAGCAGCAGATATTATGGATCGTGGAATTGTTTTAACTGGCGGTGGAGCTCTTCTCCGTAACCTTGATAAGGTCATCAGTGAAGAAACAAGTATGCCTGTCTTGATTGCTGAAAACCCACTTGATTGTGTTGCAATTGGAACAGGAAAAGCATTAGATCATATCCATCTATTTAAGAATAAAGCAAAGGATAGTAGATAATAGCATCATTTTTTTGAATAGAGGAAGTAAGAGGGTGTAAGTCATGCCACAGTTTTTCTTAAATAAAAGACTGATTTTGTTACTTGTAAGCATAATTGTTTTAGTGGCATTGATCGGGTTCTCATTGAAAGATAGAAAAGAATTAACATGGGCAGAACAATTTATAAGGGACTCAGCTGGGTTGGTCCAATCTGTTTTTCACCAACCAGCTAAGTCTATTTCTTCTTTTTTCAAGAATGTCACTGATATTAAAAATACATATGAAGAAAATAAAAGGCTAAAGGAACGCCTTGATGATTATGTATCCTTGCAAACAAAGGTTCAAGATCTTGAAAAGAAAAATCAAACGCTTAGGGATATATTAGACAAGTCTGAGAGTTTACGTGATTTTGAACAGATTCATGCAACTGTAATCGCGAGAAATCCAGAAAGATGGAATGAGTTAATAACGGTCAATCGTGGAAAACAACACGGAGTAAAAGAGAATATGGCTGTTATCACTGCAAGTGGTCTTATAGGGAAAGTCAAATTTGCATCTCAGTTTACATCTTCCATACAATTATTAAGTGCACCTGACAGGAGAAATCGTATCTCAGCGTATGTTCAAGGCGAAAAGAATGTTTTTGGACTTATCGAGGGATATGATACAGAAAAAGGAGCATTACTGCTTAAACGAATTCCGTTTGATTCAAACTTAGAAGTCAATCAAAAAGTACTTACTTCTGGATTAGGTGGTATTTTCCCGGAAGGTTTGTTAATTGGAGATATCATTGAAGTGGTTCCAGATGATTATGGTTTAACTAAGATGGCTTATTTAAAGCCCTCAGCGGATTTTTATGAGATTGATCACGTAATTATTGTAGATCGTACTATGCTTTCAGAAGAAGAAGTAGTAGGAGGGGATGAGTCATGAAACGATTTATTCTCCCTTTCGTCATGTCTTTTTTCTTTGTAGCTGAAAGTATTTATGTCGACTTATTTCCAATTGGTATATTTGAATCGCAGCCAGTCATCGTACCAAGATTTGTAATGATTCTGTTGATTTTTACTATTATTTATCTCGGCAAATTACAAGGGATGATATATGGTGCTATTTTTGGCTTGCTGTATGACTTAATTTATACGGAGATTTTAGGAGTCTATCTTTTTGCATATCCTGTTATTTCATATATGGTTTCAAAAATAAGTAAAATATTACAATCTAATTTGTTCATTATCGCACTTTTAAGTCTCATTGCTGTTTCGATCTTGGAATTTTACATTTACGGAGTAAATATTGTAATTGGTTATGCAGATATAGGTGCGAAAGAATTTCTTCAAAGCCGATTACTACCTACTCTCGTATTAAATTGCACCTTTATCATCATGATTTCTGTACCAATTAAACGACTACTGATCTTTTTATCAGAAGAAGAATAAAGTTTTTCTATTTTATAGAGGAAAACGTCAATTTTTGTTGAATATTATAATCGTTGAGGTGAACGTCGTGAAGGGACAAAAAGAGCAATATGTAACAATAAAGGGTACTAAAGACGGATTAACGTTACATCTCGATGATACATGTTCATTTAATGAACTTTTATCAGAGTTAGAAGAGAAGCTTTCAATCAATCCAAATCCAAATGAAAACAGTCAACAGCTTCCGGTGCGTGTAAAAGTCGGAAATCGTTTTTTATCAACAACACAAGAAACACACCTTAAATCGATGATTGAAAATAAGAATCAGTTAGTAGTTGCTTCTATAGATTGTAATGTCATGTCCAAAAGTGATGCACTAGAGTTACAAAGAAAATCAACAATAGTATCTGTCACTCGAATGATTCGCTCTGGTCAAGTATTAAAAGTAGATTCGGATTTATTACTTATTGGAGATGTCAACCCAGGTGGCACCGTAATTGCTGAAGGAAATATTTTTATTATGGGTTCATTAAAGGGAGTTGCTCATGCAGGGTATTTAGGTAATAGTGAAGCCGTGATTGCAGCGTCAATAATGAGACCGTCACAGCTTAGAATAGCCGAAATAATGAATAGAGCTCCAGATTATATAACAGATGAAAAGCATGAAATGGAATGTGCTTATATAGACGAAAATGGAAAAATCATTATTGATAGATTGCAGCAACTTATGCATATACGACCTAATTTAACAAGGCTTGAAGGGGGAATCTAGCTGTGGGAGAAGCAATTGTTATTACATCAGGAAAAGGCGGCGTTGGAAAAACAACAACATCAGCTAATGTTGGAACGGCTCTGGCATTAGCAGGAAAACGTGTTTGTTTAGTTGACACTGATATTGGGTTACGAAACTTAGACGTAGTGATGGGGCTTGAGAACCGAATTATTTACGACTTAGTAGATGTCGTTCAACAACGTTGTAAATTACATCAAGCATTGGTAAAAGACAAACGATTTGAAGATCATTTGTATTTATTACCTGCTGCTCAAACAAGCGACAAGACGGCTGTAAATCCTAGTGAAGTAAAGAAAATTATTGATGAACTAAAGCAAGATTTTGATTACATTATTATAGATTGCCCAGCTGGTATTGAACAAGGATATAAAAATGCGGTTGCAGGTGCAGATAAGGCGATTGTAGTAACAACACCTGAAATTTCAGCAGTACGTGATGCTGATAGAATCATTGGCCTATTAGAGAAAGAGAATATTGAGCCTCCTCGACTAATTATTAATAGAATTAGGAATCATATGATGCAAAGTGGTGATATGTTAGATGTTGAAGAAATTGTTTCTCATTTATCTATAGAACCAATTGGTATTGTAGCCGATGACGATGGTGTAATTAAAGCATCAAATAATGGAGAGCCTATCGTTTTAGATTCTACTAGTAAAACAGCAATTTCTTATCGAAATATAGCTCGAAGAATCTTAGGGGAATCAATTCCACTTCAATCACTCGAAAGTGATGATAAAGGAATGTTTTCAAAAATTAAAAAGTTCTTTGGAGTAAGATAAACCAAACCTACCAAACTGCTAGGTTTGGTTTTTTTATTTTTATTTTTATTTTTATTTTTATTTTTTTCATTCTGAGAACCGAACCTAGGTTGTTGCATGGAAGAACCTGAGGGAGGAGAGGGATGAATTTTCTTTCTCATGTATAGAAGTCTTTTCGTTTTGTTTTGTACCCCTTTTTAAGAGTTAGTGTCATAACTAGTGAGGACAAGTCATAAAATTGTACAAACTCTGATTAAGGGAATGGTGTGCGAATGAGCAATCGAGCGGATGAAATAAAAAAGAGAATTGCCAGAAGGAAGAAGGACCGTCAGATTTCTAATGGGATTAAGAAAAAGACTTCAGTATCATCCTTTTTAGCCAATGAAGAGGAAAAGTTTGGCGGAGAAAGATTCTCTTCCTTTGAAGGAGGTCCAGAAGATAGAAATCATCCTCTATTTCAGAAGGAAGTCTTTATGTTTAAAGTTCTAGCATCTATTTGTTTAGTATTAGTTGTAGGTATTCTCTTTAAAAACCAGTCAGCTGGACTTGAGGATGCAAGAAAGTATGTTTCTAAAACAATGGAAAATGACTTTCAGTTTGCTGCTGTTTCCTCCTGGTATGAAGATAAATTTGGAAGTCCTTTAGCAATCTTACCTACTTTCAAAAAGAATGATGAGAAGGCAGGGAAAGACAATGTTCAATATGCGATACCTGCAATGGGTGGAAAAATTCTAGAAAGTTTTCAGGTAAATGGCCAAGGTATTATGGTCGAAACCGAAAGTGAGTCGACTGTAGAGGCAATGAACGAAGGGTATGTTACGTTTGCTGGGAAAAAGGATCACTTGGGCAAAACAGTCATCATTCAACATGCTGATGGGAGTGAGACATGGTACGGTCACCTAGAATCAATTAAGGTTCCATTATATGAGTTTGTCCAATTAGGGCAAGAGGTTGGCAAAGTAACGGCTAGTGATGATGGAAAGACTGGTACTTTCTACTTTGCAATAAAGCAAGGGGAAGATTTTATTGATCCTATTCAGGTGATAAAATTTGAATAAATTACAGATGTTCTCAAAAATAAAAATCCATCCTCTTTTATGGTTCTTAATTGGAATAAGTATTTTAACTGCACATTTCAGGGAACTACTTATGCTTTTTCTGATTGTCATCGTTCATGAAATGGGTCACGTTGTTAGTGCCCATTTTTTTTCATGGAGGATAAAGAAAGTCGAGCTTCTTCCATTTGGTGGAGTAGCAGAGATGGACGAACATGGGAATCGACCATTTCGAGAAGAACTAATTGTCACCCTATCTGGACCTCTGCAACATATATGGTTAATGGGAGCTGCGTATTTATTACATTCTTTTTCAATTATAGCTGAAAGTACTCTCCATTTATTTATACTACAAAACATTATGATATTAGGTATCAACCTTCTTCCGATCTGGCCTTTAGATGGGGGTAAATTATTATTTCTGATTTTAAGTGTTAAGCAGTCTTTCTATAAAGCCTATAATAGAATGTTAATTTGCTCTAGTGTGTTTTTGCTTATAATGGTTGTGGCGATACTAGTGAGTATGCCTCTACAATTAAATTTATGGATCATCATTAGCTTTTTGTTGTATTCGCTAATGATGGAATGGAAGCAAAGACATTACGTGGTGATGAGATTTTTACTAGAACGTTTTTATGGGAAAAATAATAACATTGCGAACCTGTCAACATTAGTTGTTCATGAAACTGAAAGAATCTATCACATATTATTAAAATTCCACCGTGGAGTTAAGCATCCAATCGTTATAGAAAGAAAAGATGGTAAAAAACTTTCGCCAATAGATGAAAACGAATTGTTATATGCGTATTTTAAAGAGAAGAAAACTTCAGAAACCGTAGGAGATCTCTATTTGTAATATTGACGAAGGTATTTTTTATCGGTAAATTTGATGCTATAAGATTTACAAAAGTGGGGCAGAAAATGAAGAAGCTTATCATGAATGTAGCAACAAATGAAAAAAGAATTGCTGTTTTAGAAAAAGGAAAAGTGACAGAACTAAAAATTCAGCAACCCAACCAAATTGACATAACAGGTAATATCTATAAGGGGAGGGTTATTAATGTCCTCCCAGGAATGCAGGCAGCATTTGTTGATATTGGGGTAGCTAAAAATGGCTTTATTCATAGAGACCAATTAAAATCATACCAACTTTGTTCTGATGAGGATAAAAAAACGAAGACTATCTCTCATTTTGTACATCAAGGTGAAGAAATATTAGTTCAAGTAGTAAAAGAGGGAGTCGGAGGTAAGGGTCCTAAGTTAACTGGAATGATTGAAATTCCTGGGCAGTTCGTAATCTATCTACCATATGGTGACTACATTGCTGTTTCACGTAAAATGCAAAGTACTGAACAAGAAAAGTGGAGAACATTCCTTAGTAATATTAAGCAGAATCATGAAGGGTTTATTATTCGTACAGCAAGTGAACGGGAAAATGAAGATGTTGTTTTACGCGAAATAGATATTTTACGAAAAAAATATAACCATTTAGTAAAAAGAGCGCATTCTCAAAAAACACCAAGTATTTTCTTTGAAGCAAATGACATTGTAGAAAGAATGATTAATGAAATTCCTTCACACGATCTTACAGAAATTGTTGTAGATGATCTTGAAACGTATAAAACGCTTACTCCATTGAAAGAGATAGGACAACTCACACTATCGCTTTATAGTGGAAAGGAAAATATTTTCACGTATGAATTAGTCGACAAGGAATTAGAAAAAGCTTTAAAGAAGATTGTATGGTTAGACAACGGTGCGTATATTATTATTGAACGAACAGAAGCGATGACCATAATTGATGTAAATACAGGAAAATATAAAGGGAAAGCCTCTTACAGAGAAACGGTATTAAAGACAAATGAACTTGCAGCAATAGAAATTTTAAGACAGTTGCGTTTAAGAGATATCGGCGGCATGGTCTTAATCGATTTTATTGAGATGCCCAATGAAAAAGATAAACAGAGGATCTTATCGGTGTTAAATCAGCAGGCTAAGCTTGATCGTGTAAGAATAATGATCTTTGGCTTTACACAACTAGGAATTGTAGAATTAACGAGAAAAAAAGTTAGGCAAAGTATTGATGAGACGTTAATGGAGCAATGTCAAACGTGTTTGGGTACAGGAGTGGTAAAAACAGCAGAGACCATTGCCTTTCAATTAGAACGTGAGCTTTGGGAATTACGAAGCATGACTGAAGAGGCAGTATGGATTGAAGCTAGAAAAGATGTGAAAGAGCTCTATTATGCAGATTCAAGTTTTCACATAAAAAGACTAGAAGAGGTATTACAGTTTTCAATTTTCATTACCGAATGTGAAGAAAAAAATATTGACTATAGGGTAAAACAGATAGGTTCAAGAAATGAACTTGAATCGAAACTACAATCATTTAGATAACTTCTTTATCTTTATTTTATATTGACACGCTACTTCTTTTTATGATAACATTTTGATGTTGTTTGTAGCACCCATGCTACAACCGCTCAAAACAGGTCTTTAAGATTTTCAGTGCATGAAAACGCCTGATTTTTGGCGAGTCTGAGTCTAATATAGGAGGTGCAATTATGTACGCAATTATTGAAACTGGTGGAAAACAAATTAAAGTTCAAGAAGGTCAAGAGATTTTCATTGAAAAGCTTGACGGAGAACAAGGCGAGTCAGTTACTTTTGACAAAGTTTTATTCGTTGGTGGCGATAACGTTAAAGTTGGTAGCCCGACAGTAGAAGGTGCAACAGTTACTGCTAAAATTGAAAAACAAGGTCGCGCTAAAAAGATCACTGTTTTCAAATACAAGCCTAAAAAGAACTACCGTCGCAAACAAGGTCACCGTCAACCATTTACTAAAGTTGTTATTGAAAAAATCAACGCGTAAGGCTGGTTAACGATGGTTAATGTAACGATCTCACGGTCAACTCATGGATCGATAAAATCGTTTACAATAAGTGGACATGCTAACTTTGCGAAGCGTGGACAGGATATTGTTTGTGCTGGAGTATCAGCTGTTTCGATTGGCGCCATAAATGCCATCATTGGATTAACTAAAGTAACACCTATCATCAAACAAGGTGGAGATGGAGGTTACTTAAGCTGTGAGGTTCCGAGGGATCTAACAGATGAGATAAACCAAAAAATTCAGCTTTTACTCGAAGGTATGGTTATTGCTTTAGAATCGATCGAAAAAGATTATGGACAGTATATAAAAATAAACATTAATCACTAGGAGGTGAAAGTCATGTTAAGATTAGACCTTCAGTTCTTCGCTTCTAAAAAAGGAGTAGGTAGTACTAAAAACGGTCGTGATTCAATCTCGAAACGTTTAGGTGCTAAACGTGCTGACGGCCAGTTCGTTTCAGGTGGTTCAATCCTTTACCGTCAACGCGGTACAAAGATTTATCCTGGTGTGAACGTAGGACGTGGTGGTGACGATACACTTTTCGCTAAAATTGACGGAGTTGTTAAATTTGAGCGTTTAGGTCGTGACCGTAAACAAGTTAGTGTATATCCAGTAGCTCAAGAAGCTTAAGCTATTTCATAAAACTCTAACCAATTGGTTAGAGTTTTATTTTTACCTTTACCTTATACCTGTAGGTAATGAGCAGACTCTTCTTTTCATACTCAATCACTCCTTCAAACAGATTCGCTACCCCTAATAGTATTTTTACCATTAGTCTGTTATAATTTTTAAATGAGATTCTATATTCTTAGTTAGTAGGAGTTATATGATGGAGAATAATCGTATTGTTGACCTATTAAGGCATTCTCGCCATGATTGGTTAAATAAAATTCAATTAATAAAAGGGAACCTTGCCTTAAATAAACTTGACCGTGTGAAGGATATTATAGAAGAAATCGTCATAGAGTCACAAAACGAAAGTAAACTAACAAATCTACAAGCCCCAAACTTAGCGGCCTTCTTAATGACATATAATTGGGAAACTCATAAAATTAGGATGGAATATGAAGTTTTAGGGGATCTATTTAACCTTTCTCACTATGATATTGAAATAACACAGTGGTGCAAGAACTTTATGTTGAGTTTAGACAAAGCTGTTGATAGCATTGCGGATAATCATATTAGTATTACAATTGAAGTGAACACCCAAGATGTTCGATTCATTTTTGATTTTAGTGGAATAATAAATCATAAAGAAGAAATTCAAAATTGGTTAGAACAAAGTAATGATTCATCGACATGTATTGAAGTCAAATCGTCTATTGTACAAAAAAATGAATTAACCGTCATCGTGATGGTCAAGTAAACTACTAGTAGAAATAACCTATATTTGTCTGAAACTAAATTAGAGGTTACCTGCAAATATAGAACGGAGGAAGTAAAGCATGTTTGTCGATCAAGTCAAGATTTATGTAAAAGGTGGCGACGGTGGTAATGGAATGGTTGCCTTTCGTCGTGAAAAATATGTACCTAAAGGTGGCCCTGCTGGTGGAGATGGCGGCAAAGGAGCCAATGTCGTATTCGAAGTAGATGAAGGATTACGTACATTAATGGACTTCAGATATCAGCGTCATTTTAAAGCGCCACGTGGTGAACATGGAATGTCAAAAGGACAACATGGAAAAAATGCAACCGACATGGTTGTTAAGGTTCCGCCTGGAACAGTTATCTCCGATGATGATACGAAAGAAGTGTTAGCTGATTTAACAGAGCATGGACAGGTTGCTGTTATTGCAAGAGGAGGCAGGGGAGGAAGAGGTAACTCTCGTTTTGCATCTCCTTCTAATCCAGCTCCTGAAATTGCTGAAAATGGAGAACCGGGTCAAGAAAGATATGTACAATTAGAGCTTAAAGTACTAGCTGATGTTGGTTTAGTCGGTTTTCCTAGTGTAGGAAAATCAACATTGCTTTCTATCGTTTCTTCCGCAAAGCCAAAAATTGCTGAATATCACTTTACAACAATCGTTCCTAACTTAGGAGTGGTTGAAACAGAAGATAATAGAAGCTTTGTGATGGCTGATTTACCTGGTCTAATTGAAGGTGCCCATCAAGGAGTAGGGCTTGGTCATCAATTTTTACGCCATATTGAGAGAACTCGTGTTATTGTTCATGTTATTGATATGTCTGCGATGGAGGGTCGTGATCCATACGATGATTATCTCACTATCAATGAAGAGCTGAAGGAGTATAACTTACGCTTAACAGAAAGACCACAAATTATAGTAGCAAATAAAATGGACATGCCAGAATCAGATGAAAATTTAAAAGCATTTAGAGAAAAGCTTACTGAAGATGTTAAAATATTTCCAATTTCTGCTATTACAAAACAAGGTCTTAGAGAATTATTGTTTGAAATTGCAAACCTTTTAGAAGATACGCCTGAGTTCCCACTTACAGCTGAAGAAGAACCAGCAACTCATCGTGTAGTATATAAGCATGAGAAAGAGATTGATGACTTTAGGATTACGCGTGAAAGCGATGGGACGTTTGTCATCTCTGGAGAAAATGTTGAAAAACTATTTAAGATGACAAACTTTACAAGGGAAGAATCAGTACGCCGTTTTGCTAGACAGCTTAGAGGTTTAGGTGTTGATGAGGCATTACGTCAACGTGGTGCAAAAGACGGAGACCTCGTTAAATTGTTAGACTATGAATTTGAATTTATCGATTAACCAATAACTTCTAGGAGTGTATGAAGATCCTTTTTTCATACCTCCTAGCTTTCTTTTTATTCTTTAAAAATAGGAACCCTTTTGTTTGATTATACAGTGAGGGGAGTGTATTCGGTTGAAAAATCAAGATGGTGAATTTTATCTTGTAAGGGAAGACGTTTTACCAGAAGCAATAAAAAAGACGTTGGATGCTAAAAAACTTTTAGAGAGAAAAAAAGCAGGGTCAATTGCAGAGGCGGTTAAAAAAGTTGACCTAAGCAGAAGTGCATTCTACAAATATAGAGATACAGTTTTTCCTTTTCACTCTATCGTAAAGGAAAAAATTATCACCTTGTTTTTTTATTTAGAGGATCAATCAGGCATTCTCTCAAAGCTTTTAGCAGTTGTTGCATCAACAAGATGTAATGTCCTTACAATTCATCAAACAATTCCAATAAGAGGAAAAGCAAACGTGACGATGTCATTGGACACATCTGGAATGAGCATTGAAATTAGTGAATTGTTATATGAGTTAAGAAAACTAGAGTTTATTGAAAAGGTAGAAATTGTTGGTTGATAGGAGATAGTAGTGTGAAGGAGACAAGGATTGGATATTTAGGGCCGAAAGCAACTTTTACTGAGCTAGCTGTTAAAAAATTATTTCCACAAGATGTAACAATTCCATATAAAACGATACCAGAATGTATTGATGCAACACATAAGCAGGAGGTTACTTTCTGCGTTGTACCAATAGAAAATGCGATTGAAGGTTCAGTGAATTTAACGATAGACTATTTGTTCCATGAACAAACATTACATATAATCAGTGAAGTTGTGGTACCAATAAAGCAACATTTAATGGTACACCCTAATCATAAAAAGTCTTGGAATGATATAACAAAAGTGTTGTCTCACTCCCATGCTGTTGCACAATGTCATAAGTTTTTAAACGAAAATTTTAATCATGCTGAAATTGAGTACACATCATCTACTGGTGCTGCTGCACAATATGTTAGTGAAAATCCCGAAATGATGCTTGGTGCGATAGCAAATGAAGCTGCTGCAAAGGAATATCATTTAACTATTGTCAAACCTAGTATCCATGATTTCGAAAACAATAATACAAGGTTTGTCGTTTTGCACCCTTCTCCTATACAGTTTATAAATCAAACTTCATTAGTACACACAGGTTATAAAACGACGTTGTTAATTACGCTTCCAACTAATCAATCAGGGGCATTACATCAAGTACTTTCTGCTTTTGCTTGGCGAAAACTAAACTTATCTAAAATAGAATCAAGACCTATGAAAACAGGTCTTGGTAATTATTTCTTTATAATAGATATTGAAAAGAAAATGGATGAAGTCTTAATTCCTGGATCGATTAAAGAATTAGAAGCAATAGGTTGCAATGTGAAGGTATTAGGCAGCTATCCATACTATTATAGTGAATAAAAGGCACTAGAACTCATAGTATGATATGCTCCCCCTAAGATAGACAGATTAAAAAATAAAAATCTGTTTTCCTTAAGGGGGGCTTTTTTTGTCCAACAAATTTTACTCTAGCGAGTTTAAGTACGCAATTATAATGTCATACAAAAACGAAGACTACACTATTACAGAAATATGTTCTAAATATAATATTTCTACAAGGACTCTATATGATTGGATTGAAAAACATGAAAAATATGGGTTGAGTGGTTTAAATGATTTAAGAACATGGCAGCCATACCCTAAAGAGTTAAAGGAAGAAGCTGTGAGGGATTTTCTATCGGGAAAGTACTCTCAATTAGAACTTATTCGAAAGTACGAGACTTCTAGTAGATCGGTACTCCAGAGATGGGTAAAGCAGTATAATAGTCATAGAGATTTAAAGGATACGTCAAAAGAAAGGACGAGCTCTATGACTAAGGGAAGAAAAACGACTTGGGAAGAACGAATACAAATTGTACTTGATTGCTTGGGGAAAGGAAAAGATTATCAAGAAGCAGCTAATACTTACAATGTTTCTTACCAACAAGTTTATCAATGGGTTAAGAAGTATGAAGATGGCGGAGATGAAGCGCTGAAAGATAAACGTGGTTATAAGAAAGAAGAAGCTAAGCTAACTCAAGAGAAAATCAACCTTCAAATGAAAAGGTTAGAAAGAGAAAATGAACGGTTACGTGCGGAGAATTTGTTCTTAAAAAAGTTAGAGGAGATCGAAAGGAGGCGAAAATAAGCCAAATCCGATTTGAGGATAAGTATATCGCTATTCAGGAGCTTCATGAAAAAGAGAATTTAAGCATTAGTTTACTTTGTGAAATTGCTGATATTGCACGTTCTGCGTACTATAAGTGGATAAATCGAACTCCTACATCCGGAGAAATACTGAATAAAGAAATCATCAAAGAGATGAAAACTCTCCATGAAAAAGTTGATGGCATATTTGGTTATCGTCAAATGACCCTTCACATGAATAGAAAGTTTGAGGAGAAGCTTAATCATAAAAGAATCTATCGATTGATGAAAGTGGCTGGATTACGCTCTGTCATTCGTGTCAAGAAGAAGCAATATAAACGCTCTACACCTCAACATGTGGCAGACAATATATTAAATCGTGAATTTACAGCCGAAAAACCAAATGAAAAATGGGTAACGGACGTTACGGAATTTAAGTATGGCCAATCAAAAAAGGCCTATTTAAGTGCGATTCGTGATATTTATGACGGATCCATTATAAGTTATGTTCTAGGACACTCCAATAATAATCAACTCGTATTCAAAACACTTGATCGAGCCACAGTACTATTGAATGGAGCACACCCTCTTATCCATAGTGACCGTGGATTCCAATTCCAATACACCTCTAAAGGGTTCAAACGAAAAATAGATGCGGCAGAGATGACACAAAGCATGTCACGAGTTGGTCGGTGTATTGATAATGGACCAATGGAGTCTTTTTTTGGGACACTGAAATGTGAGAAGTATTATCTAAATAAATATAAGACATTTGAGGAACTTACTACTGCGATAGATGAGTACATCCATTTTTATAATCATGAAAGATACCAAAAAAGATTAAACGGCCTTAGCCCTATGGAATATAGAGCTAAAGCCGCTTAAATCATTTTTATTATTACCACTGTCTACTTGACAGGGGGCAGTTCAGTAGAGGTTTGGTGCCTTTTGCTTTTACTACTTATTATTCAAATAAGAATCCTGCTTTTTGTAATGTAGAAACAGCTGCATCTAACTTTTCAATAGTGTCAGCTTCAAGTGTATGCAAGTGTGTCCCATCTGTTAATTGAGATAAATAAGCAGAGTTCGTATCCGTTATTTTCTTAATGAATTGCTCGACTTCTTTTCGATTACTGACCATAACGGATGCTGTTAAATCCCCATAAACAGGATGTTCAATGATCACATCCTTCATCGTAACGCCATTATCTACAACAATTTGCATCTCTTCTTTTGTTTGTTCTGGTGAATGAAAACAGGCGATAACCCTTGAATGGATTTGTCTACTTAACTGATTTTGTATATAGAGATATCCTTGGCTAGTTGCCATGATAGGTTCGTTACGTGCCTTTAACAAAGAGATATCTTGGACAATTACTTGGCGACTGACATTTGTAATCGCTGCAAGCTCGCCACCTGTTAAAGGGCCATTATTTTCTTTCAATTTTTTAAGGATCATTTCGCGCCTATTTTCACCTAAAATCTTTTTTTCGTCTTTCATTAATATGTCATTCCTATCTATATTAGAGATTATTACATATATTTTTACATACTATCGCTGCCTTCTCAATGTCTTCCTTTGATGTTTGCTTTCCGAAGGAGATTCGAATAAATTGCCTTGCTTCTTCTTCAGTCTTTCCTGCTGCTAGCATAGTTCTAGAAGGAGTTTGCTGACCCACTTGACATGCGCTTCCAGTTGAAATAGCTATTCCCTTCCGATTGAACTCAAGCATAGAGTATTGTCCCTCAATCCCTTTGATTCTCAATCCGACAATGTGCTGCAATTGTTTATCAGAGCTTGCTTGAATAATATCAACCTTATCAATTACCGACTTAAGGCAGTCAATAAATACTCCTCTAAGTTCATTAAATCTCGCTCTTTCAGCTTCTAAATCTTTCACAATCATTTGTGCAGCTGTAATAAATGCAGCGATACCTGGTACATTAACTGTTCCTGGTCTTAATCCTTTCTCGTGTGTGGTATTTGGAACGAAAGGATTCCATTTAACAGAAGGGTTAATGTATACTGCTCCAACCCCTTTAGGTCCATAAATTTTGTGGCTTGAAATTGACAAACTATCAAAAGGGATCTTATGTAGATCAATTGGTAGCTTTCCAAAGGTTTGTACACAATCGCTATGAAATAACACTTGATGTTGTTTTAAGAGCTTACTAATTTCTAGCACAGGTTGAATAACACCAGTTTCAGAATTTGCATGTTGAATAGTTGTAAGGATAGTTTCAGAAGTAAGAGCTTGTTCTAAATCCACCAAGGAAATTTCACCTGATTTGTTTACAGGTAAATAGGTAATTTTGTAGCCTTCCTTTTCAAGTTTTAGAAGAAAATTATAGATGGAAGAATGCTCTGTTCTTGTAGTGATGATATGTTTACCCTTGTATGAATGAGCATCAATTAAAGCTTGTAAAGCAAGAAAATTGGATTCCGTTCCTCCTGATGTAAAATATATTCCGTTTTCTTTTCCGTTCAGTAAGGCTGCTAATTCTTTTCTACATAGCTCGAGTAAGGATTTAGAATGGGTCCCTAAATCATGAAGGCTACTAGGATTTCCAAACATTTCTTTAGCTACATTACTATAAACATTTACCGCTTCATCTAACATTGGTGTCGTTGCTGCATAATCTAAATAAATCATCATACATTCTCCAATTCTACTTAAAATAACATACTTATATTGTTTCATGTTATGTCAAATAAAAAAAGTCTTGTCATAAGTTTAAAAATATGTAAATATAGGTGTCAAGACAGGTGTTTAGGAGTTGTGTATATGCCTAATGCAGATGTAGTCATTATAGGGAGTGGTCTTTCTGCATTAATTACTGCCGAGAGATTAAGTGAGACTAAAAATGTGATAATTATCACAAAGTTAGAAAAAACAAACAGTAATTCAATGCTAGCTCAAGGAGGAGTTGCCGCAGCTATTGGTAAAAATGATCATTGGAGGTTGCATTTAAGGGACACAATGATAGCTGGATGTGAGCATAATTCAGAGAAGGCAGTAAAAGAATTAGTTCGCTCGGGTCCAAGTGCTGTTAAAAACTTAATTGCTACTGGAATGAAATTTGATACCGATAGAAATGGAACAATTTGTCTTGGTATGGAGGGGGCTCATGGAACGCGCAGAATTCTTCATGCTGGGGGAGATTCGACAGGAAGAGAAATGGTTTCATTCTTGTTAAAACGACTAGCTGGAAAAGTTCAAATCATTGAAGGTGAAATGGCCATTGAGTTACTCATAAAAAATAATGTTTGTTTTGGAGTTATGACTAGTACACTTGAAGACCATCGGAAAGTCTATTATGCTTCACAAGTTGTTTTAGCAACTGGAGGATGCGGAGGCATTTATGAAACTACGTCTAATGATCTAACTGTAACAGGAGATGGGATTGCGTTGGCATATAGAGCAGGTGCTGAACTCGTAGATTTAGAATTTATACAGTTCCATCCAACTATGCTGAATACGAAAGACGGAAGTAGAGTTCTTATTTCTGAAGCTGTTCGTGGTGAGGGAGCTTATCTAGTTACAAGTGAAGGACGTAGAATTATGGTAGGAGTTCATGATTTAAAGGATCTCGCTCCAAGAGACATTGTAGCAAGAGCAATCGACAGAGAAGTCAAAAAGGGCAATGATGTCTTTTTAAATATCTCAAAAATACTCCATTTTAAAGAAAGATTTCCTTCGATCTCTATGCTTTGTGAAGAGAATGGAGTGAAGATTGAAGATGGATTTATTCCCGTGTCACCAGGAGCACACTTTTTGATGGGTGGAGTAAAAATAGATTTAAATGGTCAAACCTCCGTTGTGAATTTATTCGCTGTAGGAGAAGTTGCTTGTTCAGGTGTCCATGGAGCTAACAGACTTGCAAGTAACTCATTATTAGAGAGCATTGTTTTTGCAAACAAACTTGCATTACATATCCTTTCGCTACCACTATCTCACATACATATACCAGAGTTATTAAAAAATATGAGTAACAGTCGGAATGAACCACTAACTTTTTTACCGACTAAAGAAGAAATAACTTCTCAAATGATGAAAAATGCTGGATTAATTCGTGAAAAAAAAGGGTTAAAGCAAGTAAGAGATTGGTTAGGAAGCTTTTTGAAAAAGTGTCAGTTGAATCATATAGCAGATTATCATAGAAACCAAATTGAAATCATTAACATGCTAACCGTTTCCTGGTTAATTGTTACTTCAGCTCTTGCTAGAACAGAAAGCAGAGGAGGGCATTTTAGGAGTGACTATCCTCATTGCGATAATGAAAAATGGTTAAAAAAACAAATTGTAAGGAGCAAAGCACGAGACAACTTCAACCGTATAGAGCATGAATTTGTAGGAGTGAAAATAAAATGAATAAGCTGAAGCTAAACCATCTTCTACAGCAGTTTTTTATAGAAGATATTGGAGATAAAGACTTAACAAGCGATTCTATCTTCCCTAATCAGTTACAAGGAGAAGGCGTTTTTATTGTGAAAGAAAGTGGAATATTAGCTGGGGTATCCATTATTGAAGAAGGCTATAAGCTGATAGAACCATCCATTCAAGTCACCTTACATTCAAAAGATGGTGCTATGGTAAATAAAGGTGAAAGAATTGCAACAGTACATGGACCGATGGCAGCACTACTAACAGGTGAGAGAGTCATCTTAAATTTAGTGCAAAGAATGAGCGGGATTGCCACAAGTACTAGAAAGGCTGTTAAGGCAGTTAACAGCGATCGAACAAAAATATGTGACACTAGGAAGACAACACCAGGACTTCGAATGCTTGAGAAATACGCAGTAATATGTGGAGGGGGCTTTAATCATCGAAATGGATTATATGATGGAGTAATGATAAAGGACAATCACATTGCTTTTTGTGGTTCCATTTCAAAGGCAGTTGCATTAGTTAAACATAGAGTTGGTCATATGGTAAAGATTGAGGTAGAAACAGAATCGAGAGAACAGGTGTTAGAAGCAGTGGAAGCAGGCGTTGATGTCATTATGTTCGATAATCGATCACCAGAAGAAATTGTAGAGTTCATGAAGCTTGTCCCTAGTTCCATACTGACTGAAGCATCTGGTGGAATTAGTCTTGATAATATTAAAGAGTACGGTAAAACTGGAGTCGATTATATTTCGCTTGGTATGCTTACTCATTCTGTGAACGCCTTAGATATAAGTTTTTGTGTAGGAGAAAAGGGGGAGTTACAATGAATGTTTTAGAGATAATGAAAAAAGAGCAAAAAATGATTCCTGAAACTTATAAAAGTTTGAGCATCGAAGAGATGGAACAAAGAGTGCTTGAAATTAAGAAGATACTCGGAACGAAGGTGTTTATTCCAGGTCACCATTATCAAAAGGATGAGGTCATCCAATTTGCAGATACAACAGGTGATTCACTTCAATTAGCTCAAGTGTCTGCACAAAACTCAAAAGCAGAGTTTATTGTTTTTTGTGGTGTTCACTTTATGGCTGAAACAGCAGATATTCTAACAGGAAAAAATCAAAAGGTAATCTTACCTGACTTGAGAGCTGGATGTTCAATGGCAGATATGGCCGATATCGACCAAACTGAACGTGCGTGGAAAAGTATGCAAAATGCATTAGGAAATACGATTATTCCTTTGACATATGTAAATTCTACTGCAGCTATAAAAGCATTTGTTGGGAAACATGGAGGTGCGACAGTTACATCTTCAAACGCAAAAGAAATGTTAGAATGGGCTTTTACACAAAAAGAGAGAATTTTATTTTTACCTGATCAACACTTAGGTAGAAATACGGCATATGATTTGGGAATACCACTTGATCAGATGGCGGTTTGGAATCCGCACACAGACTCCTTTGAATATGAAGGAGAAATTGATAAAATAAAGGTTATCTTATGGAAAGGCCATTGTTCTGTACATGAAAACTTCACAATAAAAAATGTAAGTGATATAAGAAGATCGGATCCATTCATGAAGATTATTGTACATCCTGAATGCAGTAGAGAAGTTGTAGAAGCTTCAGATTATTCAGGATCAACCAAATATATTATAGAAACGATAAATAATGCTTCTCCAGGGTCTAAGTGGGCGATTGGAACTGAGATGAATTTGGTAAAAAGGTTGATTAAACAAAATCCAGATAAAGAGATTGTCTCACTAAACCCTTCAATGTGTCCGTGCTTAACAATGAATCGTATTGATCTTCCACATCTTCTTTGGTCGCTCGAATCAATAATAAGTGGTGAAACCATAAATCAAATTAAAGTAGATGATAAAACTGCAAGAGATGCCAAGTTAGCGCTAGATAGGATGCTGATTAGGGCATAACTTTCAAATAACAGCATATTCATGCTGTTATTTTATTTTGTACACCTTTTTTGTGCTTTAATCATAATTGTTCAAGTTTTTGCATAAGTTGTTTTGAAGTATATAGTGGCAATTCGCCTAAAAACACATAGAATGTAAAGACGTATGTACAGGAGGGGAAGTAATTGAAAATCCATATTGTGCAAAAAGGAGATACTCTTTGGAAGATAGCTAAGAAATATGGAGTGAATTTTGAAGAACTGAAACAAATGAATTCACAGTTAAGCAATCCTGATATGATTATGCCAGGAATGAAAATTAAAGTGCCTTCAGGAAGCGTACCTGTAAAGAAAGAATCACAGGTGCAAGCAGGACAGTCAAAGGAATATGTGAAGAAAGAAGCAAAAATTAATATGGCACCTAAAAAGGAGATGCAAAAGGTTGAACATCCTTTTAAGGACCTAGCACCTAAACCGACACCAGTTGTTAAGGGTGAAGAAGAAAAAGCGAAAGAAAAAGTAGCTCCAATGAAAGAAAAGGCAGCTCCAATGAAAGAAAAAGTAGCTCCATCAAAAGAAGAGAAGATAGCTCCATTTGAACCAAAAATGCCACAGATGAAACAGCCGCTGGAAAATAACTACAATGTACCAAACATACCACAAATGCCGAATAATATGCCGCAAATGCCAAACAATCTACCAAATATGCCAAATCTGCCTAATATTCCTCAAGCCCCATCAAATGTGTTACCAGGTGTGATGGAAGAGGAAGAACCAGAAGTTGTTTCACCAGTTGAAGACGAAATGCCAACACAACAACAAATGGATCCATATTGTGTTCCTGTTACACCTGTTATGCCAGGTTATGGTTGGTGTGTAGGTGGACCAGGTGGATTTCCGACGCCACCATATCCACAAGGAGGTTATCCTGCTGCTATGCAGCCACAAGGTTATCCTCAAGCAATAAGCCCAGAAATGATGGACGACGATGATGATATGGATGGGTTTCCATCACAAGGCTACCCACAAATGGCTCAACCGATGATGCCTCAAGGATATCCTCAGCAAATGCCGTTTGGTCAACCGATGCCAGGATATGGAATGAATCCATATGCAGCACCTTTTAACCAAGGTGGTTTCCCTGCTGGAGGAGCTTTCCCACCGTATGCACCACAGCAAGGGGCTAGTCCAGCAGTAGATGATGATGACGATGAAATGCCAGATATAGGACCGATGCAACAAGCGCCTTATGGTATGCCATTGATGCCACAACCAATGGCACCTTATGGTCAAATGCCACCAACAGGCTATGGCTTACCAAGTCAAGCACCTTCAAAGCCTAATAGCGGTGAGGATTGTGGATGTGAAGAGGGAACACCTATGGCTGGGCAACCATTTGGTATGCCGATGAGCCCTGGACCATTTGGAGCCTATCCACAGCATCCATACCCAGGTATGCAACAAGGCTATCCACAGCATCCATACCATGGAATGCAACAAGGTGGCTATCCACAGCAGCCGTATCAAGGAATGCCGCCAGGAGGTTATCAACAGCAACCATTTCACGGGATGCCACCTCAAGGACAATATGGTGGTTTTCCTCAGCAAGGATATGGAGCGCACCAGCCACAGCCAGGGTTTCCTATGATGGGTGGTTATCCGAACTCGGGTGGACAACAGCAAATGCCTTTTAATCCAATGTTCACAATGCCAGATTTTGACGACGATGATGAAGATTAAATGTTTTTTTAGGACGATGATGAAAATCATCGTCCTTTTTTAATATAAATCTTCTTCAATCAGATAATACCTTTAAATAACAGATATAAATCAACTAACAAAAGCCACCCTATAAGTGAGCATTGTATTTAAATGCTCCTTATAAATAAGGGGGGAATTTCCATTGAGGAATAAAGCCGTTACTTTTTCAGCAGTGTTGATTTTAAGTGGTTTAAGTTTAGTTGGTTGTAATACAGACCAAGGTGCACTGGATACGAGATACAATGATAATGCACGTCCCATTGGTTATTACTCTAATGAAAACGTAGACCACAACGACAAAAATGGTAATGCATATATTATGGATGATAATGATGGCCCATTAACTGAGATAATGGACCGAAACATTGGCCAAGATAATAATGGTACAAACTATGGAAGAAATTATCGTGGTACAAGTGATGGTCAAAGATATCGAGCACTAGGGAATGGGGTAAAGGATACAGAGGTAAATCCAACTGTTCCATATGGCAATAGAGACAAAAATTTCTTTATTAAAGATAATCGATTTAGCCGTGGTGATGCGAATTATCATGGTCATATTGATAATAACAATTTTGGTAGAGCAAGATCTTCAGCCTATTATCGTAACTTCAATGGAGAACTTGCAGAACAAATTACTGCAAAAGTCGCAAATATTAATAATGTTGATGACGTACGTGCAGTCATTATGGGTGACAGTGTAGTGATTGCCATTGATACAAATGATAAAAACGACACAGATGTAACCGAAAGAGTAGAAGATGCAGTAAGACCTCTTGTCCGAGGAAAAGATATCAATGTTGTAACAGACGAAGGAACGTTTTCTAGAGTGCGAAATCTCGACAATGAAATGAGAAATGGCGGTACACGTGAAACAATTGATGCTGATTTTGATGACTTGTTTGAAAATATAGGAAATGCTTTTAGAAACAATCAATAACCCATAAGGAAAGGGAGTAGACAAATTTGTCTACTCCTTTTTTAATTATGCTCTCCATTATTTGTGAAATAGAAAGAAAATAAGCCCTAATAGAGAATAAACTATTTAAAAACAATCTTATCCAAGTACTTTAATGTTAAAGATTGTATGTTAAATGGATAACTATTCTAATTTTGGTTAACACTATTATTGAAAATCAAAGTAGTGAAAAATACTTATTTAACAAAGTAACTATAGAAAAATTCGTACCTGTTGAGGTGAGGATTATGAATAAAATCATTCATATTTTAATGTTAACATTCCTAGTAACTTTAATCACAAGCTTTTCATCTAACGAAATAGAATCTAGTCATCATATTTCCGAAGCAAAAGAAACGAAAGAAAAAACAGATGTTTATGAAGTGAATGGCCCACTAACGCTTAGTATCATTCTAGAAAGGATTTATTTGGATGGAGAAGTGAGTGAAGAAATATACGAAGAAACGATCTGGTCCATGGAAGATTTTTGGGCTTCTTATGCAACTTGGGAGCTTGTTCATCAAGATGAGGAACAAATTGTATTTAAGAAACATATCGACGATATCTCCCCATTATTAAAATCAAATGGCTACTTTGGTATTTCAGAAGAAGGTGTTCTTACCATATTTGAAGGTAAGCCAGATAAATCGACAAAGGTTATTCAATCATTTTTCCAAATTGATGTGAAAAAGCTTGAAAGTCATTATCATAAGGAACTGAAGAAGGGAATAAAGATTGGATCAAAGGAAGAATATGTAAAGGTCATTGAAACGTTTAAAAGCTATTCATCTTCTCCATGAATGTAGAAAGTAAGGCTAGTTTTTAAAACTAGCCTTTTTCCTTGTGTCTCTTTTCAAGAGATTGTCGAAAATCTTTATAATGTCCTTTTTTTCTTCATTTTAAAGAATTGATTGTGATAAAATGAGATACAGTGAATAAGGGGAGAGAAAAAGGTTGATTGAATTTATTAAAGGTTATGTCGATTATATAAATCCAGAATATATTGTTGTGGATAACAATGGAGTTGGCTATCAAATTTTGACACCTAATCCATTTGTATTTCAGAAAAATCACGAAAAACAAGTAACTATATATACATATCAATATGTAAGAGAAGATACTCTTGCACTTTATGGCTTTCAAAAACGTGAAGAAAGAGCATTGTTTGTAAAGTTATTGAATGTAACAGGCATCGGTCCTAAGGGCGGATTAGCTATTCTTGCTTCTGGACAACCAGAACAGGTTGTACGAGCAATTGAAGATGAAGATGAAAAGTTTTTAACGAAATTTCCTGGTGTAGGGAAGAAAACAGCAAGACAGATGATCTTAGATTTAAAAGGAAAACTTCATGATTTGGTGCCTAATTTAAATCTGGATTTATTTTCTAATCCAGAAGCATTTAACAAAAGTAGTAATCAGCCGCTTTCTGAAGCATTAGACGAAGCCCTCGAGGCATTAAAAGTTTTAGGTTACGCAGAGCGAGAGATTAAAAAAATTGTACCAGAATTAATTGATGAATCATTAACGACAGATCAGTACATAAAAAAGGCGTTACAAAAACTTCTTAAATAGAGGAGGTGGAAGCATGGAAGACCGTCTCGTTTCCAGTGAAGCTGATGTTGAAGAATCATCACTAGAACAATCTTTACGTCCTCAAAGGCTTCATCAATATATAGGTCAAGAAAAGGTGAAGAATAATTTAGCTATTTTTATTGAAGCTGCTAGATTTAGACAAGAAACATTGGACCACGTACTTTTATATGGACCGCCTGGATTAGGTAAAACAACGTTAGCAACTATTATTGCTCACGAAATGGGGGTAAATATCCGCACAACTTCGGGACCAGCTATCGAAAGACCAGGAGACTTAGCTGCTATATTAACTGCATTAGAACCTGGGGATGTACTATTTATAGATGAAATTCATCGCCTCCATCGATCAGTCGAGGAAGTTCTTTATCCTGCGATGGAAGATTTTTGTTTAGATATTGTCATTGGAAAAGGAGAGACTGCTCGTTCAGTCCGATTAGATTTGCCTCCTTTTACTCTTGTTGGTGCAACAACGAGAGCGGGATCATTGTCAGCCCCATTACGTGACCGGTTTGGAGTGTTAAGTCGGCTAGAGTATTATACTTCCGAGCAATTGACAAGTATCGTAGAAAGAACGGCCGAAATATTAGAAGTTAAGATTGAGCATCAAGCTGCTTTGGAAATTGCAACAAGATCTCGAGGAACACCGAGAATTGCGAATCGATTGTTAAGGCGGGTTCGAGATTTCGCTCAAGTGAAAGGAAATGGGGAAATCACAGTAGAAAACGCAAATTATGCATTAGAACTCCTTCAAGTTGACCGATTAGGATTAGATCATATTGACCATAAATTACTTAAGGGGATTATTCAAAAATTTAAAGGTGGTCCTGTTGGCTTGGACACAATTGCTGCAACAATTGGAGAGGAGTCTCATACCATTGAAGATGTATATGAGCCATATCTCTTACAAATTGGTTTTTTACAACGAACTCCTAGAGGGCGTATCGTAACAGACCTTGTGTACAAGCATTTTCATATGGAAGTCCCAAAGGAGTGATAAACTATGGGGAAGATGTTAGTGATTGTAGGTATTATCCTTGTCATTGTTGGAATGATGTTTCAATTTATTGGAAAACTACCAGGTGATATTGTTGTTAAAAAAGGAAATACTACTTTTTATTTTCCGATTGTCACTTCCGTTATTATTAGTGTAATATTATCAATTGTATTTTTTGTTTTTGGCAAATTTAAATAAATTAAGAAGAAAATGAAATAGGTGAAAAGATGAAAGTAGAATTATTTGATTTTTATTTACCAGAAGAACTTATTGCACAAACGCCTTTGGAGAACAGAGAAGGTTCTAGACTAATGGTATTAAATAAAGAAACAGGTGGCATTGAGCATACTAACTTCCGTTCAATTCTTTCGGTGCTAAAAGAAGGAGATTGTCTTGTTTTAAATGATACAAGGGTTTTACCGGCTCGTCTTTATGGAGTGAAAGAAGATACAGGTGCAAAGATAGAAGTCTTGCTATTAAAACATGTTGAGAATGATACGTGGGAAACATTGATTAAGCCCGCAAAGCGAGTAAAAGAAGATTCTGTGCTGTTATTCGGAGATGGTAGGTTAAAGGCTACTTGTGTTGGTTCTAGTGATCACGGGGGAAGGCTGCTGTCATTTCAGTATGAAGGAATCTTTTATGAAGTTTTAGATGCATTAGGTGAAATGCCGTTACCTCCTTATATTAAAGAGCAATTGGATGATAAAGACCGATATCAAACTGTATTTGCTAGGGAACGTGGATCTGCTGCAGCACCGACTGCTGGATTACATTTTACTGAAAGTTTATTAGAAGAAATTAAAGCAAAGGGCGTACACGTCGCATTCATTACGTTGCATGTAGGATTAGGAACATTTCGACCAGTAAGTGTTGAGGATATAGATGAGCATGAAATGCATTCAGAGTTTTATCAAATGACTGCAGGAACTGCACAACTTTTAAATGAAGTAAAGGCAGCTGGTGGAAGAATTGTATCAGTTGGTACAACTTCGACTAGAACACTTGAAACAATTGCAAATGAAAACCAAGGCAAGTTTGCTGAATCAAGTGGATGGACAAATATTTTTATTTTCCCAGGATACGAATTTAAGGCAGTTGATGGATTACTTACTAACTTCCACTTGCCAAAGTCCACGCTTATCATGCTTGTAAGTGCCTTAGCTGGAAGAGAAAATGTATTACACGCATATGAAGAAGCTGTTAAAGAACGTTATCGTTTTTTCAGTTTTGGCGATGCTATGTTAATAATTTAATAAACCATAAAAGTAAGGGAGTCACATACATTGACAGCAATTCGATACGAATTAATTAAGACATGTAAACAAACAGGTGCAAGATTGGGAAGAGTGCATACACCTCATGGCTCGTTTGATACACCTGTTTTTATGCCAGTAGGTACGCTAGCTACGGTAAAAACGATGGCACCAGAAGAATTAAAAGAGATGGGTGCTGGCATTATTTTAAGCAACACGTATCATCTTTGGTTACGCCCCGGACATGAAATTGTAAGAGAGGCTGGTGGACTACACAAATTTATGAATTGGGATCGAGCAATTTTGACCGATTCTGGAGGGTTTCAAGTCTTTAGTCTAAGTGAATTCAGAAAAATTGAAGAAGAGGGCGTACATTTTAGGAACCATCTTAACGGTGATAAACTATTTTTATCACCAGAAAAAGCAATGGAGATTCAAAATGCACTTGGCTCTGATATTATGATGGCATTTGATGAATGTCCACCATATCCTGCTGAATTTGATTATATGAAAAAGTCTGTAGAGCGAACTTCTAGATGGGCAGAGAGATGTTTAACTGCACATGCTCGTTCAAATGATCAAGGCTTGTTTGGCATTGTACAAGGGGGAGAATATGAGGAACTAAGAAAGCAAAGTGCCTCTGATTTAGTTTCTATGGATTTTCCAGGCTATGCAATTGGGGGCTTATCTGTAGGAGAACCAAAAGACGTGATGAATCGAGTGTTAGAGTTTACGACACCACTATTGCCTTCAAATAAACCAAGATATTTAATGGGTGTTGGATCTCCTGATGCACTTATTGATGGTTCGATCAGGGGAATTGATATGTTTGATTGTGTACTACCAACAAGAATTGCACGGAATGGTACACTGATGACAAGCGAAGGAAGATTAATTGTTAAAAATGCAAAATACGCAAGAGACTTTAGACCATTAGATGAAAAATGTGATTGCTATACATGTAAGAATTATAGTAGAGCATACATCCGTCATTTAATAAAAAGCAATGAGACATTAGGAATTCGACTTACATCTTATCATAATCTTCATTTTCTGTTAAAATTAATGGAGCAAGTCAGACAAGCGATCATGGAAGATCGACTTGGAGACTTCAGAGAAGAATTCTTTGAGCAGTATGGTTTAAATAAACCAAATCCAAAGAACTTTTAATAGATGACTGACGAAGGAAAGGGGTGAAAAAAATGGAAAACTTATTAGGAACAGTAGGTCCTTTAGTATTAATGTTTGCAATCTTTTATTTCTTGCTGATTAGACCTCAACAAAAGCGTCAAAAAGCTACAGCTCAAATGCAAGCAGACCTTAAAAAAGGTGATAAAGTTATCACTGTTGGTGGCTTACACGCGATTGTAGATAGCCTTGACGAAGGTACAGTTGTTTTAAAAGCTGGTGATGGTTCTAGACTTACATATGATCGTCTAGCAATTCGTGAAGTGAAAAATGACTAATTAAAAAACTATCTAAAACGAAAGAAGCTGACTTATTGTTTAATAAGCTCAGCTTCTTTTTTATGATTTATGAAGTGAAAAATCTATGTGATTTCTGACTAGGCGACCTTCAATAGTGGATATTAATAACAGTTTTTAAACAAATTTATTGTATTCTCCCATGCAGATAAGAATTTGCACCATGGTGAATGATAATGTTTTATGTTATTAGAATGTTGTATCCAAGTATTCATGAGTGTTAACCGAAGTGGAAGGACCGAGACTCCAGGAGCGCCCCGCGGAAAGCGAGGTTCCTGCAACGAAGGTTAACACCCCACATACAGCGTCGTATTTTCAGGGTAGCCTTGTATATTAATTTCTAGCAGGAGTAGTCATATTCACTCCAATAATCCCACCTAAAACTGCAACCCCCATAAAAACAAGATGATAAAAAGATTGTTCAGAAGAAAACGTAGAATCATAACCTAAATATTGAAAAAGGAAAACAATCAAGGTGAAAATAACGCTAGTTGCACCACCCATTAACCATCCCTTTTCTTTACCCTTACCCCCAGAAACAAATCCTCCAATGAATAGTGCTAAAAAAGAAACCACTAAAATAACCCAAGACAAAGATGATTCCTGAAGTGATGTGAACTTTAACAATAAAGAAAATAGTAAGCTAAATACAAAAATAATCACAAAAATTGTTGCCACTCCATAAAGCGTTGCTAAACCCATTTTTCTCATTATTATTTTCTCTCCTTTCGCCTTAATACATTTAATGAAGCATAAAATATACTCCATTAACCGTCTTTAGTACGAGCATATTCACGTCCACAAAAAAATAGAATATAAATATTTTTTAGGACTACCTTCATATAATGTAAAAAGTAGGCTTTGGAAGGAGATTTACGAATGGTCACATTACTCACGCTTGTGATTTTTGTAATAACATATGTCGTCATTATGACAGAGAAAATAGACAGAGCTTTAATTGCAGGTGTCGGTGGTGTTGCGATGCTTCTTTTAGGAATCTATGATACAAACACCGCGTTTTTAGAGTACATAGATTGGAGTACCATTGCTTTACTTTTTGCAATGATGATTATTGTGACCATTACTAGTCAAACAGGGGTGTTTGAATATATTGCGATTGTCTTAGCCAAGTTAGTAAATGGCAGAGGTGTGCCATTATTGTTTGTTATTTCAATCCTAACTGCAATTGGATCAGCATTCTTAGCTAATGTGACAACAGTCTTGCTTTTAGTTCCAATTATTTTAACAATCGTCCGGTTATTAAAGCTTCCAGCTGTCCCATATTTAATAGCAGTCATCATTTCTTCTAATATAGGTGGTACTGCAACGTTAATTGGTGACCCGCCGAATATTATGATTGGCCAAGCAGTTGAGCATTTAACGTTCAATGCATTTTTGTACCATCTATCACCAATAGTAGTAATTATTTTTTTAGTCGTTGTTGGTGGACTTGCAGTAATTTATAGTAGAAAGTTAAGAGTCAGTCCTTTACAACAACAGGAATTGAAGCAAATAAACGCTTCTCAATACTTAAAAAAAGACGATGTTCTAATCAAATCACTTTTTATTTTATTGGTTACTATTATAGGTTTTATTTTTCATCAGTTTATTCATGTGGATTTAACAAGCATTGCGTTAGCGGGAGCATTATTATTACTTCTCCTTACACATCAAAAATACAAAACGGATGAAGTACTTAAACAGGTAGACTGGGGTACACTTTTCTTTTTTATCGGATTATTTATGCTCGTTGGAGGATTGGAAGAAGTAGGAATAATCGACGAATTTGCTAGAGGAATTTTATATTATACAGAAGGAGACTTACCTAAAACATCCATGCTTGTTTTGTGGTTAACAGGGATCTTTTCAGGTTTTGTTGATAATATTCCTTTTGTAGCTGCAATGATACCAGTCATTATTGAATTTAAAAATTATGGAATGACGAACCTTGATCCATTATGGTGGTCATTAGCACTTGGTGCATGTTTAGGAGGTAATGGAACACTACTTGGAGCGTCATCTAATTTAGTTGTTGCAGGACTTGCTGCCAAAGCAAAAGAAGATGTTCATTTTATCGAATTCTTAAAAATAGGTTTTCCTGTAGTGTTGCTATCCTTATTAATATCATCTATTTATGTTTACTTCCGCTATTTATTACCTTTTGTTCAGTGATTGGTAAAACTTTATCTCATGTTTTTCTAGTCCTAAGTAAAAGCTATTTATATCTGTGGTGTTAGACAGCTTTTCGTATTCAATAAAGGAGGTTTAACCGTGGGGGAAATAGCTATTATCATTACAAGGACTTTTGTGCTCTATTTTATCATTCTAGTAATTTTTAGGTTAATGGGGAAAAGGGAGATAGGTGAATTAAGTATATTAGATTTAGTTGTTTTTATTATGATTGCTGAACTAGCAGTTGTAGGGATTGAAGATGCAAAAGACCCTCTATTTCATACCGTTCTTCCAATGGTCATCTTAATGATCATTCAAATTGGATTAGCTTATATATCGTTTAAAAATAAAAAAATTCGTAATCTTTTAGACGGTAAGCCAACAGTTGTTATTAATAAGGGAGAAATAGATGAAGCGGCAATGAAACACCAGCGTTACAATTTGGATGATCTACTTATGCAACTTAGAGAGAAGGATATAAAAAATGTTGCAGATGTTGAATTTGCAATTCTAGAGCCTTCTGGTAAATTATCGGTATTACAAAAAGATAAAAATAAAAAGAACAAAGATAAACCAGAAACGTCACATTTACCATTAATTATGGACGGAGTCATACAAGAAGAAAATCTTTATAAAATTGGGAAAACAAATTTATGGTTACGACAGCAATTACGAAAACTTGGCTATAAAGAAATAAAGAACATTACGTTTTGTAGTTTTAGTAAAAATGGGTCGTTTCACATTGACTTAAATGATGACCAATAAAAAATAACCATTCTAAGTTGAATGGTTATTTTCTATTCGGTATCAAAATAGCAAGAGGAGAGCCGATTATAGGAATTCTTTTAACTTCATCTTTCTTAACTAAATTAAAGATTATCAGTAAAATGCAATAAATTATTGAGGTGATGGCCACAGCTACAAGTGTTTTAATGGCCAAGGAATCAAATGATAAAAAATGCTCGTACAAATAATACCCAAAATAGCCCGCCAATATCATTGTAAGTATACTTTTAATATAATCTCTTACGTAAAAACTATAAGATACAACTTTAACGACTGTTGCAAAGTGTAGCAATGTGACGAGCATCATACCGATAACAATCGCTAAAGCTGCCCCCATAATGCCTAATGATGGCCTCGTCGCAAGAACAAAAATAATGACCGTTTTTACTGTTGCACCAATTAAGCTATTAATCATAGCGGATTTAGCTAAATCTAATGCCTGAAGAGCTGCTTGTAATGGTCCTTGAAAATAATAAAAAATAAAAAATGGTGCCATTACTTTTACAAATATTGCAGCATTATCTGTTCCGTACATAAGCTCCATTACTGGATTCGCAAAGACATATAGGATTACTACTGATAATCCACCTGTTACTAAAGAAAGTCTTAAAGCTTGTTTTAACCGATATTCAATTAACCGAAATTGGTTGTTTGCCGCAGCTTCACTAATCGCAGGAACGAGAGAAGTAGAAAGAGAATAGGTGATAAACGATGGAAGCATGAGCAAAGGTAAAGCAAATCCAGTTAGTTCTCCATATTGCCGTGTTGCTAAATGGGTAGCAACACCTGCAATTGCTAAACTTTGAGCTACTACAATTGGTTCGAAAAACCATGAAAGAGATCCTATTAAACGACTTCCTGTAGTGGGAACTGCAATTCTCATTAATTCGTTAAACGTTTGTTTTCCAGCATAAACGGATTTGAAAAAATTTCGACGAACTCGAATTCTTTTTTTCGTTTTAAACATCCATAACATATAAAATAGTGAAATTAATTCACCTGCAACAGCAGAAAACATAGCTCCTGCAGCAGCGTATTCAATACCATAAGGTAAAAATGCACTTGTGAATACCGCTACTAGAGTAATTCTTACTACCTGTTCTATAACTTGTGAATAAGCGGCAGGTCGCATGTTCTGTCGCCCTTGAAAATAACCTCTTAACACCGATGAAATAGCAACAATCGGTACTATTGGTGATATTGCTAAAAGTGGATAGTAAGTTCTAGAATCAGTGAATAAGTTTTCAGATAAAAAAGGTGCTAAAAATATCATACTAGGAGTAAAGAGTAAACTTAGAATTCCGGTAGTTGATAAAGAAACAACGAGAATCTTTTTAATTTTCCTTTTATCTCCCTTTGCTTCTGCTTCTGCAACTAGCTTTGATATTGCAACTGGTAATCCTAATTGGGTAATCGTAATTGTAAGAACAAGAGTAGGTACTGCCATCATATAAAGGCCAACACCTTCTTCACCAATTAACCTAGCTACAACAATCCTGTTAATAAAACCTAATACTCTTGTTATTAATCCTGCTAAAATAAGTATAAGTGTTCCTTGAAGAAATGTTTGCTTCGACATCAAATTCCCTACCTTCTCAAAAAAGGAGATATCATTTACAATTAACTATATGCAAGGTAGGTGGCCAAGCATGACAAGTAATCTTTTGTTAGTGTAAATCTAAAGGAAATTGACTTGCTTTTCATAAAGGCTCTTAAAATATTGATTTGAAAGGAAGGTGGATTTTTCTTTGCAAATTAATTTTAACTTTAAATTTAGCCTTAATAAATGACATGGAGGTGTATAGAAATGAAGGAGAAAATAAAAGAGTATATCATTCATAACCTAGATTTTTTACCACCTGAACTAATAGTAATTATTGTTTCTGCTATGCCAATTTTAGAATTAAGAGGAGGACTTCCTCTTGCGTATTTACATTATGATTTTTCATTAGTAAAATCTTCGATACTTAGTGTTTTCGGAAATATCCTTCCAATTATTCCGTTGTTATTACTATTCCAGCCAATTAGTAAATGGTTATTGCGTTATAAATGGTATAAGAAAATGTACGACTGGCTATACCACCGAACACTCAAAAAGAGCACTAGTGTTGAAAAATATGGCGCAATTGGGTTAATGCTTTTTACAGCACTACCTCTACCAACCACTGGGGCTTATAGTGCTTGCGTAGCCGCCTCAATCTTTGCCATCAGGTTCCGATATGCTTTTCTATCCATTTCAGCAGGAGTAATCGTCGCAGCTTTAATCGTAGGACTAGGAATGTTCTCTTTTTCAATCTTTTAAAATAATTACTTAACTAAGAGAAGGACAGAAATAGACGTCCTAAGTAACGAGTACATACTTAAGAATAAATTCAATTTTTTCCATATTGCATGTACAATGAGATGAATTGTAATTTCAAGGTAGACGTCCATGCGATTTAAAGATTGCACGATGGTGAATGAAAATGTTTTTGTTATTAGAATGTTGTATCCAAGTATTCATGCGTGTTAACCGAAGTGGAAGGACCGAGACTCCTGCGGGAGATGCGCTGGACTGGAGACCCCACAGGCGAAGCAGAGGAGGCTCCAGGAGCGCCCCGCGGAAAGCGAGGTTCCTACAACGAAGGTTAACACCCCATATACAGTGCCGTATTTTCAGGGTAGACTTCCAGTGCAATTTAAGAATTGCACCATGGTGAATGAAAATGTTTTTTTGTTATTAGAATGTTGGATCCAAGTATTCATGCGTGTTAATCGGAGTGGAAGAACCGAGACTCCTGCGGGAGAAAGCGCTAGGCTTGAGACCCCACAGGGAAAGCCGAGGAGGCTCAAGAAGCGCCCCGCGGAAAGCGAGAGTTCTGCAACGTAGATTAACACCCCAAGTAGAGTTTCGTATTTTCAGGATAGCCAATCAAAGGAACAGGAGGTTATAACAATGACAATGGTAAGTACACACCCTCTAGATAAATATAAAGAAATGGTTCATCCAGCTTTAGTCAGTAAACTTGAAGAATTCTATCTTTTTGGATATGACAAAGTAACAGAAGAAGAACTATGGCAATTCTTACTGAAAAAAAAGTGGAAGAAAAACACTGAAGATAAACAACTACATCAAATCGTAAATGACGTCATGAGAATCAATATTGGCGAATATATGAACTACGCGACAGTTGAAGCCTTTAAATCACCAAACTGGTTTGGAGAAGACGGTAAAGAATCGCTCAAGGACTTACTATAATCTTTCGAAAAATCACCGTCTCTTCAATGATTGACAGTCAATATAGCTTGTTTCATAATAAAATGAGGAAATAAGTACATAAGCATCAAAGGAGGATTTACTTACAAATGGTAAAAAGAGGACGCATAATTGCGTTTTTCCTATTGGTCATCTTACTAGGAAGTACAATGGGATTAACAATAAACAACATTATTAAAGACATTAAACTTGGATTAGACCTTCAAGGTGGATTTGAAATTCTTTACGAAGTAACACCTGTAAAAGAAGGTGATGTCATTGACAGGACAGTTTTAGTCAACACAGTTAACGCTCTAGATAAACGTGTAAACGTACTTGGGGTTAGCGAACCGAACATTCAAATCGAAGGTGAAGATCGAATCCGTGTACAATTAGCCGGAGTAAGTGATCAATCAAAAGTAAGAGAAATTTTATCAACACAAGCAAAGCTTTCTTTTCGTGATGTGAATGATAAAGAATTATTAGATGGTACGGATTTACAAGAAGGTGGAGCGAAACAATCCTTTGATGATAAAGGCAGACCGAACGTTGCGATCACTTTAAAAAGTGGAGAAAAGTTTAAAAAGGTTACGGAAGACATATTAGCGATGTATCCTAATAATGTATTAGTTATTTGGATGGACTTTGAAGAAGGTGTAGACTCTTATAAAGAAGAAAGTCTTAAGCCAAATCCAAAATACATCTCAGCGCCTGGTGTTAGCCAAGTGTTAAATACAAAAAATGTGACAATCGAAGGTGGAAATTTCACCATTGAATCTGCTAAAGAACTAGCAGCACTTTTAAATGCTGGATCTCTACCAGTTAATCTAGAAGAGATTTATTCAACATCTGTTGGAGCTAAATTTGGTGAAAAAGCGTTAGATAAAACCGTATTTGCTGGATATGTTGGAATAGCTATTATTTTCTTGTTTATGTTGTTCTATTATCGTTTACCAGGCATGGTTGCGGTTGTTACCCTAAGTGTATATATCTTCCTAATTCTACAAGTATTTGATTGGATGAATGGGGTACTAACTCTTCCAGGTATAGCAGCACTTATACTCGGAGTAGGTATGGCGGTTGATGCGAATATCATCACATACGAACGTATAAGAGAAGAAATTAGACTTGGAAAGTCTGTTATGTCAGCATTTCGTGCTGGTAACCGTCGTTCATTATCAACGATCTTTGATGCAAATATCACGACAATTCTAGCTGCTACTGTACTATTTATTTTCGGGACGAGCTCAGTAAAAGGGTTCGCTACAATGTTAATCATAAGTATTTTAGTTAGCTTCCTAACAGCTGTTTACGGATCAAGACTACTTCTAGGCCTTTGGGTGAACAGTCGTTTCCTTGATAAAAAGCCAGAGTTCTTTGGAGTAAAGCGAAAAGATATACAATCCCTTGCTGAAGTGGATGATGACACAGAAGTCTTCACCAACTTTGACTCAATTGACTTTGTAAAACATCGCAAAAAATTCTTTATCGCCTCTGTCGTTATGGCAGTTGTAGGTATAGGCTTATTACTTATTGCTCAGCTGAATTTAGGAATTGATTTTGCAAGTGGAACACGTGTCGAAATTCTTTCACAAAATGCACTTACTGCTGCAGAAGTAAAATCTGAGTTGAAAACCTTAGACCTCGAACCAAAAGATGTCATTCTGTCAGGAAATAATAATGAAATTGGTGTAGCAAGATTTATTGGTGTATTAAGCAAAGAAGAGATCGCCAATTTAAAGTCTCACTTTAATGAGAAATACGGTGCTGAACCGAGTGTTAGTACAGTATCACCGACAGTTGGGAAAGAGCTAGCACGAAATGCACTAATCTCTGTGTTAATCGCATCAATCGGAATAATCATTTATGTGACGATTCGTTTTGAAATGACAATGGCAGTAGCTGCAATTGTTGCGTTACTTCATGATGCCTTCTTCATCTTAGCTTTCTTTAGCTTAACTAGGCTAGAGGTTGATATTACGTTCATTGCTGCTGTATTAACGATTGTGGGTTACTCAATAAATGATACAATTGTTACTTTTGACCGTATCAGGGAATTGTATAAGAAGAAAAAGCGTGTTAAAACATTTGATGATCTTGCAGATATTGTTAACAAAGCTTTACGTCAAACGTTCGGGCGTTCAATCAATACTGTGTTAACAGTTGTGTTTGCTGTAGTAGCGCTAATGATTTTTGGTAGTGAATCAATCACAAACTTTTCAATTGCATTACTAGTTGGTTTAATCTCAGGAACATATTCTTCCCTTTTCATTGCTTCACAGCTTTGGTTAGTTTGGAAGAGTAAGCAGTTAAACAAAAAACGTCCCGTAAAAACAGACGTTGACCCTGAACCAGAAGTTTAAAGTAGTGAATTCTTGCCGAGGTAATTGCCTCGGTTTTCTTTTTTACAAGAGGAATATACGTCAGCTAATGAAAAAAGAAAATAGTTTTACAAACGTGTTTTGGTTACAATATAGGTGACTGTGATTCAAGGAAGGATGATTGACTTGGAAAACAAAGACCGCTTTAAACAGGCTGAATTTGCAGCATTAATCGGTGTTTTTGGTAATATAATTTTGGCGATCATAAAATGGGTTATTGGAGTCATGGCAGGAAGTAAGGCGCTTGTAGCTGATGCAGTGCACTCTGCTTCAGATGTAGCAGGGTCATTAGCTGTCTATATTGGTGTAAGAGCAGCAAAACAGCCACCAGACAAAGACCATCCATATGGACATGGAAAAGCCGAATCGATTGCAGCCATCATCGTTGCTGTATTATTATTTTTAGTAGGGATTGAAATCGGAAAATCCTCAATCGAGTCATTTTTCGAGCCAATTCAAGCACCTAAAGTCTTAGCGATCTATGCTGTCGTTTTTTCTATAATTGTAAAAGAGGCAATGTTTAGATATAAGTATAATCTGGGAAAAAGAATAAACAGTGACGCGATTATCATTAATGCCTATGAGCATCGTTCAGATGTTTTTTCGTCTATAGCTGCCCTCGTTGGTATTGGTTGTGCAATAGTGGGTGATAAAATAGGGGTTTCTTGGTTGGTTTATGCTGATCCAGTAGCAGGACTGTTTGTGTCTATTCTTGTCGTTAAAATGGCTTGGAAACTTGGTTCGGAATCAATTCATACAACTTTAGACCATGTCCTTCATGAAGAAGATACCACTGATTTACGTGAAGCAGTATTAACTGTCCCAGAAGTTAAAAAGATTGATGAACTACATGCAAGAGAGCATGGACATTATGTCATTGTTGATATAAAAATCTCCGTTGAACCAACAATGACTGTAGAAGAAGGACATAAAGTTGGAAAAAAGGTGAAAAGCAAACTACTTGAGAATCCTAACGTGCAGGATGTTTTTGTACATATTAACCCATTTTCACCTGATGATGAATAGAATATAAGAAAGGAGGTTTTAAGAATGAAAGGACAATGGAATTTAATTCTTGCTTTTGTATTTGCTCTTATAGTTGCTATTTTTGCAGTAATTAATGTAGAGGCAGTTGAGGTAGATTATCTCTTCGGAACAGCACAATGGCCACTAATTCTCATAATCATTGCATCTGTTTTAATGGGAGGACTAATTGTTGGTTCAGTTGGTTTGTTTCGGTTATTTGTTTTAGGGAGAGCAATAAAATCATTAGAAAAAGAAAATTTAAGGCTAAGAGAAACACTAGAAAAATCGGAGAATGAACAAGATAGTATGAAAATAGACGAAAAGATAGAAGAAGTACCTACTATTGAAGAATCTGAAGAAAAGAAGTCTTTATAACCAAATAATCGGTATACATTAACATTGAAACCCCTTAACCACTCTTGTATAATGGGATGGTTGAGGGGTGAAACTATGTTAGAAGCAAAATCACGTTGGATTGTTAGTGAAAATAATCAAGAAAAAGTGAACGTTTTAGCAAAAGAGCTAAACATTGCTCCCCTAATTGCGTCGTTACTTGTAAATCGTGGATTTGATACAGTAGAATCAGCGAGATTATTTTTAGATAAAGATAACCAAGAGTTTCATGATCCATTTTTATTAGAGGATATGAAATTGACAGTCGAAAGAATTCATCAAGCCATTAGTCAAAATGAAAAGATATTGGTGTTCGGAGATTACGATGCTGATGGTGTGACAAGTACGACAGTCATGCTAACAGCATTAAGAGAAATAGGTGCCATAGCTGATTTTTATATTCCTAATAGATTTACTGAAGGGTATGGACCAAATGAAAGTGCGTTCAAATGGGCAAAAGAGCAAGATTTTAAAGTAATCATCACCGTTGATACGGGTATATCTGCATTACATGAAGCTACTGTAGCAAAGGAACTAGGCCTAGATTTAATTATTACAGATCATCATGAGCCTGGACCTGAACTGCCTGATGCTTACGCCATTATTCATCCTAAAAAGGAAACTTGCTCCTATCCGTTTGAAGACCTAGCAGGTGTTGGAGTTGCTTTGAAAGTAGCACATGCATTATTAGGTGAGGTACCCGATTCTCTTCTGGAAATCGCGGCAATTGGGACAATCGCTGACTTAGTTCCTTTACACGGGGAAAATAGACTTATAGCAAGTAAAGGAATAAAAAGATTACCATATACGAAACGCCTAGGACTAAAAGCTCTATTAAAAGTTTGTGGTGTAGAACCATCATCTATTACAGAAGAAACGATAGGTTTTGCACTAGCGCCTAGAATTAACGCAGTAGGTAGACTTGAATCAGCTGACCCAGCGGTTCATTTATTATTAACAAATGATAGTGAAGAAGCAAGTATGCTTGCATCTGAAATTGATCAACTCAATAAAGAACGACAGCAACTAGTTAATGAAATGACTGAAGAAGCAATAAAAGAAGTTGAAGAAAACTTCCCACCTAGCGAGAATTCAGTTTTAGTGATTGCAAAGGAAGGATGGAATGCTGGTGTAATAGGGATTGTGGCTTCAAGGCTCGTCGATAGGTTTTACCGACCAACGATTGTACTTAGTATTGATCCCGAGAAAGGTGTTGCAAAAGGTTCGGCAAGAAGCATCGTAGGGTTTGACCTTTTTGCTAACTTATCTACATGTAGAGACATCTTACCACATTTTGGTGGTCACCCTATGGCTGCGGGGATGACACTTGAAGTGAATAACATCAATAGTTTACGCGAAAGATTGAATACGCTAGCTAATGAACAACTATCAGATGATGATTTTATACCAGTTATAAAAGTTGATACTGTCACTACAATTGAGGAAATATCAATTGAATCTATTCAACAACTTAATGAACTAGCGCCATTTGGAATGAATAATCCAAAGCCAAGGATACTTATAGAAGAGGTTACTTTAAGCAGTATGAGGAGAATTGGTTCAGACCAAAATCATCTAAAACTTACGATGGAAAGTAATGGGGTAAATCTCGACAGTGTTGGATTTGGCTTTGGTGATGTACATGACCATGTATCACCACTAGCTAGAGTATCTGTAGTTGGAGAGCTTTCCATTAATGAGTGGAACAATTTCAGAAAACCTCAACTAATGCTTCATGATATTTCAGTGAAAGATTGGCAATTATTCGATTTGCGTGGTGTGAAAAATATAAAAAAGACATTACAAACATTGGACCAGAAGAAGATAAAAATGGTTTCATTCAGCAAAGATACTTTTTCAAAACTTCAATTAGATGAATATCAGCATTGTTTGAGTGTCATTACTAATGAAATAGATATAGAAGATATTTATACAGAGACCGATTATGTCTTTATTCTAGATTTACCACATGAGAAAGCGTTATTAAGTAATTTGTTTGAAAAGGGCTTTCCAAGTCGTATTTATGCAGTTTTTCACAATGAACAGGATCATTTCTTTAATACCCTACCTACTAGGGAGCACTTTAAATGGTTTTATGCATACCTTTCAAAGAAAGGTGCATTTGATCTTAATAGATATGGTGAAGATCTTGCTAAACATAAAGGATGGACAAAAGAAACGATTGATTTTATTTCACAGGTGTTTTTTGAATTGGAATTTGTTAAAATAGACAAGGGATTTATTTCACTATCTAATTTAACTACTAAAAAGGATTTATCAGAATCGAAAACATACCAAAAAAAACAACAACAGTTTGAATTAGAAAATGAATTTTTATATTCATCTTACCAGCAATTGAAACAGTGGTTTAGTGACATACCTACTAATGGTTCGTTAAAGTATGAGGAGGCAATTAAGTAATGGATTTAAAAAAGTTTGTGACAATTGTGCCAGATTATCCGAAGCAAGGAATTAAATTTAAGGATATCACTCCATTAATGAATGATGGAGAAGCTTATAAATATGCAACAGATCAAATTGTTAACTACGCAAAAGAGAAAGACATTGACCTTGTTGTAGGACCTGAAGCACGTGGCTTTATTATTGGATGTCCAGTAGCTTACTCACATGGAGTTGGTTTTGCGCCAGTTCGTAAAGAAGGTAAGCTACCTCGCGATGTAATTCGTGTAGAGTATGGTTTAGAATACGGAAAAGATGTACTGACAATCCATAAAGATGCGATTCGTCCAGGACAGCGTGTATTAATTACAGACGATTTATTAGCTACTGGTGGAACAATTGAAGCTACGATTAAATTAGTTGAAGAGCTAGGTGGAATTGTTGCAGGAATAGCGTTCATTATCGAATTGAGCTACTTAGACGGTCGTTCTAAATTAGATGGCTATGACGTAATGACATTAATGAAATATTAGCCTTAAAAACATGAAGAGGACACTCATTAAATGGGTGTCCTCTTTTCATATTTCTTAGTTTTCTTATTTTATAACTATTTCCACTACCTATACTCTTTTAAATGGCAATAGATTGGGGAATAACTGTTAGGAATATGTATTTCTAGGAAAAGGAATTAATTTTCGACGTATTCCTCTTTACATCTCTTCATTTTTTCATGATAATAGTAACAATAATTATTTTATTTTAAAAAGTATTATAGATAAAGGTGATTCCATGGCAAATGAACAGGTGTTAACTGCTGAGCAAGTCATAGATAATGCGAAGCGTTACCTATCTGGTAATGATATTAAATTTATTGAAGAAGCATACAATTACGCAGAAAACGCTCACCGGGAACAGTTTCGAAAATCTGGTGAGCCTTATATAATACATCCAATCCAAGTTGCTGGTATTTTAGTGGATTTAGAAATGGATCCAGCAACTATTGCTGCTGGTTTTTTACACGATGTTGTGGAAGATACAGAAGTATCTTTTAATTGCATTAGAACGGCATTTAACGATGAAGTAGCTATGCTTGTTGATGGAGTTACGAAGTTAGGAAAAATTAAATATAAATCTCATGAAGAGCAGCAAGCTGAAAATCATCGAAAAATGTTTGTAGCCATGGCACAGGATATACGAGTAATTCTTATAAAGCTAGCTGACAGACTTCATAATATGAGGACGTTAAAGCACCTTCCGCAAGAAAAACAACGAAGAATTTCCAACGAAACCTTAGAGATTTTTGCTCCTTTGGCTCATCGACTTGGTATTTCTAAAATTAAGTGGGAGCTTGAAGATACTGCGCTTAGATACTTAAATCCACAGCAATACTATCGTATTGTTAACTTGATGAAGAAAAAAAGAGCAGAACGTGAACAATATTTGGAAGATGTCATAAAAGAAGTTAAAGAAAGAGTACTAGAAGTTTCAATAAAAGCAGAAATTTCAGGTAGACCAAAGCATATTTACAGTATTTATCGGAAGATGGTTCTTCAGAATAAACAATTTAATGAAATTTACGATCTTTTAGCAGTAAGAATAATCGTAAATAATATTAAGGATTGTTATGCTGTTCTTGGAATTATTCATACGTGTTGGAAGCCAATGCCTGGACGTTTTAAAGATTATATTGCAATGCCAAAACCAAATATGTACCAATCATTGCATACTACAGTAATTGGGCCGAAAGGTGACCCCCTTGAGGTGCAGATTAGAACAACTGAAATGCACCAAATTGCTGAATTTGGTGTAGCTGCTCACTGGGCCTACAAAGAAGGGACAACCGTTAGTCAAACTGCCTCACTAGAGGGGAAAATGACATGGTTTAGAGAAATATTAGAATGGCAAAATGATGCTACAAATGCAGAAGAGTTTATGGAGTCATTAAAAATTGATTTATTCTCTGATATGGTCTATATTTTCACTCCAAAAGGAGATGTCATTGAATTACCTTCAGGATCAGTTCCAATTGATTTTGCTTACCGAATTCACTCTGAAATAGGTAACAAAACGATCGGTGCAAAAGTTAATGGTAAGATGGTAACCCTTGATTATAAATTAAAAACGGGTGATATCATTGAAATTCTTACATCAAAGCACTCCTATGGTCCAAGTCAGGATTGGTTAAAGCTAGCTCAAACATCGCAAGCAAAAAATAAAATTAGACAATTCTTCAAAAAGCAAAGAAGAGAAGAAAATATCGATAAAGGAAAAGAACTTGTAGAAAAAGAAATAAGAAGTTTGGAGTTCGATTTAAAAGAAGTTCTTACCAACGATAATTTAAAGCGTGTTGCTGAAAAATTTAATTTTTCAAATGAAGAAGATATGTTTGCTGCAGTAGGATATAACGGTATAACAGCAGCTCAGATTGCTACCAGGTTAACTGATAAGTGGCGTAAAAAACGCGACCAAGAGCTTGATAAAACAGTCAACGAATCCGTTTCTGATATTAAACAATTCTCAGTTGCTAAAAAACGTGATTCTGGTGTTCAAGTTCAAGGGATTGACAATTTACTAATTCGCTTATCAAAATGTTGCAATCCTGTACCTGGTGACGACATTGTAGGGTTTATTACGAAAGGAAGAGGAGTCTCAGTTCATAGAGAAGACTGTCCGAATGTTCACATAGGTGAGGCGAAAGACCGACTTATTTCAGTTGAGTGGGAAAGTAAAATACATGACAGAAGAGAGTATAACGTTGAAATAGAAATTTCCGGCTTTGATCGAAGAGGACTATTAAATGAAGTGCTTCAGGCTGTAAATGAAACAAAGACAAATATTACCGCTGTCTCTGGTAAATCTGATCGAAATAAAATGGCTACAATAACGATGGCAATCTCCATTCAGAACATTAGTCATTTACAAAAAGTTGTAGAGCGTATTAAACAAATACCAGATATATATGCTGTGCGCAGAATAATGAACTAGAAAGGAACATCCTTGCCATGAAAGTTGTTGTGCAACGTGCTAAAAACGCAACCGTTTCCGTTAGTGGAGAAGAGGTTGGGAAAATAAACAATGGATTAATGCTCCTTGTAGGGATTACACATGATGACTCTGAAGAGGACGCTATCTTTCTGGCCGATAAAATAAGTAACCTTAGAATCTTTGAAGATGAAAATGGGAAAATGAACTTGTCTTTGAAAGATATTGGGGGAGAAATTTTGTCAGTTTCTCAATTTACTTTATATGGTGACTGTAGAAAAGGGCGACGTCCTAATTTTATGGATGCTGCAAAGCCTGAAGTAGCACAGCCATTATACGAATACTTTAATGAACAGCTAAGAAGGATAGGGATTAAAGTTGAAACAGGTCTGTTTGGTGAAATGATGGATGTTCAATTTACAAATATTGGACCAGTTACGTTAATAGTTGAAAGTAAACAATAATAAAAAAGAAAGGGAATTGAACTCCCTTTCTTTTTATTTTGATTTAAAGTATTGTGCTAATCCGTAATAAATACCAGATGATACATTTTCTTGGAAGCCACTCGATAGAACGGTTAATTCCTCAGAACTGTTACTAAGAAACCCTAACTCAAGTAAAGCGGCAGGCTGTCTATTTTCTCTTAGAACATGGTAATTACCGCTTCGATGCCCTCTATCTGATAGTCTAGTAGCCTTAATTATTTCTGTTTGTAATGAGGCAGCAAGACTAATATCAATGTTTTTATAATAATAAGATGTAATTCCTTTTACACTATGATCATTTACACTGTCGTAATGAATACTTATAAAAGCATCTGCATTTCCGTAATGTGAGGTGTTTACTCTTGTACGTAAACTAACATATGAATCATTACTTCTCGTTAAAGAAACTGAGGCTCCAGCAGCGACCAACTTATCATATACAAGCTTAGCTGTTCTCAATGTAACATCCTTTTCTAATGTTCCACTTACTCCAACAGTTCCGCTGTCTCTTCCACCATGACCAGGGTCAACAATAATGTTTCTCCCTTTTAAGTATTGGTTAACGCCAGGCTTTTGAATATTTTCTGAACTGCCAACTATTTGTACGATCCAACCAGCCACATAAGCTACTTGTTTGTTAGCTAATTCGATTTTATACCAATCTCCAGCAGTTTCAATGACTTTAAAGGTATCACCTTCATTTGCAATTAATGCTACTGAATTAGTGGTTGATGGACCTGTTCGAATATTTGTACCATTGTGTATTATCTTAATTTCACTAAAAGCTTCATATGATTGATCGATCGACGGATTTTTCTCTAAAAACCAACAAGCAACCCATCCTGTTGAACCATTATATGAGATTTCACACCATTGATTTAATTCTTGCTTTACTGTAACAGAATCCCCTATTTTAACCGTACCTAACACTTTTCCTTCTAGCGAACCTTCACTCCGTACATTAAGTGAAGTTGCTGTAACGGTAGCAGTATAGGATTGTTTATTAGTTGAGCCATCATTTGGTGGACTAGAAGGTCTCGCCGGTAATGAGACTGTGGTTTCAATTCGGACATAATCTTTATGTATCCAAGCAGTGCCACCATCATGATTAATTTCGACCCAATTTTCTTTTTCAGACACGATTGTTACCTTTTCATCTTTATATACTTTACCGATAATGGCACCTTGCAAACTAGGTGTGCTTCTTATGTTTAATGCTGTAGCTGTTATTTTTCCTTCCTTTTTCGTACTTTCATTAGGTTTGGTAGAACCAAACAATAAGTAATCAGAAGATACCCAGCCATGAATGTTATTTATAAGAATCTTTGTCCAATTCTCATTTTGATCTAGGTAGCTAACTTCTTCTCCTTTATTTAAATACCCGATAATTTGAAAGCTTGTCCCAGGTCCAGAACGAATTCTCAGCCCATCTACGGACGATGTGATTTTATCATTTGATGTATTCTCAGACTTTATTTCATTTAAACTCACTAACCAAGCCGCTACCCAGCCGAATTCATTTTTGGATAGTTCTAACTTTAACCAGTCCGACTTTTTGTCTACGACAGGATAGGACTCATTTTGTTTTACTTGTTTAATCACATTATAGGATAAACCTGGACCTTCCCTGACATTTAAAGTAGCAGTGTTTATAGTAGCTGTTTGCTTAGAAGCCGCATTGATAGGCTTAATGATTGGATATGAAAAAGAAATTAATAAGAGCGTAATACATATTAGAGCTTGTAAAAACTTTTGTAACAAAATAAAAAAAGCCTCCTTTTACATTCATAGATGTCGTATTACTAATTCTAGTTTGAAATAAAAAAATCCTTGTATTTTTTGAAAAAAATCTTAGAAACGGGGCAAGATACATAATAAACAATAGCTTAAAATAGAAGGGACGACAAGTATCATGAGATTCGGTGAAAAAAATGAGCATTCACAAAAAGGTAATAGTAATATATTTGGGGTAAATCTACATGACTTTATTGAGATGGAACAAGGAAACAATTCTGTGGAACTAGCTACTGAATTTGGACTTTCTTTAAGAGACGTCCAAAAACTTAAGAAACAGTTACACCGGTAATAATATAATAAATATTTTGTAGCCTTTGGAACGAAACCATCCATTTTCATAAAAGAAATCTTGACAAGTAAGATGTTCATTCGTATGATAATATAAAATTCTATTTCTTAATATTAAAACCGATGATGGAGCATAGTAGTTAAGAAACAAGTGATTAGAGAGGAAATGTCAAGGGCTGAAAGCATTTCTACACATGACTTAATGAATGAACACTCCGTAGGCTTCTCTCTGAAAAATAGTGGTTGTTTAGTAGGAGAAGAACGTATCAGGCGTTAACTGATGAAAGTGAAGATTAGTGATTAATCTTAACCAGGGTGGCACCACGGGAATATACAAACTCTCGTCCCTACATATTTGTAGGGATGGGAGTTTTTTGTATTTTTAAAGCTTTGTTAAGAGGTCGTTATTGATATAGTTCTTGTGGGAAAACATTAAATTTGAGATCATGATTTTTTCATAGGCTCAGTCATTGAAAGAGCCTCCTTTCAATAACGGGAACAATACAGTATGTGCCTCTTTAAAGGCTGAAGAAAAATTTAAATTTAGTTTTAAAGTTATAGGAGGAATTAGAATGTCAATTAACATTCCTAGAGGAACCCAAGATATTCTCCCAGGTGCTGTGGAGAATTGGCAATATATTGAGGAAAAAGCTAGAGAAATCTGTAAAAAATATAATTATCATGAAATTCGCACACCTATCTTTGAACATACTGAATTGTTTTTACGAAGTGTTGGTGAAACTACTGATATCGTGCAAAAAGAAATGTATACGTTCGAAGATAGAGGGGGAAGAAGCCTAACATTAAGACCTGAGGGTACAGCTGCGGTTGTGCGTTCTTATGTAGAGAATAAGATGTTTGGAAATGCTGCACAGCCTACTAAGTTGTTTTATTCTGGTCAAATGTTTCGATATGAGCGACCACAAGCCGGAAGGTATCGTCAATTTGTGCAATTTGGAGTAGAAGCTTTAGGTAGTAATGATCCATCTATTGATGTTGAAGTAATTTCACTCGCGATGGAATTATATCAATCGCTTGGACTAAGAAAATTAAAGCTTGTTATAAACAGCTTAGGTGATTCATCTAGTAGATCTGCTCATAAAGAAGCATTAATTAATCACTTCGCTCCTAGAATTGAAGAATTTTGTTCGGATTGTAATTCACGTCTAGAGAAAAACCCGATGAGAATTCTTGATTGTAAAAAAGACCGAGATCACGAATTGATGAAAAAAGCTCCTTCGATATTAGAATTCTTAAATGAAGAATCTAAAATATATTTTGACAAAGTAAAGCAATACTTAACTGAAATTGGAGTAGAGTTTGAAGTAGATTCAAGCTTAGTACGAGGATTAGATTATTATAATCATACAGCATTCGAAATAATGAGTAATGCAGAAGGATTTGGAGCAATTACTACTCTTTGTGGTGGTGGAAGATACAACGGTTTAGTCGAGGAGATTGGAGGACCGAATACACCTGGTATTGGTTTTGCATTAAGTATTGAGCGTTTAATTGCTGCTTTAGAGGCAGAGCAGATTAATCTACCAATAAAGTCTGAAATTGATTGCTATTTAGTAGCTTTAGGAGACAATGCAAAGGATAAATCAGTTTCACTTGTACATAGTGTTAGAAAAGCCGGCCTAACCGCTGAGAAGGATTATTTAGACAAAAAGGTAAAAGCACAATTTAAAGCAGCAGACCGATTACAAGCGACTTACGTTGCTGTTTTAGGTGATAATGAGTTAGACAGACAAGTAATCAATGTAAAGAACATGTCAACGGGTGTTCAAGAGGAAGTTCCTTTAGACCAATTTATTACGTATTTAGTGAATAACAAACAATAGAGGTGAAGGATTATGTACGGTAGAACATATTATTGCGGAGAAGTGACAGAAAAAGCAATTGGCGAAACTGTGAAATTAAAGGGGTGGGTTCAAAAGAGACGTGATCTAGGAGGTCTGATTTTTATTGATTTAAGAGATCGATCGGGCATTGTTCAAGTCGTTTTTAACCCAGAAAAATCACCTGAAGCATTAAAAATTGCCGAAAATGTGAGAAATGAATTTGTATTGGACATAGAAGGTACTGTTGTTGCAAGGGAACAAGGAACTGTCAATGAAAATCTTACAACTGGAAAAATTGAAGTGCAAGTTGACCATGTCGTCATTATTAATGCTGCGAAAACACCTCCATTTGTGATTGGTGATCAAGCGGATGTTTCGGAAGATATTCGACTTAAGTACCGTTACTTAGATTTACGTCGAACAGTTATGTATGAAACGTTTAAAATGCGTCATGAGGTAACGAAGTCCATTCGAAATTTTCTTGATGAAAGAGGCTTCCTAGATGTTGAGACTCCTATTTTAACTAAGTCAACACCAGAAGGTGCAAGGGATTATTTAGTACCGAGTCGTGTACACCCTGGAGAATTCTATGCTCTGCCACAGTCTCCGCAATTGTTTAAGCAGTTATTAATGGTTGGTGGATTTGACAAATATTATCAAATTGCTAGATGTTTTCGTGATGAAGATTTAAGAGCAGATCGACAGCCTGAATTCACACAGGTCGATATCGAAACTTCGTTCATGAGTCAAGAGGATATTATGTCCATGATGGAAGAAATGATGGTCAAATTAATGAAAAATACAAAGGGAATCGACGTGCCAACTCCCTTCCAGAGACTATCATACGATGAGGCAATGAGTAGATATGGTTCAGATAAGCCTGACACAAGATTTGAAATGGAATTAGTAGATTTATCAGAGCTTGTTGCAAATTGTGGGTTTAAAGTATTTAACAATGCAGTCGAAAATGGCGGACAAGTAAAAGCAATTAATGTAAAAAGTGCAGCTGATAAATATTCGAGAAAAGATATCGATGCTCTAACAGAGTTTGTTAGTCGATATGGAGCAAAGGGGCTTGCATGGTTAAAGGTTGAAGAACAAGAGTTAAAAGGTCCAATTGCAAAATTCTTTAATGAGAGTGAACAGCAATCGTTTAGAGAAGTATTAGAAGCATCAAATGGAGATTTGTTACTTTTTGTTGCAGATAAAAGAAATGTAGTGGCAGACTCCCTAGGAGCGCTTCGATTGAAATTAGCGAAAGAGCTCAACTTAATCGCTGAAAATAAATTTAAATTTTTGTGGATAACTGATTGGCCACTTTTAGAGTTCGATGAAGAAGAAAATCGCTACTTTGCTGCACATCATCCATTTACTATGCCAGTAAGAGATGATTTACACTTACTGGATTCAAATCCAGGAAACGTTCGAGCTCAAGCATATGATTTAGTTTTAAATGGCTATGAACTTGGCGGAGGATCGTTGCGAATATTTGAGCGTGAAATTCAAGAAAAAATGTTTAAAGTTTTAGGCTTTACAGCAGAAGAAGCAAAGGAGCAATTTGGTTTCTTATTAGAAGCGTTTGAGTATGGAACACCTCCTCATGGTGGAATAGCAATAGGTTTGGACAGATTAGTAATGTTGCTTGCTGGAAGAACGAACTTAAGAGACACGATAGCATTTCCAAAGACTGCAAGTGCAAGTTGTTTATTAACGAATGCCCCGGGTGAAGTAAGCGAAGCACAACTTACAGACTTACATTTGTCACTAAATGTAGAAAAATAGACATTTTTTGTAGTCTTCGCAAACTTGAATTTGAGGATTCGATATGTTATTATTTTTACAAGTTAAAAGTCCTGATGTGTTCGTCGTATAACCTATTGTTTTGACCGAACAATAAGTTATACGGGAGCCCGGAGTTTTCAAACTGCGTACATGCCTCATGGCTTTGAGGACTTACAAAATTTGAAACAGGGCACCCACCTGCCGTGTGCGGGTTCAAAACGAAGGCATCGACGGCACAATTGGGACTTCTTATATTGACTATTAACCCCATGTAAGGTTCGACTTTACATGGGGTTTTTGTATAGTTGTGCTTCTTTTATATAATTTATCCAATAGATTTACTTGCTTTTAATACAAAGTATGATATATATTAAAACGGGTAAAATACAGCCATATAAGCAAAGGTTAGACGCTTTTTGTGAATGTGCTGTGAATTTCAATAATGGAGTTGAGAATATGCTACACCAGTTTTCCCGAAATGAATTAGCAATCGGAAAAGAAGGGCTTGATCACCTAAAAGGAAGTACAGTTGCCGTACTAGGTATTGGCGGAGTAGGATCTTTTTCTGCAGAAGCACTTGCACGTTCTGGAGTTGGTAGATTAGTACTTGTTGATAAAGACGATGTTGATATTACAAATATTAATAGACAAATACACGCTTTAATGTCTACCGTTGGTAAACCTAAGGTTGAGTTAATGCGGGATAGAATTGCAGATATAAATCCTGACTGTGAAGTCATCGCTTTAAAAATGTTTTATACAGAAGAAACGTATGAAGAGTTTTTTAGCTATGGACTTGATTATGTAATTGATGCTTCAGACACGATCTCCTACAAAATCCATTTAATGAAGGAATGTTTATCGAGAAATATACCAATTATATCAAGTATGGGTGCAGCAAATAAGATGGACCCAACTAGATTTAAGATAGCAGATATCTCAAAAACTCATACAGATCCCATTGCCAAAGTTATACGAACTCGTTTGCGCAAAGAAGGGATTAAAAAAGGGATTAACGTTGTATTCTCTGATGAAAGTCCAATTGTCATTAGAGAAGAAATTAGAAAAGAAATTGTCCCTGATGAAAATGCAAAAATTAGAAAAGCAAAATTACCACCATCATCGAACGCATTTGTCCCTTCAGTTGCTGGATTAATTATGGCTAGCTACGTAACTAGAGAACTATTGAGTCATATAAAAATTAAAAGAGTAAGCGACGAAAAATAATCACGGCATGTGCCGTGATTATTTTTTATTTGGTTATTCTATGGCTACCCTGAAAATAACATTGAACTAGGGGTGTTAATCTGCGTTGCAGGAACCTCGCTTTCCGTGGGGCGCCACTTGAGCCTCCTCGGCTTCGCCTGTGGGGTCCGGGGCCTGTCGAATCTCCCACAGGAGTCTCGGTTCCTTCCAATCCGGTTAACACGAATGAAAACTTTGATTCAACATTCTAACGTTTAAATTTAAATTAGGTTATATAATACCTCTATTTTATATCTTTGAAGAAAGAAATTTGATAATAGTTTTAAGCAGTACTATTTTGCAAGTTGCTCCATATTATCATCTTTATCCAAATGATACCCTGATTTTCGTTGTGGGTCATTTTCATCAAATAGGACCATTTTTCTAGCTCTATCCATAATCTGTACAAGTGCTTGATAATCATCCTGAATAACCTGCTGTTGAACAGTTAGTTTCTCTAATCTTTTCTCTAATTCTTTGTTTTTAGCTAGAAGTTCAGAATTTACCCGTTTAAGGCGTTCATTTTCAAGTTTTGCATAATTAGATTGCTGATTATTCTTCTTGAAATCACGTAGAAAAGAGATACAATCTTCTAGAGTAATTTGTTTTGAAGAACCAGCTGGCATTGAAACTAGTTCAGTAGAGTATTCTTCCACTAAGGTAGGATTAGCATCTGTATTAAATTGTTCTGAAGTTACTTTTCCATTGTCAGTTTTCACAGACTTTTCCATCGAATTAGTAGCTAAACTTGTTTGAGATTTTTCTAGAGCTCTTTTTCTCTCTTTTCTTTGTTTTTTAGCAATAGCCACGGCCTGATCATAATTTTGGCGTACTTCTGCATTCCATCTAAATCCACATGCTGCTGATGTACGGTTTAATTTGTCACCTACTTCTTCAAATGCGGATAGCTGTGTACCACCTTCGCGAATATATCGTAATACAGTTTCGGCTAATAATAAGTCATCTTCATGTGACCAAGCGTCCTGTCTAACCTTCATTCTTTCAACTCCCTATACAAAATGCTAGTTTTTTATATAGGTTGTCCAAAAGAAACAAGATTATACTTTAATAGTTTTATAAAATATGAACAAATCAATTAGTGGAGTAATTTCTAACGTTTACGTTGTTTTTCTAACTTCTCATAGACTTGTGATAGTGCTAGCTCAAATTTTCCAGTTTGCTTAGGAGAGTAATAGCTCTTCTTACGTAAAGCATTTGGAAGGTATTGTTGATTAACCCAGCCAGTTTCATAGTCATGAGGGTATAGGTAATCAATTCCCCTTCCAAGCTTTGAAGCTCCTTTGTAATGAGCATCTTTTAAATGATCAGGAACTTCTCCAATGTAGCCTGATCGAATGTCAGCTAAAGCTAAATCAAGGGCTTTGTATGCAGAATTCGATTTTGGTGAGAGACATAATTCAATGACAATGTTGGCTAATGGAATTCTTGATTCAGGAAGTCCAATTCTTTCTGAAACTTCAACAGCAGCAAGTGCTCTTTGTCCAGCTTGAGGATTAGCCAGGCCGATATCTTCATATGCAATGACCAGTAATCTCCTATGAATACTAATAAGGTCCCCTACTTCAATAAGCCTTCCTAAATAATGTAGTGCTGCATTCACATCACTACCTCTAATTGATTTTTGAAAAGCAGAAAGTACATCGTAATGCGCATCTCCGTTTTTATCATGAACAAAATTTTTCTTTTGTATTGATTCCTCGGCCACTGAAAGATCAATTCGTACTACATGATTTTCATCCGCTTCAGTTGAACGGGCAGCAAGTTCGAGGCCGTTTAAGGCTGATCGTAAATCTCCACCACAAGAATGAGAAAAATGATCCAATGCATCTTCTGTAATGTCTATTTCAATTTCACCAAGTCCGTTTTCTTTATCGATTATTGCCCTTTGAAGTGCTGTTTTTATCTCATTAGGTTTCAAAGGTTTTAATTCGAAAATCTGACACCGGCTACGTATAGCAGGGTTAATTGCATGATAGGGGTTACTTGTTGTCGCTCCAATTAAAGTGATAAGACCGCTTTCTAAATGTGGAAGCAGGAAATCTTGTTTTCCTTTATCGAGGCGGTGAACTTCATCTAAAATTAATATTACTTTACCTGACATTTTCGCTTCTTCAACTACAATTTCCATGTCCTTTTTATTGTTGGAAACAGCGTTAAGCGTTCGAAATGCTGTGTTAGTACTACCAGCAATTGCTGTTGCAATAGATGTTTTACCTATACCTGGTGGGCCGTATAAAATCATTGACATTAGTTGACGGGCTTTTACCATTCTGTGAAGTATTTTACCTTCACCGACAAGATGCTCTTGTCCGATAATTTCACTTATATGTTTTGGACGCATACGATATGCTAATGGTTTCAGATTCATGTTTGTACTCCTATAAATTCTAGACTTAAAGATTATTTTAACTTTATCATATCTAATTGAGTTGTTGAAATACATCTGAATCACGTTTTATGCTATAATGACAAAAGTTTAATAGACATTAGTTGAGTAGAGAAATCTGTTTGTTTGTTATATATGCGTAAGATATGAAGAGTCAGTATATGAACTGACTTAAACGGAGTGAAGAATAGGTGAGAGTAGGGGTTAAATCTAAGGAAACTTTGGTAAAATGGATAATATATTTTGCAGGGCTGTTAGTGATGGCATTTGGAATTGTATTAACGATAAAGGCAAACTTTGGAGCTTCCCCATGGGATGTATTTCATATTGGTTTATATAAACAGTTAGGGCTTACAATCGGAAGTTGGTCAATCATTGCAGGCTTTGTTGTTTTACTTACCTCTTCTATTTTATTAAAGGCTTTACCCCAACTAGGAGCATTTTTAAACATGCTTTTTGTAGGATTATTTATTGATATGTACATGATGATACCTCTCTTAAGAACCCCTGTGACTATGTTAGGAAAAATAACTATGTTAATAGTGGGGATAGGTGTAATCGGTTATGGAATAGGTTTATATATTTCTGCTAGATGTGGTGCAGGACCTAGAGATAGTTTGATGCTTGCTTTGACAGAAAGAACAGGACTAAAGGTTCAGTACATTCGGGGAGGAATGGAACTAATTGTACTTCTATTAGGGTGGCTGTTAGGAGGTCCTGTTTTTTGGGGGACATTTTTATTTAGTGTTACGATTGGTCCTATTGTGAGTTACACGCTACCACAGTGTCAATATTTTTCAGACTCGGTTTTAAATCAACTTGTAAAAAAACAAAATATACAGATAAACCATTTAAGCAATTAAGTATTAGGGAAAACTAGGGGTGATTGGAATGAAGATTTCTACAAAAGGACGATACGGATTAACAATAATGATTGAGTTAGCTAAAAAACATGGAGAAGGTCCTACTTCTTTAAAATCTATCGCACAAGCACATGAGTTATCTGAACATTATTTAGAGCAACTAATTGCTCCTTTACGTAATGCGCGACTAGTAAAAAGTATTAGAGGTGCATATGGAGGGTATATTCTTGCTGACGAGCCTGCAAAGATTACCGCTGGAGATATCATTCGCGTACTAGAGGGACCCATAAGTCCTGTAGAGGTATTAGAGGATGAAGAACCTGCCAAAAGAGAATTATGGATCCGTATTCGAGATGCAGTCAAAGAGGTATTAGATAGTACAACCCTTGAAGACCTTGCAAGTTATTCAGATGGAGAACAAGAAGCATATATGTTTTATATTTAATTAAGTATTAACGAAAAAGGAGGGGGCATGATTATGGAAAGAATCTACGTAGACCATGCAGCAACTTCACCTATGCACCCTGAAGTAATTGAAAAAATGGTACCTTTTATGTCTACAGTATTTGGGAATCCATCTAGCATTCATTCCTTTGGTCGTGAAAGTAGACATGTATTAGATGAAGCACGACAATCAGTAGCTCAATCAATAGGAGCAACACCTAACGAGATTATTTTTACAAGTGGTGGCACTGAAGCTGATAACCTAGCAATTATTGGTAGTGCATTTGGGAATCGTTCTAAAGGAAATCATATCATTACCACTTCTATTGAGCATCATGCAGTATTACATACATGCAAGTATTTAGAAACACAAGGATTTCGTGTTACCTATTTACCAGTAGATACTCACGGGAGAATATCTATTTTAGAGCTTGAACAAGCTTTATCCGACGATACGATTCTCGTAACCATTATGTACGGAAACAATGAAGTGGGTTCTATACAACCAATAAAAGATATTGGAGCTTTATTGAAAAATCATCAAGCGGTATTTCATACTGACGCAGTTCAAGCTTTTGGACTTGTGAAAATTAATGTAAAGCAACAAGGAATTGACTTAATGAGTATGTCTGCTCATAAAATTAATGGCCCAAAAGGAATAGGATTCCTGTATGTGAAGAATGGAATCAAAATTGAGCCACATCACTTCGGTGGAGAACAAGAAAGAAAGCGCAGAGCGGGTACTGAAAATGTTCCTGGAATTGTAGGTCTGCAGCATGCCATTACAATCTCAAACGCAAAAGTAGATGAGCGCATTCAACAATATTTACATTATAGAGAATTATTTTTGAGTATTTTAAAGAAGAATGAAATAACGTTTTTTCTAAATGGTGATTATAACGATTCATTGCCACATATTTTGAATTTAAGCTTTCCGGGTACTAATGTAGAATCAATGCTAGTTAATTTAGATTTAGCTGGGATAGCAGCTTCAAGTGGTTCAGCATGTACAGCCGGTTCAATAGATCCCTCGCACGTTTTAGTTGCAATGTATGGCAGTGATTCTGACAGGGCACATTCCTCGGTACGATTCAGTTTTGGATTAGGAAATACAAACGAACAAATAGAAAAAGTTGCCCTTCAAACAACGAATATTGTAAAAAGATTAACAAAGTAAATAGAAGGGGTGGAGGTGAAGGATATGAAAAAGGATCCAAAAGATACACGTGTTGTTGTAGGGATGTCAGGTGGTGTAGATTCTTCTGTTGCTGCGTTACTATTAAAACAACAAGGTTATGATGTTATAGGCATCTTTATGAAAAACTGGGATGATACAGATGAAAATGGCGTTTGTACGGCAACTGAAGATTACAATGACGTTATTAGTGTATGTAATCAATTAGGAATACCTTATTATGCAGTTAATTTTGAAAAGCAATATTGGGATAAAGTTTTCACATATTTTCTAGACGAGTATAAGGCTGGCCGAACCCCAAACCCTGATGTAATGTGCAACAAAGAAATTAAGTTTAAAGCATTTTTAGAACATGCGATGACCCTTGGTGCTGACTATTTAGCAACGGGGCATTATGCTCGAGTTGAATACATTGATGGGGAATATAAAATGCTTCGTGGTGTTGATGAAAATAAAGATCAAACATATTTTCTCAATCAATTAGGACAAGACCAGCTGTCAAAAGTGTTGTTTCCAATCGGAAACATTGAAAAAGCCAAGGTTCGCGAACTAGCAAAACAAGCAGAGTTAGCAACTGCTACGAAAAAAGATAGCACAGGAATATGTTTTATTGGTGAAAGAAATTTCAAGGAGTTCTTAAGTAATTATCTCCCTGCACAGCCTGGTCAGATGGAAACATTAGCAGGTGAAGTAAAGGGAAAACACGACGGATTAATGTATTATACAATTGGTCAAAGACAAGGTCTTGGAATAGGTGGAAGTGGTGACCCTTGGTTCGTAGTAGGTAAGAATCTTGAAAAGAACGTATTGTATGTTGAACAAGGTTTTGAAAACGAACTCCTATATTCAACATCAATAACAGCAACAAACATTAACTGGGTGTCGGATTTAACAAAAAATGAAGAATTTCGCTGTACATCTAAATTTAGATATAGACAAGCAGATAATTCTGTTACTGTTAAAGTCGTAGATGATAATACAGTTCAAGTGATTTTTGACGAACCAATACGTGCTGTTACACCTGGTCAAGCTGTCGTTTTTTATCATGGTGAAGAGTGTCTTGGTGGCGGAACCATCGATGATGTCTTTAATCAAGGTGAAAAACTTTGGTATGTGTAAAGTGATTTATGAAAACCTCGACCTGAATTCTTTGGGTGGAGGTTTTACTTCGATTTAAACAAATGAGATCGATTAAACAAATAGAGGTGCAAAACATGAGTGATAAAAATCAACAAGGTATTCAGTATATGCAAGAAGGAAAATATGAGGAAGCAGCGAAATGTTTTTCAGAAGCAATTGAAGAAAATCCAAGCGATGCATTGCTATATGTAAATTTTGGGAATTTATTATCTGTAGTAGGAGAGCATGACAAAGCATTGCGGTTTTATGACAGAGCAATCGAGATAGATAATGGAATGGCAGCAGCATATTATAGTAAAGGTAACTTATACTTTAATGCAGAAAAGTACATAGAAGCAAAAGACATGTTTGAAAAAGCAATGAGAAGTGGGCTAGACAATAGTGACACCTACTTTATGTTAGGAATGACGTTACTACAGTTAGATCAGCCTCGTCTTGCAATGCCCTATTTTCAAAGAGCGGTTGAACTAAATCCAAATGATTCGGAAGCAGCTTTTCAATTTGGATTATGTTTGGCTAGTCAATCTTTAGTGGATGAGGCGATTGAACAATTTTTAAAAGTTATCTCCTTAGATTCAAATCATGCAGATGCCTTTTACAACTTAGGGGTAGCATATGCCGGATACAAAGAGGATGGAAAAAAAGCGTTAGAGATGTTTGAAAAAGCGTTACAAATACAGCCTGATCATATTTTAGCAAGTCATGGGAAAAAAGTTGTTACAGATGCGCTAGAAGGAGATAAGGCTTAAATCATTAATCATTCATCAAAAGGTTGGGGGGGATATGTTTGTCGCAACAAAACTCACTTGATTTATTTCAAGAAACTCAAAAGTTTATGAAAGGAACACATTTAGTGACCATCTTTCATAATGAAAATAATTTATATTCTGTCGTAAGAATTCGATTGGAAGAAACCAATGAACAATATACAGAAAAAGAGGCGGTTGTGACAGGGTATTTCCCTCGAATTCACGAAAATGAAACCTACATTTTTTTCGGGCATTTAAAAGACCATCCGAAATTCGGTTTGCAATTTCATGTTGAACATTTTAGAAAAGAAATGCCTCAATCTAAGGAAGGTATCATTCAATATTTATCGAGTGACCTATTTGTAGGTGTAGGAAAAAAGACAGCTGAAAAAATCGTGGAAAGCCTAGGTGAAAGTGCTATTTCGAAGATTTTGGAAAGTCCGGATGTGCTCAAAAAAGTACCAAAGCTTTCAGATGAAAAAGCTAGTGATATCTATAAGGTATTAATGGAACATCAAGGCTTAGAACAAATTATGATAGCTCTTTCACAATACGGATTTGGTCCACAACTTTCCATGAAAATTTATCAAACCTATAAGGATGAGACACTTTCAATTATTCAAGAAAATCCCTATAAGCTTATCGAGGATGTTGAAGGCATAGGATTTGGAAGAGCAGATGAACTTGGTGCATCACTTGGAATATTAGGGAATCACTCAGATCGAGTGAAGGCTGGCTGCTTGTATATATTAGAAACACAGTCATTACAAGAAGGGCATGTTTATTTATTACTGAATCAGTTGATTAATTCTGTGAAGGAATTATTAGAGGCAAAAAGTAATATCCAAATTACGAAAGATGACATTTCCAAGGAAATTATCTCTCTTTGCGAAGAGGGGAAAATTATCGTTGAAGAACAACGAATTTATTTACCATCACTCTTCTTTTCAGAAAAAGGCTTAGTATCAAACCTCAAGCGAATTAATGAGCAAAGAGATTATGATGAGTTATTTCCAGAATCTGAATTCCTATTAGCATTAGGTGCGCTAGAAGAAAGACTTAATGTTCAATATGCGCCTTCGCAAAAAGAAGCTATTCAAACAGCTCTCATGTCTCCAATGATGATGCTTACAGGAGGACCAGGTACAGGTAAAACAACTGTAATAAAAGGAATTGTAGAATTGTATGGGGAGTTACACGGCTGTTCATTAAACCCAACAGACTATAGTAAGGATAACCCTTTTCCAATTATGCTTGTAGCTCCTACAGGAAGAGCGGCGAAGCGCATGAGTGAGGCCACGGGTATGCCAGCGGTGACAATTCACAGGCTACTCGGATGGAATGGTGTAGAGGGTTTCGTTCATGATGAAGACAATCCGATTGACGGGAAATTGTTAATTGTCGATGAAGTGTCAATGGTCGACGTATGGTTAGCAAATCAATTGTTCAAATCGCTTCCTGAAAAAATCCAAGTTATTTTGGTTGGTGATGAAGACCAACTACCTTCTGTTGGTCCTGGACAAGTGCTCAAGGATCTTTTGGCCTCTGAAGTCATACCTACTGTACGATTAGTTGATATTTATAGGCAATCAGTTGGATCGTCTATCATTGATTTAGCTCATCATATAAAAAAAGGAACATTACCTCACGACTTAGCATCTCCAAAAAATGACCGATCATTTATTAAATGTAATGGACAACAAGTCATTGACGTCGTAAAAAAAGTAGCTGAGAATGCTAAAAAGAAAGGCTACACGGCTAGAGATATTCAAGTCCTTGCACCGATGTATAGAGGGAGTGCAGGAATAGACAACATGAATGTCGTTTTACAGGACCTATTCAATCCAAAGGTCGAAAAGAAAAGAGAGATAAAATTTGGAGATGTTTCTTTTCGTACAGGGGACAAAGTTCTACAGCTTGTAAACCAGCCAGAAAGCAATGTGTTTAATGGAGATATTGGAGAAATCGTATCTATTTTTTATGCAAAAGAAAATACTGAAAAACAAGATTTAATTGTCGTTTCATTCGATGGGAATGAAGTCACATATTCAAAGCAAGACTTAAATCAAATTACACATGCTTACTGTTGTTCAATCCATAAATCACAAGGTAGTGAATTTCCAATTGTTATTCTTCCTGTAGTTAGAAGTTACTTTAGAATGTTAAGACGTAACCTAATTTATACCGCCATTACAAGAAGTAAAAACTTTTTAATTTTATGTGGTGAAGATGAAGCACTAAAGATGGGGATTAATAATTGTGAAGATGGATTTAGACAGACAACTCTTTGTGAAAAGCTAAAAGGTCATTTAATACCAAACAATGTGAATGAACCTATACATATACATCACGATGAACAAACATACGAAGAGTTTTTATTATATACAGTTGATCCAAATATTGGGATGGAAAACCTTACTCCGTATGACTTTTTAGACGAAAGCGAATGATAAGTAATGTTCGGAAAGGTGGAGGTATCTTTGCGGACGTTCTCATTATTAAAGGGCTTACCAGTATACGAAGAGTCAACAGGTACAATGTTAGGAACTGTTTGTGATCTTTGCATCTCAAACGATGGAAATGTTAAATCGTTGGTGATGGATAGTAAAGGTTTATTCCAGCGTGACAGATTGATACCGATATCTTCTGTAACTTCTTTTGGAAGTGATGGAGTTATGGTTGCTAGTAAACACAGACTTTTTCCTTTTCATCATGACAAACAATCCTTTTTCTTATATAACCATCATGGCTTATTCAGAAAACCAATTCTAACATCTGAAGGGGAGAAGTTAGGGCTACTTGAAGATGTATATTTTCATGAAGAAATGGGAAGGATTGTAGGGTATGAAATTACGGATGGTTTCTTTGCTGACATTACAGAGGGAAAGAAAGTAATTAAAACAAATCAACCTCTAACAATTGGCAAAGATATCATCGTCGTTAATTTAGAATAACGATGAGAGGTGTACCTCTGTGTTTAAGTGCCCTAACTGTAAAAGTAAAGATATTGGAAAAATTGGAGTAAATCAGTTCTACTGCTGGAATTGTTTTATTGAACTATCCGTTGCAAAAGGTCATATTCATACTCACCAAGTAGAAGAAGATGGAACATTAAGTTCATTAGACGATCTGTTTGAAGAGGAAGATAGATCGATTAGCATGTAATTCTTAGGGGGACTGACTATGAATAAGACAATGACTTCCATTGTTGCAATGGGACTTGGAGCAGCAGCATATAGTATGGCTCAACGTAATAAGCTAATGTCAAATCGTACAATGAAACAATTACGAAAAAGAGTAACCAAAGCATTGTTTTAATAAGTTGTGAAAACCCTACTTTAACCAGTAGGGTTTTTCACTTGTTAGACTACCCCCTGTTTAGTGTGGTAGTGTATTATTTTCAATGTACCAATAACAAATGATGAATAAATCTTTCATAACCCATCACACTAAGAAAAGAGGTGATGGGAAAGTGGGTAACATCCAATTAAAATGGCTTTATATCATAGGTCTTGTACTTCTTTTATTCTCGGCTATCTACATCTTTCTTAGGCTAAGCGAAATTTGGTCGCCAATACTTGCTGTTTTAACAACAGTTTTGTTACCTTTTATTATCTCGTGCTTTATCACCTATTTATTGCATCCGATTATAGAAAAGCTCCATAACAAAGGTTTGCCAAGGTCACTTGCAATATTATTTATCTATATAATCTTCTTCGGTGGCATTGGTTATGGAATTTATAGAGGAGTTCCGATTGTCTTACACCAATTAAGAGATTTAATTGAGAACCTGCCATCATTTATTTCAACTTATAAACAGTGGATCGAACAAATTCAATTGCGCACTTCTAACCTCCCACCAACTTTTGCAACAAAGATTGAAGATGTATTAAAAGGTATGGAGACTACTTTAGGTACCTTTTTAGACCGTTCAATAAGTAATATTAAAGGGATATTAAACTATATCATTTTATTTGCGATAATCCCTTTTATCGTTTTTTATATGCTCAAAGACTATGATCAGATGAAAAAGGCTGTATGGTACATCACACCTAGAAAATATCGTAAAAGTGGTCACTTGTTCTTAAAAGATGTTGATGAGTCTCTAGGTAACTATATTCGAGGGCAGTTATTTGTTTGCTTATTAATCGGTCTCATGGCTTTTATCGGCTTATGGCTAATAAAGATGAAATATCCCTTGCTCTTAGGTGTAATAATTGGTATTACGAATGTTATTCCATATTTTGGTCCAATCATAGGTGCCATTCCTGCAGTTATTCTCGCTGCAACAATATCCTATAAAATGGTTATACTTGTTGTTGTCATTATATTCGGGCTACAGTTTGTAGAGGGAAATATTCTGTCTCCTTTAATTGTAGGGAGAAGCTTGCATATGCACCCTTTGATGATTATGTTTTCACTTTTACTTGGAGGAGAGATAGCTGGAATAGTCGGGTTGATTTTAGCAGTTCCTGTATTAGCTGTTTTAAAGGTAATTGTTGTTCATACTAAATCTCACTTTATAAATAATTGACAAAAACAATTTTATTTGTCTATAATGTGTGCATAAAAACTATTTAAATAGCTTAGGATCTTTAGACATTCTAAAATAGAAAACACGATGAAGGATTAAGTAAGTTACAGCCCATTTACGTGCAAACTAGCACTCAGAGAGGAATTTCCATTAGCTGAAAGGAATTCTAAATGAAGGGTAACAGAAAGCTCATCCTGAGTATAGGTAAAAACTATCGGTATAGACCCGTTATCGTTCTTTTAGAGGTGATGCATTTATGTGCATAATCAGGGTGGTACCGCGAGATACTCTCGTCCCTGCATAGGGGGATAGGAGTATCTTTTTTGTGTTTTTAAAAGGTTGATACATATAAGAAATAGGAGGAATAGTTGATGAAATCACTAACTTCAGCACAAGTAAGACAAATGTTTTTAGACTTCTTTAAAGAAAAAGGACATGCAGTAGAACCAAGTGCTTCACTCGTTCCACATGAGGACCCTTCTCTACTTTGGATTAACAGTGGTGTGGCTACTTTGAAAAAATATTTTGACGGACGTGTTATACCGGCAAATCCTAGAATTTGTAATGCACAAAAATCAATTAGAACGAATGATATAGAAAACGTTGGAAAAACTGCAAGACATCACACTTTCTTTGAAATGATGGGAAACTTTTCAATTGGAGACTATTTTAAGGAAGAAGCAATAGAATGGGCTTGGGAGTTCCTTACAAGTAAAGATTGGATTGGATTTAATCCTGAAAAACTTTCAGTAACTGTCCACCCTGAGGATAGCGAAGCTTATGATTATTGGAAAGAAAAAATAGGTATTCCAGAAGAAAGAATTATTCGCTTAGAAGGTAACTTTTGGGATATTGGTGAAGGGCCAAGCGGACCTAATACTGAAATCTTCTACGATCGCGGCGAAGAGTATGGAAATGATATAAATGATCCAGAGTTATACCCTGGTGGAGAAAACGAAAGATATTTGGAAGTGTGGAATTTAGTGTTTTCTCAGTTTAATCACAATCCAGACGGGTCATATACACCACTTCCAAAGAAAAATATTGATACAGGTATGGGATTAGAACGTGTCGTTTCTGTTATACAAAATGTACCTACAAACTTTGATACTGATCTATTTATGCCAATTATTGAAGCTACTGAATCTATTTCAGGAAAAAAATATAGACAGACTCCAGAGAATGATGTTGCATTCAAAGTTATTGCAGATCATATTCGTACAGTGACATTTGCAGTCGGCGATGGAGCTTTGCCTTCTAATGAAGGTCGTGGCTACGTTTTAAGAAGATTGCTTCGCAGAGCAGTTCGATACGCAAAACAGTTGAATATACATCGTCCGTTTATGTTTGAGTTAGTACCTATTGTTGGTGAAATCATGGTTGATTTCTATCCTGAAGTTAAAGCGAAGACAGACTTTATTCAAAAAGTAATAAAAAACGAAGAAGAGCGATTCCACGAAACCCTTAACGAAGGCCTTGCCATTTTATCAAGTGTTATTAAAAATGAAAAAGAAAATGGTCGGGACACTATTTCTGGTGAAGATGTTTTCAGACTGTACGACACATATGGATTTCCAGTTGAATTAACAGAAGAATATGCTGAAGAGGAAAAGATGAAGGTAGACCATGAAGGATTTGAAAAAGCGATGGAAAATCAACGTCAACGTGCACGTGCAGCTAGACAAGATGTTGATTCGATGCAAATACAAAGTGGTGTACTTGGAGAAGTGAAGGTAGAAAGTAAATTCGTTGGATATGATCAATTAACTTCTTCTTCTAAAATTGAAGTATTAATTAAAAATGGAATGATTGTAGAATCTGCTGGGGTCGGGGACGAAATTCAATTCATTCTAAATGAAACACCTTTCTATGCAGAGAGCGGCGGTCAAATTGCTGATAGAGGCTTATTAGAAAATAATGAATGTACAATTCGTATACGTGATGTTCAAAAAGCACCAAATGGTCAAAACTTGCATCATGCGAAAATCGAAAAAGGTAGTGTTAAAGCTGGAGATATCTTCACAGCAAAAATTGAGAAGAGCAACCGTGCAGCGATTATTAAAAATCATACAGCTACTCACTTATTACACCAAGCCCTTAAAGATGTGTTGGGGAATCATGTAAATCAAGCTGGATCCCTCGTTACATCTGAAAGATTAAGATTTGATTTTTCACATTTTGGACAAGTCAAACAGGATGAGATTGAGCAAATCGAAACGATTGTGAATGAGAAAATTTGGAATAGTCTTCTTGTAGAAACAGAATATAAATCACTTAATGAAGCTAAAGAAATGGGCGCAATGGCTCTTTTCGGGGAAAAATACGGAGATATTGTGAGAGTTGTTCAAGTTGGAGATTATAGCTTGGAATTATGTGGTGGTTGTCACGTTCAAAATACATCAGTAATTGGCTTATTCAAAATCCTGTCTGAATCTGGAATAGGGGCGGGTACAAGAAGAATAGAAGCTGTTACAGGTGAAGCAGCATATAAGTTAATGAATGGACAAGTAAAGCTGCTACAAGATGTTGCTACAAAGCTGAAAACAAAGACAAGTGAATTGCCAACGAGAATAGAAGGAATACTGGAGGAACTTCGCGGTTTACAACGTGAAAATGAATCTCTCTCAGCTAAATTAGGGAATATAGAAGCAGGAAGTATTATAGATAAAGTGACGAAAATAAATGATGTTAATGTTCTTTCCAGCAGAGTAAGTGGCACGGATATGAATAATCTTCGTACAATGGTTGATGAATTGAAACAAAAACTTGGATCAGCAGTTATTGTGCTTGCTTCAGTTCAAGATGATAAAATTAACATTACGTCAGGTGTAACAAAAGACTTAATTGACCGTGGTTTCCATGCTGGTAAATTAATAAAAGAGGTTGCATCAAGATGTGGTGGAGGCGGCGGTGGTCGTCCTGATATGGCTCAAGCTGGTGGTAAAAACCCTGAACAACTTGACACAGCATTGAACTTTGTTGAAGAATATGTAAAATCCATTTTATAAATTGTCATTGTTAGTGTACAATGGAAACATGAACAAACTAGTCGGATTCATTCAACAGAATTTGAGAGTGGGGTGTGAAAAATGAATTCATTTGATAATACAATGAAATTTAATTTTCCTGATGAACCAATTGAAACAAATGTTAATGAAGTATTATTTACTGTTCATGATGCTCTACAAGAAAAAGGATACAATCCTATTAATCAAATTGTTGGTTATTTGCTTTCCGGAGATCCAGCGTATATCCCGCGTCATAAAGATGCGAGAAATATCATCCGAAAGCTTGAACGCGATGAAATTATAGAGGAATTAGTTAAATCATATTTAAAGAATCATCACGAGGGGTAAACTACATGCGTACGTTAGGCTTAGACGTTGGTTCAAGAACAATTGGTGTAGCGGTAAGTGATGAAATGGGTTGGACTGCACAAGGTCTAGAAACAATTAAAATTAACGAAGAACTGAAAAAATTTGGCCTTGATCGTTTAAGAGAACTTATTTCCGAATATGATGTTAGCACAGTTGTGATTGGATTTCCGAAAAACATGAATGGTACAATAGGACCACGTGGTGAAGCGAGTAAAGATTTTGCAAAATTAATTGAAGAAAACTTTCAAGTTTCAACTGTTTTGTGGGACGAGCGTCTTTCTACTATGGCTGCAGAAAGAATCCTAATTTCAGCAGATGTTAGTAGAAAAAAGAGAAAGCAGGTTATTGATAAAATGGCTGCTGTCGTAATATTACAAGGCTACTTAGATAGCAAAAATTAATAGAGGTGAAAAAAATGGAACACGGAGAAAAACAAATTACAGTAATTGATGAAGATGGAAATGAACAGTTATGTGAGGTATTATTCACATTTGAATCTGAGGAATTTGGCAAATCATATGTACTTTACTATCCAGTAGGTGCTGAAAACGATGATGAAGAAGATATCGAAATCCATGCTTCAAGCTTTAGTAGCAATGAAGAAGATGCAGAAGGAGAACTTCAACCAATTGAAACAGATGAGGAATGGGACATGATTGAAGAAATGTTAAATACATTCCTTGAAGAAGAAGAAGAGTAAGCGTTATGAAAAGTAGCAACCTAAATTAGGTTGCTATTTTTTTACGGATTAAAGTAGGGAATACATTTTTTGGCTAAAATTGACGATATATTAGAAAATATGTAGTATAATAATGCGAGTGAGAGGAGGATTTTTATGACAGAAGTAGATTCAGATCTATTTGAAAAACAAAAAGAAGCAAGGTTAATTAGAAGAATCGTACTCATTATTTTTATTATTTTATTATTAACAATATCTGGCCTTATTGGTGGAGGGTATTTATATATTAAGTCTGCTTTAGAACCAGTAGATCCAACAAGTTCAGAAACCGTTGAAGTGACAATTCCAATTGGTTCCTCGCCTACGACTATTGCTAAAATATTAGAGGAAAATGGCATTGTTAAGAACGCTAAAGTATTTCGATATTATACAAAATTTAAGAATGAGTCTGGCTTTCAGGCTGGAGACTACACTTTAAGTCCTTCAATGACATTTAAGGATATCATTAGCAATTTGAAGACAGGTAGGATCGTTGAAGAAGTAGTTTTCAGACTAACAATTCCTGAGGGAAAGCAAATTGTTCAAATTGCAAAAATTATCGGAGAGAAAACAGGTCATAAAGAAGAAGATGTTTTAAATAAATTGAATGATCAAAAATACATTGAAAAATTAATGTCAATATACCCTAGCATATTGACAGATGTCATCTTAGGAGAAGATATTAAATATCCACTAGAAGGCTATTTATTTCCAGCAACGTATCCTTTCTATAAGGAAGATCCTTCAATTGAAGAAATAATTGAAACTATGTTGGATAAGACAGAAGAAATTGTTGGTAAATATGAATCGGAAATGGTTGCAAGAGAATTTTCAGTTCATGAGCTGTTAACAATGGCATCATTAATTGAAGAAGAAGCAACTGAAAAAGCTGACCGTGAAAAAATTTCTAGCGTATTTTACAACAGAATTGAAATTGGGATGCCATTACAAACAGATCCAACTGTACTATATGCACTTGGTGAGCATAAAGACCGAGTATTATATAAAGACCTTGAAATTCAAGATCCATATAACACTTATGTGAATGTTGGTTTGACACCTGGGCCAATTGCAAATGCAGGAGAAATGTCAATTGTTGCAGCGCTTAATCCCGCAGATACTGACAATTTATATTTCTTAGCTACATCAGCTGGAGATGTGCTATTCTCTCGTACTTTACAAGAGCATAATGAAAAGAAAGCAAAGTACATTGGTAACTAATAAACAGAAATGACGAAAGGGAACGATGAAAAAATTAGCGTTCCCTTTCTTATTGTGGTAAAATATATCGAGTTTGGACTTATTTTAGTTAGTTCTCTATGGGAAATTGGTTATCACCAATTTCTTTCTTCACTTTATTGAGGTAATGACTAAAATTTACTATAAAACCTAATATCGTATATCACCATCGTAATTTGGTGTTGAAAATTTAGAGTCGTGGAGATTGGAGGAAGCTTGACTTGGTTTCAGATCAACTTAATGCTTACCTTGAAAATTTATTATCATCACAAAGGGAACAGGAAATAATAGAAATAGAGTTATACGCTAAAGAAAACAATGTTCCAATTATGGAACTAGTTGGTATAGAAACTCTGTTACAACTTTTAAGAATGATTCAGCCTACTAATATTCTTGAGGTTGGCAGTGCAATAGGATATTCAGCCATACGGATGGCAAAGACCTTACCGTCTGCAAAAATTGTGACAATTGAACGAGATATTGACCGATATAATCTAGCATTAGAGAACATTGAAAAAACAGGTACTACAAATCAAATCGAAATTACCCTAGGTGATGCATTAGAACTGTATGATACAGTAAAGAGTAAAGGCTCTTACGATGTCATTTTTATAGATGCGGCAAAAGGTCAATACCAAAAGTTTTTTGAGTTATATGAGCCACTTCTTTCAAAAAATGGAGTTATTATTACTGATAACGTTCTATTTAAGGGATTAGTTGCCGAAGAACATATAGAAAATAAACGAACTCGAAGCTTAGTTAAAAAAATTAAAAATTTCAATGACTGGTTAGTAAATCAAAAAAGGTTTACAACAACGATTATTCCTGTTGGTGACGGGATTGCTATTAGTATAAAAAGAGGTGAATCAAAATGAAAAAGCCAGAATTATTAGTGACACCCATTAGTGTAGATGATATTGATACATTGATTGAAGCTGGAGCTGACGCTTTCGTTGTTGGTGAACAGCGTTATGGTTTGAGATTAGCGGGTGAATTTGATCGAAATGATATTGAAAAAACGGTTAAATTAGCTCATTCAAAAAACAAAAAAGTGTATGTTGCAATGAATGCATTATTTCATAATGACAAAGTTGAAGAATTGAATGATTATATTTCATTTTTAGACTCAATGAATGTGGATGCAATTATTTTTGGTGATCCTGCAGTATTAATGGCAGTAAGAGAGACTGCTCCTAATATGGCCCTTCATTGGAATACTGAAATGACGGCTACTAACTACTTCACGTGTAATTATTGGGGTAAAAAAGGTGCTAAACGTGCAGTTTTAGCAAGAGAATTAAATATGGATTCAATCATTGATATTAAAGAAAATGCAAATGTTGAAATAGAAGTTCAAGTGCATGGAATGACGTGTATGTTTCAGTCGAAACGCTCTTTAATAGGCAATTATTTCGAATACCAAGGACAAGTAATGGAAATTGAAAATCGTAAATTAGAAAAAGATATGATTTTATTCGATAAAGAACGAGATAATAAATACCCAATTTTTGAAGATGAAAATGGTACACATATTATGAGTCCAAATGATATCTGTATAATCGATGAATTAGAAGAATTAATTGATGCAGGTATTGACTCGTTAAAAATTGACGCAGTATTAAAGTCTTCAACTTACTTGCTAGAAGTAACAAAACACTATAGAAAAGCTATCGATCTTTGTGTGGAAGATCGTGAACAATATGAAGAAATAAAAGAAGATTTACTAGCTGATTTAGAAGAAATACAACCTGTAAACCGTCGATTAGATACCGGGTTTTTCTTTAAAGAGACAGTATATTAAGAGGAGGAATAAGACGTGAATGCAATCGTAAACGACTCAATTTCTAAAATAATTGACGGAAAGCGTGTCATTGTGAAGAAGCCGGAATTGCTTGCTCCAGCAGGTAATCTAGAGAAGCTCAAGATTGCTGTTCAATATGGTGCAGATGCTGTATTCATTGGTGGACAGGAATATGGTCTTCGTTCAAATGCAGATAACTTCTCACTAGAAGAAATGGCTGAGGGTGTACAATTTGCGAATAAATATAATGCGAAAATATATGTTACAACAAATATTTTCGCACATAATGAAAATATTGATGGGTTAGATGATTACTTACGAGGATTAGAAAGTGTTGGGATAACCGGAATTATCGTTGCTGATCCATTAATCATCGAGACTTGTAAGGCTGTTGCTCCAAAGCTAGAAATCCACTTAAGCACTCAACAATCGTTGTCAAATTGGAAAGCTGTTCAGTATTGGAAAGAAGAAGGACTTGAGCGAGTCGTTTTAGCTCGTGAAACAAGTGCTGAAGAAATTCGTGAAATGAAAGAAAAAGTAGATATTGAAATTGAAACATTTATCCACGGTGCAATGTGTATTGCGTATTCAGGTCGTTGTACATTAAGTAATCATATGACTGCACGTGATTCAAATCGTGGAGGCTGCTGTCAATCCTGTAGATGGGATTACGACCTATTTAAAGTAGAAGCTAATGAAAAAGAAGTTGCTCTTTTCAGCGAAGAGGACGCTCCTTTTGCAATGAGCCCGAAAGACTTAAAGTTAATTGAATCAATTCCAAAAATGATAGAGCTTGGAATTGATAGCTTAAAAATAGAAGGTCGAATGAAATCAATTCACTATGTTGCTACCGTTGTAAGTGTGTATCGTAAAGTAATTGATGCATATTGTGCGGACCCTGAAAACTTTGAAATTAAGCAAGAATGGTTAGAAGAATTAGATAAGTGTGCAAATAGAGATACTGCTACAGCGTTCTTTGAAGGGGTTCCAGGGTATAAAGAACAAATGTATGGAAATCATAGCAAAAAGACAACTTATGATTTTGCAGGACTCGTGTTAGACTATGACCAAGAAAACCAAATGGTCACTTTACAACAAAGAAATTTCTTTAAACCAGGACATGAGGTTGAGTTTTTTGGACCTGACATTGAAAATTTCTCACAAGTGATAGGAGAAATTTGGGATGAAGAAGGAAATACTTTAGATGCTGCTCGTCATCCACTTCAAATTGTAAAGTTTAAAGTAGACAAGCCGGTATTCCCAAACAACATGATGCGAAAGGGGAACTAAGATGGGGAAAAAGCCAATTATTATTGGCGTAGCAGGAGGATCAGGATCAGGTAAAACAAGTGTTACAAAGGCAATCTATGAACATTTTACAGGTCATTCAATCTTAATGTTAGAACAAGATTTTTATTATAAAGACCAAAGTCATTTGCCATATGAAGACCGTTTAAACACAAATTATGATCATCCACTAGCCTTTGACAATGATTTACTTATTGAACATATACACAAGTTACTTCGATATGAATCAGTAGAAAAACCTGTTTATGATTATAAATTGCATACTCGCTCTAATGATGTTATTTTAGTAGAGCCTAAAGATGTTATCATTCTTGAAGGCATTTTAGTACTTGAAGATGAGCGATTACGCGATTTAATGGATATTAAGTTATATGTAGACACTGATTCGGATATCCGTATCATTAGACGTATGCTTAGAGACATCAAAGAGCGTGGAAGAACAATTGAATCTGTTATTGACCAATATGTTTCGGTCGTTAGACCAATGCATAATCAATTTATAGAGCCAACGAAACGTTATGCAGATATTATTATTCCAGAAGGTGGACAAAATCACGTTGCTATTGATTTAATGGTAACAAAAATTCAAACAATTCTTGAACAAAAAGTAATTTTGTAATAACATAACATAGATAAAGGTAAAAACTGTTATAATTCTTTTCATTTATCATTATAGTATGTAAAGAGGAATGGGGATAGTTTATCTCACTTTCCTCTTTATCTTATGAAATGAAAGAAAATGGTTTTATACATACACATATAAGGGCAATCGCTCATTCTTAGTGTGATTGTTTAATACAGAAGGAGTGAAGGGTAATGGCAACAGAAAAAGTCTTTCCAATGACTTTAGCTGGTAAGCAAAAGCTTGAGCAAGAATTAGAACAATTAAAAACGGTAAAACGTAAAGAAGTAGTTGAACGTATAAAAATTGCTAGAAGCTTCGGTGATTTGTCAGAGAATTCCGAGTACGATTCTGCAAAAGAAGAACAGGCATTTGTTGAAGGAAGAATAACAACACTTGAAAACATGATACGTAACGCTAAAATAATCGAAGAAAACGCGGATAACTCAAACACTGTTACTTTAGGAAAATCAGTAACATTTGTTGAACTACCTGATGGAGAAGAAGAAACATATACAATCGTCGGTAGTGCTGAGGCAGATCCTTTTGAAGGTAAAATCTCTAACGATTCACCAATTGCCAAAAGTTTAATGGGTAAGCAAGTAGGAGATTCAGTATCCGTTCAAACACCTGGTGGAGAAATGCAAGTTAAAATTGTATTAATTAAATAATAATCATAGTGAAGTATAAAAAAAACCACCTCGTCGAAACTGTTGACGAGGTGGTTTTTTATGGTTATCAGAAAGAGAATGATTCTTGTTTTAACTTTTATATTATTTTTATTCACTGGCTTAATAGCTAGGTTAATTCATATTCAACTTGTAAGTACAGAACATTTTTCAAAAGAAAACGTGAATCTAATAAACGCTAGTGTTTCTCAACGTACACAAGAACTTGTCATTGATCAAGGGAGAGGTAGGTTTATTGATCGTTATGATAAGTCTTTGACTCACGAATATCTACCCAATTTAGTTTTATTCCCATTTTTAAAAACAATCTCTTGGCCAATTGAAGAGGTTGCGTCTATCCTTAATGTACCTTCGGATCAACTTAAAGAAGAAATTAACATTGCGAAAGGTCCTATCGTGTTTGGCGGAAAGAAGCCTGTGGAATTGACTGAAACACAATTATCAAAGATAAATCAGTTAAAGATTCCTGGTGTAATAGCAGTTCATCGTCAATATGAAGTAGAACATAAATTAGCTGAACATGTAATAGGACTTATTCGTGAGAATGAATCTTTGCTTAGAGAAAGATATCCTGAAAAGCCATATCTCTCTAATAAAACTTTAGTAGGAATAACGGGACTTCAAGCGACTTTTGATGAATTTTTATTACCTGAAGGTGAAAAAAAACTATTGTATCATGTTGCTGGAGACGGAAGCCCTTTATTTGGGATAAACGTTAAGTATTCAGGTCCTGCAAATCCTTTTTATCCTGTTGCGGTTAAAACAACAATAGACAAGGAGATACAAAAAATATCAGAATCAATTATTAAAAAACATAATCTAAAAAAGGGTGGACTTGTTATATTAGATGTGGAGACGAGTGACGTTCTAGCAATGGTCAGTATGCCTTCCATTAATCACAATAATCCTTTTGCAGATAGTGGTGGTCAGAACCAAATCCTTCAATCACATTTTCCAGGATCCATATTTAAAACAGTTATCGCAGCTGCGGCTATTGAAAAAAATATAAAATTAAATAATAGGACGTTTAATTGTGATTTAGACCAAGATGGGGAAGGAGAAGCGGTTTATAAAAATGGAGAGTTAGATTTCAAATCTAGCTTTGCTAAAAGTTGTAACTATACATTTGGAACAATTGCGAAGGAACTAATGGACATAGATTCAAGTGTAATAGAAAATTACGCAAAAAAATTAGGTTTAATTGGCCCTGTAAGTTGGAACGGTAATGTATTTAGAATACAGAACTTCAGTCAGATTCCAAATGAATATAAAGGGAGAGTGTGGGGTGATGATAGAAATAAGTCAGTCAATAAAGCTATTACTCAAACTGCGATTGGTCAACTGGACGTTAGAGTGACTCCATTAGCAGTAGCGAATATGATGGCTACTATTGCAAGAGGTGGAGAAAAGGATCAAGTAAGACTTGCTACAGAAGTTCAATATAAAAATGGTACTTCTCTTTTTTCATTTCCTCATCAAGAATTGCAAGGGGAGAAATTAGCACCATATACTTCAATTAAGCTTCAAGAACTTTTAAGAGAGGTAGTTAAAACAGGAACGGGTAATAAATTTAACACATTACCATACAAAGTAGCAGGAAAGTCGGGAACTGCCGAAACAGGAAAAGTAGGCTTAGATAATAAATGGTTTGCAGGTTATTTTCCAATTGAGGATCCTAAATATGCATTAGTAGTAGTAGATATTGAACAAGAAAAAATTAATCATAAAAGCTACGAAGTTTTTTATGAGGTGGTTAAAGAATTATATGAACTAGACAAATCTAGAATAAAGCAAGAAGTTGAGTAGAATTTCAGAAAATTCTTCAAGTTATGGAATTGTAGTGATAAAATAGTGGGTATGTTAGGAGTTTAAGGGGGAACATCAAGATGGGGTATGACTTTAATAAACTATATGAAGGACCTCGCTATGAAAGGCGATCGAAACGAAGAAGAATTAATACAATATTGAATCTTCTTATAGGTATCGTTTTTGTATTAATTATTATCTTTGCTAGTAAGTTATTATTTGGTAAAGAAGAAAATGTAACGCCGGTAAGTTCTACGCAAGAACAATCAAATAATCAATCAGATAAACAATCCGAGAATGGTCAATCTAATAACGCTGAAAATAAACAAAACAATGAGAAATCAGGTTCTACTACTGATAATGAAGATCGTAACGTTAATTCGAGTGAAACCGAAGAAACAGATTCAAGAAATCTTGTCGTAACAGAAGGCGATCCTGAATCCAATATTATAAGATCAATCAAAAATGAAGATTGGAAACCAATAAAAACAAGCCAAGAAGAACCACACGTTGTTAATTATGAGGACGGTTCAGTAGACCGACTTGAAATGGAACAAGCAATTAGCTATGCAACTGGATTAGATATATCTAACATGACAGTATGGTGGCTTCAAAACAATGGACACAACAAAGTAGCTGCTACTGTGTCTACTAGAGACAATGGACAAATCTATCGCGTGTATATCAATTGGGAATCTAACCTTGGTTGGAAGCCAGTTCTAATCGAAGAACTAAGAGAAAATGATAGTCCTTATTACAAAAATAATCAAAATAATGAATCTGAGTCTGAATCAGACAATGATTAAACAAAGCACGTTGGAATCATCATTCCAACGTGCTTCCTTCTTCTTGTTTTAGAAGTAAATGTACACCCACAAAATTCTAAGTAACAGTATCATCAATGGGAATGAATTATGTTTGGAAGATTAATTAGCCATGATAGATTGATTGTCAGGATAGACTTCCATGCAATTTGTGAATTGCACCATGGCGAATGAAAATGTGCGCTTGTTTCTTTTAGAATGTTGACTTGTTGTACTTCAGCTGTGTTAACCGAAGAGGAAGGACCGAGACTCCTGCGGGAAATGCGCTGGACTGGAGACCCCACAGGCGAAGCCGAGGAGGCTCCAGGAGCGCCCCGCGGAAAGCGAGGTTCCTGCAACGAAGGTTAACACCCCACATACAGCGTCGTATTTTCAGGGTAGCCGAATAGTTATTTCTTTACTTTAAAGTGTACAAGCGCTGTAAAGTAAGTCTTTCCCTCATCAGTAACATGAACTTGATGTGATGCAGAATGTACTTCCAATAAAATAGCTTTATTATGCTCTATATGCTCATTAATTTTCTTCTCAAGTGTCTTAATATCATATGCTTCAAACAACTCAACTTTATCTTGTATAATATCCAGCTTAAACTCCATATCCTTCACCCTTTTACCCTTTTTCCTACTAGTTTATCACAAAAATTCCGTTACAAATAAATTGTCACAATTAAAAATATGTGATAGATTAATAACAGTTTTAAAATTAATTCATACTATACTTATAGGAATTATATAGAATAGGTGGTGCGTTAAAATGGGTAGAGAGTTTTTGGAAGTATTTGAAGAATGGGCAGGTAGTTATGATGAATCTGTAGTTGGACATGATAAAGAATACGAAGCGGTTTTTGTTGGCTATGAAAATATATTAGATGAAGTTGCTAAGCGAGCAAAAGGAACCGTCATTGAATTTGGTGTAGGCACTGGGAACTTAACTAATAAGTTGTTATCTAGAGGCCTAACTGTTTTTGGAATTGAACCTTCTAAACCGATGCGTGACATAGCGTTAAAGAAGGTAGCTTGTCCAATAACTGACGGAGATTTTTTAGTGTTTGAACTCCCTTCTCAACAGGTAGATACAATAGTGAGTACGTATGCTTTTCATCATCTAACAGACGAAGAAAAGTACCAGGCTATTGCAAGCTATGGAAAGTTCCTACAAAAAGGTGGTAAAATAGTTTTTGCTGATACGATGTTTAAAAATCAAGAAGCATATATTGAAATGATTGAAACAGCAAAAGGAAAAGGATTTACGAACCTAGCTAATGACTTACAGAGAGAGTATTACACAACAATAGAATCGTTAAGAACTATCTTTAGTAGTAATGGATTTTCAGTTGAGTTTTCTCGTTGTAATGATTTTGTGTGGTTAATAGATGCTACAAAATTATAACGAAAAGGATGAAGGAAATTATGAAAATTGCAATTATCGGAGCTATGGAAGAAGAAGTAACTATATTAAGAGACAAAATCCAAAATCGAGAAGAAACAACGATAGCTGGTTGTGAATTTACGACAGGTACACTTAATTCACAGGAAGTCATTCTTCTTAAATCTGGAATTGGTAAAGTAAATGCAGCATTAGCAACAACCGTTTTATTACAGAGATTTAAACCAACATATGTCATAAACACTGGTTCAGCAGGTGGTTTTCTTGCAAGCTTAAATGTAGGTGATCTTGTTATTTCAAGTGAAGTTCGTCATCATGATGTAGATGTAACGGATTTCGGATATGAATATGGACAAGTGCCTGGTCTTCCAGCATCATTTCAAGCAGACCCTAAGTTAGTAGAAGTTGCAGAAAATGCTGCAAAAAAAATATCGGATATTCAAGCAGTAAAAGGATTAATTGCAACTGGCGATTCATTTATGAACGATCCAGTTCGAGTTGATTTCATTCGTAGTAAATTCCCTAATTTATACGCTGTTGAAATGGAAGCAGCTGCAATTGCGCAAGTGTGTTATCAATTTAGAATTCCTTTTGTCATAACAAGAGCACTATCAGATATTGCTGGAAAGGAATCCAATATCTCTTTTGACCAATTTTTACATACAGCAGCATTAAACTCATCTGCACTTGTATTACATGTAATAGATGAACTTAGTGCGAATGCATAATTTCTTGTAAAAAAACGGGGTGAGGACTTGCAGGTTGTTAAAAACGTTCAAGAATTAATTGGGAAGACTCCTATCATTGAATTAACTAAATTTTCACTTCCAGAAGGAGTTCGATTATTCGCAAAGCTCGAATTTTATAACCCTGGTGGCAGCATTAAAGATCGCCTGGGAATTGAGTTAATAAATGATGCCTTACAATCTGGAAAACTTGTTGAAGGTGGTACAGTCATTGAACCTACAGCAGGGAATACTGGTATAGGGTTAGCCCTTGCAGCCATTAATAAAAATATTCGAGTGGTTGTCTGTGTGCCAGAAAAATTTAGTATAGAAAAACAGGAGCTTATGAAAGCTTTAGGTGCCGAAATCGTTCATACTCCAACGAGTGAGGGAATGAAGGGTGCAATTAAACGAGCGCAAGAGCTTCAACATGAAATTCCAAATTCGTATTGTCCACAACAGTTTGGGAACCCAGCCAATCCTTTAACGTATTATAAAACTCTAGGTCCAGAGATATGGGAGCAACTTGACGGAAAAATAGACGTGTTTGTAGCAGGTGCAGGCACTGGTGGTACATTCATGGGAACAGCCAAGTATTTGAAGGATCGAAATCATAAAATAAAAACGGTTATTGTAGAACCAGAAGGATCAATACTAAATGGCGGTGAAGCTGGACCTCATAAAACGGAAGGTATTGGTATGGAATTTTTACCCGATTACATGGACAAATCCTATTTTGATGGAATTCATTCTGTTTTAGACATTGATGCATTTGAAAGAGTGAAAGAGTTGGCTAAGCAAGAAGGATTACTAGTTGGAAGTTCATCAGGAGCAGCGCTACATGCCGCATTGAAAGAAGCAGAAAATGCATTGCCTGGAACCAAGATCATCACTATATTTCCAGATAGTAGTGAACGATACTTAAGTAAGAAAATATATGAGGGAGGGATTTAAGATGAAAAGAAAAACGAAGTTAATTCACGGTGGAATTAGTGGAGACCCGCATACTGGGGCTGTCACAACACCTATTTACCAAGTGAGTACGTATAAGCAGGAGGGAATTGGTGGACACAAAGGGTTTGAATATTCACGGACTGGAAATCCTACCCGCCACGCATTAGAAGAGCTAATTAAGGACCTAGAAGAAGGGGAAGCGGGCTTTGCCTTTGGTTCTGGAATGGCAGCAATTACTGCAGTTATGATGCTTTTTAATAGTGGTGATCATGTCATTTTAACGGATGATGTGTATGGTGGGACATATCGAGTAATGACTAAAGTTCTCAATCGGTTTGGAATTGATTCTACGTTCGTAGACACAAGTAACTTAGATAATATAAAAGGTGAAATACGAGAAAATACACGAGCAATTTATATTGAGACTCCTACAAACCCTTTATTAAAAATCACGGATATAAAGGGTGCCTCACAAATTGCGAAAGAACATAATTTATTAACGATCGTTGATAATACGTTTAGTACACCGTATTGGCAAACTCCAATCACACTTGGTGCAGATATCGTGTTACACAGTGCAACAAAATACATCGGTGGACATAGTGATGTTGTAGCTGGACTAGTCGTTGTGAACTCTAAACAGCTTGCTGAAGATTTTCATTTCGTTCAAAATTCAACTGGCGGAGTGTTAGGACCACAGGATTCATACTTATTGATTAGAGGGATTCGTACTTTAGGCATTCGAATGGAAGAACATGAGCAAAATACGAGAGAAATTGTTCGTTACCTACAGTCCCATCCGTCAGTTACGAAAGTATTTTATCCAGGCATTGAGTCACATCCAAATCATGAACTAGCTAAGAGACAATCTACAGGGTTTGGTGGTATGGTATCTTTTGATGTTGGTAGTGGTGAAGCAGCAGATAGATTATTAAATAAAGTAAAATACTTTACTTTAGCAGAAAGCTTAGGTGCGGTTGAAAGTTTAATTTCACTACCTGCAAAAATGACTCATGCATCGATTCCAGAAGATCGTCGAGCAGAGTTGGGCATTACTGATGGTTTAGTTAGAATTTCTGTAGGTCTTGAAGACATAGAAGATTTAATGGAAGACTTAGAGCAAGCATTAAAATAGGAATTGGCCTGACGTACAATATTATGTATGTCAGGCCTTTATGTTAATTGGTTACATTTACATTCATCCAAATAGAAAGCTATGTGCTATATTAGTTTTATAGACTACTATGGTAGGTGAATAGAATGCAATCTGAATATATTAAGAGTTTACAAGCAAAAGTTAATGATTATACAAGATTTAGTTTTATCTTAATTTGTGTAAGTGTATTTTTATATATTGGAGTTCTAATTCCAAATGAAGACAAAGGGTCTCTTCAAATAAACTTACTAATGGTCACAACCTTTCTTTTTTTAGTATTAGCATTTTATTTCTTTAGAAAAGTAATTTCATTAAAACGTGAAATTCAAAATATAGATTCATAGAAAAAAACTTTCTGTTTATTGGAAGGTTTTTTTGTTTGGAGAAAGATTCCATGTAACGAAGCGGAAAGGAATGTTGAAGTGGTTTCAACGCACTTATTAATGATATTTTTACTCTTAACAAGAGAGAAAAAAATGTAGATCTAATTCCAGCTTCCCGCGGAAAGCGAAGTATAATTTAGGAGCGGATTAACTACACCTACATTCATTGTTTTAGTTTCTATTTAGGTAAACTACTTTTGTCCCAACCTCTTTTGTGTTCTTAATATTATCTTTTTGATTTACGATAGCCAGCTTCAATTGCATCTGCTTCCGTTTGAAAGCATTCCTCTTCTTTCGTTCTTTCATAATATAAGCCAGATGGTACATGATAAATCTTTTCGCCTTTTGAATTTATATTTCCTTTTATATGACACGATTGATTCTTTGCTGAATTAAGACTTTCCTTATTGTTAGAATTGAAACCTTCTTCTGAAGCATAATTCTCTATGCTCCAAATGCCGATTCCCAGTTTCTGTGCTTCTTTTTGTAGTTGTTGATATTTTTCAACATATCTTGTGTTAGGAGGATAAATGTAAGCTACCCTCGCTAGTCCCTCTTTTAGTAAAGCCTCTTGGATAGATACGCCATCAACATAAACGTAGGCTAAGATTCGACCATATTTATCCCTTTCACTAACATCTAACTCAAGTTCAGCTTTTCCTTTTGAAAAAAAGTTTGCTGTAAATTTCTTCGCCTCTAATCCAAATGGTTGTGGTCCGTTCATTCTAGGGTGGTTGGTCTCGGGTGTATCAATTAATAAAAATCGAACACTTTCCTCTTTGCCATTGAGGTCGACTTTTATCGTATCACCATCAATTATTTTGATAACAGGTACAGTATTTTCACTATTGCTCTCTTCTATGCTTGTACTAGCGCAACTACATAGTACAATGAGTAAACATATTTGAATCATATACTTAACGATTTTCATCCTTCTCCACCCTCGTTACTTCTCATTCTAGATGCCTAATAATATCACAAAATTGTCATAGTTTCTTAAATAAATGTTCAAAATTTAGAAGATTTTTGTAAGGGATTATATGGTAGGTTTAAAGTAACAATAGAAGATTAACAGATAGGAGGTATCAGAAGATGTTTGCAGTTGTTATGGGGATCGTGATAACCGCTTCAATCGCTATTATTATTGGAACCGAAATAAGTGTAAATGATGGAGTTTAAGAATGAAGGGGACTTTTTGAGTCCCCCTTTTAAAGTGCTATCTTTGCTTTCTTTTTTCTTTTTCTGCCCGATAAAATTCATGAAACATTTTCATTAATGCGCGTTTTTCAATCCGAGATACATAGCTTCTTGAAATACCTAATTCCTTAGCTATTTCCCGTTGAGTCTTCTCTTTTTTAAGATCTAATCCGAAACGACCTATAATAACTTCCTTCTCGCGTCCATCTAGTATGTCAATAAATTCTTTGATTTTCTCAAGTTCCATATTTAGCTGGATAGTGTCAATGACATCCTCTGATTCTGACTTTAAGACATCAATTAAGCTAATTTCATTCCCTTCTTTATCTTGACCAATCGGATCATGTAATGAGACATCCTTTTTCGTTTTCTTTAAAGCTCGTAGATGCATAAGAATTTCATTTTCTATACATCTAGCAGCATAGGTGGCTAATTTCGTTCCCTTGCCCTGAGAGTAGCTCTCAATGGCCTTTATCAATCCAATGGTTCCAATTGAAATTAAATCCTCTGTATCTTCACCTGTATTTTCAAATTTTTTGACAATATGAGCAACCAGTCGCAAGTTATGTTCGATTAATATATTTCTAGCAGCTTCATCACCAGAAGCCATCAACCGTAAGTATTTTTGTTCTTCACTTGCAGATAACGGTTGTGGAAAGGCATTGTTTTTTACATATGATACTAAAAAAATCAATTCCTTAATAAAGTATCCAAGTGCTGTTAAGATGGTTGACATCTATTCACCCCCACTAAATTAGGCAAATGCCTTATTATTAATGTGTATGAGTCTGATTGTATGTTTGTGTCTGTCCACGCAATAAATGTTATTAGATGGATAATATTCATAAAAAAATATCGCATTTTTAAATTGATTTCTGTGTGTATGCCCTACCGATTTAGGCATATATTGAATAAATTATAAGTATAAAGGAGTGAAAAAGGAGGGCGTATTATGTCACATTGTTGTTACCCATATGGAGCATATGTGTATCCTGGTTATAGACCTTATGGATACGGTGCTGGTTATGCATTTATTGTAGTGCTCCTCATCCTTTTACTAGTAATTGGTGGAGGTTACTACTACTATAATTATTTTGGAAAATAATCATTTATTGTATGGAGGCTGGGACATAACTTAAGTATTTAACTAAAACACTGAACAAAATAATAGCTTAGCGAAGTATATTTCAGGAGCGGATTAACTACACCTACAATCATTGTTTTAGTTTCTATTTAGGTAAACTACCTTTGTCCCAACCTCTTTTGTACATGTTATAAATGAAACTAGATTGAATTGGTAAATATTAATATGACGATTCAAATAATAGAAATTTTTGCGAATTGTCTATATAATGTAGTTGACTACATAGAGAGGGGAAAAATAATGACACAAACTGCATATGAACCAACATGGGACTTAGATGTATTTTTCGAAGGTGGAAGTAATTCTAAAGCGTTTCATACATATCTACAGGAAATCGAAAAAGGAATTAATCAATTTGGGGATCAAATTGCCAGCTTTATACCCCCGAAATCTGTTCAAGAAAAAGACCAACTTTCAAGCATATTAATTTCTTTTGAAAATATTGCAAAAAAAATTCGTCAAGCCGGTGCGTTTGTTAGCTGCTTGCAAGCACAAGACACTGCTGATAAAAAGGCTAAAATGCATCGTGGTACAATTACTCAACTAAGTGCTACGCTTCAAACAGCTTTGACAGGTCTTGATCAAAAATTAGTTGCAATTGACGAATCTGTATGGACAGAGCTTTTATCAGAAAATGATTTTGCGGAAATCGCATTTGTATTAAATGAAAGACGTGAAAGAGCTTCAGAAAAGCTATCATTAGATCAAGAAAAGTTAATCAATTCATTAGGAATTGATGGTTATCATGCATGGGGTCAGTTATACAATACAGTTGTAGGAAACATTAAAATACCATTTGAAGAAAATGGTGAGATTAAGCAGTTGTCAGTCGGCCAAGCAGCCAACAAGTTTTCAAGTGGTGACCGTGAAGTCCGTAAACAAGTGTTCAAAAACTGGGAAGAAGAATGGGAAAATCACGCTGATTATATAAGCGAAGCTTTAAATCATTTAGGTGGATTCCGCTTAAACGTATATAAAGAGCGTGGCTGGGAGGATATCTTAAAAGAACCACTTGATATTAATCGAATGTCTAAAGAAACTCTCGACACGATGTGGAGCGTCATCTCTGATCATAAGGCACCATTTGTTGAATACTTAGATCGAAAAGCTAAATTACTAGGGTTAGAGAAATTGAGTTGGTATGACCTTGATGCTCCAATTGCAAAAACTGAAAGTAAAGTCACTTATCAAGAAGGTGCTGATTTTATTCTAGATCAGTTCAGTAAGTTTGGAGTGGAGTTAACGAAGTTTACGAAAAAATCTTTTGAGGATAGATGGATAGAAGCAGAAGATCGTGAAGGAAAAGCTCCAGGAGGCTTCTGTACTGGTTTTCCTGAAAGTAATCAATCTCGTATATTTATGACCTACTCTGGTACACCTTCTAATGTATCAACATTAGCTCACGAATTAGGGCACGCTTTTCATGGTTATGCAATGAACGGTGTTCATTTCTTAAATCGTAATTATGCGATGAACGTTGCAGAAACAGCTTCTACCTTTGCAGAAATGATTGTAGCAGATGCTTCGGTTAAAAATGCCAAAACTGAAGAAGATCGTTTGGCACTATTAGAAGATAAAATTCAAAGAAGCGTTGCCTTTTATATGAATATTCATGCTCGCTTTATTTTCGAAAAATCCTTCTATGAAGAACGTAAAAAAGGTATGGTTAGCTCAGAAAGATTAAATGAATTAATGCTTGATGCTCAAAAAACTGCGTATTGTGATGGATTAGAACAGTACCATCCACAGTTTTGGGCTTCAAAAATGCATTTTTATTTAACAGGGGTTCCATTTTATAACTTCCCTTATACGTTTGGCTATTTGTTCTCGTTAGGTATTTATGCTCAAGCTTTAGAAGAAGGAACAGAGTATGAAGAAAAATATATTGCTCTATTAAAAGATACTGCTAGTATGAGCGTTGAGGACCTAGCACAAAAGCATTTAGGGGTTGATCTTACACAACGTGATTTCTGGGAAAAAGCAATAAAACTGTCTGTCCAAGATGTTGAAGAATTCATGAAAATGACAAACTAGTAAATATTAAAGCCTAACACACATTTTCAGTGTTAGGCTTTTACTTTTTTGTGTCTAAAAAGTTGAATGCTTACATTAGATGAGGTTTGATATAAATTAGCTCGAATGTTACGACAACTGTGTAATGTGTGTTGCTTTAAGACTTAGAAAGAAACAAATCTTACACTTATATATAGATACAAAGCTCCTTAAACGATTTTAAAACAAAGAAAGGTTATTGCGTTCACCAAACAAATGGTATAATATCACTCATGGATGAATTCATGTGATTTATTAAATAAATCATATAGGTTGTTTGTTTCACACAAACGGAGGTAAAAAATATGCGTAAAACATTATATCAACTTATGATCGAATTAACGAACCAACGTTTTGTTTCTTCATTATTAGAAAAATTTGCACAATCGCGTGTCAGTTCCTTTGTTATTCCTTCATTTATTAAAGTGTTTAACATTAATAAAACAGAAATCGAAAAGGAGATAAAGGAGTTTACAAGCTTACATGATTTATTTGTGCGAAAGCTAAAGAAGGATGCAAGGCCAATAGACACTAATATAGACAGTGTGGTTAGTCCGGTTGATGCAGTCATGGAAGAGGTAGGAACGATACTACCATCTAAAGAAATAATTGTTAAGGGAAAGAAGTACTCAATTTCAGAAATGCTCGGCGATGAATTTCGTCTTGAGAAATACATTGATGGTACTTTTATCATTCTCTATTTAAGTCCAAGCCATTACCACCGTATTCATAGTCCAATTTCAGGTGAAATTACTCATCAGTGGACGTTAGGTGGAATGTCTTATCCAGTGAACAAATTAGGCTTGAAATATGGGAAGGACACGCTATCAAAAAACTTTAGAAAGCTAACTGAAATTAAAAACGATTTAATGCATGTCACAGTTGTAAAAGTAGGTGCCATGTTTGTAAATAGTATTGAACTGATACACGAACATGAACATTTAACGAAAGGTCAAGAAATGGCTTACTTTACGTTTGGATCGACTGTAATCTTGTTATTTGAAAAAGATAGGTTTCAAATAGAAGATTCCCTTCACACTCCAGAAGAAGTAAAAGTTGGGCAAAAAATAGGCAGTTTTAAATAAAATGAAAAAAAGAGCCAGTTCTCTGGCTCTATTGTATTGTATCTATGATGTCGCTCGGATTCTGTGTGATAAAGATCGGCGTAGAATTTCAGTTTCTATTAATGAAATAAAATCTTGACTCAACTTTAATTCGTTTGCCTTAAAATAAGATTCGATTAATAATTCGTCTGAAAGCTTCCTCATTTGGATTGCCAGAAATTCTGGCATTCACCTCCTAAAATAGATGATATTAAAGGGGTTGCAACTGTTCTATTTATCTATATGGTGCATAGAATAGTACGTTCTATCTAGTTAGTAACCTTACTCTATCATGAAAAAAGAGTGAGAACAACCGTTCTGTTATCCACAGATAATAGTGGATAACCTGTGGGTATTTTGTTCATAAATATTGGAAATGTATGTATATCAATGTGTATAATGTGAACAAGTTTATCCACAAGTGTTGAAATTTTCAGAGTTTTGTCGAAAAGTTTTTATTTTAGATGGAGAAATTGTGAAATCATCGCATATTTTGTCAATTTTTTTTGAAAGTGAAGGCATTATCAGATATGATGTAACATGATGTTTGATTTTAAATGACTATTGAGGTGTTATAGATGTTAAAGCATTTTTTACCTGACGAGCATGTGAAAAGTATATTTGAAATAACTCCACAACTTCTCTTAGAGCGTGGTATTAAGGGAATCGTTACTGACCTAGATAATACACTAGTGGAGTGGGATAGACCAAATGCTACCCCAAAACTAATTGAATGGTTTAAGGAAATGAAAAATCATGGGATTTTAGTAACGATTGTTTCAAATAATAAGGAACAACGAGTAAAGGACTTTTCTGATCCTTTAAATATCCCATTTATTCATGAAGCAAGAAAGCCAATGGGAAAAGCTTTTAGAAAAGCTCTAGCTCATATGAATTTAAATAGAGAAGACGTTGTTGTGATTGGTGATCAGTTATTAACTGACGTTTTTGGCGGCAACAGAAGTGGATTACATACAATATTAGTTGTTCCAGTTGCCCAAACTGATGGCTTCTTTACGAAGTTTAACAGAAGAATTGAGAGACGATTATTATCTTGGATGAAAAAGAAAGGTATGTTGTATTGGGAGGAGTAAGTTACGTGGAAGAAAATAAGTATTCTTGTATCGGCTGTGGTGTAGAGATTCAAACAGAATCAAGAGATAAGCTAGGGTACGCACCCCCTGCCGCTTTAAAAAAAGAAACAATTATTTGCCAACGCTGTTTCAAGTTAAAACATTATAACGAGATTCAGGACGTGGAATTAACTGACGATGACTTTTTACGTATCTTAAACGGAATTGGTCAAACTGACGCATTAATTGTGAAAATAGTAGATATATTTGATTTTAACGGAAGTTGGTTACCTGGACTACATCGTTTTGTTGGGCACAATAATATCCTTCTTGTAGGGAATAAAGTAGACCTCTTACCTAAATCAGTCAAGTATAATAAGCTAATTAATTGGATGAAGCAGTCGGCGAAAGAACTAGGGCTAAGACCAATTGATGTTTCATTAATAAGTGCTGAAAAAGGACATGGTATTAAGGAGATTGCTGAAGCAATTGAACATTATCGAGAGGGAAAAGACGTATATGTTGTTGGATGTACAAACGTTGGTAAATCAACCTTTATTAATCGTATGATTAAAGAATTTAGTGGTGAAGAGAATGTGATTACTACCTCGCATTTTCCAGGAACTACACTTGATCTTATTGAAATCCCTTTAGATGACGGTACTGCGTTAATTGATACCCCTGGAATAATAAATCATCATCAAATGGCACATCATGTGAGTAAAGAAGACTTAAAGGTACTTACACCTAAAAAAGAAATAAAATCAAGAGTTTTTCAATTAAATGAAGCGCAAACCTTATTTTTTGGTGGATTAGCTCGGTTCGATTTCGTTACAGGTGATAGACAGGCGTTTGTTTGCTATTTTTCAAATGAGTTAAATATACACCGTACAAAACTTGAGAAAGCAGATGAGTTATACAACAAACATGCTGGTGAGCTACTTCAACCACCAACAAACCTAGAAGAGTTGTCACCCTTAGTTTCAAAAGAAATTATGGTAAAAGAAGCTAAAACAGATGTTGTTTTTTCAGGTTTAGGTTGGGTGACGGTTAACGAGCCTAATGTGAAAATTGTTGCACATGTCCCAAGAGGTGTTGGGGTTATTGTGAGAAAGTCGTTAATATAGGAATGAAAGTTGAAGGTTGGTGATATTGTTTGGGAATGAAGATTTTTGGTGTAATAGGAGATCCGATTGAGCATTCTATGTCACCTGCAATGCATAATGATTTATTCCAATATTATCAGGTCGATGCAATTTATCATAAGTTTCGAGTAGAAAAAGATCAGTTAAAAGAAGCTATTGACGGCATCCGTGGACTCAAAATTTCTGGTGTGAACGTGACGATTCCCCATAAGGTTAACATCATTCCTTACTTGGATGATATTGAAGAGATAGCAAGAGAAATAGGTGCGGTAAATACTGTAGTAAATAACAAGGGTAAATTAGTCGGTTACAATACGGATGGTCTAGGTTTTATTGAAGCATTAAAACCATTGATTAAACTGCCATTATCACAGTCCAAAATACTCCTAATCGGTGCGGGAGGAGCTGCAAGAGCAATATATTTTACTTTGGCATATACCGGTGTAAAGGATATAGATATATGCAATCGAACAAAAGAAACAGCAGATTACCTTATACAACATTGTAAATACAATGCAAATTCAAACAGTTTATCGATTCCTGAAGCAGAAAACTGCCTTGAGAAATACGATATAATAATAAATACTACGTCTGTGGGTATGCATCCCAATATAGATAAGTCACCGTTATCACTAAAGAACATAAAACTAGACACACTGGTTAGCGATATTATTTATAATCCACTTTTATCAACATTTTTGAAAGATGCAAAAAATAAGGGAGCAACGGTTCAAAACGGTGTTGGGATGTTTGTATATCAAGGTGCTCTAGCTTTTGAAAAATGGACAGGTATATCACCTGATACAAAGAGAATGGAAAACATTGTATTAGACAAACTAGGAGGAAACACAATATGTTAACAGGGAAACAAAAGCGTTTTCTACGCTCAAAAGCGCATCATATAGACCCAATTTTTCAAGTGGGAAAAGGCGGGGTAAATGAAAATATGGTAAAGCAAATTTCAGATGCCCTTGAGGCACGTGAGTTAATTAAAGTAAGTATTTTGCAGAATTGTGAAGATGATCGTTATACAGTATCCGAACAATTAAGTAAAGGTGCAAGAGCACAATTAGTACAAGTGATTGGAAACACAATCGTATTGTACAAAGAATCGAGAGAAAATAAGCAATTAGTCCTTCCTAAATAATTTTTTATGAGTTTTTTGAAAGGAGGAAGTATTGATGAAAAAAGTTGGTATTTTAGGAGGTACGTTTGACCCTCCGCATTATGGTCATTTGTTAATAGCAAATGAGGTTATGACTACACTTAATTTATCAGAAGTATGGTTTATGCCTGCTGCAGTTCCTCCTCACAAAAATTCACAGAAAGTGTCAGATGTTGCTGATCGATTGAAAATGATTCAGTTAGCCATTGAAGAAAATGATAAATTTAAGATTGAAAAGATTGAAATTACACGTTCAGGTCCGTCCTATACATACGATACAATGAAATTACTCGTTGCCACATACCCTGATACAAAATTTTACTTTATTATTGGGGGAGATATGGTAGAGTATCTTCCGAAATGGAATAATATTGACGAATTAGTGAAATTGATTCAATTTGTAGGAGTGAAAAGACCAGGCTATTCAATGAATTCTCCATACACTATTAACGAAGTCGAAACCCCAGAATTTGGTGTATCTTCTTCTATGATAAGAAAAAGATATAGTGAAGGTAGGAGTACAAAGTATTTGTTACCAGAAAGGGTAAGGGAATTTATTAAGGAGAAAAGCTTATATGGAGCGTAGTGAAGCATTAGAAATTGTAAAGGCTCATCTTACTGAACATCGGTATATACATACCATTGGAGTAATGGAAACGGCAATTGAACTGGCGAAAGAAAATAATATTTCTACTAAGAAAGCAGAAATAGCAGCCATTTTTCACGATTATGCCAAATTTAGACCGAAATCAGAAATGAAAAAAATAATAATGGATCAAAAGATGGATCCGAGATTACTACACTTTAATAGTGAATTATGGCATGCTCCAGTAGGGGCATATTTAGTAGAAAAAGAAGTTGGCATAAAAGATCGGGACATTTTAAATGCCATTAAATATCATACATCTGGATATGAGAAGATGACTTTACTAGATAAGATTATATATTTAGCAGATTATATTGAACCGGGTAGACATTTTCCAGGAGTGGAGGAAGTACGTGAGATGTCATCGGTTGATTTTGATAAAGCACTTATTATGGCTGTTAAAAATACCATTGGGTTTTTATTGAGAAAAAATCAACCTGTTTTTCCTGATACATTTGTATTTTATAATTCTCTACTCTTGATGGAAAAATAAAAGGAGGAAAAATGAATGAATGAAAAAGAGATATTAACATTAGCAGTAAAAGCGGCAGACGACAAGAGAGCAGAGGATATAGTTGCGTTAAACATGAAAGGGTTGTCACTTGTTGCAGATTATTTTCTAATTTGTCATGGTAACTCTGATAAACAAGTTCAAGCAATTGCTAGAGAAATAAAGGAAAAAGCAGTAGAAAACAACATCAATATACAACGTCTAGAGGGATTTGATCAAGCAAGATGGATACTGCTTGATTTAGGAGACGTTGTTGCACATGTGTTTCATCGTGATGAGCGTTCTTATTACAATTTAGAGCGTCTCTGGGGAGATGCGCCTATCGAAAAAATTGAAACAGAGTTTAATAATCAATGAATTACGGTCAGTTTGCCTATTATTATGACAAACTAATGCAGGATGTTGATTATGAGAAGTGGGTTAGCTATATTAATCATCATGCAAATAAATATAGTAGCCAACCAATAAAAAGAATCCTTGATTTAGCATGTGGGACGGGTGAGTTGTCAATTCTTCTTTCACAAGCTGGTTTTGATGTTGTTGGAATTGATCTGTCCGAAGATATGTTGTCAGTTGCTCAATCAAAATCAACGGATCACCGTACAAGCATAGAGTTTTTACAGCAAAACATGACTGAATTATCAGGTTTAGACTTATTTGACTGTATTGTGATTTTTTGTGACTCATTGAATTATTTAGAAACGGAAGATCAGGTGAAAGAGACTTTTCAGAGAGTATTTGACCAACTGAAAAATGGTGGTCTTTTTATGTTTGATATCCATTCTATTTATAAAATATCACAGATCTTTATGAATCAGACTTTTGCAGGAAATGATGAAGAAATAAGCTTTATTTGGAATTGTTACCCTGGTCCATATGCAAATAGTGTCGAACATGATCTATCTTTCTTTGTGAAAAAAAACGATGACGCTTTCTATTATCGATTTGATGAATTCCATTTACAAAGGACCTTTTCTGTTCAAGAATATAAAAAATGGATTGAAGAAATAGGATTTACACTATTAGAGATTACAGGCGATTTTGATCAACCCGTTACTGATCAATCAGAACGCATCTTCTTCACAGTGAAAAAATAATTCGATTATACTCCATTGGAACAAGAATAAGATTCTGGTCCAATGGAGTATTTTGTATATTAAGATGTAATTTCATGTATATTATCCATTTTTAACTTTTTATTTTGCAATATCATTTCAGGGTAGACTTCCATGCAAATATGGATTTGCACCATGAAAGATGAAAATGTGAACTTGATTTTGGGGTTTATAGAATGTTGGGCTTTAAGTCATTCTTGCGTGTTAATCGGAGTGGAAGGAACCGAGACTCCTGTGGGATATGCGACGGACCCCGGACCCCACAGGCGAAGCCGAGGAGGCTCAAGTGGCGCCCCACGGAAAGCGAGGTTCCTGTAACGCAGACTAACACCCCTTGTACAGTGTCGTATTTTCAGGGTAGCTAAAATGAAAAAGGCAGAAAAAATCTGCCCTTTTTCTTTAAAAATGTAGAAGGAATTCAACATTTATAATAGAATATAGATACTGAAATTATTTCTTAATCCCAAACTGCTCATTTACTTTTTCAATATCCTCAAAAAACTTCTCATGAGTACTCTGAAACACATGCTCAAATAAATCTCCAAGCTCACTCTCAAGAACTTTAATTCCCTCTCCAGTAACCCCACCCTTTACACAAACTTTTGCTTGAAGGCTTGGTAAAGTATAAATATTCTTTTCTAACAACTTCCCCATGCCAATAATCATCCCACTTGCAAGAATCGTTGCTTGTTCCTCTGTAATTCTAGTTTCTTTTACTGCTGCTTGAACAAATCGCTGTAATAAATAACTAAAAAAAGCAGGACCACAACTTACGATATCTGAAGCCACCCTTGTGACATCATCTTCAATTAAAACAGGCTCTGAAATCTGTTTGAAAACTGTGTTTAAGTATTCTTTATAATACAGGCTACAACTTTGACCGTACGTTAGAAGTGAAATTCCTGATAATGCTCGATTTGTAATACTCGGTATTACCCTCGCTACTTGGCAGGGTATAATCGATTCAATCTGTTTAACAGAAACTGGACTTGTAATGGAAACAATACATTTGTTCTTCGTCAAGTGTGGTGATAATTGTTTTAGTAAAGGATAAATTTGTAGAGGTTTGACACAAATGAAGATGACGTCAGATATAGAAACAACTTCATCTGAAGAAGAAACCACCTTAATATCTGGATAATTCTGTTTGATATTTTCAGCCTTTGCTTTTGTTCGATTTGTAATGGTGATTTTTGAAGGTGGAACTGCAACCGATTCAACAAAAGCTTCTATTAAAATTCTCCCCATATTTCCTGTTCCGATAATCCCGACGTTCAAGTTTTGTCCCCTCCTTCACTTACATTCTCTCTCCTAAACGATATGTGTTTCCTTCGTGATTTATGATGACTAATAGAAAGAAAAATGTAGGAAAAGAGGTATCTAAAGTGGATAAATTTTTAAAATTAGCAAGGGAAAATTGGATTATCACGGTGTTAATGATCGTCATCGTTTTTCTGATTTTCGTTCAAATTGAACCTAATGAAAATAAAATTAAGGATAATGCTTTTCTAGATATAAGCACTATTGAGCAAGAGGTTGAACAAGATTCAAGACAAGCGTTTGAAAAGACCCCCTCCATGATTGTGGTTGATATTAAAGGTGCAGTAGTAAATCCAGGAGTAATTGAAGTGGAAGAAGGTACTAGAGTAAGTGAAGTAATTAAGATGGTGGGAGGCTTTTTAGATAATGCAGATCAGCTAAAAGTTAATTTAGCAGCCATTCTTGAAGATGAAATGGTGCTTTACGTTCCTTATGTTGGAGAAGAAGAAAGTGAATTTTTGACGGACTACAATGAAAAAGATAAAAAAATAAATATTAATAAAGCTACATTGGAAGATTTACAACAATTGCCTGGAATTGGTCCGTCTAAGGCTGCTGCTATCATAGCGTATCGTGAAGAGAATGGACGTTTTAAAACAATAGAAGAATTGATGTTAGTTAGTGGAATCGGACAAAAGTCGTTTGAGAAAATTAAAAATCTTGTCAGTCATTGACGAATTCATTAAAACTCCGATAAGATAATTTTTAAGTTAATCATGATAAGGATGGTGGGGGAAGATGAATCGAATATCTTGGGACCAATATTTTATGGCGCAAAGTCATTTATTAGCTTTAAGGAGTACTTGTACAAGGTTGGCTGTAGGAGCAACAATTGTAAGAGATAAACGAATAATTGCGGGTGGATACAATGGTTCTATAGCAGGTGGAACGCATTGTATAGACGATGGATGCTATGTCATTGATAATCACTGTGTTCGTACGATCCACGCTGAAATGAATGCATTATTACAGTGTGCGAAGTTTGGTGTACCTACAGAAGGTGCTGAAATTTACGTAACTCATTTTCCGTGTTTACAATGTTGTAAATCAATTATTCAAAGTGGTATTAAGGCGGTTTATTATGCAAAAAGTTATAAAAATCATCCATATGCGATAGAGTTGTTTGAAAAAGCAGGCGTCGTCGTTGAACATGTTGAATTAGATGAAATGATAATTGACTTAAAGACAAAGGAAAAAATGGAATATATCGCTAAAATCCTTGCTGTATTAGATAAGCAAGGTGCAGATGAACAAACGATTCGTACTTTACAGGAGCAAGCAAATAAATTATTCACAACCTATGTCTAATTACTAGTAACACCTTAAGTTAAGTGTGAAAAATTGTATTTTCAGGGTAGACTACCATGCAATTTAAGAATTGCACCATGATGATTGAAATGTGTAATTGTTTCTTTTGTGCATCATCGAGTGTTGAATCGAAGTATTTCAGACGTGTTAACCGAAGTGGAAGGACCGAGACTCCTGCGGGAGATGCGCTGGACTGGAGACCCCACAGGCGAAGCCGAGGAGGCTCTAGGAGCGCCCCGCGGAAAGCGAGGTTCCTGCAACGAAGGTTAACACACCTTATATAGCGTGGTATTTTCAGTGTAGAATCCATAATAAATTGTAGAGGAGGCTATATGAAAGGTAAGCAATTATTTAGTTTACTATCTGCATTAATGGGGATTAGCATGTCCCATTTCCTCCAGGGAAAAATAATCATATTATTCGTATTATCTTATTTCATCTTTATTTTTTGGCGATGTGAGAAGAAAGTGGTGGTTATCAACCTCTGCATATTTGCATTCTTTCTCCAATATACAGTTTGGTTCAACGAAAGAAATGTCTCACACATAGATGAAAGTCAACAATATTTTCGCGGTGTATTAAATGAAGAAGTCCATATTGATGGAGATAGACTATCTAGTACATTAAAGTTAGCTCATGGAGAAAAGGTAGTCATTTACTATACGATCCCCAGTTTGGTTGAGAAGCATCAATTAGCACAGTTGAAACCAGGAATGACGTGTACGTTCCAAGGAACACTTGTTAAACCAAATTCGGCAAGAAATCCCAATGGATTCGATTATCAAAGATTTTTATTTCATAAGAAAATTCACTGGTTATTGGAAATAAAAAAATTAAAAACAATCCAATGCAAAGAAGATAACTTTAACCTATACTATTTCACCTTAAACTTTAGAGTCCAGGGAATAAAATATATTCAACAATATTTCCCTGAATCAATAAATGGGACTGTTCAAGCTCTCATTTTTGGAGATAAGAGGGAAATAGATAGTGAAATACTAAATGCATATCAAAAGCTAGGTGTTATCCATATTCTAGCCATATCAGGTCTTCATGTAGGATTCATTTGTGGTATGTTTTATTTTTTACTCATTCGTATTGGGTTTACTAAAGAACGATCAACACTATTACTTATTATTTTCCTGCCAATATATATTGTGCTAACTGGAGTATCCCCTTCGGTTGTAAGAGCCTCATTTATGGCCATGATCTTTATCATTCTGCAAAAATCTAAGCTTTCACTTCCTCCAATAGACATACTATCAATCGTTTGTCTTTTTCTCCTAGTAGTAAATCCCTCCTATATCTTTTCGATAGGATTTCAATTATCCTTCACTGTCGCAGCTTCACTTTTATTATCTACTAGCATTTTTAAAAGTAAGACAAACATGTGGAAAGAAATTCTTAAAGTTAGTTTTACTGCACAAATTAGTTCGCTTCCGATTATCTTGTTCTATTTTTATGAATTTAACGTTTTAAGTGTATTATTAAACATGATATATGTTCCAATTTATTCAATTGTGATTTTACCGTACTGTATTGTTAGTTTTTTTGTTCTGCTACTATTTCCCTCACTTTCCATTATTCTTACTTTCCCTTTACAAAAGGTAATAACGTTGTTGGATACGTTAGCGCTTTGGGTATCCAAGTTACAGTTGTTTCAAGTAACACTAGGAAAACCCTCTGTTCTCATGCTAGTCCTGTATGTAAGTTCAATTCTATTTGTACTTGTTAGTTGGGAAAAAAAGAGTGAGAAAAAAAGACTCCATCTAGCTTTGTGTTTGTTTATATGTGTTTTTATTGTTCATTATTTTTCTCCTTATGTGCAAAGGCAAGGGTATGTTACTTTTCTGGATGTTGGACAAGGAGATAGCATAGTTATAGAACTTCCCAAACGGAGAGGAGTATACATTATTGATACAGGAGGCTCAGTTGTTTTTCAAAAAGAGATGTGGAAACAACGACAAAATTTTTATGAAGTAGGAGAAAGGGTTATTACACCTTATCTCAAATCGAAGGGAATCAAAAAAATAAATAAATTAATCCTCACACATGGTGATGTGGATCATATTGGCGGAGCAAAATACATAATTGAATCTTTAAATGTGGAAGAAGTAATCATACCTAAAGTACCCGTCGATCAATTTAGCATAGAACTTCAAAATTTTATTCTTGAAAAAGGGATTTCATTAAAAAAGGGGCTAGCTGGAATGAAATGGGGAAATAAAGATGAGTTTTTTGAAGTTATTTCACCTACAAATACTATGTTTGGATCAAAAAATAATCGATCTATCGTTATACAAGCAGAACTAGGTAGGTTAAGGTGGTTATTTACTGGAGATTTAGAAGAAGAAGGTGAAAGGTTTTTACTGATTAATAAGAAACTGCAACTAATTGATGTACTAAAAGTGGGACATCACGGTAGTAAAACTTCTACATCCATTTCATTTTTAAATGCTCTAAATCCTAAAGTTGCAATTATTTCAACTGGGCTTAACAACCGATTTGGACATCCTCATAATGAAGTAATAAACCGATTGCAAGTAAATGAAATTCATGTACTACGTACTGACCAACTAGGGGCTGTTCAATACATTTTTAATGATGAGGTAGGAACCTTTAAGTGGGAACTTCCATAAAGTAAAGTATACTTACTTATTCTAAAAGTCGCTAGTGAAATCAACGAAACCGAAGTAAATAAAAAGAGACTGCTATGTGTGCAGTCTCTATGTGTGACAAGTGTTGCAATAATTAAGATCCTAAAAGGTGAATCGCTGTTGCAATGACAAACATTGTAGCAAAAAAGCCAAATGATACGACAAAACCTACACCAGAGTCAACAGCATCATTACGGTTGCTTTGAACATTCTTTTCAAATTCGTTCACTGATACCCCTCCTATTACATTTTATAGTATAAGACAAACTTAGAAAAAAATCTAGATTTCATCGTTGATGAATTTCCTATACTGACAACAAGTGTCACAAATAGTACAAAAAAATGAGGAAACAATAATAGTACGGTAAGGAATATCGTTAATGCGTAAGTTACCTAGGGCTTACAAATTAACGTTTATCATAGATGGGGAATTGACCATATCAAGGTGGGTCAGTTCCCTTTTATTATATATTATCCTCTTTTGCTTGAAAAAAAATGAATTACATTTTACGATTAGAACATTGTTAAGGTTCCATATACGAAGAAAAAAGCGTCTTAATCTAAGTAGGAGAGAAAATATGAATGTAAACGTTTGGAAAAAAATTAAGAAAAAAGAATTTTCATCTATTTATTTATTATACGGAACAGAAAACTTTTTAATAAATGAAACAAAAGAATTAATAGTAAATGGGATTTTACCCGAAGAAGAAAGAGACTTTAATCTATCTCAATACGACTTAGAAGAAACTGCTATTGAAGTTGCTCTTGAGGATGCAGAGACGTTACCTTTTATGGGTGAGAAAAGGGTTATTATTGTAAAAAACCCATATTTTTTGACGGCTGAAAAAGGGAAAGAAAAAGTTGAACATAATATACAAAAATTAGAAGAATACATAAAGGCGCCATCCCCCTATTCCCACTTTATAATAATTGCACCTTATGAAAAGCTTGATGAACGAAAAAAAATTACAAAGCTTTTAAAAAAAGAAGCTGAAACAGTTGAAACAAACTCACTATCTGACAGTGATTTAAGGTTATGGATTAATGAAAGAACCACGATTAACCAAGTAACTATAAGTAATGCCGCTGTTCAAAAATTACTACAGCTTACAGGGTCTAACTTAATGGTTATTACGAACGAAGTAGATAAACTTTCTCTATATGTTGGACAGTATGGAGAGATTGATGAAGAAGTTGTTAGGCTGCTTGTAGCGAGGTCTTTGGAACAGAATATCTTTGAATTAATAGAGCACGCAGTTAACCGAAAGCTTTCAGAAGCGCTTCGAATTTTCTATGATTTATTAAATCAAAATGAAGAGCCAATAAAAATCCTATCTCTACTTGCTTCACAATTTAGATTGATTTACGGGGTTAAAGAGCTATCGCAAAAAGGGTATGGTCAACAGCAGATTGCAACTACACTTAAGGTGCATCCTTTTCGAGTGAAATTGGCAGCGGGACAAGCTAAAATGTTTTCATCAAAAGAATTAACCAATATTATAGAACAATTAGCAGAGGCAGATTTTGATATGAAAAATGGAAAAATGGATAAACAACTTATCCTCGAATTATTCTTAATGAAATTGGCAAATTAAAACAACTCCTTTTGAGTTGTTTTTTTTATGGTCTGAAAATCTGCATTACTCGACTTGTTTTCCGGCGAACGTTGTTTTTTATTTTTAGAGAGAAAAAAGCCTAGATTGTCAAACATGAAATGTTTAACAATCTAGGCTTTGGGAAGAAATTAAGCAGTGATTTCACTTAATTTTTTAGCTAAACGAGATTTTTGACGGTTAGCTACGTTTTTATGGATAAGACCTTTACGTGCTGCTTTGTCAAGCTTGCTAGAAGCTACAAGGAAAGCTGATTTTGCGTTTTCTGCATCGTTATTTGAAACTAAAGCTTCAAAGTTTTTAACTGCAGTACGCATAGCAGACTTGATTGTAGCGTTGTGCGCACGACGCTCGTTACTAGTTTTTACACGTTTAATAGCTGATTTAATATTTGGCATATCTTTCACCTCCTAAATTACCATCGAGATGATGTAACTCGATCATTCAGTACATGATAAAGAAAATGTATATGATTTCAATTTTCTTTACGTTTTATTGAGTCAGAATTCCACTCAAATTCTGATATACGAACAAAAGATATTCTATCAAACCATGTAGAAGATTGCAATACTATTATGTAGAAGGAAAAGACTTATGATGAATGAATGCATATATAACAGGTAAAGATAGAACTATATAATTTTTGGGGAGGTCTTTGCTTTGGGAGAATCACTAGATTTAAGAAATTACTCTGTTCGAACTGATTTAGCGGTCGAGGCTAGAGAAATGGCAGTTGAGGAAAGAAACAAACGAAATAATGGTAGAAGTGAAACCGTATCTGAAATAGAAGGAGTAATAATAAAAGAAAGGGAAGAACAAGGAGTTAAAATTTCATCTGTAGAAGTCACTGAAGAAGGTGCAAATGCAATAGGAAAAAAACGAGGTAACTACTTAACGTTAGAAGCACAAGGCATAAGAAGACAAGATACGGAGCTTCAGCAAAAAGTAGAAGAAGTATTTGCAAAGGAATTCAGTCAGTTTTTAAAAAAGTTAAATATTCCAAAAGAAGCAAGCTGCCTAGTTGTCGGCCTAGGTAACTGGAACGTGACTCCAGATGCATTAGGACCGATTGCAGTAGAGAATTTATTGATTACAAGACATTTATTTAGTTTACAACCAGAGCATGTGCAAGAGGGCTTCCGTTCAGTAAGTGCAATTGCACCAGGAGTAATGGGGATCACAGGTATTGAAACGAGTGACATTATTCATGGCGTAATTGAAAAAGCAAAACCTGATTTTGTGATTGCTATTGATGCACTTGCATCAAGATCTATTGAACGCGTAAACTCCACGATACAAATATCTGATACTGGAATCCATCCTGGCTCTGGCGTCGGTAATAAGCGTAAAGAGCTAAGCCAAGAAACATTAGGGATACCAGTAATAGCGATTGGAATACCAACAGTTGTTGATGCAGTCTCTATCACGAGTGATACAATTGATTTTATTTTAAAGCACTTTGGTAAAGAAATGAAAGAAGGAGGAAGGCCATCTCGTTCTTTAACACCTGCAGGTCTAACTTTTGGCGAAAAAAGAACATTGACTGAAGATGATTTACCTGATGAGAATGAGAGAAACACATTCATGGGGATTGTAGGGAATTTACCGGATGAAGAAAAAAGACGTTTGATTCATGAAGTGTTAGCTCCATTAGGCCATAACTTAATGGTTACACCTAAAGAGGTTGATGTATTTATTGAAGATATGGCTAATGTAATTTCTGGTGGATTAAATGCTTCATTACATGGGAGTGTTGACCAAGATAATGTAGGAGCGTATACACATTAAAAAAATTTGCTACTAAAGGTTCTACTCTTCAAAGTTTGTTCATAATGTAATGATAGACAAGCTTTGAAGGGGGGAGACTATGAAAGGCTATCGCTCTCATGGGATTATGGTAACGGTAGAAGGGACAAGCATTAAAAAAGGAATAATTCTCCTAATTATATGCTTTATGATGACTTTTCTACTTACAGGAATTATGACGACATTAAGTCCTAAATACCGTATATCATCTTCATCTATAAACAATATAGCTAACAATTTAACAGGTGAATCACTAGTATATCTATTAGGATATGAAAATCATTATTTTACACAAAGCTTGCCTAAAGAAATTTCGGAACCCAATTATGCGTCTCTTATATTTAAGTCGACTACAAATATTAATTTAGATGATCCTAGAAGCTTCTTAGGGAGTGAATTACCAGGATATTCTTTGTATGACGGTGAAATCATTGTTGCTGGAGAGGGAACGAACTATACAAACATGCCAATTGAATCAGCACCACCTATTGAGGTTTTGCTAGCTGAGAGGGAGGCTTCAATTGCAAGCTTAGAGGAATTACAAAAGCCTAGTGAGGATAAAGTTATTCCCCCACCGGTCATGACAACAGGGGACAAAAAAGTTGTCTACATTTATCATACGCACTCAAGAGAATCGTATTTACCATTATTAAAAGGAGTGACTGAACCCAATAGTGCTATGCACTCTAAAGCTAATGTGACATTGGTCGGAGAAAGGCTAGCTTCTGCACTAGAAAAGCGCGGGATAGGTTCAGTTGTAGATAAAACTGATTTTACAGGAATGCTGTTAGATAAAGGCTTAAACTATGGAAAGTCATATGATATTTCAAGAGATACAGTTCAAAGTGCTATGACGAGTAATAGAGACTTACAATACTTCATTGATATTCATAGAGATGCTCTTAGAAGAGATAAAACAACGGCAACTATAAATGGTAAAACATATGCTAAAACGTATTTCATTATCGGTGGAAATAACGCTAACTTTGAAAAAAATGTTCTCATCGCAGAAGAGCTTCACAAATTACTCGAACAGAAGTATCCAGGATTAAGTCGTGGGATACTCAAAAAGAAAGGTGAAGGCATGGATGGAAAATATAATCAGGATTTATCTTCAAATGCAATGCTGATTGAATTTGGCGGGGTTGATAACACAATGGAAGAATTATCAAGAACCGCTGAAGCAGTGGCTGAAGTATTTGCTGAGTACTATTGGCAAGCTGAGAAAGTAAATACTAATACGACAGAAGGTAATTAGAATTGTTAACGAACCTCAAGGAGTTTTGTCTATGGTAAAGTTCATGATGAAATGTTTTTTTATAGCCACCATATTATTATTTGGGGTATTGCTTGGAATGCAGCAAGCAAACGTTGGAATGAAAAAGATGAAAGGGTATGACGACCCATCTTTTCAAGGTGCATTTCAAATCTCAGATAGAGAAACAGGAGAGTTAGAAGCTTCTGTATTAGGTAATAAAGTAACAAGTCATGATATAGAGCAAAAACAAAAACAACTTGAGGAAGTTGAAGCATTTAATTTTTTTTCAGTATTAGGCAAGAAAGTTGCGCAAGGAGTAACGTTTGTTTTTGAAAAAGTTTTCTCCTTGATTGAAGTAGGAATTGATAAAATAGTAGGATAAGCTTGAAATGAGTATGGAGATAACCTTTATACTCATTTTTTATTTTGTTCTTTTCTTTGAACACTCATATCCAAGTCATTTCTTTATTCTTCTGATTGAATCTTACATTCCATATTGTTATAATCAAAGCTAGTGTATGTTCTGCGGAGAATAGTAGGAGTGATTTGATAATGAACAATGAAGAACGTTTAAACAGACAATCTAAAATTAGAAACTTTTCAATAATAGCTCATATAGATCATGGTAAGTCTACATTGGCGGATAGAATATTAGAAAAGACAAGTGCTTTAACTCAGCGCGAAATGAAGGACCAGCTTCTTGATTCAATGGACTTAGAACGCGAAAGAGGAATTACCATAAAGTTAAATGCAGTTCAATTAAAGTATAAAGCTAAAGATGGAGAGAACTATATCTTTCATTTAATTGATACTCCAGGACACGTTGATTTTACTTATGAGGTATCAAGAAGTTTAGCCGCTTGTGAAGGTGCAGTTCTAGTAGTAGATGCTGCCCAAGGTATCGAGGCTCAAACATTAGCTAACGTATACTTAGCTTTAGATAATGACTTAGAAATAGTACCTGTAATTAATAAAATCGACTTACCTAGTGCCGAGCCTGAGAGAGTGAGACAGGAAGTTGAAGATGTTATTGGACTAGATGCATCAGAAGCTGTTCTTGCTTCAGCAAAAGCTGGCATTGGTATTGAAGAGATTTTAGAGCAAGTTGTACAAAAGGTACCAGCTCCAAAAGGAAATCCAGATGCACCGTTAAAGGCATTAATATTTGATTCTCTTTATGATTCTTATCGTGGAGTAGTTGCTTATATTCGTGTTGTTGACGGAACCGTTAAAGTTGGAGATAAAATAAAAATGATGGCAACAGGCAAGGAATTCGAAGTTAGTGAAGTAGGTGTGTTTACACCCAAGCCTGCTATGCTAGATGAACTGACTGTTGGCGATGTTGGATTCTTAACAGCTTCCATTAAGAATGTGGGAGATACACGAGTTGGTGATACAATCACAAATGTTAAAAATGGTGCAACAGAAGCGTTACCAGGTTACCGTCGCTTAAACCCTATGGTATTCTGTGGACTATACCCAATCGATACAGCTAAATACAATGACTTGCGTGAAGCGTTAGAAAAACTTGAGCTAAATGATGCTGCTCTTCAATTTGAACCAGAAACATCACAGGCTTTAGGATTTGGATTCCGTTGTGGATTTTTAGGCTTACTCCATATGGAAATTATTCAGGAGCGAATTGAACGTGAATTTAAGATCGATCTTATTACAACTGCTCCAAGTGTTATCTACCATGTGTTTTTAACTGATGGTGAAGAAATTAAAGTAGATAACCCATCAAATATGCCAGACCCACAAAAGATTGATCGAATTGAAGAACCATACGTAAAGGCAACGATGATGGTGCCGAATGACTATGTAGGAGCAGTGATGGAGCTTTGCCAAGGGAAACGTGGAAACTTCATTGATATGCAATACTTGGATGAAAATCGTGTTAGTATTGTATACGAAATTCCTCTATCAGAAATTGTATATGATTTCTTCGATCAGTTAAAATCAAGCACAAAAGGATATGCTTCTTTCGATTATGAACTGATTGGATATAAACCATCTAAATTAGTGAAAATGGATATTTTATTAAATCAAGAAAAAGTAGATGCATTGTCATTTATTGTTCATAGAGACTCTGCTTATGACCGCGGAAAGGTTATTGTTGAAAAGCTGAAAGAACTAATTCCTCGTCAGCAATTTGAGGTCCCAATCCAGGCGACAATTGGCCAAAAAGTAGTGGCTCGTTCAACAATAAAAGCGATGCGTAAAAATGTACTTGCTAAATGTTATGGTGGAGATATTTCTCGTAAGCGAAAACTTCTTGAGAAACAAAAAGAAGGTAAAAAACGTATGAAACAAGTAGGTTCAGTTGAAGTTCCACAGGAAGCATTTATGGCTGTATTAAAAATGGACGATTCGAAATAATCGTATCTATCAGATTTATAAAAATACCGCAGAAATTCTGCGGTATTTCTTGTATGTAGGAAATATCTCAACTCATAGAAAGTAGTGATCATAATCGTAAAAGCAGCATACCTTCATATACCGTTTTGTGAACAAATTTGTCACTATTGTGATTTTAATAAAGTTTTTTTAAAGAACCAACCTGTGATCGAATATTTACAATTAATGGATATAGAAATTAAAAATACGCTTAGCAAATATCCAACGGAAGAATTAGAAACAATATTTGTAGGAGGTGGGACTCCTACTGCTTTAGACGAACAGCAGCTTCAATTTTTTCTGGAAATTATAAAGAATAGATTAACTCCACTATCAAGTAACAGAACAGAATATACTTTTGAAGCCAATCCTGGTGACTTATCTTTTCAGAAGTTACTGCTATTAAGAGAATATGGTGTTAACAGACTTAGTTTCGGCGTCCAAACATTTGATGACACCTTATTAAAAGAAATAGGTCGTACTCATAGAAGAAACGATGTTCTACAATCAATTGAGCTTGCTAAAGAAGCGGGCTTCAAAAACATCAGCATTGACTTAATTTATGCTCTACCAAGTCAAAATGTGGAAAGCTTTCGTGAAACTCTTAAAATTGCATTTGAACAGAACGTACAACACTTTTCAGCATATTCACTCATTATTGAACCAAAAACTGTTTTTTATAATTTAATGAAAAAAGGAAAACTTCGGTTACCTTCACAAGATAATGAGGCCTTAATGTATGAGATTCTAATGGATGAAATGAGTTCCCACGGCTATGATCAGTATGAAATAAGTAATTTTTCGAAGCCAGGGTTTGAAAGTAAGCATAACTTAACCTATTGGAATAACGAAGAATATTACGGATTTGGTGCTGGTGCACATAGCTATGTATTTGGAAACCGTTGTGCAAATGCGGGGCCACTGAAAAAATACATGGCAAACATTGAGGAAAGCGGATTTCCTTATACCGATATTCAACAAGTTGATCTTAAAGAAAAAATGGAAGAGGAATTATTTTTAGGTTTAAGGAAAACTGAGGGTGTTTCAATTACGAAATTTGAGGAAAAATTTAATCGGAATATATACGATGTTTTTAGTAAGCAAATCAATGAGCAAATAGAAAAAGAATTACTTGAAAAACAGAACAATTTTCTAAAACTAACAAGAAAAGGAAAACTGTTAGGAAATGAAGTTTTTCAAGCATTTTTAGTGTAATCTAAAGTTGACATTGAGAAATGGATTTGGTAACTTAATAGTAGATTTAGCACTCGCGTTTAATGAGTGCTAACAGAGGTGATTTATTTGTTAACAGATCGTCAGCTCCTTATTCTACAAGTAATAATTGATGACTTTATTAGTTCTGCTCAGCCGGTTGGTTCAAGGACATTGTCAAAAAAAGATGAAATAACACTAAGTTCTGCGACCATTCGAAATGAAATGTCTGATCTAGAAGAACTAGGGTTTATCGAGAAGACACACAGTTCCTCTGGAAGAGTTCCTTCTGAAAAGGGATATAGGTATTATGTTGACCACCTTTTAAGTCCACAAAGGCTTTCAAAGAAGGATAAAGATGAAGTGAAATCAATATTTGCCGAGCGTATTTATGAGCTTGAAAAAGTTGTCCAAAAATCAGCTCAAATTTTATCAGAACTGACTAATTATACGTCAATTGTTCTAGGTCCTGCAGTAAAAGAAAATCGAGTACGTAGATTGCAGATCATACCAATTAACAAGGATACTGCAGTGGCAATAATTGTAACGGATACTGGGTATGTAGAAAATAGAATGATTTCATTTCCAAGTACACTAGATCCATCCGACATAGAAAAAATGGTTAATATCTTAAATGAGCGACTAGTTGGAGTCCCATTAAATGAATTACAAGATAAGATTTACCTAGAAGTTGCGACATTATTGAAAACACATATTCGAAATTATGATAGTTTATTGCAAGCTTTAACAGGGACATTCAATATTAGTGCCAATGACAAGGTATACTTTGGTGGGAAAACAAACATGTTAAGTCAACCAGAGTTTCATGATATCCAAAAAATACGCTCGTTATTAACAATGATTGAAAATGAAAAGGAATTTTATGAACTGTTACGTACAAATCAGACAGGGATTAATATAAAGATTGGTCGAGAAAATCAAGTTTCTGCTATGGAGAATTGTAGTTTAATTACTGCTACCTATTCAATAGGAGCAGAACATTTAGGCTCTATTGCAATTTTAGGTCCGACAAGGATGGAATATTCTCGAGTTGTAAGTTTATTACAACTAATCAGTACTGATCTAACAAAGGTATTAACGAAATTGTATCAAAATGATTAGCTGTGGCCATATTTATAAAGGGTGAGCGCAAGTACCACCCTCTATAGATAAAACATATAATGGTTAAATATATATTTTTTCTCAGTGATGACCTTAAGGGAGGTGAAACAATTGGCTAATGAAAATCAAACAACTCAAGAAGAGACTATCGAGCAAAATGTTTCAACTGAAACTGAAACAACAAACGAAGAAACGATAGAAGAGACAGTTGAAAAAGATGAGTTAACACTTGCGAACGAAAAAATCAATGAATTGCAAATGAAACTCGATGAAGCAGAAAATAGACATTTTCGATTACATGCTGACTTTGAAAACTACAAACGTCGTGTGCGTTTAGATAAAGAAGCATCTGAAAAATATAGAGCTCAAAATCTTGTTACTGATTTATTACCTGCTCTGGATAACTTTGAAAGAGCTTTAAAGATGGAAGTAACAGATGAAAAAACGAAATCTATTCTCCAAGGAATGGAAATGGTTTATCGTAGCTTAACAGAAGCTTTAAAAAATGAAGGTGTAGATGCGATTGAATCAGTAGGTCAAGTTTTTGATCCACATTTACATCAAGCAGTTATGCAGGTTGAAGATTCAAACTTTGAATCAAATGTCGTAGTTGAAGAATTCCAAAAAGGATACAAGCTAAAAGACAGAGTTATTAGACCTGCGATGGTTAAAGTGAATCAGTAGACTTGACTACATAAAATGTATTAGTTTTAAAAATAAAAACGAGTTATTTCAGGAGGGAAAATCAATGAGTAAGATCATTGGAATTGACTTAGGGACAACAAACTCATGTGTTGCAGTAATGGAAGGTGGAGAAGCGAAAGTTATTCCAAATCCAGAGGGAAACAGAACAACTCCATCAGTTGTCGCATTTAAAAATGGAGAGCGTCAAGTAGGGGAAGTTGCAAAAAGACAAGCAATTACAAATCCAAATACGATTATTTCAATTAAACGTCATATGGGTACTGACTATAAGGTTGAAGTGGAAGGTAAAGATTACTCTCCTCAAGAAATGTCAGCCATTATTCTTCAATACTTAAAATCGTATGCTGAAGAATATTTAGGTGAAAAAGTAGAAAAGGCTGTTATTACAGTTCCAGCTTATTTCAATGATGCAGAACGTCAAGCAACAAAAGATGCTGGTAAAATAGCTGGCTTAGAAGTAGAACGTATTATCAATGAGCCAACTGCAGCAGCTCTTGCTTATGGCTTAGATAAAATGGAAGAGGATCAAACGATTCTTGTTTATGACCTAGGTGGAGGTACTTTTGATGTGTCTATCCTTGAATTAGGAGATGGCGTGTTCGAGGTTAAAGCAACAGCGGGAGACAATCGTCTTGGTGGAGATGACTTTGACCAAGTAATTATTGATTATTTAGTAGAACAATTCAAGAAAGAAAATGGAATTGATCTTTCTAAAGATAAAATGGCATTACAACGTCTTAAAGATGCTGCTGAAAAAGCAAAGAAAGACCTTTCAGGCGTTACTTCAACACAAATTTCATTACCATTCATCACAGCTGGTGAAGCAGGCCCACTACACTTAGAAGTATCACTTAGTCGTGCTAAGTTCGATGAAATTTCAGCTGACCTAGTTGAGAGAACAATGGGACCTACTCGTCAAGCGATGAAAGATGCAGGTTTAACTCCAAGTGAGATTGATAAGGTCATTCTTGTTGGTGGTTCTACGCGTATTCCAGCTGTTCAAGAGGCAATCAAAAAAGCAACTGGTAAAGATCCACATAAAGGTGTAAATCCAGATGAGGTTGTTGCACTTGGTGCGGCAATTCAAGGTGGAGTTTTAACTGGAGATGTAAAAGATGTTGTTTTACTTGATGTTACACCACTTTCACTAGGAATTGAAACAATGGGAAGTGTATTCACGAAGCTTATCGAACGTAATACGACAATCCCTACAAGTAAGTCTCAAGTATTTTCAACTGCTGCTGACAACCAAACTGCTGTTGATATCCATGTTCTTCAAGGTGAACGTCCGATGGCTACCGACAATAAAACATTAGGTAGATTCCAGTTAACGGATATTCCACCAGCACCACGTGGAGTTCCACAAATTGAAGTTACATTCGATATTGATAAAAACGGTATTGTTAACGTTCGTGCGAAGGATCTAGGTACAAACAAAGAACAAGCAATTACTATTAAATCATCTTCAGGACTTTCTGATGATGAAGTACAACGCATGGTCCGTGAAGCGGAAGAAAATGCTGAAGCAGATAAAAAGCGTAAGGAAGAAGTTGAATTACGTAATGAAGCTGATCAGTTAGTATTCCAAACTGAGAAAACTTTAAAAGATCTTGAAGGAAAAGTTGACGAAGCTGAAGTTGCAAAAGCAAATGAAGCGAAAGATGCTTTAAAAGAAGCAATTGAGAAAAATGAATTAGAAGATATTCGTCAAAAGAAAGATGCACTACAAGAAATAGTTCAACAACTCTCAATGAAATTATATGAAGAAGCAGCTAAAGCTCAACAAGCACAAGAAGGTGCTGAAGGTGGAAAGCAAGCTGACGATGTAGTAGATGCGGAGTTCGAAGAAGTAAAGGACGATAAATAAGTTTAAATTTATACGGATTGATATGAGAAAAAGTCAAAGTCAGGCCTTCCTTGGCTTTGACTTTTTTTTAAGGGAATCAAATGATCGATTCTTACAGATTGTTTTATTGCCTTCGAATAAAGAAAAATGATACAATAAAGTTTATGTGAAAGGAAGCGGGAGTGGATATATATGAGTAAACGAGATTACTATGAAGTCCTTGGCGTAAGCAAAGATGCTTCAAAAGATGAGATAAAAAAAGCATATCGTAAGCTTTCAAAAAAATACCATCCGGATATTAATAAGGATGAAAAAGCACCAGAGCAATTTAAGGAAGTAAAAGAAGCATATGAAAACCTAAGCGATGATCAAAAACGAGCTCATTATGATCAGTTTGGTCATACAGATCCTAACCAAGGATTTGGTGGCGGAGACTTCGGCGGAGGTTTCGGTGGATTCGAGGACATTTTCAGCTCAATATTTGGTGGGGGTGGAAGAAGAAGAGATCCGAATGCACCAAGACAAGGAGCAGACTTGCAATACACGATGACTCTAACTTTTGAGGAAGCAGTCTTTGGAAAAGAAACAGATATTGAAATTCCTCGAGAAGAAGAGTGTGACACATGTCTTGGATCAGGAGCTAAACCTGGAACAAAACCAAAAACTTGTTCACATTGTAATGGATCTGGTCAACTAAATGTTGAACAAAACACGCCATTTGGACGGATTGTAAATAGACGTGTATGTAATTATTGTAATGGTACAGGGAAGTCAATTGAACATAAATGTGGCACGTGTGGCGGTACTGGAAAAGTGAAAAAACGTAAGAAAATTCATGTGAAAATTCCAGCAGGAATTGATGACGGCCAACAATTACGAGTTTCTGGTCAAGGTGAACCAGGTATCAATGGCGGTCCACAAGGAGATTTATATGTAGTCTTCCGCGTAAGAAGTCATGAGTTTTTTGAACGTGATGGAGACGATATTTATTGCGAAATGCCTTTAACTTTCGCTCAAGCCGCATTAGGAGATGAAATTGAAGTTCCTACCCTACACGGTAAGGTCAAATTAAAAGTTCCTGCAGGTACACAAACAGGTACGAAATTCCGCTTGCGTGGAAAAGGTGTTCCAAATGTTCGAGGATATGGTCAAGGAGATCAACATATTCAAATTAGAGTAATCACACCTACTAAATTGTCAGAAAAACAAAAGCAATTACTTAGAGAATTCTCTGAAATAAGCGGTAATGAAATGCCTGATGAACAGCATGATAGTTTTTTTGCAAAAGTAAAACGTGCATTCAAAGGTGAATAATTATTGAAATGGATTGGGGTTGGTAGATATGAAATGGTCTGAAATCAGTATTCATACAACACAAGAGGCGGTTGAACCTATTACAAATATACTTCATGAAGCCGGAGCGAGTGGAGTTGTTATTGAAGATCCGTTTGACTTAATGAAAGAGCGAGAAAATGTTTTTGGTGAGATCTACCAACTCAATCCAGATGATTACCCTGAAGAAGGTGTTATTGTTAAAGCTTATTTACCAGTAACGAGCTTCTTAGGTGAAACAGTGGAAGAAATAAAAGTATCGATCAATAATTTGATAGCCTTTGATATTGACCTAGGTCATAACAAAGTGACAATAAGTGAAGTTAATGAGGAAGAATGGGCAACAGCTTGGAAAAAATACTATCACCCAGTAAAAATTTCTGAAAGATTCACCATTGTACCAACATGGGAAACATATGAACCTGTTAGTAGTGATGAACTTATTATAGAGTTAGATCCAGGAATGGCTTTTGGTACAGGTACACACCCTACAACTGTTATGTGTATTCAAGCCCTTGAAAAAACAGTTAAACAAGGTGATACAGTAGTAGATGTTGGAACTGGCTCAGGCGTTTTAAGTATAGCTGCTGCCATGTTAGGTGCTAAGAGTGTTAAGGCTCTTGATTTAGATACAGTCGCAGTTGAGAGCGCCAGGCTCAATTTAAAGCTTAATAAAGTTCATGATATTGCGAAAGTATCACAAAATAACTTACTTGATAATATCGAAGGACCAGTAGATTTAATTGTAGCTAATATTTTGGCTGAGATTATATTGAGGTTTACTGATGATGCTGCCAAGATTGTAAAACCAGGTGGTTTATTTATAACATCTGGTATTATTAACACGAAAAAACAAGAGGTCAAAGAAGGTCTAATTGATGCTGGTTTTTCAATAGAAGAAACATTGTTAATGGAAGACTGGGTAGCGTTTATTGCAAGGAAAAATGAGGGTTAATATTTGATAGCTGGTGGTGGTAGAACACATGCAACGTTATTTTATTCCGAGGTTTATTGATCAATCGATAGAAATATCTGGCGATGATTTTCATCACATTTCACGCGTGATGCGCATGGAGGCTGGAGATAATATCATTTGCTGTGATGCCACTGGTAAAACAGCTAGAGTTGAAATAACTAAAATTACCAATGAATCCATTTTTGCAAGTGTTGTAGAATGGATAGAGAATTCAAGTGAAATGCCAGTGAAAATTACAATTGCGAGTGGGTTGCCTAAAGGGGATAAACTCGAATATGTATTCCAAAAAGGGACAGAGCTTGGTGCTTTTGAATTTGTCCCTTTTATTGCTGCCCGTTCAATTGTGAAATGGGATGAGAAAAAAGGAGCCAAGAAGGTAGATCGATGGAATAAAATTGTGAAAGAAGCAGCAGAACAATCACATCGAAATATCCTACCTGTTGTTCGGACTCCTGTGACGTTTAAGCAACTTATCTCAATGAGTGAACCGTTTGATCATAAAGTCATTGCTTATGAAGAGGATGCTAAAATTGGTGAAAAATCTAACTTAGCTCGAACAATTAAACAAATTACGACGGATCAAACAATGTTAGTAGTTATTGGTCCAGAAGGTGGACTATCAGAAAATGAGGTAAGATTACTGCAGAATGCTGGGTTCGTATCATGTGGATTTGGGCCAAGAATTTTAAGGACCGAAACAGCCCCACTTTATGTTTTATCTGCTGTATCTTATCATTTAGAATTAATGAGGTGATTATTATGCCATCAGTTGCTTTTCATACATTAGGCTGTAAAGTAAATCATTATGAAACAGAAGCGATTTGGCAACTTTTTAAGGATTCTGGTTACGAACGTACTGAATTCGAGAGCGCTGCTGATGTTTATGTTATTAATACATGTACTGTAACGAACACAGGAGATAAGAAAAGTCGTCAAGTAATTAGAAGAGCGATTCGAAAAAATCCAGACGCAGTTATTTGTGTAACGGGTTGTTATGCCCAAACATCTCCTGCTGAAATAATGGCCATTCCAGGTGTTGATATTGTCGTTGGGACACAAGATCGTGTTAAAATGCTTGATTATATCGAGCAGTTTAAAAGAGAGCGCCAACCCATTAATGGTGTAGGAAATATTATGAAAACACGTGTATATGAAGAATTAGATGTTCCTACATTTACTGATAGAACACGTGCATCATTAAAAATCCAAGAGGGATGTAATAACTTCTGTACATTCTGTATTATTCCATGGGCACGAGGCTTAATGCGTTCACGTGATCCTAAAGAGGTTATTAAACAGGCTCAATCACTTGTGAATGCTGGCTATAAAGAGATAGTGCTAACAGGTATTCACACAGGTGGATATGGTGAAGATATGAAAGATTATAATCTAGCAGCACTATTACGTGAGCTAGATGAAAAAGTAATTGGATTAAAAAGAATTCGAATCTCTTCTATAGAAGCAAGTCAAATTACTGATGAAGTGATTGAAGTGTTAGATCAGTCTGATAAAATTGTAAGACATTTACACATACCTCTTCAATCGGGGTCAAACAGTGTGTTAAAACGTATGCGTAGAAAATATACAATGGAGTTCTTTGGAGAGCGTCTTGATCGCTTAAAAGAAGCATTACCTGGATTAGCAGTTACGTCTGATGTAATTGTTGGGTTTCCAGGTGAAACGGAAGCAGAGTTTATGGAGACTTACGATTTTATAAAAGAACATAAATTCTCAGAACTTCATGTTTTTCCTTACTCTAAACGAACAGGAACACCTGCTGCGAGAATGGATGATCAAGTAGATGAAGATGTGAAGAATGAGCGTGTACACCGCTTAATTGCTCTTTCTGATCAATTAGCAAAAGAATACGCTTCAAACTATGAAAATGAAGTGTTAGAGGTAATACCCGAAGAGCAAGACAAAGATAATCCAAACAGTGGATTATATGTGGGATATACTGACAATTATCTTAAAGTTAAATTCCCTGCAACAGAAGACATGATTGGCAAAATTGTGAAGGTGAAAATCACAAAAGCCGGATATCCATTTAACGAAGGACAATTTGTCAGAGTAGTAGAGGATTTCACTACTGAATCAGAAGAGAAAATTTCATAATAATAAACAGAAATCGGTATCGAATGTGATACCGATTTTTTTATTTGTATCCATCATGTTGCATCTAAAAATTCAATTTATGAAAAAAGTAATTCTGTATATACTAATGAGGATTGAAAAGAATGAATAAAAGTGTAATTGAGTTGAGAGGGTGAAGCTTTTATGGCAAATATAGCGAAAATGATTGATCATACAGCATTAAAGGCTGATACAATAAAAGAACAAATTGTTACTCTTTGTGAAGAGGCGAAAGAGTATGGTTTTGTTTCTGTTTGCGTCAATCCTACTTGGGTTGAAACTGCATCAGAATTACTTAGTGGTTCTAATGTAAAAGTCTGTACTGTAATTGGTTTTCCGTTAGGTGCAAATACTCCTGAAACGAAGGCATTTGAAACAAAAGATGCAATAGAAAAGGGTGCAACGGAAGTAGATATGGTCATTAATATAGGTGCACTAAGGGAGAAAAATGATCAATTAGTTGAGCGAGATATAAAAGCAGTTGTAGAGGCAGCAAAAGGAAAGGCACTTACAAAGGTAATTATTGAAACTTCGCTTTTAACAGATGAAGAAAAAGTAAGGGCATGTGAGATTGCTGTAAAGGCAGGCGCAGATTATGTGAAGACTTCTACTGGTTTTTCAACAGGAGGAGCAACTGTTGAAGATATAGAGTTGATGCGTAAAACAGTTGGGCCTGATATTGGTGTAAAGGCTTCTGGTGGAGTACGTGATGCAGATGGTGCTCAACGCTTAATCAATGCAGGTGCTACTCGAATAGGAGCAAGTTCTGGAGTTGCGATTGTAAACGGTTTGAGAGGGGCATCAGATTATTAAAAAGGAGAGGCAATGATCTATCTTTTAACATTGGCTACCCTGAGAATACGACACTGAACATGGTGTGTTAATCTGCGTTGCAGGAACCTCGCTTTCCGTGGGGCGCCACTTGAGCCTCCTCGACTGTGTCTGTGGGGTCTCAAGCCCGGCGCATGTCCCACAGGAGTCTCGGTTCCTTCCACTCCGATTAACACGTATGAATAACTTAAAAGCCAACATTCTATAAAACCCACAATCAAGTTCACATTTTCATCCTTCATGGTGCAAATCCATATTTTCATGGATGTCTACCCTGAGAATATGACGCTGTATATGGGGTGTTAACCTTCGTTTCAGGAACCTTGCTTTCCGCGGGGCGCTCCTGGAGCCTCCTCGGCTTCGCCTGTGGGGTCTCCAGTCCAGCGCATCTCCCGCAGGAGTCTCGGTCCTTCCACTACGGTTAACACGAATGAGTACTGGAATTACAACATTCTATTAACTAAATCTATTTTCATGTGCCATGGTGCAAATTCTAAATTGCATGGAAGTCTACCCTGAAAATACAATTCTTTACCCTCAACAGTGGGTGTTAATCTGCGTTGTAGGAATCTCGCCCACAGGGCTCACTTGAGCAACCTCTTTTATCTCCAAAAAATATAATTAAAGCATTTTCCTGAGTTTTTCCATCCTAACATCATACACTTCGATGCACTTTTAATATGAAAGTTGCTAATATACCTGTTAAAGGTAAGGCAATCAGGGAAGATAGGACATTAAACATTACGCTTACATGTGCTAATTGTACATCTGGCAGTGAGGTTAACATTGTAGCAATGTTTCCTAAGCTTGATATAAAAGGATAAAATAAGAGAACCCCAAGAATGTTTAACCAAATATGCGCGTATGCAGTTAGCTTTGCTTCTTTGCTAGAACCTATACTTGCTAAGAATGCAGTTATACACGTACCAATGTTAGCGCCTAAAATTATGGCAATCCCTGCGTGAAGTGATAAAATTTGTTCATTAATAAAGCCCATAATGATTCCAGTTGTTGCAGTACTTGACTGTATGATAGCTGTTAAAATTGTCCCAATACCAATCCCAAATAAGTCACTCCTATTCGTATATTGAAAAAAAGTATGTACAGATGGAAATAGCGCGATTGGTTTTGCTAGATGTTCAAATCCGTTCATTGCGACAAAGATACAACCTAATCCAAATAACAAAGCTCCTATACTAAATACCTCACGCCTTGAAATGAATAAACATATAAATCCTGTAATTAACAAAGGAAGTATCGCAGAGTAAATGTCAAATGTTATCAATTCGGTCGTAAATGTTGTTCCTATATTTGTCCCTAAAATAACCCCAATTGATTGCTTAAATGAAATATAACCTGCAGCCACAAGCCCAACGATCAGGACCATAACTGCAGAGCTACTCTGAACAATTGCTGTAACTATAGCTCCAATGATCAATCCTTTTACAGGGTTATTTGTGAATGCAATTAGCCACTTTTTTATGTTTTTCCCCGATAGATTATACAAACCTGTTCTCATAACAGTCATACCGAAAATAAAAATTGATATGTATACCGCAAATAAAGAGAATATTTCTAACATTTTCACTTCACCTCTTGTATAATTCTATGGACAAGGGGTGTGATACATGCCTTTATTTTTCTAATATTAGTCGTGTTGCTAGATGGATCGAATGGAGAGGGGTGTTACCAATACTCCAACTTAATAGAAAGTGAATATCTTGATCAAAGAGCGGGATTTAAAAATTGAGAGAGGGGAAAATAAGATGTTAGTTGAGTCTAAAAAAACTGTTATGCATAGTTATCCAGGTATGGTAGCTCTTATTACATCAGAATTCAATGGAGAAAGAAACATTATGGCAGCAGGATGGCATTCATATATTTCATATGAACCGCCAATATATGGAGTTGCTATCGGAAGGGAGAGGTATTCACATAAGTTAATAGCAGCACAAAAAGAGTTTGCTGTAAATTTTGTGCCAGCACAATTAGCTCATGTTATTCAATATAGTGGTACATACTCAGGAAGTGAGTTAAATAAGTTAGATGAATTAGGAATAGAATTTTTCCCAGCTAAAACGATAAAGGCGCCAATTCTAAAAGGGGCGTATGTTGCCTACGAATGTAAAGTGGATAAAATGATTGAAATTGGAGACCATGATTGGGTGGTTGGAGCTATCACTAATTTTCATAAAGATCATCAATATTTTATGGAGGATGGTCTTCCGAACTTTCAAAAGCTTGAGATTCCTCTTTATTTAGGTCGTTCAAAATATTTGATCGCAAAATCAAATAGTGAAATAAAGGACTTAGTCATAAAGAAATAGTTAGAAACGGTAAGTGTTTATAGGAAATACAGTTGACCTAACATTATAGTTATATTATAATGGCAAAGTACATGTTTATAAAACAACTTCAACCTTTTCTAACCAATTTGAAGTGTAACTAGAGAACAATAAACATGTTTTTAATGATGTTTAGTGGTTGTTTCGGAGGGAGGGAAATAGAATGTCAAAAACGGTCGTTCGTAAAAACGAATCGCTTGAAGATGCTCTTCGCCGCTTCAAACGTACTGTATCTAAATCAGGTACAATTCAAGAAGCTAGAAAGCGCGAATTCTATGAAAAGCCTAGCGTAAGACGTAAGAAGAAGTCTGAAGCAGCTAGAAAACGCAAATTTTAATAGAGGGTGTTAATTGTTATGAGTCTTCTCGAGCGTTTAAATAGTGATATGAAACAAGCGATGAAGAATAAAGAAAAAGACAAACTCTCCGTCATTCGGATGGTAAAATCATCTCTGCAAAATGAGGGAATTAAGCTAGGGAATAGCGAGCTAACTGAAGAAGAAGAGTTAACTGTACTTTCTCGTGAATTAAAACAACGTAAAGACTCCCTCCATGAATTTAAAAACGCTGGTCGTGAAGACCTTGTTGATAAAATTCAAAGTGAACTTGATATATTGAGTGTGTACATGCCTGAACAGTTAAGTGAAGAACAGGTAACTGAAATCGTAAAACAAACGATTACTGAAGTTAACGCTGCTTCTAAAGCAGATATGGGAAAAGTTATGGGTGCTCTAATGCCTAAAGTCAAAGGCAAGGCAGACGGGTCACTTGTTAGTAAAATTGTACAACAACAATTATCATAGAAAACACCTTACATCTTGTAAGGTGTTTTCTTTTTGATTAAAAACTGTCATACTTGCAATGAGAGCTCATTTTATTGAAAATAAAGTGAAACTTTCGTTATCAATAAACGTAATACATATCAAGAATTGATATTAATAGGTATGTCTATTTATTGAAAGGAGGGAAAAAATGAAACACGTAAGATTACTTTTCTTTTCTATGCTTGTTGTATTTTCACTTATTTTATCTTTGTTTAGTACAGAAGGGCTAACAAGTTCTAAAAATGTCTTTGTCATCCCCGTCGAAGGCACAGTAGAAAAAGGATTATATGCTTTTATTGACCGAGGGATATCAACAGCAGAAGAAAAAAATGCCGATTTAATTATCCTAGAAATTAACACCCCTGGTGGTGCTGTTGATGCTGCAGGAAAGATTGCGAAAAGAATTCGGGAAACGGATATTCCAATTGTTGCTTTTGTCAACAATGAAGCTATTTCAGCTGGTGCTTATATTGCTTTAAATGCCGATGAAATTTATATGACTGAAGCTGGTAGTATGGGTGCTGCGGCAATAATTGATCAACAAGGTAACACAGCAGGTAAAAAAGCAGAATCTTATTGGTTAGCTTCCATGAGAAATGCAGCAGAGTTAAATGGAAGAGACCCTAAGTATGCACTTGCAATGGCAGACGAAGATATTGATCTACCACAATATGGTGCTGGAAAGGGTGAATTATTAACATTAACTGCAGAACAAGCTCTTGAAGTAAAGTATGCAGAAGGAATTGTAAAAAACCGAGCAGAGTTGTTAAAACTCTTAGGGTTTGCACATGCAAATGTTGAAGAATTAGCAGTAAGTTTTGCAGAAAAACTTGCACGTTTTATCACTGACCCAATTGTTGTTCCAATTCTTTTATCGATTGGGAGTTTAGGATTAGTTTTAGAACTGTATTCACCAGGCTTTGGAATACCTGGAATAATGGGAGCATCGTCACTGGTTCTATTCTTTTATGGACATCTAGTGGCAGGGCTAGCTGGTATTGAATCAATTATTTTATTCATTGTAGGTATTGTATTGATCCTCTTAGAGTTTTTCGTCCCAGGTGGAATATTAGGATTGATTGGTTTTGGTTCAATTTTAACTAGCTTATTCATTGCGACTGACGATGTAGGGCATATGGCTATGTCACTATTAATAGCGATAGGTGTAACGATTATTGCATCAATCATCTTATTTAAAGTGTTCGGAAAACGTATTTCATTATTTAAGAAAATTATATTAAGTGACTCAACAAACACTGAAAGTGGATATATTTCTAGCACAAATAGAAAAGAGTTAATAGGAACAGAAGGTTTTGCTCTAACTTCACTGAGACCATCTGGTACGGCATTGATTAACAATGAAAGGGTTGATGTTGTAACAGAAGGGAGTTATATTGAAAAGAATAAAAAAATAGTTGTTATTAAGACAGAAGGTTCAAGAATTGTTGTTAGGGAAGCTTCAGAAGAAACAATTTAACTAGAATATAGGAGGATTTAATTATGACACCTTATACGTTATTAGTTTTATTAGCAATAGGAGCAGGGATCATTTTTTTAGCTGTTTTATTTACATTTGTTCCTGTCATGCTATGGATTTCAGCACTAGCTGCAGGAGTTAGAGTAAGTATTTTCACTTTGATTGGTATGAGACTTCGTCGTGTTATCCCAAGTCGTGTTATTAACCCATTAATTAAAGCTGTAAAAGCAGGACTTAATGTCAACACAAATCAGTTAGAAAGCCACTACTTAGCAGGTGGTAATGTTGATAGAGTCATAAATGCGCTAATTGCAGCACAAAGAGCTAATATTGAATTAAGCTTCGAACGCTGTGCAGCGATTGATCTTGCTGGCCGTGACGTACTTGAAGCTGTACAAATGAGTGTAAATCCAAAAGTTATTGAGACGCCATTTATTGCGGGTGTTGCAATGGATGGAATTGAAGTGAAAGCTAAAGCTAGAATTACAGTTCGAGCAAATATTGAGCGTTTAGTTGGTGGGGCTGGTGAAGACACAGTAATCGCTCGTGTTGGTGAAGGTATAGTAAGTACGATTGGTTCTTCACATGACCATAAAAAAGTTTTAGAAAACCCAGATCTAATTTCACAAACAGTGTTAGCGAAAGGTTTAGATGCAGGAACGGCTTTTGAAATTCTTTCGATTGATATCGCTGATATTGATATCGGAAAAAATATTGGAGCTGTTTTACAAACAGACCAAGCTGAAGCAGATAAGAAGATTGCTCAAGCAAAAGCAGAGGAGCGCCGTGCAATGGCGGTTGCAACTGAACAAGAAATGAGAGCTCGTGTTGAAGAAATGAGAGCAAAAGTTGTTGAAGCTGAAGCGGAAGTACCTCTTGCTATGGCTCAAGCACTTCGTTCAGGTAACATGGGTGTTATGGACTACATGAATATTAAGAATATTATGGCGGACACAGATATGAGAGATTCAATTGGTAAGTTAACTGACGAACAGGATGAAGACGGGAAGTAATCGTGGCTAGCTAACTACTAAACCTCGTCCATGAAAGGAGGTTTAATCTTGAGTAATTTTATTAACGAGTTACTACAATTCATATTTAGTAATATTTTTATACTGGTTATAATTGGTGGTTTTATTTTAAATTTCTTTAAAAAGGTACGAGAAGCAACTAGTGAACAAAATAGTGCTCCTAGGCCTCAACAACGTAAAGAGTATGAAAGACGTAACGAACCATCATTAGAACAAATGAAAGAAATAAACGTGGAATCTCATCCGCAAATGAGAAAAAATACAACTGAAAACAATTTCAACACTCAAGCCAATGATTTATTGGCAAAATATCAGCAACTTCAACAGGAGCCAATGTTTACAGAGGAAAAAAAGCCTCAAGTATTAGCACCTAAAAGAATGAAAAAAGTGAAGGAGCTGCCAAGCTACTCAAAGAATAAAGCTGTCCAAGGCATAATATGGTCTGAGGTTCTTGGACCCCCTAGATCGAAAAAACCATTATTTCGAAAGTAATATCGAGAAACTGAGCAACCTTATGGGTGCTCAGTTTTTTTATCCTCTATCCATTAAAATTCTCTTCAAATCATTAACACTTCTTCTTTTAAAAATAGGCTAATCTCCAAAGCTCACTTATGAACCGAATCCTGTTCTATCTAAGTGCGTAAAAACATAAATATGAGATGAAAGGGGGTTCTTTTTAATGGCGAAAAAATGGAGATTACGATTAAGAAATTGGGTCACATCAAAAATGGAACTGCCCGCAGATGTCATGATGGACTTACCGAGAATAACTATGATAGGTCAAATACATATTTATATAGAAAATCATCGAGGTTTATTAACATTTTCAGATAAAGAACTACGGTTGTTACTTAAACAAGGACAACTATTAATTAAAGGTGATTCATTCGTTATAAAAACAATTCTGCCAGAAGAAATACTGCTAGAAGGAAAAATTGATCAAGTTTTATATATAGATAATTAAGTAGTAATAGGGGGATTAGTGTGAAAAACCAATGGCTTAACTTTTTTTCGGGTAGCGTAAAGATTTTGGTAAAGGGTAAAGGTATAGAGCGATTAATTAATGATTGTGTTCGTAATGATATACATATTTGGAATGTTAGGCGTTACGGAACTCAATCTCTTTCTTTTTTTATGCTCTTAGATGATGTCAAAAAGATCAGACCAATTGTAAGAAAGTCAGATTGTAAAATAGAATTTGTAGGGAGAAAAGGATTTCCTTTCCTTATAAAGAAGTCGATTCTTAATAGTGGGTTTGTACTTGGAGGTTTATTCTTTTTTGTGCTAATTGGTATTCTTTCAAATATGGTATGGGGAATAGAAGTGCGGGGAGCGAAACCAAAAACGGAGCATTTAATTAGAAAAGAATTAAGGGAAATTGGAGTGGAAAAAGGAAAGTTTCAATTTTTGCTAACTGATGTTGAATCAATTCAACGGCAATTAACCAATAACATTGAGGAAATTACGTGGATTGGTGTGGAGTTAAAAGGGACGACCTACCATTTTGAAGTAGTAGAGAAAAAACAACCAGAGTCTCCAGAACAATTGAGCCCAAGAAATATTGTAGCAAAAAAGAAAGCAATTATTACTGATATGTTTGTAGAAGAAGGTCATCCACTTGTGCAAGTTAATGATTATGTAGAAAAGGGACAAATACTTGTTTCAGGTGCTATAGGTAAAGAAGATAATAAACAGTATGTAACAGCAAGAGGTGAAATTTTTGGTGAAACTTGGTACAAGTCTGATGTAACGATTGCTCTTAAAACAAAGTTTAGTGTCTTCACAGGAAATTATAAAACAAAGCATTTTATAAAAATATTTAATACACCCATTCAAATATGGGGCTATGGCTCAACAAAGTATAAATCGTTCGAAATTGAAAAGACTGAAAACAAGTTGAAATTTTTAAAATGGAATCTTCCGATAGCATATGAAAAGCAAATAATGAGAGAAAACGAAAGTATTTCTAGGGAGTATACATTAGAGGAAGCGGTAGAAGCAGCAAAAGAAATAGGTAGAAGTGAGCTAAAAAGTAAACTTGCTTCAGATTCAATCATTAAATCAGAAAAAGTTTTGCGCCAAACGGATAACAATGGTAAAGTAAAATTGGAAATATATTTTAAGGTTATTGAAAATATCGTAACCACGATACCATTAGTTCAAGGAGACTAAAGGATGTCAGAAGACTTGATTACAATTAAACAACAGCTAGAGAATCCAAATGAGGCTATTGCTCTATTTGGATCAAATGACATACACTTAAAACGAATTGAAGAAGAATTAGATGTTTCCATCATCACAAGAGGAGAAACGGTTAGTGTTTCTGGTGATCGGGAGATGGTTCATCTTGTTGAGGAAATTCTTCATCAGTTACTAGTCGTTCTTCGTAAAGGCATTAATCTAAACGAGAGAGATGTACTGTATGCCGTGCAAATGGCAAGGGATGGTAAGATTGAATACTTTGAAAACCTATATGGCGAAGAAATAACGAAGAATATTAAAGGTAAATCTATCAGAGTTAAAACTTTAGGTCAGCGTCATTACATCAATGCTATTAAGAAAAGTGATTTAGTATTTGGTATCGGACCTGCTGGAACAGGGAAAACATACCTGGCAGTCGTTATGGCTATTAATTCATTGAAAAATGGAAATGTAAAAAAAATTATTTTAACTAGACCAGCTGTTGAAGCAGGAGAGAGCTTGGGATTTTTACCAGGAGACCTCAAGGAAAAAGTAGATCCGTATTTAAGGCCACTATACGATGCTTTACATGATGTTTTGGGAAATGAACATACAGCTCGACTAATTGAAAGAGGAACCATTGAGATTGCTCCACTAGCATATATGAGAGGGAGAACTCTAGATGATGCTTTCGTCATATTAGATGAAGCGCAAAATACTACATTAGCTCAAATGAAAATGTTTTTAACTCGCTTAGGGTTCGGATCTAAAATGATTATCACAGGTGATATTTCACAGGTTGATCTACCAAAAGGAGTAAAGTCAGGGCTTAGAAACGCAAAAGATACCCTTAGTGGAATAAATGGTGTATCATTTGTATTTCTCGAGCAATCTGATGTTGTGAGACATCCACTAGTTGCAAAAATTATTAAAGCTTATGAAGATGCAAATAACGACCATTAGACCCAACGTAAAAGTCAGGGTCTTTTTTGCAATAAGCTGCTTCAGAGTAAGAATTTTAACGTTAAGGAATAGGAACTAGCCTAACGAGAAAATTTATTACTTTTCATTGATATTCACTAAATATAACGCTGAAGCTTTAAACTAGCATTAAGGAGATTAAGTTAGTTCTGTGATTTGGGGGGAGATAAATGGGGAATAAATACAAACTACTTATTATGAAAATCAGTTCTTTTTTAAAGGGCTTCCGATTTTTGCACATTTTAGTCTACGTACTGTTAATTGGTGTTATGTACGCCTCTATGTACAGCAATATCAAACCTGAGAAATTGGACATAGAGTTACTCGATATTTCGAACCAAACCATACGTTCACCGATAACAAAAGAAGATATTGATCTTACGAAGAAAAGGCAAGAAGAAGCAAGACAAGCAGTAGAAGATGTATATTCACTCAGAACAGAATATGCAAAGAACAGAGTAGACTTAGTCATTTCAATTTTTGACTCAGTTTCTGAGGTTAATCAAGAACTCGAGCAGGAATATGAACAAAAACAACAAGAATCGTCGGGTACCTATAACACAGAGGGTGAAACCACAGACAGTTCTGTCCAAGGGCCTACGACTGAAGAAAAATTGAATCGATTGAAACAAAAGTTACCTACAGAAATTATTAGTGAGCTCCCTGATTCACTATTAACAAATCTATTAAATGCATCACCTGATCAATTACTCCGTGCAAAAGATGCAACGGTAACAGCAGTCCATAACATTATGAAAACAAGGATCTCTGATGAAGAGTTACAACAAGCAAAGAATAAAGTAGAAGAAGAACTTAAACTCAGTAGTGTTAATTCATCTTTGAAATCAGCCGTTGTAGAGTTAGCAAAGTATTCAATAATACCCAATGTCTATCTTGATTTTGTCCAAACAGAAGAAAAACGCCAACAGGCTGCAGAATCTGTTGAAACAGTTAAAATATTGGCTGGGCAAATTATTGTAGAAGAAGGTTATATTGTTTCGAAGGAAGTGTACCGTCAGTTAAAGCTAGTTGGACTTTTAGAAAGTGATAACTCAGTTAAGCCTTATATAGGTATTTCCTTTTTAATTGTATTATTAATAAGCATTATTATCTATTATTTCAATAGTTTAATTCCTAAAAACCGTCAGCGTAATATGTATATACTTCTTTATGGAATTATTTTCTCTATTACTATTGTATTAATGAAGACAATAAGCTTATTCCAACAAATTGAGTATTCAGAGATAGGATTTATCGTTCCAGTAGCCATGGGACCATTACTTGTGAAATTATTGATTAATGAACGCATAGCTATTATGACAAGTGTGATATTTGCAATCTGCGGAAGTATCATCTATAACGAAGGAATAACGGGCTCTTTTAATTTTTCTGTTGGTATATACTATATGTTTGCAGGCATAGCTGGAGTCTTGTTTTTAAGTCAACATAATCGGAGAGCAAAGATTTTACAAGCAGGACTTTTTGTTTCAGTTGTGAACGTGATCTTTTTATTGTCAGTATTACTTTTGAAAAACGCACAATTTACTGACTTAGAAACTGGTTCTTATATTGTGATGGCGGTTGTTTCTGGAGTAGTTGGTTCGGTTTTAACAATTGGTTTACTTCCATTTTTTGAAGCAGGATTTGGAATTCTGTCAACGATGAAATTAATTGAACTATCCAATCCAAATCATCCTTTGTTAAGGAAAATCTTAACAGAAACACCTGGAACATATCATCATAGTGTAATGGTTGCCAATTTAGCAGAAGCCGCATGTGAATCAATTGGAGCAGACGGATTATTAGCAAGAGTGGGATGCTATTATCATGATATTGGGAAAACAAAACGCCCGCATTTTTTTATTGAAAACCAATTAAATATTGATAACCCACATGATAAAATATCACCACAATTAAGTAAAAATATTATTGTAGCACATGCAACTGATGGAGCGGATTATCTAAGAAAACACAAGTTGCCGCAGGAAATTGTAGATATTGCAGAACAGCATCATGGAACAACACTGTTAAAATATTTTTTTCATAAAGCTAAACAACAAGGAGAAACAGATATTAGTGAGGACGATTTCAGATATCCGGGACCAAAGGCTCAATCTAAAGAAGCTGCCATTGTAGGTATCGCTGATAGTGTTGAAGCAGCAGTTAGATCTTTAACCAACCCTAATACTGAAAAAATAGAAACACTTGTCAAAAGCATTATTGCTGAAAGACTTCAAGATGGTCAATTAAATGAATGTGACCTTACTTTGAAAGAATTGGAGCAAGTTTCTGTTTCGCTTTGTGAAACGTTGAAAGGAATATTTCATTCAAGAATTGAGTATCCAGAAATTACAAGACAGAAGGTGAAGGAAGCATGATACTTGAAATAGATTTTATTGATGAAACGAACGAAGTAATGCAAGACCAATTGAATTTTGTTGAAGAATTATTAAATTTAGCTGCAAAGATTGAAGGGGTTAGCACCGGTGCAGAGGTATCTGTAACTTTTGTAGACAACGAAAGAATACAAGAAATTAATCGTGAATACAGGGACAAGGATCAGCCAACAGATGTCATTTCTTTTGCGATGGAAGAGCTAGGTGATGGTGAAATTAAAATCGTAGGGGATAACATTCCGGTAGTTTTAGGTGACATTATTATTTCAATTCCAAGAACGAAAGAACAAGCGGTAGAATATGGACATTCCTTTCAGAGAGAGCTTGGCTTTTTAGCCGTTCATGGTTTTCTTCACTTACTTGGCTACGATCATGAAGTAAAGGAAGATGAAGAAAAGATGTTTTCAAAACAAAAGGAAATATTGAACGAATATGGCCTTTCACGATAAAACACGAAAAAGTGAGTGGAGTAGATTATTAAATAGTTTCTCTTATGCATGGAATGGCATCAAGTATTCTGTTATAAAAGAACGGAATCTACAAATTCACCTATGTCTAACCTTACTTGTGCTATTGCTTGGGTTTATATTTTCTATTTCTGTGTATGAGTGGATCATTTTAATACTATTAATTGGTGGAATGCTAAGCTTAGAGTTAATGAATACAGCGATTGAGCGGGTAGTCGATTTAGTTACGCTCGAGGAACATCGATTGGCGAAAATAGCGAAGGATACATCAGCAGGGGCTGTTTTTGTTTTTGCGATTATCTCTGTTATTATAGGTTTAATTATTTTTTTCCCTTACCTCACCGAATTATTATAATATTTTAAAAATTCTTACTTTTATATTACAAATGATGTGATGTAATGATTTTTGATCATTTTTTATGTAAAATAAGTTTATAACTCACCAAGTGAGCTTGGTGAGGAAAGGAAGACTGTTTCATGGATGTAGGTCGATTAATCAATATCGCAAAAGAAGTAAGAGAAATTGCATATGTACCCTATTCTAATTTTAAAGTCGGTGCAGCATTGCTTTCATCAGACGGAAAAGTGTATAGTGGATGCAATATTGAAAATGCAGCTTATAGCATGTGTAATTGTGCAGAGCGCACAGCTTTATTTAAGGCGTATTCAGAGGGTGCTAAAGAATTTCTAGCTCTAGCAGTTGTTGCGGATACAAAAAGGCCTGTTCCTCCTTGTGGGGCGTGCAGACAGGTGATTTCAGAACTATGTTCTGAAAGTATGGTTGTCTATTTAACTAATTTAAATGGAGAAATATTAGAAATAAAAGTAAAAGATTTGCTACCAGGAGCATTCTCAGCGGAGGACTTAATAAATGACGAAAGAAACGTATAAATCAGGATTTGTATCAATAATAGGAAGACCGAATGTAGGAAAATCGACTTTTTTAAATAAAGTCATCGGCCAAAAAATAGCCATTATGAGTGACAAGCCACAAACCACAAGAAATAAAATACAAGGTGTATATACAGAAAATGACGCACAGGTAGTATTTATTGATACACCAGGCATCCACAAACCTAAGCATAAGCTTGGGGACTTTATGATGAAAGTTGCACAAAATACATTAAAAGAAGTCGATGTCATCTTGTTTATGATAAATGCTGAGGAAGGTTATGGTCGTGGTGATGAATTCATTATTGAAAAGCTAAAAACGACGAACACACCTGTATTTTTAGTAATAAATAAAATTGATAAAATTCATCCAGATGAATTATTCCCGCTTATTGAACAGTACAAGAGTCTATACCCTTTTAAAGAAATTGTGCCAATTTCAGCATTAGAAGGAAATAATGTAAACACGTTGCTTGAACAAATAAAGTCCTATCTTCCAGAAGGTCCACAGTATTACCCGGCTGATCAAGTGACTGATCATCCAGAAAGATTTATTGTTGCAGAACTTATTCGCGAAAAAGCACTTCATCTAACGCGAGAGGAAATTCCTCACTCCATTGCAGTCGTTTTAGATGCCATGGAAAAAAGAGAAGATGGGAAAACCATATATGTAGCAGCTACTGTTATTGTGGAAAGGTCTTCACAAAAGGGCATTATTATTGGTAAACAAGGTAGTATGTTAAAAGAAATCGGTAAACGAGCAAGAGCAGATATCGAAGCTTTATTAGGTTCAAAGGTCTTTTTAGAGCTTTGGGTAAAAGTTCAAAAGGATTGGAGAAATAAAATGAATCAATTAAGAGACTATGGTTTTAAGGAAGATGATTATTAATAATGGGTCATACTGATTAATCAACACCGAATAATAAGGCACATAAAATGTCTAAAAAGCAAGTGTTTTCTATTAGTAAATATTGTGTAACATGATTTCTTAAAAAACGGTCAAGATAATGATATGGAATTGGATAGATTGCTAAGCTTAACTAACAGAAAGGTGGGGTTTTTTATGTTAGATTTTACCTGGAAGGTGTTTAGTAATACAGGTAATATTGATACGTATCTTCTTTTTAAAGAAATGGAAAAGGAGAACCAAGAAGGACCCGATTTACTAGAAAATGAAGAGCTAGCACAATTGGATTCTCCAATTTCTTGACCATCCTACTCTTTACTAATTGGATGGTGACATCTTTTGTTGCAAAAATGTGAAGGAATTGTCATTCGTACAAATGATTATGGTGAAACCAATAAAGTTGTTACATTATATACTCGTGAATGGGGGAAGGTTGGTGTAATGGCCAGGGGTGCTAAAAAACCGAGTAGTCGACTGTCTGCTATTACACAACCTTTTACATACGGATACTTTCTTATGCAAAAGAGTTCCGGCTTAGGAAGCTTACAGCAAGGGGAAACAATATCTACAATGCGATCAATACGGGAAGATATATTTCTTACAGCATATGCATCATATATTGTTGAGTTAACAGATAAAAGCACGGATGAAAAGAAGCCAAACCCATTCATGTTTGAGCTACTACTTCAAACATTACAATATATGAATGAAGGACTAGATGTAGATGTATTAACCTACATTTATGAAATGAAAATGCTCCCAGTTTTAGGGTTATATCCAAGACTAGATAAGTGTTCGATTTGTGAGAGTCAAACTGGTGATTTCGTCTTTTCAATTAGAGAAGGCGGTTTTCTTTGCCGCCGTTGTATGGATAAAGATTCTTATCATTTTAAAATTTCCCAAGCTACCGTTAAATTACTTAGATTATTTTACTATTTCGATTTAAATAGGTTAGGAAACATTAATCTAAAAGATCAAACGAAAAGCGAACTTAAGCAGGTTATTTCAGCATATTATGAAGAGTATTCAGGTTTGACTTTAAAATCAAAGAGATTTTTAAACCAAATGGATCAACTCAAAGGGTTATATGATAGTTGACATCTGTTAGCTTTTCATATAATATGCATATTAAAAATATGACACGTTGAAGGAAAGTAGTACTTACTTACGATATAAAAGCGAACCTAGGGTGGTGTGAGCTAGGGTATAGAGTGGTAAGGAAGGCGTTCTGGAGTGAGTTTGTAAAAGAGGCTATATGAACTTTTTAAAAGCATATAGCAATTAGGGTGGAACCGCGGGTAACTCTCGTCCCTATGTCAATGATATGACATAGAGACGGGAGTTTTTTATTTTTGAATCTATTGGGAAAGTATTAGCTAATACTTGTGTCAAACTGTAACTCAATAGAGCTTTCGATTGCCTGTAGTTGAAACAGCACAGTGTGTAACACATATTAACATGCAGTAAATAGAAGTCTAAAATTAGTAGGAATATTATCGGAGGTGCTTTATGAACATTCAAAATATGATTTTAACTTTACAAAAGCATTGGTCAGATCAAGGTTGTATTTTAATGCAAGCATATGATGTTGAAAAAGGTGCAGGAACAATGAGTCCGTATACTTTTTTAAGAAGTTTAGGGCCTGAACCTTGGAATGTTGCATATGTTGAGCCATCAAGAAGACCGGTTGATGGGAGATATGGAGAAAACCCAAATAGACTATATCAGCATCATCAATTCCAAGTAATTATGAAGCCATCACCTGACAACATTCAGGAGTTGTACTTGGATTCATTGAAGGCTTTAGGAATTGATCCTCTACAACATGATATTCGTTTTGTTGAAGATAATTGGGAAGCGCCAACCTTAGGTGCAGCTGGTTTAGGATGGGAAGTTTGGTTAGATGGTATGGAAATCACTCAATTTACCTATTTCCAACAAGTTGGAGGATTAGAGTGTAAGCCAGTATCCGTTGAAATCACATACGGTGTAGAGCGACTTGCATCATATATACAAGACAAAGAAAACGTTTTTGATTTAGAATGGACAGACGGTTTTACGGTAAGAGATATTTTCTTGCAACCTGAATATGAACATTCAAAATACACATTTGAAACGTCTGATACTGAGATGTTATTTAATCTCTTTTCTATCTATGAAAAGGAAGCTCATAGACAAATGGAAGAGGGCTTAGTATATCCTGCATATGATTATGTGTTGAAATGCTCACATACTTTTAACCAGTTAGACGCAAAAGGAGCAATTTCAGTTACAGAACGAACAGGATATATAGGTAGAGTTAGAAACTTAGCAAGGAAAATTGCTAAAACCTATTTTGAAGAAAGAGAAAGATTAGGTTTTCCTATGCTTAAGGGAGGGCTTGAAAATGAGTAAACGTGATCTATTAATCGAAATTGGATTAGAGGAAATGCCAGCAAGGTTTGTTGTCGATTCAATGAACCAATTAGCAGATAAAATGACCAGTTGGCTTTTGGAGAAAAATATAAGGTTTGATCAAGTTAGAAGTTTTTCAACTCCTAGGAGATTAGCTGTTCTTATTACAGATTTAGCAGAAAAACAGGAAGATCAAGAAATTGAAGCCAAGGGTCCAGCTAAAAAAATTGCATTAGACAATGATAACAACTGGACAAAAGCAGCGATTGGATTTACTAAGGGCCAAAACGCTTCTGTAGATGACATCTATTTTAAAGAAATTAACGGGGTTGAGTATGCTCATATTACGAAAAATATTAAAGGTCAAGAAACCATAAATGAACTTCCTGAAATTGAAAAGTTAATTAAAAATATGTCTTTCCCTAAAAATATGAAGTGGGGAACGGAAGAGTTGAAATTTGTTAGGCCTATCAAATGGGTACTTGCTTTATATGGTAATGAAGTTTTTCCATTAACAATCTCTAATGTTACTTCTAGTAATACAACAAGAGGGCATCGCTTTCTAGGGACTGAAATTGAAATCCCTTCTCCAAGAGAGTATGAGCAAAAGCTGCTTTCACAATACGTTATTGCTGATTCTTTAGAGCGTAAAGAAGCGATTGTTCAACAAATTAAAACAATTGAACAAGAAAATAATTGGGTTATTCCGATAGATCAATCTCTTTTAGATGAGGTTAATAATTTAGTTGAATATCCGACTGCTTTATACGGTAATTTTGAAGAAGACTTTCTTCAATTACCTGAGGAAGTTCTTATAACAAGTATGAAAGAGCATCAAAGATATTTCCCTGTGAAAAACAAGGAAGGAAAGCTATTACCATCCTTCGTGACAATCCGAAATGGAGATCACAAGCATATTGGAAATGTAGCAAAAGGTAATGAAAAGGTTCTTAGAGCTCGTCTGTCAGATGCAAACTTTTTCTATCAAGAGGACCTGAAGTTAAAGATTGATGACTTAGTTAAAAAACTTGATTCAATCGTATATCATGAAGAAATTGGCTCCTTAGGGAATAAGGTTTCTCGCATAAAAAATATTTCAAAGGATATTGCGCACTTACTTAAAGTAGACGAAAAAAATCTTCCTCATATTGAGCGTGCGGCTGAAATTTGTAAATTTGATCTTGTAACACATATGGTATATGAATTCCCTGAATTACAAGGACTAATGGGGGAAAAGTATGCGACTTTAAGCGGAGAACACGAACTTGTTGCAAAGGCTATTAATGAGCATTACAAACCTCGTTTTGCAGAGGATACAGCTCCTTCTTCTGATATTGGTGCTATAATAAGCATCGCTGACAAAATTGATACAATTGTTAGCTGTTTTGCGATAGGGATTATCCCAACTGGTTCTCAGGACCCTTATGCATTACGAAGACAAGCAGCTGGTATTGTTCAAATTTTACACACAAATCGCTATAACTTATGTTTAGAATCCTTACTCGACCATGTATTATCCATTATTGGGGAAGCGGGAATACTTAAAAAAGAAAAACAGGAAGTACTGGACCAGTTGATTCAATTCTTTAAAATGAGAGTCAAAAATGTGTTATCGGACCGCGGTGTAAGGTATGACATTATTGATGCCGTACTAGGTTCGAATATAGAAAAAATTGATATGGTTATTCAAAAGGCTGAAGTACTTGAACAACAAAAAAGCAGTGAATCATTTAAGGAAGTTATTGAGTCATTAAGTAGAGTGTTAAATATTTCTAAAAAAGGAGAAATAGGTGAAATTAATCAAGACCTATTTGCTTCTGATGAGGAAAAGAATCTATATGAAAAGTATGTCCTAGTTCAAACAGAAGTTAAAGGTTCTATGGAAAGTAATGATGCGCATAAAGCCTTTACATCTCTTGCATCTCTTCAACATGAAATTGATTCGTACTTCGAGAATACAATGGTTATGTCTGAAGATGAAAATGTTAGAAAAAACCGTTTAACACAAATGGCTTTAATTGCTGAAGTAATCTATTTATTTGCTGATATGAATGCACTGATTGTGAAATAAGAAGGTAAAAGAGCTTGATAAGGTATCAAGCTCTTTAATTTTTAAGAGATTTATTATTACAAAATCGGTTAATTAGTATATAATATAAAGAAAATAGTATAACCTTATTGGTTCAATTTACGTAAATTTGGATTTGGCTTTTTCAAAATGATAGGTGGTGATTACAATCGAACTCAACAAAAGACAAGAAAAGATATTGCAAATTGTTAAGGATAATGGTCCTATAACGGGTGAGCACATTGCTGACAAGCTTAATTTGACTAGGGCTACATTGCGACCGGATTTAGCGATATTAACGATGGCAGGATATTTAGAAGCGCGGCCAAGGGTGGGGTATTTTTATACTGGAAAAACAGGCTCCCAGCTTTTAACGGACAAAGTTAAGAAATTTCAAGTTAAGGATTACCAATCTATACCAGTGGTTGTTAATGAGAGTGTTTCGGTTTATGATGCGATTTGTACAATGTTTCTCGAAGATGTGGGTACATTATTCGTTGTGGATGAGGGTGCTGCATTAGTGGGAGTTTTATCACGAAAAGATTTACTTCGTGCAAGTTTGGGTAAGCAAGAATTAAATAGTATTCCTGTTAACATTATCATGACTAGAATGCCAAATATTACAATGTGTCTGAAAGAAGACTCTTTGATTGATGTTGCTAGAAAGCTTATTGAAAAGCAAATTGATGCTCTACCGATTGTAAAGGAAACTGAACGTGGAATAGAAGTAATTGGTAGAATTACAAAGACAAATATTACAAAGGCCTTAGTTGCTTTAGCAGATGATGAATTAGTCTAAAATCATTATGAAATGGGGGAATGGTATGAGTAACCGTATAATATATGTAGTTTCTGATTCAGTTGGAGAAACTGCAGAGTTAGTGGTTAAAGCTGCTGTAAGCCAGTTTAATGGATCGAATACATCAATAAAAAGAATTCCATATGTAGAGGATGTTACAACTCTTGCAGAGGTTGTTTCACTTGCAAAACTGAATAATGCAATTATCGCCTTTACGATTGTAATTCCAGAATTAAGAACTTTTCTACTTGAAGAAGCCAAAAGAGAGAATGTCATTACATATGATATAATCGGACCGCTAATCGATAAGATGGGTGATTTATACGGAAAGACTCCTCGACATGAACCAGGATTAGTTAGAAAGCTTGATGAGGACTATTTTAAAAAGATTGAAGCGATTGAATTTGCAGTAAAATACGATGATGGTCGTGATCCGAGAGGGATATTAAGAGCGGACATAGTACTAGTTGGTGTATCGAGAACTTCTAAAACACCTCTGTCGCAATTTTTAGCGCATAAGCGACTAAAGGTTGCTAATGTGCCACTTGTTCCAGAAGTAGATCCACCTGAAGAGTTGTTTAAAGTTCCAAAAGAAAAGTGTTTTGGTTTAAAGATTAGTGCTGATAAATTAAACCAAATTAGGAGAGAGCGATTAAAGTCTTTAGGGCTAGATGATAAGGCGATATATGCAAATATTAATCGAATTCAAGAAGAGTTAAACCATTTTGAATCGGTTGTAGGTAGAATTGGTTGTGAAGTAGTTGATGTGACGAATAAAGCGGTTGAGGAAACGGCAAGCATTATTTTGAATTCAATTAATAATCGAGGGATGTATTAACACATATCTTATAGGTATGTGTTTTTTAGTTGGATGATTAAAACTACAAGGAGAGAAAAAGTGATAAAGATCTCTTCATTCACTTATGTTTAGTGGAGCGGATTAGGGGTAAATAAAAATGAATAAAAAATAAAAAAGATATATAGCGTCATTGGACTTTTTGTATTATAATAAAAAATTGTGATAAAAATGTATATTTATAGGTTTAGAGTGGCGACTGAACGAATAAACTATGTATTGTGGGTTGTCAAGTAAATACAATAAAATGTCAATAAATAAAAATCGACAATTTTTTAAGAGGCAATCGTCATAAAAGTTTCTATGTGAAATATATTTTGAAAAGAAGGAATCTATGGAGTGATGTAGAATAGAGAAATATGACGAAAAAACTATAACGATATTTGTCGACGCTGATGCTTGTCCTGTGAAAGATGAAATCGTCACCTTGGCTAATACATATTTAGTTGATGTAATCTTTGTTGCTTCGTATGATCATGTTACTTCTTATGATTATGGAGGTAAGTGGGTTTATGTAGATACAGGAAAAGAAGCCGCCGACTTATATATTATGAATCATGCAGTGAAACAGGATATTGTTGTTACCCAAGACATAGGTTTAGCAAGTGTCTTGTTAAAAAAAAATATTTTTGTTATCAATCCTCGAGGTAAAATTTATTTAGAAAAGGACATGGACACTATTCTTGATCTTAGGTATCTTTCAGCCAAAGAACGTAGAAAAGGGACTTATACAAAAGGACCTAAGGCGTTTAGTGATGAGGACAGAATTCATTTTATCACAACTTTGAAAAAAAATTTGTCGAAACGTGCAGGATTTAACGCTGAAACATAGAATACTTTTATATCACGGAGCTGTTAGGTATGGGAAATGGAAACGTGCGAATTCCCGAGGAAACAATCGAAAAAATACGTCAAACAATTGACATTGTAGATGTTATTAGTGAATATGTTCAATTGAAGAAACAAGGCAGAAATTATTTTGGATTATGTCCCTTCCATGGTGAAAATTCTCCATCTTTTTCGGTATCGCCTGATAAACAAATTTATCATTGCTTTGGTTGTGGTGCAGGAGGAAATGCTTTTTCCTTTTTAATGGAAATTGAAGGACATACATTTACACATGCAGTCAAAGCGCTTGCTGAAAAAGTAAATATAGAACTTCCCAATATTGCAACCGATCAACAAACGAGTAAAAAACAAAAAGAATCACAGCGAATGATTGATGCTCATGAGTTATTAAAGAAATTCTATCATCATTTACTGATAAATACAAAAGAGGGTCAACATGCTCTTGATTATCTTTTAAACCGTGGATTCACAAAAGAAGTCATAGAAAAATTTGAGATTGGTTATGCACTAGATTCATGGGAATTTGCCTCAAAGCTTCTTGTCAAAAGAGGTTTTGACATTCAACAAATGGAGCGTGCAGGACTCGTTATTCAACGCGAATCAGGAAATGCCTATTTTGATCGTTTTAGAAATCGAATCATGTTTCCGATTCTAGATCACCAAGGCAAAACCATTGCGTTCTCTGGCAGAGTGTTGGATCGTTCTGGGGAACCTAAGTATTTAAATAGTCCTGAAACCATTATCTTTAATAAAAGTAAAGTAATCTATAATTTTAATCATGCAAGACTTCATATACGTAAAAGTCAACAAGCTATTCTTTTTGAAGGATTTGCTGACGTCATAGCAGCTGACAGGGCAGGTTTTCCACAATCAATTGCAACAATGGGAACATCTCTTACTGAAGAACAGGCCAAAATCATCAGAAGGAACGTTGAGTCAGTCGTAATTTGTTATGATTCTGATTCTGCTGGTATTGAAGCTGCAATGAGAGCTGCCAATATTTTAACGAATGCTGGATGTTACGTTAGTATAGCTGTAATGACAGATGGTTTGGACCCTGATGACTACATTAAAAAATATGGAGCGGATAGCTTTAGAAATGATGTAATAGGGGCAAGTTTAACACCGATGGCCTTTAAAATGAGATACCTAAGAAGAGGAAAAAATCTGCAGGATGAAGGTCAACGAATACGCTATATCGAAGAAGTATTAAGAGAGATAAGTTCCTTAGATAAAGCGGTTGAACGTGATCATTACTTGAGACAACTGTCTTCAGAATTCTCTCTTTCTTTAGATGCATTAAAACAACAGCAGCTCCAAATTTATCGGGCTGAACGAAACAAGAAGGATAATGCGTCTGAGAAAAGAAATAATATAGCTAGACAACCAATTTTAACAAAGAAGTTGATGCCTGCATTTCAAAAAGCAGAAAGATTACTTATTGCTCATATGCTGCGAAATAAAGATATTGTAATAAAAGTGCAGGATGCATTACAAGGTAATTTCAACATTGAAGAGCATAGGGCAATCATTACTTACTTATATGCGTTTTACGAAGAAGGAAATGAACCAGACATTAGCGCATTTATAAATAGGTTATCAGATGAGAACTTAAAGAGGATTGTTACAGATATAGCTATGATGAGCTTACAGGATGAAATACTAGAGCCTGAATTATCTGATTACATTAAACAGGTGTTGAAACAACAAAAATTGTCAATGATAAGAGAAAAAGAAAAAGATAAACAAGAAGCAGAACGTCAAAAAGATTATGTGAAAGCTGCAACGATAGCAATGGAAATCCTCCATATGAGAAGAGCACTTAATTAATAATTGATAATAAATGTGATAACCTCTATGGCTTATTAGTTTAGAAGGAGGGGAACATATGGCTGAAAAATCAGCTCGTTCTAAAGAAGTGGAAACAGAATTAACAATTGATCAAGTAAAAGAGCAATTAACAGAATTAGGTAAAAAACGTGGAGTTCTTACGTACGAAGAAATCGCTGAAAAAATGTCCGGTTTTGAGGTCGAATCAGACCATCTTGATGAATATTATGAATTCCTTGGTGAACAAGGAGTTGAATTAATCGGTGAGGGCGATGCTGATAGCGATCCAAATATTCAAGAGCTTGCAAAAGAAGAGGAATTTGACTTAAACGATTTAAGTGTTCCTCCTGGTGTTAAAATCAATGACCCTGTTCGTATGTACTTAAAAGAGATCGGTCGTGTAGATTTATTATCAGCTGAAGAAGAAATAAACCTTGCAAAACGTATCGAAGATGGCGATGAAGAAGCGAAAAGACGCTTAGCTGAAGCAAACCTTCGACTAGTGGTAAGTATAGCAAAAAGATACGTTGGTAGAGGTATGTTATTTTTAGATCTTATCCAAGAAGGTAATATGGGTTTAATTAAAGCCGTTGAAAAATTTGATTACCGAAAAGGCTATAAATTTAGTACCTATGCTACTTGGTGGATTCGCCAAGCAATTACGCGCGCTATCGCTGACCAAGCAAGAACAATTCGTATTCCTGTTCATATGGTTGAAACCATTAATAAGTTAATTCGTGTTCAAAGGCAGTTACTTCAAGATTTAGGTAGAGAACCAACTCCTGAAGAAATTGGTGAAGACATGGATCTTACTCCTGATAAAGTTCGTGAAATCTTAAAGATAGCTCAAGAACCTGTTTCATTAGAAACGCCCATAGGAGAAGAGGATGATTCCCATTTAGGTGATTTCATAGAAGACCAAGACGCAACTTCACCTTCTGAGCATGCCGCATATGAGTTATTAAAAGAGCAACTAGAAGATGTATTAGATACGTTAACGGATAGAGAAGAAAATGTTTTACGTCTTCGCTTCGGGTTAGATGATGGTCGTACACGTACTCTTGAAGAAGTAGGAAAAGTCTTTGGTGTAACTCGTGAACGTATTCGTCAAATTGAAGCTAAAGCACTTAGAAAGCTACGTCACCCTAGTAGAAGCAAAAGATTGAAAGATTTCTTAGAATAAAATAATTTACTTTCTGAAGTTTACTTCATACAATTGAAGTAAACTTTTTATTTTATAGGAAGTTAATTGTAATCATGTTTTTAATCGGACTTCTAGGCTTATCTAAAAAAGTACTGGAAATAAAGCACCGATTAGTTATTTTATTAAGTAGGTGAAAATGAACGCAATGGAACCTAGTCGAAAGAAAGTCATAATAAATGAAATATCACACTGGAAGGAAAATAAACTCTTGCCAGAACACTACTGTAACTTTTTATTAACGCTTTATTCACAGGGTGAATTTGAACAAGACCAAGAAATGAAGAAGAAAACGAAAATTGCGGCTATGACAATTTTTATATGTTCATTTATTGTCTTCTTGTTCTTAACATTTCTTGTCATTTATTTTACTGAAATGTTTTTGAATTTGCAAATACCCATTTTCATTATTTTTTTAATAGTCTGTTTATTGTTGGGCTTTTTCTTCAAAAAAAATATTTTCATTCAACATTTCATTTTTATTGTTACAGCACTTATTTTACTACTGTTTTCAGTTCAAATTACTGATATCTACTTATCAAATGATCGAGTGGCCATGTACGTCACATTATTAATAAATAGTTGCATTTGGGTGTTTATTGGTCAATTCTCAGGCAAGAAATACTTTCTTATTTCAGGCATTATTGCAATTATTATTTTAATAGTAGTATTTTTCTTATAAGAAGGTATATTTAAAATGTTGAGAAAATTCACCTTTTACCATTATAATGGAATTGTAAGCGTATACACATCTAGGGGGGAAAAGGATGAATTTCGATTTAACGACAGAACAACAAATGATACTACGTACGATTAGAGAGTTTTCTGATGCAGAGGTAGCGCCAGGTGCTGAGAAAAGGGACAAGGAAAAGGCATTCCCAATTGAGGTATTCAAAAAGCTTGCTGACCTAGGAATGATGGGGCTTCCTTTTTCAGAAGAATATGGTGGGGCTGGAGCTGATACAGTTAGTTTTGCCATCGTCACTGAGGAACTAAGTCGAGCTTGTGGTTCTACCGGTATTACATATTCAGCTCATATCTCACTAGGTGGAGCACCAATTAATTTGTTTGGTACAGAAGAACAAAAGCAAAAATATTTAACTCCAATCTGCACTGGAGAGTCATTTGGTGCTTTTGGTTTGACAGAACCTAATGCAGGGTCTGATGCTGGAGGAACTCAAACTGAGGCTAAAACGGATGGAAACGATTTTGTGATTAACGGTAATAAATGCTATATCACAAATGCAAGCTATGCAAATCACCTTGCTCTAACTGCAATTACTGGAAGAGATGGTCAGCAAAAAGAAATTAGTGCGATTATTGTTCCTACTGATGCAGATGGCTTTAAAGTAATTGATAATTACGAAAAAATGGGATTGCATGCTTCTAATACTACAGAGCTCGTGTTAGAAGATGTCAGAGTACCGCAGGAAAACCTATTAGGAAAACGAGGGGAAGGCTTTAAACAATTCCTCGTGACATTAGATGGCGGACGAATTGGTATTGGAGCTATGGCGGTAGGTATTGCACAAGCGGCTTACGAAAAGGCATTAGCATATGCAAAAGAGCGTAAACAGTTTGGCAAGTCACTTTCTCACTTTCAAGCAATTCAATTCAAATTAGCTGATATGGCGATGAAAATTGAGTTAGCTAGAACAATGGTCTATAAAGCAGCTTGGCTTAAAGACCAAGGACGTCCATTTACGAAAGAGGCATCTATGTGTAAACTGTATGCTTCAGAAATTTGTATGGAAGTTACAAACCAAGCGGTTCAAATTCATGGTGGTTATGGGTATATGAGAGAATACCATGTAGAAAGATTCATGAGGGATGCAAAGCTACTTGAAATTGGTGAAGGTACTTCTGAAGTTCAACGAATGGTTATTGCAAGAACAATAGGTTGTTAATAACAAAACCTCATTCAGAAAGTGAATGAGGTTTTGTTATTTTGGTTTTTTAGGGTATACTACCTAAGAAATTTCTTTGCCATTTTATTTTTATGAGATTTTAGGTGAAAGTTTGACGAAATTGTGACATTTATATTTCTGAAAGAAACGAAAAAAAAAATCATGAGTAACTTGTACAATTAGGTCTTTCACTTCTCGACATTTTAAAGTAAAATAGGTATTGTTTGTATAAAATAATATTACCTAACACACAAAGTTTTTACATAAGGGAGGTTAAGGGAATGAATCGTAATCCATTAATTCCATTTGGATTAATTATGGTTTTTGGACTAGGACTAATGTTTCTTCTTTCTTTTATCGGATTAGATAACGCGAAGGAATTGGCGAATGGTGGAAAAGAGACTAAAAATGAGGATGTATCTGCTGCTAGCCCAGAAGAAATTTATCAACAACAATGTTTATCATGTCACGGTGCTGACTTCGGTGGAGGAGCTGGTCCTGCGTTAATTGGCGTAGGTGATAAGTACTCATCTGAAGAAATCCAAGATATACTAAAAAATGGTAAAGGCATCATGCCTCCTAACTTAGTACCTGGAGAAAAACTTGAAGAGATGGCACAATGGTTAATTGAATTGAAATAAGCATATAAAGAGTCCTTTGCATTTTGCAAGGGACTTTTTTTCAGCTTATAATGAATACAAGTAAACTTAGAGAATGTGGTGAGAAAATGAATGAAATGAAATTATCAAATAGATTGGAAACAGTTGCAGCTTACATACCCGAAAAATCAATTTTAGCTGATATTGGATCTGATCATGCATACCTCCCTTGTTATGCTTATTTAAAAGGACTTATTGTGAAAGCGGTGGCAGGTGAAATTACAGATGGACCTTTAAAATCAGCTAAAGAGCAGGTTGAAAAGGCTGGGTTAAAGACATACATTGATGTTCGTAAAGGCGATGGACTAGAGGTTATCAGCCCAAATGAAGTTACTTGTATTACAATTGCGGGTATGGGAGGTTCCTTAATTACATCTATTTTAGAAGGTGGAAAAGATAAGTTAGAAGGTGTAAAGAGGTTAGTACTTCAGCCGAATATTGGTGCTAAAAAGATAAGAGAATGGCTAATTGAAAACAACTGGGAGCTCATTGCTGAAAATATTTTAGATGAAGATGGTAAAATTTACGAAGTGTTAGTAGCTGAGAGAGGTAGTGCTATGAGACCTTATACTAACTTACGAACCGAATTACTAGTTGGACCGTTTCTTTTACAAGAGAAGAACGAGGTGTTTTTAAAGAAATGGTCACATGAAAGGAAACATTTCGAGAGAATTTTATCACAATTAGAGCAAGCAGAAAAAACTGATGAGAACTTGCAGAAAAAAGCTGAATTAATAAAGAATATTGAAGTCGTAAAGGAGTTTTTATAAATGAGGAAAATTCCAAACGGATATGAGGTAATCCAGCTCTTTGAACAATACTCACCTAAGGGATTGGCTCTAGAAGGGGATAAGATAGGATTACAAATCGGTACGTTAAATAAGCCTGTCAAAAATGTACTTATAGTCCTTGATGTATTAGAAGAAACATTGGATGAAGCAATTGAAAAGAATATAGACTTAATTATTGCACATCATCCCCCGTTATTTCGCTCTCTTAAATCTGTTATTACCGATCAATTTCATGGGAGATTGATTGAAAAGTGTATGAAAAATGATATAGCAATCTATGCAGCCCATACTAATCTTGACGTTGCGATGGGCGGTGTTAATGATTTGTTGGCAAATGCTTTACAATTAAAGGAAGTTACAGTATTAAGTCATACATATGAAGAATCTTTAAAGAAGCTCATCGTTTATGTTCCTAGTTCCCATGCTACAATTGTTCGTCAAGCACTGGGTGATGCAGGTGCAGGTAATATCGGTAACTATAGCCATTGTAGCTTTGAATCGAAAGGAACAGGAACATTTCTACCTTTACAAAGTGCTGATCCCTTTATTGGGGTAAAAGGGAGCCTAGAGAGGGTTGAAGAAGTTAAAATAGAAACGATCTTCGAGAGTAAACTACAAAAGAAGGTCATTTCAGCAATGTTAAAAGCACATCCTTATGAAGAAGTAGCTTATGACATTTTCCCTTTAGAAAATAAGGGTGAAAGCTTAGGACTAGGTAGAATAGGGATTTTAGAAAATGAAATGACTCTAAAGGAATTTGCTGAACACGTAAAAAAGTCACTTGATGTAGAGTTTGTACGTGTTGTTGGAGATTTTAATGATTCTGTTCGAAAAGTCGCAGTTCTTGGCGGAGATGGTAATAAATATATCAGTCAAGCAAAATTTAAAGGTGCTGATGTGTTTGTGTCTGGGGATATGTATTACCATGTAGCTCATGATGCAATGGCAATGGGTCTAAATATAGTCGATCCAGGTCATCATATTGAAAAGGTCATGAAAAAGGGTGTAGCCGAAGTCCTGTCTACTATGTGTGATGAGAAAAATTTTGCCATTAATATTAGTTATTCTGAACGAAGTACGGACCCATTTAAGTTTCTATAGATTTCGATTTGGCATAGAGAATAATAGAAGAATAAAGCACCTTTATATAAACAGCATTGTATAAATTAAAAAGAAAAGGAGCGAAGATACGAACTAAGTAGTTCGGTTCAGAGGTAGAAAATTAAAAATAACAGGTCATTTTTAAGACGAATTCGTATATGAATTCGTCTTTTTGTCTATACTGATATTATAAGGTTTATGGAGTATTAACAGTTAATTTAGCACTAGTTTTAACATACGTTTTGCAATTGGACAATAACTTTTGGTCAGTGTTTAAAACGTATGCTAAAATTATAGTTAATTTGTATGCTAAATAGGTGACCAATTTTAGATAAGGAGTGAAATATTAAATGAAGTTTATTGAACCTAAAAATAAGAATTCTACTAAAGTTGATTGGGACATCTCTGAGCGTGTTAGAGCAGTTGTGAAGTATTATGCAGAATACACGGAATACAGTGAAAGTGAAGTTGTTGATACGTTTTTACTTAATTTACTAGATGACGAGCAATTTCTAGAATGGATTGCTTCTAAGCGTAATAATAAGCGTATATTAAAGCAATTGGAGATTGAAGAAGAAGAATTGGAGGAATTGCATATTGTCTAAATTGAAGCGGCTGGCAACAAAGGAAGATGTGATTGTTGATATAGTAAATCCTCTAACAGACAAAGAAATTAATGACCGTCAAGAGCAATACGACTTATTAGAACCTAAGAAGTTTGCCACTAGATATAACGATATGCTTTATAGACCTGTTTCATTTAACTGGAACGGAAAAACATTCACGATTCAGTACAACCACTGTAACGAACCTTATTGTAAATGGCTTGGCGAAAACCAACACAAGTTTGAAGAGGTTAAAGGAAAGCCAAAGCGATATAAACTAGAAGGTAGTTCAAAAAGCAGAAGTAAAGTTATTCGTTGCAATCCAGATCCAATACACCCGACAAAAGGGAAGCCAACGCTTAATTGCAGTACCATTCCTCTTTCTAATTGGTCTATTGCAGAAGAAATTAAGCGATTAATACAAATCGAAACGGTACAAGATATTGAACCTGAATATGACTTTCATAGAGATAGCTGCCCGAATAATGGTATCACTCCTTTTGAAACCAAAAAGTTATTTCACAAACAAGGAAAGAGTACCGCTGGTTCTCAAAGATGGCAATGTAAGTCCTGTAAGAAAATCACGAATGTCCTTCCAACTAGAAAGCAATCGACAACCTACAACCAAAAGAGAAACGATGTCCTTCCGATGTTTGCTAAACTTCTCGTAAATAAAGTTCCTATCAATCGTGCTTGTGATATTTTAGAGATTGGTGCAGGAACCTATTATGACAAGTTAGAATGGTTATATCGCAAATGTATTGAATTTCTTGACCGCCACGAAAGACCTGCATTTGAAAAGAAAGAATTCAAAGTGATTTGGCTTAATACCGACAAGATGCACTATTATCTCAATAATGTTCGTAAGAAAGGTCAAGGAGCAGCAAAATTTAGGGGATTGGAAGATTTGGTATTACCAACTTATATTGTCGTGACAGGTGACGTTCATTCACGCTATATTTTCCGTTCTGATATTGCCTATGACTGGGAGAAGTCATTTGATGAACTAAACATTGACACCAGACAATTCAAAGAGGATCATCTAAATGATTTCTGTAAGAAAAATGCACGTTTAGATTTTCAACACTATCCGCAAGAACCATCTAAAAATGATACCGAAACAAAATTTGATTACAACAAAGAAATGCGTGAAATCAATAAAAGAAAGCAATATGTCAGTGGATTGCACGTTAATTCAACTTATACCACTGTTGCCCATTATTGGCTTATTAAACGACTTGTGGGAGCTTCAGAATGGCGAATGATAAGTGATGATGACCGTTCCATTATGACTGCTTTTTATCGTGTTTTTGCGAAGGAAATCAAGCAATCTGACGCTCATCACTTTTTATGTTTAACAGACAGAAACAAAACGAAGAAAGATGCTTTAGAAGAATTCGATGATGCCAAGAAAGATTTATTAGATTGGGGTTTTCATAATGGTTACGATACGAAGAATATCGTGAAATTAGCAAAGTATCAGTTGACTGAACACTTTAATACACATTCCTTCCATAAAACAATAACAACGCCAGGTTATTCGTATAATGAATGGGCGAATATTCCTATCGAACATCCACTTGCATCTAAAGACAAAGGGTTTCATAAAGTAGATTGCACAACCGACTTATCATCATATGAACCAAACGAGATAGCAGAGTTAATTATGAATGTGAATGATAATGCGATCAGTTCTTTCTTACAACAACTTCGTCGGAGGTTAAGTATCTTAGAAAGACCGATTGTGTCTGCTCGTAAAGATGGTAAAAGTTATATCTATGCTAATTTCAATCCAAAGTACGCACAAATGGCGATTACGATTATGAGAACCTATTACAATTTTTGTTTGACCTATAATACAAAGGAAGATGGAGAAATCGTTTCTAAAACACCAGCTCAAAGGTTAGGTATTACTAATAAAGAGTTTATTTGGAATGACATAATTTATTTAAGATAAATCAAGCGAAAATGCTTGGTTTATTTTTTGAATATTTTAAGGATTTATAGGATTTGATGTTAAAATAGTTATATAGAAAGCCTATATTAATACAGAACGATTTCATTGAAAAAGAATTAATTAATAGTATGATGGGATCTTTAGTGTTGTGATTATAATAATTAAGTCTTATAAAATTGGAAGTTATTTTACAAATACCTCCATTATTGAAAGGGGAATCTCATTGGTCATTTTAGATGCAAGTAATATTGTTAAAATTTTCGGCGAAATAGATAATGAAAACTCAACAACTGCTCTAAACGGAGTGAACCTTTCCGTTAACAAAGGAGAGTTTATTGCGATTATGGGTCCGTCGGGAAGTGGTAAATCTACTTTACTTAATGTACTAAGTGGGATTGATAAACCTACTTCTGGCGAAGTTACAATTGCGGGTGAAAAAATAAATAAGATCACAGGAGATAAATTAGCATTATTTCGGCGTAAACAACTAGGTTTCGTGTTTCAAGATTTCAACCTTCTAGATAGCTTAACGGTAAAGGAAAATATTATTCTACCTATGGTATTAGAACGAAAAACAGCAATCGAAATGGATACAAAGGTTGAATATCTTTCTAGTCTGTTTGGTATTGAATCCATCTTGCAAAAATATCCTTATAACATATCAGGAGGGCAACAACAAAGAACTGCTGTAAGTCGAGCACTGGTTAATGAACCAAGTATAATTTTAGCAGACGAACCAACTGGGAATTTGGATTCTAAATCATCGGAAGTAATTATGGAATGCTTTGAAAAAGTGGTTAATGAACTGTCCACTACCGTACTCCTTGTCACACATGATGTTTTCGCTGCCAGCTATTGTCAGAAGGCTGTTTTTTTAAAAGATGGATCTATTCACTCCTCTATTACCAGAAAAGGAAGCAGAAAAGAGTTTTTAGACCAAATAATGGATAGCCAAGCTGTCTTGGGAGGAAGAACTGATGTCTTTTAACCAAATTGTTTGGAAAATGGTAAAGGCTCATTATAAAAAGTATATTTTCTATTACTTATGTAATAGTTTAGCAGTTATGTTGTTCTTTATATTTTCAACATTGTTTTTTAACGAGGATATAGTTCAAGTAAAGGAAACTGAATCTATTCAATATGTATTAACTGTTCCAGGACTAGCTTTAGTCACTTTTACGGTGTTTTTTATAAGTCATGCTCACAGTATTTTTATTAAACGAAGAAAAAGCGAGTTTGGACTATTCATGACTTTAGGAATGACCAATCGTGATGTAAGTAAATTGTTACTATTAGAAAATGGAATCATTGGCAGTATATCGTTAGTTACTGGTATTGTTGCGGGTTCGCTATTTTCTCGTATTTTCTTTTATTTATTTACGAGGAGTGTCGAGATAAATACTGTTTCTTATCATTTAAATATTGAAATGTTCCTATACACAACAATTATCTTTTTAATCGTATTTGTTCTGGCATTGGGAAGAACTCTCTTTTTCATATTTAATCAAGATATCGTTCTTACTCTAAAAAGTGATAGGGTTTCTGAGGAATTAAAAATTAAAAGCCCGCTGCTTGGCAGTATGGGGATATCTATAATTCTTGGTTCTATCTTAGGACTTTATTATACCTATTCAGTCCCCACTGGTGGTGACTTTCTTGTTTTTTGGACAATGAGTACATTAATGGGTTTGTATCTAAGTCTTAAACAGTTCACCAGCTTCTTTATACAACTTATTAAAAAGAATAGAACCTATTATTACCAACGAATGTTATCTTTAAGCAGTTTAGATTACAAATTTAAGCAACTGACATCAACTCTTATGTTGGTTACTGTGATGATTATGGTCACTATTTTGTATAGTACCATCGTATTGTTCTCATACACAGAAACGGAGAAGCAAGCAATTAATGGAAACCCTTATGATATAGCGTTTTTCCAAACAGAAAGCAAGAATAATATAACTAAAGAAAAACTTTATTCTATCGTTAACAAAACAGATAATCCTATTCAAGAACATTTAACGTTGCCTATCTATTCTTATTTTCAAAAACAATCATATAGTGGCTGGACTAATGTTTATCATATTATGTCGGTTCAAGATTTCAATAAAATGACTTCTAATCAAATCGAACTTGGTAATGAGGAGTTTATATATTATATAAATGAAGATTCAAAGAATCATGGCAGTGATTACGAACTTAATTTTACCTTCCCGACCGTAGAGGATAAAGAAACCTACACACACCTCAAAACTATTGTTGAGAAAAATATCAATAACCTAAGCAATGAATTTATAATTGTAAATAATTCCGAAATTGAGCTACTAAAAAAAAAATTGGATGGATTTGAATCAACTATTCATTTAATCAATGTAGCAAATTGGGAAGAGACATTTGAAGTTGTTGAAGAACTTCAAGAAAGTTTCACAACTTTCAATGAAAATACACCACCAATTATTAATGGGAATGTAGAGGGTATATCTGAAGAATACCTTTTTCGAATAGCTTCTAAAGTAGAAGACTATAACCATAATAAAAACACTAATGGAATATCGTTTTTTGTTACTTCCTTTTTAAGTGTTCTATTCTTCTTTGGTTCGTTTGTTATATTATATTTAAATCTTTTTTCTAACATTGACAAGGAAAGAGCTAAGTTCAAAAAACTTATTAATATCGGTGTTACTACATTAGAATTAAAGCGAATGATCTCAAAAGAACTAACACCTATATTTTTTGTTCCAACCATCATTGGAACTATTCTTGCTTTGCTTTTTATTACTGCAATGTCAATTGATATTGGTGGAATTACTCAAAATCCAGGGGTGTTACTAAACTTTTTAGTTGTTACTGGTATCTACAATATAATTCAAATAGGATTTTACCTATATGCAAGGAAGAAAATGTTTTTTACTCTAATAAATAAATCTTTAATGAACTAAAGAGGTTCATTGGCTAAAGGACATGTTATTAATACCAAAAAACGCAGAGAAAACAAACCTCTGCGTTTTTCTATGCGAATTAGTTTTCAGAAAGTATGCGAATTCACTTGTATTTCGAGTGGGAATTCACTTTTTCTACTTTATAACCGAACTACTTAGATACGAACTTCGCTCCTTTTCTATATTTAAGCTTGTGTTTTTACTTTAGGTAATATTTTATTTAAAGGAACATTACGCTCACGTTTCCAAGTAGATTGATCGTTGGGATCAAAAGCCTCAATAAATGAAATCACTTCTTTTGTAATTGGGGTAGGTGTTGATGCGCCTGCTGTAACTGCAACCTTCTTTGCCTGTAACAACCAGTCAGTTTTAATTTCTGACACATCTGCTACTCTGTATGCTTTTGTCCCTGCTATTTCTTCAGACACTTGAGCGAGCCTATTTGAATTATTACTCATTGGATCGCCTACAACAATGGTTAAATCAGCTTCTTTTGCTTGCTCTGCTACAGCTTCTTGTCTGACTTGAGTAGCTAAGCAAATTTCTTTATGGATTTCAGTGTGTGGGTATTTTTCAATCACTTTATCCATAATTTGTGCCACATCCCATTGACTCATTGTCGTTTGATTGGTGACGATTATTTTCTCATTTTGAATGTTTAGTTGGTCAACGTCTTCTTCACGTTCTACTAAGTGGACAATATCAGGTGCTACACCATGTGCACCTTCTGGCTCTGGATGTCCCTTCTTTCCAATATAGATAACATGATACCCTTCGGCTTTCTTCTCTCTAATTAAATCATGTGTCTTTGTCACATCAGGACATGTTGCATCAAGAGTGACAAGGCCTTTTTCTTTCGCAAGCTTTTTTACCTCCGGAGATACACCGTGAGCAGTGAAAATGACAGTTCCTTTGTCAACTTTCTCTAGTATTTCTAAACGGTTTGCTCCATCAAGTGTAATTATACCTTCTTCTTCAAACGCGTCTGTAACATGTTTATTATGAACAATCATACCTAAAATATAGATAGGTCTAGGTAATGATTTATCTAATGCAGCATTTTTTGCAATGACCATTGCATCTACCACGCCATAACAATAACCGCGAGGCGCAATTTTAATGACTTCCATATTCTGATCCTCCTTACATACTAGGTCGGAGAGTAGGAACATCTATTCTATAAGTACTCTCTTAATCTCTTATTTATTATATATGAGTTAGAGACAGAATACAAAATCTCTTGATTTAAATATGTACTTTGGTTTAACAATAAACAAATAGAAGGGAATGGTAAGCAATCTGCTGTATGTTAAGTTGCCAGAATGCTTACAGAAATAAATTTCCCTTCCGAATATTAAACGAAGAAAGTTATAGACAAGTTAAATGTATAATTTTGGTTTAGATGATCCATCTTCTGATTTTCTCTTCGAGGAATTTGTCGTACTATCCGATTCTTTTTGTTGTCTTTTTTCACTCTTTACTTTATGCTTTGTCTTTGAATTATCTTCTACTTCTTCTATCTCATTGTCATTATCATCATCTTCGTCGTTAGAATTTTTAAGCTGACTGTATATCTTTAACATTGCTGGTGCATTTTTAATTAATGGGCCATATTGCTGGACCATCGGCATTACTCTTTCTGCAACACCAAGCACCTTTTGAATATTTCCCATCATACTACTTAGGTTTGCAGGATTGGTAATTCCTTGTAAACCTTGAGGTAAACCACCAGACATCCCCTGAAGGTTTTGGTGGTTCATAAAACCTTGTTGAACACCTGATCTTCCAGAAAAGATTTTTTGAAATAGCCCACCTAGCCCTCTTGGACGCATGCCTTGTTGAGAAGGAAACTGTTGTGGGAAAAATGTTTGTTGACTGAACCCAGGTGGTCTTCCCATAAATTGATTTGTATTCATAGGTGGAAATGGTCTTCTAGTAGGAAACATAATACTCCCTCCTTTCATTTAATTCCAAAATGCAACACTTTAATGTAAGGTTTCTTTTATTTGCTTGGATAGACTACTATGCAATTAAGAATTTGCACCATAGAGGATGAAAATTTCAATTAATTTTTTAACTTAGAATGTTGGATTTTAACTAGTCCATGCGTGTTAATCGGAGTGGAAGGAACCGAGACTCCTGTGGGATATGCGACGGACTTGAGACCCCACAGGCAAAGCCGAGGAGGCTCAAGTGGCGCCCACGGAAAGCGAGGTTCCTGCAACGCAGATTAACACCCCATGTTGAGGGTAAAGAATTGTATTTTCAGGATAGCCTTAATCTAAGTAAGTTTTATGACCTGCAAAATACGTTTAAAATTTTGAAATCAACTTTCAGTATATTCCAATAAAAATAAAATCTAGGTAAAAAAATGAAATTTTAATGTACCTGTGAATTGTCAATTCCTATAATTATTGGATGTTTACACGAATTAGTGATAAAATGAAAGCTGTTTGTACGTTCAATACATAGAATATGCGAACGACTATAAAAATGTTTTTCAACATTTCATAATAGGCTCTGCCTACAAAAATATTTATAAACAATGATTTGTTTTCATTAAATAAAGAAATTTGTAGAAAATAAAAATAAGAAATGTAAATGAGAGGAATTAACAGAATGGAACATACACAGTTTGAACGATTTAACTTCAAACCTTTTATCAATGAAGGGGTTTTGAAGTTAGGATTTTTTCAGCCAACAGAAATTCAAGAAAGACTAATACCGTCTATTAAAAGAGGGGAAAGTGTCATTGGGCAGTCACAAACAGGTACTGGAAAAACTCATGCATACCTTCTGCCTATTATAGATAAAATTGACTCGTCAAAAAATGAAGTGCAAGCAGTTATAACTGCTCCGACGAGGGAATTGGCGACGCAAATTTATCAAGAGGTTCTAAAAATAACAAAATGGAGTCCCGAAGAAGAAAAAATTACTGCAAAAGTCTTTGTAGGCGGTACAGATAAAATAAGAGCAATTGAAAAATTAAAAACACAACCTCATATAGTTGTTGGTACTCCTGGAAGAATAAATGATTTAATAAAAGAACAAGCATTGTTTGTTCATACAGCACCTTCAATTGTGGTAGATGAAGCCGATCTTATGTTAGATATGGGATTCATTCAAGATGTCGATCAAATTGCAAGCAAAATGCCAGAGAAGTTACAGATCTTAGTGTTTTCAGCAACAATCCCTGAAAAACTAAAGCCCTTTTTAAAAAAATACATGGACAACCCTAGATACACACATGTTGCTCCTAAACAAGTAACAGCTGCTAAGGTTGAGCATGTTTTGATTCCGTCAAGACACCGAAACAAAGTAAGACTTCTTCATGATATGTTAGTAAATTATAATCCATATTTAGCAATTGTATTTACGAATACAAAGAAGAAGGCTGATGAAGTTGCAGATGGATTGATTGCGAAAGGTTTAAAAGTAGGAAGAATTCATGGTGACTTAAGTCCGAGAGATCGAAAAAAAGTGATGAAACAAATTAATGATCTAGAATTTCAATATGTTGTTGCAACAGATCTAGCAGCTAGAGGTATTGATATTGAAGGAGTAAGTCATGTCATCAATTATGAACTTCCAACAGACTTAGATTTCTACATTCATCGTGTTGGGCGTACTGCCCGTGCAGGGTATTCTGGTGTTGCTGCTACAATCTATGAGCCGTCTGATGAGGATGCACTAAACAAACTTGAAAAGATGGGGATAGAATTTAAAAACACTGATATTGTAAATGGTGAGTTTACAAAGGTATCAGATCGAAATCGTCGTAAAAAAAGAGTAAAGCAAGAAGACGAAATCGACAAAAAAGCAAAAAGCCTAATACGTAAACCAAGTAAGGTTAAGCCTGGGTATAAAAAGAAAATGTCACATGAAGTAGATGCCTATAAAAAGCGTCAAAGAAGATTAAAAAAGAAATAATGGTTATGGGGATAGGAGTGTGAAAATGTTGAAAATTGGTTCTCATGTATCGATGAGTGGTAAAAAGATGTTACTTTCAGCTAGTGAAGAAGCAATTTCTTACGGTGCAAACACATTTATGATTTATACAGGTGCACCTCAAAATACTCGTAGGAAGAAAATTGAAGATTTAAACATTGCGGCTGGAAGAGAACACATGAAAGCAAATGGTATAGATGAGATTGTCGTACATGCTCCATACATTATAAATATTGGAAATACGACAAATCCAGATACATTCGAACTGGGAGTAAATTTTTTACGAACTGAAATTGAAAGAACAGCAGCAATTGGTGCGAATCAGATTGTTCTCCACCCAGGTGCCCATGTTGGTGCAGGTGCAGAAGAGGGCATAAAGAGAATTGTTGAAGGATTAAATGAGGTACTAACGAATGATCAAAACGTTCAAATTGCATTAGAAACTATGGCTGGAAAAGGTTCAGAGTGTGGAAGGTCGTTTGATGAATTAGCTAAAATAATTGATGGCGTTGTCCTAAATGAAAAGATATCTATTTGTTTGGATACCTGTCATATTCATGATGCTGGCTATGATATCGTTAATGATTTTGATGGAGTATTAAATGAGTTTGATAAGATTATTGGCTTAGATCGTTTAAAGGTCCTCCACATTAATGATAGTAAGAACGAACGTGGTGCAAGCAAAGATCGCCATGAAAATATTGGTTTTGGCCACATCGGGTTTGATGCGATTAGTTATATTGTTCACCATGAACAACTAATGCATATCCCCAAAATTTTAGAAACTCCGTATGTTGGGGAAGATAAAAATAATAAAAAAGCTCCTTACAAACTAGAAATTGAAATGTTAAGAGCAAAGCAATTTAATCCAAATTTACAAGAAGAACTGTTGAATGGATAAAGGAAAAAGCTGTCTTTTGGCAGCTTTTTAATTTGTAAATTTATTAAAAATTGTATTTACTTGTCTGGCTATCTCTGGGCTTGTAATTTTTGCAATGTCCTTTAAGAGGGATTTTCTTTCTGAGAGATCAAATATATTTATTTTTTTATTTCTTAAAATTGTTACAACCTTTTGAGCTTGGTCTCTCGAAATCTGAATGTTGTATTGCTTACTGTATGAAAGTAGGTCAGAAACAGTAATGGCTGATAGCTTTTGATTGACAATCTGCTGGAAAATATTCATTGTTTTTCCCACCCTTCGATAATACTTTATGGAAGAAGCATGAAGATTGTGCAAAAGTATTTGGGCTTTTTCTTATGGGAATAGGGAAACAAGATGTATAATAAAACTAAAAGAAATAGTGTTAGGGGAGGAACGAATGATAAAGAAACAACATAAAAAAGAAAGTATTTTTCATATTATTTATCGAGTTATTATGATTATTTTAGGTGCTGGATTTGCCGCTGCTTCAATTGAGTTATTTTTAATGCCCAATAATATTATTGACGGTGGAATCATTGGTATTTCATTAATCTTGGATTATTTAACTCCAAGTTATCTTAATTTTGCACTGCTAGTCATTGTATTAAATTTACCTTTTATTTATTCCGGTTATAAACAAATTGGCAAGACATTTATGTGGTCATCATTGTTAGCCATTGTTTCTTTAGCTGCCATTGAAACGATGCTACATGATGTTGAACCATTTACAAAAGAGCCCATCCTTGCTACCGTTTTTGGTGGGCTTATTTTAGGAATTGGAGTTGGCCTCGTTATCAGACATGGAGGTTCTATGGATGGAACTGAGATATTAGGTATTTTAATGACAAAAAAAATTCCTTTCTCGGTAGGGGAATTTATCATGTTTACGAACCTATTTATCTTTGCATGGGCAGCGTTTGTTTTTGGACCCGAGCAAGCAATGTATTCTGTCATGACGTATTATATTGCCTTTAAAACTATCGATACAGTCATTCAAGGCCTTGATGAAACGAAAGCAGCTATCATCGTTTCTGATGAGTTTGAAGAGGTATCAGACGCAATACTCCAGCGTTTAGGTCGTGGTACAACTAAACTAAAAGGTAAAGGTGGATTTACCGATGCTGAGAAAGATGTTATCTATGCTGTCATAACAAGATTAGAAGTAACGAAGCTAAAATCAATTGTACAAGAAGTTGATCCGAATGCATTTATTACAATAATGGATACACATGAAGTAAAGGGAGCAAAATTTAAGTCAGCTATCCATTAAATAAACTAAAAAGCACGAATGATTTCGTGCTTTTTTCAATGTAGGTTTCTTTACAATTCCTATAGCTTCATGTATACTCTTGATGATAATAAATCGTAATGATTCTTATATTTTTTGTATAAATAGCCACATTTCAAAAGGTGATACATTTGATATTAAATGATGAGTTTGTAATAGAGATTAGTCATCTAACATTTCGTTACGAACAACAAAATGTTTTAGAGGATATTAATTTATCAGTACCTAAAGGTGCATTTCTAGGTCTTGTAGGTCCAAATGGATCAGGCAAATCCACCTTGTTGAAATGCCTTTTAGGATTAGAGCAACCTGATGAGGGTTCGATAAAATTATTTGGTACGGATATAAAAAAAATGAAAACTTGGTATAAAGTTGGATTTGTTTCACAAAAAGCAAATAGCTTTAACAGTGGCTTTCCTGCTACTGTTTTTGAGGTTGTTTCGAGTGGCTTAACCTCTAAATTGGGTCTTTTTCGTTTTTTAAAACATAATCACAAAAAGACAGTGTTAGATGCAATAAACGCTGTCGGTATGAGTGAGTTTGTTAATCGTAATATAGGAGATTTATCTGGAGGACAGCAACAACGAATTTTTATTGCAAGAGCGTTAGTTAGTGACCCCGAATTAATGATTTTAGATGAACCTACTGTTGGCGTAGATTCACAAAATGTACAAAACTTCTATAACTTATTAGAATACTTAAACAAAGAACGTGGAATAACGTTAATCTTAGTCACTCATGATATTGGTACTGTGTCAGATAAAGTAACTCATGTAGCTTGTTTAAATAAACATCTACATTTTCATGGGAGCGCTCATGATTTTGATCATTTAAAGGAAAGTGATCTTTCTCAGATATACGGACATCATGTTCATGTGTTGACTCATGATCATAGTCATGGAGGGCATTGATGTGTTAACTGGAATTCTTCAATACGAATTTTTACAAAATGCATTTATTGCAGGTATATTAATAGGATTTATCGCACCATTATTAGGTGTATTTGTTGTAGTTAGGAGATTATCTTTAATTGCTGATGCTCTCAGTCACGTTACACTTGCTGGAATTGCTGCAAGTCTCCTATTAGAAAAGAAATTGGGCATTACCCAGGGAATAAATCCAATCTATATGGGAATGTCTTTTTCAGTTATAGGGTCACTATTTATTGAAAAGCTTCGAGGTGTTTACAAACACTATCAAGAGCTTGCAATACCTATAATATTATCAGGTGGAATTGGGTTAGGTGTCATTTTTATCTCTCTTGCAGAGGGATTTAATACTGATTTATTTAATTATTTGTTTGGAAGTGTAAGTGCAGTTAGTAGAAGTGATCTATGGACAGTCTCAGTAATATCCATGTTTGTAGTGATCGTCTTTATCTTATTTTATAAAGAGCTTTTTCTACTTTCATTCGATGAAGAACATGCGACTGTCTCTGGAATAAAGTCAAAAACGATACATTTTATCTTCATTGTTACGGTGGCTCTTGTTATAGCTGCATCGATGAGGATTGTTGGAATACTACTGGTATCTTCATTAATGACTCTGCCTGTTGCAGCTAGTATTCGAATCGCAACAGGTTTTAAACAAACTATTGTTCTTTCTGTCCTTTTTGGAGAAATAGCGGTCATCCTTGGTTTAATCATATCTTATTATTTGGATTTAGCTCCTGGAGGTACAATTGTCGTCCTCGCTGTTTTCATATTGATTTTTGCAATCCAATGGAAAAAATGGAGAAGAGGTACTGTTTCATGAACGTTTCCGAAGCACTACAATTGTTAAGAAATCGAGGGTATAAATACACTGGTAAAAGAGAAGAGATGCTTGAGACTTTTTCAAATTCTGATAAGTATTTAACCGCAAAAGATGTACTTGATCATATGAAGGACAACTACCCTGGTCTAAGTTTTGATACAATATATCGGAACTTATCGTTGTTTGCCGAGTTGGGAATCTTAGAGTCAACAGAATTGTCTGGGGAGAAACATTTTCGTTTTTCTTGTGGTATTTCTCATCATCATCATCATTTTATTTGCATGAAATGTGGTAAGACGAAGGAAATACAGTCTTGTCCAATGGAGAATTTACAGGAAAATTTAAAGGGATATGACGTAACGGGACATAAATTCGAAATATATGGAACTTGCCCTACTTGTCATTAAAAAAGTCTAGTCCAAATGACTAGACTTTTTTTGTGGAGTCAAACCAATAGTTAACCCATTTACTTGCTTCATTCCAATCATTTACTCTTATAACACCTTTTGGAATGGGTTCCTGATTATAAGGTGTGTTGAATAAAATGACGGGTATTTCACATTCCTCACTAATATTACATGCGTTATCATGCTTGTCTTCAAGAAATAATTCAACACCATGTTTTTTTACTGCATTTAATTTATCATGACTGCCAATTAAGTCAATTTCATGAAAATGTAATGTATTGGTCTCAAACCAGCTTTTAGTCACTTCTGATAGATGATTACCTCGAGCACTTATATATATAAGGGTATGTTGATTTTTCCATTCATCAAGTACTTTTTTAGCGTGTTTAGCTAGTGGGGCATCTTTGTAGATGATCGGTTCAAATTCATTCATCCAAGCTCTAAGTTCATTAGATGATATTCCTAATAGTGGAAGTAGGTCGAATTGTTTTATATCATCTAATGTTATATTCATTCCGAAAGATTGATTTATGTATGGTACAAAAGTAGAGGGACAAGTTACTGTTCCATCAATGTCTATTCCAAATCGTTTATTCATGTATGTCACTCCTTTATCTTTTTTCGTGTGTGCGCATCATTAGTGTAACATATTTGAAAGGATTAATATCCTAATTAGAAAGTGATTGTAAAGATTTACATTCATAATAAACTGTTAACTCACTAATAATAGTAATGCTCCTTAACCTACTAAGGAAAGCGAGGGATAAGCAATATGGCTGAAAATAATAACAGAGGTTTAATTGGTGATTTCGAAATTGACGAAGTAGAGACACCAAATTATTCAAATCATATTGAAGACCCAAATCTAAGAGCAAATGTTGAATCTGATTTCATGGAAGAAACTGCTGCTGAGGTTGCACCTCCAATTAATTATCGGGCTGAAAAAGAGAGAGAACCCGAAGAAACAATAGGTGGAACTGGTGTAGGCTGGTTAGCTCTAGCATTGTCAGTTCTATCTCTCTTTATTATGCCAGTACTAATGGGAGCTGCTGGGATCATTCTAGGCTTTATCGCACGCAGAAGAGGAGCAACAGGTTTAGGAGCATGGGCAATTGGATTAGGAGCTGTTTCAATTATTGTTGGGCTCTTTATCATCCCATTTTTTTAACATAAAGGGGCGGTTGACACAGGGAGGTATTATCTCTGTGTCAACTCTTATAGGGAGGTAGTAGTTAATGGAAAATCAAGACCAACAAGTAGTAAAGGCAAACCAAAAAATAAATGAATACCTTGAAGACAGTCAAACAAAAGAAGTTACCTCAAAACAGAGGTTTTCAGAAGCAGAGGTTGCAAATATTAAAATAAATGATCAATTTTATGATGAATCACACCAAATTAACCAATATCCAACATACATAAATAATAATACACCAGCAATTAAAATAACTGGTGATGATCGGTAATAAAAACGGCTACTGAAAAATCAGTAGCCGATTGTTTATTATACAGTTTCTTGTTCTTTTTTCTCTAACTCTTGTTTAGCAAAGTATTCTGCTGCAATTTTATCAATTTCCTTCTTTAGTTCCTCCACCATTGTTGCTTCAGGCACTTTTCTTACAATTTCACCGTGTCGGAAGAGTAAACCTTCACCACGTGCTCCAGCAATACCAATATCCGCTTCTCTAGCTTCACCTGGACCATTTACAGCACATCCAAGTACAGCGACCTTAATGGGTGCTTTGATTGTTGAGATATATTCTTCAACTTCATTTGCAATACTAATTAAGTCAATTTCAATTCTTCCGCATGTAGGACAAGAAATTAATGTAGCAGCATTTGAAGAAAGTCCAAACGATTTAAGAAGCTCTCTTGCTACTTTAACTTCTTCTACAGGATCAGCACTTAGAGAAATTCTTAATGTATTTCCAATTCCTTTGCTGAGAATGGCACCTAAACCAGCTGCACTTTTAACTGTCCCAGCGAATAATGTTCCAGATTCAGTAATACCTAAGTGTAACGGATAGTCAAAAGCTTTCGCTGCTTTTTCATAAGCTTCAATCGCTAAGTTAACGTCTGAAGCTTTCATTGATACGATAATGTCATGAAAATTAAGGTCTTCTAAAATTTTAATATGATGAAGAGCGCTTTCTACCATTCCATCAGCAGTTGGATAACCATATTTTTCAATTATTCGTTTTTCTAAAGATCCAGCATTTACTCCTATACGAATTGGTATCCCTTTCGCCTTGGCAGCATTAACAACTGCTTCAACTTTTTCTCTTCTACCAATGTTCCCTGGATTAATACGGATTTTATCTGCACCACCCTCAATTGCCTTTAGGGCTAATTTGTAGTCAAAATGAATATCAACCACTAGAGGGATATTAATGCGTTTCTTGATCTCTGGAATTGCATTTGCTGCTCTTTCATCAGGGCATGCAACGCGTACAACTTGGCAGCCTGCTTCTTCTAAACGTTTGATCTCAGCGACAGTTGCCTCGACATCATGTGTTTTTGTAGTAGTCATACTTTGAATAACTACTTCGTTATTTCCACCTATTGTTAAATTTCCTACTTTAATAGGACGAGTTTTTGTACGATGAATGATTTCACTCACGTTATAATCGCTCCTTCAAATCAATCCGATTTTTCTATTTAAATGCTACGCATTTTCTTTAGTATTTTAAAAAAGGAAAAGAAGTTCCCAGTTGCTATTGTACCAGTCTAGATATGAAATTGACAAGAAGAAGAGACCTATTATCTCTAGTAAATGGGAAACTTATATGTTTTATCAATCTGGATGTGATGGGTTTTTACTCCTTTGTTTAGTGTTTCAAAGTCATCTACTATTGTTTGAATAGGGACAGGGATCGAACCATTAGCCAGTTCTTCTACAATTGAAAGAACGGTATCCCCAGCTTTTATTTTAACTGTTTTATATTGAATTTTAGGGATTTCTTCTACATAATCTGCCTTGTTTGTAAATGAAGTGACAGTTTCTGCTTTGCTAACGGGCAACGTTCCTTTTGACATATCGTAATACAGAATAAAAAGAATAAACATTGAAACAACAATAGCAATTAGTTTTTTCATATAATAAGCTCCTTTATCTTTCACCTATTACACTATATGCTTGTCCATTAGTTATATTCATGAATTAATAAAGAATGACGAATTTAATTCTGACAGGAAGTAAACAAAAAAAGATTGGCTATGCCAATCTTTTTCATGTTGTCTTTGGACGTGGTATCTCTTTTAGAACCAGATATACAATGATAATACTCACCAGCCAGTTGATAAATGGCCCTAATGTAACTTGGACTTGGAAAAATTCCATTATTGTAAAGAAGAGTGTAGATAGAGTTACGCTGTAGGCACTAATGACCCATAGGTGACGAAATTGCAATCTGAGCTTTTGTAAATTCTTTAAAGGTATCGCGATTGTTGAAAGAATTGTTACTTCAATAAACTTTAACCCACTTGTTAAAATAAACATAAGAACAAAAAGAATCGGCAAAAATATTGGTAATAATGATTGGAATGATGGAATAAATGATACGATATCTTCGTTAGTCATGCCCTCTAACATATGATAATCATAAGAAATGACATGTTGATTTGATATTAACTTCATATCATTTTTTAAAAATGCAATTGCAAAGGATTCATTAATATCTACATGCTCACGATCATCAAAAATGAACGTAAATGACTCTGTCGCAACCGTAACGTTATTTTTTTTATGTAATAGATCCAATTGTCCATCTGAAATCTTAAACGTTGGAATAGCACTTGTGTCCAAATCCTCTAATCCTTTTTGTAGATAAACCATCGATGTTCCAAAAGGTAAAGCGGCAGGAATAATTGATATTAAGGATAATAAAAAAACATATAAAATGGTTTTGCCGATTCCTTGAAAGCGAAACCTCGCAATGTCTCTTGGAGAGTAACAACTTTTTACTAATTGTATAATAATTGACATTTTCACACATCCTTTAGAAACTTGAATTAATTTTATCTAATTTTGTAGCATTGTTTCAAGAAAAATATGGGAATACTAATTTTTAGATAAAAAACCTTTACATAAATATTACTCTAGGTTAATATTTTAAGGGGTTTTTGTTAACTTTTGTCGAAATAAGAAATAAGAAAAATAGGGGTTGAAAAGATTGGAATTAGATATTCAAAAAATGATTTTTGAGTTTATTGGTGGCCTAGGTATATTCCTATTTGGAATAAAATATATGGGTGACGGACTTCAAAAATCAGCGGGCGATAAACTAAGGGATATTTTAGACCGCTTTACTACAAATCCGATCATGGGTGTACTTGCGGGTATTATCGTAACAATATTAATTCAAAGTAGCTCTGGAACAACAGTTCTTACAGTTGGTCTTGTTAGCGCAGGATTTATGAATCTTCGTCAAGCAATTGGTGTCATAATGGGAGCAAACATCGGAACAACTGTTACAGCATTTATTATTGGTATTAAAATATCTGACTATGCTCTTCCGATTATAGCTGTTGGTGCGTTATTACTATTCTTCTTTAAAAATAAAAAAATCCATAACCTTGGGCAAATCGTTTTTGGTTTTGGTGCACTATTCTTAGGTCTTTCTATGATGAGTGGTGGAATGAAACCACTTCGTTCGCTAGAAGCTTTTCAAGAGTTAACTGTCAATATGAGTTCAAGCCCTATTCTTGGTGTAGTAATTGGTACAGTATTTACTGTTATTGTACAGAGTTCAAGTGCTACAATTGGAATTTTACAAGGACTATTTGGACAAGGTTTACTTGATCTAAATGCTGCCTTACCAGTCTTATTTGGAGATAATATTGGTACAACTATTACTGCGGTTCTTGCTTCAATTGGAGCAACGGTTGCTGCTAGAAGAGCTGCTTTAACCCATGTTATATTCAATTTAATTGGTACAGCGTTATTCTTAATCATTTTACCTGTTTTCACAAAATTTATTGCAATGCTTCAAGATAATCTAAATTTAAACCCGGAAATGACGATTGCATTTGCACACGGAATTTTTAATACGTCAAACACGTTAATTCAGTTACCATTTATTGCTGTGCTAGCTTGGATTGTAACGAAAATAATTCCAGGTGAAGATTCAGTTATTGAATACAAAACGACTCACTTAGATCCGATGTTTATTGAACAATCTCCTTCTATTGCTTTAGGCCAAGCGAAAGAGGAAGTTATTAGAATGAGTCAGTTCGCATCACTAGGATTAGAAGAGACAATTAAATATTCTCAATCTCAAAATCAAAAAAATGCTGATGTAGCACTTCAATTAGAGGATGCTATTAATAACCTTGATCGTAAAATTACGGATTACTTAGTTCTCATTTCTGCGAGTTCAATGTCGGAACATGATTCGGAAGAGCATTCTACGCTTATGAACACAGTTAGAGATATTGAACGCATTGGTGATCACTTTGAAAATATTGTTGAATTAATTGAGTACCAAATTTCAAATAAAGTGAAAATGACAGACAATGCAATGGAAGATCTAGAAGAGATGTTCCAATTAACACTATCTACTATAAATGAAGCATTTAAAGCTCTCGAAGATAATGATAAAGTTGCAGCTAGAGAAGTTGTAACAAAAGAAAATCAAATCGACAGCATGGAACGATCACTTCGCAAGAAACATATTCTTCGTATAAACGAAGGAATGTGTTCAGGTCAAGCGGGAATCGTATTTGTAGATATTATTAGTAACCTTGAGCGTATTGGTGACCATGCCGTTAATATTGCAGAAGCAGTACTAGGTGAACGTCACTAATTGATTTGTAAATCTTGGTAAAGAGGATATATAATGGATACAAGAGGTGATACAGACCTCTTGTATTTTTTTTGTGAAAAATGATTATTAACATACTTGTTGAGATTTTTGTAAAAAGAATATTTTTTAAAATAAGGAGTTTTTTTAATGGACATTATTTATTGGATGATCATTTCGGCCCTTTTTTTAATCGCATTCGTCGGATTAGTTTACCCAATCATTCCAAGTGTTTTATTTATCATTGCTGGCTTTATCGTTTATGGCTTTACATTTAGCTTTAGTGAGTTTTCAATATTGTTTTGGGTTGTCCAAGGGCTATTTGTCCTCCTTCTACTAGGTGCAGATTACGCTACGAACTTAATTGGGATAAAAAAATTTGGCGGAAGTAAAGCTGCAGTTTGGGGAAGTACAATTGGACTTCTTATTGGCCCTTTTGTGATTCCTGTCATTGGTATATTAATTGGCCCATTTTTAGGAGCCGTTTTGGCTGAGATGATCGTACATAAAAAAGATTTGAAGGATTCAGTAAAAATTGGGTTAGGTTCATTAATAGGATTTTTAAGTGGGGTTGTAGCTAAAGGAATTGTACAAATCATTATGATTGGTTATTTTCTATATATCGTTCTTTAATTCATTTATTAATAAAGGGCATATAATGTCTACAAATTGGATATTTTACTTATGTTGATACCTAATTGCTTATTAATTGAAACTTTATGGCAATTTTGGTAATCTTATTATGAAGAACCTAATAAATCTTCCATTGTTGAAGGTGTTTATTAGTTCAATCGTACATATTAAAAGGAGGAATTATCATGGCTTACGAATTACCACAATTACCTTATGCTTATGATGCACTTGAACCACACATCGACAAAGAAACAATGAATATTCACCACACTAAACATCACAATGCTTACGTTACAAATGTGAACGCGGCATTAGAAGGAAATGAAGAGCTATTAAGTAAGAGTATTGAAGATTTAGTAGCTAATTTAGATGCTGTACCTGAGGCAGCACGTACTGCAGTAAGAAACAACGGTGGCGGTCATGCAAACCATAGCTTATTCTGGACGATTCTTTCACCGAACGGTGGAGGCGAGCCTACTGGTGAGATCGCTGATGCAATTAATAGTAAATTTGGAAGCTATGCTTCATTCAAAGAAGAGTTCTCAAAAGCTGCTGCTACTCGCTTTGGTTCTGGTTGGGCTTGGTTAGTAGTAAACAATGGAGAGCTTGAAGTAACAAGCACACCAAATCAAGATTCTCCATTAATGGAAGGTAAAACACCTATTTTAGGACTTGATGTTTGGGAGCATGCTTATTATTTAAACTACCAAAATCGTCGTCCTGATTATATCGGAGCATTCTTCAATGTAATTAATTGGGAAGAAGTAACAAGACGTTATAACGCTGCAAAATAATAATAATGAGAGCTAATAGATCATGATTCTATTGGCTCTTTTTTTGTTCAAAGCTTATTTAACAATCCTGAAACAAAAGTATATCTCCTACTGATTTTTGGCAAACTACCCATAGATAAAGAAGGGGAGTTTGTTATGGTTGCTTTAAAAAAGGTAATAGGCGATGTAGAAGTAAACAAAGATTTAATTCTTCTTCTCATTATTGGGGGATTATATTCTCTAAGTATTGCATTATCAAATACATTCGTTAATGTGTATCTATGGAAGCAATCTGGAGAATTCAGTGATTTAGGGATATATAATTTATCAATTGTTGTTATGCAGCCCTTAACATTCATTTTGGCTGGTAGATGGGCAAAAAAAATTGACCGGGTAATTGTACTTAGATTAGGAGTAACATCTTTAGCCTTATTTTTCTTAGCTGTACTTTTTATTGGTGAAAGTGCATCTCAGTATTTAGTGTTGATTGGCGGGATACTTGGAATTGGTTATGGTTTCTATTGGTTAGCATTTAATGTTTTAACATTTGAAATAACTGAACCAGAAACACGTGATTTTTTTAATGGTTTTTTAGGAATATTAACGTCCCTTGCAGGTATGATAGGCCCTATATTGGCTGGGTATATCATATCATCCATGCAAAAGTTTACTGGTTATACTGTTATTTTTTCTATCTCACTAGCTCTATTCACAGGTGCGGTCATATTAAGTTTCTTTCTTAAAAGACGGTCTGCTGAAGGTGAATTTTTGTTTATTCGCATTTTAAAAGAGAGAAAAAATAACAAGAACTGGAGATTAATTACGAGTGCTCATTTTTTTCAGGGGTTAAGAGAAGGAACATTCATTTTCGTTATTACAGTACTCGTATTTATTACAACAAATAGCGAATTAGCATTAGGAAAATTTGGGTTAGTGAATTCAGCTGTAGCATTTGTTTTTTATTATTTAGCAACGAGATTAATAAAGAAAAAACACCGAAAAAAATCAATAATGGTTGGCGGTTTACTTTTATATGCTTCTATATTTTTAATTTTGTTTGATGTAACATACACGAGATTAATTATGTATGCAATTGTGATTGCTATAGCTTACCCAATCTTACTTGTTCCGTATATATCACTTACATACGATATTATCGGGAAAGGCTGGAATGCAGCAGAAATGCGAATAGAGTATGTTGTAGTCCGAGAGATATTTTTAAACTTAGGTAGAATCGTTTCAATTATCTCGTTTTTAATTGCGGTAACCTTTTTTAAAGAAGAACAAAGCTTACCGATTCTTCTTTCCATAATAGGTGCTGGTCATGCTTGTATTTATTTCTTCGTTAGAAAAATCAAACTAGATGAGGATCATGACGAGGATGAATCTGTAGGTGATCGAAAAAGCTCAAACAGAAAAATAATTGAAGGCGAGGGTGGTTCAACAACATAAATCTTTGTTAAATCGAATGCGTGTTTTTTTAAAGCTTTAAGGGACATGTGAAATTGATTCCATAGCTTCTTATAAGTTTAACATAATGACTGATATATTAAGGTGGAAATCAAAACCGTCTTGCATTAATATAAGAGTATGGCACCTAGCCTGTAGGTGCTCTTTTTTTTAGAAAGAAATTGGGGGATTGAATTCGTATGATTAAAAAGAAAAAGTCACATGTCCCTTTTCGTTTAAATATGCTTTTCTTTTTAGTGTTTTTATTTTTTTCTGTACTAATTTTACGCTTAGGCGTTATTCAAATTGTTCATGGAGAAAAATTTCAAAAGGAAGTAGATCGAACTGAAAACACGACTGTTAGTACACCAGTACCTCGCGGGAAAATTTATGATCGATTTGGAAGAGTCGTGGTTGATAATGAACCATTAAATGCTATAACGTATACGAGAGCACAAGGAACAAGTAACACAGACGTTCTAGAGGTTGCGAATAAATTAGCACCTTTAATTTCAATGGATATTAGCAAATTAACAGCTAGAGACTTAAAGGACTTTTGGATTTTAACAAGAGAAGAAGAAGCAAAAAATAAGTTAACAAAAGAAGACTTAAAAAAGGACCTAAGCAGTTCCGAATTGTATCGTCTTCAAATTGATCGAATTACGGATGAAGATTTGCTTGAAATTAGTGGTCTGGATCAAGAATTTTTAACGAACAAACCAAAGGGTCCCATATATAAAGAAGATAGCGAAATTGAAGTGGCAGCAATTTTCCGTGAGTTAACAAGAGGTTATGCACTTACACCTCAAATCGTAAAAAAAGAGAATGTAACACCTGAAGAATACGCAATTGTTAGTGAGCACTTAGAAGAGCTCCCAGGCATCGATACAACAGTCGATTGGGATCGTCATTATACGTACGGTTCAACTTTGAGTAGTATTCTAGGAAGTACTACAACCTCGGATGAAGGAATTCCAAAAGAAAAACTTGATTATTTTTTAGCGAGGGGCTACAACAGAAACGACAGAGTTGGAAAAAGCTACATTGAAGAACAATATGAAGAGGTTCTTCACGGGCAAAAAGCTAAAATCGAAAACGTCACTCAAGGAAATAATTTAATAGAGGCAAAGGTTATCTCCGAAGGCCAACGTGGAAAAGATCTCGTTTTAACTATTGATATGGATTTACAGCGTGAAGTTGAAAAAATTATTGAAGAAGAATTATTAGCAGCCAAGCAAAAACGTGGAACTGAATTGTTAAGAGAAGCTTTCGTTGTAATGATGAATCCTAAAACGGGAGAAATTTTGACAATGGCAGGAAAGCAATACGCAAAGAATGATAACGGCGAGGTCATATTATTAGATTATGCCCTTGGTGCGACAAATTCTGCCTATGCAATGGGTTCTGCTGTAAAAGGGGCAACCGTCTTAACTGGTTATCAAACAGGTGTGATTCAACCTGGTTCAAAAATTTATGATGAGCCATTAGTTATTAAGGATTCTCAAGACAAAGCATCTTATCAAAACATGGGTTTAATAGATGATTTGACTGCTTTAAAGCGTTCTTCAAATGTTTACATGTTTAAAACTGCCATTGCCATTGCAAACGCAACTTATCGTAGAGGTCAAGCTTTACCTATTGATATAAAAGCATTCCCAACCATTAGAAATTATTACAGCCAATTCGGACTAGGTGTCAAAACTGGAATTGATCTCCCTGGAGAATCAATCGGTTTTATTGGTAAAGACACAGCACCTGGTTTGCTTTTAGACTTATCTATTGGTCAATATGACACATATACGCCTTTACAAATGGCACAATATGTTTCAACGATTGCAAATGGTGGATACAGAATGCAGCCTAAACTTGTAAAAGAAATCCGACAACCTACAATTGAACAAGATGAATTAGGCCCAATTGTAACGCCGTTTGAACCGACTGTCTTAAATCGAATTGAAATGAAATCTGAATATATAAAAAGAGTTCAAGAAGGGTTTAGACAAGTGATGCAAGAGAGTGGTGGAACAGCATTTTACCATTTTGGAGATAAGCCTTATAAACCAGCAGGGAAGACGGGTACTGCTCAGTCGTTCTTTTACGATAACGAATTGAAAAAACTATATTCTACCTATAATTTAACATTAGTTGGTTATGCTCCATTCGATAATCCAGAAATTGCATTTTCAATTGTAGTTCCTGCGGCCTACGAAAATGACAAGGACCATCATCCGATTAACAATTTAATTGGAAAACGTATCCTTGATAAGTATTTTGAATTAAAAGGGAAAAATCGAGATGAGAAGATAGATAAGACTACTCCAGAAACTAACGATGAAGTGTCTTCTGAGAGTCAAGACAATGAATAATTACATGTATCTGACTTAAACTAAAAGCAATTTAACGATTCTTTGTTAAATTGCTTTTTTTATTTTTTTGTTATACTTCTTCATTTTCACTCTTTGATCAAAAGTAGGAGGAAAAAACAGGTCATTGGCCCCCATTAGAACTCAATAAGTTCTAACTTTATGGAGAAAGGTACTATTAAAATCCACAAGCAAAATAGAATTCAGGGCTATAGGAATGAAAAAAGATATTTTCGACAACATTCATAGGGCAAATACATCTTTTTTTACGAATTTACAAAACCTTTACAATCCGTTAAAACACAATTAATGTTCAAGTATTATTCTAATACTCGTAGGGCAAAACAAAACAAACAAATCCTTTAGGGGGAATTAAGGAATGAAAAGCTTGAAGTTTTTAGGAATGTCACTAATGATAAGTTCAGTCTTAGCATTTACTGCTGCATGTGGTAACGCAGGTAACGAAAAAGCAGAAGGTCAACTTCAAGGAGAAATTCCAATTGATGGTTCATCAACAGTTTATCCTATAATGGAAGCTGCTGCAGAGGACTACCGTTCAGTACAACCAGACGTTAAAGTTTCAGTAGGTTTTGCTGGTACGGGTGGTGGAATGGAGAAATTCACAAAAGGTGAAACAGATTTCTCTAATGCATCACGTGAAATTAAAGATGAAGAGGCACAAGCTGCTGCTGATAATGGAATTGAATTCGAGCGTTTCGAATTAGCATATGATGGAATCACTGTAGTTGTTAATCCACAAAATGATTGGGCACAAGACATTACTGTTGAAGAGTTAAAGAAAATGTGGATTGAAGATGGAACGACAAAAAAATGGTCTGATATCCGTGCAGATTGGCCTGCAGAAGAGATTGTTTTTTACTCTCCGGGTCACGATTCAGGAACTTATGACTATTTCGATGAAGTAATCTTAGATGAGCAAGAACTAGTAAGAAATGCAACATTAAATGAAGATGATAACGTATTAGTACAAGGTGTTGCTGGTGACAAATATGCAATTGGATTCTTTGGTTATGCTTATTACTCTGAAAATCTAGATAAAGTTAGAGCTTTAGCGGTTAATGGTGTTGAACCAACAAACGAAACGATTGAGACTGGTACTTACACTCCACTTTCTCGTCCGCTTTACACTTATGTAAACACTGCTCGTATTAATGAAAAGCCAGAAGTATATGACTTCTTAACATTCTTAATGGAGAATGCAGGTGATTTAGCTGAAGATGTGGGATATGTTCGTTTACCACAAGAAAAATATGAAGAACAACTTGCGAAGCTTGATGGGTTAAAAAAATAATTTATTAAAGGTCACATAGATGGGAAGCGTGTGTTTTTTAAGAGCTTCTCATCTTGCCATGTGTTGGAAAGGGGTTTTCACAAAATGGCTTCAAACGAGAAAAAATCTGTTCAAAAAATGATAGCTGAAAAGAGAAAAGACAAAACTAGTTTTTTGAACTCAGAAAAATTAGCGCCTAAGTTTCTATTATTAACTGCGCTTATTTCTATATTAACTACCTTAGGAATTGTATTTACATTACTTTTTGAAACAATTACTTTTTTTACTGAAATTTCTATTTGGGACTTTTTTACGAAAAAAGAATGGCACCCATTTGCTAGAGAAGCATCTTATGGTATCGCGCCTTTAATTTCAGGTACATTATTGGTAACTGTTATTGCAATGATTGTTTCTATACCTATTGGTTTGGCATCTGCTATTTTCTTGAGTGAATATGCATCTGAACGTACAAGAAGAACGTTGAAGCCGATTTTAGAAGTTCTAGCTGGTATCCCAACAATTGTTTATGGTTTTTTTGCACTTACGTTTGTTACACCATTATTAAAAACATTTCTTCCAGACTTAGGAATGTTTAATGCGCTAAGTCCAGGGATAGTAGTTGGAATCATGATTATCCCTATGATTGCTTCATTATCTGAGGATGCAATGAGTGCAGTTCCTCGATCAATGCGTGAAGGAGCACTTGCGTTAGGATCAACGAAGTTTGAAGTTGCATGGAAAGTAGTTGTTCCAGCAGCACTTTCAGGTATTGTTGCTTCATTTGTATTAGGAATTTCACGAGCGATTGGTGAAACTATGATTGTAACGTTAGCCGGAGGTTCACTCCCATCATTAACATTTGATCCAACAGACCAAATTCAAACGATGACAGCGTATATTGTTCAAGTTAGTACTGGTGATGCAGGTTACGGAACGACTATTTATTACAGTATTTATGCAGTTGGTATGACATTGTTTGTATTTACATTAGCAATGAACATGCTTGCACAATATATTTCTCGTCGCTTCAGGGAGGAATACTAAAATGGAGTACATTGATCGTTCAAAAGTAGCAAAAAAAATGACAACTCGTATTGCCGCAAATAAGCTGATTCGTTCAGTATTCTTTTTGGCAACACTATTTGGATTATTAGTTTTAGGTATTTTATTATATCGGATATTGACTCAAGGAATTGGTTGGTTAAACCTTGAATTTTTAACAAACTTTGCTTCAAGAAGACCTTCAAACGCTGGTATAAATGCTGCGTTAATAGGTTCTATATGGTTAATGATTGTAGTTGTTCCTGCCTCTTTAATTCTGGGAGTAGGTACGGCAATTTATCTTGAAGAGTATGCGAAGAAAAATAAATTTAATCAATTTATTCAAACAAATATATCAAATTTAGCGGGTGTTCCATCTATCGTATTTGGTTTATTAGGCTTAACAATCTTTGTTCGACAGTTAGCTCTTGGACGGAGTGTACTAGCTGCAGGTCTAACAATGAGTTTACTTGTATTACCTGTAATCGTCGTGGCAGGACAAGAGGCAATTCGTGCTGTACCTAGAGACCTAAGGGAAGCTTCATATGGAATGGGTGCTACAAAATGGCAAACAATTATCCGTGTTGTACTACCAGCTGCAATCCCTGGTATATTAACAGGAAGTATTCTTGCATTTTCTCGTGCAATCGGTGAAACAGCACCACTAGTAGTATTAGGTATCCCAACATTTATTACGTATTTACCAGAAAGTGTGCTAGATACATTTACGGTTATGCCTTTACAAATTTATAACTGGGCTGGTAGGCCGCAAGCTGATTTCCAACATGTGGCTGCTGCAGGAATAATCGTTTTATTAGTGCTATTACTAATCCTTAATTTAATCGCAGTTCTCATTCGAAATAAGTTTCATAAACGTTATTAATAGATAGAGAACGTAAATATTGTACTGGATGAAGGAGGCTTAACCATGGATTCAAAAACAGTGGTTAAAGTGAATAATAAAGAGATAACAAATAACGGTGGAATTGAACAAGCAAACTCAAAGCCAATCGTATATGAAACAAAAGGCTTAAACTTGTGGTACGGTGAGGATCATGCTTTAAAAAATATTGATTTAAATGTTTATGAAAATGAAGTAACTGCAATTATTGGTCCTTCTGGATGTGGTAAGTCAACATACATTAAAACACTTAATCGAATGGTTGAGTTAATTCCAATTGTAAAAACTTCAGGTGAAATTAACTACCGCGGGCGAAACATTTTCGATAAGTCATATCAAGTTGAAGAGCTACGGACACGTGTAGGAATGGTATTCCAAAAACCAAATCCATTTCCAAAGTCAATATACGAAAATATTGCTTATGGTCCGAAAATTCACGGTATTCGTGATAAAAAGATACTTGATGAGATTGTCGAAAAAAGTTTACGTGGTGCTGCGATTTGGGATGAAGTGAAAGACAGATTAAAAGAAAATGCGTACGGATTATCAGGTGGGCAACAACAACGTTTATGTATTGCTCGTTGTCTTGCTATTGAACCAGATGTTATATTAATGGATGAACCTACTTCTGCACTTGACCCAATATCAACGTTAAAAGTTGAAGAATTGATCCAAGAATTAAAAGAGAACTACAGCATTGTCATCGTTACTCATAACATGCAACAGGCTGCTCGTATATCAGATCGTACTGCCTTCTTCTTAAGTGGAGAGGTTATCGAGTATGCTGATACGGACACAATGTTCTCGAATCCATCGGACAAACGTACAGAAGATTATATTACAGGTCGATTTGGTTGATACAATTTTATTTAGTGAGGTGCAGGGTATATGTCTATTAGAAGCTCATTTGATAATGACTTAAAGAAATTAAAAGATACGTTAATGGAAATGGTTACACTATCTAGGAATGCAGTAAAGGATGCTGTATCTGCATTAGCAAATCAAGACATTGAAAAAGCACAACAGATTATTAAAGACGATATAAAAATTAATGAGTATGAAGAAAAAGTTAACAACATGGTCATCCAATTAATAGCGCAGCAACAGCCCGTTGCAAAAGATCTTCGTCGTATTATCGCAGCATTGAAGATTTCAAGTGATGTTGAGCGTATTGGTGACTTAGCAGTTAATATTGCAAAATCGATCCTTCATATTGGCGATGGACCATTAATTAAGCCGATCGTAGAAATTCCGAAAATGGCTGAACTAACGCTTGAAATGTTAAAAGATGTTATCGAAGCATACAATAGTGAAGATGTTGTTATTGCAAAAAATACAGCAGAAAAAGATGATACAGTTGATGAAATGTACGGGAAGCTTATTAAAGAATTGTTACATCTAATGACTGAAAATCCACAATCAACAACTCAAATTACTCAATTAGCTTTCATTTGTCGCTATATCGAGCGTCTTGGAGACCATACTACTAACATGGCTGAACACATTATCTGGATGGTTAAAGCTAAAAAATATGATTTAAATGCGTAAATGAAATCTCAAGCTGTAAGAAAGCAGCTTGAGGTTTTTAGTTATTTTTAGGGGGATATATAGTAGAAAAAGCGGGAGCTAAAGGTCTAGTGTGCTGAAGTCCAAAATGGAGTCTCTTGTCTGGTCGGTGTAAAGTCGTTCATAGAGTTGATGAAGTCCGAAAATGAGTTTTTGGTCAAGAGAGAAGTCGTTCATAGGGTAGATGAAGTCCGAAAATGAGTCTCTGGTCAGGAGAAAAGTCGTTCATAGGGTAGATGAAGTCCGAAAATGAGTCTCTGGTCAGGAGAAAAGTCGTTCATAGAGTTGATGAACTCCGAAAATGACTATCTGAAAAAGAAAAAGTTCTTCATCCCATAGATGAAGAACTTATCAAATAACTTGAGCATAATAAAAGATTTGTTCGTACCTAAATCAAAATATACAAACTTCTTATGTAATAAGCTCTGCAATTTCTTCATACGACATTTCATTTGTAACCTCATAAGTGCCTATTTGCACTTTATCTTGTAGGTTATTATCAATTAGGTATTGGTTGAATTCTGTTGCATCCTTAATAATACCTGCTTCAAAGAGCAATTTTGATATATCTGAACTATACATACCTTCATTGATTACAAGGTCATAGAACAATATGTCTGTACTCGTTGTTTCTTTATTATCTGTTGTTTCTTCTTCCTCTTTATCATCTTTAACCTTTGATTCATATTCTTCTGCTTTTTGCTTCATTTTAACAAGATGTTCATACTCTTTATTTTTTACTAAGGTCAATTCATTTTGTGCCAAGTAATTTTTTAGACCCTTTTGATTTATTTCAATCTCACCAGAGTGAAAGAAGTGAATATAAGAAAATACGAACGTGGCTAACATCATTCCAATGGAGAACGACCGTAAATGAAGATTATTCATGAAAATGCCCTCGCATTTCTATTGATTCAATAATCAACTTAATTTCCTCAATTGGTATTTTCATTTCCTTAGATATTCTTTCATAAGAATAACCGAGCTTATATAATGAAAGTACTCTTTCTTTGGTCGTTAATATCTCTGGGGCAGGTTGTGTGAAAAAATCCTGTTTTGGAGAACTTTTAAATGAATGAATAGACTGTTGTTCCATTTCTTGATCCAATAAAAGTTCTTCTTCAAGTACTTTCATTTTCTTTTTGATTTGATAACTTTCTTGCATAAGTGTCAAAGAGAGAGAGTCAACTTGTTTCTCTATTTCTTTCAATTTGTCCTTAGCAAAAAAGGAGATAATAAATAAAACAATGGAAATGGTAAGTAAACAAATAATGGCAATCTCCATAAGTGGTGTCCTCCTGAGAATAATTATGCTTTATTCATTTTATCATATTCCACTTTATTTTCGACATGAAACTACCTCCTTTAGAATTTCCTCGACAAAGGCAATAATTGTTGTCATAAGAAACTCATGATAATATATTCCATATAATGTCTAATTGAAAGTTTTCATAAAAGGTGATGAAGATGAATTCCGGTTCTAAACAAAATAACTATGATACCCTTAATCTAATGGTGAGAAATCCAACAACATTATTTGTTCATTGGAGTATTTCTGAAAGACGAATTAATCTAATTGAAGAGCAATTTCTATACGAGTGGGAAAAAATAAGGAAGATCCTGAGATTATACGATATTACATCTGTTAATTTTAATGGCCATAATGCGGTAAAAACAGTTGATATTGACGTATCCGAAAATGTTAATTTCACTTTCTTATACAACCTTCAACCAAGTAGTTCATATATAATTGATCTTGGTGTATTGCTAGATAACAACATCTTTTTTTCAGTTCTTCGCTCAAATAAAGTAGTAACCCCATTTTCCAATAGTTATCAGCCTGTTAGTAATTATCGTTGGACAAACAATGACTCCTCAATGCCAGAATGGTTGGATTATTTTAGTACTTATACTTGTTATTCTAGTGAAGAATGAAAGGAGGAGATTCAATGAACAATCCAGTATGCTCAATTTTAGTATTACATGCACATCTTCCTTACGTTCGTCATTATGAAGAAAATAGTATGGAAGAAAATTGGCTTTATGGAGCTATGGTAGAATCATATCTTCCTCTCTTAATACTTTTAGAAAATGCTAGAGTGAAAAGACTCCAGAAATTCACGATCTCGTTTTCACCCCCTTTACTTGAAATGCTATCTGATCCACTAATTCAGAACAGATTTGCTCAATATTTAGAGGGAAAAGTTCAGCTTTTAAATAAAGAAAAATCCACTAGAGTAGATCAACGAGAATTAGAGGTCATCAATTTCTATATTGAACGCTTTAAACTAATAAAAGACCTCTTTAAGAAATGGAACAGAAACCTAATACAGGCTTTTAAATACTACGAAAAGATTGGATTTATTGAATGCATTACTACATCTTTAACTCATGCTTTTTTACCCTACATAAATAATGAAAAATCTCTACAAATACAAATCTCAGAAGCAATAACTTGTTTTACAAACCATTTCGGAAAAAGGCCATTGGGATTTTGGTTACCGGAATGTGGAATTAATGAAGAAGTCGATAAGGTTTTGTCCAAAAACGGGATAAAATATTCGTTTGTCGAAGAACAATCACTCCTATCGTCGAATAATAAGTTTGCTAAAAGTGTACCCTTTATATCCAAAAATGGAATTGTATATTTCCAAAGGCACAAACCGCTTTCCTTAAGAGTATGGGACGCGAATACTGGTTATCCTGGTGATCCAGACTATCGTGAGTTTTATAGGGATATTGGATTTGAAAGAGAATGGGACTACATAAAAGATTTTATGCACTCTGAAGGATCTCGAATTGAGACAGGATTAAAATATTACAGAGTTACAGGTCGAAATGAGAAGGATTTTTATGTTAGAGAAAAGGCTGTAAAAAAAGCGAATAAACACTCTATGGACTTCATTGATCGATTATTATTAGAAGGCTCATCCATGAATAATAGTCATACTCCAATTACACTCCCTTTTGATGCTGAGTTATTTGGACATTGGTGGTATGAGGGACCAGAATGGTTAGGTGGGGTTCTTTCGACGTTACCTTCCAAAGTGAAATTTGTAACTGCTTCGGACTATTTAGAAGAATTTCAACAAGAAATTAGAGAATCCAAACTAACATTTTCATCTTGGGGAGAAAACGGATATGGAGATGTTTGGTTAAACGAGAATACCTCTTGGATCTATCTTGTTTCCCATCAGATGGAACATGATATATTAGCACTCTCAAAAAAATATGCTCATGGTAGTGTAATTGAACAAAAAGGAGTTAAACAATTACAGTTAGAGTGGGCTCTTTTTATAAGCAGTGACTGGGCATTCATGATTCATAACAATAGAACGTCTGATTATGCTAAAATGCGACTTTCCCAGCATAAAATGCGATTTGAGTTAATTAAGAAAAAACTATTTAATCAAAAACTGACCATTTCTTTGCTGGACAAACTCCAACAAGATTACCCTTTTAGTGTATTTGAACAGTCATGTTTTTACGAGAAGTCTCAAATAAATTTGAACCAAAAAAGAAAGCACCTAAATATTCTTATGCTTTCATGGGAGTTTCCTCCAAATATTGTGGGTGGTCTTTCTAGACATGTGTATGAATTATCTCGCTCTCTAGCATCCTTGGGCCATCATGTTTATGTTATTACTACTTGTGTAGAGGACGAGGCTAGCTTCGAGGAGATAGATGGAATATATGTATATAGGGTTAAGGGCTTACAACCTTATATGATTGACTTTTTGCATTGGGTTGTTAGCTTAAATATGAGTATTGCAGATCAAGGATATGAACTATCAGAACGTTTGAAATTTGATATCATTCATGCACATGACTGGTTAGTAAAGGATGCTGCTACTTCACTTAGTAAACAATTAGAGACACCTCTTGTGGCGACGATTCATGCGACTGAGATTGGGAGAAGTAGAAACCATGAATTGAAAAATGAGATGCAACAGAAAATCTATGAGAAAGAGCTTCAATTAATTGAGAGAGCTAATCAACTTATTGTTTGCAGTGACTATATGAAGAGAGAATTAGAGGAGCACTACTATGTAAAAGATAGTCAAAAAATAAAAATCCTTCCTAATGGAATAGATGTTCAATCATTAGAAGTGACTGAAAAGCAAAATAATTGGAACATATGGTTTAAAGATGATGTTCAACCTATCGTATTTTCTCTTGGTAGAATGGTAAGTGAAAAAGGCTTTGAACTTTTAATACAAGCAGCAAAAAAGGTATTATTATCCCATCCAGATACCCTCTTTATAATCGCTGGGAAAGGCCCCTTATTAAATTATTATAAAAGTATTGTTAAAAGAGATAATCTTGAACAGAATATAAAGTTGATTGGACATATAAATGATCGTCTTCGTAATCACTTGTTTTCAATAAGTAGTATTGCCGTTGTTCCAAGTCTTTATGAACCATTTGGGATTGTAGCGCTTGAGGCAATGAGTGCAGAATTACCGACTATTGTTTCTGATACAGGTGGTCTCAATTACATTGTAAAAGATTTTCATACCGGATTAAAATTTCCAAGTGGAAACAAAGATAGGCTAGCAGAAATGATTTTACTATTACTAAATGATAAAAATTTAGCAAGTACGTTGGCTGTGAACGCAAAATTGGAAGTAAGTAGAAATTATCAATGGGCAAACATTGCAGAAAAGACTAGTAGGATTTATAAAGGCTTATTGAAAAGTGAATAAGTAAAAGGGATAAGGTGTATTTTTATAACTAATTTAAAAATACACTGGAATTTATTCAAAAATAATGATATGATATGAAAGTCTGATTGAAGCTTTCTATGTTTGGAGGGAAATAACATGCGTGTAAAAATCACTTTAGCTTGTACTGAAACTGGCGAACGTAACTATATTACAACTAAAAATAAGCGTAATAACCCAGATCGTCTTGAGTTAAAAAAATATTGCCCAAGACTTAAAAAGGTTACATTACATCGTGAAACAAAGTAAGCAGTAGGAAAGCAATTTCCTGCTGTTTTTTTTATATCTATGATAGTCTATTCTTGCATATATTTTAATAATAAAATGCTGTTGTTTACAAATAACTGCCATGTTCAATGAAGAGAATTATATTTTAAGGTAGACTTCCATGCATATAAGAATTTGCACCATGAACAATGAAAATGAGACATTGATTTTTACGTTTACGAATGTTGGCTTTTAGTAATTTATGCGTTTTAACCGAAGTGGAAGGACCGAGACTCCTCGAAAATGCTAACGCATTTCCTTCGTGCGGTGAGAATTCGGGGGAGCTTACTCTAGTCCTGTGAGAATTGCGCTGGACTGGAGACCCCACAGGTAGATGCCGAGGAGGCTCCAGGAGCGGCCCCGCGGAAAGCGAGAGTCCTGTAACAAAGGTTAACACACCATATACAGTGTCGTATTTTTCAGGTAGTTTAATTGAAAGAATTAAGTAAGAACCTTACATAGGAGGAAGATTTATGTTAGATAAAAAAGTACTCCGTAAAGAAATGAGAAGCATATTAGCTTCTATTAATGATGAAACCTACCAAAAATGGTCACAACAGATTGCAAATAAACTACATGAAATGTCTTTGTGGAAGAAAGCAAATGTTATTGGAATGACCATTTCCACAGGCCGTGAAGTAGATACAATAAGATTGATAGAACGATGCTGGCAAGAAGGAAAAAAAGTAGTTGTTCCTAAATGCAATCCTAAAGAAAAACAAATGATCTTTCGAGAAATTCGATCATTTGGTCAACTAGAAGTAGTTTACTATAACCTTCAAGAACCAATTGAGTCTGAAACAATAGAAGTACCTAAAGAAAAAATTGATTTATTAATTGTCCCAGGAATAGCCTATACACATTCTGGATATCGCCTAGGCCAAGGTGGTGGCTATTTTGACCGTTATTTACAAGATTATAAACGAGATACGATCTCTCTATCCTTTACACCACAAATTGTAAATGAACTACCACTTGAACAATACGACATACCTGTAAAATACATAATTACAAATGAGAGGGTAATTAAGTGCCATGAATGAGTATTTCCCTTTTTTTATTCAATTCTTCATAATTATCATAGTTGCCCAAATTGGCTACATGTTTAGATCATTAACCAAATCTGGAGGTCTAGCTACTATATTCATTGGTATATGTGTAGCAATAGGTTATAGCTTTCAGGGGTTACTGCTATTAGGTGCATTCTTCGCTTCATCAAGTGTTTGGAGTAAATTCAAACGAGAGAAAAAGGCAATCATGGAAAAAAGCGAAAAGGGTGATAGACGGGATTATATTCAGGTGTTTGCCAATGGGGGAGTGCCAGCCCTAATAAGTATATTCTCTCTCTATTATCCAAATGAAATATGGCTCTATATGTTTATTACAGCTATTGCTGCAGCTAATTCCGATACTTGGGCATCTGAAATTGGCTCCCTTAGTAGAAGCAAACCCAGATTCATCATAAATTTTAAAAAAGTTGATACCGGTACTTCCGGTGCAATTACACTTTTAGGTACAATGTCTGCTTATGTTGGAGCACTATTTATCGCGATACTCTCCTCATTATTTTGGCCACAAATAACGTTGGAAGCAGTGATTGTTCTATCAATATTTGGATTTATCGGTAACTTAATTGATACATTGTTAGGTGCGACCATTCAAGTAAGTTTTCAATGTAGAATATGTATGGTTAAAACAGAGAAAGTAATTCACTGCAACAGGAAAACCTCTTATTACAATGGCTTTACTTTTTGCAATAATGATGTTGTTAATGTTTTATCAATTCTTTTAGCATCAACCCTAGTTAGTTTAATTGTCTGAAAGATTAAACGATATGTCTAACCCCTTTCCTATATAGGTAAGGGGTTTTATGTATTATAAAACTCCTACTACTTTTGTAGTAAAAAAAATAGTACCTGTAGATTGAAAGGTTATGACGAATGCCTAATAGGAAGAAAAGTTTATTAATGCAATAATTAGACAAAGAGATTTAAAAACTTAAAAAATTCTGAATAGGAGGCATTACTATGAAATTACGATCCATGATTCTCGCAATGGTACTTGTATTCTCTACTATTTTTACAACAATACCATTTACAGCTAATGCAAATGCACAATTAGCAAAAATTGATACAAAATTGTTTTCTTTATTTGAAAGTAAGCCAAATCTAGAGGTAATTGTTACTTTCAGAGGTGAAGGTGCTCCAAGCGACACACAACTACAAGTATTAAGGGATTTAGGTATCAAAAACGGGCTAACAATGTCACAATTACCAATTGCTGGTGTAGTAGCAACGTTAGATCAAGTTAACAAATTAGCAAAAAATCCAGAAGTATATTCAATCTATTACAATGCACCAGTAGAGTATGAAAACGATACAGGTACTGCAATTACAGGTGTTGATAAAGTACGTACTGACGATAATATGCGTAAAGCAAATGGTGGTTTACCTGTTAGTGGTAAAAATATTGGTGTAGTAGTTAACGATAGTGGAATTGACGCTACACATGAGGATTTAAAATTCGGAAGTCATGTTGTACAAAACGTTTTGGCATCCACAAATTTAAATGCTATTAGTGGCCTATTACCAATTAGTTATGTTGAAGATGTGCCAAATACTGATAGCACTGGTGGTCACGGCACACACGTAGCCGGCACAGTCGGAGCGACAGGTGCAAAATCAGGTGGGAAATACGAGGGTGTTGCTCCAGGTGCTGATATTATTGGATATGGTTCAGGAGCTGGTATTGCAATCTTAGATACTATTGGTGGTTTTGATTATGCATTATCACATCAAATCAAGTATAACATTCGAGTAATTACAAACTCTTGGGGAACAACGGGAGATGCTGGGACCGAGTTTGACCCGTTCGATCCTATCAATGTAGCAACAAAAAGATTGTATGATCGTGGAATCGTGACAGTTTTCTCAGCTGGAAACTCTGGGCCAGGTGAATCTACAATTTCAGGTAACTATAAAAAAGCTCCATGGGTAATTACAGTAGCAGCAGGAACAAAACAAGGAAAGCTTACTGATTTCTCTTCTCGAGGGGTTGCTGGAAAAGGTGGAACAGTAGAAGTAGATGGTGAGACATTTACTTGGGTTGATAGCCCAACGATCACTGCACCAGGTGAAAATATTGTATCAACGAGAGTTATAGCACCAACATCAAGCTTAGGTGCAACAGATGATGTAGAGTTTATTGAACCTGCATATTTACCGTATTACACGACTATGAGTGGAACATCGATGGCAGCACCACATGTTGCAGGAGTTGTAGCACTTATTTTGGAAGCAAACCCTACATTATCACCTAAAGAAGTAAAAAATATTATTATGCAAACTGGAACAAATATGCCAGGTTATGAATCATGGGAAGTTGGCGCAGGTTATGTAAATGCATATGCTGCAGTCGATATGGCATTTAATAACAAAGCATATGGTTCAACAGTCAATATGAATCAAACTTTCAACTCAAATGTTGAGTTAGATATTAAAAGAGAACCAATTGAATTAACGTACAGTGCTTTAGGAAGTTCTGAAAAAACATTTACTGTAGAAGAAGGATTAACAGAATTAACTGCTAAAATTAACGCAAAGGGTTTACTAGGTGAAACAGGAAATACTTTAAATCTTGTTCTAATTGGACCAGACGGAACACGTTATAGTTCTGGTATATACTTAGTGTTTACATTATATACAGATCGTACTGTACAAGTAACAGCTCCAAAGCCTGGTAAGTGGACCGTTAAGGTTGAAGGGCTTCAGGGTGTAGTAGCTTTAGAAGAAACGGTACAAGGTGAAATCACATTTAAAAAAGCTGGTGGATTCACAGGCTTGAAAGATATCGAAGGTCATCCAGCTGAAGCAGCTATTAAAGTAGGTGTAAGTGAAAGACTTCTTGATAGCAATAATAAAGGAAACTTCAGACCAAATGATAAATTAACAAGAATTGATTTAGCAAAATATTTAATGATGGGTGCTGGAATCCGTCAATTCCTTCCAGCTTCTAATCAATTCACAGATATCAACTCATCTCAAATTGCATATGTAGAAGCGGTTACAGCAAAAGGTGCTGCACTTAAAGACATTGATCAAACCAATAAAGGAGTTATGCTAAAAACAGCTGATGGTAAATTCTCACCTAATGCTTCAGTAACTCGTGCAGAACTTGCTTATTCACTTGTTCAAAATTTAGGCTTACAAAAAGAAGCTGAAGCAAAAAATAATCAACCATTAACTGTCCAATATGGTTCTGAACGAATTGCAATTGAGGATTCTGCAAGTGTTCCGATCCACCTTCGTGGATATGTTCAATTAGCACTAGACCTAAATATCTTGAATGCTTATTTCTCAGTAGTTCAAGGTCCGTATGACTTAGTACCTACAGTGAAGGCGTCTTTTAAACCTTCTCAAGAAGTAACAAGAGCAGACTATGCTGTAGCAATTACTCGTTATGTAGCAGCTTATTAATTACTAAAGCTTGACCTGATATCATATCAGGTCGGCTTTTTTTATTCATGCATTTGTATAACTGAGTAGAATTGAAGGAAGAATATCCTTAGGACTTGTAGCTCAATTGGAAGAGCAACTAAGAAATACTTGGATATTTTTTATGTGATTTGTGGGTTCGAATCCCACCAAGTCCAAAATAAAAAAAGAATTAACAATTGATCTTTTTAGTGATTTTTTACTTATTTATGAGATTCGTTTTCATGATTATCGTGAATATATAGTTCTTAAGTAGTAGTAAATTATACCTTTAGTGGAATAGTATAATTTGTTTTTATTTGTCAAAATAAGAATAAGTGAAAACCCAAATTGGTTAGTGATCCTCATTCGACCAGTTTGGGTTTTCTTTTGTATATTTTTGTAAAAATTACCTTTATACAAATTGGATAAAAAGAAAGAGATTTTGTAAAAGTATTATTAGGAGGGATATTACATGCAGAATGCCATCACTAGATTGTTTGTGATTTTTGCAGGACTTTACACTTTATATCGATATCGGTATCGAATCATGAATGGAGTATTAGGAAATCCCTGGATTCGAAAGGTTTTAATTAGTACATCTATGAACATACCATATATTCGAAATAAAATGATTCACCAAGCATTTAGATAAACTCGTTTAACCTGTTGTTTAACAACAGGTTTTTCTAGTAACTCATCATATTTTACCGGATTGATCTATTAATGATTAAACCAAACAGCACATTAGAATACACAAAAAACTATCCTCTTACGGAGGTAAAATCTAGGTGAAAATTGAAGCTTAAGGCTAGACTTTCATTGCGATTTGAGAATTGCACCATGGCGCATGAAAATGTGTAATTGTTTCTTTTTACATTTTAGAATGTTGAATCCTTAGAATATTTGACGTAGGTTAACACCCCGTATTCAGATTTGTATTTTCAGGGTAGACTTCCATGTAATTTATAAATTGCATCATGAAGGATGAAAATGTGAACTGAATTTTTACGTTTATAGAATGTTGGCCATTAGTAATTCTTTCGTGTTAACCGTAGTGGAAGGACCGAGACTCCTGCGGGAGATGCGCTGGACTGGAGACCCCACAGGCGAAGCCGAGGAGGCTCCAGGAGCGCCCCGCGGAAAGCGAGGTTCCTGCAACGTAGGTTAACACCCCATATACAGTGTCGTATTTTCAGGTAGCTTATTTAAATTATACACTGGCTAGGAATTTGTTAAAAAAATGAAAATTAGGCATGCCAAATAAAGAACGAGGACTTAAAATGAAGTGGGATATAATTTGCTTTGACTTAGATAATACGTTATTTAATTATGAAGAAACCTTTAACAAATCAGCACTATATTGCTTCAAAAATTTGATTGATAGAAACAACTTTCAAATTCCATATTCTGAACTATTTAGAGAATTCAAATCACGCTGTGATAAATATTGGTGGGAATATGAAACTGGGGAGATTTCACAAAGAGAATATAGGAGAAAAAGGTTTATCCATTCTCTCGAAGCATTTGGCATCGACTCATCAATAAATGCAGCAGATGAATTTCAGAAAAAAATAGAACAAAATCTTACTAATTTCATTGTTCCATATAATGGTGTAAAATTATTATTACATGATCTTCTCCGTTTAAACGTAAAAATCGGGATTATTACCAATGGCAAATCATCCATTCAATCTAAAAAGCTAAGCGCTTTAAAAATCAAACATTATTTTAATAAGCAACATATCATTATCTCTGAAGAAGTCGGCTATTCAAAACCTGAAACAATCATTTTTGATTATACAAAAGATAAATTTGGTAGCGAGGATAAAATGTGTTTATACATTGGAGACAGTTGGGAACAGGATATTGTTGGGGCTAGAAAAGCTAACTGGGATGCTATTTTTCTAAATACAAGAAAACAAAAGCCTACAACATCACATTCAATTATCTCAATATGTTATACAATTCAAGACCTACATAGAAAACTTATCTTTTCTAATTGATAGGAGGGGAGAAACTTTGGTATTAAAACAAGATCTGATTTTTTGGATGATTGTCCAACATTTAGTAGTGAAAGAAAACTATCGCTTAGTCCAAATATCTCAATCGCAAACAGAAGTTTGGTTAGAAGCACAAGACAAAAAAGAATTTGATTTCATACGTATTTTTCGTTATGACCTTGATTGGAGCAATTGGTTGCAAAGAGATATGGAGCTCACAGTTAGGAATACTGAAAAATTGAGAAAGCATACTGGGTACCGTAAGGTACGTGCAATAAATGTGTATGTTTCTACCTACCAACCTGTAGATGATTGGGACTTTCGGATTAAAGACGACCTGTATATGGGGAATCGACAACAATCAACTTTAACCACAAGGATTGTACATTCGGACAATTTGAGGGAGAGTATTCAAGAATTATCAAGCCTTATCCGAACTAGCTTTCCACTACCGAAAGATTCACCGAATGATACATATGTAATTGATTCAAGTGAAATAGACGCCTTAAAATATCAAGTAATGCAAGCGGCTAAAAAGCAAAAAATAAAGGAACAGCAATTATTTAATAATGGAAAACCAAAACTAACATATGTTTTTATTGTCTTGCAACTATTCATGTTCGGATTACTTGAAATGAATGGTGGAAGTATGAATACAAATACGCTCCTTCATTTTGGAGCAAAAGATAATTATCTAATAATAGAAGGGGATTGGTGGCGTTTCTTTACACCAATTGTTCTACATATAGGCTTTTTCCATTTGTTTATGAACTCCTTGGCCCTCTATTTTCTTGGACCAGCAGTAGAGAGATTATATGGAAGCACTCGTTTTCTATTTATTTACCTCTTTTCTGGATTTACAGGTTCACTAGCAAGCTTTGTCTTTAGTCCTTCAATTTCCGCAGGTGCTTCAGGGGCAATTTTCGGATGCTTTGGAGCATTGCTATTCTTTGGTTCTACATACCCTAAGCTTTTTTTTCGAACAATGGGTTCAAATGTAATAGGTGTTGTTATCCTTAATGTTGCGCTTGGCTTCTTTATTCCAGCAATTGATAATGCTGGACATTTAGGTGGATTGATTGGTGGTTTCTTAGCTTCAGGTATTGTTCATCTACCTAAACATAAAAAGTATGTGAAAAGAATTCTATTCCTATTGACAACAATAATTGGCGTCTTTCTTCTATTAATAGTAGGGTATAAATACCAACCTAACGTAAGTGATCATACATCTGCTCTTGTACTAGCTAGGGAATATATTGAAGAAGAGGATTATAATAGTGCTTATGAACTCCTAAATACTATGACTAATGGAGAGGATACACCACGAGAAATCCTTTTTTATCTTTCTTTTACAGAAATTAAATTAAACAAACTAAGCGAAGCGAAACAGCATTTACAAAGTCTTACTTCACAATATCCAGAGATGCATGAAGCAAGCTATAATTTAGCACTTATCTATTTTCATCTTGAGGAATATCAACTAGCGAATCATGCAATTGATGACGCTTTGGAGCATGATTCTTCTAATGAAGAATATGTAAAGCTTAAAGAAAACATTATTCAATCGCTTTCAAACGTTGAATGAGCTGAACAGGATACCCATTAATTGTTTCTGTCAGTACAATAATATGCGTTTGATCCTTACTAAATAATATGAGTGGAAGTATACTACCAGATGGCTCAACAACTGTGCCATCTTCTTTTTTTATTCCTAAGAAATAGTTTTTATATAAACCTTCCCAAAGCTGTCCTATTGTTTTTTGAGAAAATGATTGATCCATATTAAATAGTGGTTCTTCATTATAAAGAACGAGACTTGTTAAAGGAAGACAATCATATTGCTCTTTATCAATCGAGAAGTGATTAATTAACTTTTCCCAAGTATAAGTTAATTGTTGTTTCGTTACATGATCTAATACGTTTTTCCACTCTTTTTCAGCTGCAGTTTCAGGTGTTCGAAAGGATTGAAGCGAACTGAAGGATGAATCAATAACGTATAGTTCATCACTGCTCATCTTTTGCGTGCTAAAGATACTTTCTCCTTCGTGGATTTCACCATGGTGATAAGAAACAGCAATGAAATGACTACTGTCTTCTCCACTTACTTTTTTGTATTGAGCTAGTTTTTTACTATTATCTTCCCATTCAGATAATGAAGATTTTAGTCTGCCATTTGAATATAAAAGGGAAATATCCTGCCTCAAAAACACTTCTTTGTTCAATATTGATGTTACGTCCCATTCCAACGTATATTCGTCGTTGTCTTTTTCCTCTACTAAAGAGAGAGTCGTATCAGCTACTTCAAACACAACAGAAGGATCTATTGGAAAAAAAATAATACTCTCTTCATATTCATCATCTTGATAGAAGATAGATAGAGCCAAAACGGAAGAAAATAGAACTAAAACAGCTACCAGTGTCTTTTTCATCGTGCACCTCCACTACTTGTACATTTCTTTCTTACTAACTTATGAAACAAATATTAAAATATGAAGTTCCTATATAAAATTTGTCCATCCAATAGATTATGAATAGAAAAACAGGTATGTTTTACCAGGTTTACGTCAATGATGGATTTGTAGAAAGAGATCTATTGCTTTTTTGTCATAAAAAAAATCATAAACGATGGTCCTCTTTTACGTAAGAATGGAGTGATGTTTGTTATATGAAAAAAGATAAATTGGAGCACCCAGTTTCTTTAAAGCTTGAAGAAAATGTGACATATTTAAAGGAGAGACTAGGGGTAGATAAAAGCTTTGACGTCATACAACTAGATGTGCATTATGCAGGTCGAGATATGGCATTATATTTGGTTGATGGTTTTGCAAAGGATGACATTCTACATTATTTAATGAGGTTTCTAGCAGAACAGGATGAATCTGTTCTTAAAGAGCAACCATTAGACAAGCTTCTTAAGACGTATATACCTTATGTTGAGGTTGAAAAAACAAATGATTTAGATAGAGTTGTAGACGCAGTACTATCTGGACCAACTGCTTTAGTGGTCGATGGAATTGACGAAATTATATTAATAGATGCTAGAACCTATCCTGTTCGCGGTCCAGCTGAGCCAGATATGGAGAAGGTTGTTAGAGGTTCAAGAGACGGTTATGTTGAAACCATTGTTTTTAATACAGCTTTGACTAGAAGAAGAGTTAGGGATCGTTCATTACGAATGGAGTATCTACAAGTAGGAAGACGATCAAAAACAGATGTCGTAGTATGTTATTTGGAGGATATTGCCGATCAAAGTCATGTAGAAGAAGTAAAGAATTCCATTCAGAAAATAGATACGGACGGTATTCCAATGGCTGAAAAGACGATAGAAGAATTTATTTCAGGTAGGCATTGGAATCCCTATCCTGTTGTGAGGTATACTGAGAGGCCTGATACTGCTGCGGCTCACCTATATGAAGGCCATGTGATAATAATGGTGGATGGTTCTCCTAGCGTACTCATAACTCCAACTACGTTTTGGCATCACTTACAGCATGCAGAGGAATACCGAAATAAGCCAGTGACCGGTGCATATTTACGACTAGTAAGATTTATTGCAGTTTGGGCATCAATATTTTTATTACCTCTTTGGTATCTATTCGCTGTAGAACCGAACTTATTACCAGAGAATTTAGGGTTTATTGGTCCAAATGAGGAGGGGCAATTACCATTGCTGCTCCAGTTCTTACTCGTTGAAATCGGAATCGATATGCTGAGGATGGCCGCCATTCATACTCCATCCTCCCTTGCGACAGCTTTAGGGTTAGTTGCAGCAATTTTGATTGGCCAAGTCGCAGTTGAGGTTGGTTTGTTTACGAATGAGGTAGTTTTATATTTAGCAATTGCTGCAGTAGGATCATTTGCTACGCCAAGTTATGAAATGGGTCTAGCTAATCGTTTATTTAGACTAGTGTTACTTATTGCAACTGCTGCCCTAGGTGTGATTGGCTATGTTGCTGGAATAACACTTTGGTTAATTATGTTAATAAGGATGAAATCGTTTAATGTCCCATATTTATGGCCATTTATCCCATTTTCATATCGAGCGTTTAGAGATGTATTACTGCGAGCACCAATACCGTTAAAGAATCGTCGTCCACGCATTTTACATCCGAAAGATCCAGATCGGTAAAAAGACTTAAGAGAGTGTCCCTATTGGCGCTCTTTTTTGTTTTCTATTTAAAAGCTGCTCTGAGAATCCAATCTAATCTTGCAGTTGTATGTTAATCTTCGTTGCAGAATACTCAGGGACTTTTCACAGGGTATAATTTATGGCTGTCGGGCCCGGCGCATTCCTTGTTAGAGTCTTTAACCCTTCCACTACTAATAACACGAAGAAATTTTAGAGTTCAACAACAATTTAATAACTGAGAAATTTAAAACGATTAAGGTCCGAATTTCAAATAGTATGTTTGTTTATCCCTAAAAAGACACTAATATCATGGATTACTTCGTTTTTGTTGTTTTTCAAAAGCATTTTTTCACAATGAATTTCATTGGCTTTAACAGGTTTTGTCTAAACTTTGACGTGGTCATAATAGAATTTTCTAAAAAGTTCTTGTCCTCTTGCGAAGAGGGGTAATTTTATATACTCTAATAGTAGAAAAGCAAATTTGTGTTCGATGGATAGAGAAGGTGGAATAATGAATTCAGTTTATGATCTAAGACAATTTTTAAAAAAGTACGGAACCATTATTTACATAGGGGACAGGATAGCGGATTTAGAAATGATTGAAGCTGAGTTTAAAGAGTTATATCAAGCGCAAATAATTGACTCAAAAGTTTTCCAAGTGGCTTTGATGATCATACGTAAAGAAATAGAATTAGAGATGAAAAAGTTACATTAAAATACAAAAACGGAAGAGGTACAAAAACATGAATGAAAAATGGTTAGTTGGTGTTGATTTAGGTGGTACTACAATAAAAATGGCTTTTATCAATATGTATGGTGAAATTATGAGTAAGTGGGAAATAGTAACGGATAAAACAGGGAAGAGTATTACAACTGATATTGCAAAAGCAATTGATAAAAAATTAGAAGAACTCGACCAACCTAAATCTAAGCTAATTGGAATTGGTATGGGGGCACCAGGACCAGTTAATATGGCTACAGGGCTAGTGTACGAAACCGCTAATCTAGGTTGGAAGAACTTCCCACTGAAAGATAGACTTGAAATTGAAACTGGTCTCCCAGCAGTCATTGATAACGATGCAAACATCGCAGCAATTGGTGAAATGTGGAAGGGTGCAGGAGAAGGAGCAAAGGACTTAATTTGTGTCACCTTAGGAACAGGTGTCGGTGGAGGTATTATTGCAAACGGTGAAGTAGTTCACGGTGTGAATGGAGCGGGTGGAGAAATTGGCCACATTACTTCTATACCAGAAGGTGGAGCACCATGTGGTTGCGGGAAAAATGGATGTTTAGAGACAATCGCTTCAGCGACCGGAATTGTTCGTTTAACATTAGAAAAGATGAATCGTACACAAACAGAATCTATCTTAAGAAAAAAATATGAAGAAACAGGTCACATCACATCTAAAATGGTTTTTGAAGCCGCACAAGAAAATGATGAATTAGCGACAGAAATTATAGAATTTGTTACATTCCATTTAGGATTAGCACTCGCGAACTTAGCTAATGGGCTTAATCCTGAAAAAATCGTCATAGGTGGAGGCGTTTCAAAAGCAGGTGATCAATTAGCAGAGTTAGTTAGTAATCATTTTAAGAAGTTTGCATTCCCAAGAGTAGCACTCGGTGCTGAAATTACAATTGCGACTCTTGGTAACGATGCGGGTGTAATTGGTGGAGCATGGTTAGCTAAAACAAAGCTTATGTAAACCTGAAAGAGACTCAATTTTGAGTCTCTATTTTTTATATTTTCTGAATTTAAAGACTTTATTTTAAGTGAAACTTTCTTTCTAGTTAATCGTCTAATATATAGTAAAAGTGAATATGATTAACATTATTATTCTAGTTTCCTAGGATTAAAAAAAGTTTGATTTTATGTAAAAAAAGTATTAAGATATGGATTAGTCGTGCTACGTGTCTGTTAATGGAAATTACTTACTTTAACTTCCAAAAGCATAGTCACACTTGCATGAACTGAGGAGGTAATGACATGAAAAAGACATCTTTATCTAAGATGCAATTTTTATTCTTGGCAACATTCATGATGTGGATAAAAACTTATATTGTCTATAAAACTAGTTTTGATATAAAAATAGAGTCTTGGAAGCAAGAATTCATTCTATTTATTAACCCTTTAAGTTTCTTGCTATTAGTGTTTGGAATGTCTTTCTTTATGAAGGAGAAACGACGCAATCTTTACATTATTGTTGTAAGCTTGCTCTCATCAGCAATTTTGTTTGCTAATGTAGTATTCTACAGATTCTTTAATGACTTTCTAACAATACCAGTCTTGTTCCAAACAAGTAATATGGCCGATTTAGGAAGTAGTATTTCTGAGTTATTTAAATTTACGGATTTGTTATTATTCGTTGATGTGGTTGTATTACTTCTTGTCTTTAAATTAGTTCCTAAACTAACGAATACAGATTCTTTTACAAAAAAAGAAAGACGGGTATACTTCTTAGCTGTGGCAGCAATGTTCTTCTTTAACCTAGGATTAGCGGAAACAGAAAGACCGCAATTATTAACACGTACGTTCGACCGTGAAATGTTAATAAAAAATATAGGAACATACAACTACCATGTGTATGATATTGTCTTACAATCAAAATCTTCTGCCCAAAGAGCACTTGCAGATAGCAGTTCGTTTGTGGACATTGAAAACTATCTAAAAGCTAATTACAAAAAACCAAATGATGATTTGTTTGGAATAGCAAAAGGGAAAAATGTTATCTATATTTCGATGGAGTCAACTCAGAGTTTTGTTATTAATGAAACCATTGATGGAGAAGAAATTACTCCTTTCCTAAATGACTTTATAGAGGAAAGCTTTTACTTTGATAACTTCTATCATCAAACAGGGCAAGGAAAAACATCTGATTCTGAGTTCTTAGTTGAAAACTCATTGTACCCATTGAGTCGTGGAGCAGTCTTCTTTACACACGGAAGCAATGAATATACAGCTACTCCGGAAATTATAAAAGAACATGGCTATTATTCTTCTGTGTTCCATGCGAATAATAAAAGCTTCTGGAATAGAGATATTATGTACCAATCACTTGGTTATGATAAATTTTTTGATATTGAAAGCTATGATGTAAATGAAGAGAACAGTATTGGATGGGGATTAAAAGACATTGATTTCTTTGAACAATCAATTGATTTATTAAAATCACAGCCACAACCGTTTTATTCAAAATTTATTACATTAACAAACCACTTTCCATTTGAACTTGATGAAGAGGATAAACATGTTAATGAATTTACATCGAATAGTCGCACGTTAAACCGTTATTTTCCAACAGTTAGATATACTGACGAAGCACTAAAGCTATTCGTTGAACGATTAAAAGAAGAAGGGTTATATGAGAATACTGTTCTTGTCATTTATGGAGATCATTATGGTATCTCTGAAAACCATAATGTCGCGATGGGAAGCTTCTTAAATAAAGAAGTGACACCGTTTGAATCAGTGCAATTACAACGAGTTCCATTAATTATTCACATCCCTGGTGTAACGGATAAAAACCCACAATTGATTTCGAAAGTTTCAGGGCAAATTGACTTGAAGCCTACGATTTTAAGTCTTCTTGGGATTGATACGAAAAATGATGTGCACTTTGGTTCAGATTTGTTCTCTGAACAACGACTTTCGTTTGCTGTATTAAGAGATGGAAGCTTCATAACTGAAGATTATGTTTATACGAAGAATACATGCTATGATAAGAGTTCAGGGCTAGAAATTGAACAAAAGAATTGTGAACCATATATGGAGAAGGCGAAACAAGAGTTAGATTATTCAGATGAAATTGTTTATGGTGACTTGCTTCGCTTCTATGATGGTACTTCTTATAATCAAGAACAGACTAATTTAAAAAAATAACCTTTTAAAGCTTTGGCCATGTTGGTCAAAGCTTTTTTTGGCTACCCTGAAAATGCAGCTCTGTATATAGGGTGTTAACCTTCGTTGCAGGACTCTCGCTTTCCGCGGGGCGCTCCTGGAGCCTCCTCGGCTTCGCCTGTGGGGTCTCCAGTCCAGCGCATCTCCCGCAGGAGTCTCGGTCCTTCCACTTCGGTTAACACGCATGAATACTTGGGATACAACATTCTAATATCAAAAAACATTTTCATTCACCATGGTGCAATTCTCAAATTGCATGGAAGTCTACCCTGAAAATACGACACTGTACGAGGGGTGTTAATCTGCGTTACAGGAACCTCGCTTTCCGTGGGGCGCCACTTGAGCCTCCTCGGCTTCGCTTGTGGGGTCCGGGGTCTGTCGCATATCCCACAGGAGTCCCGGTTCCTTCCACTACGATTAACACGTATAAATGACTTAAAAGCCAACATTCAATATGCTCAAAAAATCAAGTTCACATCTCATTCTTCATGGTGCGAATTTTTATTAGCATGAGAGTCTACCCAGAATAACGTATTTTTTATACCTATCTTTCATACTGTTAGTGTATATAAGATAACTACTGAGGAGGCTGACGATGAAGGTAAAGGTTCGTAACGGTGATTCCCTCTGGTATTATAGTAGATTATTTGCAATACCCCTCCAATTCATCATTGACTCAAATCGGAATGTCAATGCAAATTCAATGCAAATTGGGCAAGAAATTAAGATCCCTGGCTTTATCCTATCTAGTTATCAAATTAAGCAAGGGGATACTTTATGGAAGCTTGCAAGACAACGTAACTTAACTGCTGATGCGTTGACATTAATAAATCCGAATGTAAACCCAGCAAATTTAAGAATTGGTTCAACAATTCTTCTTCCTTCCAGGGTCACTAATCCGATTGTTAATGCTAAAAGAGAATATGATTATTCATCAATGTTAGATGATATAAAAAAACTCAGCGAAATATATCCTTTTATGATAAATGCTTCTGTAGGAAGAAGTGTATTAGGATCACCAATACCGGAATTGCGAATAGGAAAAGGACCTAAAAATGTTCACATCAATGGTTCCTTTCATGCAAATGAGTGGATTACTACTGCAGTGATTATGAAGTTTATCAATGAATACTTATTAGCTCTTACGAACATGGCTACAATTAGAGGTTTTTACATGGATCCCTTTTATTATGAAACAACTTTGTCAATCGTGCCTATGGTCAATCCTGATGGTGTAGACCTAGTATTAAATGGGCCACCTAATCAAGAACCTTATAACAAGAATGTTGTAGAAATTAATAAAGGTAGCTTAGCCTTTAAAAATTGGAAAGCAAACATTCGAGGAGTGGATTTAAATAATCAATATCCTGCTAAATGGGAAATTGAAAAAGAACGCAAGGAGCCTAAGGCCCCTGCTCCTAGAGATTATCCAGGAGACGCTCCTTTAACTGAACCAGAGGCAAAAGCCATGGCTGAATTAACAAAAAGTCGAAACTTTTCAAGGGTATTAGCCTTTCATACACAAGGAGAAGAAATATACTGGGGATACGAGGGATTTGAGCCAGCAGTTTCTGAGTTGATTGTTAATGAATTTGCGCGAGTAAGTGGGTATAAAGCAGTTCGTTACGTAGATAGTCATGCAGGTTTCAAAGATTGGTTTATTCAAGAATGGAAAAAACCAGGATTCACAATTGAGCTTGGGGAAGGTGTTAATCCTTTGCCATTGAATCAATTTGATGAAATTTATGAAGAAAGTTTAGGAATATTTTTAGCCTCTATGTATATGTAAATATATTTCTACTACCTTCTTTTTGTTTAAACAGGAGTATGATATAATCCTCTTATCAAAATATATGTTTTTAAAAAATAGCCGTTCTATTTAGCGGCTATTTTTGTGATATTGGAACTTTTTTTATTTTACTACGTATATACTAATGGGTGAGGTGAGTTGATGAGAGCATTACTACTTCTAACTAGTATTTTGTTCGTTTTAGCAGGTTGTCAATCCTCTCATCAGTTGTATGAGGTTCGAGATGTTCCTAAGACAAAGGAAAAGGGTTTGTTGAAAGCATCATTCATTGAAGCAAATAATGATGAGGCGAACAAATTCAAAACTCTTAACATTGTAGGAGAAACGTTCAATACAGTTGGTGATTGGTATGATAACAATCAAATCTTATATGTTACTGATCAAAACGGTAAGTCAAATATTTACCGCTTTAACCTTAATACAGGGGAAACAAGTTTATTTTATTCTTCCGAGGTACCTATTCTTACATTAAAAGCAAATGAGGACCAAAGTTTATTTCTCATACATACGTCAAAATCCAAGTATACTGCTGAAGTAATAATTCTTGATAAACTAGGTAACAAGACGCTAAGCTGGCAGTTTGAATCATTTGATCTCTTTTACAGCTGGAATGCAAACAAAAAAGATCAGTTATTTATTACTAGTTTTTTAGATGATTGGAGCTTTCAATCTTATGTTGTAGATGTAACTAAAAAGTCTGTTAAAGAGTTTTCAATCTCACAGCCTTTTGTACAATGGATATATGATTCCAACCTCATATATATGATGTTCAAAGAGAATGAACCATCGTTAACAGCTCCATTGTATTTATTAGACCTAGGAAATCAGGAAGAAGAGCTTATATTTAATGAGATCATCTCTTTTACAAGTTTTAATGATTACTTACTAACAGTTGAACTTGCGCCAGAAGATGAATCCAAAGGTGTATACAAGTTTTTTAAAGGTAAGAATCTCGAAAAAACCAGTTATTCTTTTACTGTTCCATTGTTAACAGATTATTCTAAAATGCATATTCCTTATTTCACTTTTAATAGTAACAAAGGAAAATTTTATACTTTTGAACCATACGATACTGGAAGCTTTGACACATATGATTTGGGCTTTAAATTAATTTCTTATTCTGTTAGTGAATCAAAAATTAAAACAGTACTAGAAGAAGTGGATAGTATGCCTATTAATGTGTCTCCAAACGGAAACCTTATCTTATACGGGTATCAGTTTGAACAAATTATCGATGTAAAAGCAAAAAGAATTGTGCAATTAATAAACTTTTAAAGAGGTGTGAAAAAGTGGCTATTGCTGATGTAACAGTTATTCCTATAGGAACAGAGTCTCCGAGTGTGAGTGATTATGTGGTGAAAATTCAGCACATCCTAAAAAAATATGAAAAGCAAGGTAAAATAAACTACAGATTAACTCCGATGAATACAATTATTGAAGGTGAACTGCCTGTACTCTTTGAGGTCATTCAGGCCATTCATGAATCGCCGTTTGATATGGGTATTAAGAGAGTGGCAACAAATATTAGAATAGATGATAGAAGAGATAAGCGAGCGTCGATGGACGAAAAGTTGAATAGTGTTCAGAATAAGTTATAAAGAAGAAAAAAGCCATCATATGATGGCTTTTTTTACTTTAGATGATTTAGTGGGCTGTTGGAAAGCCGTGGTGTAAGAGTGTCATTACTGTAAACCAACCAAAGATTGCAACTGTACCTACTGCAAAAGCTAGACCAAGTAAGTTTTTTTCTTTTAAAGAACGAATAGCTCCAAATACAGAGAAAATTGTTACAAGTGCGAAAATAACCATTAGACCCATATTGAATGCCCCCTTGCTAGTAAAATTCTATATGCGCAAATCCCATAGGTAAATACGATTGCGCTAATATTTCTAAAAGTCTTTGTAATATCTACAAAATCTTTAATATGTAGATTGTACATTCGTATTATATTTTAATCGTTTTCTTTGAATTTGTCGAGGTCAAAAAATGACACTTCTATGTCATAAGCTTTTGCAATGCCTTTTATAAGCTTTTCTAAATGACAATCAATAAAATAAATGGGAGATGGTTGTCCCTCGTCAGTTGCAATAATATGTTCTTCGAATTGGTATAAGGCCATTTCTATCTGCTCTTTATTGCCATTTTTTATGATAAAGGCAGATACCATATCTAAAAACAAGTAATTCAAATGATTAATGGTCCTTATACCATAATCATCAAAAGAAAGACTAGCTCTAACTAATTCTAATTGTACTAAAGGATGTAGTTCTTCCTCTGATATCAATTTGGTTAGTGTTGCAGCATGAGATTGGTTTTTCACTACGATAAAACCTTCTTCAGTAATATCAGTTTCTAGTGGACGAATGAATTCGTCAAACTTTTTGTCAATTTGTTGTGTTTCGATACCGTATGCAAATTTCAACATTACACATCCTCTTTTTTGTTATGCCTCTTTTAGTGTAAAATAGAAGGTAAGAAAGTGCAATGGAGGTAATTTTATGAAATGGCAACGTGTTCCACTTGGACCATTACAGACTAATGCATATATTATATCAAACCCAAGCAAAGAGGCAATTATTGTTGATCCTGGTGGAGATGGAAGTAAGCTAATCTCACTCCTTGGAAATCAAAAGTTAACACCAATTGCAATCCTATTAACGCACGCTCATTTTGATCATATTGGTGCAGTTGATGATGTGCGTGCAAAATGGGATATCCCTATGTACATTCATGAGAAAGAAAAGAATTGGCTTATTGATCCGGCCCTTAATGGATCACATTATTTTATTCCAGGTGGAGGCATGAGGGTAAAGGAAGCAACAAATCTTATTAAGGTAGAAGGAGAATTAAATATAGGCTCGTTTCAATTTACACTTATGTTCACTCCAGGTCATTCTCCTGGAAGTGTATCCTACTATTTAAAAGAGGTTTCTGCCGTTTTCTCTGGGGATGCATTATTTGCTGGAAGTATTGGAAGAACCGATCTTCCTGGAGGTAACCATGATGTATTACTTAAAAGTATTCATGACAAACTATTAGTGCTTCCAGAAGATACAATTGTTCTATCTGGTCATGGTCCCGAGACTACAATTGAAGCTGAAATGGATCATAATCCGTTTTTAAATGGGTTTTAATTCATGTACATAAAATCCTTCTCAGTCTGAGAGGGATTCTTTCGTAAGGATAATTATAATTGAGAAAAGTATAGGAGAAGGCAAGTATGATAAATGAAATAAAGCAGTACATGGTAAAAAACAATACAGAAAGTATTACATACGAAGAATACATGAATATTGTTTTATACCATCCAGAGAAAGGTTACTATATGAGGACCGGTGAAAAGGTCGGTAAAAAGGGAGACTTTATTACGAGTAGTAATATTTCAGACGTTTTTGGTAAGTTATTTGCCAAGGTGTTTATTCAAACTATAGAATCAGGGCGATTACCTCCAAGTATATGTGAAGTTGGTGGCGGAAATGGTCGGTTTGCAAAAGCAGTTTTAGACGAGATAAAAGAAAAGTCACCTAAGATATACAACGAGCTAAAATATCTATTGGTAGAAACAAGTCCTTATCATCGAATTTTACAGGAAAATGTATTAGCTGTTCATCCAAATGTAATCCAGCTTGAGAATATATCTGAGATGGAAGAGAGATATGAGGGAATCATTTTTTCAAATGAATTGTTCGATGCATTCCCAGTTAGAGTAATTGAGAAACAAGGAACTGAACTAATGGAAGTGTTTATATCAGTTAATGAAAAAGATGAATTAACAGAAAGATTCCTGCCGTTGCAGTGCGAAAGAATAAACAGTTACCTATTAGAACAAAGAATTGTATTGAAAGATGGACAACGATTTGAAATTCCACTAGCTATGATAGAATTTTTACAGTTGATCAGTAAAAAGATATCAAAAGCAGTATTGTTTACAGTTGATTACGGATATACAAATAGCGAATGGGAGGATGCTACACATAAAGAAGGTAGTTTACGTGGGTATTATAAGCATCAGTTGATAAAAAATCCACTTTTATACCCAGGAGAGATGGATTTGACCACTCATATTCACTTTGATGCATTACAACATTATGGAGCTGCTGTAGGGTTACAGTTTGTTCAAAAATATAGGCAGGATGAATTTTTATTAGGATCCGGAATACTGGAGTATTTGCAAGAAAATTTCGATCCTAATCCGTTTTCTGATAAAAGCAAACAAAATAGAGCAATAAGATCGCTTATAATGGATGGGGGAATGAGTCAAGCCTTTCACGTGATCATCCAACAAAAAGGATGCAGGATAAACGTTGAAACACTGATAAAAGAAAAATAAAGCAAAAAAAGCGATGAAAATCATCGCTTTTTTACATTTTTCACATATTATTAATGTCCGCCTGCACCTGGTACCATCATAAATGTTGTCCAATATGTGAACGCTGCGAAAAATATTGTTAAATATGCTCCAAAAATGTAAATATACATACGTTCAGATAATTTTAAATAACTTAAAAAGACAAAGAATCCTGTTTGACCAAAGAAAAGTAATGCTGTTGTTTCCATATGACCAAGATAGAACATAACTGCAAATATACCAGTCCAGAATCCTAAAACACGGAACATACGATCCATATGTATCCCTCCTTTATTACCTCTAAATCAATCACCTTATCTATTATAATGTACAATTTACTCAATTGTAAATATTACTTTGACACAAAAGCATGATAAGTGCAAGAATCACAGTTTGATTTGAGCATACTTTCTTTTTTTGAAAGGAGTAAATTTGGAAATAGGCCTTGAATCATTCCGTATATAAAGTATGAGTGCATGGAGCATACTGCTTGATCGTACTCTATTGCTAATTCTTTAAAAGGACAATTATGGATGGAGAAAAATACCTGTTGAAGGTCTTCATCATAATCAAAGTCTGCATTAAATCCAGCCATAGAAGAAGCTTGTTTTAAAATATTTATTTTTTCTTTAAACGTTAACTCTCCATGTGGGTCTTCTTTCATTTTTTTTACAATATATTCTTTACCAAATTTCTTTCCGGTTTCTTTTAATGCACTAATTCCTTGTTCTCCAAGTATCATCATTGATTGTAACGCAATTCTTGATAAAAGTTGATAATCACGGAATGGAAAAAATAATTGTATAACTTCATCTGCCAAACGATAAACTCTGCTTGGTCTCCCACCTCTACCCGTTTTATTTGTAGAAGAAGTAATTAAGTTAACTTCTTCTAATTTTGATAAGTGTAGCCTAGCTACGTTTGGATGAATAGAAAATTCTTCTGCAATTTCTGCAACTGTATGTTCTTTATCATATTTAGCTATGTATTGATAAATATAAAACCTAGTAGGATCAGACATCACATTTGTAATTTTTAAGGTTTGTTCCACTTTGAACACCTCTTTCGTACCGCATTAGATAGACTAATTATAGTAAAGAAATTCCAATGGACATCTAAAAAGGCTTATTGTTAAAAAAAAGTTCAAAAATAAAGTACTATTTAATGTACAAAAGTTATACATTTATTATACAATACCAATATGATATAAAAACCAAATGAATAAGAATAAATAAAATACGAATAAATGGAGGTATTTCATATGAATGACTTAGTTTTCTTCACATATCCAAGCTGTACATCTTGTCGTAAAGCTAAACATTGGTTACGTGCTCAAAATGTCTCTTTTAAGGAAAGACATTTATTTCGTGAAACACCGACTTATGAGGAATTGATGAAAATATTATCATTAACAACAGAGGGTATTGATGAGATATTAGCAACCAGAAGCCAAAGCTTTAAAAAGTTGAACAAAAACGTTGAAGACTTAACGGTATCTGAGATTTTAAAGATTATTGTTGATGAACCCAAACTTTTAAAAAGACCAATCATTACAGATGGAAAAAAACTAATTGTTGGCTATAATGTTTCTGCCTTTAAAAATTTAACGAAAAAAAAGACTTCAGCTTAATCATTTTCGTTATTTTCTTGAATAAAAAAATCCTTTTACGTACAATCTATGAAATGTAATAAAAAATTGGGCTATAGCCAAGCGGTAAGGCAACGGACTTTGACTCCGTCATGCGTTGGTTCGAATCCAGCTAGCCCAGTCATGTGAAAGTCCCTATTGGGACTTTTTTGTTTGAACTTTTTTTGAACAACTTATCGTAATTGAATAGAATGATGTACAATAGGTGGTGCTAAAAGATAAAATTGTTAAGGAGGGACACGGTTGAATTCGATTGAAAGATATGGAGATCGTCTTATTGAAGAATCATTTATGATGAATGCATCAGATATTCACCTTATTCCTAGAGAATATGACGCAATCGTAAAGATGAGAATTGACAATGACCTCTTCGAAAAAGAGAAAATTTCTAAAAATGTTTGCGAAAGGTTAATATCCCATTATAAATTCCTAGCAGGGATGGATATCGGAGAAAAAAGGCGTCCACAAAATGGTTCATTATCTATTAAGTTGAAAAACATTGAATTGAGTCTTCGCCTTTCTACTTTACCTACATATCAGTATGAAAGTATGGTCATTAGAATTATCCCGGATAGTAACCATCATCCATTAGCAAAGCTTTCATTATTTCCAAAGACCACAAAAAAACTACTCGCATTACTAAATCACTCTCATGGCCTCATCATATTTACTGGTCCGACTGGATCTGGTAAAACAACAACGCTCTACTCCCTAATAAATGCTACTCGACAGATGTTCAATCGTAACATTATTACCTTAGAAGATCCTATAGAAAAAAGAAACGACGATGTTCTTCAAGTTCAAGTCAATGAAAAGGCTGGAATAACGTATGCTCTTGGATTAAAAGCAATTTTACGTCACGATCCTGACATCATTATGGTAGGAGAAATACGTGATTCGGAAACAGCAAAAATAGCAGTAAGAGCTGCTCTAACTGGACATCTAGTTCTAACTACCATGCATACAAGAGATGCTCCAGGTGCAGTTCATCGATTGTTAGAATTTAATGTTTCATTACAAGAAATAGAGCAGACGTTAATTGCAGTTGTTGCTCAACGTTTAATTGAATTAAAGTGCCCGTATTGTAAGGGTGCTTGTTCGCCTATGTGCAAACAAATGAGGCAAAATACGAGGGCGGGTGTTTATGAATTATTACAGGGGAAAGCTCTTTTACAAGTTTTAAAAGAAGCAAGAGGTGAATCAGCCCAATATCACTATGAACGTTTGCGTGATGTGATAAAAAAAGGAATTGCTCTTGGTTTTTTATATCCACATTCATATGAAAGATGGATAACAGATGATAAAGAAGAATAATTGGAGTTTAAAAGAACAATATGAATTATTAAAACGTCTTGGAGAACTTCTTGAAAACGGTTATACCTTTTCACAAGCTGTGGGGTTTCTATCCATACAATTTCGTACTGAGTGTCAAAAGGATTTACAAAGGTTTATTACAGCACTAAAAGAGGGGGAGACAATCTATCAGTTTTTAACATCATTAAACTTTCATAAAGATGTCCTAGCATATTTATACTTCTCTGAAAAACACGGTGATCTATCATTCGCTTTAAAACAAGCAAGTTCCATATTAAAAACGAAGATGTTCCATTTAGATACTTTAAAGAAACTCATTCGTTATCCTTTGTTTTTGGTGTGTATGGTGTTAGGAATGTTTTTCGTTATTAAACAAGTGTTAGTTCCACAATTTGAAATGCTCTACTTTTCTATGCAAGGTAGTGACACTTACTACCGAGTGTTTATGAATCTTGTTTACATCCCCAGTCAATGGTTTCTTATAGGAGCCATTATGATTCTAATTCTCCTTTTATTTACTAGCCTTACAATCAAAAAACTCACACCGAAGAAAAGAATGATGATTTTCACAAAAATCCCCTTATTAAGAACATACATTAAGTTAAATAATTCTCATTTTTTCTCTGTACAGTTAAGTAATTTGCTTAAGGGTGGACTTTCAATTTATGAAGCGCTAAAGGTATTTGAGAGAATAAGTCATTCATCATTTTTTAAGGTTGAATCAAAGGATATTGTTAATAGTTTATCAGCTGGTGAAAGACTGGATGAGCTTATTATGAATAGCTCATTTTACGAGGGTGAATTAGGATTGGTTATTGCTCATGGACAAGCCAATGGAAACCTAGAAAGGGAACTTTTTGATTATAGTCAATTTTGCTTAAAAAGAACCGCTGAAATGGTTGAAAGATTACTCAGAATTCTTCAACCCACTTTATTTACTGTGATAGGGGTCATGATTATTTTTATGTACTTAATCATTATGCTACCTATGTATCAACTCATACAGTCAATTTAAAGGAGGAACAAAAAATGAATGAAAAAGGTTTTACGCTTATTGAAATGTTAGTTGTAATGGTTGTTATTTCCATTTTACTTTTAGTGGCAATTCCAAACGTTACAACACATAATCAGGTGATTAATGATAAAGGTTGTGAAGCATTTAAATTAATGGTCGAAGCTCAAGTACAAGCTTATAATATTGAAAATAATATTATTCCTTCAATGCAAGATTTAATAGATGGTGGTTATGTAAAAGGCGCAACTTGCCCGAATGGTAAAATACTAGAAGTAACTCCGAACGGGGATGTACAGGAAGTTGCGCTACCTTAAACAAGATGGTTTTACCTTGGCCGAAACATTATTAGTATTACTTTGCGTAAGTATTTTTACATCAATAAGTCTACTCTATCTTCTCCCTTTACACACCTCGAAAAAGATTGATCAATTCTTTGAACAATTTCAAAGTGACATTTTGTATGCTCAAAGTTATGCAATCAGTCATAGTAAGACTGTAAAGGTTTATCTATATTCAGATAAACCTTCCTACAAACTGGTAGCGGGAGGGCTTAATACAACAATCCTTGAAAGGCAGTATGACTCTGAAATTCAAATACAACCAAACACTTTAGGAACTACACTGTATTTTAAAAGTAATGGAAATATAAGTAAATCAGGAACAATTTTGGTTCATTTTAGAGAAAAGTCGTTCTCTGTAGTTTTTTTGTTAGGAAAGGGGAGGTTCTATGTTAGCCCTCTCTAAAAGTGGGATGAGTTTTGTTGAGGTGATTGTATCCTTGGCAATTGTCTTTATGCTTAGTTTATTTCTATTGCCTAACTTTATAATTTTACATTATGAAAGAACTAATCTTATGTTAGAAAATATGGCCACTCAAATTTTGTTTGAGGAACTACAATTATTTCGTCTATCAAAGGTCGAGGCCCCGAGAGAAGTTACCTACCAATCACATTTGTTTTCACTTACATTCGAAGAGAATGAGACTGGACAAACTGTCTTATGTGTCTCTTGGGTAAATTCTATGGGCAAGCAACAGAAAAAGTGTGGTGATGTATAAAACATGAAAAGTAAAGGTTTTACGTTAATCGAGACATTAGTTAGTATGGCCTGTTTAGTAGTGGTTCTTACTCTCATCACACCATTTCTGAAAATAATATTTTTAGAATCCTCATTGAAACATCAAGTAAACAGAATGGAATGGGAGATTTTTTTACAACAGGCAAAAATGGAGATCAGAGAATCGACATCCGTAACAATAGCTAATAATAAATTGTATTTTTATCAACAAAATCAAGTGATAAGTTATGAAAAGTATGGGGACAAAATAAGGAGAAGAGTAAATGGAAGTGGACATGAAATCATTTTACAAGAAATCAACTCAGTCACTTTCCACCCTTTACAAAATGGGATAGAAATTCGAGTAGTTGATATTTATGACATAACAAAATCAGCAAAAGTATATGCGATTGCAACAGTCGGTGTCACATCATGATAAAAAGTGAGAAAGGCTTTATACTACCAATAACAATTGTAATCTCCTTAATGGCATTTATTATATTTGTGCATCAACTTACTTTGTATGAGATAGACAAGCGGTTTTCAATAGAAATCCAGCAACTTTATATACTTGAAAACATAATGCAAATGGCTGTAAGTGATGTAACAGCTAAAATAGATACTGGTGAAATATCATCATTTGGCAACATCATGTATGAGGATGGCACTGTTTCTTATAGTATGGCTATGACTTCCCCAGAGGTTGTTCGTGTCATTGTGACTTGCCGTACTACGATAGAAAGAGAATACAAGTCCCAATTTTTCTATGATCTTTCTAAAAAAGAAATTACCCAATGGTTTGAATATCGGTAAGGTTATTTTGGTACTTTTAGGTTATAACCCAAACCATTCTTCCGCTTCTGTCATAGAGATAGTGTGAGAAAAGGAGGAATGTAAATTGAATTATTACCAACCATACCCTTACAGAGATCACCATATGATGGATAAAATTAAGCAATACATGATTGTTGAACCGTATGTCATCCAGGCATTAAACAGTTTGCGAAGTAAAGAAGTCATTATTGAAACTACGAGAGGGTCAATTCGTGGTGTCGTACTTGATGTAAAGCCTGACCATGTGGTTTTAATGGCAGGAGATTCTCAGTTTTTTATGCGTATTTGTGAAATAATTTGGATCATGCCTGAATCCTAAACTCATTTTTGGAGCGGATAATATCTGCTCCTTGCTCTTTTTTGAGAAAGTGGGTACTATCAATTAAAAAGAATGGTACGGAGGAGATTATGAAAGTTATTTACTTAACAGGTTTTATGGGAGCGGGAAAAACAACAATTGGACGACTACTTGGTAAATCATTGAACCTTCCGGTGGTTGACACAGATAAGTATATTGAACAGCAAACTGGAAAGACAATCCCTGAGATTTTTAATGTAGATGGAGAAGTGACTTTTAGAGAATATGAAAAGAAATGCATCCAGGAATTACCGACTGAAAATATCATTATCACAACGGGTGGAGGTATGGTTACCCAGCTAGCTAATCGCCAATGGATGAAGCAAAATGGTTTTACTATTTTTCTTCACGCTGAAATAGAAGAAGTATTTAAAAGAGTAGCTGTAAATAAAAATCGTCCACTTTTTGATAAAAATGATCAAGAAAAAATGACAAAGCTTTATCATGACAGATTACCCTTTTATGAAGAAGCAGATTTAACTGTCAAAACAACTAGCAAATCAATTGAAATGATTGTGAAAGAGATTATTAACACGGTTAAAAAGTAGCTGTTTTGTACATACTACTATTATTAAATCATTGGACAAAGGGTGATTAGATGTCCACAAATGACTATGTGAAGTTTGTTACACAACAAATTGTTAGCTACATTGATAAGCCAAAGGAAGTAAGAAAACAAACACGTCAAAAACGAAAACAAGAAAAATCTCCCATGTTAGATAGATGGTTTGGTGTCATCCCCTTTGCATTTATGCTGTGGTATAAAAAAAAGAAAAACTAACAATTACTTTAAAGGCTCCTTTCTAGGGGCCTTTTTACTTGGATTCACATACAGTATAAAAAAGTGTAAAAGGAGATATTTATCGTGTTTTTCTCAAACATTATTTGGAATGAACGACAACAGCATGCACACTATTTTTATGCTCAATCGGTTGAAAAGGAAGGGCATACACATATCATTGATGGCTTTACATTTAGTGTAAACGGACGAAATGACGACGACCATTTCCATTATTATTCTGGAGTGTCTTCTGAATTCAACAAGCATAAACATCGGTTCTATGGAAAAACTGGACCAGCAAAGCCTTTAAAAAACGGTGGGCATTACCATGAAATCTCAGGCAGGGTATATTTTAATTACACTGAGCCAATTAAAAACGACACGGGGGGTGTAGTGTATAGTCAAAATTTAGCTCAGGATGTTCATGATCATACCTTTAAGGGAACAACGAGCCGAGGAATAGGGTATTTTCCGAAAGGATGGTAAATGTATGAAAAGGAATGAATGAAGGAGGACTAGCTTGAATATAAAAAGTTCGGTAAATTCCTTCATAAGCAGAATGAAGTCCGAAATGAGCATTTCAAAGATGAAAAAGGTCCTTCATAAACCTGATGAAGTCCGTAACGTCCACCTCAGATATGAAAAAGGTCGTTCATAAGCAGAATGAAGTCCGAAATAAGCACTTCAAAGGTGAAAAAGGTCCTTCATAAACCTGATGAAGTCCGTAACGTCCACCTCAGATATGAAAAAGGTCGTTCATAAGCAGAATGAAGTCCGAAATGAGCACTTCAAAGATGAAAAAGGTCCTTCATAAACCTGATGAAGTCCGTAACGTCCACCTCAAAGATGAAAAGAGTCGCTCATAAGCAGAATGAAGTCCGAAATGAGCACATTAAAGATGAAAAAGGTCCTTCATAAACTAAATAAAATCCTATACTAGCCTTCATCTTTTGCATGAAGACTTTTTTGTTTTCCTATATCAATCTCCATTAGTGCTTACATTTGTCCATTAGGGGATAGTATTCATTAATCAAGTTTATCTACAAGAATAATGGGTATATACATTCAAATAATTGTTTGACTGTTTTAAAAAAATTATCATATACTATAATCAAACGAGTATTTGAATGAGAGGTGATGAGGGTTGAATCAAGATGAATCATGTGAAGTTTTTTGTTTTGATGAGGATAAAGTTAGTCGTGTAAAAGAAAATATAAATGAGCAGGATACAACTCTTGTTGCCAAGATGTTTAAGGCTTTAGCTGATGATACTAGGATAAAAATTGCCTATGCATTGTGCCAAGAAGAGGAATTATGTGTTTGTGATGTAGCCAATATAGTGGGTAGTTCAACAGCAACTGCATCACACCACTTACGTCTACTGAAAAATATGGGGCTTGCGAAATATAGAAAAGAAGGAAAATTAGTGTTTTACTCATTAGATGATGATCATGTTAAACAATTAATTATGATTGCCTTTGAACATAGTAGAGAAGGGAGGCAATAATAGATGGGGGAACAACAAGAAAAAAACACTTATCGACTACAAGGATTAACCTGTGCAAATTGTGCTCAAAAATTTGAAAAAAACACAAAAGACATTGCAGGAGTATCGGATGCGCGGATTAACTTTGGTGCTTCAAAGCTCACCGTATATGGGCAAGCATCAATTGAAGAACTAGAAAAAGCAGGAGCTTTTGACTCGATAAAAGTTTATCCAGAAAAGCAACGAATGGAAGAATTGAAAAAAGGATCTTTTCTAAAAAGAAATGTATTTTTATTTCTTTCATTACTGTTCCTTATCGGGGGATGGATGATAGGTGAAGGCCTAATAAGTGTATTGTTTTACAGTGTATCAATGCTAATCGGAGGATATCGGTTATTTCTAACAGGATTGAAAAATTTATTTCGCCTTCAATTTGATATGAAGACGTTAATGACAGTCGCAATAATAGGTGCTGCTGCAATTGGTGAATGGGGTGAAGGAGCAACCGTTGTTATCTTATTTGCGATTAGTGAAGCGCTTGAATCTTATTCGATGAACAAAGCACGTCAATCTATTCGTTCGTTGATGGATATCGCACCACGTGAAGCCGTCATTAGGAGAGGTTCAAACGAAATAAAAGTTGACGTAGATGAAATCGAAATTGGCGATATCATGCTCGTGAAGCCGGGTCAAAAAATTGCAATGGACGGTTTGATAATAAAGGGTGAGTCATCCGTTAACCAATCTGCGATTACAGGGGAGTCAATACCTGTAGCAAAAGCGATTGATGACGAGGTGTTTGCTGGTACGTTGAATGAGGAAGGCTACCTTGAAGTGAAAGTAACAAAACAAGTTGAAGATACAGCCATTGCTAAAATTATTCACTTAGTCGAGGAAGCACAAGCAGAGCGAGCTCCTTCGCAAGCATTCGTCGATAAATTTGCTAAATACTATACACCAGCTATCATGATAATTGCATTGCTCATAGCAATTCTTCCTCCATTAGTAATAGGCGGAGATTGGAGTGAATGGATTTATCGCGGATTAACAGTCTTAGTCGTAGGTTGTCCATGTGCACTCGTCATATCTACACCCATTGCAATTGTAACAGCGATTGGAAATGCCGCAAAAAATGGTGTGTTAATTAAGGGTGGCGTGTATTTAGAAGAAGCGGGAGCAATTGATGCGATTGCGTTTGATAAAACAGGAACCTTAACAAAAGGAACTCCTGTTGTAACAGATATCATCTCACTGAACGGAGATGAAGAATCAGTGTTACTTCAGATCGCTGCAGCATTAGAAAGAAATTCCGGGCATCCTCTAGCAGCTTCCATTGTTCGAAAAGCTGAGGAGTTATCTCTTGATATAAATTCACTTGTGATAGCTGAATTTCATTCGTTAACAGGAAAAGGAGTGAAAGGACGCATCGGAGAAACAGAGTATTTTGTTGGTAGTCCTTCACTCGTTAAAGAAATACTAGGTGAAAAGATAGATGAAGAAGTAGCAAGCTTTCAATCTCAAGGGAAAACAGTCATGGTGCTGTTCACGAAGTCTCACGTTTTAGCATTATTTGCTGTGGCAGATGAGATTAGAGAGACGAGCCAATCAGTAATTAAGAAACTTCAAAATATGGGTGTTCATAAAACGATTATGCTAACAGGAGATAATCATCAAACAGCCAATGCGATTGCCAAAAGAATTGGCATCTCTGATGTTGAAGCGGAATTACTTCCAGAAGACAAACTTAGACGGGTGAAAGCATTACGTGAAACTTACAAAGGTGTTGCTATGGTAGGTGATGGGGTGAATGATGCACCTGCTTTAGCTGCGTCAACAGTTGGAATCGCAATGGGAGGAGCGGGAACGGATACTGCTTTAGAAACGGCAGACATCGCTCTTATGGCTGATGACCTTCATAAGCTTCCATTTACGATAAGATTAAGTAGAAAAACATTAAGAATTATTAAGGAAAACATTAGTTTCTCTCTTGGAATTAAGTTGTTAGCTTTATTATTAATTATCCCTGGCTGGCTCACGCTTTGGATGGCAATATTCGCTGATATGGGAGCAACTCTTCTTGTTACATTGAACAGTTTACGGTTATTAAGAATTAAAGAATAGAGAGCGTTAGGAGGAGTGACTCCTAACGTTTCTTTATTAATTTTGAAATAATTGTGAAAATGAATCCTCTATCCTCGTTTTCTGTTGGTTAATCAGTTATAATTCTGTAGTTAGACATAAAATTCAAAAGTAGTTAAGGAGTAATTATATATGAAATTTAAAATTTTGTTGCTCGCGTTAGCTTTAGTAATCCTTCAAGCTTGTTCTACTAACGAAGAAATTAAAGAAAGTGTTGAAAAGCCAACTGAGCAGCAAGGAGAGCAAGTAGAAGAGAAAAAAGAAGACAATAAACAAGAAGAAAGTCCAAAGCAAATTAAAAAGTCTATAAAGGATGATACTTTTTACGAAGCGATAAAAACAGGCAATATTCATCATATTCATGGTTTAGGTTACGCAGGTAATCAAAATGCAATCTTTGTAGCTACACATGATGGCTTACATGTTTACGAGGAAGGTGTTTGGTATACAACGGTGGATGAAAAGAATGATTATATGGGTTTCCAAGCCGTTGATGAAGGCTTTTATAGCAGCGGCCATCCTGGTGAAGGGTCAGAATACGAAAATCCTCTAGGAGTGGTTAAGAGTGTTGATCATGGAAAAACGCTTGAAAAATTAGCGTTTTATAAAGAATCTGATTTTCATTATTTAGCAGTAGGATATGAAAATCAAACCATCTATGTGGTCAATCAACATCCAAACTCAAAACTTGGACAAGGACTATTTTATAGTGAAGATGACGCCAAAACGTGGACACAATCGAAGCTTTCAGGCTTACCAAATGCAGGTGTAAGTATGATTGCAGCACATCCAACAAGTTCTAATTACGTTGGATTTAGTACAGAATCGGGAGTATATGTCTCAACTGACTTTGGCGATACATTCAAGCTAGTCACAGAGAATGTATTCACAACTGCGCTTACAATTATGAAAGACAAATTATATTACTCTATTGTAAAAGATGATAAAGTGTTTATCGTATTACAAGATATTGACACAAACGACAAGGAAATGATTGAAGTTCCAGCATTGAACGAAAAAAATTCGATTATGTATGTTGCGGTTAATCCACTTGATTCAAATGAAATTGTCATTACAACTCAAAATGCAGATATTTATCTAACTGTAAATAATGGCCAATCATGGACTCAACTTGTTGATAGTGGAAATATCAAGAAATAACCAAAGCACTTAGAAAGGGTGAATATTATTATAAATACAATTAGCCAGTTTTTTAGTGAACCCTTTCTAAACCTTGCCCATAGTAGTAACGGTATTCCCATATTATTTGCTTTCCTTTTAGGAATTGTTGGTGCTTCAGCTCCTTGTCAATTTACTGGTAATATTGGGGCGATTACGATCTATGGTAATCAATCTTTTCAAAAGGGTATCCCTTGGAGTGAAGCTTTTCTGTTTACATTAGGAAAAATAATTGCTTTTTCTATTGTAGGATTAGTAGTTTGGATTTTTGGTACTGAACTTAGAGGACAGTTAACACTTGTATTTCCTATTATCAGAAAAGGAATAGGTCCACTCTTTATCTTGATAGGATTATTTATGATAGGATTGATTAAGATAAAGTGGAATCAACCCATTTTGAAAAGTTTTGTATCAAACAACAACTATTTTGCCAGTTTTTTAATGGGACTAAGTTTTTCTTTAGCTTTTTGCCCAACGATGTTTGTCATATTCTTTATTACATTAATGCCTGTTGCACTTTCAAATTCTTTTGGTTTCTTATTCCCTACAATATTTGCAATTGGTACGACGGTACCGCTATTAATAACCTTGCTTATCATTTGGTATTTAGGGTTTAGTGGTGCTCTTATGAAGAAAGGTAGAAAAATGGGAGCGATTATTCAAAAGGTATCAGGTATGATTCTCCTAATCATTGGACTGTTCGATACTTTGACATATTGGTGATAAGAAAAAACTGATTGCATCTGCTGCAATCAGTTTTTAATACAATGCTTCCATAATGAGGATATTCCGTACTTCATTCGTGTGTTGATCATACGTAATAGTTACAAATACACCGAAAACATTATGTCCATTTCTCACCTTTAATTTGAAACGCTCGACAGACGTATCTTCATCTTTATTAATTTTCCATACCTGCTGAATATGTAAAATTTGTCCTAAAGGATACCGTTTCTTTGTTTCAGTGATGGCCAGTTCTTTCCAATTATTATCAGGATTCTCTGCATAGCTTACATGTTTTTCTATGGCTATAGGAATCATGACGTGAAATAAAAGTATAGTGATTATTAGCTTTTTCAATCATACCCACTCACCTTTTTAATACTTAGGATAAACATCTTTGAAAAGTTTATACAGTTTTATCAAATATTTAGATAATTATGGTAAAGTGTTGAATAGAGTTTTGAAGGAAATTACGTGTTTTCTATATAAAGTTTTGGAGGGAAAATATCTTGAGTATAGTAGGAAGAATAATCGGGCTTGCGGGTGCTATAGGTAGTGTGTTTTTATCTGCGCTTTATCTGACGACGCCAGGATTTGCACTCGATACAACGTTTATTATGTGTATCTTTATTATTTTACCAGCTATTCTTGTTATCTATGGGTCAGTGAAAAACAAAGGTCCAGTGATCCTCATTGCCTTGATCTGGACGCTTTTTCATAGCTATTATTTTAGTTTGACGCCTGGAGTTTATAAGTGGTTCGGATTGACTGTTGTGCTTTACCTCGCATCAGGAGTCTTGGTGATGTTGGATAAGAAGGTAAATAAAAGGTAGACAAATAGTTAATAAGCATTGAGAGTGTAAACTTTAAAAGAAGTGACCATTTAATTAACGGTCGCTTCTTTCTATTTCTACCACAGGCCTTGCTGAAACAATAAGTTGTTGTTTAGTTTGTCCGGCTTTTGAAAGAGGAAAAGGTATAGTAATTATAATTGATTCAGCATCAACAAATTCTGCAATATTGTTTATTTCCTGTCTATTTTGAATATCGTTAGTAATAATTTCATATGTAAATGAACCATAAGGAAGGTTTAAAATAAATTTATCCCCTATCCTTAAATCAAAAAAATTCATAAAAACTGAATCTCTAGTACTAGAGAGCTGAATCATTCTCTTTTCATTTGGATAGCCCGATTCTTGATGGTGAACAATCCCTATTCTTACATTCCTATTCACTTGTCCTTCAACAATAGGTATTTCTATATTTAACTTTGGAACAGACAATATACCTACTACTTCTCCCATTTTCGGTTCAAAATCCTGAAAGTTATCGATTTTATTTTCCTTTAACACCTTATAAGCAACAGATAAACTAATTTTTTCAGAGGAATCAATAATTAATTGTTTATAACCAAGCAATATAATCAAGACAGTGCATACTAGGAAGGACAGTTTAATGTATCGTATCATTAGATTTTCCTTTGTCATTCTTTAAAATTGTAACATTCAACTGTATTATTCCTCCTCGTTAATTCAAAGTTCACAAATGAACTATCAAGTATTCATCTAGTGAAACTAATTATTAAAAATGTTTTTGTTGGAATAACTGAGTTGTTTTGTTCATTATATAAAACATTCAGTTCATTATAAAGTGTTGAATAAGTAAGGAAAAAAGAGAGAACGGTAGTAAATGGAAGAAAAATGTTCTTTATTAAGAATATATAGCTTTTTTTGAAGATTTTCAAAGTAATAAAAATAACATATACTTCTCTTAATAGTTCTTTTTTAAGAACGAGGAGAAGCATTTGATAATAAGAAAGATAAAAGCGGATCTAGAGAGATCTTATTTAATAAAGGGATTGGATGAACTATTGAAATGGATTTAAGATTAAGTTGTTTTTTTAAGATGTAAAACGTTAAAGAGCCTTGATTTTGCCCATAATGGAGGTCAAGGTTAAATTTTTAACAAACTGTTCTTAATAATGAATATTTTGTTTTGTAATTTGATAAAGGTGGTCATTTATGAAGCTACTTTTTCATTATTTAGCAATTTTAAATATTCTTGATGGACTTCTTACTTTCATTGGTTTGCAGTTCTCCCTAATAGATGAAAGAAATCCAATGATGTTATATCTCTATCAAAGTGACCCAATCTTCTTTATAACGGTTAAGGTTTTTTTATCTTTATTTCTATATGTATTTATTTATATGGACAGAGTTCCCAATGGAAGGGTTATTAAAGGTATAACTTTGATTTCAACAATCCTTTATTCAATCGTCTGTTCATTTCATATGTATTGGTTATGGTTAATCGTATAGTTACATATATTTAATAAAAGAAAAGGAGAGATTTGAATGTATAAAAAAATCTGTACACAATGTCATCAACCTTCTTTTAGTAGCTGTAATTCTGGTACTTGGATCTGTCCTGTCTGTGATTTTGATATAACAAATAGTAAAGCACGTACTGCAGAGTCGCCAACCAATGTTGTTAGTTTAATAAATTTTACGAAATATAAGCAATCTACTTCATTAACCACTATGAAAAACTCTTCAATAAACAAACTCGTCTGACTAATTTCCTTTCTCTTATTTATTAAACAAAAAAGCGTTTTGATGCTATAACCAGCAATCAAAACGCTTTTCTTATTTATTTTCCATCTTCCACTTATTAAACTCCAAAAATTGTTTGAATTCTTCTTTTGAGATGCCAGAACTCATAGCTTCACGAACTAACTTCGCCCATTCAGAATCAAGTTCGCTTGAAGTAGTTTCTGCTTCATCATGTAATAAAGTATTAACGGAAACACCTAACACGCTTGAAACTTTTTCTAGAAACTGAACGGAAGGATTTGATTGGAGATTGCGTTCGATAGAGCTTAAATATGACTTTGCGACTCCAGCCCTTTCAGCTAATTCAGACAGAGAAAGTTGTTTTTGTAAGCGATATTGTTTTATACGTTGACCAATCATATTATATGCCACCTTCCTTCCTTGATATTATAACATATAACGAAGGAGTTGTACTATAATAAGAACGAAGAAAAGGAATGTTTGTTAAAGTGGCAATAATTCTTTTAATTCTGAGTTTGGAGGAATTGTTTAATATCATTCTCACTAATTCCCATGTCTAATGCAGCTAAAATTAAATCCACCCATTCTTGATCTAATAGTTCATTTTTACCACTAGTTTCGTTAATTAACATTAATAATTCCTCCCAAAATACTTTTTTAGTATTTCAGGCAGCCCAGCCATCATCATTGAAAATCAATCAATCAACCTTAGACCTGTGACTTTGCGTCCCCATTTTTCAATAGGTTTGCCTTTATCTGATAGTTAGATATAGTAAAATAGTCTTTAAGTATGAGACACTTACTTTCTAAATATATTACTTTTGTATTATATTTAGAATTATAGTATAGAGGTAAGCAGGATTGTGTTGAAGTGTGTCGATGTCATAAAATTAAAGAAAATCCAATAATCGATAAAAAAATGATTAAACGTGGTTCTTTAGACCTGTTTTGTATTAAATTAGTGTAACAATTGTTAACTAATCAACCAAAAATTAATTTAAATGTAGGTAATGGACGTTTTATTTGTAAGATTACCAATTAATTGTAAACTATTTGTCGAGAAGTTTTTTATATGATACCCCCAAAAATTTTTACTCAACACAATATAAATGGTTAATTATATATAATAGAAGAAATGTGGTATTTTAGGCTTACTACTTTAATTGAATTTTAACTGATAAAATGAGGTGAATAAAATGACAGCCTATAAAGATGATACACTAACACTACATACAGATCTCTATCAGATTAATATGGCTCAAACCTATTGGCAGGATAATATGCATAAAAGAAAAGCGGTTTTTGAATTATACTTCCGCAAACTTCCTTTTGGAAACGGTTATGCCATTTTTGCTGGTTTAGAACGCATGATTCAGTATTTGAGTGATTTTTCTTTTTCTAATGATGATTTATCATATTTAAAAGAAGAATTAGGGTACGAAGACGATTTTTTAAACTATTTAAAAGACATTCGTTTTACTGGAACACTTCGTTCAATGCCTGAAGGTGAGCTTGTTTTTGGAAATGAACCAATCATTCGAGTAGAGGCTCCTTTAGCAGAAGCACAACTTATTGAAACAGCCCTTTTAAACATTGTTAATTATCAAACACTAATTGCGACGAAAGCGTCTAGAATCAAACAACTAGTTGATAACCAATCGGTTTTAGAATTCGGCACAAGAAGAGCACACGAACTAGATGCCGCAATTTGGGGGACGAGAGCAGCATATATCGGAGGGTTTAATGGGACAAGTAATGTAAGAGCCGGTAAAAAGTTTGGGATTCCCGTCGCTGGCACACATGCCCACTCAATGGTACAGGCCTATAAAGATGAATATGAAGCGTTTCACAAGTATGCAAAAAGTCATAGAGATTGTGTATTCCTAGTTGATACGTACGATACATTAAAATCTGGGGTTCCTACAGCAATAAAAGTTGCAAAGGAATTAGGAAATAAAATTAATTTCAAGGGAATTCGTCTTGATAGTGGAGACATTGCATACTTGTCAAAGGAAGCAAGGAAAATGTTGGATGCAGCGGGTTTCACAAATGCGAAAATATTCGCTTCTAATGATATCGATGAGTACACAATTATGAACTTAAAGGCACAAGGAGCAAAGGTGGATAGCTGGGGAATTGGAACAAAGCTAATTACGGCGTTTGATCAGCCAGCACTTGGAGCTGTTTATAAGCTTGTGTCAATTGAAAATGATAACGGTGAAATGGAAGATAGCATTAAAATTTCAGGGAATCCAGAAAAAGTCACAACACCTGGATTAAAGCGAGTATACAGAATCATCAATAAATCCAATGGAAAGTCCGAAGGTGATTACATCGCAATGGAGGATGAAAATCCTTCACAAGAAGAAAAACTAAAAATGTTTCACCCAGTACATACTTTTATTAGCAAATTTGTGACAAACTTTGAAGCAAAAGAGCTACATATGGATATCTTTAAGGATGGAAAACTTGTCTATAATCTTCCACCAATAGAGAAAATACAGCATTATGCAAAAGAAAACCTCTCCGTGCTTTGGGACGAATATAAGCGACTAATGAACCCTGAAGAATATCCAGTCGACCTGAGCCAGAAATGCTGGGATAACAAAATGCGGAATATTAATGAGGTTAAGGATAGAATAAGAAGTGTAAAGTGAGTTTCACCCTTTTCAAATTTTCTCTTATCGTAATTGGATTTATTTTTAGTTGAATCAGATTCATATTTCGGACTGAAAAAAACGCACCATGAAGGTTGTAACTTGTAATTGTTTTATTTGATCGTTGAATCCCAGTATATACTCGTGTTAATCGAAGTGGAAAGACTGAGACTCCTGCAGGAGTTGTGCAAGGCTTGAGAACCCACAGGCATAGCCGAGGAGGCTCAAGAAGCACCCTGCGGAAAGCGAGAGTCCTGCAACGTAGATTAACACCCGAAGTATAGAGTAGTGGACTCTATATTAAGGTCAGGAAAATACAACGCTGGATAACATGACAAAAAATGAAAAAAAGAGGTTGATACAATGACTACAATACAACAGCAAATCATTGAAGCTTTAAAAACAAAGCCTGAAATTGACCCTAAAGAAGAAATTAGAAGAAGTGTCGATTTCCTTAAAGACTATGCAAAAAAACACACATTCATCGAATCGTTCGTCCTTGGTCTGTCATTAGGACAAGACTCAACTCTAGCCGGAAAACTTGCGCAAATGGCCGTAAACGAACTAAACGAAGAATTAGGTGAGAAAAAATACACATTTTATGGTGTGCGTTTACCTTATGGTCAACAAAGTGATGAAGAGGATGCAGAATTAGTCAAAAACTTCATTAATCCTGACGAATACATGACAGTCAACATTCAACATGCAGTCGATGCGAGTATTCAAGCGTTGAAAAAAGCGGGAGTCGAACTAACCGATTTCCTTAAAGGAAATGAAAAAGCGCGCGAACGGATGAAGGTCCAATATAGCATTGCCGGTGCAAAAAAAGGGGTTGTGTTAGGCACCGATCACTCTGCAGAAGCGGTAACAGGTTTTTATACGAAATTTGGCGATGGAGCTGCAGATTTAGTGCCAATTTTCCGCTTAAACAAACGTCAAGGGAAAATGATGCTAAAAGAACTAGGTTGCCCTGAAAAACTATACTTAAAAGCACCAACTGCAGACTTAGAGGACGATCGACCTCAGTTACCAGATGAAGTAGCGTTAGGTGTTACATATGATGAAATTGATGATTATTTAGAAGGAAAAGAAATACAAGCTGAAAGTAAGGCACGTTTAGAAGAACTATACATGAAAACTGAACACAAACGTCAAGGTCCAATTACAGTATTTGATACGTGGTGGAAATAAGAAAGAGGCAGATCAATAATCAATTGGTCTGCCTCATCTATTTTGCTGGAATATCGCCTGCTGCGATAAATAAAACAATCCTCCATTAATAATGTCTACTATTACCTTTGGTTCATATTGTTCACGAAGGGCTTCTTTTTCAATTTCATAGCACTCAGGCTTTTCGTCCATATCAGCGTAAAAGTGGTCCAAGAGTGCTAAATCCTCTTCCCAACGCTGAACGGCTTGTTCTGCCCATAAGTGTTCTTCGCTTTCTACAAATCCTCTTATATATTGTTGCAAACGATTGAACCCACTTTGTGGCTTAATAATGGGTGACATCGTAAAACAAAAATCAGGAATTTTTGGAGTGAGCTTAAACTGCTGTATGCGTTCTTGAAAATCCTCCACAATCACACCGCTTATTAAATGCAAACCAAGTGACATTAAAATATCCTTTTTACGGTCACATTGATACGAAATTTTTACATTTAACCCTAGCCAAGGATGCAGGGGTGTGTTTCCTTGACCTTGTGGGATCACACCTTGATAAAGCCGAATGTAGCTTGCTAATTTCTTTGTAGACTGAAAAATTTGGTGTAAACGCGGTGAGCCAAAATGAACATGTTCTCCTTTTAAATCGGCAGGTGCTTTCGATCCATCTGTGATTAGTGTTAATCTCATTGGATTTGGTGTACCACCTGTTTTCTCTAAATAATGCCAATAAAAGGGTCGGTTCATCAATTGTTTATCAATGTCTATCGTTAATTGAATTTGTAAGTAGCTAGGGTCACGCTCAACAATTTCACATTCGTTTGCAGTAAAATACCGATCTAAAAACTTATGAATTTCCTGTTGCTGCATGTTGGTTACCACCTTCTGACATTTGCTCTGCAAAGTTAATAATAGATGTTAAGTTTTCCATCTTAATTTTCATTTCACCGTCGCTCTTAGATTGGAACAAAATTTCATGTATATGATCCTCGATGTTACCAATTTCAAGACGGGTTAAGATGTCATCTAATTGCCCGATGACACGCTCAAACAGATTTATTTTTTCATAGAGTAGTTTTAAGATATGTTCCTCGACCGTTTCCTTCGTCGCAAAATTATAAATATGAACATCTTCCTCTTGTCCTAACCGGTGAATACGGCCGATTCGTTGCTCAAGCCTCATGGGGTTCCATGGAAGATCAAAATTGATAATATTGTGACAGAATTGAAGGTTAATCCCTTCTCCGCCAGCTTCAGTTGCAATTAACACTTGAGCATTGTTTTTAAAGAGCTCCTTCATCCAATCCTTTTTCCCACGCTTAAATCCTCCGCGAAAAGGTACCGATGAAATGCCATTTTGCTGCAAAAACCATTGTAAATACATTTGAGTTGCTCGATACTCCGTAAAAATAATGACTTTATCATTTATTTTCTGAATAAGCTCTAATGCTTTTTCTGCTTTTGAATTCCGAGAAACCTGATCAACCTTTTGCATCAGCTCCATTACTAGATTCTCTGGCAACGTAACTGTTTCATTATTATCTCTTTCTAGCATTTTCTTAAGGGTGAAATAAACAGCTTCCCTGCTACTACAGGCTTCACGTTGCAAAGTCATGATGGAAAATGCACTTGTAACGTAAGGATTACTAGTTTGCCTATACACAGAAATCGCATCGTATAATGCCCGTTCTTCCTTAGAGAACTCAATAGGAATGGTTTCAACATGTCGCTTAGTCCATTCAATTCCTGTATCACTTCTTCGGTTTCTTATCATTACTTTATTTACAAGGTCTTTTAAATGTTGATCACCCTGTAATGAACGATTTTTCTTTTTAGAAGAATATAACTCATCGAAATAGGTTTGGTTACCTAGATGGCCAGGTTTTAATAGAGAAACTAGGTTAAAAATCTCTTCAATTCGATTTTGAATAGGGGTAGCAGTTAATAGAAGGCAAAACTTCTTTTTGAGATTTTGCACAAATTCATAGTTTTTTGTTTTATTATTTTTTAGCTTGTGCGCTTCGTCTATAATGACAAGATCATAGTTTTGGTTATACACAATGTCCCGGTGAGGATTTCTTTTTGCTGTATCAATAGAAGATACAACTACGTCACATTGCTCCCACACATAACTCTTCTTTTGCTCTACTGCGGGAATAAAGAATTTTTGATTAAGCTCCATTGCCCATTGAGATACAAGTGAAGCTGGCACAAGGATTAGTACCTTTTTTACTAAACCGCGAATCATGTATTCTTTTAGAATAAGACCAGCCTCAATCGTTTTTCCAAGGCCTACTTCATCAGCTAGAATAGCCTTTCCATTCATTTTCTCAACAACTTGCTTCGCAACTTCAAGTTGATGAGGGAGAGGAGTGAGTTGTGGTAAATGTTTTGGTGCTTGTAGTCCTTCAAATTCAGGTATGGTTAAATGCTGTTCAACTTCATAGGCAAGCTTGTACAATTCCCAATTTGCCCAAGGACCGTCTTCATCAATCCTTTTAAAAAAGTCATCTTGCCAGGAAGGATCAAATTCTAACTCGACTTTCATCTAAATCACAGTCCTTTCGCGTTGTATTTTTATAAAAAGAGTCATTTGGTAAATTAAAGCGCTTCCTTTTATTGAATACCTTTGTAGATACGAACAAAGATAACCATTTTTTCTGTAATGTTAGCTCAAATTTTATTGCCGAAAAGAGTATTTTAATGGTAGGATGTTATTAGCTTAAAAATGTTTGAAATATTTCACAAAACAATCACTAATAAGTATAGATGAAAGCTTTTTTCCTATATTTTGTTAGTATAACCAAGCAATAAAAAATTATATATGGCGAATGAGAACAAGGGGAGAGACTACTAACTACGTAGCGCCGAAGGAGCAAACAACCTTTAATGTGAATCTCTCAGGCAAAAAGACTCTTGTTTGACGCAACTCTGGAGAGTGTCCATTTTTTATCGTTGGACCACCAAAGGGGAAAGCCTACACTACATAGGTCAAACTTTCAGGTACCAGGACAGAGAACACCACTGATTTAATGTGGAGTTTTCTGTCCTTTTTGTATGGTCAGAAAATTGACGCAATTTAGTGAATTATTTACCTTGAAGGGGGAAAAAGAATGTCAGAATTAAAGCGCACACCACTTTTCGAAACGTATGCAAAATATGGTGCAAAGACGATTGATTTTGGAGGTTGGGATCTCCCTGTTCAGTTCTCTAGTATTAAAGATGAACACGAAGCAGTAAGAACGAAAGCTGGCCTTTTTGATGTTTCACACATGGGTGAAATCGAAGTGAAAGGAACAGATAGCTTAACTTATCTTCAAAAAATGATGACAAATGATGTTGCTACACTAAAAGATGGTGGAGCACAATACACAGCTATGTGTTATGAAGATGGTGGGACAGTTGATGATTTACTTGTCTACAAAAAAGCAGACAATGATTATCTTTTAGTCGTAAATGCTTCGAACATAGAAAAAGACTTTGATTGGCTTCAGTCACATGTATTTGGAGACGTTACTGTAAACAATATCTCTGATCAAGTTGGTCAACTTGCATTACAAGGGCCATTAGCTGAAGAAGTACTTCAAAAATTAACGACAACAGATTTAAGTGAAATCAAATTCTTTAAGTTTAAAGAAGAGGTTGAGCTTAATGGTAAAAAGGCGTTAGTCTCTCGCACTGGGTATACTGGTGAAGACGGATTTGAAATTTACTGTAAATCCGAGGATACTCCTGCTCTTTGGGATGAGATATTAGCTGCTGGCAAAGAAGATGGTGTTCTGCCATGTGGATTAGGAGCTCGTGACACGCTTCGTTTTGAAGCAAATCTAGCTCTATATGGCCAAGAACTTTCAAAGGACATCACACCAATTGAAGCGGGTATAGGCTTTGCGGTGAAAACAAACAAAGAAGCGGACTTCTTTGGAAAAGAAGTACTTAAAAAGCAAAAGGAAGAGGGGGCACCTCGTAAAATCGTTGGGATTGAAATGATTGATAAAGGAATCCCAAGACATGGTTACGAAGTATTCGTAGGAGAAGAGCAGGTTGGTGAAGTAACAACTGGCACACAATCACCAACACTGAAGAAAAACGTAGGATTAGCACTAGTAACAGCTGAAAATGCTGAACTTGGTAAAGAAGTAGAAGTGCAAGTTCGTAAAAAACGCTTAAAAGCAGTTGTTGTTGCAACACCTTTCTATAAACGCCCAAAAAAATAATTCCATTTCAATAGGTGAAAGGGGTACATTCATGAAACATCGTTATTTACCAATGACGGAACAAGATAAGAATGACATGCTCCAAACAATTGGAGTATCTTCAGTTGAAGAGCTTTTTTCAGATATTCCTGAAAGTGTTCGTTTTAAAGGCGAATATAATATTAAAAAAGCAAAATCTGAATCTGAATTAATGAAAGAATTAACACAACTAGCTGCTAGAAATGCAGACTTAAAGAGCAACGCATCGTTTTTAGGAGCAGGGGTTTACGATCACTATATGCCGGTTATTGTTGATCATGTTATTTCACGTTCAGAGTTCTATACAGCTTACACACCTTATCAACCGGAGATTTCTCAAGGGGAACTTCAAGCCATTTTCGAATTTCAAACAATGATTTGTGAATTAACGGGTATGGATGTAGCGAACTCTTCTATGTATGACGGTGGAACATCATTAGCTGAAGCTGCAATGCTTTGTGCTGGTCAAACACGTAACAAGAAAATTCTTGTTTCAAGTGCAGTTCACCCAGAATCTCGTGCAGTACTAGAGACTTATGCAAAAGGACAATATATTGAAGTTGTTGAAGTACCTACAACAAATGGTGTAACTGACGTTGAAGCATTAAAAAACGCAATGGATGACAATGTTGCTTGCGTCGTAGTACAATATCCAAATTTCTTCGGACAAATTGAACCTTTAAAAGAAATTGAAGAGGTTGCGCATACTGGAAAAAGTATGTTTGTCGTGTCAAGTAACCCATTAGCTCTAGGAGCTTTAACGCCGCCTGGAAAATTTGGTGCTGACGTTGTAGTTGGAGATGCGCAAGTCTTTGGTATTCCTTCTGGTTATGGTGGTCCGCACTGTGGGTATTTTGCTGTTACATCAAAGTTTATGAGAAAAGTACCAGGTCGCTTAGTTGGTCAAACAGTAGATGAAGAAGGTCGCCGCGGTTTTGTTTTAACACTTCAGGCGCGTGAGCAACATATTCGCCGTGATAAAGCAACTTCTAACATCTGTTCAAACCAAGCTCTGAATGCGTTAGCTGCTTCAGTTGCAATGACGGCTTTAGGTAAAAAAGGTGTAAAAGAAATTGCGACCCAAAACATTCAAAAAGCTCATTACGCAAAATCTGTATTTGAAAGTAACGGATTTGAAGTAGCCTATACTGGGCCGTTCTTCAATGAGTTTGTGATTAAGCTTAACAAACCTGTAAAAGAAGTAAACGCTAAGTTGATTCAAAAAGGTATTATTGGTGGTTATGATTTAGGTAGAGACTACTCTGACTTAAAGGATCACATGTTAGTTGCTGTAACTGAGTTACGAACGAAAGAAGAAATTGACACATTTGTTAAGGAATTGGGGGATGGCAATGAATAAGCAAGAAGATCAAGCGCTAATTTTTGAACTCTCAAAACCAGGCCGCATTGGTTATAGCCTGCCTGAACTAGATGTACCTGAAATTAAGTTAGAAGACGTCATTCCTACTGACTATATACGTACAGAAGAAGCAGAGCTCCCTGAAGTTTCTGAATTAGATATTATGCGACACTATACAGCATTATCTAACCGTAACCACGGAGTTGATTCCGGATTTTATCCATTAGGATCTTGTACGATGAAATATAACCCGAAAATTAATGAAAATGTAGCTCGATATGCTGGTTTTGCCCATATACACCCATTACAGGATGAGCAAACAGTTCAAGGTGCATTGGAGTTAATGTATGATTTACAAGAGCATTTAAAAGAAATTACGGGTATGGACGAAGTAACATTACAGCCTGCTGCTGGTGCACATGGTGAGTGGACTGGACTCATGATGATTCGTGCCTATCACGAAGCAAACAAAGACTCTGCAAGAACAAAGGTTATTGTTCCAGATTCAGCTCACGGAACAAATCCAGCTTCTGCAACAGTTGCTGGTTTTGAAACAGTGACTGTTAAATCTGATGAAAATGGCTTAGTAGACTTAGAGGACTTAAAGCGAGTGGTTGGTCCTGATACTGCTGCATTAATGTTAACAAATCCAAACACGCTTGGTCTTTTTGAAGCTCACATTTTAGAAATGGCAAAAATTGTCCACGATGCAGGTGGAAAGTTGTATTATGATGGTGCAAACTTAAATGCTGTATTAAGTAAAGCTCGACCTGGAGACATGGGATTTGATGTAGTGCATTTAAATCTTCATAAAACGTTTACTGGTCCCCATGGTGGAGGAGGTCCTGGTTCAGGTCCTGTAGGAGTTAAGGCCGATTTAATTCCTTACCTACCAAAACCAATCCTAGTAAAAGGAGACGAAGGTTATCGTTTTGAATACGATCGTCCACAATCAATTGGTCGTGTAAAACCTTACTATGGAAACTTTGGAATTAATGTTCGTGCATATACGTATATCCGAACAATGGGACCAGATGGCTTAAAGGCTGTAACTGAATATGCAGTTTTAAATGCAAACTATATGATGCGCCGCTTATCTGCTTACTATGATTTACCGTATAACCAACATTGTAAACATGAGTTCGTACTTTCAGGAAAGCGTCAAAAGAAATTAGGTGTTCGTACACTTGATATCGCAAAACGCTTATTAGATTTTGGGTACCATCCACCAACAATCTATTTCCCGTTAAATGTTGAAGAGTGTATCATGATTGAACCAACTGAAACAGAATCGAAAGAAACATTAGATTCATTCATTGATGCAATGATTCAAATTGCAAAAGAAGCGGAAGAAAATCCAGAAATCGTTCAAGAAGCACCTCACACAACTGTGATAAAACGTCTTGATGAAACTATGGCAGCAAGAAAGCCGATTCTACGTTATCAAAAGCAATAATCGTATAGAAGGAATTCATCGTAGTGATGAATTCCTTTTTTCTAAGGTAAAGTAAATAAATGATGTTAAACTAGCGTGAGCAAAAATTCTTCTGAAAAAACCTTGCTGTCATCCTATATTTTGAAAAAATGGTTTAGTGAACCTAGTCCCAACAAAAATGGATGTAGCACAACAAATAAACTAAGGAGATGAAGTAATGAACTTTAATTATCGAGATACAATTAATTTGTTAACTAGAACACCTTCTACATTGAAGTCTCTTCTATCAGGTCTCCCTGAAGGCTGGGTGAAAAATAGAGAGAGCGAAGATAGTTGGAACGTTTATGAAGTTGTTGGTCATTTGATTGAATGTGAAAGATATAATTTTATCCCAAGAGTAAAAATGATTTTAATAGAAGGAGAAGCAACAACATTCCCACCTTTTGACCGCTATAGTCAACTTTCAAAATATAAAAATGAATCAGTTGAGGAGTTGCTGGAATTATTTGAACAACTACGTTACGAAAATATTGAAATACTAAAGAGGTTAATAAATGAAGAAATCGATTGGGAGAAAAAAGGCGTTCATCCTGAATTTGGGGCTGTAAGTTTACGAGAACAACTTTCAACATGGGTGGTTCATGATCTTAGTCACATCTCTCAAATGACAAGAGTGATGGCAAATCGCTATTACGATGATGTAGGTCCGTGGAAAAAATATCTAAGAGTGATGAACTCCTGAAGTAAATATGTTTTAAGGTTAATAAACAGCAAAAGTACATGTCCTGTTTTATAAAATGTGTCCATGTCTACCTAAAAAATACTATTCATCTCGCTGAACGTTGGGGTGTTAATCTGCGTTGCAGGAACCTCGCTTTCCGCGGTGGAGCGCCACTTAAGTCTCCTCGGCTTCGCCTGTGGAGTTCTGGCGCTTCTCCCACAGACTTGAATAAACTTCTATAAATCCTCTTCTCACGAAGGAAATGAGTTAGCACTATCGAGGAAACGCGTTCCTTCCACTTCGGTTAACATACAAAAATACTGCAATTCAACGCCCTAATAATAATAAACATAAACAATTTTCATTCATCCTGGTCCGAATCTAAAATAGCATGGCCGTCTACCTTGAAAAAAGTATTGCATTAATACGTGAGCGATGTTAGTATTATTTAGGTCGACAAGAGAATGAAAGATTATTTTAGTTTTTGTTGACACTTTTATGAAACACTGTTAGAATGAGATTTCCTGTTAGATTGCTTTTAACTTCTAACAAGGATCAAAAGATGGGTTGACAATTAAAAAACCTCATGTTATCATTGTGAGTGTTGTCTTAGAGGGTCTGGTGTTACAACCTTGACAACATAACCTCAAACATGATAGATTAATAACCTGTCATTTTAAAACAGTAACTAAGTTCTTTGAAAACTGAACACAACACAAACGTCAAAGTAAGTCTTTTTTAAAATTATGAGCAAGTCAAACAATCTTATTGGAGAGTTTGATCCTGGCTCAGGACGAACGCTGGCGGCGTGCCTAATACATGCAAGTCGAGCGGACATTAGGGAGCTTGCTCC
>JAIVAN010000006.1 GCA_020171895.1 Bacillus timonensis | reverse complement strand
TTTATTACTATAACAACCTACGAATTAAATCAAAATTTCGTAAAAGTCCAGTTGCGTATAGGAAACAATATGCGACAGCTGCTTAATAATAATGTGTCCAACTTTATGGGTGCAGTGCAAGGCCGAGGAGGCTCAAGTGGCGCCCCGTGGAAAGCGAGGTTCCTGCAACGAAGGTTAACACCCCACATACAGCGTCGTATTTTCAGGGTAGCCATTTAAATGTATAACTTTATTCATCTAAGTGTTATTCTAAACCATTAAAAAAAGGCAGCCATTTAGCTGCCCTTTCTTTGTTAAAATGATTATTTTTTGATTAAGTCTTCACGATCTGACTGTTCAATCCACTCTTCTAGCTTTTCTTTTAACGTGTTAAAGCCTTGTGGAGTTTCTGCTTCTGCTTGAACTGCTGCAGGACGTTTCTTTTGCTTTGGAGCAGTTTTAGCAGGTTTTGCAACCTCTGCTGGTGGCTCTTCAGTAGCACGAATTGATAAACCAATTTTTCCAGCTGCTTCATCAACAGAAAGAACTTTTACGTTCACTTCATCTCCAACTTTAAGGTGGTCATTAATATCCTTAACAAATCCATGAGTTATTTCAGAGATATGAACTAAACCTTGAGTAGATTCATTTAATGCAACAAATGCACCGTATGGTTGAATACCTGTTACTTTTCCTTTAATTACACTTCCAACTTCAATATTTTCAGACATGGAAACACTCCTAAACCTTTATTTTCTTTTCTCGTATTTACGCAATTGTAAATTATATCACACTTTCGAGATATAATCAAAATTGGTTTCATTTGCATTCATATCTTCTGCAATTTAGAACCAAATTATGAAGGCAAAACGTTTTTTTAGAAGATTAATCATCACAAAACGTTCAATAAATTCGCTTCTAAGCGTAATCTAAAGTGATAAAATTATAATAGAAGTAAGTTAATATTTTCAAGTTGAGGTGATCAGATTGGCTGTTGGAGCTAACATTAAACATTATCGTGAGCAAAAGGGGATGTCTCAACAAGACTTAGCCATGAAAGTACGAGTTGGCACAGGCACGATTGATAAATACGAAACTGGAGAGCTTTTACCTGATGTACAAACCGTTTTAAAGCTTTCAACCTCTCTAGATATACCAGCATCAGAATTACTTGAGCAAGCATTTCAAACAAATGTTTCAGGAATCGACCACGAGATTGAGCAGCTTATTCATGAGATTGGTACTAAAAAAGCAAAGTTAATTTTACGAAAAGCAAAGGAATTCTCTGAGGAAGACTTCCTTCGTGTGATGCAATTGTTATTTGATCTTAAGTATAATAAAGACAAAGATTAGATTTTCATGTTTGACAATAAATATATGTGGTATAGAAATACTATACTCGAGTATTTCTCCCTTATTTAGCAGGACCATAATGGTCTTGCTTTTTTAATTTATTTGCGTTTTTTAGCAAAAAATGGACATGCTAATTGATATATTTTTTTTGGAGTGTGACACCATGATGGAGATTCATGTAAAGAACCATTATAAGATGAATGTTCTTGGCGTAGACGTTCATTATCAACTTTACCCACTTGATAATAAACCGGTAATAGTCTTAATTCATGGTTTTCTATCCTCTTCTTTTAGTTTCCGTAAATTAATTCCATTATTATCAAATGACTTTACCGTTTTAGCAGTAGATCTTCCGCCCTTTGGTAAAAGTGAAAAATCTGTACGGTTTCAATATTCCTACCAAAATATGGCGAGAGTCGTCATTGAATTAATTACAAAACTTGGCTATAAAGACGTTGTGCTAGTAGGACATTCAATGGGTGGTCAAATTTCGTTGAATGTTGAAAAGCAAAGGCCTGACCTCGTTAGTAAAACCATTTTATTATGCAGTTCAGGTTATATGAGTCGTATGTCAACTACCCTTATGTATGCGACCTACATTCCATTTTTTCATTTGTACGTTAAATATCACTTAGCAAAGCAAGGAATTCTTCACAATTTAAAAAATGTTGTGTTTGATCATTCTATGATTGATGAGGATATGATTAATGGTTATACCGAACCATTTTATGACCGACAAATTTTTAGAGCATTGACTAGAATGATTCGAGATAGAGAAGGTGACTTGCCAGTGAGTGACTTACAAAAAATTGCAACGCCTAGCTTATTAATTTGGGGAGAAGAAGATCGAGTTGTCCCAGTTGAAGTTGGCAAAAGATTGCAAAAAGATATCCCAAATTCTACATTACACATCATGAAAAAAACGGGACATCTCGTGCCCGAAGAACAGCCAAGAAGAGTATATGAGCATATAGGAAACTTCGTTACGAATTAAAGAGTACTTTTCATCTATGTTACTAAATCAATAAATAAGGAGGAGCAATTTTGCTCCTCCTTATATTTCGCAAGTTCCTTCATTTTTGATTGCCAAAAGATCTTCAGCCATTTTTTTACATACCTTTAAAGGAATAACCTCTTCAAAAGAGAATTCATATATAGACTGAATTCTTCTTGATAAGATTGATACATCATCATATTCATGAACAGCTTGTAAAACATCTACCACTTCTGTTTCATATGCATCTTGGCCATAACCTAAAGGGTCCCAACCGAGTAATAAATCCATTAATTTTAAGTTCATGTCTCGCATTTCCATCGTTTCATCACCCTACATATTTTATTCGTTCGATAGGTATTAATATATTAACATACATTTACTAATTTGATACTAAAAATGAATATAGGAGGTGTATAGTATGGCTAATCACAGTTACGATTTTAATCATATCATTAATCGAGCTGGCACCAATTCAGTAAAATGGGACATGACCGATTACTTTTTTAACGAAAAAGGATTGCATCCTATGTGGGTTGCAGATATGGACTTCAAGGCACCCGATGAGGTGTTAGAAGCATTCCAGAAACGTGTTAAACACGGTATTTTCGGATACACTTCACCAAATATGAATACAGTCGAAGCTATTTCTCAGTGGATGGAAAAACAACATAAATGGAAAATTGAATCCAAATGGGTTACATACAGTGCAGGCATTGTTCAGGCCCTAGCTACGGCTATTCAAGCTTTTACTAAAAGAGGAGATAAAATTATTGTTCAATTACCTGTTTATTATCCTTTTTTCCAACTCATTGAAAACAATGGTAGGATTGTTGTTAAAAATAAACTTAAAGTAGTAAACGGACCGTATGAGATGGATTTTAATGACCTAATCTCTAAAATAGACAATAATGTTAAAATGCTGTTTCTTTGCAATCCACACAACCCAGGAGGAAAGGTTTGGAAAAAAGAGGATTTAATAAAGTTAGGAGAAATATGTGCGACCAAAAACATTCTTATCATCTCTGACGACATTCATCACGATTTAGTAATAGGAGAAACACCGTATACACCCCTGGCATCTTTAAGTGAGAGCCTTGCCCAACATGTCATTACATGCGCTTCACCTAGCAAGTCTTTTAATCTAGCTGGTTTACAAGCTTCTGCTATAATTATTCCTAATGAAAATTATCGAAAATTGTTTACAGATACACAGCATGCTCAAGGATTCTTCACATTAAATACCTTTGGCATTATTGGGATGGAACAAGCATATTTACACGGTGGTAAATGGCTAGAAGAGTTAAAGGAACACTTAAGAAAAAATGTCTCAATCATCAAAAACTATCTCCATCATAATATTCCTAAACTAACTCTCATGGATCCTGAATCCACATATCTAGCATGGATAGATTGCCGTTCCCTCGGTTTATCAGATGAAGAAATTCAACGTAGGCTTATTGAGAAAGGTAAAATAGCTCTTGAGCCTGGAAGTAAATTTGGGGAGGGCGGAGAAGGATATGTCAGATTGAATTTTGCATGCCCAACATCTACTTTGCTTAATGGGTTAGAAAAAATAAGTCAAGCATTAACCGATGAAGAAAAGTGACTTTTTCTGTAGCTAGGGTGTCAAAATCGGTATATAATGACACCCATCTACTTTCCTCAAAAAAAAGACTATAAGAAATAACATCGATTCACAAACCTACTAAATGTTCTGTTTTATTTAGATACATCAAAAGGCGCCTCTTATTGTCTATTCTTAATAAATGAATCCCTGTATCATCAGTTGGAAACCCATAATCACTAACCATGGGCAGTTGTAGATATGATTTTAAAATATTTGAGATCATTCCTCCATGTGATACTATAGCGATTCGGTTATAAGACTGACTTTGTGACATTATTTTAGAAAATATATGTTCGGCACGTAGGCGAAATTCGATTTCTGATTCTCCATTCTGAATTCGCTCATGAGGCCTCCTTCCACCTTCAGGCAATGGATAGAGTATTTTTGCCTCTTCCTTAGATACGCCTGCTAAAACACCATTATTGAATTCCATTAAGTCTCTTTCAATTTCCATCTTACAATTTATATGTTTCTGTAAGATTTCTGCTGTTTTATAGGCTCTTTTTAACGGACTTGTCCAAATAAATTCTACAGAATGGTGTTCCTTTACATATTGAGCCATCCTCCTTGCCTGTACTTCACCTAAATTAGTAAGTGGGAAATCTGCTTCCGACTGCCCATGCCGAATCAACAAAATCTCCAACCCTTCTCACCCCACACTTAGAAAACTTTACTATTACTCTGTTAGTTTAATTTATCAATTCTGTTACAATATAAGACAAGTGTTTTTTAGAATTCACCCATTTCAGAGATTACATTTTTCAATACATCAATTGATTTTATAGGTTCTCCATCAAGCTCTAAACCGTGATTTCCACCTTCAACCACTTTTAACGTGAGGTTCTGATTATGTCTCAATTTTTCAAAGCGGTCAACTATGAAACAACTATCATTATCTCCAATAACACAAAGTCCTTTATTACCACTGTTAAGCATTGTACTAAATACGTCATCATTTTGTAGTATAGGAGTTAACCACACTACTTTTGCATCTTTCAACATTGCATGATCGAGCAGATAACTTAAAACCTTTGTTCCGATAGATTTAGCAACTACATAATAATTGCTGTATTTCTTGTTCTGGATTGCGTTATCAATTGCAAGTTGTACCCCTCTTGCTAAATCTCTTTCATTTAGAGTAGACATTTCTTGACTACTAAATGAATAGTTAATATGTAATACATCAAAACCTTTATTGTAAAATAACCCTGTTGTAAAGTGTAACAACGGCGCTTGTGTTGAATAGCCAGCTCCTGGTAAAACAATAACTAAATGATCTACCTCTTCGTTTTGTTCAATTAATCTAAACGGAATACTCTTAGAATCAGGAATGTTCTTATTCGTCGACATTTTCTCGCTCCCTAAATATTAATAGTTATTTATTCTTGACTCTAAGCCAATAATCCTTCTTCCATTTGAATACTTAACTGAAGTGAAAGGACCGAAACTCCAGCAGGAAATGCGCTAGGCCCCAGGCCCCACAGGCAAATGCCGAGGAGGCTCAAGAAGCGCCTCGCGGAAAGCGAGAGTTCTGCAACGTAGATTAACACCCTTATAGAATCTGATAAATTGTATTTTCAGGTTAGACTACCATGCAATTTGAGAATTGCACCACGGCACATGAAAAAATACGATTTATTCTTGTATCTTAGAATGTTAGACATTAGTATTTTTCCGTGTTAATCGGAGTGGAAGGACCGAGACTCCTGCAGGAGATGCGCTAGGCTTGAGACCCCACAGGCGTAGACGCCGAGGAGGCTCAAGAAGCGCCCTGCGGAAAGCGAGAGTTCTGCAACGTAGATTAACACCCCAAGTAGAGTTTCGTATTTTCAGGGTAGAATTCTATGCAATTATGAATTTGCACCATGGTGAATGAAAATGTTTTACGTAATTAGAATGTTGTATCCAAGTATTCATGCGTGTTAACCGGAGTGGAAGGACCGAGACTCCTGCAGGAGATGCGCTAGGCTTGAGACCCCACAGGCGTAGACGCCGAGGAGGCTCAAGAAGCGCCCTGCGGAAAGCGAGAGTCCTGCAACGAAGGTTAACACCCCACATACAGAGTCGTATTTTCAGGGTAGCAATAAAAAATTGTCATTCCCTTATTAGGAATGACAATTTGATTCATTATTTCTTTTCAGGTGGTTCAATCTCTTTTTTATCTTTTCTCTTTGCTTCCTTGTCAGTTATTTCTCCACAAGCAATACGCTTCCCTGCATTACCAGCAGGCTGACTCATCCCATCATCCTTCCCTTCATGTATGACAAGAGAAGTTCCATCAAGTACGAGAAGTGAGTTCTTTCCCTCTTCTTTTAACGTCACTTGCGGAGCCATAATTTGTGCACTTACCTTTCCGTCACCTTCTACAATTAAGTTGGGTAAATCACCAGCATGAGCTCCCTCTGGGTGTAACAATCCATGCTCATTTTCGTCTGGATTAAAATGATCTCCCGCTGATTTAAAGTCAGGTCCCTTACATGTCCCATTCTCATGTATATGAATGGCAAGCTCGCCAGGTGGCAACCCTTCTAAATTAACTTCTAGTTGAACACCACTTGCTTGTTCTGACAATTTAACGGTCCCTAATGAATCACCAGAAGGGTTAAATATTTCGACATCCATATTTGTAATTGGCTGTTCTGCACATCCCGCTAACAAAAGAAAAACGAATACAAAAGGAAATATTCTGTTAATCATGGTAACCTCCAATAAACACATTTTTATAGAATTAGGTTTACCATCACAGTTAAAAATAAACATAATGAACCAATAATCAGCAAATGTTAGAATGAGACAAGTGGACTTAATCTTTTTAATAAAAATAAAAAACTAACACACATGTGTTAGTTTGGACATTTATTCTTTGTTTTTTAAACGCTCCTCAAGTTCTTGAGCCTGTTGTTGTTCTTTTTTTGATATTTTAATAAAAAATCTCATCGCTAAAACAGCACCTAACAAAAATATGACACTTGTTATAAAGGCTGGTATATATTCGGATTTGTCTTCAGGAAAATATAAAAACAAATATAAGATCGAATGAACTACTGTCATCAAACTCACTACCTTTCAATGGTACAAAATCAGACAAGCAAATTATAGCACAAAACATTCAACTAAAAGAAATAATAATACGATATACTTTAAAAAAAGATTCTGAGTTAGGAGAGGTTAAATGAATACCAACGAAATTGAAGTAGGTAGCGTAGTAACAGGCATCTACAAGACAGGAAAATATATAGGAGAAGTGACAGCCATTCGTCCACAGCACTATTTAGTCAAGGTAAAGGCAGTAGTGAAACATCCTACTCAAGGAGATTTACATAACCCGAAACAAGTCGATGTTCCTTTGTTTCACGAAAGAAGAGCTCTTGCTTGTCATGAACAAACGAATATTCCTAAAAATATGGTGCATGTATATAATGGTGAAATTCCATCATACCAGGATTCACTTAAGACTGCTTTAGACGATATGAAATTATCGTTAGAGAAGGATAATAGTGAGTGGGCAAAGCGCTGCTTGGAAAATATTTATGTACTAGAAAAAGACTACTTTAAGAATTAGTTTTAAGTTACTTTGACTACCCTGAAAATACGACACTGTATATGGGGTGTTAACCTCCGTTGCAGGAACCTCGCTTTCCGCGGGGCGCTCCTGGAGCCTCCTCGGCTGCGCCTGTGGGGTCTCCAGTCCAGCGCATCTCCCGCAGGAGTCTCGGTCCTTCCACTTCGGTTAACACGAAAGAATTACTAATGGCCAACATTCTATAAACGTAAAAATTCAGTTCACATTTTCATTCTTCATGGTGCAATTTTTAAATTGCATGGAAGTCTACCCTGAAAATAAGACGCTGAACATGGTGTGTTAATCTGCGTTGCAGGAACCTCGCTTTCCGTGGGGCGCCACTTGAGCCTCCTCGGCTTCGCCTGTGGGGTCCGGGGTCTGTCGCATATCCCACAGGAGTCTCGGTTCCTTCCACTCCGATTAACACGCATGCATTACTTAAAAGCCAACATTCTATAAACGCAAAAATCCAGTACACATTTTCATGCTCCATGGTGCAATTATTATTAACACAGATATTCTCCTATAGAAAGAGTTGTTATAAACACAACGCCTTAAATACACATAGAAGAGGGACAATTGCTTGTCCCTTGTTTAGACTACTCGTTTTGCCCCCATGTAGTAGTTTCCCCAATATGAATGATCTAGTGGATATACCGCGATTCCCTTGGATGAAGTTGCTGAGATAAACTCATTATTACCTACATAAAAACCAACATGTGATACAACTCCAGGTTCATTTACTCCGAAAAACACAAGATCTCCTGGTTGTAATTGGCTTTTACTTACTGTTGTCCCCATATTGTAATAATCCCCTGAGGTTACACGTGGTACGTCAAATCCATGTTGAGAGAACATGTAGTAAACGAAACCAGAGCAATCAAAGCCTGAAGGACTTGTTCCACCCCAAACATATGGCACACCAATATAGTTGAATGTATCTTTAACCAGGGTGTCCTTTGATTGTGTTGCTTTCGTTTCGGTTTGTTGTGGCGAACTAGTTGATTCATTTGTTGGAATTTTAAGTGTTTGGCCAATATAAATAGTGTCATTTGAAAGGTTGTTTACTTGTTTGATGCTTTCAACTGTTACACCATACTGTTTAGCAACAGCGGATAAAGAATCACCTGACTTTACTGTATATGATGAACTAGAAGTATATTGTCCTGATGTTTGTACTTTTAGGGATTGTCCTACATAAATGGTATCTGTTGTTAAGTTATTCATGTTTTTCAATCCAGTAACTGTAAGGCCAAATTTTTTTGCAATGACCGAGAGGGAATCACCAGGTTGGACGACATATGTTTGTTGTGTGCTAGTAGGTGAAGAAAGATTTGTAGTTCCATTTACCTTCAGTGTTTGCCCTACAAAAATCGTATCTGAAGATAACTGGTTTAGGGATTTAATCTTATCCACCGTCGTGTTAAATTTTTTTGCAATAACTGAAAGTGAATCACCTGGCTGAACTGTATAACTTGTGCTTTGTTCTAGATTACTTGAAGACACTTTTAAAGATTGGCCTGGAAAAATTACATCACTTGTTAAATTATTAAGCTGCTTTAGTGAATCAACACTCATATTATGTTGCTTAGCAATAACTGAAAGCGAATCACCACTTTTAACAATATAATTTGAGGTAGACGTTTCAGTGCTACCTTGACTTGTAAGAGGTGATACATATAACGATTGACCAACGTAAATCATATCGGAAGTTAAGTTATTCATACTTTTCAAATTAACAACAGTTATATTAAATTGCTTAGCAATACTATATAAACTGTCACCAGACTTCACGGTATATGTTTGTTGATTTTGGACATTTTGAGTTTTTACACCAGCAGCCTTTGCCGATTTGGTAGGTAACAATCCTCCACTAATGGCAACAGTAGCAATCACTAGCGAACCTAAAATAACTTTTACTAATTTAGGCTTAGAATCAGGAACGTTGTCATCTAAATAACTTTTAATGTTTTCATTTAAGTGTTTTTTTTCACCTGGGGTTCTTTCTCCTAATTCTTGCGAGAATTCTGTTAGCTGTGGGTCAAGTATTAAACAAATGGTGTTTTGATCTTCAAATTTGTGGCCAATGAACATTGTGTTACCTCCCACTTTTTCTCATAGTTTCACCTTCAGAAGAAGTTTTATGAGGAGATTTCACATGCAGTCATTTCCAAATACTACGTTAGTCATAATAAAAAGACCAAATCGCATGAAGTGATTTGACCTTTATAATGCAAACTTATTTAATACTTTAGAAAAATCAACTCGATCTCCAATGGTTGTTGGTTCTGGTTTAGCTAAGTACTGCTTGTCACTCTCCACTAATTTAAATATATTGAATGTTGTAAGAGCATCGTCTAATGCACAATGATGTTTTCCCGTACCTTCTTTTCCATATTCCTGTACAGCTTTCCAAAGACCTGTTTGATTTTGGTCTCCAAAAAAGCGCTTATATTCCATGGAAAGGTCCCTTTGTTTACCTTTAAAAGGGAATGGTAAATTAGCCTTTAGACAATTTTGTCTTAGCACTTTCATATCCATGTTTCCCCAGGTAATGATTGTCGTAGGTGCTACATCCTCATAGCCCTGTAACCTTGTTACGAGCTCCTCAAAAGAAATCCCATTATCAACTTGATGTTGTTCTATGCCTAAAAAACCTTTACATCTTTCAGTTAATCGAGTAAATTTTGTTGGCTTTACAAAAGAAGAAAATTGATCATATATTTTTCGGTTTATAACAGCAGCTATACCAACTTCAATGATTTCAGGATAAAATCCACGTGGATCAGATTTTTTTTCAGGCATTGAAAACTCAAAATCAATAAACAAATATTGATGCTTATCGTCCATCCCTTTTCCTCCTTTTCAATTGTAATCTTAATGTTCAAAACGCCTAAAAGGATAAAAACATAATTATTTAAGGACGTTACGTTTTTATGAGTTGTAAAATATGGTATTCGTACATTTTTTATTTCTCATTATACCATGAGAAAAGCCCTTTTTTCTTCTTTTTTTCAGAATATATAAAAATTATATTTTCTTTTTTAAGACAATTAGAATTATCAAAACACTTTCAAAATTTCAACCATTACTTTATAATATATTTAGATAACCGAAATAAAATTAAGAAGGTGTATAACATTAATCACACTGCAAAGAGAAATTTAATGATCATGTGGGTTGCAAACTTTTTTATCGCCGCTAGTGCCACGATGATTCTTCCATTCTTATCACTTTTTATTGACACACTTGGCAATTTCTCTGACGAGTACGTACAAAGGTGGTCAGGTTTTGTTTTTGGAATTACATTTCTAACAGCGTTTTTGATATCTCCTTTTTGGGGGCGGTTTGGAGATAAACATGGTTATAAAAAGATTTTATTAATAACAGGCACGGGAATATCAATTAGTATTTTTTGCATGGGATTTGTTGAATCGGTCAGTGAATTATTTTTTCTTAGGTTATTAATGGGAGCTGTAACTGGTTTTATTCCTACTTCTCTTGCATTAATTTCTGCCCAAACGCCAAAAGAAATTGCTGGCAAAACATTAGGAACCTTACAAATGGGTACTGTTTCAGGTGGGTTATTGGGACCAATTATTGGAGGTGCCTTAGCTGATATAGTTGGCTACCAATTTACTTTTATCCTTACCTCCATTGTAATTGGATTAGCTACAATTCTCGTAGGTGTTGGAATAAAAGAAATTAAGCGTGAAAAAGTAGATGAAGATGAAAAACAGTATAGTAGAAAAGATGTACTTCTTCACATTTTTCATCGTCCTGTACTTTTAAGCGTCATGATTATCTCATTTTTAATTCAAGTAGCTAACTTCAGTATACAACCGCTACTTGCTTTATATGTTAGTGAGCTTAATGGAGCAACAAATGTAGCTTTTTTAGCTGGATTAACTTTTTCTGCAACAGGATTTGGGAACCTACTCGCTACAAGACAATGGGGTATGTTGGGTGACAAAATTGGGCACGAACGTGTGTTAATTGTTCTCCTTATATTTGCGAGCATTATGTTTATTCCGCAAGCTCTTGCTACAAGCCTTTGGCAATTAGTGTTCTTCCGTTTTCTATTTGGCATTTCAGTTGGAGGATTAATTCCTTGCATGACTGCATACATTCGACAAGTAGCACCATTATCTATCCAAGGTGAAGTGATGGGCTATAACGTAAGCTTTCGTTTCTTAGGAAACGTCATCGGCCCTGCAATGGGTGGAATTTTAAGTGGTATGTTTGGTTTTTCAACTGTTTTCTTTGTAACAAGTGCACTGTTCATGCTTAGTGCAGTCATTTTGTGGATAAGTAATCAAAAATATCATCAAAGAATTGAACAACATGTTCGTTAGAAAGATGGCGCTATGCCATCTTTTTTTGAATTTTTCATATAGGATGTTTGCTAAGTCGGTAATTAGAAGACTGTTACTAATAGTCATAGTAACAGTTCATAATTAAGTACCTACAAGTGTTTCTATCCAAGAGTACATTCACATCACGTTATATAATTGGTATTTTTTTCTAACAACACTATATACTGATAACAACATATCATTAGACAAACCAAAAACATATTGTTTTAGGAGGAAACTATATGAAAAAAAGTTGGATTCTATTGTTATTTAGTATATGTTTATTAGCTTTTCCACGTTTTGAATTTACAGCTGCAGAAGATCAAAATTTAACTGATGCTTTAAATAGTAAGTTAAAAGAAACAGTGAATTATTATGATGCGAACTCAGTAAAAATTGTAGATAGTGTATCTCTAAAAGGAGAAGTATTTAAAGTACTAATGAAGGATAATCCTGATACAGAGGAAAACGAAGAGAAAATAGAAAAGTATCAATCAAACATTATCGCTTTGCTTGTAGAATACCAAAAGAAACGAGACCATATATTTTACTTCGATAAAACTGATATTTATTACTACGACCTAGACAAAAATGAATTCTTAATCCTACCAAACGTCATCCAAAACAAAGAAATTGAGGAGTTCTTTTCAGAAAACCTTGATAATCTACATACAAGCATGCAGATTACTACAACATTTTTATCTGTTTTGTTTATTTTTTTATTCATCGTTATACCACCATATTTCATCATGACTTTTCATAATAAATCTAGATCATCAACGAAATACTCTGCAACTTCTAAAGCGTATTTTCAAGGATAAAACTATAAAAAACACACAAAATCCAAGTGTTTTATGGACTTTGTGTGTTTTCTTTTGTTTGCTCAATACGTATATATTCTCTAGAACGAAAGGAGGGAAAGTAATGATACTCATTACTTACTGGGACAGAATTGTTCACCTTTTGAACTTGAAACCCCTCTTCGTATTCATTCGTATTATTATCTACATACATCCTTTTACTTTTCGTGTCTAAAAACCATGCACTGATTAATAGCACGAAAAAAATAGAAAGAGCAACAGCTATTTTAACATACATGTGAAACCACCCTCTCATGAGCTATTTTTCTCTTGAGAGGTAGAAATATACACATTTTTTTCAAAAATTTTTTCCGTTGTTTTTTACGTGTTTCTTCTTATTTAATAACTTCGAGAAAATTAGCAGATAATACAAGATAGCATGAATGCAATAACTTTTTCTTTAGGTTATAATTCGTTTTGTACACATATTTATTCGTTTTAAAGAAGGAGGAACTACTTTGTCTTTGCTACATTTAGCCATTCTGTCACCATTTATATTGGCTACTCTCGTACCATTATTATATAAGTTGTTCAAAAAGATACATACGGGTTGGTTTGTATTACTACTACCAATTATCTTATTTAGTTACTTTCTTACATTTATTAAACATTCAAAGAACGGAGAATACATAACAAAAACTGCTGATTGGATTCCTTCTCTTGGCATAAATTTCACCATTTATGTTGATGGTCTAGGACTCTTATTTGCATTGCTTATATCTGGTATAGGCTCCTTAGTTGTCCTTTATTCTATCTATTATTTATCTAAGGAAAAAGAGAGCTTACATACCTTTTATGTGTACTTACTTCTATTCATGGGAGCAATGCTAGGCGTAGTACTTTCAGACAATGTTATTGTTCTCTATACTTTTTGGGAATTAACAAGTCTATCTTCCTTTTTGTTGATCGGATATTGGTATCACCGAGAAAAATCAAGATATGGTGCCCAAAAATCAATGCTAATTACAGTGTTTGGTGGGCTTTCAATGTTAGCCGGGATTATACTCCTGTCATTGATGACTGATACGTTTAGTATTCGAGAAATGATTGCCAAAGTTGATATTTTACCATCACATGAATTCTTTATTCCTGCAATGTTACTTATTTTGTTAGGTGCATTTACGAAATCCGCGCAATTTCCATTTCACATTTGGTTACCTGATGCAATGGAAGCGCCCACGCCAGTTAGTGCTTATCTGCATTCCGCAACAATGGTTAAAGCCGGAATTTATCTAGTTGCTCGTTTAAGCCCTATATTTGCAGGTTCACCTGAATGGTTTTGGATTGTCTCAAGCGTTGGGATTGTGACCTTATTCTGGGGTTCATTTACCGCAGTTAAACAGACGGATTTAAAAGCAATATTAGCATTTTCAACGGTGAGTCAGCTAGGAATGATTATGTCACTTCTCGGAATCGGTTCAGCTGCTTTACATTACGACCTTGATAAAAACATTTATTTAGCAGCTACTGTTGCTGCGGTCTTCCATCTCATTAACCATGCCACCTTTAAGGGTTGCTTGTTCATGGTAGTTGGGATTGTTGATCATGAAACTGGCACACGTGACATACGCAAGCTTGGAGGTCTAATGAGCTTCATGCCTATTACTTTTACACTTGCACTAATAGGAACATTTTCTATGGCTGGACTTCCTCCATTTAATGGATTCTTAAGCAAAGAAATGTTCTTTACCGGTATGGTTAATGCAACACAATTAGACATCTTTAATATGCAAACGTGGGGATTACTCTTTCCTATCATTGCATGGATTGCTAGTATTTTCACATTTATTTATAGCATGATTATTGTTTTTAAAACGTTCACAGGAAAATATCAACCTGAAAAATTAAAGGTTAAGCCACATGAAGCACCAATAGGGATGTTAATTCCCCCTATTATTTTAGCTTCATTGGTCATTATTTTCGGATTCTTTGCCAACATCTTATCGCCAACGATTATTGAGCCAGCGATATCGTCAATTCTTCCTAGTTTACTTTCAGATGGTGGCGAATATCATGTTCATATTTATTTTTGGCACGGATGGACAGTTGAGTTATTTATGACATTCGGAGTCATTTTGCTTGGAACAGTCTTGTTCCTGTCATTACTCAAATGGGCAAGAGTATATGATTTTTTCCCACAAAAACTGACCTTAAACCGACTTTATGATCATGGTTTAGTTTCTCTTGAAAGATCAACACTTGCGATTAACCGATTTTATATGACTGGTTTCATTCGAAACTATTTAGTCATTATTTTTGGATTTTTCATTACAACTTTAACAATCACACTCTTTTTAAAAGACGCATTTACAATCGACTTAACGAATGTTGCACCAATCGGTATTTATGAAGGGGTATTAGTCTTAGCATTAATTGCGGGTACTGTGACCATTCTATTTGCTAAATCAAGATTAACAGCGATTATTTCACTTGGAGCAGTTGGTTATTCTGTATCTTTATTCTTTGTTTTATTTAGAGCACCAGATTTAGCGCTAACACAATTAATTGTAGAAACAGTTTCAGTAGCGTTATTTCTACTATGCTTCTATTACTTGCCTGAATTTAAGAACAAACAAAAGAGATTAGCATTTAAGTTAACGAATGTGTTCATATCTGTTGGTGTAGGTGTAGTTGTGACAATGATTTCACTTTCGGCTCATAGTTCAAAGTTATTTGATTCGATTTCTAGCTACTTTGTTGAAGCAAGCTATAAAGAAGCCGGTGGAAAAAATATGGTTAACGTTATTCTCGTTGACTTTCGAGGATTGGATACATTATTTGAAATTACAGTGTTAGGTATTGCTGCTCTAGGCATATTCGCTATGATTAAGTTGAGATTATCAAAGGAGAGAGAAGGATGAGGACAAACGATTTAATTTTACAAACTGTCACTAAAATTGTCGTATTTATTATTCTTGCGTTTTCTCTTCATCTCTTTTTTGCTGGGCACTACACCCCAGGCGGTGGTTTTATCGGAGGTCTTATGACTTCAGCTGCCATAGTCTTATTGTTACTTGCATTTGATTCTAAAACAGTTAAAAAAATCCTGCCATTTGATTATAAGAAAATAGCCGCTTTAGGATTATTAATTGCTGTACTCACTGGAGTTGGTTCATTTATCTTTCATGTTCCATTTTTAACTCATACGTATGGTTACTTTAATATTCCTATTCTTGGAAAAACTGGATTGGCTACAGCGGTATTATTTGATATTGGGGTATTTCTTGTGGTTATTGGAGTTACCATGACCATTATTCAAACAATTGGGGAGGATGAATAATGGAAATTTTAATGTCTGTTGTAGTTGGGATTTTATTTACGGCTGCGACATATTTAATACTTTCAAAAAGTTTATTGCGTATTATTATAGGTACTGGCTTACTAAGCCATGGTGCACACTTGCTAATTTTGACAATGGGAGGCCTCAAGCAGGGTGCCCCACCTTTACTAGGAGAAAAAGCAAGTGCCTATGTGGATCCACTTCCACAAGCACTCATATTAACGGCTATTGTTATTAGTTTTGGAGTCACCTCCTTTTTCCTTGTTTTGGCATATCGATCCTATCAGGAACTTGGAACTGATAACATGGATAAATTGAGAGGAACTGATCATAATGAATAATCTAGTTATTATACCGGTATTGGTCCCTCTACTTACCGGTATACTACTTATCTTTTTCAATAAAAATATTCCCTTACAAAGAGGATTAAGTTTGATTTCAGCCATTATTACCTTTTTTGTAAGCTTATATTTAGTGCAAACAGTTTATACTGAAGGCATTCAACACCTTCAAGTAGGAAGCTGGAAGGCTCCGTTTGGCATCGTGCTCGTTGCTGATTTATTTTCAGCCATTTTAGTTTTAACCACGACATTTGTGAGCATTGCTTGTATCCTTTATTCTTTTAGATCCATTGGGATTGAGCGAGAAAAATTTTATTATTACTCTGTCGTTCAATTTTTAATGGTAGGAGTAATAGGTGCGTTTTTAACAGGAGATATATTTAATCTGTTTGTGTTCTTTGAAGTAATGCTGATGGCATCTTATGTACTAATCGTATTGGGTGGTACAAAAATACAGCTCCAAGAATCCATTAAGTACATACTAGTTAATGTTGTCTCATCTGCTTTATTTGTTATCGCTGTAGCTTTTCTGTATTCAGTGACTGGAACGTTAAACATGGCACACCTATCCCAAAGAATTGCTGAATCAGGACAAACTGGGATTTTAACCGTAATTGCTATTCTCTTCTTAATCGTTTTTGGATTAAAAGGAGCAATTTTCCCATTGTTTTTCTGGCTACCAGGTTCATACAACTCACCACCAACACCAATTACAGCACTGTTCGGAGCTCTTTTAACAAAGGTTGGTGTATATTCAATCACACGAGTATTTACGCTAATTTTTTATCATGAACCTTCATTCACACATCAAATACTTGGATTATTGGCTGGATTCACGATTGTTGTAGGTCTTATTGGTGCGATTGCCTACTGGGATGTTAAGAAGATTATTATTTACAATATCATTACAGCAGTTGGTGTTATTCTATTCGGAGTATCGACACTTTCTGTTACATCGTTGTCTGGATCCGTCTTCTATCTCGTACATGATATGATTATTAAGGCAGCCTTATTTTTATTAGTGGGTGCAATGATCGTTATAACGGGGACAAGTAATTTGAAGAAAATGGGTGGATTAATTAAACATCACCCTCTACTTGGGTGGATGTTCTTTGTAGCTACGATTACATTAGCTGGTGTTCCACCTTTAAGTGGTTTTGTCGGCAAATTATTAATTGTCAAAGGTGGTTTTCAAGCAGAAAACTATATACTTTCTGGCCTTGTCTTAATGTCCAGCCTCTTAGTACTTTATTCTGTCTTAAAGATTTTCATGAATGGATTTTGGGGAGAAACCAAGCTTAGTAAACATGAAGAAAAAGGAACGACTAACGGCTTAATATTTCCTGCTGCCATTTTATTATCTCTCTCCATCGCACTAGGCGTTGGTGCTGAGTTTTTCTATCCATACTTCCAAGAGGCTGCAGAGACGTTAATGGACCCTTCTATCTACATCAATGCGATCTTAAAGGAGGGAAATTAACATGTCATTGCAATTACTCCTAAATATCTTTATTGCGATAACGTGGATGTTTTTAAGTAATTCCTATAATACAGGATCTTTCTTTGGAGGATTTATCATAGGGTTACTCATGATATTTGCACTTAGACGTTTTTTTCCACAGCGTTTTTATTTAAAAAATGTTTATGCTGCATTCATTCTATTGCTCATATTTATTAGAGAGCTAATATTATCAAACATCGAAATTCTTAAGTTAATTTTAAAACCAAAACTAGATATTAGTCCTGGAATTTTCGTATTACCAACGGAACTAAAAAAAGATTGGGAAATTACTGTCCTAGCAAACTTAATTACATTAACACCTGGTACACTTGTTGTAGATATTTCAGATGATCAGAAATACCTATATATCCATGCAATGGATTTAAAAGATGTTGATGAAGCAATACATGCGATTAAAAACACTTTTGAAAAAGCAATTATGGAGGTGAGTAAATAGTGATAACAACGATATTAAATTTATCACTGCTTCTCATTTCTCTCTCTACCCTAGGTTTCATTTATCGAGTTGTAAAGGGACCCAGTACAGCCGACCGAGTAATTGCTTTAGATGCAATTGGAATTAATCTTATTGGCATTACAGCCATTGTATCCATTCTTTTAAACACACAGGCATTCCTTGAAGTAATTCTATTATTGGGGATATTAGCGTTTATTGGTACAGTTGCTTTCGCAAAATATCTTGAGAAGGGAGAGCTGATTGAACGTGACCGAGACTCTTAAAATCGGATTTGCCGTCATGATATTAGTCGGTGCATTTCTTAGTTTAGTTAGTTCAGTTGGCTTAATACGATTACCAGATATCTACACAAGAAATCACGCCGCATCAAAAAGTGCAACGCTAGGTATCTTATTTATTTTACTTGGGGCATTTTTGTTCTTTTGGATTGAAGATGGAACGATGAATGCTAGACTTCTTTTAGGTATTGTATTTGTGTTTATTACTGCACCAGTTGCAGGTCATCTTATTAGCCGAGCAGCTTATAATTCGAAAGTTCCATTATGGGAGCATAGTATTCAAGATGATTTAAGGATGAAGGAAAGAATTGAAGCTAAAGAATAATTTAGTAACATAAAGGCGCTAGGTCGAATCCTAGCCCTTTTTTTGTTTATACTCTTAATTAACTTTAAATGTGAATGAAGGACTTTTTGAAGGGCTTCAACTCTCGAATCGGACTTCATC
>JAIVAN010000005.1 GCA_020171895.1 Bacillus timonensis | reverse complement strand
TTCAAACGATGAAGGACTTTTTCTGATGAATCAACTCTCGAATCGGACTTCATTCAAACGATGAAGGACTTTTTCTGATGAATCAACTCTCGTACCGGACTTCATTCAAACGATGAAGGACTTTTTCTGATGAATCAACTCTCGTACCGGACTTCATTCAAACGATGAAGGATTTTTTCTGATGAATCAACTCTCATACCGGACTTCATTCAAACGATGAAGGACTTTTTCTGATGAATCAACTCTCGTACGGGACTTCATAAATCCGTTGAAGGACTTTTTCTCGTTGGTCAACTCCCATAACGGACTTCATTCAACTGATGAAGGACTTTTCAAGGCAAACTTCTCCTCAAAAAGTCCTTCATATACTCATCAATCTATCATTTCATCTCTTTAACAAAGCTAGCTAGGTTTATTTTTATCTTCGACTATTTCCTTAATTTCAACACAGCCATCGTGCATCTTGACACACAAATCAATTTATCTTGTTCATCGACAATCTTAATGTCCCACACCATTGTTGTACGACCACGATGGAATGGCGTAGCGATTGCTTTTACAATGCCGTCTTTTTTAGCACGAATATGATTGGCATTGATTTCTAATCCCGCACAAGATTCTGTTTCTTGGTCGACTAGGTTATATGTACCGACACTTGCAACGGTTTCAGCTAATGCAACTGAAGCACCTCCATGTAATACCCCAAATGGCTGATGCGTTCTTTCGTCTACAGGCATGGTAGCCACAACTCTTTCTTCTGAAAGCTCTAAAAATTCAATTCCTAACGTCTCAATCAACGTATTTTTAACATTCATTTTTAAATCCATTTTTCCATCTCCCCTCTTCTTATCTTTTAATTGTACATAATACTTGTTAATTTTTCCAAAAATTCTCTTCACATAATTTCACATATTTACACGATATTTCTTTTACAATTCTTGTCTACTCTAATAGTGTACCAATTAACCACAATAAAAGGAGATGTTTTACATGAAAAAAAGCAAATGGATAGTAGCAGGATTATCTTTAACATTACTGTTTCCAACTTTAAGCTTTGCTGATAATATCAGCGATTGGACAACAACACCAGCGGTAGAGACTGAGACTAAAACAGAAATCATTAAAGAGAAATTCAAAGAAAAAAGACAATCACATTTAGAGAAAGCCCAGGAAAGAAAAGAAAAACTTGTCCACATCATTAAAGAATATGCCCCTGATAAGCTTCAAGATTGGAATGATGCATTTTCAGATCGTGAACAAGTAAAGGAACAGTTACAGGACCCAGTCTTAAAAGAAATCCGCAAGCAAAAGTTCCAAGATAGAAAGGCCGAAATGAAAGCAGCACTGAAAGAAATAAAAGAAAAGATAGAAAATGGTGAATTAACAAAAGAAGAAGCAAAAGAATTAATAAAAGAAAAGCATAAAGAATTTAAGCAAAAACGTCATGCGAAATTTGAGGATAAACGCGAGCTTGTTGAGACGTTAAAAGCTGCAGTCGAAAAGGAAGATCTTGAACTTATTAACTCAACACTTGATCAAATGCTAGAGAAATATAAAGAACGAACTGAAAAACTACAAGAGCATGTTAATACGTTAAAAGAATCGTTATAATAATAGTATCACTAGAGGAGCGAAGGAAGATCCCGCTCCTTCTTTTTTGCTGGAGGAGGAACGGTCTATGTCATATACTATTTATCTTGTAGAAGATGAAGAAAACTTAAATCAAATATTAACCACATACCTGAAAAACGCTGGTTGGCAGGTTGAAACATTTAAAAATGGACAATCAGCTCAAGCAAAAATTAATAGTCGACCTCATTTATGGATTCTTGATATTATGCTTCCAGATATTGATGGATATCAACTAATTAAAGAGATTAAAGCAGAACAGCCAGATGTCCCTGTCATTTTTATCTCTGCAAGAGATGCCGAGCTAGATCGTGTCATTGGATTAGAGATGGGAAGTGACGACTACTTATCTAAACCCTTTTTACCGAAGGAATTGGTTATTCGAACAAAGAAATTACTTGAACGAACGTATGGGAAATTTGAAAAAGTAGAATCAGCAGAACAATATGGTCTCTATTTAATAGATGTTGAAAAACGCATGGTTTTTTTACAGGATCAAGAAATCACTTTGACCTCTAAAGAGTTTGATTTAGTTGTACTATTTTCAAAGAATATAGGTCAAGCATTTTCTAGAGAGCAAATCTTGATGAAGTTGTGGGATGAAAACTATTTTGGCTCAGACAGAGTGATAGATGACTTAGTTAGAAGAGTACGAAAAAAACTGCCTCAATTACGAATAGAGACAATCTATGGATATGGATATAGGGCTTTAAAATGATGAGAAATTGGCCCTTAGTCACGCAAATTGCTACAATTCTAATTACAATTGTCTTCTTATTCGGTCTTGCCCTTTTACTATTAATTCCCGTTACGTTACGTACCTTTTTTGCAAACGAGATCTATGAAACAATTGAGTCTTCTCAGAAGCTTTTTAAAGATGAACAGAATATTACGGCGATTGAGAAATTTCAACAACAACAGGATGCTCGTTCAGTCAATCACCTTTTTATAGATGAAAATGGGAAAAGTATGAAAAAACAATATCCAAGACCCTTTGTCGAAGCCATGCACCAACAAGCCATACAACAGAAACCGGATGTGAAAAGATATCAAGCCACCATTGAAGGTGAAAAAATGTTTTATGTTATTCATAAACGACAGTTTAATCATCAAACAGTCTATCAAGTTTCCTTCATGCTTGATTCCTATCGCCAGGAGTTAGTTCGCACTCTTTACAAAAGAATTATATTTTTACTTTTTATCATATTTATAGGTGCCATCCTATTGTCTATTTTATTTGCTAGAAGATTATCGAAGCCTATTATTCAAATGAAACAGCAAGTAGCGTTAATCGCTAACAGGCAATGGAATAGTCCGATCAACGTAGAACGCAAGGATGAGATTGGTGCTCTTGCACAATCGATTGAACAAATGCGGGTTCAATTAATGAATCAAGATTCAACACAACAAACGATGCTCCAACATGTATCACATGAACTAAAAACACCTGTAATGGTTATAAGAAGCTACATCGATGCTATAAGGGATAAAGTATATCCAAAAGGTACACTTGAAGAATCTCTTCTTACAATTGATGAGGAAGCACAGAGGCTTGAGAGAAAAATAAAAGACCTCCTTTATATTACAAAGTTAGATTATTTATCAAAGCAAAAGCCTCAATATTCCAAAATAAAATTGAACGATTTAGTTCGTTCTATTGCAGGTTATTTACAGTATAAAAAAGAACACATAGACCTAAAACTTACTTTAGATGAAATAACCATACTTGGTGATAGTGAACAATGGAAAGTAGTAGTAGAAAATATCCTAGATAATGCACTACGATACGCACATACGACAATTGAAATAGAGCTAAATCAAGAACGTAAATACTTAAAGATTTGGAATGATGGTAGGGCTCTTACAGACGAAGAGATTACATTTATCTTTTCTCCCTTTTCAAAAGGAATGAAAGGAAACTTTGGACTAGGATTATCGATTGTAAAGCAAATACTAGAAATGCACAAATCACATTGTATTGCTAAGAATGAAAATGGTGGAGTAGCGTTTTATATTTATTTTCAAGAGGGCAGACTCTCACACTAATAACATGCACCATCAAGTATAAAAATGTGAACTTGATTTTTATGTTTATTGAATGTTGGCTTTTAAGTTTTTCATGCGTGTTAATCGGAGTGGAAGGACCGAGACTCCAGCACGAGATGCGCTACGCTTGAGACCCCACAGGCGTAAACGCCGAGGAGGCTCAAGAAGCGCCCTGCGGAAAGCGAGGCTCCTGCAACGAAGGTTAACACCCCATGTTGAGTGTAACGAAACGTATTTTCAGGGTAGCTATAATAATTATCAACAGCAATTGAAAAAGGCATCCCATGGATGCCTTTTAATCATTGTAAAGGAGGATGAACTTATCGTCACCTTTTCTAGGAACACCTCTCCCATCACGGTTATTGGTAATTGCATAGATTTCACCGTCATGGACCATTACGTCTCTCATTCGTCCACCTTGTTCATACACGATTTCTACACTTAAGTCTTCTAGGTCAAAGCTTCTTATTTTTTCATCTCTCAACGTTGCAATATAAAGCCTGCCTTTATCATAGCTTATTCCGGATGGAGCCCAAGTTTCATCACCTGTGTGGAAGATGGGCGTTTCCATATTCTTTCTCTTTTCACTACCTTGGATGACCGGCCAACCATAATTAGCACCTGGCTTAATGAGATTTATTTCATCATGACCAATTTGACCATGTTCTGTACTGTATAGTATTTGATCCTCGGTCCAAGCAAGGCCTTGAGGATTACGATGACCATACGAATAAACATATGAATTTGGAAATGGGTTTTCCTTCGGAATACTTCCATCCACGTTCATTCTTAAAATCTTTCCTGCTAAACTCTCTAACTTTTGTGCATTCCCTGGCTCTCCTGCATCACCTGCAGTAACATATAAATAGCCATCTGGCCCAACCTTCATTCTACCTCCATTATGAATTACTCCTCCAGGAATCCCTTCTAACAAACTATTTATTTCAACCCACTGGTTACCTCTTTTTTCAACAAGTATGACACGGTTGACTATGTTGTTTCTTTCTTTGTAGGTATGGTAAAGGAATGCTTGATTTGATTTTAGGAAATCTGAAGCAAGAACAAAACCTAATAACCCACCTTCACCTTGTTGATTAATTGGTTTATTAAGAAGTAAAGATTGAACTTGTACACGTTTTGTATTTAAGTCATATTCAACAATGCTTCCATCACGTTGTGTTAGGTAAAAAAAGTTTTTAGACTTTTCAATATCCCAAGGAACATTAAGGTTTTCTACTAGAACTTTTGATTGAACAGCTAGCGTTTCTTTTGCCTCCTGCTCATTTTGACTAAAATTATTTATATCAGGTTGATTAGAACAAGCAGATGCAAATAACAAAATTAAAAGAACATAGACGTGCTTCAACTTTAAAACCCCTTCCCTTCTGCTCCAAAAGAAAGATTTACACTCCTCTCTATCATTAACAGTTCTTTTACGCTTTAGACAAATATTCTACTTCTACCGTTGCCTGGAATTCTACATCTCTTGCCTGTATAGGTGTTGAAGAAACAGTTTTTACCGCTAACTCATACATCGGTTGATGAATCGGTCTAAACGTTGTGCTGACTTCTTTTACTTTTTTTGGTGTAGGACTAATGGTTACACCAATTGTTTCACCAATAACGTTGGCCTTTTCTCCAGCATTTAAGACTGCTAAACGTAGTGCTTCAATTTGATACATCTGTTCATTCTGTACTGAGAATGTTGGATTATCAGCAAGGTTCCCTCCATTGTTAAAAGCCACATCATAAACAAGTCCTGCCTTTTCTACATCCTTGATTGTAACAGCTAGAAGATGTGTTACCTCATAGCCCTTTAGGATTTTTTCTGCATTAGGAGGATATTGAAAATAAGGTGCAACTTGATATGTAACTGTTTCAATATTTTCCTTTTCAATTCCATTTTTTATTAAAGCATTTATTAATGCGTTCGTTTTTAACTGATTTTGATTTTGAGCATTTTTGGCATCTTCGTCTCTTGTCATGACACCAACGCGAATTGTAACTATATCCGGCTTGACCTTAACTGTACCGTTGCCTTCAACCACGATAAGAAATGAGCTATTCCGATGTTGATTTAATTGACCCCTTTGATTGTACTGATAACGGTAATATGGATAATGGACATACATAAAAAAATACCCACCTTCTAAATAGAGATTTTCATTCCTCTATCATGTCTATGTGAGTATTTCATGATTTAAACTACATTTTTTATTCTAAGCTATGTCATTCTTACACTGTGCAAACTGTTTCCTTTCAACTCGAACTCTCATAATTGAAGGAAGAAGTACAGCAGATAGAAATCCAATTGAAATAAGGGTATAGATAATTTTTTCATTTTCTATATATAGATAAATATATTGCGGTGCAAACAGACCGATAATAAAGTAGGACAAAGTCCAAACGAATACAGTCGGATAGGAAATAACCATTAATTTCTTAAAAGAAAGTTCGGTTGCTCCTAGTAAAAAAGGAACCATTAACCGCAATCCCGGAATAAAGTAACTAACAATTAAAGAATACTCCTTATATCTATTAATGAAAGAACTAGAGCGAGTTAGAATTCGATTTAAATGCTTTCTTTTTACAATTCTTTTTCTAATAGGCTTTTCTACGACCTTCCCTAGTAAGTAACTAGTAGTTACACCTGCTATTAATCCAAGGTAAGTTGTTACAAATAAGCTAATTGGATGAAGCACTTCCTTCGATGCTGCAAACCCAACGTAAGGTACAAAAAGCTCGTTAGGAATTGGAATCCCAAATATTCCAATCCACAACCATAAAAATAGTCCAATATATCCGATTTCTCCAACTATCAAACTAACATCGTAAGCCATTTTCAACCCTTCCTTCTAATATAAATGTAGTAGTATTTTACATATATTGTAATTTAAAAACCTTAACATTTTAGATTGAATATCCTTAACAATTTCTTAAGAAAACGTTAGTAAACGATAACCAAAAGAAATACAATGGTAGAAGAAGGAATGAGGGGGAGGCAGACAATGGCTTTAAAGGTTGCATTAATTACAGGAGCTTCAAGTGGATTTGGGCTACTAACTGCGTTAGAACTAGCAAAGCAAGATGTTTTTGTCGTAGCAACGATGAGGAATTTAGCAAAAGCAGACACACTAAAAGAGAAAATAAAAGAGCTTAAACTTGAAGATAAAATTCGGATTGAAAAGTTAGATGTAACAAATTCTACATCGATAGCTCGAATGAAGGCTGTATTCAATGCCATTGGTAGAATTGATATTCTCGTTAATAACGCGGGGTTTGCAGCTGGTGGATTTGCTGAAGAGGTGACCATTGAGGAGTTCAAACAGCAATTTGATACGAATTTTTTTGGAGTAATTGAAGTAACACAATTTGTATTACCTTTTATGCGCAAACAAAAGTCAGGCAAGATCATTAATGTGAGTAGTATCAGTGGACTAATTGGATTTCCTGGCCTTTCTCCATATGTATCATCAAAATATGCGCTTGAAGGTTTTAGTGAGAGCCTTAGGCTAGAAGTGAAACCATTTGGAATTGATGTTGCTTTAATTCAACCAGGCTCATACAGCACAAGCATTTGGACAACTGGCAAAAAAGTAGCTGAGAAATCTTTGGATACTAAGTCTCCATACTACTCGTACATGCAGGTAATTGAAAAACAAATTGAATCTGGAAAAAGCCAGATGGGAGACCCTGAGGATGTTGCTAAACTCATTTGTAAAATAGCACTAGAACAAAATACGAAGAAATTGCGATTTCCGATTGGCAAAGGGGTAAAGCTTAGCTTACTCATTAAAAACAAAACTCCTTGGTCATTGTGGGAAAAGTTAGTTATGAAGAAATTACAATAATAGGGAAAAGAAGCTATCTCTTTTAATTAGAGATAGCTTCTTTTGTGATGAAGGTTATGAGATAGGAGTGATTTCAACTTCAATGATACCAACACTTGCTGGTGATCCTAACGCTTCAAATGCCTCTTTATGCAAGTTAATTTTTGTAGGTGCGAATTCCTTTACTTCATCTACAACCATAACGAGCAATTCTTTTGGTTTTTCAATTGAGAGATTTTTCACCAGCAATACTTGACCACATTTAAATTTACTTTTCGCACCTACTGCGACTGTCATTTGATTATTATATGACCAAGGCATTCCACACTTTGTTGTTTTTCCGCCTTCAGTCCATGTTGCAATGCCGTACATTGGCTTCTTTTTTGTTAGTATGTTCCCTAACCAATTCATATTGTTCTGTTCTCCCTCCTATTATATCAATTGCCTATAATAGTCTATGCCCTTCTTAATTACAAAGGAACAGGGATATTCGTGTATTTCTTAATGATGAATATGCACTGAAAATTCGATATGTTCATATATTGTAAAAACTAAAGCCGATTAGGAGGCCTTTACGTGTATTATCCAAAATATCTTCATGCTCCACGTCCAGTTTATGATTATCATTATCGGACATTTTCTCACCTTCCACCATGTACGTACCAAATGAACCATTACGGTTTTCCGATACAGCAACGACAATACCCTGATTTAGATCCTACACTTTTTAATCAGTCAGCGACTGCTATGCAAAAATTAATGAAAGAAGCGAGCCTTGTATTAAATAAAATTGCTCATTCTAAATCCTTCGCAAAAAAGGTTATGTCTGCAGCACAACAATCTCATTTAGATGAAGTCGAAAAGTTGATTCAATCCACCGGAGTAACAGCTAATGTTGATACATCATATACTCCTGATGGAATCAATTTAAAGCTCTCATCAACTGTTGGCTCTACAGAGTGCTGCCATTTAACCATTGCTTTAAGATGGAGGGTTTAAAACCCTTCATCTTTTTCTGTATTTTTTTTCGAAGATTTTCCGCTCACTATAATCATTGACATAAGAGAAGCACTCATACATATTACGAGTATATATGATCAGATTTCATAAACGAATTTGGAAAGATATATGGGAATATCATACTGATATAACAGTATTCATCATAATTACCACTCTAATGCCACTCATATTAAAATCGGTTTAACAATGAACCCATTTCACCTTGCAAAAAAGAGTTAAACGTAAATTTATTGAAAATTTGACTAAGTTAAAATTTTCTTATTGATTACCTTGTCATTTTTTTGTAAAATATTCTCAAATAATAATTTCTACCAAAGGAGAGAATTATGGCAACTGAGTCCCACATTCAACTTAAACTAGATGCAATCCTAAAAAAAAGAAGAATGACAAAACGTGAACTTGCAAGACTGGCTGACGTTAGACATACGTTAATATGGGAAATGTGCCACAATAAGACGAAGCGATTACCGCTCGATAAGTTGGCTAAAATTTGTGAAGTATTAAAGGTAGAAATAACTGACGTTATGGAACTAGTGGCATGTAAAAAGGATGCAAGTTAAATGCATCCTTTTTTAATTGGACTTCCATGCAATTAAGAATTGTGCGAGATGGTTAAAGAGAATGGCAAGTGCTATTGAACGTTGAATCGTCCCGCAGAAAGCGAGGTTCCTGCAACGAAGGTTAACACCCCACATACAGTGTCGTATTTTCAGGGTAGACTTCCATGAAAATAAGGATTTGCACCATGAAAGATGAAAATGTGAACTTGATTTTTGCATTTATTGAATGTTGGTTTTTAAGTTATTCATGCGTGTTAATCGGAGTGGAAGGACCGAGACTCCAGCAGGAGATGCGCTAGGCTTGAGACCCCACAGGCGTAAACGCCGAGGAGGCTCAAGAAGCGCCCTGCGGAAAGCGAGGTTCCTGCAACGCAGATTAACACCCCATGTTTAGTGTGATGAATTGTATTTCAGTATAGCAAAAATATTTAAGCATGTCCGTTTTCATCTGATTCCTGCTTTTCACCCGGAGCATAACCGCATCTTAAGTCATAGCCCTCATCATAGACACTTGCAGGTAAAATATCTTCTCTTGCGCCCATCTTGCTAGCTGCTCTTACTTTATCCTCATCGTTAGTTCGATCAAACTTCATACGAATCCTCCACATCATGTAACTGATTAATTGAAGCTGGTCTATATTCATTTATATAATGATTTTCACCTGTGGCGAAATTAACATTTCGTAAGTCTAACTCAGGTTCTATCCCACTTAATAATGGCTGTTGATCGTATAAATGCTCTCTTTCTCTATTGCCTTTATCACTCATTTAATTCTCCTCCTTATATGAATTATCATATCCCTTTCACTATTCTTTTCATTCTAATGAAACCGATTTGGGAGTAGCTTACTTGAAGTACCTTTTGTTTACATATTTACTTTCTTTTTTGAAACCATAAAAAAGCACTCTGTCTGAGTGCTTTAATCGAAATTTTATAATGAAATGTGAACAACTGTACCTTGTCCAACTTCACTCTCAATTTTTATTTTTCCTTCATGGGCATCCACAATCCATTTTGCGATTGATAATCCTAAGCCAGAGCCTGAGCTTGTTCTAGCTTTATCCCCTCGGTAAAACCTGTTAAAAATCAATGGAAGGTCCTCTTTTTTAATACCTTTTCCGTTATCCTTTATTTTAATTTCTACCTTATTCCCAAATGACTTCGCAGAAACAAAAATTTCTCCGCCTTCATCCGTATATTTTAATGCATTATCAAGAACGATATATAATAACTGTTTCACCTTTTCCTCATCAACTGAAGAAAATAATGTTGTTTCAATATTCGTGAGGAGTTTTACACTTTTTATTTCACATAGAATCGTAAACTGTTCTGTCACAGACTGAATAAGTGGATGTAAATCTATTTCCTTTTTATGCAACTGTATTTGATTAGAATCTGTCCGTGCAAGTGTAAGTAAATGACTAACTAATTTATTTAATCGTTTCGTTTCTTTTAGTACATTTGCAATCGTTTTACTTTCAGATTCTATCGTTTTTTCCGGATAATGGAGAAGGAGTTCCGTATTCGCCTGAATGGCAGCTAATGGCGTACGTAATTCATGTGATGCATCTGCCACAAATTGTTGCTGTTTTTCCCATGATGCTTGAATTGGCTTTAATGATCTTTGAGCTAAGTAAAAAGCTGCAAAAATTGAAAAGACCCCACCAATCCCAATTCCCATCAAAATGACATTCTTCAAATCATTTAGCATACCCGCTTCTTGATCAATATTACGAACGACCTGTAAAATCTTCCTCTCCTGACCATTATCAAATGTTTCCACAATATTAATTAATCGAAAAGAATGATCTTTTAACGTCACTGTTTGCCCTTCACTGCTAGAAAGTCTTGATGAGAGTACTTTTAAGTCTTCTCTTTCAAAAACAGTTAGAGGGTATTGGTTCGTAATCTGCTGGTCTTCATTCCACATAATAAATAAGGTTGGCGTTCGGATAAACTTATGCATATTAGACCTGTCATCATATAGCTTTTCTTGATGGATATAAATGATCCGCTTGTTATTTCCCGCAATGTATGGGTCGGCATCCTCAAGCATTTTTGTATCAACTTGGGATAAAATTCGATGCTCTGTAAAAAAGTACAATGATGTTCCAAGAGTTACTAAAATAATCATTAAGATGGATGTATTCATCATCGCTAACTGAATCTTTGTTTTTTGGAACATTATTGGGTCTCCTTTAACATATATCCTACACCCCTAATTGTTTTTACATAGGAATGACATTGAAAAGCAGCCAATTTCTTTCTTAAATGATGAACATAAACATCTACGACATTTGAAGCAGAATCAGATTCAAATCCCCAAACACGATCAAAAATTTGCTCTTTTGTTAAAATTCGCTCTGGATTTCGGACGAAAAATTCAAGAAGTTCATATTCTTTGATCGTAAGCTTCATTGGCTCCGTATCAATATATCCATCATGCAAGTCTGTCTTCACTGTGATTTTGCCATAAGTTAATTTATTATCTATATGAATTCCAGCTTTTCGACGAGCTAGTGCCCTAACTCGTGCTACTAGTTCTGAAACTGCAAATGGCTTCGTTAAGTAATCATCTGCACCTACATCTAAACCTCTGACTCGGTCATCTACACCATCGCGAGCCGTAAGTAAAAGAATAGGGGTGTCGACACTCTTCCTTCTCAGTTCCTTCACTATAGATAACCCATCTTTATTAGGAAGCATAATATCTAAAACAAGTACATCAAATATCCCTTGTTTAGCAAGAAGATAGCCTTCTTCTCCATCTGTACATGCATCAACCACATAGTGTTCTTGTCGAAGAGATGTACAAATAACCTCTAAAACAGAAGCGTCATCTTCTACCACTAACACTTTCATGAATCATTCTCCTCTCCTCACTTTCATCAAGTGAAGTTTGCTAAGATTCATTGTAAATGTGAATCATTAAAAATCTATTAAACATAGTTACATTTCTTTAACCCATTGCACAATTTTATTGCTGATGTTTTCTGTCTCTTCATCTGAAAGTTTTCCACTAAACGATTTCAAAAGTCTCTCTGATAAAGCTTGCTTCTCTTCCACATAAGGAATAATCGTTGACCACTCAATATCAGGAATAGCCACAAGCGTGTACTCTTCCTTTTTATTTTCATGAATATAAACATGAGATAATTGATTTCCTACAATTGGTGCTTTTCTAATTTTCATTGTAATCACCTCTATTACTTTTTATAGGTAGAATTATAACGCAAATAAATGAGTATTTCATTTATTTCCTCAGCCCATACAGAAGGTTGCATTATAGGTATTCTTCCCGTGATTGGAGATAAAGAAATGAGAAATGCAGTTCAACTTCAATCAATACGTGGAGCATTTACTTGTATCACTCTAATGATGCATAACACCTATATTCAGTTACGTATTTTCAGGGTAGACTTCCATGCAATTTGAGAATTGCACCATGAAGGAAGAAAATGCGAACTTGATTTTGGGGTTTATAGAATGTTGGACTTTAAGTAATTCATGCGTGTTAATCGGAGTGGAAGGAACCGAGACTCCTGTGGGATATGCGCCGGGCTTGAGACCCCACAGGCGTAGCCGAGGAGGCTCAAGTGGCGCCCCACGGAAAGCGAGGTTCCTGCAACGGAGATTAACACCCCATGTTCAGAGTCCTATTTTCAGGGTAGCCACATAAAAAAGAAAAAACCAACTCATCAAAGTTGGTCATCTAAGTCTACTATTTACTTTTTGGAGTAGTTGTTCCGCTCTTAGTAAGCGTATATTTTATCGAAGCTACAGTCCCTATCCCATATAACCCGTATTGGATCCCCGTCATCATCACTTGAAAATCAAATGCTTTAAACTGCAACATCGAAAACGCGACTCCAAGTACAACTGCTGTTAAAGGAATATACTTATTTGAAATTCCCGTCGCTTGTCGAATTGCGTATAGAACTACAGCTAATGCGACATAGGCTGTGAAATTCATACTCATAAACGTTTGTGCTATATCCATGGCTCTTCCCCCTCCCATTGATACAGTATATTAAAAGAGGAAAGACAAGATACCTCCAAATGCCTATAATAACAAGAAATTCACCTCATTTTTCCTGAAATTACACTTTTTCTATGACTATTCTTTTCGCTGTTTTCAAATGACGCTGTACAGCATCTATTACATTGGCATCCTCTTGATAAGCACCAACTTGTACACCATCAACAATCACTCTATGAAGATCTTCTATTTTCTTCTTCTCTAGCTTAAATGCCTTTGCTAAACCATTTACATGCCCCCTTGCCACGACTTCCCTCCATGCTGAATCTTTTATCAATCTTGAATCGTTAACATTGTCTATAAAACCATTCTCTGTTAATAATGCAGGCATGGTTGTCTCTCTTAACACATGGAAGTTCGCTTTCTTTTTGCCACGGTTTCTTAACTTATTCACCTTCGTAATTTCTTCATGAATAATAGATTGATAGGCAGCGGTTGTAGATGAATTAGATAATCCAATATATATATAGTCTTCATAGCCTGTTGCTTGCGTGTTAAAGGAATTAATATGAATAGAAAGATAAAAGGTTGCTCCCCATTTATTTGCATCATCTGTACGTTCTTTTAATGATTTCGTAATATCTGAAGTTCGACTCATCCTGACTTCTACACCTTCATATTCATTCACTAAAATCGTCTGTATTCGGCGGGCAATATCTAAATTCATATCCTTTTCAAAGAGACCGTTGCCAGAAGCCCCTGGGTCACTCCCACCATGTCCAGGATCTAAATATAATTTAAACATAAGTTTGTCACCTCCTTATAATATTTATATTCACTATTCTTCCTATTGGTGTGTACAAGATCCCATTTTCTACATGTTTCAACACTAGGTGATACATGAAAGAATTCTTACAGTCATCTCTAATTAATAGCTTTCATATACTTGTAGGACAAGAACAATAGGATGTGAGAGTTATTGAATAATCCAAACAAATTACTATCTAGTAGTTACGCAATATTAGCCATCACCTTTTGGGGTATTTCGTTCGTCTCAACAAAGACTTTATTGCAAAAAATAGATATTTATAGTTTAGTAAGCTTACGTTTTGGAATTGCTTCTTTGTTTCTATTTTTCTTACTCTTATTACTAAGACATCCCATCTCAATAAAACAGGCAATTATCCCTAACTTGTTTATTTTAGCGATAGTAGGAGTGTTTATTCATCAACTTATTCAAGCCACAGCTTTGTTATCAATAGAAGCCTCTTCTGCTGGATGGATTATTTCCTTTACACCAATCTTTACCGCTTTGTTATCTTTCTTCTTTTTATCTGAACGATTCACTTTTTCTAGATTGATTGGGATAACGATCTCTGTCTTTGGTGTATTACTTATTACCAGCCATAAGACTGGAGGAACCATACAATTCAGTGCAAACCTTGGTTATCTCTTTATGATCGCAAGTGCGCTTAATTGGGCAGTATATTCGATTTTATTAAAATCATTCCGACTTACCTATTCTCCATTAGTCATCACTTTTTGGACAAGCTTTATTGGATTTTTAATGACAGTTCCTTTATTTATTAGAAATGAAGGACATACTGTTTTGACCATCCTTTCGCCATACGAGTGGGTGCATTTGTTATTTCTAGGAATTTTTGTATCTGGAATTGCTTATTGGTATTGGAGTAAAGCACTTGAAGTTTTAGAAGCCACGCAAGTATCTGTTTTCATGTATTTACAACCAATGGTAACAGCCACTTTTGCAATGCTTTTGCTAAAAGAACAACTTGTATATTCAACAATCATAGGTGGAATCTTGATTATTATAGGGGTTACAACATTAAATAAACATTTCATCATTTTTTTTAGAAAAGGAAATACATTTTTTCGTAAGTAAGGGAGCGATTCAGTTGGTATTAGTCCCAACTGAATCGCTCCTCTTTCCACGGGTCTCCGTACATATGATAGCCATTTCGTTCCCAAAATCCAGGCTCATTTTGACTCGTAAATTCGATGCCTCGAAGCCACTTCGCACTTTTCCAAAAATATAAATGTGGGACAACTGCTCGTATTGGATAACCGTGTTCTGGTGTTAACGGTTTCTTATTATGTGAATGTGCAAGCACACTTGTTTCCTTTAAAAAGTCTTCAATTGGTAGGTTTGTTGTCCACCCTTCTTCAGCATGTAGAATGACAAATTTAACTTCTTTATTCAAGTTTACTTTTTTAATTAATTCTCTTACTGATATTCCGGTCCAGATATTATCTAATTTAGACCAACCTGTTACACAATGGATATCATTTTGCACGTCAATTTGTGGAAGGTTCATTAAGTCCTTGAAGGAAAAAATAATCTCCTTCTCTTTTATCTCTCCAAAAAGTTTTAGATTCCAAGATGAAAGCTCTCGATAATTTGGCACATTCCCATGATGCAATACAGGAAAGCTCGTTGTGACGTTTTGATTAGGCGGAATACGATCATTCGTATTCCTTTTTTGTTTTCCAAAGTACAAAAAAACACACCTCCAGTATTTAGTATAACCACTATTTAGATGAATCACTTTAGTTAACCTTAAATAATATTAAGTTGACATAGATTGATAATTATTTTACTATTTTGATATATACATATAATAGGAGGTTTTCATATCACATGACAACAAGGAAATCGAAGTTCAGCGCAATTGACATCTCATATGTCGGCATGTTTGCAGCTCTTATGGCAATTGGAGCAAATATTACTTCTTGGGCACCATTTTTGCAGGTTGCTGGTGTCCCATTATCGATGGGACCATTCATTGCAATATTAGCTGGTTTATTATTAGGTAGTCGTTTAGGTGCAATTTCAATGCTTGTTTACATGCTAGTGGGAATTGCTGGTGCTCCTGTTTTTGCACAATTTAAGAGTGGTTTTGCTGTAATTACTGGTGGTACTGGTGGATTTATTCTTTCTTATATTGCGACTGCATTTATTGCTGGTCTTATTGTGGAACGTAAAGCAAAGCCTGCACTATCAACTTTTATGCTTGCTTCATTTGTAGGTATTTTTACGATTTACTTTATTGGTACAAATTATATGTATCTTTCTCTTAATTTTTGGCTAGAGGTAGAGATGGCCTATGCTACAGCTTGGAAGGTTATGACATGGTTTGCGGTGAAGGATATTGCGTTTACAGCTTTAGGTGGATTTATTGCACCAAGAATCTATTATGCTCTACAAAAAACATCTTCATATAGAATTCAATCAAATAAAGCTTCTTAATATAGCAAAAGAGGTTCAGAGATAGTTTAGATCATTTCTCTGAACCTCTATTTTATTTATTAGCTACCCTGAAAATACAACTCTGTATATAGGGTGTTATCCTTCGTTGCAGGAACCTCGCTTTCCGCGGGGCGCTTCTTGAGCCTCCTCGGCTTTTTCCTGTGGGGTCCGGGGTCTAGCGCTATCTCCCGCAGGACTTGAATAAGCTTCCTTGAATCCTCACCGCACGAAGGAAATGCGTCAGCATTTTCGAGGAGTCTCGGTTCTTCCACTCCGATAAGCACGCATGAATGACTTAAAAGCCAACATTCTATAATCGCAAAAATCACGTTCGCATTTTCATTCGCCATGGTGCAAATTTTTATTAGTACAGTATTCTACCATATAATATTGAGAATACTAATTATCCTCGTTTATAAAATAATTGCAGCAATCCAACCGAAGATAATTAACGGAATGTTGTAGTGTATAAATGTTGGAACGCATGTGTCCCAAATATGATTGTGTTGTCCATCTACGTTAAGTCCGGAAGTTGGACCTAGTGTGCTATCAGAAGCTGGTGAACCTGCATCACCTAATGCAGCTGCTGTACCTACGAGTGCAATAGTTGCCATTGGACTAAAGCCTAGTTCCATACAAAGTGGTACAAATATGGTAGCGATGATTGGAATAGTAGAAAATGAAGATCCAATTCCCATCGTGATTAATAATCCAACAATTAACATGAGCAATGCTGCTGCGATTTGGTTATGTCCTATTAATGATGCTGATTGTGTAACTAGTCGTTCTACATCACCTGTTTCTCGGAGGACACTTGCAAAACCAGACGCAGCAATCATAACAAATCCGATAAATGCCATCATTTTCATTCCACTTGTTAGTAACTCATCTGCCTTTCCCTTTAGAAAGCCACTTAAGTAAATGACAGCTATTCCTGAAAGCGCACCTACTATCATTCCATCTACACCCAATGATTGAGATAGATAAAGTTGTACTGAAAGTGTTACTACAATTGCGATAATGGCAAAGCTAATACTTTTAACTGTGTAGCCGACGCGATCATGCTCAGCGACATTAGATAATGCGACCTTTTTATATGACTTTGGTTTTCTATATGTGATAAAAATGGCTACAAGTAAACCAACTATTAATCCTAATGTAGGTAACAGCATTGCTAATGGAATATCCGATTTATTTATTTCTAACCCACTGTCAGCTATGTTTGTTTGTAGAATTCCATGAAAAATATCTCCAAAACCAGCTGGTAAAAATATATATGGTGCAGTTAAACCAAATGTGATGACAGTAGCAATTAAACGTCTGTCTACTTGTAATTCATTCAACACCTTTAATAGAGGTGGAATTAAGACTGGAATAAATGCAATGTGTATAGGAATGACATTTTGTGAAAAAATTGAAATGATGAGAATGACAAGAATAATAAGTACTTTTGAAAATACTCTTTTCTTAGAGTCCCCATGCTTTCCTACCATTTTCACTGCAAGGTCAACCATTGCATCTGGTAAACCTGTTCTTGACAATGCCACAGCAAATCCACCTAATAATGCATAGCTAAGTGCAACTGTAGCATTTCCGCCTAATCCTTCTGTAAAGGTATTAATAGTTGTTTGAATATCAAGACCACCCATCAAACCTCCAACAATCGAACCTACAACTAGTGCTATTACAACATTTATTCGAAATAAGCTTAATAATAACATAACTAAAACGGCAATGATGACTGCGTTCAATTGAATAACCCCCTAAAATACTTTACTATATTAAACTAGTAGAGAACTAAAATACTAAACTAAATTAACATAGGTATTTTAGGTTTGTCAATCAATTCTATTATGAAAAATTCATACATTCTCTTATTTAAAAATATCAAAAAAGACTGTGAGCATAACGCTCACAGTCTTTCATCTAGTATATTCGTAGAATGATATTACTTTAAAAGCTTACCATTGCTTGCGAAGTTATACCATTTTCCACCAACAAACTTCCATCCAACATGCATTGAACCGTTGTTGTTTAGGTAGTACCAAGCACCACCGTTCCATAACCAACCAGTTTTCATTGCACCATTACCAGATAAGAAGTACCATTGGCCTCCATCTTTCACCCAACCAGTTTTCATTTCACCACTAGCAGATAGGAAGTACCATTTACCTCCATCTTTCACCCAGCCAGTTTGCATTTTACCACTGTCGTTTAAGAAGTACCATTTACCTGCATCTTTAACCCAACCAGTTTTCATTTCACCAGTAGTAGGATTTAAATAGAACCAAGTTCCATCCAATTTAACCCAACCAGTTACTTGTACACCAGTTTCAGCATTTAGGTAATACTTCTTACCTTCTACTTCAACCCAACCAGTTTGTTTAACACCTAGTTCGTTGTAGTAGTAAGTTTTACCATCTTCTTCAACCCAACCAGTTTTTAACGTATCTGGACGGTGAATTGTAATTTCTTTTACAGTTTCATTACCAACTAAGTCAACAACCGTAAATTCGAACGTGTTGTCGCCATGAGCTAAGTTTAATGTAACTGTATGAGTTTTTGAGATTGGTGCATCTAGGAAATCCTCTGATGTAGAGAATTGAACTAAATGACTATCACTTTGATATAAAGATAAGAAGTTTAAGTTATCGCTCATGTGAACAGTTACATCTACAGTTGCATCACCGTAAAGTACAGATTCAGGAGCATCAATTTCAACAACTGCAGGAGTTGTATCAACGAATACACGACGGTTAACTGAATATTCATTTCCAGCTAAGTCAGTTGCAGTGACGATTACATCTTTTTGTCCGTCACTTTCGAATACTGCTTCAGCTTCGAACTCATAAGCTCCGTCAACAAGCTCAAATTCAGCTTCTACACCATTAACAGTAATTGTATCGAGAATGAAGTCTTCTACTACATAACCAGAAACAGGTACTGTTCTTGTATCATAGTAACCATATACAGTTGGATTGTCTAAATATAAAACAGGTAACGTATCGTCATTAACAACTAATGGCTTACTAACACCTAAGTTTTCCGCTGCATCTACTACTACAACTTCTAAGATAGGTTGTTCGCTTGTAGTTGTAAGATCGACTACAAAAGTTGTCGTTTCTTTATCGAGTTCTGTTACTAATTCACCATCGATAAATACATATACAGAACCATATCCGATACCGTCTTCTACAACATTCCATGAAAGTGTGTTAGTTGCATCGTCATATGATGTAGTGACTACAGGTGCAGTAGTATCTACATAAACTGGAATATGCTTCGCTTGCCATAGTGCACCAGGATAATCTACCATACCTTTAATTTCATAGTAGTATAAACCATCTTGAACTAGTTTCTTATTGACTTTTCCATTCCAAGCACGAGATGTATCAAATGAGTAGTAGCTTCCTCTACCTCTATCATAATATGTTTTACGTACGAATGTTTCAAACTTAACGCGACGTAAGAAATTCATATTTTCATCTAACACATTAAATTGTAATTCTTTTGAACTTCTTAAAAATGCAGGAAGTGGATAGATATTATCATAGAATCCATCTCCATTTGGTGATAATGGGAATACAATACCGTCACCATGTTCTACTGCACCTACAAAGTAACCAGATCCTTCAAGCATATCTGAAGGGAATCCAGCATCGTAGTATTTCTGCTCTCCTAATGTAGCAAGACCATCTACTATGTCAGGACGAGTCCAGTCACCATAAAAACCTACATATGGCACTGATAAAGCAGGCTTAAGTGCGTCTGCATGTTCTAATGTTACGAAACCTTCAACAAAGATATCTTCTGCTAATTCTTTCGTAATTGCATTTCCTTCAGCATCAAATCCAGGAACAACAGCGTTTGTGAAGTCAACTGTTACTGAGAAATCTACTGAACCATTCGCAGGTACTGTAACCGTTGCAGGAGCATCAAATACTGTTCCTTCAAGATCACCAGCGATTAACGCGTTGTATACGAATTCGCCTGCTTCTTCAAACGTGTCAGTTAAAGCATTTACATTCACATTATAAGTTACTTCTTCATCTGTCATGTTTGTTGCAGTGAAATCCATTGTGAATACAGTTTCAGTAAAGTCTTTTAATTCAACTTTAGCTTCTGTTGAATGTTTTTCTACTACATATACTGGTGAACTAACTGCCGCAAAAGTTTGCATCATTCCAGCACCTTGACGTCTAGGTGAGAATGGTTGTCCATTTAGATCATCAATTACATAAGCAGTATTCATAAGAAGCTTCTTAGCTAAACGAGTACGTTCAGACAAACCTAAATCAGGGTAAGTAGCTTTTAAGAATTGTTGAACTAGTGCAGCACCACCAGCTACGTGTGGAGCAGCCATTGAAGTTCCACTCATTGTTCCATACTGATTATCCTGTAATGTAGAGAGAATTCCTCCACCAGGAGCAGTGATTTCTGGTTTAAGCTCTAAACTTGGAGTAGTTCCCCAAGAAGTGAAGTCAGTCATACGTCCAACTTCTGGACCTTCTGTATGTGTTAAATATGAAACTTCTAGTGAAGAATTGCCAGCAGCAACTTCTGCAGCTAAAGCATCTCCATCAGCAACTGATACCATCATAAATGGTACTGCCCAACCACCTTGGTTGTCATAAAATCCTGCTAAACCATGGTCATATACGATAATACCAACTGCACCCGCAGCTGCTGCATTCATCGTTTTGTCATAGAAAGATAAAGCTCCACGTTTTACTAAAACTACTTTACCAGCTACATCTACATTTTCGTAGTCAGTTGTTCTTCCACAAGCTTTACAAGAAGAACCAGTTGTTTCAGTTTTACCATTTAATTGAGCTAAGCTCACAATTTCAGCTGTTCCTAAGTCTTCCCAGCTATCAATACCATATCCAACACCAGAATACGTTGAATTTGTTAATCCAATTTGGTGTTGATATAAGTTTAGTAAGTTACCAGAAGCGGCAACTTGAAGTGTGTCTTTGTTTAATCCTGGAGATCCAACAACACCAATATCAGGATTGTTATAGAATGGATTGTCCCATCCATTTCCAATGTGTCCAGAGTTACCTGCAGATACTGCAACAACGATTCCGTTGTCAACTGCTCTAGAGATTGCAACATCCTCTGGGCTATTTGGCTCATAGAATGCAGCAGTAGAACCTAAGCTCATATTTACTACATCTGCTCCTAATTTTACTGAATCATCAATCGCTGCTAAATAAATATCAGAGAAAGTAGACACAAAATTAGGGTCATTTCCGAATACTTTCATAACTAATACTTGTGCTTCTGGAGCAACACCTTGAATTCCACCATTTTTAGTGTCTCCGTTAGCTGCAACTGTACCAGCTACGTGCATTCCGTGTTCAGATACTCCACCTTCGGCACGGATTGTATTGTTCTTATCATAATAGTTATATCCGAATGGTACTTTCGTGTTAAAGTACTTACCTTTAATGCCTTGTTCAGCGATAATTGTATTTACCTCTGCTTCAGTTAGCCCAACAGTAGAAGAATCAGTAATGACAAAGTCTTTGTGCAATGGGTCTGATCCTGTATCAAGAACAGCCACAACCATTCCTTCACCTTTGTAACCTGCATCTGCCCAAGTTTGGTAAGATTGAACGAACTGATGGCTTGTCTTCATTTCAGGCTCAGGCATGTTATATTCATTTGCAATATAAACATTTTTAACACCTGAAAGAGATTCAATAAGTTCAATATCTTTTACTTTTACTTCTCCACTGAATCCAATGAATGAAGTAGAGTAATCATGGTGGTATTTAATTTTAATACCTTTTGCTTTTAAAGCAGATTTAATGTCTTTCTGCTTTTTAACAGAAACAGCTTCTAAAGAATCCTTTTCAGCTTTAGAAAGCTCTTTATACATAACACCTTTTTTAGTTGCTGCCTCTACAGGTGTTTCACCTTTCGCTTCAACAACTACCCTAACGATATCATCGTCACTTAGAGATGCCTTAAGATTTTCAGCATCTTCAAACATTTTTCTTTCCTTTTGAATTTGTTCACGAATTTTTGCTAATTCCGTATTTTGCACCTGTTGGTTGTTAGCACCTAGAACAAAGCTAGCGTTACTTAAAACCATTACGACTGCTAGGAAAATAGCAAGACTCTTTCTCATTTTCCTCAAAAGTATTCCTCCCCTTTTCTTATTAAAATATGAAACTAGTAAAAATTGCTCACCGCGGATGCTATGGGTGAAATTCACGAGGTAACTGCTAGGAGAATATGTAGATTCTTGTTGTTTTTTTAATTTTAGTTGTGTACAATATTCTCTCCTTTCAGAAATTTTCGCGATATAACTCTAAGTTAAACAATTTTACGATAATAGTCAATACTTTAACTATTAAATAATATTAAAATTTTCAGTTTTATTAAATATTCTATTAATTTTGTAACTTTCATTCGATTCTTGTAGAAGTGAACAAGTAATGTCTTGAAATAATATTTAAGATTGTTACATATCGACATTAAACTCGTAATTAATAAAAAAAAAATAAAAACACCTAATTCTCTAAAGAGGACTAAGTGTTTTTCTGTTATAGCAATTTATATATTTGTTATTTATTATTTATTGGTTCGAATCTTTCAACAAATGCCGCCAAAGTTCTTACCATAGCACCTGTCGCACCAGCAGGACCTAGTTCATATTGACTAGTAGTTGTAGCAGTTCCTGCAATATCTAAATGTACCCACGGCGTATCTTCAGCAAACTCTGCGATAAATGTTCCAGCAAAAATCGCGTGACCATCTCTACCTGGAGAATTATTGAGGTCTGCGACATTGCTTTTACGTACGCGTTTTTTATGATTTTCTGTCATTGGCAATCTCCACATAGCTTCACCTGTTTCATGAGAAGCTTCAAGAACCTGTTCAAACAACGTTTCATTATTAGCCATTGCTCCAGTTATATCATTTCCTAATGCAACGATGACACCGCCTGTTAATGTAGCAACGTCTACTAAATACTCCGCTCCGTGTTGCTTTGCATATGTGACGCCATCTGCTAATGCTAATCTACCTTCAGCATCTGTATTTAGTATTTCAATTGTTTTCCCACTCATTGATGTTACCACATCATCTGGTTTAAATGCATCTCCACTAACCATGTTGTCTGTAGATGGAATAACAGCCACCACATTTTGTTCAGGACGTAACTCGCCGATAATTTCCATAGCTCCTAATACTGCAGCTGCACCACCCATGTCAGCTTTCATACCGACAATACCATCCTTGGGTTTTATTGAGTAGCCACCTGTATCAAACGTTATGCCTTTTCCAACTAAACCAATTACATCGTTCCAAGTTTCTTTTCCTTGGTACTTTAGAACAATCATTTTGGGTGGTTCAACAGAACCTTTGTTAACAGCTAATAAAGCACCCATACCTAGCTTTTCCATGTCTTCCTTTTCAAGAATTTCGACTTCAAAGCTATATTTATTCCCAAGTTCTAATGCGTAATTTGCCATATCAGTGGCTGTCATCATATTTCCAGGTAAATTCACAAGTGTTCTTGCAGAGTTCGTAGCATTACCGTATGCATAACCAACCGTGAGACTTGCTTCAATTTCTTCCTTATCCGTATCAGAAAAAACAATCACATTTGTGATATTCTTTTCAGGTTCATTTGACTTTTGCTTATAGTCAGGAAATGTATAGGTAGCAAGAGGCAATGCTTCTCCAAGAGCATGTGAAACATCAAATCCATCTACTTGATCTGTTACAAAAGTATCTAAGGCAATTGCTACTTCCTCAATTTTATCACCAGAAACCGTTTTAAATAGACTACCAAAAGCTTCTCTTACAGTTTCAAAGGATAAATTTTCTTTTTTTCCTAGCCCAACAAAATAAACTCTCTTTGCGCTAGACTTTCCTAACGTATGTAATTTCGTGACTTTCTTGCTTTGAGAAGAGATATCGCCTTCTTTTAATAATTTGGTTACTTGACCTTCTAATAATGTGTCAATTTCACCAATAAATCCTTCAACTTTTTTATTCGCATCAAAAATCCCTACTACTAGCGCTTCATGTTCTTGTGAAAAATTCAATTCATTTTTAACTTGAAACATTTCATCCACCTCCAAATGTATATTTTCTATTATAAAAGAAAGTATGAAATATTTCGAGTTTCTAATTTTCCTCGTTTAAATATAAGAGTAGTGTGGGTAATTTAGGTAGAGAGACAACCTCTTCAAAAGGAACTCGATCAATATCTTGTGGTATAATAATAAGACATTGGCTTATAAAATCATTAACATATTCTAGGTCTAACCCCCAATATGTTGGACGATATTTTTGGATATATCGTGAGCCAGCATTCATCATGAGTCTTGCACCTTTCACATTTCCGTATTCATAGTGATAGATCGCTACAGTCATTTGAAGGAGGCCTTTTAAAAAAAGATTCTCTTTATCTGTCATCCAAATATCTTCAAGAAGGTCATGACAAGTATAATAATCTCCTTCATTAAACTTTACAAAAAACTCATAGTATTCCATTGGGTACATACTCTTCAAAACCCCATTTACTTTTCATAATAGTTTGTTATACGATTCATGATAACAAAACTTCAGCAAACCTTGTAGAAAATGAAAGAAACAAGAATGAAAGGACGTATGATATGGATTTATTAACCAATTTTCCACTTTTAGCAGCACTTGCTGCAATTGGATTTGCACAATTTGTTAAGGTTCCCATCCAGTTTATTGTTTCAAGAAAATTAGATTGGTCTCTTTTAACTAGCACTGGTGGTATGCCTAGCTCACATTCGGCTGCTGTTACAGCTTTAGCTACTGGGGTTGCAATTGAGACCGGATTAGACTCACCCATTTTTGCTGTTTCTACTGTGTTTGCCATTATTGTTATGTTTGATGCCACAGGTGTTAGGAGACATGCCGGAGAGCAAGCAACGGTTTTAAATCAGTTAGTAGCTGATTTTCATAAATTCGTTGAAGAAGCAAAAATGTGGCCTAAAATGAATGACCAAGAAAAACAAAAAGAATTAAAAGAGCTATTAGGACACCAGCCAATTGAGGTATTTTTCGGTGGATTAACCGGAATAGCACTGACTATTGCTTTGCATTTTCTTATTTCTTAGGGAGGTCTAGTTATGAGAATCATTTCGATATGTCCAAGTAATACCGAGTTACTAGCATACTTAGGATTAATGGAACAAGTGATCGCTATTGATGATTTCTCGGATTGGCCTCACGCTACAAAAAAACTCACTAAAGTTGGACCTGATTTATCTATTAATATGGATAAAATTGAACAATTACAACCAGATTTGGTAGTCGCTTCATTGAGCGTGCCTGGAATGGAACGAAACGTCAAGGAGTTAAAAAGAAGATCAATTCCTCATATCGTATTGAATCCAAATTCACTAGAAGAAATAAAATCAGATATACATTTATTAGGTGAAGCTACAAATTCTGTAGATAGGGCGAACGAAGTCACAAAAAAATATATAGCCTTTATTGATACTTATAAGGAGTTATCTTTAAAAGTGACTCAAAGACCTACTCTCTACTGGGAATGGTGGCCTAAGCCTGTCTTCACGCCCGGTAGAACCAATTGGTTAACTGAAATAAGTACACTAGCAGGGGGACAAAACATATTTGCTGATGTTAACCTTGCAAGTGTGCAAACAGACTGGGACGATGTTTTAAATAGGAATCCTGACCATATTTGTTTGTCATGGGTTGGAGTGAAGCAAGATAAGGTAAATCCAAGCCTTGTTAGAAAACGACCACAATGGGATTCGATGCCTGCAATACAAGAAAATCGTATCCACGTACTAGAAGAACCTTTATTCTGTCGTCCATCTCCTCGCTTACTGCTAGGATTAAAAAAAGTCGCATCCATTCTTCATCCTAACCTTTATCCTAAGTACGATGGATTTGACCCACTTTTAGGATTACATAACACCACAGATTAGCAGCGATTATTCGGATCCCAGTCTCTTTACTATAGAAAACACCACAAAAAAAAGCTGAACGAAACTTCGGTTCGTTCAGCTAATACGACGTATTATTCACTGCTTTTACCATCTATAAATTGCTGTCTAAACACTTGCATTGATTCATCTTCGTTTAACATCGCTAGTTCTTCTTCCGTTATCTTCCCATTTCCCATACGGACAACGTATACATCAACTTGTTTTTTACCCCAGTTTTTATATACATCTTCAACGGTTTCATAATAAAGATCAATTTTATTCCCTTTAATAGCCCCACCTTTGTCTGCTACGACGCCATATCCGTAACCAGGGATAAATAAAATCGTTCCTAATGGAAACACACGAAGATCAGCAGCTACTGTTGAATATAAGTCTCTTTTGACTTTTATACCAGAATACGTAATGCCGTACTCAGGATGTGCACTGTCTTTACCCGTTGATTCCACTCCTGCTGTATATCCAGTTGCAATGACGGTCTTCTTTGGGTACTTGGACCAATCAATCGCTTCTTCTAACGTTAGAGTTTTCTTTACCTCTTCACTTGATGAGATTGATGTAGGGACGGCTCTTGCGAAATTTAAAATCTTTTGAAAAAAGCTAAAGCGTTTCCCTGAATTTTCTGTTGCATAATTGGTCTGTTCACTCTCTCTATTTTCACTAAACCAATTTGATAGGTCCATAGCTTGTACACCTGATATTGATTGAAACGTAGTAAAAAATGCAAACACAAACAAAATTGACATAATGCCTCGTCTTGAAATTGTTTTTATGGTACTCATTTTTTCACTCCTCTCACGAATCTATTTCTTTCCAGAATGGTAGAAGATTATTCGTAAATGGTGTAAAAAAATAAAAAAAACCTACTTTATCAAGACTAAAGCACCCAAAAAAAGACCTTCACATAACGTGAAAGTCTAGTTAACTAGTAAAAATTGGTAATACCTCTTAAAACATTTGATACCCTTTTGAACGGAGAGTTCGAATAACAATTCCTGATAAAATTGCACCAAATAACCCACTTAATAAAATCAGGATATCAGCTGGGGCTAAAGATGTAATCTTTTCTCCTAACGCAGAGAATGAAGCACTAGGTTGTCTGAAGTAATTGATAAGCTTAATGTCATCAATAATAAATATTGAGATAATTGGATACATGATTGCCATGATCCACGACATACGTAACAGCATATTAAGTAAAAATCCAATTCCAAAAAAAAGTACTAAAAATAGAAGCATGGAAATCAATAACACAGGCAAACTCATTTCCATGTCTTTTCACCTCCTGTACACATCACTCATTAGTGTACTAAAAGAATGAAAAGAGAGTCAATGTAAAGTTATTTTTTATTTCTTTCCACTGCCTCCACAGGAACAACATGTCTCAGATCCACCTAATACAAGCTGAAAGTAACCTTTTCCAGAACAATATTGACATTCTTTCCCTTGTGCTTGCTGACCATTCATTTTCCATCTCTCCTTTTTTGAAATAAATTTACTTAATTTTCTGATAATATATCAAATTTCTTTCAAAAAGCAAAGTCATGAAAAGAGAGAAAAAAAACCATGTAAGCGAATACATGATCTATTCTCTGCTAATTACTTTATTTTTCTGATTTTTTGATTTTTATAAAAATAATTTGTAAGAGGTGTAACCAAACTGCTTCCCGGGATTTAATCCATCTTGTAATTGTTGAACAGTTGAATACCCTTTATCAATTATTTGTTTAATAATAACCGAGACCGTTTCGTCATTTTTCAAGAGATTAGGATGTACATACTTAACATCCATAAGCTCTTCTTCTTGTATAATAATCTTAGCATTTAATGGCTTTAATAAAAAAATAATCATATTATCACTTATTTTTTCGTGTAATACTCCTGACCTAACGCCAACAATCCCTTGAACGACACAATCAATACCTGTTTCTTCCTTTACTTCTCTTATTACGGCTTCATCTATCGTTTCATTTCCCTCTACAAAACCAGCTGGAAAAGACCATTTCCCTTTTAATCCACCATATTTCTTCTTTACAACAAGCCATTCCCCATCTTCAGAAACAACTAGGCCAGCAACAGCAAGCCATACATTTTCACGCTTTTTCCCCATTATAATCACCTCATTCTTAACTAATTAATTTCTTAATTTACATATTAAAAAAAGCTGGAAGAACAGCAATTTAAAAAACGACTCTCTTTTTAAATAATATAAAAAGAAGAAACTACCTAACTGTAGTTTCTTCAAAGATGATGTATTCAAATTAGAAAATATTGAATTTACCTTTTTTAAGTACTAATGATGGACCACCAATTAAAAATAAAGCACGGTTATCAACCATTTTTTTCATAAATGAAGCTTTTGAACCCCAAATCTTCTTACCGAACACAACTCCGATTGCGTCATCTTCACCAAGTGAACAAACAGTACCTTTAAGATCAGGTGTGAAAGTCTCCATCTCACCTTGTTCACGAACTAATACAGACAAGTTTTTAGCAGCTGTGACACCCTGTTGCATAGCGATTTGTGCTGTAGGAGGATATGGACGATTAATTTCTTCATTGATAATTAATGAACTATCTCCAATGATAAACACATCATCATGTCCTGGAGCACGTAAGTACGAATCCACTTTTACACGTCCTCGCATAGCTTCGAATCCAGCTTCCTCAATTAAACTGTTACCACGAACACCTGCAGCCCATACAACTGTTCCCGCTTTAATTTCTTCTACATTATCATCCTTAGCAACGATAATTCCTGTTTCTGTACATTCTTTAATTGCTGTACCAATTTTAAATTCAATACCTTTGCGTTCTAATTGATTAACAGCGTACTCAACTAATTCTGGATCAAAGCCAGGCAATACAGTTGGAGCAGCTTCTACACAGATAACTCGAACTTTATCATTATCTATGTCATATTCTCGACATAGTTCAGGAACGCGGTTTGATAGTTCTCCAAGAAACTCAATACCTGTAAATCCTGCACCACCAACAATAATTGTTAAACGGTCGTCATTTTTTTCAATTTCATTTGAATAAGTAGCAAACTGATATTCAATATGCTCACGAATTTGACGAGCAGCATTAATATTTGTAATTGAAAATGCAAATTCTTTTAAGCCTTTTATTCCAAATGTTTCTGGTTCGCCACCTAAAGCAACCACTAAATAGTCATAGTGTAATTCAGCGTTATCAAGGGTAACCGTTTTTTGTTCACGGTTTATTGCTGTTACTGTACCTTGAGCGAATTTCACTTTACTTCTATCAATGATTTCCTCAATGCTATATCTCACTTTATCATGATGTAACGTACCAGCTGAAGCTTCATGTAGCCAAGTCGTTTCATAATGATAATCATGTTTATTAACTAAAGTAATTTCAGCTTCATTAACTCCAAGAAACTTTTGTAAACGAGTAGCAGTCATAAGACCACCATAACCAGCACCTAAAATAACTATTTTTGGCTTTTTCAACCGTATCACTTCCACCTTTATATATTTTTTGCGATAGATTCTGTCTTAATTTTATCATCCACCGCTAAGTACTTTTTTACAACAACAATTCCATCCAATTTTAAGAATCAAATGATTGTGATATCCTTCACGTAACAGAACACAAATAACCTATGCACTGAAAGAAAAAATGTCATAAAAAGTTCATAATATGTCTACATTACATATTATTCGTTTTAAACTTGTTTTTCAAGGGTTTGCAACACTTTTGAAAACTTAAGAATTTTTAAAAAACAAGGTATAATGGAACTATTTCAAAGAAGTGATACGAACAATTCTTATGGTTGCCTTTTTATTATTCCTAGTTATTTTCGTGGATTAGGTTGAGTTATTATTTGTAAAATATGATATTATAGGTTATATAAGGAATTCATTAATGTGTCTTGCCTTAAATTATTTAAATTTTCATTTACATACTGGGGGGAATTTACGTGAAAGAAGATCAAAAGGTGTATGATATTACAATTATTGGTGGTGGTCCAGCAGGACTGTTCACTGCGTTTTACGGTGGCATGAGACAAGCAAGTGTCAAAATAATTGAAAGCTTACCACAACTTGGAGGTCAACTGTCTGCCCTATATCCTGAAAAATACATATATGATGTTGCAGGTTTCCCAAAAGTACGTGCTCAAGAACTAATTGATAATTTAAAAGAGCAAATGGCAAAATTTTCACCAACTATTTGTTTAGAACAATCGGTTGATACGGTAGAAAAACAAGAAGATGGTGTGTTTAAACTTACTACTAACTCAGAAGTACATTATACAAAGACCGTTATTATTACAGCTGGTAATGGAGCATTCCAACCACGTCGCTTAGAACTTGAAAGCGCTACAAAATACGAAGGTAAAAATTTACACTATTTTATCGATGACCTAAATAAGTTTGCAGGTAAAAAAGTGCTAGTATGTGGTGGAGGTGACTCAGCTGTTGATTGGGCACTAATGTTAGAGCCAATAGCTGAAAAAGTAATGCTTGTACACCGTAGAGATAAATTCCGTGCCCATGAACACAGTGTAGAGAACTTAATGAATTCAAAAGTAGAAGTGAAAACTCCATTTATTCCTGTCGAACTAATTGAGGATAACGGAGTAATTAGCAAGGTCGTTTTAGAACAACCGAAAGGCGAGCATAAAGAAGTAGTTGACGTCGATGCAGTCATTGTAAACTTTGGCTTCGTTTCTTCTCTAGGTCCAATTAAAGATTGGGGTCTAGAAATCGAAAAGAACTCAATCGTTGTAAATTCTAAAATGGAGACAAATGTCCAAGGTATCTATGCTGCCGGAGATATTTGTACATATGAAGGAAAAGTAAAACTAATTGCTTGCGGATTCGGAGAAGCTCCAACAGCAGTAAACAACGCTAAATCTTATATCGATCCAAAAGCAAAATTACAACCACTGCACAGCTCTAGTATGTTTTAAAACACAAAAAAGAACATTCCATTCACGATAATGACTAAGGCACGCCTAATTGGCGTGCCTTTAGCTATTTAAAGTTTGACATAGAATAATATAAATAATTCTTATAAGCTTGCTGTTTTACATGATCCATTGAATTCTCACTCTTTACTCTATTATTGTCCTCTTGCCTTTTTATAAAAAAGAATTTCATTTAAAACCATTCCTTTCATTTTTGTTACTTTTAGTATATCCTTCCTTATATTTCCTAAAAACAACCGTAAGAATGGTTTTTCATTCAGACCTTAGTCTGAGTTGTTCTACTTCTCTGTGAGAGACAGAGGAAAGTTTCGTAATTTTAATAAAAAAATTGAGGTTCCTCATTGTTATATGGAAGCCTTTCAATTTAAATAAAAACTTCTATAAGAATAGAATAAAAAGACAAGGAAATGAATAAAATGTAATATCAAAATGGTTGTCTTAAAGCGAAAAACCTTAATGATTAGAGTTAAGAAACTCCAATCATTAAGGTTTGAATTTTTATTTAACTATTCTCCTAATAACACTGCTGCATAATAAGTCAATTTATCTCTCTCTTCTTCAGTTATCCACTTATTATTTAAGGATGAAACTTGGTTTTTATATGCTTTTAAAGCGCCAACTTTATCATTCAAGAAAGCTTTTTCTGCATTACGTAATTTTTGTACTAAAGCATTTTGCACACCTTTTTTTGTCACAAATTTTTCGGTTAGATTGATTAAACTCGGAATGTCCACCCCCACACTAAATGATGTGAATGAATCAGATTTATTTCCTGCTTCATCTATCGCATGTGAAGAAAAATTATGAATCCCTAGTTCAAAGGTATATGCTTCACCTTCAATATCTTCACAATTATGGTTCTCAACACCCGAAAGATTATCAGTTACGTTACATTTAATTGCAATTTCTTCATCAACCATATACACCTGTTGAGAATTTTCATATCTAATGACAGGTGGAGTTTGGTCAATCAGCCCAAAATCTAAAAGACTCCCATTTACAGAGTTAAAGCCACCTAATGACCAATGTTCATCATAAAAAGATGCAGGTACATTTAATTCTGTTAGTGGCTCATTTATAAGAGGACCAAATGATACTTTTCCTAGAGTATCTATCTCCGCAGCTAAACTCAGCAGTTCAAGTGATAGTTTGTTATTAAAGACCATTTTCGTATCATTTGAAAACATATTGTTAATATCATAGTTGGGAATACTTTTAAATTCAGCTAAGTCAACAAATGGAATTTGAATATCGACAGAATTGCCTAATTGAAATTCTACGTTCTGAGAGGTAGAAGTTTTAACCTCTATTCCATCAGGGGTTTTTTCTGTATATGTTACTGCAACTGGTAAGGGTAAATTAATAGAGAAATTCGGGGAGAAAGTGATAACCTGATCCAAACTTGAAGTATTATCAAGTTTAATATCCATTAACGTATAATCAAATGAAGCCACTTCCACATCGATTCCACCTGATAGAGGTACACCCATAAATTCTGCAACATCCATCCTTAACTCGACGAAAGAATCTTCAGCTGTACCAACCAAACTTTGACCATCATTCATCACGCTAGATTGGTTTACTTTCATTAGTGGGAACTTTAATTTTCCATCTATTCCTTGAACAATAGGTATATTTAACATCGTTGATTCTGTGACAACTGGGGTTATCTTAGTTTTACTTTTAGGAATATTAATTGGTGGAAAGAAATCATCACCAAAATCTTTAATCGGTGTGATAACTTGATAATTTCCCCATGCATTAAATCCAAAGTCCATATCTACATATGCTTTACCAGTAGGTGCACTTGTTGTCATTTTCCATCCTTCAGCAAGCTCCCAAGAGGACTCAATTGTAAAAATTTCCTCCGGCTTATATTTTGCCTTTTCTGGAATAAGTAACTTCACGTTTATTGGATACGTAATATTAACCTTTCCAGCATCCATTTGTAAGTGAGCTGTTACACCAAACTCCCCACTTATTCCTCCTCCAATCGAACCACCCCAAGTTTCTCCAAATGCGTCTTTTGTAGTATCACTATGGTAACTCGATTCTTGAAATGTTTTATATGGGATTATAGGGAAAGATTCATTTATATCATTAAAATCTTTCCAAAGAGACTGGTTTTCCGTTTTAAATTCGATGGTTTCCACCTGTTCTACTGAACTTTCTGCTGTTGTTGCAAACACGATAGACTGTTGTAAGACCAATGGGGAACATAAAACAAAGATAACCAATATTCTACAGAACCTTCTCTTAAACAAAAAAAGAAATTTTCCAGGCATCTCATTCCTCCTGTTTTCCATGATGGTTTACAAACTAACACTTTATTAATCTATGAATTGTTTTCAGAAAAATGTTTCATTTTTTAAAAATTAATGTATAGAGATAACCAGTAAATAAAAAAAACATATCCACTTGTTTTTTTTTGGAGGAACCTTGAAACGGTATTTCGAAACAAAAAGTTCCACACTTTTTAAAATCTTACAGTCGAGATCCTTATTCTCGTTTTCATTGTTTACTGCTTCAGATGAAAGAAGGTATGTTAACGGAAATTTTTTAATTAATACAACAAAAAAAGCAAGCAGAGTTACTAAGGAAGTAATCAAGCTTGCTTTCTTATTTTTTATAGTTTATTTAACACTCTTCAGGCTTACCTACATTTGTAGCTGTACGGAAGGAAGATCCACATCCACAATTAGCAATCGCATTCGGGTTGTCGATTGTAAAGCCTCCACCCATCATTGATTGTTTAAAATCAATTTTAACTCCTCTAATAATGGGTTCACTTTCTTTATCAACTACTACCTTAATACCGTGTTGTTCGAACTGAATGTCGTCATCGTTCACTTCTTGCTCAAAACCCATACCATATGAGAGACCACTACAGCCCCCACCTTTTACACCAACACGAAGATAAGAATTTTCCTCGCCATTTTCTTTCATCATATCCTTAATTTGAAAGCTTGCAGCCTCAGAAATGGTCAAAATATCCGTCATATAAAAATCAACCTCCAATCGTAATTGAATTCCTTGTTTTAAGTATAAAGGGTAATCCCTCTTCACTCAAATTTCTGACACAAAACTTAATAGTAATATTTACCTTCACATATAAGTGTTGCAGGACCTGTCATGTATACATCACCTCTATCAGTCCAATTCACTAACAAATCTCCTCCTGCTAGATGGACAACTGTCGGCTCGTTTCTTTTCGTCTTTTTATTTAATACAGAAGCTACAACCGCTGCACAAGCTCCTGTACCACAAGCTTGTGTAATTCCAGATCCACGCTCCCATACCCTAAAATGAATTTCATCATCACTTACTACCTCAACAAATTCAACATTAACTCCTTGTGGAAAACGTTCATCTTTCTCAATAATAGGGCCCAATTGCTGTAAAGGAGCTTCCTCAATTGACGGAACGTAAAAAATCGCATGAGGGTTTCCCATCGAAACACAAGTCATAATTAATTTTTCATCACCAAACGATATCTCTTCAGCTACTATTTGGGGAGTTTCTTCTCCTAACATAGGGATTTCACTTCTTTTTAATTTAGGTTTCCCCATGTTAATGGTAACAGCTTCAACAACCCCATCATAGTCAATGACCGCTGCATCTACAATTCCTGATAATGTTTCAATTTTAAAGGTTTGCTCTTCTACTAATTTATGCTCATATGCATATTTGGCAACACAGCGTAGTCCGTTTCCGCAATTCATTGCTTCAGATCCATCATTATTAAAGATTCTCATTTTTACAGGCGCTACTTCTGAAGGGCATATTAAAATTAGACCATCTGAACCTATACCTGTATGAATATTTGAAACTTCAATCGCAAGTTTTGAAAGAAGTTCTTCTTCTATCTTCTCTTCAAACATATTCACATAGATATAATTATTTCCTAATCCATGCATTTTCGTAAATGTAAAGTGGTTCATTGCTTCCTCCGATAAAATTGATTTTTTCTAAGTATAAATTGTATTCATTCTGAACACAATGATATTATCCCCCGTTTTTCTTTTTATAGCTCCTCATGCGTTTAATGAGGAGTTTTTTATTTACTTAAATTTCTTTCGATTTTTGAAATAGTTCTTTTTACATATATTAGAAATCGTGATATTATGATAAAAGTATTATATATAACATATGAAACTAGTTCTAAAGGAGGATAGAAATGACGAATGTAGGGCCATTCTATCAAATTGAACTCACATGTAATGTCTGCGACAATAACTTTACAACTATGAAAATTCGCTCTCGATTTGTTCGACCAATTAAGCATGATAGTGACTTCTGCTCCTACTATAAATACGAAGAAATGAACCCACTGTTTTACTTCGTTCATGTTTGTCCTCATTGCGGTTTTTCAACTACAGAGGAGTTTTCAAGCTACTTCCCACCTAATACGAAAGAAGAAATAAAGAGAAAAGTCTCAAATAAATGGGTGAATCGGAAAACGATATATGGTACAACTAGGTCTATTAAAGAGGCCGTCCATTCATATAAATTAGGCATTTATTCAGCCATACTCAAAAAAGAAAAGCATATAGTGATTGCTGGTCTTTACCTGAGACTTGCTTGGATTTATCGGACAAAAGGTGAAAATGGCGAAGAAAAGAGATTTACTCACCTCGCACTAAATGAGTACATATTATCTTATATGACAGACGATTTTTACGGAACTAAAATGACTGAAATTAGATTACTTTATTTAATTGCTGAATTAAGTAGACGGGTAGGAGAAATACAACAGGCGATACAATACTTATCAAAAGTTATTCAGCAACAAAGTACTTCTAAGGAAAAGGTCATTATTCAAATGGCTAAAGATTGCTGGCAGGAAATTCGAGAAATGAAACAGCATCTAAACACGATAAACTTATAACCTAAAAGAAAAAGTGCACATTATTCTGTGCACTTTTTTAAAACATTGGATTTTCATCTAAATATTTATATATATTCTCAACTAGTTCCTCAGCATCATGACCTGAAACGACCTCTCCATTTACAAGTGCATATAATGAATTAAAGCACTTTCCACAGTATCCTAAACATCCATACTCCACGATATCTAAGTTAGGATCCTTTTCAAGCTGTTCACGTGCTTTTTGAGCACCACTAGCTAAGTTACTTATACAAAATTCAATGATAGGCTTCACCAGAGAACTCACCTCACTACTAAATAATAATGCTACCTCTTTTTTAAAATCTCGTCAAATATTAAGTGCGATTTAACGACAGGATTTCGAATACCGGTTGTTATTTTGTCACATTTTCGCTATACTTTTAATGATATTTTGAAAAGGTTTTCGTAACGGATTAAATGGTATAATAAATTCCATAAACGTATTAGCATATCTTTCATCTTGTTATTTAGTTAAGCAAATTTAGATCGTAGTTATAGCTTTATGGAATCGAAATCATATCCAAAAGCTTTAATCATAAATAGATGTAAAAAGAGTTAATTCAAAAAGGGGAAATCATCATGAAAAATCTCGTTATATTAGGTGGAGGATACGGCGGAATGCGTATTCTATTACGCTTGTTACCTAATCAATTACCAGATGATATTGAAATTACACTTATTGACCGAGTACCTTATCATTGTTTAAAAACAGAATACTATGCTCTTGCAGCAGGTACAATTTCAGATCATCATGTGCGTGTCGCTTTTCCAGAACACCCTCGCCTACACGTTAAGTATGGTGAAGTTACGAACATTAATCTTGAAGAAAAGTGTGTAGAAATAAAGGGTGCGGATTCTGTTAAATATGACGATCTCATTATTGGCTTAGGCTGTGAGGACAAATATCACAATGTACCAGGTGCATGTGAATTTACCCATAGTATTCAAACAATTGATAAGTCACGTAAAGCATATCACGAAATTTGTAATCTAGGACCTAAATCGACGGTTGCCATTGTAGGCGGTGGATTAAGCGGTGTTGAGTTAGCAAGTGAACTTATTGAAACACGTCCAGATTTATCGGTAAAATTGTTTGACCGTGGAGAACATATCCTATCTATGTTCCCTGAAAGACTTAGTAATTATGTTGAGAATTGGTTTGAAAAACACGGTGTTGAAGTTGTGAATGAAGCAAATATTACAAGAGTAGAAGAACATACATTGTATAACCATGACGAACCTGTTCACTGTGATGTAATTGTTTGGACTGCAGGTATTCAACCAAGTAAGATCGTTCAAAAATTAGATGTTGAAAAAGACGCTCAAGGCAGAGTCGTTTTGACAACACAGCATAATTTACCAAATGATGAGCATGTATACGTCGTTGGAGATTGCGCTAGCTTACCACATGCTCCTAGTGCACAACTAGCAGAGGGGCAAGCTGAACAAATTGTTCAAGTGTTATTAAAACGTTGGAATAACGAAGAGCCACCTTCAGAATTTCCTGCAATTAAATTAAAAGGTGTACTTGGTTCCCTTGGTAAAAAGCATGGGTTTGGCTTAGTAGCTGAACGTCCTCTTACAGGAAGAGTTCCTCGACTATTAAAATCCGGTGTGTTATGGATGTACAAATACCATAACGGTTGATTTAATAAAGCATTTGCCTGTGGAACATGTATATGCGAATATTCAAATTCAATAAATAAACACCCTTTTCACTTTGAAAAGGGTGTTTTATAATTATACTGCTTTATAGCCGATTTTTTCTAATTCTGCATAAATTGTTTTAAGCTTAGGATTACCTTCACCTACTATTTTGTCTCCTAAAACAACAACTGGATAAAACATGTCTTCATCAATGACACGATGTGCAAATTCCTGTTTCTCTTGATCACCAGTAGGTGGATTGTTTATATCTACGTATGTAATCTGGAAAGCTTGATTAGGAAATTTTCTCGCAATAGCTGCTTGAAGCCATTCATACGTTTCTTTTGAAGATGGTAAATTTACACAACTTGGGCAAAGTACGTCCGCTCCATACACGATAATTTCTGCACTCTGATTGCTCATATATGAGTTCTCCATTCTCTTTTTACATCTATTGTACTAAACTTGAGGTGAAATAAACATTCCTCCGCTCTAAATAAATGAAAATTACCAAGAGTGCTGAATAGATTTTTATTTCGAAATTGATTATAATAAAGATAAGGAAAGGGGTAGATTTAAATGGCTGAAGAAAGCATTATTGAACAAGTTCAGGAAGTATTAGATAAGCTTCGTCCATTTCTTCTTCGTGACGGTGGGGACTGTGAACTCGTTGATGTAGAAGATGGCATTGTTAAATTACGTTTACTAGGTGCATGTGGTAGTTGCCCAAGCTCAACGATTACGCTAAAAGCAGGTATCGAGCGTGCTTTACTTGAGGAAGTTCCTGGCATCATTGAAGTAGAACAAGTATTTTAATAGATGTTTTTATATGAAAAGCGATTCCTACTACGCGTGGGAATCGCTTTTTTCTTTTTATCCCTCTACTCGGTAAGAACTTTTCACTTGTTGAATAACCTCCAGGTCACTAAGTTGTAGTAAAATTTCTTTGTAGTCAAACAGTGATGCACTATGAGTAACAAGCACTATTTCGGCTATCTTCTCATCCTTTAAAGGAAGTTGTAGAATTTTTTCAAAACTAACACCACGTTCTGAAAATAATGTGGTTATTTTTGCAAAAGCACCTACCTGGTCTTTTACGTGAATTCGCAAAAAGTATTTTGAAAAGATTTCCTTATCACTTTTTAGTTTTTTTTCATATTGTGGCGATACACTGCTTCGACCATTAACACCTAATCTCATATTTTTCATTATCCCGACAAGATCAGAAACAACAGCAGTTGCTGTTGGTAAACTTCCCGCTCCTGGACCGTAAAACATTGTTTCCCCTACAGCCTCACCGTATACGTATACAGCATTATATTCATCCTGAACGGCCGCTAAAGGATGTTTATCAGGTAGAAGTGTTGGCTGAACACTTACTTCGACTTTTTCTCCATTTCGATTAGCCATGCCAATCAATTTCATTGTATAACCTAACCGCTTACTGTAATTTAAGTCCTCTTCTGATATTCCGGTAATTCCTTCAACATTTACATCTTGTAAGTTAATATTCATGGAAAACCCTAGAGTAGACATAATTGCCATTTTTCTTGCAGCATCTATCCCTTCAACATCTGAGGTTGGATCAGCCTCTGCATATCCTAAACGTTGTGCTTCTTGCAAGACCTCTTCATAGCTACTTCCGTTATTACTCATTTTAGTTAAAATGAAATTTGTCGTTCCATTTACGATTCCCATCATCTTTGTTATACGGTCTGATGCCAATCCATCCACTAAGCTTCTAAGTATCGGTATTCCACCAGCCACACTTGCTTCATAAAACAAGTCGCATCCATGTTCTGTTGCTTTTGTAAGTAACTCAGGTCCATATACTGCCATTAGATCCTTATTCGCTGTGACGATATGTTTTTTGCTTTCTAATGCTTGTAAAAGAATTGATCTTGTTTCTTCAATCCCACCCATTACCTCAATGACAACATCAATTTCAGGATCGTGGATGATTTCTTCTACATTCTTTGTAAACAAAGAAGAATCTACTTGCACTCTTCTTTCTTTTTCAATATCTTGTATAAGTATTTTTTTTACATGTATTGGACAACCAACCTGATGTATTAGCTTATCTTGATGATTTTTCAAGATTGTTATAACTCCACTCCCAACAGTTCCTAAACCTAATAATCCAATCGTTATTTGTTTCAACTACTTTCCACCTTCTTTCACTACTTTTAACTATTATTGGACATTATATGTTTCTTTCAATTATTTTACAAGTATGTATTTTCAGAAAACTTTATGCGTAATTAATAACTCTTACCATGAAGGATGAAAATGCGATCTTGATTTTGGGGTTTATAGAATGTTGGATTTTAAATAATTCATGCGTGTTAACCGAAGTGGAAGGGACCGAGACTCCTGCGGGAAATGCGCTGGACTGGAGACCCCACAGGCGAAGCCGAGGAGGCTCCAGGAGCGCCCCACGGAAAGCAAGAGTCCTGCAACGAAGGTTAACACCCCATATACAGAGTGGTATTTTCAGGTTAGAACAATGAAAAAACGCACAAGTATAACCTGTGCGTTTTGCGTTAAAGATGCTTCATATGCTTAAGCAACCATTCTTTATTTACTATTGTTTCTGGCGCTTCACCAGTTAGAACATGCATGATATTACGACAACAAAGGTCTATCATATTCATCCTCGTATCAAAACTAGAACTTCCGATGTGAGGTAAAGCAACCACATTCGGTAAAGTAAGAAGAGGATGCTCCGCTCCAATTGGCTCAACCTCAAAAACATCTAATCCCGCTCCAGCAATTTCACCTGATAATAATGCTTCATATAAATCAGCCTCATTCACCACTGCTCCTCTTGCTGCATTAATAAAAATAGCTGACCTTTTCATTTGCTTAAAAACGGCTTTATTAAACAATTCTTTTGTTTGCGACGTTAAAGGAGTTAAACATACGACAAAATCTGAAGTACTTATTAACTCTTCAAAAGAGCAGTACTGAGCACCTAACTTTATCTCGGCATTCATATTTCGAGAACGATTATGATAGAGAATTTCCATATCAAAGCCAGTAGCTCGTTTTGCGACGACTTCACCAATTTTCCCCATACCAACTATACCAATCGTCTTATGATGAATATCTTGACCCGCAAGTAATAGAGGACTCCATCCTCTCCATTGCCCCTTCTTAATATATTGATCTGCTTCTACAATCCTTCTCGCAGTAGCCATCAATAAACCAAAGGTTAGGTCTGCTGTTGTATCTGTTAGTACATCTGGTGTGTTACAAATAGCAATTCCCTTTTCAGTTGCATAATGTACATCTATATTATCAAAACCAACAGCTAGGTTCGCAATGACTTTCACGTTTGAAGCATGGTTCAAGATTTGTCTATCTATTTGATCTGATAGCATTGTAATTAATGCATCTGCTTTTTGAACTTCTTCAAGTAATACATCTCGTGGAATTGCCTCGTTTTCCATCGGCCACATCTTTACCTCAAATTGACTCTTTAATCTTTGAATACTATCATCTGGAAGCTTTCTTGTTACATAAACGACTAACTTTTTCAACGAAATACACCTCTTTATCATACAAGCAATCTTTCCATATCGTATCACACTTGTACGTTCAAAGAGAAACTTAAATAACACCTACTAACGTAGAAGCCAATCTACTTTAGGTATATTTTTTTTACTCACTCTTTGTTCACCGAGTAAAGGCTGAAGATTAGATAAAAAGTGTTCGTATGCGTTTGATGAATTTAAGCATTCTTCTAATTTCTCTTCATATGGTCTTTGTTTCTCTTCATTTTGTACTAAATAGTACCCTTCAATTAATTCAAAATAATGTAGTGGGAATAATAATCTTGCAAACAATAACCTCTTCGAAAAAGTAGTTAATGGCTTCACCTGTTCATAATCATGTAATAACTTACCTGCTTCTGATAAATCATTCCTATTCACATTGAAATAACTGTATCTAATAAATTCTGAAAGGTCTCTACTGCAGTGATCAAATACCCATTCATTTGGTAATTTTATATGATTCATTTCTTCCCAAGTAGTTGGAGTAAAGCGGTGGTAACAAATAGTTGCTGCATCAATCATCCCTGGATCGTCATCTAGTTCGGTGTCCACAATATATTGAATGGCATTTTCAGTTAGTCCAATGTAATAAGGAAAAGATTCTACAAATAACCTTTCAAAATATGCAGACGGTTTCTGCTTCATTTTTTCCTGCCAAAACATCTCCATTTGATCAAGTCTTCTTTCCCATAAATACTTCCACTCACCAATTCGTTTACATTTTGTAACTTGGTATGGAAAGGTCCTCCCTTTTTCGTGAAATTTAGCTAAACTTTTACCAATCGAAACAGATGGCCTCGCCATTTGTAGGTACGGATATCGCAGCAATAAGACTTGTTGCCCATTTAAATCATCGGTAAAGGTCCCCGTTTTCGTTTGCATCATGGACGCTACCGTATAATCCCCTTTTTGTATCATAAAATCGCTTAATTGCTTCAACTCTAATAGCTCATCTTGTTCCATTTGTTCAACTGGAACAATAATATATAATATATTTCTATAAAGGAAGGCTTCGTACTTACCAATAATTGTTGTCGTATCGCAGTTAATACCCCATTTTTCTTTAAGAACACGTTTATTCATTCTAAATCCCCTTTTCAAAACAGCTTATTATTTCAACTATATGAATAAAATGGGTAGAACTTGTAATAAACTTTAGGAAATATAGAAAAACTGAATAAGTAAGTTACAGAGTTTCTTTAACTGAAATATATTTCATAAACAATTAATCATTCTATCAAACCAACCTACAGAAAGTAGGAAATTCAATGAGAATGGGTGAGGGTCATATGTCAGAAGATAAAAAAATGAGTGATATTGAGAGGACCGCAAGAAATTGGCTGCAAGAACGTGGAGTCACTTTACAGGATATTGCCGATCTTGTATATTATCTTCAAGTAAAATATCATCCCGACCTTAAAATGGATGATTGTTTAGAAAATGTAGACAGAGTCTTAGCAAAAAGAGAGGTTCAGAACGCAATCCTTACTGGTATTCAGCTAGATCGCCTTGCAGAAAAGGGATTAATTGAGGAACCTTTACTCTCAACAATTCAAGTGGATGAAGGCTTATACGGTGTAGATGAAATATTAGCTTTTTCAATCGTAAATGTTTATGGATCAATTGGATTCACTAACTATGGCTATATTGACAAAAAGAAGCCAGGAATTCTTGAAAAATTAAACGACAAGTCCTCTGGTATGTGTCATACTTTTCTAGATGATTTAGTAGGTGCAATTGCTGCGGCTGCATCAAGCCGACTTGCCCACAGAGCCGCAAATACTGAATGAAGCAATAGTAATTCTTAATAGGCCTCATAAGAAAAAGGGACAGAAATAAGTCTGTCCCCTTTTTAGTGTCTATATTGGCAAACGAATTGCTTTTTAAAAAGGTTTATAAGCAAGATACATTATTAAATCAATTCAAACCATTCCTGAAGCGAATCTATTGTGTAGGTGGGCTGTTGTTTATATCGGCTTAAAAGTTCTCTTGTAGTTACACCTGTATGAACGAGAAGTGTATCTAATCCAGCATTCATTCCCGCTAAAATATCCGTATCATAATTATCACCAATCATTAATGTTTCTTCTAAGGGTGTACCAAGTACCTGTAATGCTTGATCCATAATTACTCTCTCAGGCTTGCCAATAAAGGTAGGTTGTACAGTTGTTGATACAGAAATGACAGAAGTTAATGAACCATTTCCCGGTAATAAACCTCGTTCAGTTGGAATCGCAATATCTCCATTCGTAGATATAAACTCAGCTCCATTTCTAACTGCTAAACATGCTTTAGCAAGTTTTTCGTATGTAATTGAACGATCTATCCCAACAACAACAAAATCTGGATGATCATCGACCAACTCGAACCCCTTTTCAGATAAAGCACTACGAATTCCTTCTTCTCCTATCACATAGACTTTAGCGTCTTGTTTTTTTTCATAAATAAAATTTGCAGTTGCAAGACTAGTCGTAAAAACTTGTTCTTCTGTTGTAGGAATATCGAAGAGGTTTAATTTCTCAGCCACTTGTTGAGGCATTTTAGAGGAATTATTTGTCACGAATAAATACGGTAATTTTTTTTTGCGTAGTGTTTTCACAAAATCACTTGCTGCCTCAATTCGTTCTGTCCCTCGATACATCGTTCCATCTAAGTCAATTAAAAAACCACGGTATTTTTTCATCGGTTCAATAGCTCCTTCTACATTGATCGTTTTTATTACTCACCTTGCTCATATTTTTGACTAAGAAGTCCTGCCAAATAACGAGCAATTAAGCGAAGAACAGTGTCGCAATTATTCATTTCTAAAGTACAAAAAAGGATTCGACACAGGTAAGAATAAATGTGTCAAATCCATGGTTAATTTTTAAAAGCAGAAACCGGACCAAGTTCATTTTCTAAGTATCGTTTAACAGATGGGGAAAAAGATTTCATACTAGATAAGTGTTCACTTAGAACGTTAACCACTTCAGTACTATTTACAAAAACATAGTCTTGTACAAGGTTCTTTCTCAATGCGATGATAGCCTTTAACTCGACCGCATCCTCTTTCGTTATAACCTTTTCATCCTCTAGAATATCAATAATATCATCATAACTTCCAGGGTCACGCATTATAAACCCATCGATCATCGCATTACCCACATCCAACACAGATTCAATCATGAGATGCCCTATCCGCTCTAGGCTCAGTTTCTCCATTTTAGTTTCCCATGCTTTTTGCTCTTCAAAAGTAGCGATGATTGAATCTAAAAAATGTAAAGTTTCTTCTATCTTCTTTCTATCTACGAAATACATTTATTAGGCTCCCTTCGATTTTCGAAAAAAAGTACCAATTATTAAATTGGAGCAGCGACCATAGTACATGGCTTCGCATAAAAATAACCTTGAGCTAAATCCACGTTATTTCTAAAAAGAACTGCAGCTTCTTCTTCCTTTTCAATTCCCTCTGCTACAACTAAAGAACCTGTTTCTTTCGCAATTAGTAAAAGACCTTTTAACATCGACTCTTTCACTGCGTTCGTATCAATATTTTGAATGACTGAGCGGTCTATTTTAATAATTTCAGGCATAATTTCACTAATTGTATGAAGACTTGCATATCCTGCACCAGTATCATCTACAGCTATTTGAAACCCAAGTGAACGTAATCTTCTTATATTCGCAATAAAAAATTCTAATTCTTCAATTTCATCGCGTTCTGTAATTTCAAAAATAATCCGTTTTGGGTCTATTTGAGGATATTTCAAGAGAAGTTTCTTCACAGCTCTTGTAAACCTATGATTCCCTAAAGTTCTAGGAGTAAAATTAATAAAAACATCGTGCTTAACATTCGTCTCAACAATTAACTTTAGCGCTTTTTCAAGAACAATTAGCTCCAACTCATATAATAATCCAGTTTGACTAGCAATGCTAAAAAGGTGAACTGGGCTTTCATAGCTTGTCCCTTTAGGACCTCTAGTAAGAATTTCCCATGCCTTAATTTCTTTCGTCGATACATCAATAATAGGCTGTGCCAGCAATGAGATATCCTTATTTTTTATGATTTTATTTATATGATATACCATTACATTATATTTTGATTCGATTCTCTTCTCTGACATTGCTAACGCTTGTTGATGCGCTTTAAACAATGATTTTTCAAAAGGTTCAAACTCATTGACTTCAACAAACATGTACCCTGTTTCAATTTCAATTCTAAAGCCTGGATATGCTAAACAAATATTTTTTCTCAATTCTTTTTTCAGCATTTTTATTAGCATATCTAAGTCAGTTACTGATGTATGATCTTGATTAATTTTTATCAATAAATAAAGCTCTTCTCCATAATGATCATGCAGAAACAGAAAATTTTCTTTTAGAACATTCTTTTTAACAAGTTGTTTTAATTGACTCTTTAATTTTAAATCAAAGGTGTCTCTTTCATGACCTACTTGATTCATAATTTCTTTTTTGTTCACAATATTAAAAGCGATAACCCCAACTTGGAACTGTTGCTTTATGGCCTTCTTAGTAATATGAACAATTGGATTCAGCAAATTAAACTGTGGAGGATAATAATTCAACAAAGAGCTTGGTAAAAATAACTTACCTAAATTCATTAAAGGATGAAAAATATTTACTCTTTGACCATTTAACATCATACCAACCCCCTCACCGTTCAACATAGATAGATATATTCTACCATAAAAACCAATAAATGAAATTCATTCGACAACATCTCTTTACATTTTTTTTACTGCGGCACCCTGCAGAAAGCGAGGTTCCTGCAACACAGATTAACACCCCAAGTAGAGTTTCGTATTTTCAGGTTAGATTTTCATGCGAATATGCATTTGCAACATGAAGGATGAAATGTGAACTTGATTTTAGGGTTTATAGAATGTTGGATTTTAAGTAATTCATACGTGTTAACCGTAGTGGAAGGAACTGAGACTCCTGTGGGAATAGCGACGGACTTGAGACCCCACAGGCGAAGCCGAGGAGGCTCAAGTGGCGCCCCACGGAAAGCGAGGTTCCTGCAACGAAGGTTAACACCCACAGTTCAGTGTTGTATTTTCAGGGTAGACTTCCATGCAATTTAAAAATTGCACCATGAAGAATGAAAATGTGAACTGAATTTTTACGTTTATAGAATGTTGGCCATTAGTAATTCTTTCGTGTTAACCGAAGTGGAAGGACCGAGACTCCTGCGGGAGATGCGCTGGACTGGAGACCCCACAGGCGCAGCCGAGGAGGCTCCAGGAGCGCCCCGCGGAAAGCGAGGTTCCTGCAACGGAGGTTAACACCCCATATACAGTGTCGTATTTTCAGGGTAGCCTATTAAATCAATTTTTATTTCATTTTAATGGTGTATTTATCTTTTTGTAATCGTTTGTTAAGATAGAGAGAATGTTATAACCCAATTAGGAGGATACATAATGGCTGAACAATTCTTTTTATACGATGATACAGTAGAAACAAAAACAAGATTTGTAAGTTTCATGGGAGAAAATCAACGATTTGACTTAGCAATCATAAAATCTGATCGATATTACGGAAAACACATTGTCCTAAACATTTTAGGCAATCGCTTTGCAATTATTGGACAAGATGATTTAGAAGAACCAGGATATATTGAGCACGCCTTTCAAATCAGTGAAGAAGAAGCTGAAGAACTAAAAGCATTCTTATATCAAATCGTTTAACACATAGAAACACTCTAAATGGTCAAAATATGTATAAACCAAAAAAGGGTGATATACATGTTTACAAACTATGAGGACAATGACAAAGAAACAGAAACATACACAGACTTCTCAAACGTGGAAACAATGAGAAATTTCTTAACACCTGAACAATTACCAGAAGGACCTTACGGATCCCCTAGAGGAAAAGATGAACCTGTCCAAAACAAAAGTACACCTTGGCGAGAAGGTCAAAGATACTATAGTGCTTTCAACTATGAGTTTAAATCACTACATCAAGACATACCACGCCAAGATCCAGGATCACACCCAACTCATGACGATCCAAATAAAAACGAAGAACCACCTTATACATCTAAATAGAAAATAGTTAAAATAGATGTAGATTTATTATGTATTTGCAGGGTAGACTTTCATGCAAATAAGAATTAACACCTTGAAGGATGAAACTTGTTTTTGTAATTAGAAAGTTGGATCCAACTATTTTCAGGGTAGACTACCATGCAATGTGAGAATTGCACCATGGTGAATGAAAATGTTTTTTTGTTATTAGAATGTTGGATCCAAGTATTCATGAGTGTTAACCGAAGTGGAAGGACCGAGACTCCTGCGGGAGATGCGCTGGACTGGAGACCCCACAGGCGAAGCCGAGGAGGCTCCAGGAGCGCCCCGCGGAAAGCGAGGTTCCTGCAACGAAGGTTAACACCCCACATACAGCGTCGTATTTTCAGGGTAGTCCAAGTAAAAAACAAAAAAAGATGGTACATGGCAACAAATCCTGCCACATACCATCTTATTTTTTTACTCGCTTTAACACAAAATAAGCACATCCAAAATTACAGTATTCAAACAAATATTCCGACAAGGTGCTAATCTTCGTATCATAAGTAGACTTTTGATTTTGATCTTCAAAAAAACCACGAAGCCTTAATTGATTATAGCCCCAGTCTCCTACTATGTAGTCGTATTTATTTAAAATATCACTATATCGTGCTCGAAATGCTTCTTCATTAAATCCGTCTCTTGACTCTTCAATTAATTCATAAAAGGAATTATTGATACTTATCACCATAATCACCTCATTCATCTCTTCTTTTAACTTTATCATAAATTATAGTCAATTCACCATCAATTACTAAGAGAAAAAAAAATCTTTTCGGTCATCCTAAAGGTTGAGGGGGTGTTACCATTGATGAAGCCAATCATCATAACTGCAAGTATTTGTTGTTTGACAGCACTAACAGGTTGTATGAACGCTGACAATGCTGAGTTATATGAAGAAAGTGGTCATACAATCAATGTCGCCGATCGCAATGACCTTTATTCCGATGGTGATTTAACGAACGATGACAGCATGTCTAACTTCGGTTATGTTCGCCATCAAAAAAGCCCAATTCCTGGCGATGCAAACATCTATGCAAGTATTCCGAAGTTAAACCGTGAGAAAGTCGCTGATGTCATTAGTAAAATGGCAACACAGCTTCCTAACGTAGAAGATGTAGGTACACTTGTAACAGATGAAGAGGTACTAATCGTGTACAGTACAGACTCTAAAAATCGCTTTGAAACGGCCGACCAAGTAAAAAAAACAGCCTTATCAGTTGTACCAAGATATTACCATGTTTATGTTTCAGATAATCCAATTTTAATGCGAGATATCGAACGATTTGGCGTCTTAGATGCAGATAGTCGAAACGTAGACCAAATTATTACCTCCACAATTCAAAGAATGTTGGATTCTCCTCAAGGTAGAAAAATAAGTGATGGAGAAAATGAAAACGGTGAAATGGATGGCGGTATGAATAATGAGTATGAACGAAAAATGAACAACAACAATACACTACCTGAAAATTACAAAAATCCGAATACAAACGTCTATGATAATGGTGAAGAAACGAAAAACATTGAAACAAGAGATGTTGAAGAAGGTAACAACATGAAAGGTAATGGTAGTGATTATTAATCAAGGTTAAAAAATCGAAATTGATTATGTAGTAAGAATCACAAAAGGGAAGACGCTTTGTCTTCCCTTTATGCTTCAACTTATGCTTCCTTTGCTTGCTTTTGTTTTGCTGCAGCATTAACTTGCTCATCTGCATGATATGAAGAGCGAACAAGTGGACCTGATTCACAGTGACTGAAGCCTTTAGATAACGCAATTTCTTTAAGTTCAGCGAACTCATCTGGATGATAGTATTTTTGTACTTTTAGATGTTTCTTTGAGGGTTGTAAATATTGTCCAAGCGTTAAAATATCAACATTGTTCTCCCTTAAATCATCCATTGCTTCAATTAAATCTTCTATCGTTTCACCAAGTCCAACCATTATACTAGATTTTGTAGGGATTTCAGGTTGCAATTCTTTTGCACGACGCAAAAATTCAAGTGAACGTTCATATTTCGCTCTTGCGCGTACTCGATCAGAAAGACGTCTAACCGTCTCAATATTATGATTTAGAATATCTGGTTTAGCATCCATCAATGTTTTTAAATTTTCAAATACACCACCCATATCAGAAGGTAAAACTTCAATTGATGTAAATGGATTTTTCCGACGGATAGCTCTTACTGTTTCAGCAAAAACACCTGCACCACCATCTTTTAAGTCATCACGAGCTACAGCAGTAACAACAACATGTTTTAATCCCATTAAACTAACTGAATCAGCCACACGCTCTGGCTCTTGTAGATCAAGTTCAGTAGGTAGACCCGTTTTAACCGCGCAAAAACGACATGCACGAGTACAGATATCACCAAGTATCATGAAAGTTGCTGTTTTTCTAACAGCCCAACACTCATGTATATTCGGGCATTTCGCTTCTTCACAAACAGTATGTAATTTTTTTTCACGCATCATCTTTTTTAAGCCAGTATAGTTCTCGTTCGTATTTAATTTTATTTTAAGCCATTCAGGCTTTCTTATATATTCTTCTTTTTTAGACATTATCTATTTCACTCCATTATAAGTCTTTATCCATCTATTATATATGTAAGTAACGTGAGTTTCCAATATCCTATTTCTACACCTGTCACTTTAACATATAAAATACACTTTAGGAAAGGTTTAAGGAGGATTTCCAACAATTTGTATTTATGAATTTGTCTTTAATTAACAAACTAATGATAGGAAGAAAGAGATAAAGGTAATTTCAAGTAAGATTTGAAAGGAGACTATATTTGTGCGAAATTCCGTAACGTTAGTTCTTATTATAGGATTATTACTGTCTTTTCCAAATAACTTTGCCAACGCTCAACCAGATCAGCAACAAATTTACGCTGATCGAATGGCACTTTATAAAAAAGTAGAAGCAATTACTCAAATTCCTTGGTATTACTTAGCGGCAGTTGACCAATATGAAAGAAGTATAAGAAGAGCAAGAAAAGACATTCCAAAAGAAACTGGAAACATAGCCATTTATTATAAACCAGAGGTTTGGTCAGGCATTATGAACCCAAACAAAGCTGACACAAATCCATTAAGTATTAAAGTTTTTGGCGGTCTCGGAGAAGACGGTAATGGTGATGGACTAGCTGATCAAACAAATGATGAAGACCTTTTATATACATTTGCCAACTACCTCTCAACATATGGGGTAAATTATGATAACTTTAAAATTGCATTATGGGACTATTATCAGCGCGATAAAACAGTTGATTTAATTTTAGGTAAGGTTAAGCTATATCAAACTTATGGTACGTTGGATTTAGACAAACATGCTTTCCCACTTCCTCTTAGATATAACTTCAGCTATAAAAATACATGGGGTGATGCTAGAGGCTGGGGTGGTAGAAGAATGCATGAAGGAACAGATATTTTTGCTGGTTACGGTACGCCCGTCCGTGCCACTTGTTACGGAATTGTTGAAGTGAAAGGATGGAATAAGTTTGGTGGTTGGAGAATAGGGATACGTGATATTAATAATACGTATCACTACCTAGCACATTTAAATGGTTTTTCGAAGGATTTAAAGGTGGGCCAAATCGTTGAACCTGGTATGCTTATTGGATCGGTTGGAAGCTCAGGATATGGTCCTCCTGGCACTTCGGGTAAGTTTCCACCCCATTTACATTACGGGATGTATAAAGACAATGGTTACACTGAATGGTCGTTTGATCCTTATCCTCACTTAAAGTCTTGGGAGCGTGGAGATCGACGAAAAAGATAATAGAAAAAGCTGTGATTTTATAAGATCACAGCTTTTTTCTATAAATAGTTTATTTTGCTTTTTTTACAGCATTTAGAATACTTGCTGCTAAACCGCCCCAAATAATCACAATACCAACTACCATCATAACAATTGCACTCATATCCATTAGTGTGATACCTCCTTGTTAGAAGATACTTCTTCGCTTCTATGCCATTTCTTTAGAGTAAATAAAACTCCAACAAAAATCGCGCCTAAAGCTACTCCCCATCCCCAGTTAAATAAGAATTCACGAGGATAGCCTTCATAATCACTAGTTAAGTTTTGACGTAAGTTATCAAACATCATATATCCTAAAACAATTGGTGTAATGACACCTAGAGAAATTCTCCACCAAGAACCAAGTTTGATATCTGAGATGCTATCAGCATGGTTTTGTAGGTTCTTTAACTCTTTAGCAAACCATGCAACAGCAATAACTTGAATTAATCCAGATAATGCAACACCGAAGCTGTTAATGAAATAATCAGCTGCATCTAAGAAGAATAAGCCACCTTGTGTTGCAAATACTAATGAAAGGATAGCTGAAAGTCCTCCACCAAAAATAACTGCTTTTGTACGTGAAACACCAAACTTATCTTGTACACCTGCTACAAAAGTTTCAACAATTGAGATTAATGAAGATAAACCTGCTAACACTAATGAGCCGAAAAACAAGAATCCAAAGAATTCTCTGAAAGCAGGGAAGCTGTTAATAATCTCAGGGAATACGACGAACGCAAGCCCTACACCTGCACTTACCACTTCATCAACAGGTAGATTTTGTTGAGCAGCCATGAATCCAAGAATACTAAATACTCCGATACCAGCTAATAACTCGAAGCTTGAATTTGCAAATCCTGTGATGAAGGCATTGTTTGTAATATCCGACTTTTTCGGAAGATAGCTTGAATACGTAATCATGATCGCAAATGCGATTGATAAGCTAAAGAAGATTTGGCCGTAAGCCGCTACCCAAACTTTACCATCCATGATCGTATCCCAATTTGGTTTAAAGAATGCATTTAAACCTTCTGCTGCACCTTCAAGTGTTAGAGCACGAACAACGATAATTAAGAATAATACAAGTAAAGTTGGAATAAAGATTTTATTTGCTCTTTCAATTCCTTTTTTAACACCTGCGAATAGTACTCCTAGTGTTACAACCCAAACAATGATTAAAGGAATAAGAACTCCAGGTACTAAACTACCTAATTGACCAATTTCTCCACCTGCTAAATCAACTCGATTTAAGTAGGTACTCATTAAGAATCCACCAGTATCTTCTCCCCATTTAAGGTTAAAAGAAAATGCTGTGTAGGACATAGCCCAAGCGATAATTACTGCATAATATGTAGAGATAACAAATGCAACACCTACTTGCCACCAACCTATCCACTCAGTTCCTTTTCTCATACGAGAATATGATAGTGGAGCAGATCCACGATACTTATGACCCATTGTGAACTCAAGAATTAATAACGGAATACCCGCTGTTAAAAGTGCAAATAAATACGGTAAAAAGAAGGCTCCTCCACCATTGTCATATGCAGTTGCAGGAAAACGCCAAATGTTTCCTAAACCAACTGCAGATCCGATTGCTGCTAGAATAAATCCAGCACGTGTTCCCCATTGCGGACGATTATCCATAAAACTTTCCCCTTTCTGATTATTTCAGTCATCATACTGAAATGTTTTTATTTTCTGATTTTTTAATTTTCAATCTACAGATTAGTATAGCTAGTCTTTATTCATCTGTCAAAACATTATTTTAGAAATAATAGAAAAAAATAAAAAAAGGAAATAAACGGCTTAACAGCGCTATTTCCTTCTTATTTTATAAAATTAAATATTATTCACATTTGATTTTTGACGAAAGATAAAAACAAATCCAATTAACAGGATGCCTACAATAATAATTCCAACAAACGTATTTCCAGTTAAACCAAGACCAATAAATCCTACGATTGATATTCCTGCAGCAATTAATGCATAAGGAAGCTGTGTTAACACGTGATCAATATGATGGCTTCCAGCTCCAGTTGAAGATAAAATAGTCGTATCTGAAATCGGTGAACAATGGTCACCAAATACTGAACCAGCTAGTACTGCTGCTAATCCTGGTAATAGAAGTTCAGGATTTGTTGTTGCAATAATTTCACCTGCGATTGGTAGCATGACACCGAACGTACCCCACGATGTTCCCGTTGAAAAGGCCATAAGACCAGCAATGATAAAGAGTAAAACAGGTAAGAAGGCGATGTTCATATCAGACTGTTCAACAAGACCCGCTAAGTACGTACCTGTTTCTAGCTGACTAATTAAGTCCACAATGATCCAAGCAAATATGAGTATATAGATGGCTGGGAGCATTGATTTAATTCCTTCTACAATTCCTCTTGGTAATAATCCAATCTTTACACTTTGATTACTCAGTTGTAGAAAGAAAAGAACAACCGTCACAAAAAATCCAAACAAACCACCATAAAGTAATGAAGCAGATACATCGGTATTTTCAAAGATTAGTAGAAGACTTACTTCACCATCAATGGCTTTGTAGCCTGTCCAAATCATGGCAGTAACTGTTCCAAAGATTAATGCGAAAATAGGCATTAATAAGTCCTTCACTGTACCTTTTGCACTTACTGGTAAATCTTGCTTTAAGTCACCAAGCACTTCTTTTTCAGGATCGATAACTTGTCCAGTTTGGATCGCTCTTTCTTCATGTGTTTTCATACTTCCTAAGTTCACATTGAAGGCAGCTACTATGAACACCATCGATATGGCCGTAATGACATATAGATTCATAGGTATCATTTGGATAAACGCCGATAATGCTGAGTATTCAGTAATACTATTTGTAGCTAAAATCGTTCCAATAATTGAGATAATATATGCACCCCAACTTGATACAGGTGATACAACACATATCGGAGCTGATGTAGAATCAATCATATATGCTAGTTTTGCTCTTGAAATGCGATGACGATCCGTTAAAGGTCGACTTACTTGACCAACAGCAAGCGCATTAAAATAATCATCGATAAAGATAAGAATTCCCAAGAATGCAGTTAAGAGTTGAGCACCCACTCTCGTTTTCACACGTTTTTGCGCCCACTCTCCAAACGCACGACTACCACCTGTAATTGAGATAAATGCAGTTATCATGCCTAATAATAACAAGAATAAGAGAATATAGACGTTCCATGTGTTGAGTTCACCATCTGATACAAAAATCGCTTTAAGCGCACTCCAAATGGTTAGAGCAATTTGTGTCAGACTTTCGATTATACCTTCTGTTTGTAGCAAAGAAGCGTGAAGTACAAATGCTGCTGATAAAATTCCCACACCGAGTGAAAGTAATACCCTTCGAGTCATAACAACCATTAAGATTGCTAAAATTGGTGGAATTAAAGAATAAATTGTTCCTGACATTTTGTTTCCTCCTAGTTGTATTGACTAGGCCATGTTTCATGAAGAGATAAAAAACAAATAAAAAAAGAGTAAGGATAGAAAATAACTATCATTACTCTTTGTAATGTTATGTTATCCTCCATCAATCAGTAGCCCTCCACTATAAAGATCGTTCTTCATAGTGACAGTGTTACCCTTATTCAGGGCAACCCCAGCAAAAATAAACATGACGGTTTATTTTTACTTCGGCGAAAAAACCTTTCAGCTATGATCACTGTTGTCATCCTCACATAGCTTACTCTTTTTTATCGCTCCTCTACCTCATCGATTGAGATAAGGTTATATGAAATTATAAATTAACACTATACCATTATAGTAATGATATAACTAAAAATCAATAATGAATTAATTTCCAGGTAATTCAAGTGCAGGTGAATCATCTCCTCCATTATTATAATACTGTGGAACATCTCCGTTTATAGATCGTAGTACAATCGGAATATTCGTCGGTACAACAATCTCCTTTGTTGAAAAAGGTATAATAACTTGAACAGAGACTTCGAGATGAATCGAGATTTTATATAGAGCATTATTAATTCCGAACGGCTCTACTTCTGTTTTAACATCACTCATAACATCTCCAATTACGAAGAATCGGACTGGCACTCTGGGACCTAAGTTACCTAGCAAGGCATTGTTCGTTGCTTGCCCAAGCGGAATTTCGTAAAAAAACCCTTCTCTTTTTGTTTTTTCATCTTTCTCAATTTCAACATCTGGTAGTTCAAGAGCATCAATATTACCTTCATTTACAAATTTCAAATATCTCTCTACATTATTTGTTGTTTTTGCAAGAACCCGTTGAATAACGCTTGTATTGAAGCCAGCAGATGTGATTTTACCGTTTGCATCCTTTTCAATGATGACAAGCTCCTCTTGATTTAGCTCATCCTCGTTTATTTGCTTTGTAATTGCATTTTTTATCACTAAGGTTGCTATTCGCTTTGTTTCATTTTCTGCATAGCGCATCAATGTAGGTTCTATTCCTTTATTTATGATCCATAGCCCTGCAGCTGTTGAAAAGATAAAGAAAACAAATGTCAGTAAAAATACATAGCGAAAAGGCAAGGGTCCCCCTCGGGGCATACGCCCTCGATATTTTCCCAAAATAAAATCCCCCCTTTACAAGCTATATTTATGCTTGAAAGGGAGGATGTACGATTCTTTTTAAGGATTTTTTTATCCACTTACTTTTTTCTCTGCATGAATCAACGTTGTGTCACAACCAGTAATAACAATATGAAGATCCTTCTTCAAGTCTACTTCATACGTACTTTCAATCTTTTTCCCTTGTTCCTCTAATATGCGGACTATAGGTCGTTCACTTAGCCCCTTATTTTGCTGAGAAACAATTCCTTTCCTTCCATCACTTAAATAAACCGTTAAACCTACTGGATAAATTACAACCGATCGTCGAAACGCTTCTACAATAGAAGAGTCAAACAACTTTCCAACACCATAATAGAGAATTTCTAGACCCTCATGTGGAAGTAGCGCTTTTCGGTACACCCTGTTTGAAGTGACTGCATCAAATACATCTGAAACGGCAATTATTTTGGCAAAATAATGAATGTCGTTCCCTTTAATTCCTCTCGGATAGCCAGATCCATCCAATCTCTCATGGTGTTGATACGCACAATGAGCAGCTACTAAAGGAATACTGGATACATTACGTAGTATTTCAAATCCTACCTCAGTATGCTGTTTGATTGAATCAAATTCATCATTTGTAAGCTTTCCAGGTTTTAATAGTACATCTAAAGGAACAGCCATCTTTCCTACATCATGAAGGATTGCACCTAACGCGAGTGTTTCGAGCTGCTTATCTGTTAGCTTTAATTCCAACCCAATTGCTACAGTATATAATGTCACATTAAGGGAATGTGTAAATATGTAATTGTCATAGGAATACACGTCAGATAACAAGGTAATTAAATCTCGATTGTTTCTAGTTTCATTTAGAATACTTCGAATGAGTTTTAACAATCCTTTAGTTGTTTTTTCTAGTATAAAAGACTTAGAAAGATCCATTTCCTTTTGAATATCAGAAAGAATTGATTCAATTGTATGGATAGCCTCTTTTCTTAACTTTTCGGAAATGGCGTGCTTTGCTACAATATCCTTCGTTCTTTCGTCTTCCATATAAACATATGTAATACCCAGCTCTAACAAGCGCGATATCATACGCGTAGTAATAGGAACACCATTAGCGATTAGAACCTTTCCATGTTCACTAATGACGGGCTTTGCTAGCTTTGTACCTTCCTTTAAAGAGTCTGTAGCTACTAATATCATGTTAAACTCCTTTATTCATCGTCTATTACTATTATGTAATAGAAGTAGCCTGATAAACAAGACTTATTTCGTGTTTATCAGGAACTTTCTATCATTATATCATTTTTAAAAGGGCATCTTTGCCTTTCATTCCAACCTTAATCCCAATTGCTTCTGCTTGAATCGTGACAGATTCAAGAGGAGCATCGAGTAATTGTTCAATTGTTCGCACACCTACAGCTCTTGCAGCAATAATGCCGCGGTCCTTTAGCTTTTCATTTAATAACGCTACATCAAGTGCACCGCACATAATATAGCCATTTTCATTGGTAACAGCCATAAAATTCGTTTTTGGAAGTTTGACAGTAATAGCTGTGAACTGGTGATTTTCTATCACAATTGGTGTCATATTAACCATTTCCCCACACACTCCTTTCCTGTAATCACTTTATGAAAGCAATGGAAATTCGTGTATGAAATTTAGCATGAAAAGCATTCTTAACGATTTTGTAATTTCCAGGCTAAAAGATCTCTTAGTAGCTCAGGCATAAAATAATGCTTCTCATTTGCATGCGCAATCTCTGGGAAAATATGTCCAAAGGTAAACATGTCTAATGTAGCAACTTCGTATATTCTATCAGGCTTAATTATTTCACCATTAATCCAAATGTTACGTATGTGTTTTTGGCCATCTGATAATACATGTTTATCAAGTGTCACTCCATCATACACCATTTTCCCCATGACTTTGCCTCTAAATCCTAAGCCTACAATCTCCAGTTTCTCCATCTTAGGAGTGGATGCCTGTAAGATTATTTCCTTTAACACATCACCTTTTAACAAAACTTTACAAGGATTAATAGGATGTGGGCAAATTCGATGCAAGTCACCCTTCGTTACTTCTCCTTTGTATAGTGAATCTAATAATACACCTGAGTTTACCATCGACAGCTCACTGTTGCACCATTCTTTCAATGCCGTAGCTAACAGGTTAGGAAAAGATGATTTCTTAAACCATTCAGTAAGTAAATCTTCACTTAAATAGGTGACGGCCTCTTTTAATTTTTCATTACTCTCAGACTCTAGACTTTTTAATACTAGCTGTGTTTCTTTATCATCTTCCATTTCCAATACAGAATGGACAGATGCACTTTTATTTATGTTTCCAGACAATGAGTCAATCTCTATTTCTACATGTCCAACATATTGACCAAATTTTCCTGCTCCACAAAGTAATGTTTTCCCAATCATAAGACCTTCACTTAAAATATGATGCGTATGACCACCTAATATCAAGTCGATTTCAGGAAATTCTCGTGCAAGTCTTTCATCCTCATTTATTCCTAAGTGTGACAAGACGATGAGAAAGCTCACTTGAGATTTTACTTCTTTTAACAATTCCGATAAGCGTTCAAAGGGATCCAAAACGTTCCAACCTAATAGCTCATAAAGCTTCGTATACGGAGCAGTTAATCCAATTACGCCAATATAAGTTCCATCCTTTAACTGATGAATGTCGTAAGGCTTAAGCCAAGCTGGAGGTTGATTATCTTTCATATGTAAATTAGCAAGTACCACTTGAAGATTACTATCTTGATATAACGCGTCTAAGTCTTCATGCGAAAGTGTAATCCCTTCATTATTACCAATTGTAATATTGGCATAGTCTAACTGACTAAGAAGGTAGCTATTTGCTTTCCCTGCCGATGCCTCAGTAACAGGATTTGATCGATCCAAATGATCTCCAATATCAAACAATAATACCTCTTCTCCGCAATCTTTGTGAAGACGTTGTTGAACTTTAAGGTATTGTACGACTTTAGGCCAATTTTCAAAATGACTATGTAAATCATTCGTATGGTATATATGTAGAGTCCTTTTCAAACTGTCCAACCCCTATCGAAGAAAAAATGGGATATTATAACCCTTGAATAATTAGCCTTATCCCTATAATGATCAAAATGATTCGCAAAAGCGAGACAATGATTGTACTGTTTAACCTTTTATTGATATAAGCCCCTAGTGTGGCTCCAAACCAAGCACCAGGTACTAAAATAAAAGCAAATAACCAATTGATATTTCCTAATAAAATATGTGTTAATGAACTAGTCATTGATGATAAAAAAATCATAAACATAGAAGTTGCAACAGCAATGTGGGGTGGAAATAAAAATAATAATATCATGGCAGGAACCATTAACGATCCACCACCAATACCAAATAGTCCTGATAGCATTCCAACAACAAATGAAATCACAAATGCAGTAACAAAATGGAATTGATATGTTTTTTCTTTCCCATCCCTATCCTGGTAGCTTTTTACTAAAACCCACTTACTTGGTTTATATTCTCTAATCGGCTTTAGCTTTCCTCTAATCATTAACAGGATAGAAATAAAAATGATAAACAAGCCGAAATATAGCTGGAAGGTTGCTACATCTAGAAATTTATTTAACCATGCTCCTAAAATACCACCTGGTCCACTTCCAATAAAAAAAATAAGTCCGCTATTATAATCAACTGTTCTTTGTTTCATGTATGCTAGGGTAGATGATAAACCAGTAAATATAATCACTATTAAGGAAGTGCCTACAGCCACTTGGGGAGTTAAGTCTTTGAAAGCAGGAAAAATTGAAGCTAGAAGAATAAGGGCAGGAACTGTTATAATTCCACCACCTAAGCCAACTAAACTTCCAAGTGTCCCAGCTACCAGGCCAATCATAAGTAATATTAACCATTCCATTTATTAAAAAACCTCTTTTCATTAGGGATAAGAGAAATGAAAGCATGTTTGTTACATAGCGCTTCCGTTTTAGAATAAGTGGAAAGTAATACTCTTCACTAAAAACGAACACTATCTAACTAAAAAAATCTAATTGCCTTGGTGCTAGTCCATCATACTCAATGCCCAAAAGATCAATCATCTGCTTGGCATTATCAGATGCGTCTCCTGCTGAATTGTTATTAAAAAGCACATAAAGATCTTTAGATGAACGTTGAAGTTCTCTTATATGCTTCACCCACTCATTCAGTTCTAATTCATTGTAGCGATATAAGTAACGAACATCTCTCCAGTTACCTTCAGCCGGTTTCCTCCATCCATGTACATTTCTTCCATGAAATCTAATCAGCGTCTTTTCAAGATTTGTTGGGACTAATACTGTCGGAATCGATCCCACTCCTGCTTGCGGTTCATCACATATACTATGTATCCAGTTTTCATTTTCCATAAATTGAATCGTTCGATCGTAGTATTTTTCTGAAAACCATGTTCGATTTCGAAATTCGAGGGCGACAGGAATATCTCCCATCTTCTCTCTACACCAACGGATGTAATCAACATTCTCACGTTTACAATCATACCATGGTGGAAATTGGAAGAGAACCATCGCTAATTTATTAGTCTCAATATAAGGTTGCAGAGACTGTATAAAAGCTGAAAACATCGACTCATTTGTCTCAAAAGGAATTTCCCCACGTAAATGCCTTGTCATCCCTTGATAAGCTTTAACAATAAATTGAAAGGATGTTGGTGTATCCTTCACCCATCTTTCTACATTCCTTTTCGGTTGTATCGCATAGAAGGACGAATCCACTTCCACTATCGGAAAATGACCACCATATTCCTTCAATTTATCAACAGAAGATATGCCAGCCGTATACAAGCTATCATGATCCCCCCAACCAGTCACTCCAACATATATCAACGAAATCACCTCACATCTATACTTTATTTTAAAAAAGCACCGAGAAAAATCTGGGTATCTGCAACGAAGGTTTACACCCCATGTAGAGTGTCGTATATTCAGGGTAGACTTCCATGCAATGTGAGAATTGCACCATGGTAAATGAAAATATGCGATTTTTTCTTGGATCTTAGAATGTTGGATATTAGTATTTTTTCCGTGTTAATCGGAGTGGAAGGACCGAGACTCCAGCAGGAGATGCGCTAGGCTTGAGACCCCACAGGCGTAAACGCCGAGGAGGCTCAAGAAGCGCCCTGCGGAAAGCGAGGTTCCTGCAACGCAGATTAACACCCCATGTTGAGGGTAAAAAACTGTATTTTCAGGGTAGACTACTATGCAATTTGTGACTTTGCACCATGAAGGATGAAAATGTGAACTGAATTTTTACTTTGATAGAATGTTGGCCATTAGTAATTCTTCGTGTTAACCGTAGTGGAAGGACCGAGACTCCTACGGGAAATGCGCCGGGCTTGAGACCCCACAGGCCAAAGGCCGAGGAGGCTCAAGTGGCGCCCCGTGGAAAGCGAGAGTCCTGCAACGTAGGTTAACACCCCATGTTGATTGTAACGAATTGTATTCTCAGGGTAGCTTATGTAAAAAAACAACCCGCCTGAGTAAGTCTCAAACGAGTTGTTGATATTTAGTATTATCCAATCGAACCTTCCATTTCAAACTTGATTAGTCGGTTCATCTCAACAGCGTACTCCATCGGAAGCTCTTTTGTAAATGGCTCAATAAAGCCCATTACAATCATCTCAGTCGCTTCTTGCTCTGAAATACCACGGCTCATTAAATAGAACAGTTGCTCTTCAGAAACTTTAGAAACCTTCGCTTCATGCTCCAATGAAATATTATCATTGAAAATCTCGTTATATGGAATCGTATCAGAAGTTGATTGATTATCCATGATTAACGTATCACATTCGATATTCGCACGAGCACCATCTGCTTTTCGTCCAAAATGAACGATACCGCGATAAGTTACTTTACCACCATGCTTTGAAATAGATTTAGAAACAATCGTAGATGAAGTATTAGGTGCTAAGTGAATCATCTTAGCTCCTGCATCCTGATGCTGACCTTTACCAGCAATTGCAATAGATAATGTCATACCTCGTGCGCCTTCACCTTTTAAGATGACAGCAGGATATTTCATCGTAAGTTTTGAACCGATGTTACCATCAATCCATTCCATTGTAGCATTAGCTTCACAAACCGCACGCTTTGTTACTAGGTTAAATACGTTATTTGCCCAGTTTTGAATCGTCGTGTAACGGCAATAAGCATCTTTTTTAATAATAATTTCTACAACCGCACTGTGAAGTGAGTTCGTTGTATATACAGGGGCCGTACAACCTTCTACATAATGAACATGTGCACCTTCATCAACGATAATGAGTGTACGCTCAAATTGTCCCATATTTTCAGAGTTAATACGGAAATATGCTTGTAGAGGAGTATCTACTTTTACACCAGGAGGTACATAAATGAATGATCCACCCGACCAAACTGCTGAGTTTAGAGCAGAGAACTTATTATCTGTTGGTGGAATAACTTTACCCCAGTGTTCACGGAAAATATCTTCATTTTCTTTTAATGCAGTATCTGTATCTTTGAAGACAATTCCTAACTCTTCAAGGTCTTCTTTCATGTTATGATAAACTACCTCTGATTCATATTGTGCAGAAACACCTGCAAGATATTTTTGCTCTGCTTCAGGAATACCTAGTTTATCAAACGTTGCTTTAATTTCTTCAGGAACCTCATCCCATGAGCGTTGAGATTTTTCAGATGGTTTTACATAGTAGGTAATTTCGTCGAAATTAAGACTCTGTAAATCGCCACCCCATTGAGGCATTGGCATATTGTAAAAGTGTTCTAGTGATTTAAGACGGAAATCTAACATCCATTGTGGTTCGCTTTTCATTCTAGAAATCTCTTCAACGATTTCTTTTGTTAAGCCACGCTTTGAGCGGAAAATCGATACATCTTTATCCGAAAAGCCATACTTATAATCGCCGATTTCAGGCATTTTCTTTGCCATTTATGATTCACTCCAATCTAGAGGTGATATAGTAGTAAATACATTACTACTTATCCTTCGTTTCTTGATTTACTCCCTTTTCCATCGCTTTCCATGCTAATGTTGCACACTTAATACGTGCTGGAAACTTAGCAACGCCTTGAAGTGCTTCAATATCACCTAAATCTATATCATCATCATACTCTTTTCCAAGCATCATGTCAGAAAAGATTTTAGACATTTTCAAAGCATTTTCAATCGTTTTGCCCTTTATTGCTTGCGTCATCATAGAAGCAGATGACATAGATATAGAACAGCCTTCACCTTCAAATTTAGCATCAATGACTTTTCCATCTTCAACTTTCATAGTTAGATGAATACGATCACCACAAGTTGGGTTGTTCATATCTACTTGATAGCTATCATCCTCAAGAGTTCCACGGTTTCGAGGATTTTTATAATGATCCATAATTACTTGACGATACAATGTATCCAAATTGTTATTATTAAAAGACATTGCTGAAATACTCCTTTGTTTTAATAAGAGCTTCAACTAGCTTATCAATTTCTTCCTCTGTATTGTACAAATAGAAGCTTGCTCTTGCTGTAGCCGATACTTCAAGCCATTTCATGAGTGGTTGAGCACAGTGATGCCCAGCACGTACAGCAATTCCTTCAGCATCTAAAACAGTCGCTACATCATGTGGATGGACATCTTCAATATTGAATGTAATCAAGCCTGCACGATGAGTGGGTCCATAAATCGTCATACCAATTTCAGACATTCTTTCCATCGCATAGCTTGCTAGCTTATGTTCATGTGCTTCAATATTATCCAACCCAATATCAGTTAGAAAATCAATCGCTGCCCCAAGTCCAATTGCTCCAGCAATGATTGGCGTACCAGCTTCAAACTTCCAAGGAAGCTCTTTCCATGTTGATTCATATAATCCAACGAAGTCAATCATTTCGCCACCTGTCTCAACAGGCTCCATCTCTTCTAGCAATTGCTTCTTACCATATAATACGCCAATGCCAGTTGGTGCACACATCTTATGTCCAGAAAAAGCAAGAAAATCACAATTTAATTCTTGAACATCAATTTTCATGTGAGGAGCAGCTTGAGCAGCGTCAACCATCATGATTGCCCCGTGCTGATGGGCAATTTCAGTAATCTCTTTAATAGGATTAATTGATCCTAGGACATTTGAAACCATCATTACAGAAACAATTTTCGTTTGATCTGTAACCGTTTTTCGAACATCCTCTATCGATATAGTTCCATCTTGTTGTAGAGGAATATATTTTAAAGAAGCACCCGTCTGCTTTGCAACTTGTTGCCATGGAATGATATTTGCGTGATGCTCCATATATGAAATGACAATTTCGTCACCAGGCTGAAGGTTATCTCGTCCATAGCTAGCTGCTACCGTATTAATTGCTGTTGTAGTTCCTCTAGTGAAAATAACTTCTTGCATGGATTTAGCATTGATAAAACGTCGTACCTTCTCACGGGCACCCTCATATCCATCAGTTGCTTTCGTTCCAAGAGTATGAACACCTCTGTGAACATTGGAATTGTATTCTCTGTAGTACTTATCTAGTGCTTCAATGACAGGTAGCGGCTTTTGTGAAGTCGCTGCGCTATCTAAGTATACAAGTTTTTTTCCGTTTACTTCTTGGTCTAGAATTGGGAAAAGTTTACGAATATCCTGGATATTCATTTTATTTTACTTTCCTTTCAATTACCTCGATAAGTTGTTTTTTAACACCTTCAATAGGTAATTCGTTTACAACTGGCGCAAGGAATCCATGAATAACAAGTCTCTCTGCTTCAACTTTTGGAATACCACGACTCATTAAATAGTAAAGTTGAAGTGGGTCTACTCTACCAACTGATGCTGCATGTCCTGCTGTAACATCATCTTCATCAATAAGAAGAATTGGATTTGCATCTCCTCGTGCTTTTTCACTTAACATAAGTACACGAGATTCTTGTTCTGCATTTGATTTAGAAGCACCATGCTCAATCTTTCCAATACCATTAAATACAGAACTAGCACTATCCTTCATAACACCATGCTTAAGAATATAACCTTCTGAATGTTTACCATGATGAATGACACTTGTTGTAAAGTTTTGCTTTTGCTCACCGCGACCTACAACAACCGTTTTTGTATCTCCTAGAGAACCGTCACCAACTAAATGGGTAATATTTTCTGAAATCGTGTCACCGTCGTTCATTAACCCTAATGCCCATTCAAGTTTACTATCTCTACCAACTACACCACGGCGGTTAACATAGGTTGTAACACCTTTAGCTAAACTATCTACGGCACCATAAGTAACTTTCGCATTAGTGCCAGCAATCACTTCTGAAATAATGTTAAACACTGCACCATTTACATTCTCAGCAATGGAAATATAATTTTCTACAAATGTTACAGTACTATTGTCTTCAGCAACGACAATTACATGATTAAATAATGTCGTTTCTGGATTTTCGTGAACGTAAATCGCATGTAATGGTACATCTACTTCTACATTTTTTGGCACATATACAAACGCGCCACCATTGACTAATGCTGCATGCAAAGCAGTTAAACGATGTTCATCTACTTTTACAGCATCCTTCATGAAGTACTTTTGTAATAAATCACTATGCTCACGAGCAGCCGTATGAATATCTGTGAAAATAACACCTTGTGCTTTTAATTCTTCAGATTGTGTTGAATATGCAGCAGTGTTATCACGCTGAATATATAAATTCAGGTTGGCATCTTCATCAATTAGAGCTTTAACTGCCTCTGGTAATTCTTCTAAAGATTGATATGGTTCACTTTTTACAACATGATTTGTAAATTGAGTGAAATTCCACTTATCAATTTTTGTTTTATCTGGTTTTGGCATTGGAAGTCCTTCTACTTTTTCAAGTGCTTGTAAGCGAAGGTCTAATAACCAACCAGGTTCACCAAGTTCTTTAGAAAGCTCTCTGACATAGCCCTGATCGAATGGTAATTTCGTATCAATTGTCATTTTAATCCCCCTAACGCTTACGCTTCTTGACCTACAGTTTCATCTTCAATACCTAATTCTTGTTTAATCCAATCATAACCTTCTGCTTCTAATCGTTGAGCAAGCTCAGGTCCACCTGACTTCACTACGCGACCTTGCATCATTACGTGAACTTTATCAGGAGTAATATAGTTTAATAAACGTTGATAGTGAGTGATAATTAAGCAACCGAAATCTTCTCCACGCATTTCGTTGATTCCTTTTGAAACAACTTTTAACGCATCAATATCTAGACCTGAGTCAATTTCATCTAAAATTGCAATTTTAGGCTGAATCATCATTAATTGTAAAATTTCATTTCGTTTCTTTTCTCCACCAGAGAACCCTTCATTTAAATAACGTTGAGCCATATCTGGATCCATCTCTAAGTATTCCATGTTTTTATCCATTGTACGGATAAACTTCATTAAAGAGATTTCATCGCCTTCTTCTCTTCTTGCATTAATAGCTGAACGAAGAAAATCAGCATTAGTAACTCCAGCAATTTCACTTGGATATTGCATAGCTAAGAAAAGGCCAGCACGAGCGCGTTCGTCGACTTCCATTTCTAATACATCTTCACCATCAAGATGAATTGAACCTTGTGTAATTTCATATTTTGGATGACCCATAATAGCAGATGATAATGTAGATTTACCTGTACCATTTGGCCCCATTATTGCGGCGATTTCTCCACCTTTTATTTCAAGGTTTACACCTTTTAAAATCTCTTTGCCATCAATCGATACATGAAGATCTTTAATTAATAAAGTTGAACCTGACATTACAATACCTCCAATTAAACGAAAAAAATTTTTTATAGTGATTAATTACTATACAAATTTAATTCTCAATTTATTCTCATTACAATCTTATAACAAATGAAAAGTGATAGCAACTTTTTGAACACGATTAATCCTATCATTTTTAGGATGCTAAATGAGAATTATTATGTATCAACTATTATTTTTCTCTAAATTTCTAAATCCATTCTATAACAGCACAAAAAACAACTATATAATATGAAGAAACTCGGAAAAAAACAAAAAACCAGCAAAAACTGGTTTTTTGTTTCCGTATCATGATTTAATCATTTATTTATTTTAGAGAATTATGAGTGAATTTTACGATCTAAATTCGCTACAATCATTTGACCTTGAATATAATCTTGTTCTCGCTTTTTCTCTACCTTTAATCGTTCATCAAATTTACGACTATACACCTCATACCCAATTCCGTGGGCTTGGTACATGGCTTTTTCCATTTCGGTCGTATAATTTAGATTTAATTGGATAATGAATCATCCCTTTCGGTTTTTTTAACACATGTATAATCCTACCATCAAATAGCTTGTTTACTCAAACTGTAAAATCCTTTAGATGTAACGAAAACTCCTTTTCTATCTTCATGATTATGACATAGGTACCAACATTGTATAAATCCCTGAAATTTCCTTACATATCCTCACACATATTCAAGATTCGTATAAAAAGATAAAAGGACTTCCTCATTTGAAGAAGCCTTTTTCAAGCTTATTGTTTAAGTTCATTGAGTTCAGTCATGCATTCTTGTACTAATGTTACAGCTTGGCTCATTGCAGCACCGCCACCAAAGGCTGCAGCAACACCTACTGATTCTAGTATTTCTTCTTCAGTAGCGCCTTGGTCTAAACAGCCTTTCGTATGATAAATAATACAATACTCATCTTGAGAGTATAGACTAATTCCTAGAGCAATTAGTTGTTTCTCTTTTTGAGATAATTTCCCTTCTTTAAAGCACGCTTCAGTAAAAGCATTATAATGATGGGCAATGTCTGGCATTTTTTGAGTAAAAGTTCCTAATCCAAGCTTATAGTCATGTAATGCTGCTTCAGTTGAATTGCGTGGCTCATGTTGCATTATACTCACAACTCCATTCCTAAAGTTTGCTCACCGTTAGTATGCTTTACAGTTAGAATTGTATTCATAAAAAAATCCCACCGGTTAAGGTAGGATTTAGTTCTTTACTCGCTAACTGGAACAACTGCACCAGCATATTTTTCTTTTATAAAGCTTTGAATGGCTTCAGAACGTAACACTTCAACTAAAGCTTTAATTTCTTCTTTCGTTTCGTCACCTGTACGAACAGTGATAATATTTACATAAGGTGAGTCAGCACCTTCAATCGCAATTGCGTCTTTTAACGGATTTAAACCTGCGTCGATTGCATAGTTTGTATTAATTAAAACTGCATCACCTTCATCATTGTTGTACACCTGTGGTAAATAACCTGCATCTACGTCAGCGATAAAGTTTAATTCTTTTGGATTTTCTACAACATCATCAACAGTTGCAGTCGTTGTATCAATACCTTCTTTTAGCTTAATAAGGCCCTTGCTTTGAAGCATTGTTAAAATACGGCCATGGTCTGCAACTGAGTTACTCATAATAATTGTCGCACCTTTTGGTAGCTCATCTAAGCTTTTATACTTTTTAGAATAAACTCCGATTGGCTCAATATGGATACCACCTGCATTGACAAAATCATAACCGTGTTCTGCTTTTTGAGCTTCTAAATAAGGAATATGTTGAAAATAGTTTGCATCAATTTCTTTATCTGCTAGTGCTTTATTTGGCAAAATATAATCTTGGAATGTTTCAATTTCTAAATCGATTCCTTTTTCAGCTAATAACGGCTTTGCTTCTTCTAAGATTTCAGCATGAGGTACGTTTGATGCTCCAACAACTAATTTTACTAACTCTGTCCCATCTTCACCTTTTTTTCCTTCTTCTGCAGTACCACAAGCTGTTAATGCTAATACGAAAATACTTACGAATAAACCTAATACTACTTTTTTCATTGTTATTCTCTCCTTTATCGTTTGTCTAAAGTTGATGTGATGATATCACCTATTATTTGAATGATAAAAACGATGATTAATATTAAGATAGTAGCTATAAACGTTACATCATTTTTACTACGTTGAAATCCTTCAAGGAAAGCAAGTGTACCTAAACCACCTGCACCGATTACACCGGCCATTGCTGTATAACCAATTAAAGCGATAGCTGTGACGGTAATTCCTGAAACTAAAGCTGGCATTGATTCTGGTAATAGTACTTTAAAGATAATCGTACTTGTTTTTGCCCCCATAGATTTTGCTGCTTCTATTACCCCTTTATCAACCTCTCGGAGTGCAATCTCAACCATTCTTCCATAGAAAGGAGCCGCTCCAATAATCAAGGCTGGTAAGGCTGCATTAGGACCTAAAATCGTCCCAACCACTATTTTTGTAAAAGGTATGAGTAATATAATTAAGATAATAAAGGGTATAGATCTAAATATATTTACAATTGCAGCCACAAACGAGTTTAACACCTTATTTTCCCAAATATTACCTTTTGATGTTAAGAAAAGTAATAATCCTAAAATAATTCCGAGAAGAAAAGTGGCAACGACCGATATTGCAGTCATGTAAAGTGTTTCATTCGTCGCTTCTATTACCTTGTCCCATTTTACATTAGGAAACAGTTGCTCAATCATGTGCGATCACCTCCACTTCAACTTGTTGCTCGTGAATGTAGGCGATTGCCTGATTAACAGCCTGTTGATCTCCATCTACATGAATGAATAATGTCCCATAAGCACCGTTTTGGGTGTGAGAAATTTTCCCTTGTAAGATGTTAATATCAATCCCAAATTTTTTGACTAGATTTGTAATAAGTGGCTGTTCCGTATTATCACCAACGAACGTTAGCTGAACAACTTTACCATTTGGATATTGATCAAGGATATGATCAATAGTTTCTTTTGCTTCCTCAGGTTCTGTTACTTGCATGACAAATCGTTTTGTAATTTGTTGCGCAGGTTTTTTAAAAACATTTAGCACATCACCTTCTTCAACAATTACTCCGTTTTCCATTACAGCTACTTTGTGACAAATCTTTCGAATAACGTGCATTTCGTGTGTAATTAATACAATCGTAAGTCCTAATCGTTCATTAATATCAACAAGCAGGTCTAAGATTGAATCTGTAGTCTGTGGATCTAATGCTGATGTAGCTTCATCACAGAGTAACACTTTTGGATTACTTGCAAGAGCTCTAGCGATCCCAACACGCTGCTTCTGCCCACCACTTAATTGAGAAGGGTAAGCATTTTCTCTTCCTTCAAGACCAACTAACTTAATTAAGTCATTCACTCTCTCCTCTCTATCCTTCTTAGGAACACCCGTTATTTCAAGAGGGAAGCTGATATTCTCTTTCACTGTCCTCGACCAAAGGAGGTTAAAATGCTGAAATATCATGCTGATTTCTTGCCTTGCTTTTCGAAGTGACCTACCTCGTATTTTTGTTATGACGTGACCTGCAACGTCTATTTCTCCCAAAGTAGGCTTCTCCAGTCCATTAAGTAAACGAATCAATGAACTTTTACCAGCGCCACTGTAACCTATAATTCCAAAGATTTCTCCTTTGTTTATTTTGAGATTAATATTGTTCACAGCTGTTACTGAACCACTTTTTGATTCATATACTTTTGTGACATCTTTCAGTTGTATCAAAAAATCACCTTCTTTTTTCAAACCTATTTCAGTTATTTTGCTCTACAAAACTTATAAAATGTAATTATAATTTTTATTAACGAAAGTTTTAAGCCATATAAAAAGCCTTTCTGCAAAAATGAGCAGAAAGGCATAATATTCCCTTTCTCTCATCTCCCAAAGCAAATAGCTTTGTGTGAATTGGCACCATTTCAACTGCGTTGACGGTTGCCGGGCTTCATAGGGCACTTCCCTCCACCTCTCTTGATAAGAGTATATCGTCACTTTATTCAATTAACACTTTAATGAGTTCAAGTAGAATTTGTTTACGAAAGTGATTTTATCACCTAAAAAAATAGGTGTCAACATTTTTTTACTGCACCGATGAAACGGGTGATGACACAATACCAGTAGCTACTTCAATTGCTTGCTCAAGATCTTCAATAATATCTTCAACATGTTCAATTCCGATTGATAGACGTACAAGATCTTCTGTAACACCAGACTTCTTCAAGTCTTCGGCACTTAATTGCTGGTGAGTCGTACTCGCAGGATGAATAATTAAACTTTTTGCATCTCCAACATTTGCCACATGAGAAAATAATTTCACAGCATTAATTAATTTTTCCCCAGCCTCTCTACCTCCTTTTATTCCAAAGACAAGGACAGCTCCTGCTCCTTTTGGAAGGTACTTTTCGGCAAGTGAATGACCTGGATGATTCTCACATTCCGGATATAACACCCAGTTTACAGCTGGATGCTTTTCTAAGTATCTAACCACTTCTCGAGTATTTGCTACATGCTCTTTCATTCTTACATGTAATGTTTCTAATCCGAGTGTGAATTGGAATGCATTATACGGACTAATGGAAGCTCCTAAATCTCTTAGTAACTGCACTCTAGCTTTTATAATAAAAGCAATATTCCCTAAAGCTTCTGCATATTTCAAGTTATGATAACTAGGATCCGGTGTAGTAAACCCTGGAAACTTTGGTGAATCCCAATCAAATTTACCACCATCGATTATAATTCCTCCTAGAGTAGTCCCGTTACCTAATAGCCATTTGGTAGCAGAGTGGACTACAATGTCAGCACCATGCTCAATCGGACGACATAAATATGGAGTAGCAAATGTGTTATCAATAATAAGTGGGATTCCTGCCTCATGTGCAACCTTTGCAACTGCCTCGATATCTAGTACATCTAAGCTTGGATTACCAATTGTTTCAGCAAAAACAGCCTTCGTATTTGGTGTTATCGCAGCTCTAAAATTCTCTGGATTTGAAGGGTCAACAAAATGTGTCTTTATACCGTATTTAGGTAAAGTAGTTGCAACTAGGTTATACGTTCCACCATAAAGAGTAGATGCTGAAACTATTTCATCTCCAGCTCCCGCTATATTCAATATCGCAGTCGTAATAGCTGCCATTCCACTCGCTACTGCTAATCCCCCTACACCACCTTCTAGTTGAGCAACTCTTTCCTCAAAAACAGTAACCGTTGGATTATGAATTCTTGTATAAATGTATCCTTGTTCTTTTAAAGCAAAAAGATTTGCAGCATGCTCTGTACTCTCAAACTTATAGGCATTTGACTGATAAATCGGAACGGCTCTGGCTCCTGTCACTGGATCCGCTTGTAATCCACCATGAATACTTACTGTTTCTAATCTGTACCCTTTTTTCTCACTCATTCTCATCTCTCCCTATTTTATGTTATAAAAAAGCCCTCTTCAGAAGAAGAGGGCTAAAAATATCCGAGTCTCTTCTCATCTTTCAGGCAAAAAAATACCTGCAGGATTTAGCACCGCGTTATTGCTAACCGGTTGCCGGGTTTCATAGGGCCAGTCCCTCCACCACTCTTGATAAGTGTTACTTAAATATGAAATTTTAAATTGAAATTTGAATGAATCTTATCATACACCATAATAAACTGTCAATTCAATTAATTGAAAATTTTTTCTACAAATCTTTTTCATGCGGAATTGATGCAAGATGTAAAATCGACTCTACTAGTAATATATCTCGGAAGCTACCTATAACTTCAAGGTCGTTCATTTTAATGAGATGCTGTAATTTTAGTTCACCTTTTAAAAGTTCCTTATGAAATAATCCCTTCACACATACATCTACATGTGATTGGTATTCTCTAAAATATGCACAATTTGTTTTATTCATGACTAGAAAAAAACATTCATTCGAATCTTCAAACTTGATGACAAAATCTTCTTCAGGCAACAAAGGTTTAAGGTGTGTCATATCCTCTATCGTTTTTACTAATTGATCAATCCATTGAAAAATCGCCATTTGCAGCCCCCTATTTAAAACCTTTTATTTGTAACTATTCACTTTTTCTGGGGAAAATCCTTTATTTTGAATTCGACAATTAGTGAGAAAAAAGACAAATAAAACACATTAACAACATATTTCCTGAGAAATATGGCGAAATTATACAGATTTAGCTATAGGTTCTTGTATTTTTGAGATTGTAATTCCTTTAAAAACGACAAAGAAGTAAACGGCGCCAATTAGATAAAGTCCTGCTGTAATAGAAAAAACATAAGCATATCCCCAATATGATCCGTAAAGGAAGACAATGGAAGTGGAAACCGGACCCATAATTGCCCACCCTAATGAAAAGACCATTTGGTTAACTGAATTGGCGAGCCCTTTCATTGAATCTTCTACTCTTTCCATCATTAGAGACATTTGAATTGGATTTCCTGCGTTCATTAAAGCTTGTCTAAACAAGAAACCAATTGTAGCAATTAGTAAATTTTCTGTATAAGCTGTTAGTAATAAAAATGGAAGAGAAAGTAATTGTAAATAAACAACCGCTCTAACCTCACCAACCTTTTTCACTACTGCAGGTCCAATAAACATGGCTATAGCAGTTGCAGCTTGACCAAGAGACAAGATTACTCCAATAATAGAATTATTCGCTGAGAATCGATCTGCAAAATAGAGGTTTAAATAGGGAATAACTAGACCTGAGCCAAAACCAATTATGATTTGTGCAACAGCAAATAAAAGGATTAGTTTTATCTGTATTTTATTCTTCTTTGCAAAAGAACGAAGGCCTAGTTTAGCCTCACCTTTTTGCTTACTCTTTTTAATCTCAGACATTTTTAATATTGGGAAAACACCCATAAAAATAAAGGCAGCACCAATAAGTAGGGTAATACGAACACTCCAAATACCACTCATATGTACAACGTAAAGTAGTATATCTGTTATGAAACCACCAAGTATATTTCCTACTACGTTCGCAGCCATCATAACTGCAAAATGAAAGCTAAATAAATGTACGCGCTGTTCGTTAGTAGAGTTTTCCGCTAACCATGGAATGGCAGATACTTGAAGGAATGCCATAGATATTCCCGTAATAAAAGCTGCAATAAGTAGAACATTTTCACCTTCTAATAGCCCACGGGAAAACAAAACAACGGAAGAAATGACAACTCCTGTTAGCATAAGTTTCTTTCTGCCTATCTTATCACTTAAGATACCTGCTGGAATTAAAATGATGGCAGAAGCGAGTGCTGTCATTGCGATAATATTTCCATTTACCTGTTCTGTGTATCCTAATTCTCTAATATAAAAATTATACATTATCATGAAAATACCCATACCAATTTGGGTAAAGATATTTGTTAAAATAAATAATTTTACGTTTTGATTATATGAATGATATTGATTTTTCCAATCATGTACTAGTGAGGACATATTGTGTCCACCCTTCCATTTATTTCGTCTCCCTAAAAATAACCTTCCCTAAACATCATACTATTTCTAGTTAAAATAGCAAGAAAAAAACACCGTTATGACGGTGTTTTTGAGCCTTTCATCAAATTATATAAATACTCTACTGACTGAAATGCATATATTCTCTTTTGAATAATTCCATCATTAAAAATGAGCAAGCATGGTACACTTTCTATTGACCATTCAACTGCTTTTTGGGGTAGGAAATTTAAATTACTTTGACCTAACTTCAAGTGTGGAAGAAGCTCATTTACGACAAGGAGCATTTTACTTGCCAGTTGGCACGTTCCACACATTGGAGTGTATAAATAGAGAAAGATTTCATTCCCCGATGTGATTTCTTGTTCTATTTTTTCTAGTGACCACTCTTCCATTTTTTTCATTCCTTTACGTCAAAAACTCTGTGTATACATCAATATTAGCACTTAATAGAACAGTTGCAAGATGTTGTTCTGGTGCTGTTGCTACTTCTCTATACATTTTATCGACGTAAATATGCTCTGCTTCTGGAAACTCACGTTTAAATTGCTTACGTAATTTCTCTCCGGCATCATCTGAGTCCACTAGAATATAGACATCTTTATTAAATAGATGCTCAATCAGTTCGTCGAGCTTAGAAATACTGATTGTTCCATTTGTACATATAATTTCGATTGGCTCTTTTATTACACCTTCTATCTTTTTCTTATCAGATTTACCTTCAACAATGATTACTTTTTCTAGTTCAATTAACCCCATAAGCCATCACCCAGTTTCAAAGATTCCTCTTTATCTACTCGCTGTCTATACTCTTTTCATTTATCATATTTATCAGTAGTTCATTAAGTGATAAAAAAATAGCCCACTTATACACAAGCCGCTGTTTCCAAAGGTTTTGTTTTAAACAGCCACAAATGAAAACTTTACACTAGTTTATGAAGTAAACAGTATTTTATTATTAAAAATCATACCATATAAAATTGAGCTTCGATTAATTTAGACAAGATAAAGAGCAATAGGTATACCTATTGCTCCTTCCTAACACCATCCATTCTCATAATCACAATCTACGTATTTTGCGTCTGGTCCTACTGTCACATCTGCATATTTAAAAATTCGATATTGATCCTGTTCATACCCATTTTTTAATTCGAAACGATTGCCTTCTTCAGAAGTAATAAATTTTCCAATAGGCTCTTCTTCTACATATAAATCCATGCCACTTTCACATAACTTTCCCACTACACGGTCTGTAATGTCTAAACGTTTGTTTTCTAAAACCACGATATCCACCTCTTTATGATTAATCTTTTTATAGGGTAACCATTAAAAAGAAAAGATACTCGATATTACCATGATCAAAATCAAAAAAAGAATTGGCAGAGCCAATTCTTCAGGAATTAATCTTCATTAATCATTTCTTCATATTGTTCAGCAGTCATTAATTTCTCAAGTTCACTAGAATCAGATGGCTCGATTACAATCATCCATGCTTTTTCGTATGGTGATTCATTCACAAATTCTGGGCTATCGTCAAGGTCTACGTTAACTTCAACTACTTTACCACTGATTGGAGCATAAAGCTCTGATACTGTCTTTACAGACTCTACACTACCGAATGGCTCATCAGCTTGAAGTTCATCTCCAACTTCTGGAAGTTCAACAAACACGATATCTCCAAGTTCAGACTGTGCGAAATCTGTAATACCGATACGAATTTTTTCACCTTCTACTTTTACCCATTCATGTTCTTCAGAATAGCGCAATTCCTTTGGTGTATTCATCCTATATTCCCTCCATGATTTCCATAAATTATCTGTAAAAGAACCGCTAAGCTCTTTTTACCCATTTTTATGACTTCCACATTTCATTATACTGCTCTTCGTTAAAACCTACAGTAACTTTTTCTCCATTTGTTAAAATTGGTCGTTTCATTAACATGCCATCAGTAGCTAATATATCCAGTAACTCTGATTCAGAAGCAGTTTTCACCTTATCCTTCAAACCTAATTCGCGATATTTTTGACCACTTGTGTTAAAAAACTTTTTTAACTCTAACCCACTTCTTTCGTAGAGTTCTTCTAATCTCTCCCTAGAAGGAGGACTTTCAGCAATATGTATACTTTCAAATGCAATGTTATGATCTTCTAACCACTTTTTTGCCTTTCGACATGTTCCACATTTCGGATACCAATAAAATGTCAATGACATGAAGATTCACCACCGTTCATCAAAATAGTAAGCGCTACATTTTGATATTTTATCATATGTAGAAATGATTTCATAATCAGATAGTCCTAACACTACCTTTATTCGACTATTTTTTATGAATTCCTGCATGCACATTGATAAATTATGACTCATTATGAAAGAAAAAAGCTCCAAATAGGAGCTTTTCTCACCGGTCGATTAAACCGTATATTTTTCAGCGTCAATTAATGTAGCTGCAATTTCACGTTTTTTTGCAATAACATTAATAGGCGTGTGTCTCGTAAATTTACGTAATGCTGAAACCATCATTCTTAATGTGTCACCTGTTTCCGTCGCTACTAGAGTTTCTTTTGCATGCGCTTCAATCTCATTGAATGCTTCTTGACAAAATACTTGTGTATAAAGAAGCTTTTGTTTATTCTTCTCTAGTCCTGTTTTATTAATTGCTTTTTCAGTACGTAATACAGCTGATTCCATGGCATACACGTTACTAACGATATCTGCAATGTTTACAAGTATCTCTTGCTCTTTTTCAAGGGCTTTACCATATTTTTGTGCTGCTAGACCTGCAATTAGCAAGCCAATCTTCTTGGCATTTTTCACAAGGTATTTTTCTTGCTCTAATACACCATCTCCAACTTCTTCAGGCATTAACATCATTAATTCTTCTTGTAACGCTTGTGCTTTTTGAAGTAACGGCAATTCACCTTTGAAAGCTTTTCTTAAAAACGTTCCAGGAACTAATAGACGGTTGATTTCGTTTGTTCCTTCAAAAATACGGTTGATACGTGAATCACGGTACATTCTTTCAATTTCATACTCAGCCATAAATCCATACCCACCATGAATTTGCACGCCTTCATCCACACAGTAATCAAGTGTTTCAGATCCGAACACCTTATTTAATGAACACTCAATTGCATATTCAGCGATAGATGCAGCAACTTCTTTTCCGTCTTTCACTTCTTCCTCTGTTAAACGGCTCATACGGTCTTCAAAAAGTCCCACAGTACGATATACTGAGCTTTCCATCGCATATGTTTTCGATGCCATATTTGCTAATTTCTCTTGAATTAATGAAAATTTAGAAATTGGTGTTTTGAATTGTTGACGCTGGTTTGCATATTGAACAGAAAGTTCAAGTGCACGTTTTGAGCCTCCGATTGTACCTACTGCAAGCTTATAACGACCAATATTTAAAATATTAAAGGCAATTACATGTCCTCTTCCAATTTCACCAAGAAGATTTTCTTTTGGTACTAACGCATCTTCTAAAATTAATGTTCGTGTGGAAGATCCTTTAATTCCCATTTTCTTTTCTTCTGGACCTGTTGAAACACCATCAAATTCTTTGTCAACGATAAATGCTGAGAAATGCTCTCCGTCAACTTTAGCATAAACGACAAACACATCAGCAAAACCAGAGTTTGTAATCCATTGTTTTTCACCATTTAAAACATAATGTGTACCTTCAGCATTTAACTTTGCTGTTGCTTTTGCACCAAGAGCATCTGATCCCGAACCTGGCTCTGTTAAAGCATAAGCTGCAATTTTCTCACCCGTTGCTAAGAATGGTAAATATTTTTGCTTCTGTTCTTCATTTCCAAATAAAACGATTGGAAGAGAACCAATACCTACGTGTGCACCATATGAAAGTGAGAAACTACCTGATCTAGCGAATTTTTCTGTAATAACAGATGAACTAATTTTGTCTAATCCAAGTCCACCGTATTCTTCAGGAACATCTACACCTAAAAGTCCTAACTCACCTGCTTGCTTTAGTAGCTTTACCGATTTATCAAACTGATGATTTTCGATGTCTTCTAAATGAGGTAATACTTCATTTACAACGAAATCCTCCGTCGTTTTTGCCATCATTTTATGCTCTTCTGAAAAGTCCTCTGGTGTAAATACACGTTCTGCCTCAATATCTTCAATTAAAAAGCTTCCACCTTTTATTAAACGTTCAGTTGTGTTTGACATTCTATGTCCTCCTTTAACTTTTCTATAGGATAAGAGAGTAAGAGATTAAGATAATCTCTTACTATTTAATTTAATAGTTCAAATACTCCGGCAGCACCCATTCCTCCACCGATACACATTGTGACAACTCCGTATTTAACATTCCTTCTTTTCATTTCATGAATCAATGAAAGCGTAAGTTTTGCTCCAGAACATCCAAGTGGATGACCTAATGCAATTGCGCCACCATTAACATTCACGATTTCTTCATCCAATCCTAGCTCTCTAATAACTTGTATTGATTGTGAAGCAAATGCTTCATTTAATTCAAATAGTCCTATGTCCGATAGCTCTAGACCTGCAATTTTAAGTGCTTTAGGAATAGCTGCAACCGGTCCAATTCCCATAACTTCAGGTGGAACACCTGCTACTGCATATGAAAGGAACTTTGCCATTGGTTTTAAGCCTAGTGAATCTGCCTTTTCACGGTCCATAACCATGACTGCTGCTGCACCATCACTTGTCTGTGACGAATTTCCAGCTGTTACTGATCCAGTTACTGAAAAAGCTGGTCGTAATTTTGATAAAACTTCAACAGTAGTGTCAGGTCTTACTCCTTCGTCCTCTGAGAATTGAATCGTATTTTCTAGGACTTTGTTATTTGCTCCTACCGTTTTTATTACAACATCAACTGGAACAATTTCATCCTTAAATTTACCTTCTTTTATTGCTGCTGCAGCACGTTGGTGACTTCGAACAGCAAAAGCATCTTGGTCTTCACGACTTACTTCATATTTCATTGCCACTTGCTCAGCTGTATGTCCCATTCCCATATAATATTGTGGGGCAGTTTCAGCAAGCTTGATGTTAGGACGAACTGTATGCCCCATCATCGGAACCATACTCATCGATTCTGCTCCACCTGCAATGATCGTATCAGAATGCCCAAGCATAATGCGTTCTGCTGCATAGGCGATTGATTGAAGACCAGATGAACAATATCGATTAATCGTAATAGCTGGGACTGTATGAGGTAAACCAGCTAATCCACCTATATTTCTCGCCATATTTAATCCTTGCTCAGCTTCAGGCATTGCACACCCAAAGATTAAGTCATCTATATTTCCTTCATAATTTCCTGCACGTTTTAACGTTTCTTTAACAACTAGTGCACCTAAATCATCTGGTCTCACTGTTGCTAATGTCCCTTTTTTTGCTCTACCAACCGGGGTTCTTGCACCCGCTACTATAACCGCTTCTCTCACGATATTCCCCCCATTTCTAGTTATGCTACATACAACGTTAGTTACGAAGTGGTTTTCCCTTTACTAACATGTGCTGCATACGTTGCTGAGATTTTGGTTCACCTACAAGACTTAGGAATGCTTCACGTTCTAAATCAAGTAAATATTGCTCATCTACTTCTGTTCCAAACGATACTTTACCACCCGCTAGTACGTAAGCTAGTTTCTTTGCAATTTTTAAGTCATGCTCGGATATAAATCCTGAGTACAACATATTTTGAGCACCTAGTAACAATGTTGCATAACCTGTTTCTCCAACAACAGGAACCTTTTTACGAACAGGTGCTTTATAGCCTTTTTCATAAAGAGATAGAACCGACTGTTTTGCGTCATGAAGGAGGTGATCTCCATTAAAGCTTATTCCGTCATATTGATTTAAGAAATTATGATCTCTTGCTTCATCCGCAGAAGTTGAAACCTTCGCCATTGCAATTGTTTCAAATACTTTGTTCGTAACTTGCTGCAAATCAATCTCTACCCCATTAGGCAGATTGTTTAGGTGCTTCATATATAGCTCCTTGTTTCCACCTCCACCTGGAATTAATCCGACACCAACTTCGACTAATCCCATGTAAGTTTCACTTGCAGCTTGTATCTGACTAGTTGGTAAGCAAATTTCTGTACCTCCACCTAGTGTCATTCCAAACGGAGCTGATACAACTGGTTTAGAACTATACTTTATATTCATCATCGCTTGTTGGAAGTGGCGGACAACCATATCAATTTCAAAATAATTATCATCTTGCGCTTCCATTAAAATCATCGCAAGGTTGGCACCGACACAGAAATTCTTGCCTTGGTTACCAATTACTAACCCTTTGAAGTTTCTGTCTACTTCCTCAAGAGAGTAGTTAATCATTTGAATAATGTCTAACCCAATCGCATTATTTTGCGAATGGAATTCTAAGAGTGCTACATCATTTCCTAAATCTATTAAGCTAGCACCACTATTTTTCTTAATAATTCCGTTAGTTTCTTTTAATTGCTTGATATGAATATTTTTCGGATTAACTGTTAAAACCTTATAACCTTCATGAGTATAGTAGGAAACGGTTCCATTTTCATTTTTGTAAAATGAAGAGTGACCATTAGCTAACATATCTTTAATCCATGCAGGGACTGTCTTACCTTCTGCTTCCATTTTCTTAACTGAATTTTCTAAGCCGATCGCATCCCACATTTCAAATGGACCAAGCTCCCAACCGAAGCCCCACTTCATTGCTTGATCAATCGCAACGATATCATCTGCAATTTCACCAAGTAGCTCTGCTGAGTAGATTAAAGTTGGGCTTGTTAAGCTCCAAAGTAGCTTACCTGCTCTGTCTTCTGCATATAATAAACTTTTTAATTTATTAGAAAGTCCTTTTACTTGCTTACTCATTTCAACTGATGCTGCTTTTAGTTTTTTTCTAGGTTCATATTCCATTGTGGAAGGATTTAACTCGAGTATTTCCTTACCTTTCTTTAAAAAGAAACCTTGACCAGACTTACTTCCAAGCCAACCATTTTCAAGCATTGTTTTCATAAATGCTGGAATTTCGAATACTTTTTGTTCTTCACCTTCGACTAATTCATGTACGTTATTTGCTACATGGACAAATGTATCTAGACCTACTACATCAAGTGTACGGAATGTTGCACTCTTTGGTCTCCCAATTGCTGGACCCGTAACAGAGTCAACTTCTCCAACACTATAACCACCTTCAAGCATTTCCCTTACCGTAACAAGAAGTCCGTAAGTACCTATACGATTTGCGATGAAATTCGGTGTATCTTTTGCAAGTACGACACCTTTTCCTAATACATCTTCACCAAACGACTGAACAAATGACAGTACCTCTGGGCTAGTGTGTTTGGTAGGTATGACTTCTAGAAGCTTTAAATAGCGTGGCGGATTAAAAAAGTGAGTTCCAAGGAAATGTTTCTGGAAATCCTCTGAACGACCTTCAGCCATCGCTTCCACTGAAATCCCCGAAGTGTTGGAGCTAACAATACTTCCTGGTTTTCTTACTTCATCTATTTTTGTAAATACTTTCTTCTTAATATCTAAGTTTTCAACAACAACCTCGATGATCCAATCGCATTCACTCAGTCGCTCCATATCGTCTTCCATGTTCCCTGCTTCAATTAAGCTCATATTCTTTTTTGAAGTTAGTGGAGCAGGCTTTTGTTTTAAAAGCTTTTGAATTGCGTTAGAGCTCAATCTATTACGAACTTGTTTATCTTGGATTGTAAGCCCTTTCTTTTCTTCGCCTTCTGTTAATTCTCTCGGAACAATATCAAGTAGTAGTGTTGGTATTCCAATATTCGCTAAATGTGCAGCAATTCCTGATCCCATTACACCTGAACCTAATACAGCTGCTTTTTTTATCTTGTGGATCATTCTTCATTTCCCCCTTTGACACAATATTGAATGAATACTCATTCATTTTTTCGCCAAAAAAATTTTTCCTTACAGAATGAGTTCCTTTATAAGTAAATATAAAGCATTTTCGTAATTTTCGCAATAAATTATGCAAAAAATATTATATTTTTCTGATAGTTCAACAATCTAATACTTTATATTATACCACAATGATGTCACCCATTTATTTTTCATGAATGGATTATTCCCACATCGGTCAATCTAAAAAAGGAGGTGAAAGATAATGGCTAGAAGAAAAAAAGATCCATCTAAAGCTGGCGTTAGCGCAGCAAGTGTTAAAGGAAATGCAGGCCCAGGGGTTGAACAACCTAACGGGAAAATGACAACCCAAAATCAACAATACAAAAGTAACAATACCCAGGATAAATTTTAAAAAACTATTATTAGCACACCGTTTATGCTCATGCCATGCATTTGATAAACGGTGTTTATTTAAGTATTCGTTTTAATTAAAAACTCTGGTTAAACTGCCATAACACCCCAGGTTTTGAGGGATATATTGTATTTTCACGGTAGACTTCCATGCACCATGCACAAAGAGGTTTACACCATGAAGGATGAAAATGTGAACTTGATTTTGGGGTTTATAGAATGTTGGACTTAAAGTAATTCATGCGTGTTAACCGAAGTGGAAGGACCGAGACTCCTGCGGGAGATGCGCCGGGCTTGAGACCCCACAGGCGCAGCCGAGGAGGCTCAAGTGGCGCCCCGCGGAAAGCGAGAGTTCTGCAACGGAGATTAACACCCCATGTTTAGGGTGAAGAATTGTATTTTCAGGGTAGACTTCCATGCAATTTAGAATTTGCACCATGGCACATGAAAATACGCGATTGTTTCTTGTATCTTAGAATGTTGGACATTAGTATTTTTTCCGTGTTAATCGGAGTGGAAGAACCGAGACTCCTGCGGGAATTGCGCTAGGCCCCCGACCCCACAGGCAAAGCCGAGGAGGCTCAAGAAGCGCCCCGCGGAAAGCGAGAGTTCTGCAACGGAGATTAACACCCCAAGTAGAGTTTCGTATTTTCAGGTTAGCCTAGATTTAAATAAAAAACTCTCCACAATTATGTAGAGAGTCATAACATCCTATTTCTTCAACATTCCCTTTAGTACAAACGCCACATTAGCAGGTCTTTCAGCAAGACGTCTCATAAAATAACCATACCAATCATTACCATAAGGAACATACACACGCATTGTGTATCCTTCCTGTACTAACTGCTCCTGACGCTCTGGTCGAATACCATACAACATCTGAAACTCAAACTGATCTTTACTAATATTATGCTCTTTTACAAGCTCCTTCGTGTACTCAATCATTGCATCATCATGAGTAGCTACTGCTGTGTAATTACCGTTAAGCAAATGCATCTTAATAATTTTCTTAAAATTATCATCAACATCTTTCTTATCTGGGAAAGCTACTTCAGGAGACTCCTTATAAGCACCTTTTACTAAGCGAAGGTTAGGCTTATACTTATTTAAATCCTCAATATCCTTAACTGTACGATATAAATAAGCTTGGATAACTGTTCCAACATTATCGTAGTCTTTTCTTAACTCTTTAAAGATCTCAATCGTCTTACCACATCTAGAATAATCTTCCATATCAATTGTTACGAAGACTCCATTTTCTTTGGCTGCATCTAAAATACGTCTCATGTTATTCATAACAACTTTATCAGAGATATCTAATCCCATCGAAGTCATCTTCAAAGAAAGTTGTGAATTTAACTTTTCTCTCCCGATTGATTTAATTGCTTCAATTGAATTGTCGGCCATTTCATTTGCTTCTTTTTCATTATCAATAAACTCACCAAGATAATCGATTGTAACAGCTAAGCCTTTGCGATTTAATTCTTTAATCGCATCCACAGCTAAACCTACTGACTCACCAGCAACGAAACGACCTGCACCAAAGCGCAATCCATATTTTTTAGCTAATCTAGTAAGTAATTTATTTTTAGAAAGAAACAAGAAAAAATTTCGCATTAATTGTTCCATTATGAATTCCCCCTGTAAACGCATACATGATGAAAATATCTATATAAAGTTCTACTTGAACAACCAAAATCATTTTATCATCTTTCCATCCTTTTGAATATGATTCCTTTAAAAATTTTGTCGAAGTTCTTTTTCCATCACAATCCATCATTGAATACTTAGAAAAAAATTAGGAAAGCTAAAATAGAAAATATGTCCTAAGGAGGTCGTTGTATGCAACAACAAATGGGTCAAAGCCAACAACAAGGAATTATGCACCAACCACCAAGTGTCATCTCTACAAAAGATTTACTTTATTTACAGGATATGATGTCGTGGAACCTAATGGTGCTTAAAAAAGCTCATTTCTACGAAAGTCAGTGTCAAAACCAAGACATAGCAAACGAAATTCGTAAAGCATGTGAAATGCACCAACGTCATTATGATATGATTTTAAGTCATGTACAAAACCAACAGTCACAGCCATCCCAAACAATGGGACAACAGATGCAGTAAGGGGGACTCAATATGAACCAACAAAATCAAGGTCAACAACAAGCAAATAAAATCCAAAACCCAGAAACACCTGTAGCGAAAACACCTCAATACAACGACCGAGATATTACGAACGACATGCTAGCTACAGAAAAATATATGACAGACGCTTATTGCACAGCATTAAACGAGGCTAGCCACGAAGCACTGTATCAAGACTTACGTACAATTTTTAACGAAACACAGGACTGTCAAAGAAATTTCTATAATCTGATGTTCCAAAATGGTTGGTACAAAATTGAAGCAGCTCCAACTCAAAAACTGCAACAAGCATACCAACAATTCCAAAACTACGAAAACACTCAATTCCCAACTCACAACGGCATGATGCAATAAAGAAATGCGGAAGGCGCTTGGTCATCGGCGATAAGCATAAGACAGGCCGGCTAGAAGGTTGCTCTTTAACCTTCTTGACGGAATGGCTTATGACTCGAGCCGATAGCGCCTGGAGCTGGACAATAAAGAAATGCGGAGGCGACTTGGGCAGCCCCGACAAGCTTAAGGCAAGCGCTGCGAAAAGGCTGCTTTTTGCCTTTTCGAAGTGATTGACTTAAGACCTCGAAGGGCTAGTCGCTGGAGCTAGACAATAAAGAAATTCGAAAGGCGCTTGGTCATCGGCCTGAAAAACTCTATAATCACAATAAAAAAACTGGACTGCCTTTTTTAGGACAATCCAGTTATTTTTTTGCTGATCGGTGCTCTTCATTTAACTTTTTAATCTCTGCGATAATTTCTTTCATTCCTTCTTTTGCGTCTGGATATGATTCATTCCAATGCTTGGCTAATGGTGGCATTGATTTTGCAATGTGTGTATAAAGCGCCCACATCTTCACTTTTTCTTTTAGCTCTGGAGATGTCTCTCCAAGCAAAAGCTCTGTATATTTTTCAAGTAATCCATCAAATTGTTCATTTAGTTTTTCGTTCAAGGTAAATCCCTCCTGTCGTCATTTATTCTTTCTATTATAATTGATTTTTTAGAAATGTTTAAATCTCAAGATAGAAAAAACAAAAGAAAAGGCAAACGAAGCTGCCTTTTCCCAATTTATTTCTCTATTTTTTCTTCGAACGAAATACCTTTTCGGCAGCACCTTTTACTGCTTTCGAGGTAGACTTTACTGTTTTGGTTGTCGTATCAACTGTTTTTCCAACAACATCATTCCCAAAACTCGATGTGTTTTTTATAATATCTGCAGACGTATCTGTCACTTTCCCGACTAGACCACCTTCTCCTGAAACGCTTTTAACCACTTTGTTTGCAGTATCAACCGTTTTATGGACGAGGTCATTGGCTTTACCCGAAGTGTGTTTTAAGACATTTTCTGAGTTTTTTTTCTTGTTGTTTTCTTCTGTAATGTGAATCACTCCTATATTGTGTCTTACTAATTATGTATGAAGAGTGAGCTTGGACTATTCGAAAACTAGAACATTAGTGCCATTCCAAAATCAGAAAATATTAACACTTCCCACTCATCACCCAAATTTACACGTTACAGGACATGTTTGACAACGGTCACCTTTTTCTGTTGTTTCATAGTATAAACAGCATGTGTTCCTTACTCGAACTTCCTTTTTAAAGGTTTCGATATACATTTTTTCATTAAAATTTCGAGAAATTGGATTACGATTATAAGAGCCGAACAATTTACCTGGGGCATGCTTCACAATATAATCAAAATCCTCCTGTATTTGAAGCTTTTCTTTTTCGTTTGAAGGATCTTCTAATAATCTTTCATATAACCAGAAAATATAAATCGCAACATTTTCCCAAAGAATCAGCTTTGAAATATTTGCCTCCTTTGATAAAAGTGAAATAATCGGACTGATTTGCTTTGCAAAAATTGATGTAACTACTTTTTCTCTCCACTCTACCCGTTCGTGATCTAAACAACCATTTACTGATAGCTGTTCAATTCGAAAGCTAGGAAGCCATAGATTCCCAAGTGTTTCATCTACTTCTATAAAAGTATCTTGAAGAGTAGACTGCAGTTCTTTATTTAGCATTGTCATTGCATAAAGATGTAAAACAGCAAAAAAACCGAATCGTTTCGCAAACATTGATGCCGAAACCTTCTTTGAAGGAGCATTTAATTTTGCTTGAAGGCTTGTAAGATACTCTGAAAGATTCCTATCTTCTAAAAGAATACCAAGATTTACCGAGAACTTAGACTCATAAGATTCGGTTGTAAGTCGAAATTCCTTAAGCTTGGTTATTTGTTCAGGTTGGAGTGTGTTTCTCATATTAGACGCCTACCTTCTTTAATATCCTTCTTCCTTTACCGTGCGGAATGCAAAGTGGGGTCCCAAATAAAGGATCTTCAGTAATTTCGCAGTCCATATCAAATACATCCTTAACCAGTTTTGTATTGATAACTTCCTCTGGTTTCCCCTGGTTATAAATTGTTTTATTTTTAATCGCAACAATATGGTGAGCGTAACGACATGCTAAATTTAAATCATGGAGTACCATCACAATGGTACGACCTTCTTGTTCATTTAATTCAAACAAGAGATCCAAGATTTCAATTTGATGAGTCATATCTAAATAAGTAGTCGGCTCGTCTAGTAAAATAATATCCGTTTGTTGGGCCAAAGTCATAGCAATCCAAGCTCTTTGACGTTGACCACCAGATAAAGAATCAACTGTGCGCTCAGATAGCTCTACCATTCCAGTTGCGTTTAACGCTTTTTTTACGATCGTTTCGTCTTCTTCTGACCACTGTTTATACCAATTTTGATACGGATATCGCCCTTGCTTAACAAGTTGAAGCACAGTTAATCCTTCTGGTGCAACTGGACCTTGTGGCAGAATAGCCAGCTTTTTAGCCACTTCCTTTGTTGGCATAGTAGATATATCTTTTTCATTTACTAAAACTGAGCCACTTACCGGCTTTAACAACCTAGCAATTGAACGTAACAGTGTAGATTTTCCACAGCCGTTTCCACCAATAAAAACAGTAATTTTTCCTTTAGGTAACTGCACATGTAAATCTTCTATAATAACGGTATCTCCGTATGCTAATGTTAGTGATTTTGTTTCTAGTGAGTTCATCATTCTGTCCCCTTCACCTAGGAATTTCGACTTTTATATAGTAAATAAATAAAATATGGTGCTCCGATTGCTGCTGTAAATACTCCAGCTGGCACCTCTAATGGTGAGAATAAAGTTCTTCCTATGAGATCTGCAGCCATTACTAGGATTGCACCGATAAAGGCAGCTGTAGGTAGTAATGCACCAAATGCTGAACCAACAAGTCGCCTCGCAATATGAGGTGCCATTAATCCTACGAATCCGATGCCACCCGCAAATGCTACAGCACTTCCTGTTAAGGCAGTGCTTACTAATAAAAGGAGAAGTCGTTGCTTCTGAACTGCACTTCCAATTCCCTTAGCTAATTCATCTCCCAATTCTTGAACATTTAAATGTCTTGCTAATACTAAGCTGATCATCACTAGAATGAAAACTACAGGAGCTAAAATCAATACATGTGACCAGTTTGACCCATAAACAGAGCCAGTTATCCAAATATTTGCCTGAGTCGCACGATAAATCGGTCCCATAATCATAAACATTGTCGTCAAAGCTTGCATAAGAGCAGAAACACCGATTCCGATTAAAACAAGTCTAAATGGAGACACACCATTTTTCCAGGACAGGAGGTATACAATAACAGCAATAAAAGTAGCACCTAAAAAAGCTGAAACGGGCATCCATTTAATACTAACTGTTAATGCATTATTAGCATCGCTAAAGGCTGCCAAGAAGGAAACAACTCCAACGGACGCACCACCTGTTATCCCAATAATTTCTGGGGAAGCTAATGGATTTCTAATCACTCCCTGTAAAATACTCCCTGCTATTGCCAAACTTATTCCTACTAATAGTGCGATAATAATTCGAGGAAGACGAAACTGCTTAATAACTAACTCCTGCATGTCCGTTCCAAATCCTGCAAGGACACTTAAAACAGTTAGAGGATTATAGTTCATTTCACCAATACCTGTACTTACTAAAAATAAGGTGATTGTAAAGAATAATAGAATCGCTACTATATAGATAGATTTTTTATCCAATAGAAATGAAATCGAATGATCACGACCGAACCGAACAGTTTTGTATTTATTCATTTTTTGTGTAACCCCCTACGAGCAATGTAGATAAAAAACGGAGTCCCAATGAATGCAGTCATGACACCTACTGGTACTTCCTCGGGCATAACGACATAACGAGCACCAATATCTGCAATCTCGAGGAGTATTGCTCCAAGTACGGCACTATAAGGAATCACCCACCGATGATCAAATCCCACTAAATATCGCGCAATATGTGGAATGACAATACCAATAAAACCTATAGGACCTGCCACAGCTACAGATCCACCAGCTAAGAGAATAATCACAATGGCTGCTAAAAGCTTCACCATTCCTGTACGCTGCCCTAAGCCTTTTGCAACATCTTCTCCCATTGTTAAGATATTCATTTTATTAGAAATCATTATGGACAATAGCCACGCTATTGCTAAATATGGTAGAACACTATAGAGTATTTCTAATTTTCTCCCTTGGACAGAGCCTGCTAACCAAAATAAAACTTGATCTAAGGCCACTTCATCTACTACAAGAAAGCCTTGCGTAAAAGAAGAAAATAAAGCTGCCATTGCTGCTCCAGCTAACGTTAGTTTCACTGGCGTTAAACCTTCCCGCCCTGCCGAACCGATAAAATAAACAGTAAAAGCTGCGATTGCCGCACCTAGGAATGCAATCCATGTAAATGCCTGTAAGGATGATATTGAAAAGACAGACGCTGCAACTACGATAAAAAAGCCTGCACCTGCATTAATACCAAAAATACCAGGTGAAGCCAAAGGATTCTTTGTTAACGCTTGCATTAAAACTCCCGCTATCGCTAGACTCGCACCAACAGACGCTGCAATAAGAGCCCTAGGTAAGCGAACCGTTGAAATAATGATATGTTCATTTGATCCATTAAAATTTGTAAAAGATTCTATGGCCATCGTCCAAGTTGTATTCGCATATCCATAAACGATACTAAGACACATAGAAAAGATTAATAGAATAAAACCTACTATCAATCCAATTGACCTATTTATGTTCGTAGATAACATATATGATACTCCTAAATTCATTTTTTAATTTTTTTTATGATAGACTTCTAAAATTGGCACCATGAAGGGTGAAAATGCAAACTGAATTTTTACGTATATAGAATGTTGGCCATTAGTAATTCTTTCGTGTTAACCGTAGTGGAAGGACCGAGACTCCTGCAGGAGATGCGCCGCGCCCCGGACCCCACAGGCGTAAACGCCGAGGAGGCCCAAGAAGCGCCCTGCGGAAAGCGAAAGTCCTGTAACGCAGGTTAACACCCCATATTCAGATTTGTATTTTCAGGGTAGACTGCCATGCAATTTAAAAGTTGCACCATGGCGCATTAAAATGTGAACTGGATTTTTGCATTTATAGAATGTTGGCTTTTAAGTCATTCATGCGTGTTAATCGGAGTGGAAGAACCGAGACTCCTGCGGGAATTGCGCTAGGCTTGAGACCCCACAGGCATAAGCCGAGGAGGCTCAAGAAGCGCCCTGCGGAAAGCGAGAGTTCTGCAACGCAGATTAACACCCCATGTTTAGGTCCGTATTTTCAGGGTAGACTTCCATGCAATTTGTGAATTGCACCATGGAGGATGAAAATGTGAACTTGACTTTTTCGTCTATAGAATGTTGTTTTTTAAGTAATGTTGCGTGTTAATCGGAGTGGAAGAACCGAGACTCCTGCGGGAATTGCGCTAGGCTTGAGACCCCACAGGCGAAGCCGAGGAGGCTCAAGAAGCGCCCCGCGGAAAGCGAGAGTTCTGCAACGCAGATTAACACCCCTTATACAGTGTCGTATTTTCAGGGTAGTCATTTTATTTGTTTAATCCTCTAATAGTCTATTGTAATTGAGAATCACTGTCAATTAATTTGAGAATCATTTTCACTTTTCTATTGACAAAATATATTCCACTTATTATCATCATAACTGTAAATGAAAATCATTATCAAATAGATGGAGGAATACATATGTTTAACAAACTTAATAAGCGATTTTTAACAGCACTTGCTCTTTCTTTATCTCTTACAATGCTACTTGTAGGATGTAGTGCTGAAAAAGAAAATTCTTCAGAAGGAACGGATAAAGAGAAAGTTGCCGAAGAAAAACCATATACAGTTGAACACGCAATGGGAACAACTGAAATACCGATGACACCTAAAAAAGTAGTTATCTTAACAAACGAGGGAACAGAAGCACTTCTTGCACTAGGAGTAACACCTGTTGGTGCTGTAAAATCTTGGCTAGGTGATCCTTGGTATGATCATATTGCTACCCAAATGGAAGGTGTAGAAGTTGTTGGCTTAGAAAGTGAAGTGAGTGTTGAAACAATTGCAGCCCTTCAACCAGATCTAATTATTGGGAATAAATTAAGACAAGAACAAATTTATGATCAATTAACAGCAATTGCACCGACTGTTTTTTCAGAAACATTAAAAGGTAACTGGAAGGAAAACTTTGAGTTATATGCTAAAGCTTTAAATAAAGAAGAAGAAGGTAAAAAGGTCATCGCTAATTTCGATGAGAGAATTGCTACAATGAAAGAAAAAATCGGTGATGAGCTTTCTTCTGAAATTTCAGTTGTACGTTTTATGGCAGGTAAGACGAGAATTTATTATACTGACTCATTTTCAGGCGTTATTCTAAATCAACTTGGATTTAATCGTCCTGCTAATTTAGAAGCATTATTTGCTGATAAACCTGATAACATGTTTGCTAGAGAAGTAGGGAAAGAGCAAATCCCTGAATTGGACGGAGATATGATATTCTACTTCACATATGAAACTGGTGACGGTACAGCAAATCAAACAGAAGAAGAGTGGACAACTGATGCTCTTTGGAATAATTTAAGTGCAGTTCAAGCAGGAAACGTTCACAAAGTAGATGATGCGATTTGGAATACAGCAGGTGGCGTATTAGCTGCAAATTTAATGCTTGATGATTTAGAAAAAATTTACGTGAAATAAATATTGCTCATAAAAAAGCACTTCGCAGATTTGTGAAGTGCTTTTTGTTATATATACTTTTTAGATGAATTGGATGTATCCTTATACCAACTATTTACTTTCTCTCAATTTCTCTAAAATAACTTGTGCATGATAGCCATCAACGAAGCTATAAAGCTCACTTTCTTTACCATTTAATGCTAGTGATAGATGATTTAACAATGAAGAAGATAGTGTTTCATCAGCAGGAATTGGAAGAATATCTTCACCTAATTTACCACCTTCTAGCTCTGACCAGTTTATTAAGGACAGTGTTCCTTCAGATCCATAAACAGTATAAGCAATTCGTTCCTGACCTGGTATTTGGCTAAGTCCATTCATGACAAACGGAGTTCCATCTTCTAATGTAAGAGAAGCAAAAATCCCCGTTTCACATTTTGTTGGATCCTCAGGTAATTCTAGTGAACTAGTAGCATGTTTTAAAGGACCAAAGATTTTTTGCGTTAGCTGAATATAGTGAACACCTACCTCCAACACGAAACCTCCTTGCTCTCTTCCAGCAATCCAATCATTTTGCTGCCAAAATCTTGGCCATGTCGGGAAATGCATATTTAGTTCTACTCGTCTAATTTTACCGACGTAATTTTCTTTCACCAGTTTTGCAAATGTGTTTGCGCCTGGGCTGTAGTTTAATGGAAAGTTCATCGCATGTACAACCTTTGCCTCTTCTGCTTTTTGCATCATCTCATGGGCTTCTTCCACTGAATTAGCTAAAGGCTTCTCACAAAGCACATGTATACCCTTGTCTACCACATCCAACGTAATTTTATGATGAAATTTAGGAGGTACTGCCACATATACAAGATCAACTTTTGCTTCTTCAAGCATCGTTAAATGACTTGTAAACCATTGAATGTCTCCAAGTTCGTTGGCTACCTTTTCTACACGCTCTTTAGCAGTATCACAAACCGCAACTACTTCTAGTGATTCATGCTGAGAAATCCCTTTTATTAAACGCTCACCAATTGCACCTAAGCCAATAACACCAACTTTATGTTTTTGCATTGTATTTCCTCCATTTTTTCAATCCATTATTTATTTAGACTCCCTAATTATATCAGATTATTTTTCACATTCTTATTTTTATGCTTGGACTAACTGCAAAAAAAAAAGATGTGAAAACAAAGGTTAGTTTAAAATTACTACCTCGTTCGTCTTCTCCATCTTTTTTAATCTATTCAATAACACCCGTCTCAACAATTTCTACCTTAGCTTTCACCTTTATTTCAATTTTGGGATACATTTCTTTAAATTGTTTCTCCTCATAACTACGCTGAGAAGTTCGACATGCATACCCTATACCGATTGGATCAACGCCTTTTTCTTGAAATTGAGCTATCAACTTCTCTGATTTCTGAACGATTTCTTCTTCCATTTGCTTTATAATTTTTTCAATAACCTTTCCTTCTATATCTTTCCCGGTATATTCGTTTAGGATGCCTTTTAAATACACATGAATTGTTATCGTTGGCGTGCCTTTTTCAAAATGCTCAACCGTTAAATCCTTTCTAGAAATAATTCTTAAGATAGAAGCAAATTCTCCTGAATCTTTTAATTTTATTGTATAGCCTCCATCGCCAAATTCTTCTACAAGTGCTTTAAAGAAAAATAAGTCCTCTGATTTTACTATATCCACGAGTTTTTCGTCATTAAAAATGGCGAGACCGTTAACTTTCACTTTGTTTTCTTCTAGTTTTACATATGGTAGAAAAGGATCCATTCCTTCTGCATAATATCTGTTTAAAAAGGTATGGAGATTTACTGTCGGAACGTCTCTCCGCTCCATATTATGCCTAAGTAGAACCTCTAAGTAAGATCCAGTCCCTCGGTTTCCTAGATTTTTATTCAATATTTCTGACGCATCTCCATCTACTACTGCTAGAAATAGTTTGGAACCAATACTTGCGTCACGCTGTAATGCATCGACAAATTCCATAATCCCGTCTCTTGCTAATTTCTCGCTATATAATGAGACCTTAATTCCCCCAGTCACGAGAGGATCTGCTGACTTTCTTTGCAAGGAATTAATAATTTCTCTCCCTATCATACCCACTTCCGAGAAATGTTCATTTTCAATACTTTTATCAGCTTTAAATACTGGAATAACACCTGTCCCTTTGATTTTATGGTCTTCTATTTTGTCAAACCCAACAGCTGTTAATATATTGATGTCATCAATAATTTCTTTTTCTACTCTTCCAACTGTAAATAGCATAGAAAACAATATAGCTGTGACCAAGAATATCAATGCATTTTTCATACCTTTTTCCTCACCTTATGCAGGATGGTCGTAATAATAAATAGGAGTGGTATATACACGTAAACGAAGTAAAACCCCATTTGTGCCATTGATTCATTCATTGTATTAATCGACTGTCGTGTGTCAAAATAAACGTTAGCTAATAGAACAACAACTAAAAAAACTAATAACACACTCTTTTGTTTTAAGCTAAATATCCGTTTCATGCCTCGGCTTGATGCCCATAGAGTCAATGCTAGGTTAGGAAGAATAACTAGTAACCAAGATGCAATCCCGATGTATTCAAATCTCTCAACGAATGGCATTTCAACAATTTTCCACATCGATAATGTCGCCCATATCTGTTTCTCTAACTGTGATTCGCTATAGTACACTAACGCTGTTAACCCAAAAATCAGGTAGAAAATCGTCGTATATAGATTGCCGAAATGAGCCCACTTTTTCGACTTGTTCGGTTCTTTAATAAATGGGTAGAACACAAATAGAATTTCGAATCCGATTATACTTAGAGTCATGTCCTTTGTAGCTTGTAGTAATTGAGGAACTGAATGATTGAAGATCGGTAAAAGACTTCTAAATTCAGAGAACTGCAAAGGAAACACAACTGAGAAAATTAAATAGAAAGGTAATACGACACTAAAGAAACTAATACCAGTTACTGTTCGAAATCCACCAGTAATGATGTAATAGCAAAGAATGAGAATAAATATACTAAATACCCACGTATTAAATTCAGGAAAAAGCCAAACTTGTAAAACTTCAATATATGTTCGTAACACGATCACACACATAAATAGAAAATAGAAAATGACGGCTAGGCTTAGTATACTTCCAAGCCATTTACCAAACGTGTCACGATGGACCTTGAAAATATCTCCATCTGATTTTTCTAAAATTTTATACATCATCCAAAGGATGATATGAACTACAATACCAGCAACTATAATTCCAATCCAACTGTCATATCCAGCTGACTTTGCAATAATTCGCTGAAAGCCTAACACACCAACGCCAACCTGCATCGAGTGGACGAGAAAAAAAACAAGAAATGGCGATATTAAATATCTTTCATTTATTGCTTGCATACAGGCACCCCTTCTGACGTTGATCGAGTTAGTCTATCATTCATCAATGTCCTTTTTTTCTTCCGCCTTTTTCTCACTAAATCTCTGAGGCTGTTGCGTACGAAGTACAGTTGGTCGATTATACAACTTTGAAAAAGGCATACGAATAAAGGCATCCTTTAAATCTGTTACCCTCGGTGGATATATAGGCTCCAAAAACGGTCTTCCTAATGAAGTTAATCGAATTAAATGGGTTAACATTAAAGAAAAACAAAAGACGATACCGACTAATCCCCAAATTTCAGCAAATATAAGAAAAGGGAAACGAATAAGACGGATTGTATTGCCCATGTTGTAGACTGGTGTTGTAAATGATGCAAGTGCAGCTAAAGCAACAATAATTAATAGAACATTACTAGTTAACCCTGCTTCAACTGATGCAGTTCCAATCACGATCCCGCCCACGATGCCGATCGTCTGACCGACCTTCGTAGGAAGTCGCGCTCCAGCCTCTCGTAATAACTCAATAGTAAGCTCTAAGAACAATGCTTCTAAAATGGGCGGAAGTGGAACCTCTCGTCTAGATGTAATTAGCGTACTCATCAAATCCTTTGGCACTAACTCATAGTGAAACGTGAGTACGGCAACGTATATTGGCGTAACTAAAATAGAGAATGCTACTGCAAATAAACGAATTAAACGGAAAAACGATGCTAAAAACCAATTTAAAAAATAATCCTCAAAGGATGAAAAAAATTCTACGAGTGTTGTAGGTCCGATGAGTGCGTGAGGAGATCCGTCAACGATGATTGCAATTTTCCCCTCTACTAAAACAGAAGTGACACGATCTGGTCTTTCTGTATCTAAGAGCTGTGGAAAGGGTGACATTTCATTGTCTGCAATCATCTGAGAGATGTAGGAACTATCATTGATATGATCAAACTCAATTTCATCAATACGCTGTAACACTGTATGAACATTTGCTTTATCAGCGATAGAGTCAATATAAAAGACTCCTACTCTCGTTTTTGATATTTTTCCTACCTTTAACTCTTTTACTTTTAACTCAGGGATAGGAAGTCTTTTCCGAATCAGATTAATATTCGTATCTAGTGATTCTACTAATGCTTCTTTCGGACCAACAACGCTAAACTCAACCTCTGGGAGGGAGATACTTCTTGTCTTCTTCAATTCTGCATGAATTAACGCACAATATTTATCATTTGATTGAAATTGCAACATGACATATCCACTAAGGATGCTCGACTTTATCTGTTCAATATCCTTCGTAATAATAATACTCTCTATCGGAATAGCCTTTTTAATATCCTTTAAAGAATTGCCTTGAAAGTCATTTAAATAAGGTAAAATCTGCTCATGCAAAATCTTATTTTCGACTAACGTCTTTTGATAGCACATCCAATAAGGTTTAGAAGTATCATCATTGTACGAACACGAAAAATCTGCATTTTTATTAAAAATAGCAGAAGCCTCTTCAATCAACCTCGGCTTTTTTGGCTCCCTCTTTTTAAACCAACCCATCATCACTATCACCAACTACTGATACAAGTGCCAGGCACTTGTCGAATTTTCTTTATTTCTTTCCCGTTGTATTAACGTTTGTTCGGGATGCCTCATTCGACAGGTGCCAGGCACCTGTCGAACTACTTATATTAGTTATTCCATGAAATGCTTGGTATTTATGCAAGAGATTTCATATTCGTCATTATTTGTTTGGTTATGTGTGGAGAGATTCGCTTTTTATAGGATGAAAACACTTATTATTCAAATACTAATTAGGAGAAGATTCGATGAGGTGAAGATATGAAAAGAAGGTATGTAGGTTTAACGATAGGACTTGCACTTGGGTTGTTTCTGTTTGTAGTTATTTTTTCAAGTCAAGAACAGTCATTCAATGAAAATGAAATAGAAGGAAACCTCTATCAACCTTTATCAACACAACAGGAGGCAATAGAGGATCAAAAAGATATCCGCATGATTAATTCAATCGAGATGGGTGAGTTACTTGTACAAAAACTAAACAATGACCCAAACATACAAATAATTAGTCATGAAAATGGTGAAGAAAAAAGTCATTATATTGAAAAACAAGTCATTGTGAAATTCAAACAAAAACCAACCGAAGAACAATTAACTGCTTTCAGTCAAGATATAGAAGGAAAAGTGTTGAAAACGTTAGATTCAACCGTTATCTTTTCTTCCACGACCAAATCAACACCCGAATTACAGGATTATTTTTCAGCACTTGATATCACCGTTTATGCAGAACCAAACTTCATTTTAATGCAAAACCAACCAAATGATTTTCTTTATCCTAGATATCAATGGAACTTACCGATGATTCGAACGGAAAATGGCTGGAATATTTCTCGTGGAGATGAAGAGGTTATCGTTGCAGTTATTGATACTGGAGTAGATTTAGAACATCCAGACCTTGTAACACGATTAATTCCAGGTTATAACGTCGTAGCAGACAATGATAATCCGGATGACGATAACGGTCATGGAACCCATGTCGCAGGTATAATTGCATCTGAAACAAATAATCAGGAAGGTGTTGCTGGAATTACATGGTTTAACAGAATCATGCCTATAAAAGTAATGAATGCAGAAGGATATGGTTCATCATTTGATATTGCCAATGGCATTATTTGGGCAGCAGATCATGGTGCAGAAGTAATCAACCTTAGCCTTGGGAACTACAAAAACTCAAGACTATTAAATGAAGCTGTTCGTTATGCTTTTAATAAAAATATCGTCATGATTGCAGCATCAGGTAATGATAACTCCAGTCAGCCTAGTTTTCCGTCTGCTTATCCTGAAGTTCTAGCAGTATCCGCTGTTGATCCATATGGTGATAAAGCAGAGTTTTCTAACTATGGGACATATATTGACGTTGCTGCACCTGGTGTTTCAATTGCAAGTACGTATGTGAATCAACAATATGCAGCATTATCTGGTACATCTATGGCGGCACCCCATGTCACAGCTTTAGCGGCTCTAATACGCTCCGCCAATTCTGATTTAACGAATAGAGAAATTATGGATATTATCAAACGCACTAGCTTTGATTTAGGTAGGAGAGGAAAAGATATTTACTTTGGTGAGGGGTTAATCGATATAGAAGAAGCATTAAACTTAGCAACACGCAATCAATAAACTAATTATTTAAAGGCGACCTTTCGCCTTTATTTTTTTTACAAAACAGTTCATAATCTTTACTTTTTTGGTAAAAATACCAACTGACTGAATTTGAAGTAGAAATGGAGTGAAACGAACTTGAACTTAGCTGCGGGACACTCTGATAAAAAACCAATCATCTTTTCGATGATCATCATTTCAGTATTTCTATCACCTTATTTTATTTTAGGAGAAGATGCACATATTCGAGTCCATGATAATCTAGACTCAAACATTGCATGGTATAAGGTTCTAATTGAAAGTGGGCAACTTTTCGGTTCAGTTGACGCAACGATTCCGCAAATCATTAATGGGAACCTTAACAGAGGTGCTTATGGGACAGAATTAAGTGGCATCGTTTGGCTACATGCTTTATTTCCATCAATGCTAGCATATGGAATAAGTCAAGCGATTACAAGATTCGTTGCCTTTTGGGGAATGTATCTTTTACTGAAGAATCATTTCATTCAAGATTACAAATGGAAGTGGATTCGAGTAGGTGTTGCACTCACATTTGCACTCACCCCATTTTGGCCATCAGGTATGTTAAGTACACTAGGAATGCCCCTTGCATTATGGGCGATGTTGAACATTCGTAACGGACAAAAATCATGGTGGAACTGGATTACACTTACGTTATTACCGTTCTATTCAAGTATCGTTCTTGGCTTTTTCTTTTTTCTATCAGGAATGGGGATATTTTGGGTTATTGATGCTGTCCGACAAAAAAAGTGGAACCTTCGTTTTTTGACTTCAATCGTATATATGACATTCATCTATGTCATTATTGAATACCGACTTGTTTATTCCTTTCTTTTTGAAAGAGAGCCTAATAGCCGGGATGAGTACTTTCATGCAAGACTGACCTTATTCCGCTCATTAAAGCTTACATTAAAAAATTATGTTCTGGGTCATACGCATGTTATGACAGTTCATGGATTAATTATCTTACCAATCACCATTATCGCACTGTATATTGTCCTTTTAAAAAAAGATTGGCGAAAAGAAAGAACATTTATTCAATTACATATTCTAAATATTTTATTATCAACTTGGTATGCATTTTGGTTTAATAAAGCATGGTTACCTTTAACAGAAAGATTTCACTTTTTAGATACATTTAATTTTGCTCGCTATCACTTCCTAAGACCTCTCATTTTATATGTGCTATTTGCCATTTCCCTAAAAATCATTTGGGAATATGGTAATCGGTGGAAACTAGCATGTAAGTTTTTTATCATAGCTCAGTTACTTTTTCTTACAACTTTTAACGAAGAATTTGTTTATCGAAAAAAACCGTCTTTTAAAGAATTTTATGCCGAAGAGCAATTTGCTGATATTCAAAATTATATTGGCTTACCTCAGAAGGATTATCGTGTTGCAAGTATAGGAATCCATCCAGCAATCGCACAATACAACGGTTTTTATACACTTGATACGTATAATAATTTCTATCCACTATCCTACAAGTATGAATTTAGAAAGATTATTGCCAACGAGTTAGATAAAAATAAAAAACTGAAAGAGTACTTCGACGAATGGGGCGGTCGCTGCTACCTATTTGTTGATGAGCTTGGAAAGCATTATATGTTTAAGAAGAGTTCAAAACGGACCATTGAAGAGTTAGACATGAACATAAATCAATTCTCAAAAATGGGTGGTGAATATATCTTCTCTGCACTTCCCATTGAGAATGCCTTTAAAGTTGGCTTAAGACTAGAACGAATTTTTGAATCGAATGAATCTGCATGGAAAATATATTTATATAAAGTAATCTAACAGCATAGGAGGTATACACCATGACCAAACCAGTTTTAACGATCGTCGTTCCTTGCTATAACGAAGAAGCGGTGTTAGGTGAAACGATGAAGCAGCTATGCCAATTCCTAGATCAAATGATCCAAGAAAATATGGTTAGCCCTTCGAGTAAGCTGTTATTTGTTGATGATGGCAGTAAAGATAAAACATGGCCCCTCATTTATAGAGCAGGTTTAGACAATAACATGATAAAAGGGATAAAGTTATCAAGAAACTGTGGACATCAAAATGCATTACTCGCTGGCCTATTTGCTGCGAGCGAAGGATCAGATTGCACAGTATCAATCGATGCTGATTTGCAGGACGATATCACTGTCATTCGAGCTTTTATAGAAGAGTATAAACGTGGGCACGAAATCGTCTATGGAGTACGTAAGGAACGAAGCGTAGATACACCTTTTAAAAGATTATCCGCAATCGGATTTTATAAAATCATGAAAGCATTAGGTGTCGATATTATTTTTAACCATGCTGATTTTAGATTAATGAGTAGTCGAGCAATTAAGGAATTGCAGCACTTTGGAGAAATTAACTTATTTTTACGTGGAATTGTACCACTAATTGGTTTTAAATCAACAACTGTATCCTATGATCGGGCTGAGCGATTTGCTGGTGAAACAAAATATCCATTAAGAAAAATGCTGTCTTTTGCATTGGATGGAATTACGTCATTTAGTGTCACACCTATACGATTTATTTCACTGATAGGTTTTCTGTCCTTTATCGTTAGTTTGTTATTTGGATGTTATTTTTTCATTTTAAAATTTAGTGGCCATACTCAAACGGGTTGGACTTCGTTGATCACGTCTATTTGGCTGATTGGGGGATTACAGCTCATTGCCATTGGTTTTATAGGTGAGTATGTAGGCAAAATCTATAAAGAGTCAAAACGGAGACCGCGTTATATTATTGATATAGATACGTATAATTTAGCTAGACCACATAATACAAATTTAGCAAGCGACCATTTTTCTACCGATCAACTACTTGAAGAAGGAAACCGATAAAAAGAAGAGCGGCCTACACACAAAGAACAACCTGGAGTAAAAAGAAAGGTTTGTCACCTTCAATAGGGACAAACCTTTTATCTGCTTTTTACTAAAAGTTGAACGGCTTCTTTAACTAGGTGCTCTGTATCTCCACCCTTTTCGGCTTGTTCTCGAACACATTTTTCTAAGTTTGAACTTACGATGACACCAATCGTACGATCAATTGCACTTCTTGCTGCGGATAATTGAGTAATGAGGTCCTTGCAATCCTTATTTTCTTCCATCATTTTCAGGATTCCTCTCATTTGTCCTTCAATACGTTTTACTCTATTTTTCATTTCTTTGCTATATTCCATTTCCATGTTTACAGCACCTCCTTAACCTTTTGGGCACTCACAATTTTGAAGTGAATAACTTCTAATATTGTAGCCTTTTGATATAAGAAACCTAAACCCTAGGTTACGTTCAAGAATATCAGAAGCAACGATATGAATATTTTCACCTGGTATTTCTTTATAATACCTGTTTAAGTATGCATATGGAAGATGAAGAGCACCATTTATTGGTTTTTTTGTACCAACTTGGTAATCTCGAAGGTCGACAATCACAACATTGTCCTCGAGCTGTGTTGGAAGCTCAAGACATTTCACACCAGTAACCGGGAAATATCGTTTATATAGAAAAACACTAATCATAATAAATACAGATAATAGAATGATATATATCACAGGAAACACCTCAATTTTTAAAATAATATTTCAACTCATTTTATACCCACTCAGGTATAAAATCAAATAAAAACATTAGTAAAGTTTTTCCTATACATAGTCCACAAATACTATCATCAATTTTAACCAAATAAAAAGGCAGAAACGATGCTTACGAATCGAATCTGCTTTTTTCTATCATATAAATTTTTATTGTTCAAACGTATCTCTTTTTTTTCGAAATAGAATAACCCACATAGGTATTGATATGCTAATTAAAATGATAATCATCACAGAAAGTGTGTTTCTATCTTCTTCATCAACATTTAGAGTATTACTTTTGCTTTCTTTACTACTACTATTAAAAGTTACAATTTTACTATTTTCCATAACTTTATTTAGTGGATCTTCTGCTAGTTGCTTTTTAAATATGATTCGCTTATCTTCCCCTGTAATAACAAGAGAACCGTCTTGTACAGATAAAACAGGATTTTCACCGATGAGATGGGGGTAATAGATGTCTTCATTCGTAACATATCTATTTTTCTCCTCATCTTGGAACGCCTGATTCGTTGGAATAAGTCCGTAGGTGTAAGCAAAGAAGCCATAGTCTAATAGGTTAGCTGTATCACGATAAATTTGTCTTTTCGTTTTTGCTTTTAAAACTACTGCAATAAGCTTCATATTATTACGCTTAGCTACAGTAATGAGAGTTTGACCAGACTCATTTACATAACCCGTTTTCCCACCAATGAATCCTTCATAAGGAATTTCACGGAACATTCTATGATGATTAAATAATGTCGTATCCCAGCTTTCACCCGTCCATTTTAACTCAGCTGTTGCAAAAATCTCGGTAAAAGTTGAATTTTTAAGTGCATACTTTGTAATGATGGCAAGATCATATGCAGTGGTTTTATGATTTTCATCAAATAGACCATGAGGATTTTTAAAGGTTGTCTGTTTAACCTTTACTTTCTTTCGTAAAAATTGATTCATATTTTCAGCAAATACTTCCACACTTCCATCTAAATGCTCCGCAATTGCGACACCTGCATCATTTCCTGAGTTTATTAGCAAACCTTGAATAAGCTTTTTTAACGGTACTTTTTCCCCTTCCTCTAAATACACACGTGTCCCGTCAATTTGCCGAGCTCTTTTGCTAACAGTTACAATGTCGTTCAAATTTCCTTTTTCAATTGCATAAATAGCAGTGGCTACTTTCGTTAAACTTGCTGGATTCATTTCTTGTTGTATTCCCTTTTCATACAGGATGGCACCTGTTGTTGCATCTAGTAGTATAGCAGCTTCACTTTGGAGGTTAGGAACACTCTTTTCTTCTTGTGTATATCCGGTTAAAGGTATTTGTAAGCCTATTATGATGATAAGTACACATGTACAGTAAATCCGTAGCTGTCTCATGGTTCTCTCCTAAAGTTTTGTAGATAGATAAATTTTATCATTTTTCAGATTGATAAAACCATGTTAAATATTTTGAAATTTTTAGAAATTATTGGTACATAACCCTTGTTAGCTTCTATTATCAAATTGTTGAATGGTACGTTTTGCATCATCTTGATATTCGGTATGGGTATGTTTAGTATATTGCCCTATTACGTTCTTCCAAAAAGCATGTGCAGGGTAGTTCTTTTCAATTTGCGTAACAGTCCATTTCCCACGAAATTGATTAAATAGCTGAATGGCTGCTAATTTACCTATTCCCTTTCCTTTCTCTAACACAAAAAATTCCTCAACACAAAAATGTTGGATTTCATTTATCAATTCTTCATTAACGATAGCAAATCCCGCTAAATTTTCATCATTTCGAATAAATAGCAATGATATTCATTATTATTAAAATACCGCGTAAGGTCTCCAAATCCATACGTACCGTCTTCTCGTATTTTAATCGATTCTATGTATTTACTAAACTCGTATACATAATATTCAAGTAAATTTCCAAGTACATTTATGTGGCTGCTATTTATTTCTTGTAGTGTGACTTTCATCTTATTCACCTAATCCTTCTCATAAAAATTAATAAGCAAAATGCTTCAAACATCTGAATACATATTATATGGTTAGTAGTAAATGTATATCGAAAATTTATTGTATGTCAAATACATTTTAGGAATAAAATGTATTAACGGTTACAATCAAACAATCAAACAATCATACTCTTTTTGATTTAGATAAATGAAATTAGTCTTTGAAAGGAGCTTTTTATGAATATTTTAGTACTTTACGGAAGTTCTAGACAGAATGGAAATTCGGAAATTTTAACAAAAGCTGTCATTAATGACATTCCTCATACTGAGATTTTTTTACGAGATTTACATATTGAGCCGATTGAAGATAAGAGACATTGTCCTGGAGGTTTTCAGCCTGTTGAAGATGATTACGATGGTGTAATTGAAAAAGTGATAGAGCATGATATTGTTATTGTAGCGACACCTTTATACTGGTATGGCATGTCTGGTATTATGAAGAATTTTTTTGATCGTTGGTCACAAAGTTTACGTGATAGCAGGTTTAGTTTTAAGGATGAAATGTCTAGGAAAAAAGGATATGTGGTGATTACTGGTGGAGATCATCCTAGGATAAAGGCCCTTCCGCTTGTTCAGCAATTTCAATATATTTTTGATTTTGTTTCAATGGAGTTTTCTGATTATATTCTTGGGAAGGGTAGTAGACCTGGAGAGATTCTTCAAGATGAGCGTGCATTGTTTGAAGCGAATTTGCTAAATGGAAAGCTAAAGGAGCTATTGAAAAACGAGTAGACATGTTTGTGTCTACTCGTTTTGTTTATTAGTTGGCTACCCTGAAAATGCAACTCTGTATATGGGGTGTTAATCTTCGTTGCAGGAACCTCGCTTTCCGTGGGGCGCCACTTGAGCCTCCTCGGCTGCGCCTGTGGGGTCTCAAGTCCGGCGCATATCCCACAGGAGTCTCGGTTCCTTCCACTCCGATTAACACGAATGAATACTCAGATCCAACATTCGATAAACACAAAAATCAAGGTCACATTTTCATACGTCATGGTGCAATTCTCAAATTGCATGAACGTCTACCCTGAAAATGCACATTGAAAATATTGTACAATCTCTACTTCAGAACCCTTATTGCTACACAGCATATTTATTGTACTTTAATTACATATGGGAAATAATAAATTTTCCCGTCGATTTGGAATTCGCCCCATAGTTTGTATAGTCCTGGTGTTTCGAATTTCGTTTCAAACTTTGGTTCCGTATCGTTTAGAGGATGAACGTGAATGTAGTTTTCAGCATGTTCGTCTAAGATGACTACATGTCCCATTGCTCCTAGATATGGTTGGAGTTCAGCGTTTGGCAATGTGAAATCGAGTATAATCGGTTCGCCAATTTTGTACGAGCTTACATGTAAGCTTGCTTCTTGCCCATCAATGGTTTTCGTTAAAGAAACATCTTCTTTTAATTCACCATGTCCGTGTTCGTCAGTATCGCCAATTTTAAATTCAACTGGAAGTACCTTGTACGATAGCTTTTTAGGTTTAATATCAATAAATGCTTTATATGTTCCATCCTTTAACTGAATATCTGTTTGAAAAACACCTACGTCGATTTGTTCTGGGTGTAGATGATAGTATTGATCAAGATGCTCATCAACAATGATTAAGTGTAGAAGTTTTTCATGATTTACTTCTAGCTCTTCAACAGGATTTTCTTTTAAATCTGTAATATTTATCGTTAACTTATTCCCAACAACATTTAGCTTTGTAACTACTTCACTTTTTTCTGGTGCAGCACTTTCATGACCACCATGCTCACCATGGCCTTCTGTATCCTTTTCTTCTCCATGCTCGCCATGACCCTTGTTAGCGTCGGCGTCTGTTTCATGCTTAACATGTTCAGTTGTCGTTGTATCATTCATAAACACAGAATATACGAAATAGCCTCCGATTACTGCTAAAAGGTATACAACTGCTGTTATGGCCCACTTTTTCATAGCCATCTCTCCTATAGTTAAAATAATAGTTAATTGAAGGGAGTGAAATCCCTTCAAATGTGTATTTTAAAGCTTAACCTTCTGTAAGCGCAAGGCATTTAATACAACGGATACCGAACTAAATGCCATAGCTGCACCTGCTAGCCAAGGCGCTAAAAAGCCTAGCGCAGCAATTGGGATTCCTAAAGTGTTATATCCAAATGCCCAAAATAAGTTTTGTTTAATATTTTGGATCGTTTTCTTACTCATATAGATTGCATCAGCAATACTATTTAAATCACCTCTTATTAAGGTAATATCTGCTGCCTCCATTGCCACATCTGTTCCTGTCCCAATAGCCATTCCGATATCAGCAATTGCTAATGCTGGAGCATCATTTATACCGTCACCCACCATCGCAACTGTTTTCCCTTGCTGTTGAAGTTTTTTCACTTCTTCTGCTTTTCCTTCTGGTAAAACCTCTGCTACAACGTGATTTATGCCAGCTTGACTAGCAATTGCTCTTGCAGTTCGCTCATTATCACCTGTTATCATAATCACTTCTAATCCCATATTCTTTAAACGTTGAACTGCTGCCTTTGACGTTTCTTTAATCGTGTCGGCTACAGCAATCATTCCTGCATACTGTTTATCAATCGCAACAAGCATTGCTGTTTTACCGTTTGATTCAAGCTCTTCCATTTTACTCATCGCATTTTGCACGTCTACTGCATGCTGTTTCATTAATTTACGTGTTCCTATTAATACTTCTTGCTCGTTTACGATTGCTTTAATTCCATAGCCTGGAATCGCTTCAAACTGACTAGTATCTTCTATGTGAAGTCCTTTTTCCTTAATACCTTGGACAATCGCTTGTGCTAATGGATGCTCTGACTGCTTTTCTGCCGCACCAACAACAGATAAAAACTTGTTTTCATCAAGATTCGTCACAATAACATCTGTTAAAACTGGTTCTCCATTCGTTACTGTACCTGTTTTGTCTAATAAAATTGTTGTTAGCTTGTGTGTCATTTCAAGATGTTCTCCACCTTTGAAAAGAATTCCAAACTCTGCTGCACGTCCAGAACCAGCCATAATGGATGTTGGTGTCGCAAGTCCAAGGGCACATGGGCACGCAATAACAAGAACAGCGATTAATTTTTCAAGAGCTTCTGCAAAATCGCCAGGACTTACGAAGAAGTACCATACTAAGAATGTAATGACAGCAATCCCTACAACTACAGGCACGAAAATCCCAGATATTTGATCAGCTAAACGTTGAATTGGCGCTTTTGAGCCTTGTGCCTCTTCCACAACCTTAATAATTTGTGCTAAAGCTGTATCCTTACCTACTTTTTTTGCTTTTACTTTCAGGAAACCATTTTTATTAATTGTTGCTCCAATAACCGTGTCGCCAATCGTTTTATCAACTGGAACACTTTCTCCTGTAAGCATTGATTCATCTAGCGCAGATCTTCCTTCAATAATCTCCCCATCAACCGGAATCTTTTCACCTGGTTTTACATAAAGAACATCTCCAACAATTACATCTTCTAATGCAATTTCTTGTTCTTCTCCATCTCTAAAGACGGTCGCCGTTTTTGCTTGTAGTCCCATTAGCTTCTTAATAGCCTCAGATGAACGACCTTTTGCTCTTGCTTCGAAAAGCTTACCTAATATGATGAGTGTAATTAGAATCGCACTTGTTTCATAATACAATTCAACCATATGCACATTTGTTCCGATGGATTGAAATGATAGATACAAGCTATAAAAATAAGCCGCAGACGTACCAAGTGCAACTAGTACATCCATGTTTGCGCTTTTATTTCGAAGTGCCTTATATGCACCAATATAAAATTGCTTTCCTATAATAAATTGTACAGGTGTTGCAAGCGCTAGCTGTACCCATGGATTCATAAACATATCAGGTACATAAATAAAGGATGTAAAGCTAAAATGACCTACCATCGCCCACAATAGCGGTAAAGAAAGGATCAGAGAAAAGATGAACTTTCCTTTCTGAGTTTCTATTTCCCTTTCACGGTGATCAATCGATTCTTGTTGATTTTCTTCTTTTACCGTCGCTCCGTAACCGATTTTTTCAATCCTAGCGATAATATCTTTTACCGTCCACATTGAAGGATTAAATTCAATCGTTCCTGTTTCTAAGGCTAGGTTGACGTTAACATTGCGAATGCCCTCTTGCTTTTTTAGTACTTTTTCAATACGTGCTGAACATGCTGCACATGTCATTCCTGTAATGGCTAATTCTACCTTTTCAGATACAACGTCATAACCTAAATCTTTAACTTTTTGCTCAAATGCTCCAATATCTGTTTCAGAAGCAGAATATTTTATCGTCGCTTTTTCAAGAGCTAAATTCACATTCGCTTCTTCTACACCAGCAACCTTCTTTAAACCCTTTTCAATTCGTGTGGAACAAGCAGCACACGTCATTCCAGTAATTTGAAAAGTAGCTTCTTTTGTCCCATTACTCATTTTCCGCCCTCCCATTATACCTCATAGGGGTATATTAAAATCCAAAAGAGATCGCGCTACAAACGAGCACGATTCTTTTTGTTATGCTACATCATATCCTTGATCATCAATTGCTTCTTTAATTGCATCAATAGTTACTTCAGATGAGTTAAACTCAACATCAACAGTACCTTCGCTTAAATTTACTTTTACAGAAGTAACACCAGATAATTCTCCAACGCTACCTTCAACAGCTTTAACACAGTGTCCACAAGACATACCACTTACATTTAACGTTACTTTTTCCATATTTAACATCTCCTTATTTTTTCATTAATTTATGAACAGTCACTAGGACTTCATCTAATACCTCTAAATCCCCTTCTTGAATACGGTCAATTACACATGTTTTAAGATGCCCTTCAAGCAGAAGTTTACTAACACTATTTAATGCTGATTGAGCTGCTGCGATTTGCGTAATAACATCATCACAATATGTGTCTTTTTCAATCAGACCTTTTACGCCTCTTATTTGGCCTTCAATACGATTTAGACGGCTAATAAGATTCTTTTTCGTTTTATCGGAGTGATGACTTTTTCTGTCGGAATGAGAAGAACAACAATCCTCAGTTAAAAGAATATTTTCAAGCTCTTCATTTTGGTTACCTTCCATTCAATCTCCCCTCCTTCATTAATTAAAATTTACCATACCCCCCTACTGTATGTAAAGATATATAACTCAATATATTTTGAAATTTTCATGAACATCATTCTATCAGTTTAACTATGGTTACTTTCATATAAAGTATAGTATCTCTCCATCTTTGTAACAAATGTCCTGCTTATACAATAAGATGTGAAAATACATAGTTGAATATCCTTTCTATTTAGGGGAGAATAGCAAAGAATCGTAATTGCAAATGGAGGTAGGCAACTGTTGGAACGTATAAACGTAGCAGAAGATTTATCATTATCTAGAATAATCCATGGACATTGGCGTCTAGCTGATTGGAAGCTAACGAATGAACAGACGTTAGCATTAGTGGAAAGATGCATAGAAGCTGGCATTACTACATTTGATCATGCCGATATATATGGCAATTATACATGTGAAGCGTTGTTAGGTGATGCGCTAGCATTAAAACCTGGATTACGGGAGAAAATGGAGATTGTCACGAAATGTGGCATAAAATTAGTATCTTCTAACCGACCTGATCACAAGCTTAAACAGTATGATACGAGTAAACAGCATATTGTCCACTCTGTGGAACAATCATTGAGGAATTTCCGTACTGATTACATCGATTTATTACTCATACACAGACCAGACCATTTTATGGATCCTGTGGAGGTAGCAAATGCTTTCAATCAATTAAAAGCAGAAGGAAAAGTTCGTCATTTTGGAGTATCAAATTTTAAACGTTCGCAAATTAAAATGCTGCAATCATACTTGGACTTTCCTCTTGTTACGAATCAGATTGAGTTATCAGCCTATCATTTGGAAAACTTTGAGGATGGTACGGTAGATTTATGTCAGGAGCTTCGCATGGCACCAATGGCTTGGTCACCATTAGCTGGTGGGGCTATTTTTTCACAGGAAAATGAAAAAGCATCTCGCCTTAGAGCAACACTTGAAAAAGTGGCTGGTGAATTGAGTGCAAATGGAATTGACGAGGTCCTTTACGCGTGGTTACTTGCTCACCCAGCGAAAATCATGCCGATCGTTGGTTCTGGAAAGATGGAGCGCATTCAATCAGCGATAAATGCTCTGTCTATTTCTCTTTCAAATGAACAATGGTTTGAAATCCTTCAGAGTTCGATGGGGTATGAAGTACCATAAAAAGACGAGGAGTTCTCTCTCCTCGTCTTTTTATGCGCCAACCGCTTCTTTTATTTCCTCAAATCCAAATCGTTTAATAAACTTCCAAAATGCCTCTCGCTTCTTAGCATTCTGTTGATATACTTCAATTAACTTTTCCACAGTCGTAAAAAGCTCTTCAGGTGTAAGGCCTTCTTTAAAAAGTAATGCTGTACGGGCATCCTCACCAGTTGCCTTCCCACCAATATATAAATCATAATAATCTCTTCTCTTAATAACACCAATATCGTTAATTAGCGGTTCTCCACACGCATTCGGGCAACCAGTGTATGCAGGACGAAGTGGCCAAGGTACTTCCTTTCCTGCAATTCGTTTATTCAATTCGATCGCAACAGGCATCCCTTCTTCTTCCTCACCTTTACAAAAGCCACAAGTGCGAAGACTCTTCACAAACCCACCAACAGGATAAACAGATAGGCCTACTCTTTCAAATTCAGCTTTTACCGAATCTAGCTGGCTCTCTACTACATCTATATACAATTGTTGAAAAGTTGTTAATTCAACTTCACTATCTTCCTTAATGTATTTAGCAATTGTCATTAATTGAGGTGCTGTTAATATCGCTCCTCCATATTTGATGCCACCATTTACTGCGAGCTTAATTGTTTTTTCTTTCGTTACTTCCACTTGCTCTCCCCCTGCACATTCTAATGATTGATTAATTTTTAGGAAAACTAAACTTTCTATATTATATCAAATTTTCTCATTGTTTTGGGGATTAGGATTATTCTGTGTGATTTTCTTAGCTACTAGTAAGATACCGAAAATTGAGGAAATCAGTAGGATAACCTTACCTTCTTCAGTCCAATTTGAGACTTGATAAACAGAATAAGCCTCGATTAATAATGCAGGTATTTTGCCTAACGAACTTGCCAGTGCAAACACTGAAAGTTGGACACTTCCAATCGCAGCCGCAAAGGTGATCAGTCCAGATGGCACAAAGGGAAATAACCGAAGCGATAGAATCAGGATAAATGCCTCACTCCCCTTTACATTTATAAGCTTCTTTAGCTTACCACGAAGGGATACCTTCTTATCTATATATGCTTTGAAGCCCTTCCGATACAAATAAAATGAGATGATTGCTCCTAACGCTTCACCCGTAAAGGAAATAAACGTCCCCTGCCAAAAACCAAACACTACAATATTGGCTGCAGTAAGAAACACCGTTGGAATTACGCCAAATATACTAATGATAATGTTTAATAAGAGACTTAATAATATTGCTATATTTTCATAGGCTTGAAAAAATTCGACTAGTTGATTTTGCATACTAAATAGGTACTTCCCTTCATCATAGAAAATCCTAGAATATCTTTGTTTATTAATCTGTAAAAGAAGAGACATTCATACGAGTTTACAATACCTATCCTACTCAATTATTTCAAGCAATAATTGCTTAAAAAGAAATAAGGTATACTCTAACTTGTACTATGGTGAATGAAAATTAGTAAGAGCTTTAGAACGTTGAATCCTTGTATTTATTCGTGTTAATCGTAGTGGAAGGAACCGAGACTCCTGCGGGAGATAGCGCTAGGCTTGAGACCCCACAGGCAACGCCGAGGAGGCTCAAGAAGCGCCCCGCGGAAAGCGAGGTTCCTGCAACGCAGATTAACACCCCCAGTTCAATGTGGTATTTTCAGGGTAGCCTAAAAAATTGATGAATTTATCAATATGTAATAAAAAGAAAAGCTCATACCACTTTTTCGGCATGAACCTTTTACTCAATTAATGTTCGTTATGGTGCTGATGAATATCATGATTTTCTTGTTGGGAATAAATTGGCCCTAACTGCTGTAGTAAAAAAAAGAAAAGAACAAAAACAATGATAAGAAAAGTTGGCCTTTCAAGAATACGAAAAAATAAAGATGATTTCTCTCTCTCGTTTGATTCATTCGTAATCATATACATTACTGTAAAGATTAGCGCCATTCCTAGGATAAAGAAGATTTTTGTCAAGGTCTCATAATAACTTGGCATCACCATTTCTCCAAGCATGGCTCCCATCATACCTCCCATAAGACCTGATAATATTCCTTCTAGAATAACGATAATACTTATTGGAAGCCCAGCTAAAAAGCCGACAAACATACCAACCCCCATACTAATAACGGTTGAATAAAAAAGATTCCCAGCAAATACAATTCCAACCATTACTCCTGAAACCAACCCTATTAACATCGCTATGCTCATCGCTGACATCATACATGTCATCGGTGAGAGGTGACTTTGTCTTGTCCAGAGTAAACGAATATAAATAGTTGTAACTAAACATAATACGAAAATCATTGCAGTCAGAGAAGTTGACATACCGAATTGCCTCCTAAAAATAAAATAGGGTTTGTACACATATATGTGTACAAACCCTTTTTTAGTCTATTAGTGTGAAATATTAATACTCTTTAATAATGATTGGTGTAGCAAGCATTACATCCACAATTTCTGAATGTGTCGAAGCTCGTAATCCTATTTGAATATTCATTTTTTCACCATTTTTAGCGGCAATACTTGATTGAAAAATTGATGTATAAGCTGATAAAGAAACAAAGCTTGGCTCAATTATTCCTTCAATGACTTCTGCAGAGTATGAATCTAGCAGGTTTGCAGCTTCCTCACTAAGATTTTCAGCTTTACTGATTTTTCCTTTAATCGAATAGTAGGTATCAAATTCACTAGATAAACCACTGTTTTGAATATGCTGTATGCTCTCATCATCCCATCTGTCACCAATTATCTCAGTTGACACAAAGATCAAATATCTGTGGTTACTTTGAGTATAAGCCGTTATCTTTTTTCTTTCTAAAAATCTACTTGTTCTTTTTTCACCAATAATGAGTAGATGATGGTTTCCATCTCCGTTTTTTACGACTTTCCACTTCATTTGTTGATTTTCTCTTTTTATTTCATCAATTTTTTTTTGTAAGACTGAATGCATCACTTCCACCGCGGTACTACGTTGATAGATCGTCCAGGAGTCAATTTCAACTCCTGACTGATCCCCCACCTCAATAAGGTCATTAAGCTCATTTATAAATACCGAATCGACTGAAGATTGTTGATAGTTTACGATAAGAAAAGTAGAGATTACCATTCCTATTACTAGTTTCACTGTCCTTCACCTCTGTAAAAGGATAGTCAAATTTCCTAAAACTTATACATTATGAATCTATGAAAAAAGAAAAACCTGAGATTTCCAAAGGAAAACCCAGGTAATTATGCGACACATATACGATTTCTACCAGTTCTTTTTGCCTTATAAAGGGCATCATCAGCTTTTTCTATCAGCTCTAATGTCGTTTCACTGTAGCTGTTATTCGAAGCAATACCAATTGATACTGTCACAGAAATAGGTGACTGATTTGATACAACAAACGAATGAGACTCAATCTTAGTTCGTATTCTTTCAGCTATCTCATAAATTTGATCGACGGAAGTATCACTAACTAAAACAGAAAATTCCTCTCCACCATTTCGAAAAACAAGGTCCTGTGAACGTGTCATATCATTGATTATGTTACCGACTTCTTTTAAGACAAAATCACCTGTTTGATGACCATACGTGTCATTTACTTTTTTAAAATAGTCAATATCAATATAAAACAAAACCAATGGTAGTTGTTCTTTATTAGCCTTTGGCAAAAGTGTATTAATAGATTCATCAAACTGCCTAGTATTATGAAGCCCAGTTAAATAATCAGTCGATGCTTGGTTTTTATAGTCGTAGAACATGTAATTCGATTGTGCAATATAATCTGCTAAGTAAAAACTAATGAAACCTGCGATTAAAGAAAATCCCCAATAATAGAACATTAAGTTTAAAAAGTCATGATTACTACCTATTAACACGTACAAGTTAAGGGCATAGAGCAAGGTACTAATAATAATCATGAAAAACCATCTATTGATGTCTCGAATCTTCTGTTGACCAACGATACCAATAACTAATCCGATTAGTAAGGTAACAAAGAAGGTAAGTAGAGATGCTGTACTTATAGGGAAAAAGAGCACCCTACTCACTGCTATAATTGCAGCTGCAATAACACTAGGCACAACACCACCAAAATAAGCTGCTATCACAATAGCTATATGTCGTAAATCCATTATCGTTGTGTCATTTAAACTAAAACTAAAGCTCATTAGAAGAGAGCCTAAAAATCCCGCTAATACTCCTAACACTAATCTATTTTGAAGGCTAGTAAAATATGGGTTTCTCTTAAAAACGATACCACCTACAAATAGAAAGGAAATAACAATACATAAATGGATAAATAAATCTCGAAACACGATTATCTCCTCCTATATTAAAAACTATAGCATAATCACTTCCATGTATATATAATGTTTTTTAACTCAAATTTTACCATAAAATAGACGCAATTCTGCACCATTGCTTCATCCTATAGAAATTCATAATCAAAAACAATTAGAAAGAATAGAACAATAATACCGGAGACTCCCAATGCAAGTAATGGTCTTTTATGATGCAACCTAATCATTATGTACATAACTGGATAAAAAAAGAATTCCCATGCTAAAGACCAACCATTCTTAAATTGTATATAACCTAGTTTTATCGCTATGATTTCAATTAGGAGAGAAATTACGATCCATTTTACATATCGCAAAAATACTTTATGTTTTTCATTCGGATAGTTGCTTAAAAAAACCATGATTAGGCAAGGGAATAGAATAAAGGTGTAAAGAGCATCTGTTATAAAAGCACTTATAAATGGCTGTTTTAGCTCCCACAGCTTTTTCATTGAAAAACTAATGTATTGATAGTATACGTTGAAAAAAGATGCATAATAAATGGTCGGAAAATACTCACGCCATCTATTCCATTTTGCATGTTTTATTGCAGCAAATACAGCAAAAAGTGTTAACAATAAATGAAACATATAGTTCGGTCCCTTACCATAGATTTACAAAGTTAGTATTTTCTAAATGATACTCACTTATGAATTTATTGAACACCTTCTGATGTACTTATCATCACATATTACAATTACTGAAATGAATTGGTTCAAATTTGAAAGGTTGGGTCAAAATAATAAAGTTATTATGAAATAACAAAGAACAAATGTTCTTGTTTTGTAGAGTATTTTCATATATAGTAATAATAAATACAGACAAAAAAGGAGTGTTTATGATGAAAAATCAAGCTACACCTTATTTAACTTTTAACGGAAACGCACGAGAGGCACTAGAGTTTTATAAAGAAGTTTTTGATGGGGAAATTGAAGGAATTCAAACGTTTGGTGATGCCGATTATCCTACACCTCCTGAACTTGATGATAAAATCATGCACGCCCGACTAAGAAAAGGGAACTTATTCCTCATGTTTTCAGACGTGTTTCTTAATCAGACCGTAGAAGTTGGCAATAATATTTCTCTTGCTCTGGAATTAGAGAATGATGAACAAATAAATAATCTTTACGCTGCTCTTTCTGAAAAAGGAACGGTTATTATGGAGCTACAAGATACATTTTGGGGAGCAAAGTTTGGTAAAGTAAAAGATTCCTTCGGTGTCATCTGGGACTTGAATTTCACAAAATCATAATTAAACTAAGAGTGTACCTTCATAGCTACACTCTTTTTCCTAACTTACTAGGGGAAATATGAGCTAATTCACTTCCCCCGCTGTGATGCTGTTAGTTATATAATCAAAATACAGTCAATTCAGTCAGCATTGGTTTTCTGATAGGCTATTTTCCCTCTACAGATTGTCATCGATACTTCCATATTCTTATCTAAAACTACGAGGTCTGCATCTTTATTAGCAGCAATACTTCCCTTACGGTGAAAGAGTTTCATTTGTTTTGCTGGGTTTTCAGCTGTTACCCTTATTGCTTGCTGAATATTGCACTTAGTAAATTGCTGAATATTTTTAAATGCATCTTTCATCTTTAAAACACTGCCCGCTAATGTATCTTGATTAAGAATTGCTTTTCCATCCATTACGGTAACTAGTTGACCACCTAATTCATACTGACCATTTTTTAAGCACTTCGCCCTCATTGAATCAGTAATCATAATGAGTCGCTCTTCGGTAATCTGTTTAAACACCATGTCTACTACTTCTGGACGAACATGAATCCCATCAGCAATCAATTCAACCATTAGCTCTTTCCGATGAAAAGCCGCACCTACTACACCTGGTTCACGATGATGAAAACCAGACATTTGATTAAATAAATGTGTAACATGGCTTAAACCTTTTGTAATTGAAGAACAGACTTGATCGTAAGTTGCTTTTGAATGTCCAACAGAAGCTATAATATGATTCTCAGCCAAATGACTTATGAATTGAAAATCTTCATCTAACTCTGGAGCAAAAGTAACAAGCTTAATAGACTGATTCGATTTCTTTTGCCATTTTTTAAACTGCTCCACACTTGACATCACGATATGCTCTTTCGCTTGTGCCCCAGGCATTTCTTTATTAATAAAAGGCCCTTCTAAATGGACACCAATGATTTCAGCTTGACCAAGTTGTTGGTGATGTTCCATATACTCATTTACCTTCAATAATGCTCGATTAATATTTTCTACTGATTCAGTCATCGTTGTTGCTAGAAAGCTTGTCGTTCCTTCTCTTGGTAAGGTATTTGTCATTGTATGTAATGCATCAATTGAAGCGTCCATCACATCAGCCCCGTTTACTCCATGAATGTGTAAATCAATCATTCCTGGAATTAAGATATGGTCTTCAGCAAATGCTAGTATCTGATAGTTGTCTGTATCTTTTAATTGGCTCATATCGTTTACATCTGAAATGATACCTTGTTCAATCTTAATATAACCTTTTTCAATAGTGTGATTTTCTGCAAAAATTTTGATGTTTGGTATTAGAATTTTTTCTTCAATCTTGCTCATCAATTTCCTCCCTCATGTTTGAAATGTATCTAATAAAATTCTCTACTATTATATGAATTTCCTTTAATCTATACTATGTACACCTAGAAGAAAACACAAAAAAGCATGTCATCCTTATAAGTAAGGCAACATGCTTTTCAACTATATTAAAATCCATAAAAAAACCACCAACAGTATGTATTGGTGGAGACGGTGGGAGTCGAACCCACGTCCAAAAGCATCGGCACTTAAGCGTCTACGAGTATAGTCGATATATTAGCAATTCGCGAACTCTTTGGCCTATCGACAGGCTTCTAAGCAGCTAGTCTGGTTGTTCTCTTCCTTTGTCCTCAGACGGCGAACTCCGGCGTAGCCCACTAAGAGTGAGTCCCTTACCCTACCACATGGGCGATGGAGGGAGGAACCGCTAAGCTGTTATTAAGCAGCTAAAGCGAAGTTGTTGTTTTCTTTGCCAGTTATAGGCGTTGACGTTTTAACGAGGCCGATCCCCTCGACTCGCAACCTAAGCTCGAACTACCCCTGTCGAATCCGTAACGTCCCCATGATAGGAAGTCCGGGAAGAAGTGTATGATCACTTCGCGGAATAAGTCTTGCAAGTTGTTTGTTAAAACCATATCAACTGGCGACTACATTTCTTATTATAGCATATGACATCTATAATTCAATTGTAAGTTTTTGTAAAAACATATCTAATTACATCTTTTGTCGATCTCGGAAAGCACGTTCAATGTCTCGTTTTGCTTCCTTCTTTTTCAAGTCTTCACGTTTATCGTATTTCTTTTTCCCTTTACCAAGACCTAATAACACTTTTGCAAATCCATTTTTCAAATAAATCTTTAATGGAACTAAAGCATATCCATCCTCTTTAGTTAACCCAATCAGTTTACTAATTTCACGTTTGTGAAGAAGTAGCTTTCGAGTACGCAGTGGATCATGGTTGTAGCGGTTACCTTGTTCATAAGGACTGACATGCATGTTATGAAGATACACCTCACCATTTTGAACTCTAGCAAATGAATCCTTTAGATTAACACGGCCACCACGAATGGACTTAATCTCGGTACCTTGTAAGACAATTCCTGTTTCATATGTTTCTTCAATTGTATAATCATGATTCGCTTTCTTGTTTTGAGAGACTACTTTGCCTGCACCTTTTGGCATTTGTCCATCCTCCTTGCAACGATACCATCTATTTTAGCAAAAATACCCCTTCTCCTCAACAATTAGGATTGAAAGAATTTGTCTCTACTGATAAGAAAAGAGGGCCATACATGACCCTCCTACAATGTTTATCGTTTTTTCTTCTTTTGTTTTGGTACATTTTCAAAGAACTTTTTCTTCTTTTTCTTTTTCGGCTTTTGTGTAGTCCAATCGCCATCCTTAGGTTTTTCAGAACGACTACCTCTTGCCTTTCCATCGTTACCTTTATTATTTTTACTGTTTCGATCGTTTCGACCTTTATCATTTCGCCCTCTACCAGCTCGAATAACCTTTGGTTCATCTTTCGAAAATTGACGACGACTTCCCTTCATTCCAACAACTTCAAAGTCAATTGCTCGCTCGTCTTTATTTACGTTTACGACACGAACTGTAATTTCATCACCAATTCGGAAGATATTGCCGGTTCTCTCACCGATCATCGCATAATTTCGTTCATCATATCGATAATAATCATCGGTTAGATAGCTTACGTGTACTAGACCTTCAATTGTATTTGGTAGCTCAACAAACATACCAAAGTTCGTAACAGAGCTAATGATACCATCATACTCTTCACCAATCTTATCGAGCATGTATTCTGTCTTTTTCATACTATCCGTCTCACGCTCTGCTTCTACAGCACGACGCTCCATATTCGATGAATGCTCTGCAATATCTGGAAGGTTTTCTTTCCATTTTGATGTCGTTTGCTCATCAAGCTGACCGTTTATTAAGTACGTTCGAATAAGTCGATGGACAATTAAATCTGGATATCGACGAATTGGTGACGTGAAATGAGTGTAATAATCTGTTGATAAACCAAAGTGCCCTAAGCTATCAGGGTCATATTTCGCTTGCTTCATTGAACGAAGCATGACGGTTGAAACAACCATTTCTTCTGGCTGCCCTTGAACAGCTTCAATGATTTCTTGAAGTGCACGTGGATGAATTTCATTTCCTGTTCCTTTGACTACATAACCAAAGTTCGTAATAAATTCAAGGAAGCGACGAAGTTTTTCTTCATTCGGATCCTCATGAATACGGTAAATGAACGGAACATTCATCCAATGGAAATGCTCTGCAACTGTTTCATTTGCTAATAGCATAAACTCTTCAATTAGGCGTTCTGCTACAGAGCGTTCACGAAGAACCACCTCATAAGGAGTACCCTCATCGTCAACTAATACTTTTGATTCTTTAAAATCAAAATCAATTGCTCCACGGTTCATTCTTTTTTCACGGAGAATCTTTGCTAGATTTTCCATATCCTCAAACATAGGGACTAGAGACTCGTATCGATTTCGCAGCTCTTCATCTTGATCGACTAGAATTTTATTTACATCCGTATACGTCATACGCTCGGTTGTTTTAATGACACTTTGAAAAATCTCATGCTTCACGACTTCCCCTTGTGGATTCACTTCCATATCACACGATAAGGTCAGACGATCAACTTTTGGATTTAATGAGCAGATCCCATTTGATAAACGATGTGGAATCATAGGTATTACACGATCCACTAGGTATATACTTGTTCCACGCTCTGCTGCTTCTTTATCAATAGGTGAACCTTCTTTCACATAATGCGTAACATCCGCTATATGAACGCCTAATTTATAATTGCCATTCTCAAGCTTAGTCACTGTAACTGCATCATCTAAATCCTTTGCGTCAGCACCGTCAATGGTCACAATGACTTGATCTCTCAGGTCACGTCTGTTCGGAATTTCATCTGGACTAATGACATCAGGTACTTGATTTGCTTGATCTAATACCTCCTTCGGAAACTCCTGTGGTAAGCCGTGCTTATGAATAACAGAGAGAATATCCACTCCAGGATCATTTTTATGACCTAGAATTTGAATAACTTCCCCCTCAGCACTCATTCTTCCTTCTGGATACGTATGTAATTTTACTACAACCTTATGACCTTCGATTGCTCCGTTTGAGGCATTTTTAGGGATAAAGATGTCATTTGCAATTTTTTTATCATCTGGAATAACAAAGCCAAAGTTCTTACTTTCTGTATACGTCCCTACAACTTCCTTTATCCCACGCTCAATGATTCGAACAACAGATCCCTCTTTACGTTGACCAGAAGACTCAGAGTTAAGTCGAACAAGAACGATGTCTCCATGCATTGCTGTTTTCAATTCAGAAGGTGGAACAAATACGTCATCTAGCATTTTATCCTCAGGTATTACAAATGCAAAACCCTTTGCATGACCTGTTACCTTCCCTTTAATTAAGTTCATTTTTTCAGGAAGACCATATCGGTTACTACGTGTACGGACAACCAATCCTTGTTCTTCCATGATGACAAGTGCTTTTACAAACTCTTTAAACGTTGAAGAATCATGAATACCAAAAGCTTCTTCAAGTTCTTGTACGGTTAATGGCTTGTATGCCTCGTCTTTCATAAATGTTAATAGTCGATCTATATGTTGCTTTATTTCCTCTTCCATTCATACATCCCTCCTTAGGGTTTACCAATCTAGTTTCTCTAAAAATTGTAGAACATCCTCATGTAATTGATCTCGTTCTTTATCTAGAGTAATGACATGACCAGACTCTTCGTACCATTTGATTTCCTTTACGTCTGATTCAACTTCGTTATAAATGATATTAGCGCTGTCTGTGTTAATCATATGATCATGCCTCGCCTGTACAACAAAGGTTGGTGAATAAATCATATCCACATTATTCCGAACATCTGAGATTAATTGCTGTAATTCTTTTAATGTATTCATTGGTGTTTTTTGAAACTCAATCATTTCTTTCTCAATTTGTTCAACCGTTTTACCTTCGTACTTTTTATATTCCCTCGCGAAATCAAGAATGCCTTGATACATAACTTCTTCACTTTTTATATACATAGGTGCACACATAGGGACAATACCCTTTATAGGTACAGTGTAACCCAATTTAAGCGAAAATACCCCACCAAGACTTAAGCCGACTGCAGCAATATCCTTATGCCCTTTGTCCTTTAAAAACTGGTACCCTTCCATTACATCCTCCCACCAATCCTTTGGCCCAGTATGAACCAACTCTTCTGGTGGTACTCCATGACCTTTATATTGAGGAGCATGACATGTATAACCATTTTTCTCCAAATATCTACCCAGCATCCGTACGTCGGCAGAGTTACCTGTAAATCCGTGTAATAATAAAACAGCTCGTTCTCCACCTTCAAATGTGAACGGTTTAGGAACTACTTTTTTCATTAGTAAAACTCCTTCTTCTTCAAAAATATATGTAAATTCCAATCAAATATTAAGTTAAGTTCATTTAATAGGTTTATTTTATACATTCTAAATAAGTATTAACAAACATTATGTCTTTTAATTTTAGTTTACACGTATGTATGAGTTGATTTAACTTCATCTACTACTTTATTGAGCCAAATAAAAAAGGTTAGACATAGCTGTCTAACCTCTTCACGAACAATTTATAATTGAAAATAAGAAACGGCAATTGTTAAAACGAAGAAAAGTACACCAAGTACAAGCGTTGCTTTTTGTAGAACTGCATCAAGCCCACGAGCTTTTTGCTTTCCAAATAACTGCTCTGCTCCACCTGAAATCGCACCAGATAGTCCTGCGCTTTTACCAGATTGAAGTAATACAACAACAATAAGTGCTAAACAATCAATAACTAATAGAGTTAATAAAAATGCATGCATCAACTACACCTCCTAAGACAGATAACGCAAATAACATTATTTCTAATTTACCATAAAAAACAGTGGAGGACAATACTATAAGGACAAGTAGTCGTGGCGCATAGTAAATTTTCTATCAATTTCGACAGGTTTATTCTTTTTTAGTTTATGGATTTGGGACTTCACTTATCTATGAAGGACGTTTTTGCTTAATCCTTGCTCCGTTTGGGACTTCATCTTCTCTATGAGGGACGTTCTTGCTTAATCCTTGCTCCGTTTGGGACTTCATCCACCTTATGAAGGACGTTTTCACTCTACTCTTGCTCCATTTTGGACTTCATTTACCTTATGAAGGACGTTTCCACTCTACTCTTGCTCCATTTTGGACTTCATCCACTCTATGAAGCACATTTCCACTCTATCCTTGCACCGTTTAGGACTTCATCCACCTTATGAAGGACGTTTCCACTCTACTCTTGCTCCATTTTGGACTTCATCCACTCTATGAAGGACGTTTTCGCTCTACTCTTCCTACGTTTTGGACTTCATCCACTCTATGAAGGACGTTTCCACTCTACATTAGCACCGTTTGGGAGTTCATCACTCTATGAAGCACATTTCCACTCTATCCTTGCACCGTTTGGGAGTTCATCCACTCAATGAAGCACATTTCCACTCTACTCTTGCTCCATTTTGGACTTCATCCACCCAATGAAGGATGTTCTCACTCTACTCTTCCTACATTCCGTCCTTCATCCACTCTATGAAGGACGTTTTCACCCTACTCTTCCTACGTTTTGGACTTCATCCACTCTATGAAGGACGTTTCCACTCTACATTAGCACCGTTTGGGAGTTCATTCACTCAATGAAGCACATTTCCACTCTACTCTTGCTCCATTTTGGACTTCATCCACCCTATGAAGGACGTTCTCACTCTACTCTTCCTACATTCCGTCCTTCATCCACTCTATGAAGGACGTTTCCACTCTACTCTTACTCCATTTGGGACTTCATCCACTCTATGAAGGATGTTTTCGCTCTACTCTTCCTACGTTTTGGACTTCACCCACTCTATGAAGGACGTTTCCACTCTATGAAGCACATTTCCACTCTACTCTTGCTCCATTTTGGACTTCATCCACCCTATGAAGGACGTTCTCACTCTACTCTTCCTACATTCCGTCCTTCATCCACTCTATGAAGGACGTTTCCACTCTACTCTTACTCCATTTTGGACTTCATCCACCCTATGAAGGATGTTCTCACTCTACTCTTCCTACGTTTTGGACTTCATCCACTCTATGAAGGACGTTTCCACTCTACATTAGCACCGTTTGGGAGTTCATTCACTCTAAAAAAGATTTTCTCCCATCTAGCCTTACACCAGTCCAGTCTGTTATGCTTTCATCTATTCTATAAGCCAATAACGTAAAAAAAACGGACCCCATCTTGGAGTCCGCCTCATAAATTATGATTAACGTTTTACGTTATAGAATGCTTTTGAACCAGCATATTGAGCCATTTCAACAAGCTGATCTTCGATGCGAAGTAATTGGTTGTATTTTGCAACACGGTCTGTACGAGATGGTGCTCCTGTTTTAATTTGACCTGCGTTTGTAGCAACAGCGATATCAGCGATTGTGCTATCTTCTGTTTCACCTGAACGGTGAGAAATTACCGCTGTATAACCAGCACGTTTCGCCATTTCGATTGCGTCAAATGTTTCTGTAAGTGTACCGATTTGATTTACTTTGATAAGGATAGAGTTACTAATGCCTCTTTCAATACCTTCAGCAAGTTTCTTCGTATTTGTTACGAATAAGTCGTCACCAACTAATTGAACTTTTTTACCAATGCGCTCAGTTAAAAGCTTGTGACCTTCCCAATCGTTCTCATCTAAACCATCTTCAATTGAGATGATCGGATATTTTGAAACAAGTTCTTCGTAGTAAGTAACCATTTCTTCTGAAGTGAATACTTTTCCTTCACCTTTAAGATGGTATTTTCCGTCTTCTTTGTTGAATAGCTCAGATGAAGCTACGTCCATTGCAAGCATAACTTGCTCACCTGGTGTGTAACCTGCTTTTTCGATTGCTTCAATGATTGTTTGAAGCGCTTCTTCGTTTGATCCAAGGTTTGGAGCAAATCCACCTTCATCTCCTACAGCTGTGTTGTAGCCTTTTCCTTTTAGAACTGCTTTTAAGCTATGGAAAATTTCAGCTCCCATACGAACTGCTTCTTTAAAGTTTTCAGCACCTACTGGCATAACCATGAATTCTTGAATATCTACGTTATTGTCAGCATGCTCTCCTCCATTGATGATATTCATCATTGGAACCGGTAGAGTTTTTGCATTGAAGCCACCTAAGTATTGGTATAAAGGAAGCTCAAGGAAATCTGCTGCTGCACGAGCTGCTGCCATCGATACACCAAGGATTGCATTTGCACCTAATTTACCTTTGTTTTCTGTTCCATCAAGAGCGATTAGAGCTTGGTCAATTGCAACTTGATCTGTTACGTCAAAGCCAACCATTTCTGGTGCAATGATTTCATTTACATTTTTCACTGCATTTAATACGCCTTTTCCAAGGTAACGGCTGCTATCGCCATCACGTAATTCTACTGCTTCATATTCACCAGTAGAAGCTCCACTTGGAACTAGTGCGCGGCCAAATGCGCCTGACTCAGTATAGACTTCAACTTCAATAGTAGGATTTCCACGAGAATCTAATACTTCACGAGCATAAACATCAACGATAATAGACATATAAAATCTCTCCTTTAAATTTCATTATTTTTTAATTAATGTTGTTCCAGTCATTTGTTCTGGTTTATTTACTTTTATTAAGTCTAGCACGGTTGGTGCTAGATCACCTAATATACCATCTTCTCGAAGTGTTACATCTTTTTTCGTAACAATGACAGGAACAGGATTTGTTGTATGAGCTGTCATTGGATTTCCTTCTAATGTAACAACTTCATCAGCATTTCCATGGTCAGCTGTAATAATGGCTACGCCATCCTTCGCCAAAATTGAATCAACGATTTTACCTAAACACTCGTCAACCGTTTCAATCGCTTTAATAGTTGGTTCTAGCATACCAGAGTGTCCAACCATATCAGGATTAGCAAAATTGAGAATAATCACATCATGCTTATCCGCGTCTAACTCTTTTAATAATGCATCTGTTACTTCATATGCACTCATTTCTGGCTGTAAATCATATGTAGCCACTTTCGGAGAATCAATTAAAATTCTTTCTTCTCCTGGGAATTGTTCTTCACGGCCACCACTCATAAAGAACGTGACATGTGGATACTTTTCAGTTTCAGCAATTCGTAGTTGTGTTAGTCCATTTTGAGCAAGAACTTCACCTAATGTATTATCAAGATTTGTTGGCTTGAATGCTACGTAACCTTGAACTGTTTCACTGAAGTGAGTTAAACATACGAAATGCAAGTTGGACGGATGCTTTTCTCCACGGTCAAATGAGTGGAAGTCATCGTTCGTAAACGTATTAGAAATTTGAATAGCTCGGTCCGGACGGAAGTTATAGAAGATAACTGCATCATTATCTTGGATCGTTCCTACAGGTTCACCATTGTCCTTTACAATTACAGATGGTAAAACGAACTCATCATATATCCCGTTTTCGTAAGAATCCTCCACACAATCTAGAGCAGATGAATAAGTTGGACCTTCACCATACACCATTGCTCGGTAAGCTTTTTCTACACGTTCCCAACGCTTGTCACGATCCATTGAATAGTAGCGACCAGATATTGTTGCAATTTCACCAACGCCAATCTCTTCAATTTTCTCGTTCAAACTAGCAATGTACGTTTTGGCTGTTTGTGGTCCAACATCGCGACCATCTAAAAAACCATGAATATAGACTTTTTTCACACCTTCAGATGCTGCAAGTCTTAGTAACGCATAAAGGTGTTGAATATGACTATGAACTCCACCATCGGATAATAATCCAAAAATGTGAAGATTTGAATTTTTATCTTTCACATGACTCATTGCATCATGAAACGTTTCGTTTTTCTCAAATTCACCTTCACGAATCGCAACATTTACACGTGTTAAGCTTTGATAAACGATTCGACCTGCCCCGATATTTAGATGTCCTACTTCTGAATTTCCCATTTGGCCTTCTGGTAGACCCACTGCTTCCCCACTTGCAGTAAGTAAAGCATGTGGATATTGGTCCCAATATCGGTCAAAGTTAGGCTTTTTTGATTGTGATACAGCATTTCCTTTTTCCTCTTTTCGACAAGCAAAACCATCGAGGATAATTAAAGCAACCGGTTTTTTACTCATTACTTCCCGCCTCCAAAAGTTGAAGGAAAGATTCAGTTTCTAAACTTGCTCCGCCAACTAATGCTCCATCAATATCTGGTTGAGATATATACTCTTTGATATTAGCTGGTTTTACACTACCACCATATTGAATTCTTACTGCGTCCGCAACATCTTGCGAATATTGTTCGGCAACAACTTGACGAATATGTGCACATACCTCATTTGCATCCTCAGCAGATGAAGATTTACCCGTACCGATTGCCCAAATTGGTTCGTACGCAATAACTGTTTGCTTTACTTGCTCTGCAGTTAAGCCTGTTAATGCTTTTTTAACTTGATTGCCAACTAATGAGTTCGTTTCACCATTCTCACGTTGTTCAAGAGTTTCACCACAGCAAACAATCGGTGTTAAACCGTGCTTGAATGCCGCAAGCGTCTTTTTATTAACAGTTTCATCTGTTTCAGCAAACATTTCTCTACGCTCAGAATGACCAAGGATAACGTATGAAACATTTAGATCTTTTAATGCTACTGGGCTAACTTCTCCAGTAAAAGCACCACTTTCTTCAAAGTGCATGTTTTGAGCACCTATTTTCAGATCCGTTTCCATTGTATTCTGTACTAATCGATCTAAAAACAATGCAGGTGCACAGACAACAGCATCCACTTTATCGTTTGAAGGAATTAACGTTTTCACTTCTTCAACAAAGCTTACTGCTTCTGAAGCCACCTTGTGCATTTTCCAGTTTCCGGCGATAATTGGTTTTCTCATGGTACACCCCACTAATTTTGTTTATCGTTTAATGCTACTACGCCTGGAAGTTCTTTACCTTCCATGAACTCAAGAGATGCTCCACCACCAGTTGAAATATGGTCCATTTTTTCAGCATAGCCAAATTTTTCAACAGCAGCAGCAGAGTCACCACCACCAATTACGGTATAAGTGTTAGTCGCTACAGCCAAACTTTTTGCAACAGTTTTCGTGCCATTTGCAAACGCATCAAGTTCAAAAACACCCATAGGACCGTTCCAAATTACTAACTTTGAGTTCGAAATAACGTCGGCATACATCTCACTAGTTTTTGGACCAATATCTAATGCTTCCCAATCACTTGGGATTTCTTCAATAGAAACCACTCTTGTATTAGCATCATTTGAAAAATCATCCGCAACAATAGCGTCTACTGGCATATAGAAATTTACACCTTTATCTTTTGCTTTTTGCATAAATTCTTTTGCTAAGTCCATTTTATCTTCTTCTAAAAGAGACTTACCGATTTCATGCCCTTGAGCTTTAATGAACGTGTATGCAAGTCCTCCACCAATGATAAGGTTATCTACTTTCTCTAGTAAATTTTCAATAACGCCAATCTTATCTTTTACTTTTGCACCACCAATTATTGCAGTAAATGGTCGGTCTGGGTTAGAAAGTGCTTTTCCAAGTACTTCTAATTCCTTCTCCATTAATAAGCCTGAAACAGCTGGTAGATGCTCAGCAATTCCTGCAGTTGAGGCATGTGCACGATGTGCAGCTCCGAAAGCGTCATTTACATAAACATCAGCAAGCGCTGCAAATGCTTTTGCAAGCTCAGCATCATTTTTTTCTTCTCCAGGGTAAAAGCGAACATTTTCTAAAAGAAGAACGTCACCCTCAGCCATTTTTTCAATGGTTTGTGTAACATTTTCACCGAATGCTTCATCTGTTTTATGTACTTTTTTGCCTAGTTGTTCACTTAATTTTTCAGCAACCGGAGTTAAACGTAACTCTTCCACTACATTTCCTTTTGGTCTGCCTAAGTGACTAGCCAAGATTACCTTTGCACCTTGCTGCATTAAAAATTGGATTGTAGGTAACGCAGCACGAATACGCGTATCATCTGTAACCTGACCATCCTTCATTGGAACATTAAAATCAACACGACAAAAGACTCTTTTTCCTTTTACATCAATATCTCTAACAGATTTTTTGTTCATAAAAAGGTCCTCCTTTAGTATGTAAAATTTGAAAAGCACAAGGTATTAGGTTCGCACCAAGTTGCTCCTGAAGCTTACTCAAAAGAAAAAGGAGAGGGGAATACCCCCTCCCCATTTGCTACCATCTATTATAGACTGAGCGATAACACATTCCAACTAAAATATACAATTACGTTCTACTAATAATTGAAATATGCTTTACTAATTAAAGTCCTTTAGAAGCGATATAATCTACTAGGTCAACTACACGGTTAGAATATCCGCTCTCGTTATCATACCAAGAGATGATTTTAGCCATGTTGCCTTCCATAACCATTGTTGATAAAGCATCGATCGTTGAAGAATCTGGGTTACCATTGTAGTCACCTGATACAAGTGGCTCTTCACTGTATCCAAGAATACCTTTTAATTCACCTTCAGCAGCAGCTTTTAAAGCAGCGTTGATGTCTTCTGCAGTTACATTCTTTTCAAGCTCAACTACTAAGTCTACTAATGATACGTTAGGAGTTGGAACACGCATTGCTCCACCATTTAATTTTCCTTTTAATTCAGGAAGAACTAATGATACAGCTTTTGCAGCACCCGTTGTTGTTGGGATAATGTTTTCTGCTGCTGCACGAGCACGACGATAATCTTTGTGTGGTAAGTCAAGGATTTGTTGATCGTTTGTATAAGAGTGAACTGTTGTCATCATTCCACGACGAATTCCAAAGTTATCATTAAGTACTTTTGCAAATGGAGCTAAACAGTTTGTAGTACAAGAAGCATTCGAAATAACATGGTGGTTAGCAGGATCATATTTGTCATGGTTTACACCCATTACAATTGTGATGTCCTCATCATTTGCAGGTGCAGAGATGATTACTTTTTTCGCTCCAGCTTCTAAATGCTTAGCTGCATCCGCACGGTTTGTGAAACGTCCAGTAGACTCAACAACTACTTCTACTCCAAGATCGCCCCAACCTAATTGTGCTGGATCGCGCTCAGCTTTAACTAGGATTTCTCTACCATTAACAACTAGGTTATTTCCATTTACAGAAACTTCCGCATCTAACTTTCCGTGTACTGAATCGTATTTTAAAAGATGTGCTAGCATATTCGCATCTGTTAAATCATTTACTGCTACTACTTCAATGTTAGGATTTTTTAAAGCTGCACGGAATACAATACGTCCAATACGTCCAAATCCATTAATACCCATTTTAATTGTCATGATAAATTTCCTCCTTAAAATTAAACCTTATATTATTTTAGGGATTAATCCCTTACTAACTCTTTTGCCGCACCTTCATCTGTAATTAATAGTGAGGAATGTGCTTGCTTTAAATACGCTTCAATTGCTTTTGCTTTAGATGAACCACCAGCAACTGCTATAACATGTTTAATATGCTTGAGATCTTCTAATTGAATGCCGATTGTTTGAACCTTATGAACTACTTCTCCTTGCTGATTGAAGTAATATCCGAATGCTTCTGCAACAGCTTTTGCATTCTCAATTTTTCTTAGGTCTTCTTGAGCTGTTTTTCTTCGCTCTGCCATTGTTTTAGCGTCTCCAATCCCGTGTATAACCATACTTGATGATTTAATGAGATTAAGCACTTCTTTAATGGAAGGCTCTGAAATAAGGGAGTGATAAGATTCAGCACTTACAACGTCTGGAACATGTAGTAGTTTATATTGTCCCATTGCTTTTTCGGCCATCTTTGCACAAATTGTATTGGCCTGATTCTCAACATTCTCTCCTAAACCACCTCGAGCCGGCACAAAAGAAAGCTCTCTATTTTTCACATCTGGCTTCATCATTTCCGCAACTGCGGTAAGCGTGGTGCCTCCAGTAACAGCGACGATATTTTTTCCATTAAGGCGCTCTTTTATGCAGGACACTGCTGCTCTACCCATTTCTTTTTGTACCCAAGGGGATTGGTCACTATCTCCTGAAACAACAACAACTTCTTTTACATTTAACTTTTCCCTTAGCTTGGCTTCTAGAACGGATAATCCAGAAACTTCTTTCATTACCTCTTCTAATTGCAACAAAAGCATTTCCCCATCTGGCGTTAAACTCATACCAGATGTACTAAAATCTAACAAGTTCTGATCCTTTAGAAATTGAACCTCACTTCGCAAGATTCTCTCACTATGACCAAGACTTTGAGATAAACTGCGACGACCAATTGGCTGAGTTAGGCGTATGTACTTTAAGATTTCATAACGCTTTTGCATAACCGCAAGAAGATCAGGTAATAATTTTCTTTGTACTTCTATAAGTGATCTCATAAAAAATTGCCCCTTATCCAAGTTGGACTTTTTTTGTCCCTACGTGACATATTGTGTCCCACTTGCTGTAAAAAAAATCACCCCTGCTTACATTTCTTATTCTAACAGGAGTGAAACCTTTATTCAATAAGGGTTGCGCGGATTTTTTAAAGTAAACGCTTTCTTATGACATCTTTGTGAATTATACCAAATTCTACCTCTTCACCATCAATTTCAATAACTGGTATCATAATTTGATATTTCATTAATAAATCATCATCCTGATAAATGTCTATTTCCTCAATTTCTATTGGTATTTCTTGATTTATCTCAAGTAGCACTGCTTTTGCTTTCTCGCATAGTGAACAGTTTTCTTTTGAATACATAATAACCTTTTTCTTTTCCAAATTTCCAACCTACCTTTTAATCAAATCTCTTTCTTTTCGATGAGCCTGGAATCCCTAATTGATCTCTATACTTTGAAATTGTTCTTCTAGAAACGATAATTCCATTCTCTTTTTCAAGTATATCAACAATTCCTTGGTCGGATAGTGGCTTATTCTTGTTTTCGTGATCAATAAGAAGCTTTAACTTTTCTTTCACCTCAAGTGAAGAAGCATCACCCTCATAATTCGATTGTAACCCTGATCGGAAAAAGTATTTCATTTCAAATACACCATATGGGGTTTGTACGTACTTTTGTTTCACCGCTCGACTAACTGTTGATTCATGTATACCTAATTCATCAGCTACTATTTTCATTGTTAACGGTTTCAAAAATTGAGGTCCTTTTATGAAAAATTCTTTTTGAATAGATATAATAACATTCATAACATTATATAGTGTAATTTTTCTTTGCTCTAGACTTTTTATTAACCACTCATATTGGTTCTTTTTTTCTTCCAGATACGCTTGAGCACTTACATCATTAGCTGATGTATTTTTAATTAAATCCTTGTTTAGAAAAATAGTAGGAGTGTATTCATCGTTAACCGTTAAAAAACAACGATCATTTTCCATTTCGACTTTCAAATCGGGAATAATATAAACTGGTGCTTCTCTTTGAAATTGGGTTCCCGGTTTAGGGTTAAATGTTTGGATAATATCTAGTACTTTCTGAATATCACTCATTGGTACATTTATTTCCTTAGATATAGTAGTCCAAGATTTGTCTGCAAAGCTTTGAAAATAATCTTCAATAATCTTTTCTGCCAACGGTAATCGTGTCGGTAATCTTTTAAGTTGCAACAAAAGACACTCTTGTAAATTACGCGCTCCAACACCTGCTGGTTCAAGACCTTGAATGAGCTCAATTACATAATCAATGATTAGAGGATTGTTAACGGATAGCTGGTCCGATATCTCATTTGTAGTTGCCGTAAGATAACCATTATCATCCATCATCTCAATGACATACTCTGCAATTCTTTTTATATTCGACGAAACCTTTAAATAGGCAATCTGAGTTCGTAGAACATTTTGTATACTTTCTGATTCAATCGAAATGTAATCAATTGGATTTTCTTTTTTCACATGACCGCTCGACTTTATAATTTTCCGTGTAGTTCTTTGATTGTAGGGACGATCTTTGATTTCAATGATAGGATTCTCAATGGCTTGTTGTTGTATGAAAGCAGCAAGTTCTATTGAAGAATACTGTAACAACGTAATCGCTTGGGTTAGCTCTTTTGTCATTGCGAGTTTTAATGTTTGTTGTTGGAATAACCCTGCTTTCATGTCCATAACCGTTCCCTCCCTTACCTACATTCTACATGAAACAATGACAATTGTTGATTAAAAACTAATGGAAATATAGACTAATCCTCTTTCCTTGAAAAAATTAGCATACATGTTTACAACGTTTCTTCATGATGCTAATGACAAGGAGTGTGAGAATATGTCAAAAGAGAAAATTGTTTATACAGGACCTCTGACAGGAACAATTGGGGAGGCAAAACAGCTTTTATCTAATAATCAGGATTTTTCTAGTGAGTTTGGTGAGGAGTTTGATCCAATTCAACAAATGTGGAGAATAAATCCTGTAGACGAAGCTGATTATGATGGGACAGTAGGTTATAAGGATTCATAAAAACGGTGAAAAACCTGTGCAAAGTTGCACAGGTTTTTTATTATAATTTTAGCGCCCTCGACAGGATTCGAACCCACCCTAAGAGAACCGGAATCTCTTGTGCTATCCACTACACTACGAGGGCAATATGGATGTTTTGCATTCCTCATTATATGGTAGAAACCGCTTATTTGCAAGTAACTTTACGTTTAAAATAGACAGAAACGGGTAAGATGGTGAAGGATACTTTGTCCTAAATATTTGAAAGTTTATGATGGTCAATTTAACAATCTGTTGAATTTATCTCCATCAAAAATTAAGGTATGTTAAGGTTAGAAAAAGAATAAGATAGATAGAGGCATTTCTTTTGACCTTTATTGACCTTAGTTGTATGATAAGATTACATAATGTTTTAAAAAACATCTCTTTAAAGGAGGAACATTTAAATGAACTTAATCCCTACAGTTATTGAACAAACAAATCGCGGAGAACGCGCTTATGACATTTACTCACGCTTATTAAAAGACCGTATCATCATGCTAGGAAGTGCTATTGATGACAACGTAGCAAACTCAATTGTATCTCAATTATTATTCTTAGCTGCGGAAGATCCAGAAAAGGACATCTCTCTATACATTAACAGCCCAGGTGGATCCATTACAGCTGGTATGGCGATTTATGACACAATGCAATTTATTAAGCCACAAGTATCAACAATCTGTATTGGTATGGCAGCATCAATGGGTGCTTTCTTATTAGCTGCAGGTGAAAAAGGTAAACGTTACTGCTTGCCAAACAGTGAAGTAATGATTCACCAACCTCTTGGTGGAGCACAAGGTCAAGCAACAGAAATCGAAATTGCAGCAAAACGCATCCTTTTCTTACGTGACAAATTAAATACAATTCTATCTGAACGTACAGGTCAACCACTAGATGTAATCGCTCGTGACACAGAGCGTGACAACTTCATGACTGCTGAAAGAGCACTTGAGTACGGTTTAGTAGATAAAGTAATATCTCGTAACCCTGAAGTAAAGTAATTCAATATATCAATAACAAAAAAACTGTTCTAAATAGAGCAGTTTTTTTTATATTTGCAAGGAAATGTAGAAGTGTTGAGCTCCATGGTGGATGAAAATATGACCTTGTTTTTAGGTTTATAGAATGTTGGCTTTTAAGTTATTCATGCGTGTTAATTGGAGTGGAAGAACCGAGACTCCTGCGGGAATTGCGCTAGGCTTGAGACCCCACAGGCGAAGCCGAGGAGGCTCAAGAAGCGCCCCGCGGAAAGCGAGAGTTCTGCAACGCAGATTAACACCCCTTATACAGTGTCGTAATTTCAGGGTAGCCAAAACCAACAAGAAATTATCTACGTAAGCACAAAAAAAATCTCCCTAAATCAAGGGAGATTACACCTACGCCTCTTGTTGAACGTATTTAGCTAATGCTTCTAACGCCTCTTGCTCATCATTTCCTTCTGCAAACAACGTAATAACTGTTCCAGAGCTTACCGCTAAACTCATTAATCCCATAATACTTTTAGCATTAACCTTCTTACCTTCTTTTTCTAAAAAGATATCAGATGTAAAACGATTTGCCTCTTGCACAAATAACGCTGCAGGTCTCGCTTGTAATCCAGACTTTAATGACACTTCTACTTGTTTTTCAACCATTTTGTTTTTCCTCCTTCAAGATTATTTATTTTGATTTGAAATAGTTTCTCCAGCCCTAAGCTTCTCTGCAATTTCATCAATTTTACGCAATCGATGATTAATACCTGACTTACTGATTGTACCGCCTGATACCATTTCACCTAATTCTTTTAATGTGACGTCTTGATAAGTCACTCGAAGCTCAGCAATTTCACGTAATTTATCTGGTAGAATCCCAAGACCAACTGATTTATCAATGTAGCGGATATTTTCTACCTGTCTGATTGCTGCACCAATTGTTTTATTTAGATTGGCAGTTTCACAATTTACTAAGCGATTCACAGAATTTCTCATATCACGTACAATGCGAACATCCTCAAAACGAAGAAGAGCTTGATGTGCTCCGATTACGTTTAAGAATTCAGTAATTTTTTCAGCTTCTTTCAAATACGTAATAAAACCTTTTTTTCGCTCTAATGTTTTACTATTAAGGTCAAATGTATTCATTAACTCACATAAAGAGTCATTATGTTCTTTATATAAGGAAAATATCTCAAGATGATAAGAGGATGTCTCTGGATTGTTAACAGAGCCACCTGCTAGAAATGCCCCGCGTAAATATGATCGTTTACAGCATTTTTTACTGATTAACTGTGGGGAGATATCCTTTAAAAATGAAAATCCTTCTTCTAGTATTCTCAGGTCCTCTAGCACTTCTTTTGCATGATCTGCAAGTCGAACAATATACACATTGTTCTTTTTTAATCTCATCTTCTTTCGAACAAGCAATTCTACTGTTACCTCATACCCTTTTTTTAAAAGAGTATAAATACGCCTTGCAATAGCAGCATTTTCAGTTTGTATATCGACAACTATTTTCTTATTCGAAAAGGAGAGTGCGCCATTCATTCTTATGAGTGCGGATAATTCTGCTTTCGCACAGCAATCCTTAACCTGTATATTTGTTAGTTCTTTTTTCGTTTCAGATGCAAATGACACAACATCACCCCCTCAATCATATGCAGTAATATTGCATTATATTAGTACACCAATACATGAAAGTGCACTCGTTTGCATTATTGTATATTATTTATGCTTTTCTAACAGATTATATAACAAAGACGCTACTTTTTTTGTATCGTGTCTTATTACTTTTTCTTCATAGCTAATAATTTTATCATGCAAAATCTCTAACCCTAAAGATTTAAGTTTTTCAACATCATAAAAAACTGGTTGCGCTAACTCTTGAGCATAACGCTCTCGAATGAAATCAGGGATTTCTTCGTCATTAACTAGGATTGTATCAATAAACGAACCATTCATATGCTGGTTTAGAGCTTCCACATGATCACTTGCAGTATAATCTAAAGTTTCACCTGCTTGTGTCATAACATTACAAATATAAATCTTTTTACCTTTAGCTTTTTTCACTGCTTCTCCAATTTTAGGAACAAGGAGATTTGGTAATATACTTGTATATAAGCTACCAGGTCCGAGAATAATTAAATCTGCTTGTTTGATGACAGACAAAGCCTCTTGTAATGGTTCAATGTGATCTGGGGACAAGAATACCCTTTTTATCCTTTTACCAGAATACGGGATTTTTGATTCACCCGAAACGATAGAACCATCTTCCATTTCTGCATGTAACACAACACTTCTGTTTGCTGCAGGTAAAACCCTACCTCGAACATTTAGTACTTTACTCATTTCTTGTATGGCATGAACAAAATCACCCGTAATCGTTGTCATAGCCGCGAGAATTAAATTCCCTAACGAGTGTCCTGATAATCCATTCCCATTTTGAAAACGATGTTGAAATAAATCCTCAACTAAAGGCTCAACATCTGATAAAGCAGCTAACACATTTCTGATATCACCTGGCGGTGGGATGTCCATTTCATTCCTAAGTCTACCCGAGCTTCCACCATCATCTGCAACAGTTACAATGGCAGTAATATCTACCGGATAATATTTCAAGCCCCTTAACAGAACGGATAATCCTGTTCCACCACCAATGATTACTATCTTTGGTTGCTTGCCTTCCTTTTTCATTATTTCTTATCCCTTCTCTTCTCAATATCTCGGTGAGAAACAAAGGTTTTATATTCTTTTTCAAAATAGTTACTAATATATTCAGCTAAAGCAACAGACCTGTGTTGTCCACCAGTACAACCAATTGCAACAACTAATTGGCTTTTACCTTCTCTTTTATAGTAAGGAAGCATAAATGCCATTAAATCTGTTACCTTCTCTAGAAATTTTTGCGTTTCATTCCACTTTAGTACATACGAAGATACCTCTTCATCTTTTCCAGTTTTTGGTCGCATTGTATCAATATAATGTGGGTTAGGTAAAAACCTCACATCAAAAACTAGATCTGCATCGATTGGAATACCATATTTAAACCCAAACGAAAATACGTTAACTGAAAAAGTTTGTCCTTCTGCAGACGAAAATTGCTTAATAATTTTCTCACGCAATTCCCTTGGCTTAAGCTCTGATGTGTCATAAATATTTTGTGCTCTTCCTTTTAATTCTTCCAACAATTCACGCTCTACTTGAATACCTGTGAGTGGTGCATCATTCGGTGCAAGTGGATGTGAACGTCTCGTTTCTTTATACCTCGTTACAAGAGTAGAATCTCTAGCGTCTAAAAATAATATTTGCGGCGTAATCCAAGTTGACTCCGCTAAGTTATCTAGCGCTTCGAAAAGGCTTTCGAAAAATTCTCTTCCTCGTAAATCCATTACTAGCGCTACTTTATTCATTTTCCCACCAGATTCCTTCATAAGTTCAAGGAATTTAGGTAGAAGTGTTGGTGGTAAATTATCAACGCAAAAATACCCTAAGTCTTCTAAGCTTTGTATCGCAACTGTTTTTCCAGCCCCTGACATACCTGTAATAATGACTAATTGTACATCGCTTGTTGAACCTATACTCATTTGTACTACCTCCTTAAATAGTAAATTCGATTTTTTTTTAAAACGATATAAGAAATAAGGTCTATGGAGGTTTATGTGTCATTTTTTTGTCATTAGCAAGGATCTAATCGATAGGATAGTAATTCGAAATCAGGTGTATATGTAAATGTCCCATAAATAACACCTGAACCCTTTAGTAAATAATCAATGATATGGTAGTCTCCTGGAGCCATAGGAAGATTTGGAATAGCATCTGCATCGTGCCAAGCTACAATCCCTTCTTCTGATTCATTTACATTCGTACCATCAAATTCTGTTGCTAAAAAGGAGAACATCATCCATTCTGACACAACCACATCATTTTCTTTTATAATAATGGTAAAAATCCCTTTAATATGAGGGTTCTTCAAATAAACACCAGTTTCTTCACGAAACTCACGTATGCAAGATTCCCGAATGGACTCGGCTTGTTCCATTTTTCCACCAGGTGCTACCCACCATCCACGTCGTGGCTTTTGTAATAACAGCACTTTATTATCCTTAACTAAGACGCAGTTTGTCACTCTTTGCACGTCTTATCACCTCTAACTTTATGTTAGGCTCTTTTCGCATCATTTGTTAGTTTACATAAGATGCAACGAAACAAATATTCCAGTTTCATTGGCACCAATAAGGTAAAAATCATATTCAAAGCAACATTTTTTACGAAGTAGCCTTAATTTATAAATGTTTTTGTGTATTTAATTGAGAAGCAAATGCTGTAAGCACTATCATTTTATTTATTATACTATTTCTTACAATGGGTAACAACGAACAAGATTTGTTTATTTTATGAATAGAGTGTCAGGGAGTAAAATAGATTAAAAAAAAGGTACGGGCTATATTCCCGTACCAAACGTGTATCTATTTATAAAAGGGGGTCAATTACTTAAATACATATTACTCTATTAATATTTCACCCGTGTTACAGGAGAATTAAATCAGAATTACGGAATTGTTAATAGCGTGTTAATAATTGACTACTCTGAAAATACGACACTGAACTTGGGGTGTTAACATTCGTTGCAGGAACCTCGCTTTCCGCGGGGCGCTTCTTGAGTCTCCTCGGCTATGCCTGTGGGGTCTCAAGCCTAGCGCTATCTCCCGCAGGAGTCTCGGTCCTTCCACTTCGGTTAACACGCATGGATTACTAAGGGCCAACATTCAATAAATACAAAAATTCAGTTCACATTTTCATCTTTCATGGTGCAAATTATTAATTGCACGGGAGTCTATCCTGAAAATAGGACAATGAACTGTGGGTGTTAATCTGCGTTGCAGGGCCTCACTTTCCTCGAGTCGGTCCTTCCACTTTGGTTAACACTAATAAATACTTGGTTTCAACATTTTAATAATTAATACAATGTTCATGTACCAAGGGACAAACCTCTATATCCATGGAAGTTTACCTTGAAAGGAGAATATTTATGAAAACAATCGGATTAATTGGTGGTATGAGTTGGGAATCTTCACATGAATATTATCGATTAATTAATCAAGCAGTAAACGAAAGACTAGGAGGCCTTCATTCTGCTCAATGCATATTATATAGTTTAGATTTTCATGAAATTGAAGGGTATCAAGTGCGTGGGGAATGGGAGTTGGCAAGTAAACGATTAATTCATGCTGCATCCTCTTTAGAAAAAACAGGTGCTGATTTTGTCATGATTTGCACGAACACCATGCACCTTGTTGCCGATATCGTACAAGAAGCAATCTCAATTCCTCTTATCCATATAGCCGAGGCAACCGCTAACCACATCAAGGCAGAGGGTTTAAGCAAATTAGGTTTACTTGGCACAAAATATACAATGGAAAAAGACTTTTATAAATCCAAGCTTGAACAAAATGGTTTAGAAATAATTACACCTGATTTTAAGGACCGGAACTTAATAAACACCGTCATTTATGATGAATTATGTTTAGGAAAGTTTAGAGAAGGCTCTAGACAAGAATTCAAACGAATTATAAGTTCCCTTCAAAACCAGGGTGCCCAAGGAATCATCCTCGGTTGCACCGAAATAGGATTATTAGTCACAAACAATGATTGTGAAATCCCCTTATTTGACACCACGAAAATACATGCTTTAGAAGCTGTAAAACTCGCCTTAGGTGAATGACCTCGAACACGAACACAACAGGAAGGACGAGGAATATTGAACCGAAACCATATGAGAAATGGAAGCAGATTTACAAGGGAGACTACAATGATAATAAGTAATTGCGCGGCTCAAGTGGCGCCCCGTGGAAAGAAAGCGAGAGTCCTGCAACGAAGGTTAACATCCCATGTTGATTATAACAATTGTATTTTCAGGGTGGACTACCATGCAATTTGAGAATTGCACCATGAAGGATGAAAATGTGTAATTGTTTCTTTAGTGCATTATAGAGTGTTGAATCCAAGTACTTCGAAGTGTTAACCGAAGTGGAAGGACCGAGACTCCTCGAAAATGCTAACGCATTTCCTTCGTGCGGTGAGGATTCAAGGAAGCTTATTCAAGTCCTGCGGGAGATGCGCTGGACTGGAGACCCCACAGGCGAAGCCGAGGAGGCTCCAGGAGCGCCCCGCGGAAAGCGAGGTTCCTGCAACGAAGGTTAACACCCCACATAGAGCGTCGTATTTTCAGGGTAGACTTCCATGCAACTTAAAAATTTAACCATGAAGGATGAAAATGTGAACTTGATTTTTGTGTTTATCGAATGTTAGATCTGAGTTTTCATTCGTGTTAATCGGAGTGGAAGGAACCGAGACTCCTGTGGGAGATGCGCCGGACTTGAGACCCCACAGGCGCAGCCGAGGAGGCTCAAGTGGCGCCCCACGGAAAGCGAGGTTCCTGTAACGTAGATTAACACCCCATATACAGAGTTGTATTTTCAGGGTAGCCATAAAAAAAAAGGTCTCTCCACAAATAATGTAGAAAGACCCTTTGCTTATTTTTTCACTTTCAACTTCTCTAACAATTCCTCAATATAATGCTGAGCACTTTGAGCAGCAATACTTCCGTCACCAGTTGCTGTTACAATTTGGCGAAGTGTTTTCTCTCGAACATCTCCTGCAGCAAAAATACCATCAACCTTTGTTTCCATTCGATCATTCGTTTCAATATATCCATTTGAATTCGTAATCCCTAACTTCTCAAACGGCTTTGATAATGGCACCATGCCAATATAAATAAAGACACCATCTGCTGAAAATTCTCTTTCCTCACCAGTTTCCGTGTGAGCAAGTGTCACACTTCCCACTTTACCATCTTTATCGTTAATTTCTTTTACAGTATGATTCCAAATAAAATCAATTTTTTCATTATCAAACGCACGTTGCTGAAGGATTTTTTGAGCACGTAACTCATCACGACGATGAACAATCGTGACCTTTGTAGCAAAACGTGTTAAATATACGCCTTCCTCAACTGCAGAATCTCCTCCACCGACAACGACAAGCTCTTTTCCTTTGAAAAATGCTCCGTCACATACAGCACAATATGAAACTCCACGTCCACCAAGCTCTTTTTCTCCTGGTGCACCTAGTTTTTTATACTCCGCACCTGTAGAAATAATGATAGCTCGAGCTTTGTATTGCTTGCTGCCAGCAATAACCGTTTTATACTCTTCGCCATCAATCACTTCTTTAATATCCCCGTATGCATATTCCGCACCAAACTTTTTCGCATGCTCAAACATTTTCGTAGAAAGCTCAGGACCTAAAATGTGATCAAAACCAGGATAGTTTTCAACATCCTCTGTGTTAGCCATTTGGCCACCTGGTATCCCACGCTCTAACATCAATGTTGATAAGTTAGCACGTGAAGTATATACAGCAGCTGTCATGCCCGCTGGACCTGCACCCGCAATAATGACATCATAAATTTTTTCTTCTGACACTTTATTCACTCCTTAATCTAGGTAGAAGGACGATTTATAGAATTAGTATTTCCTTACTAATATCCTATAAACAAATTAATAAAACGTCTAATAATATGCTCATTATTCGAGCATCAGTTTTACCACTTTAATATATTTTGCAATTGTCGTGTATGAAATACTATATTTATGAGCTAATTCCTTCTGTGTCACTTTTTTTGATTGAGCTGTTAACCAAATATACTCCGTCGCAGCAGCCCAAGCTGGGATATTATGCAACTTAGAAGAACGGTGAATCGCTTCGTCAAAAATAAGAAACCACGTTAAATACAATCCCGAATCACTAGGTTGATTTTTTTCAAATAATAAATCGATAATCTCATACCCGTCTTGAATGTAGGCAGGTGTTGTGTTTTTTAATTGATGTTTATTTCTTGCTAAAGAATAATCCGCAAACTCCTTCTCCAAAGTAGAATGGAGTGTCACTTGATTGAGGTCCTTAATTGAAGAAGATGTCTTTGTCTTCCCTTCAAGGTAGATACCAAATAATCTTTCCTCAATATATTCACCTTGCAACCATCTCACATGTGCATTCTTTACAGGCTTTTCGCCTTGTAGTAACCATGGCTCAGACCCAGCTTTCTGTGGATTCATTTCAACTACCTTTTTCCAGGTTGCTTCAGCTAGTGCGGTATTGCCTGTAAAATAGGATGCATAGGACAACCAATAATAAAAAGTGTCATCTCCCTCAAAGCCTTGTTTTTGAAGGTGTCGTAACCACTTAAATGAGAGATCGTAACGGCCGATTAATCCAAATGTTGCACCAAGCTTGTATCGGTGTTCTATTAAAAGAGGATGTACCTGCTCAAGCTTTTGCGTAAGGTCTTTTACCTTTTTTGTTTTACGCTGGTAATACAAAAAGACAAGTGCATTACAAAGAGCATGTAGGTTTCCTGGATTTTTCTCAAGAACATCTTCAACAATTTGCGTCGCACTTTTCACATTACCTGTGTAAAAATAAGCTAAGGCAAGATTATTGTGAGCTGACCAAAATTCAGGATACTCCTGAATGATTTCCTGGAGAAGCAGAGTCGCTTCCTCAAGCTTTCCCTCCTCTAATAAAGCACGCGCATTTTCCTGTTTAACAATTAATTCATCCTCAACTTCATAATCGTCCGCATCTTCATCCATTTCTATGCTCAGTAAATCTAATAAGTCTTCCGTATCCTCCGCAAAGTCACCATCTTCATCTAATTCAAGATAGTAATTTGCGTATTTATTCGCTTCTTGAAAAAGCCCTAAGTGAGCATAATTATTTGCCAAAAAATAAAAACACTCTGTCATATCTGGGTCATGTTCATCAACAACAGAATGTAAAAGTTTATTTGAAAGTGTGTAGTCTGCTAACTCAGACAATACAACTGCTAATTGGCAAATAATCATCGGATCACTTGGCTCTAAATGAACTGCACGAGTTAAATATTTTTTTGCTTTATATAAATCACGTTTTCTATATGAAAGTAAGCCCTTATTAAAGTAATACTCACCTGTCTGAATAAAAGGAACAATCTTACCTGTTTGTTCTCCTTTTTTGTAAGTTTTTTTCATTGAAGCCTCCAGTTTCTAAAATCTCACCGAAGGTAGTATATCACATATGTCAATCAATACATAGGGACCGATGTGGAAATATGAGAATATATTCTACCGATAAAAGAATCAGCAACTAAACAGGCGATTGACATATTCCCTCGAAAATTATGATTCTTGCAGAAAGCGAGGTTACTGCAACGAAGGTTTACACCCCATATACAGAGTTGTATCTTCAGGGTAGACTTCCATGCAATGTGAGAATTGCACCATGAAGGATGAAAATGCGAACTTGATTTGGGTTTTTTAGAATGTTGGACTTTAAATCATTCATGCGTGTTAATCGGAGTGGAAGGAACCGAGACTCCTGTGGGACATGCGCCGGGCTTGAGACCCCACAGGCGAAGCCGAGGAGGCTCAAGTGGCGCCCCACGGAAAGCGAGGTTCCTGCAACGCAGATTAACACCCCTTGTACAGTGTCGTATTTTCAGGGTAGCCAAAAAAGAAAAACTCACCATAAGGCGAGCTTCGTTTGTGAGTGAACTTCTATCGTCTCTTCTCTAATGCTTGTAGCACTTCATCTAATGGAAGCTCTTGCTCCTTAAGAAGTACAAGAAGGTGGAAAAGTAAATCCGCAACTTCCCATCTTAACTCATCATGATCCCTATTCTTTGCTGCAATAATGACCTCTGACGCTTCCTCTCCGACCTTCTTTAAAATCTTATCAACGCCCTTATCAAATAAATAAGTTGTATAAGACCCCTCTGGCAGTTCAGCTTTTCTAGAAGCAATAATACGTTCAATTTCATTTATAATAGCAAAGCGATCCTCTACTCTTTCATAAGATGATTCAACAAGCTTTTCATTAAAACATGAATAAGATCCAGTGTGACAAGCAGGACCTGTAGGTACAACCTTTACTAAAACTGCATCATGATCGCAGTCATAGCTCATATCAACTATTTTTTGGATATTTCCTGATGTCGCTCCTTTATGCCACAGCTCTTGACGAGATCGACTGAAAAACCAAGTTTCTCTTGTTTCAATTGATTTCTTCAACGACTCCTCATTCATATAAGCCAAAGTTAACACTTCTTTACTAACTACATCCTGAACAATTGCAGGCACAAGCCCCTTTTCGTCAAACTTTATCGTTGAAATGTTCATCGGACATGTACCCCCTTTGATTTTAATGTTGCTTTCACTTCACTTACCGACGTTTCTTTATAGTGAAAAATACTGGCAGCAAGGGCAGCATCTGCACTCCCTTCTTCAAATGCTTCAACAAAGTGGTCAGCGTTACCCGCTCCTCCAGAAGCAATCACCGGCACTGTCACTGCACGACTTACAGCTTTAGTTAGCTGTAGATCAAATCCATCCTTTGCACCATCACTATCCATACTTGTTAGTAAAATCTCCCCTGCTCCACGCTTTACAGCTTCTTTGGCCCACTCAACAACTTCCCATTTTGTTTGATTTCGACCACCGTGTGTGTAAACCCTCCAAGATCCTAGCGCTTGATCATATTTCGCGTCGATGGCTACTACAATACATTGAGAGCCGAAATAGTTAGCACCTTCTGAAATCAGCTCCGGGTTTAGTACTGCTGAGGTGTTAAGTGAAACTTTATCCGCTCCTGCTCGCAGTAATCGCTTCATATCTTCTAAACGATTAATACCGCCTCCAACTGTAAAAGGAATCGCTAATTGAGCTGCAACTTGTTCAACTACTTCAACCATCGTTTCTCTTCCTTCATGCGAAGCAGAGATATCTAGAAATACAAGTTCGTCCGCCCCTTCTTTATCATACACTTTTGCTAATTCAACAGGATCACCTGCGTCACGTAGCTGTAAAAATTGAATTCCTTTTACAACACGTCCGTCTTTCACATCAAGGCATGGGATAATTCGTTTGGTTATCATGTACCTGACACCTCTTCTATCGCTTGCGAAACTGTAAATTGGTTTGTATAGATTGCTTTTCCGACAATGGCCCCACCAATACCATCCTCTTGATAGCGACTTAGTGTTTTTAAATCCTCAAGTGAACTAACCCCGCCAGAAGCAATAACCATCTTACCTGTCACACTCGCTAATTCTCTAACCGCTTCAACATTTGGACCAGACAGCATACCATCTGTAGCAATATCGGTGAAAATAAATACTTCTGCTCCTACGTTTGCCAGTTCTATCCCTAAGTCCGTTGCTCTTATTGAAGATGTATTCAACCAACCCTCTGTAGCTACATAACCGTCCTTCGCATCAATACCAATCGCGATTTTCGCACCATATTTTTTTAGCATTTCTTTTACAAAGCTTGGATTCGAGATGGCAGCACTGCCCAAAATAACGCGATCAATACCATTTTCAATGTAGTAGGCAATATCATCCTCTTGACGAATTCCACCACCTATTTGAACCTTCGCCGCGAGCTTTTTCGCTACTTCAATGACATATCGATCGTTTACTCTTCTACCTGCTTTGGCACCATCTAAATCGACCATATGTATCCACTCTGCACCCTGACTGTCAAATAATTTCGCCATATCAAACGGAGAGTCTCCATAGATTGTTTCTTTTGAGTAGTCTCCTTGAATGAGACGCACACATTTCCCACCGCGCATATCAATTGCTGGATAAACTGTAAATGTACTCACTCTTAAGCCAACTCCTCTACAATAGAAATGAAATTCTTTAAAATACTTACTCCGACTTCACTACTTTTCTCAGGATGAAACTGAGTTCCAAACACTTTATTTTTGCCAACAACCGCTGGAACAAGAACATCATATTGACTACTTGCTAGCACAACTTCAGGAACCGTTCTCACATAATAGGAATGGACAAAGTAGACATATCCTCCATCTATTCCTTGTAGCAATGGTGACGGGTTGTTCAGTGTAAGTTCATTCCATCCCATATGTGGTACTTTGTAAGATGTTCCACTTTCAGTAATACCAGGAATTCGTACAACATCACCCTCAAGTAGGCCGAGACCTTTTGAATAACCGTTCTCAACACTTTCTTCAAAAAGCAATTGCATACCGAGACAAATTCCAAGTAAAGGTTTTCCATTTTCAACGCTGCTTTTAATAAAGCTTGTTAATCCAGAATCATTTAAACGATCCATTGCATCTTTAAACGAACCTACACCAGGTAAGAGAAGGCCAGTTGTTTGCTCTAACTCTTGAGGAGATTCGGATATGAGATAGCTAACCCCCATACGTTCAAGCGCTTTACTGACGCTATATAAATTCCCCATTCCATAATCAATAATGCCGATCATCTATAACATCCCTTTCGTTGATAGAACTCCCTTCACACGCGGGTCAATCATTGTAGCTTCATCTAATGCACGCCCTAACGCTTTGAAAACAGCTTCAATAATATGGTGTGTATTCCGTCCGTAATGAACGATAACATGTAAATTCATTCGAGCCTCAAGCGCTAGCTTCCATAAAAATTCATGAACAAGCTCTGTATCAAATGTCCCTACTTTAGCGTTAGGGAAATCTCCTTTTAGTTCGAAATGAGGTCGATTACTTAAATCAACAACAACTTGAGCAAGCGCTTCGTCCATTGGAACAAACGCATTTCCATATCTCTTGATTCCTTTTTTATCACCTAAAGCCTCTCTCAATGCAAGACCTAAACAAATTCCAATATCCTCTGTCGTATGGTGGTCATCAATTTCAGTATCACCTTTTGCGTCAATGGATAAATTGAATTGTCCATGCTTTGTGAATAAATCCAACATATGCGTCATAAAAGGAACACCAGTCTCTAACTCTGCAGTCCCCTCTCCATCCACATTAAAAACTAACTTAATATCTGTCTCATTCGTCTTCCGATCAATTCTCGCTTCTCTCATTTTGATCCTCCAGTATTTTGGGTGCCAGGCACTTGTCGAATTTTCTTTACAAAGTTGCCGATCTATTTGCACCCTTATTGTTGATATATCAATATTTCTCCTATGTTCTTCCAACATACATATGTTTGCGTAAGCTTTCGACAGGCACTTGTCGAAAGGCACTTGTCAAAAGCGGCACCTGTCGAATTATTTTAGTCTTTCTTCTATTGCTCTTGCGTGTGCTTCAAGGCCTTCGAGTCGGGCGAAGGCTGCAATGTGCTTGCCGTTCTTTTTCATATCTTGTTCGCTGTAGGAAATAATGCTCGTTTTTTTAATAAAGTCATCTACGTTTAAAGGACTCGAAAAGCGTGCCGTACCGTTTGTCGGTAGGACGTGATTAGGGCCGGCGAAGTAGTCACCAACAGGTTCAGAGCTGTAACGCCCTAAGAAGATTGCTCCAGCATGCTTAATTGAACTAACAACGGTCATTGGGTCGGCTGTTATGATTTCTAGATGCTCTGGTGCCAGTTCATTCACAACCGAAATCGCTTCTTCTAAAGTGTCTGTTACATAAATTGCCCCATACTTATCAATTGAAGCCTTTGCAATTTCTTTTCTAGGAAGAGAAACTAATTGCTTCTCAACCTCTTCAGCCACTTGATCTGCTAGCAGTGCCGAAGTTGTGACTAAAACACTTGAAGCTAGCTCATCATGCTCTGCTTGGGATAATAAGTCCGCTGCCACTTCATTTGCTCGAGCAGTTTCATCGGCTAAGACCACAATCTCACTTGGACCAGCAATCATGTCAATTGCCACAGTGCCGAATACTTCCCGCTTTGCTAGTGCCACATATATGTTCCCAGGCCCCACAATCTTATCCACAGGTTGAATTGTTTCCGTTCCGTACGTTAGTGCAGCGACAGCTTGTGCTCCACCTACTTTATACATTTCAGAAACTCCAAGCTCATTTGCTGCGACTAGAACACCAGCTGGAACAGTCCCATCCTTTCCTGGTGGAGTGACCATCACGATTCGTTCGACACCCGCAACTTGTGCTGGGATGACATTCATCAGAACAGATGACGGATATGCTGCTTTTCCTCCTGGAACATACACCCCTACAGCTTCTATCGGTGTAATTTTTTGCCCGAGAATAGTGCCATTTGCTTCGTATGACATCCAAGATTGACGAACTTGTTTTTCATGAAAGGAGCGAATATTGTTAGCAGCGGTTTTGATTACATTTACCGTCTCTGAATCTAGCTGTTTGTAAGCTTCTTCAACCTCAGTTCTCCTCACCCTTAAGTCATCTAAACGCGCACCATCAAACCTTTCAGTATATGAAAAAAGTGCGCTGTCTCCATTTTTCTGAACATCTGCTAAAATGGAAAGCACAGCCTTTCGTTGCTCTTCTGTTCCTTGATCAATCGATCTTTTTAAAGAAATCGTACCTTCAACTCTTGTCACCTTCATACCTACACCACCCTACTTACTTCTCGTCCTAAATTACACTTCCTACAACATTTGAAAGTCTATTCACAAGTTCATCAATTCGTTGGTCTTTTATCCGATAACTAACTGGATTTACAATGAGTCTTGACGTAATATCTGTAATTCTCTCAAGCTCAACTAATCCATTTTCCTTTAGTGTTCTCCCTGTGGAAACGATATCTACGATTCTATCTGCTAATCCTATTAGTGGAGCTAACTCAATTGATCCGTTAAGTTTAATAATTTCAACTTGTTCACCTTGTTCTCTAAAATAAGTTGAAGCGACGTTCGGATATTTCGTTGCAACTTTCGGTGAAACATCCTTAATCTTTGCTCCTGGTAAACCTGCGACCGCTAAGTAGCATCTACTAATGTTTAAATCTAATACTTCATATACATCTCTTTTTTCCTCTAACATTACATCTTTACCTGCTATTCCGATATCTGCTACACCGTGCTCTACGTAGGTTGGAACATCCATAGGTTTTGCTAAAATAAACCGGATATTTTCATTTGGAACATCAATAATTAGTTTCCGAGAGTCCTCAAACTCAGGTGGCAGCTCATAGCCTGCTTTAATAAGCAGTTGGACGGCATCTTCAAAAATTCGTCCTTTCGGCATCGCAATTGTTAAAAATTGACTCATCCCTTTACCTCCCTACCAGTGTTACCAATAAAATAGGTGACCTTATCGTAAGCACGGACACATTCATCAACATCTTTAATCCCGCGAATATCCTGAAGGATAACTTGTTCACCTTCATCTCTTCGTTTGGTTGCATACTGTATGGCTTCACTTCTATTTTCAGCGCTAAAAATAACGCATTCCGTTCTAGTTGTTTCTTCTGGTAAACCTATCGCTTCAAGCAAGTAATCTAAGCGGATACCAAATCCTGTAGCAGGTGCAGGTCTGTCAAACTCTTTCAATAATTCATCATATCTCCCGCCATTTCCTATTGGAACCCCTACTTGCTCTGCATATACTTCAAATAAAATGCCCGTATAATAGCTCATATGACTTACTAGATTAAAATCTATTTTTACGTGTTCGCTAACACCAAAGGCCTTGAGGTTACTCCACAGTTGGTCTAGTTCATCCACTGCTTTTCGACCCTTCTGACTCTCTACCAGTTCTTTTGCATCAGCAATAATTGATTCTTTCCCACGTAGCTGTAATAGTTGTAATAGCCTCTGTTTATCAATAGAAGAAAGAGGTAAGTACTTCACATGCTCTTTATAACCTACATAATTTTTTTCATATAAGTACCTTAACAATACATTTGCTCTTTCTTCGTTCCCTACAATTTCTAAAAATAACGCATGGACAAATGAAATATGTCCTACTGCAACAGTAAAATTTTTTAACCCTGCTTTTTTTAAGGATGAAATCATTAATGAGATAACCTCAGCGTCTGCACTCGTTGTCACGTCACCAATGCATTCAACACCAATCTGTTCGAATTCTGCTGACCGCCCACCTTCACGCTGTTGAGCACGAAACACATTTGCTGAATAGCTTAATCGTAGGGGGTAGCCCTCTTTATATAATCTCGATGCTGCTACCCTCGCTATCGGTGAAGTCATGTCTGGTCGTAACACCAATGTATGCCCTTGTTGATCAAGTAATTTAAACAATTGTTGATCTAAAATTGCCGAAGCATGGCCAATTGTTTCATAGAATTCAAGGGTTGGAGTTTCGATAAACTGAAACCCCCATTTACTTATTTCCTCCGATACAATCGAACGTATTTTCTTTTTCGCCTCGAATAATGGAGGCAAAGTGTCTCTCATACCAACTGGTTTTTCGAACATAAACACGATCTTCTACACCTCTTTTGTTTGCTTTTCAAATCTATATAAAATACTTTAGTTCGCTAATATGCTAATAAGATGAAGTTATTAATTAGTTTACATGCCCTTATACAATTCGTCAACCTTGTAACACTCAATGTAAAAACAAAATTATGACAATTACACCTCTGCACATGGGGTCAGATGATAGATGTGTATGGACATATTTTAACCAGCAATTCCTAACGCAGTCTTTTTTTCAATAAAAAAACCACGGCTACATTTAACCGTGATTTTTCAAACGTCTTGCAATCATTTCTTTTTCAGTAAATATAACTCTCATCGGATTACCTCCAACCATAGCTCCAGCAGGAACATCCTTGTGCACCACTGACCCTGCGGCAACAGTTGCTCTGTCACCAATGGTCACACCCGGTAGTATGGTGGTATTCGCTCCAATCATGACCTCGTCCCCGATAACAACCTCACCTAGTCGATATTCATCTATTAAGTATTCATGAGTCAAAATCGTTGTATTATAACCAATTACACTATTTCGACCAACCTTAATTTTTTCAGGGTAAAAGACATCGACCATTACCATAAGCGCAAATGATGTTGTCGTACCTACTTCCATCCCTAGAAACGTACGAAATAACCAACGTTTCATCGGAATGAATGGAGTATACCTGGAAACCTGAATGACAACAAAATTTTTAGCAACCTTCCAAAACGAAAGGGTTTTATAAACCTGCCATAATGAATTAGGACCTGTAACAGGATATTTCGTTGTTTTTCTCATAACCTATTCCACTCCAATGATAGATAGCAACTCTGACATATGCTCTAACATATAGTCTGGGTTGAAGGTTGCAAGATGTTCTTTGCCTTTAATTGTCCAAGCGACACCTGCTGTTGCTGTCCCCGCATTTTTTCCAGCTAGAATATCATGGTGGTTATCTCCAACCATAATTGTATCCTCTGGAGTTGAACCAAGCTGTTTTAGGGCAAGATTGATTGGCTCTGGATCTGGCTTCGCATTTTTTACATCATCTAACGTAACAACCACATCAAAAAATTGATCTAATTTCGTTAAGGCTAAACCCATATTAACCGTATTTCTCATTTTTGTTGTGACAATCCCCAACTTGTAGCCTTTTTCATGAAGAGTTTTGATTGTCTCAAATACTCCCTCATATTCTTTTACAAGAAGGTCATGATTCGCTAAGTTATGTTCACGATACGTTTGAATCATTTCTTCTACTTTCTCTTTATTAAGAGCTACAAATGAGTCGTATAAAGGTGGACCGATAAACTGTAAAACATCTTCTCTTTTATACTGATTCGGATAGTATTTCTCGAGCGTATGCAAAAAAGAAGTAATAATTAAGTCATTCGTATCAATGAGTGTACCGTCAAGATCAAATAGTATTGTGTTAATTCCCATATGAAGTTTCCTTTCTTTTTGCATCTCCTAGTCGATTCCAAACAAATGCAACGAGCATAGTGAGAGCAATTGCTGTAAATAAACGAATAAGTAAAAGCGGTAAAATCGGTATACCAAGAGGAACAAAAATCAATGTATCCTCTACAACGGCATGACATGCTACTAAAAAGATAAAAGCGAGTGTTAAATCCTTCTTCTCGACATGATCATCTTTTGCAGCCTGAATCATGACACCTGCACCATATGCAAGACCAAACAATAAACCTGCGGCAAGTGTTGTAGACGTATTCTCCTTCATCCCTAACACTTTCGTTAATGGTGACATCCATTTTGAAAAAACAGATAGCCATTGCAAGTCTTTAAGTATTTGAATCCCTACCATTAGAGGAATGACGATTATTGCTAACTGAACAATGCCGATACTTGCTTTTTCAACACCATCTAAGAGGATAGCTAACCAACCAATGGCTTCTACTTCCTTCTGAGGAATGAAACCGTATTTTGCAATTTCACTGCCTCCATTCCAAAACAGGTGAATGAAAAAGGCAGAAACAACAGCTAAGCCCAATCGTACAGAAACAATAATCCATAGTTTCACTCCAACTTTTGCAGCTACTGAGGATTCAATCAGCATGTTATGTGAAAAAGAAAGCATGACCGCTAAAATAAACACTTCTTTTACCGTTAAATCCAACGTAAGGATGGCACCGATTCCCGCATATAGATTTAAAAAATTACCTAAAACTAGCGGAATTGCCGCATCTCCTGAAAGTCCGATTAGTCCCATCGCTGGTGCTAACCAGTCGATTAACCATTGTAAAATAGGAGAATGCTGTAGCAATGTAACAATTAGAGTTATTGGAAAAATAATTTTCCCAAGCGTCCAGGTTGTTTTCAATCCAACCAAAAGCCCTCTCTTTAATGAACCGGTCAATGGCCTCTCTCCTTCTAGCTCTCTAAATATCTCTCTTTTGAATAACCTTTTATTCTTCTAAACAACAAAATGGCAAGCGCTAGTAAAACTAACACAATAGAAATGACTTGGGCAATTCGTAAATATTCCGTAAGCATTAAGCTATCTGTTCGTAAGCCTTCGATAAAGAATCGACCGATTGAATACCAAATGACATAAAGCAAGAAGGACTCACCACGACGTAAATTTGCTTTTCGAAGTAGAAGTAAAAGTGCAAAGCCTGCTAAGTTCCAAACGGATTCATATAGAAATGTTGGGTGATAATATTGTCCTTGGATGTACATTTGATTAATAATAAATTCTGGTAAGTATAGGCTTTCTAAAAATTCTCTCGTCACTGGTCCACCGTGGGCCTCTTGGTTAATGAAATTCCCCCAACGGCCAACCGCCTGACCTAAAATAATACTCGGCGCTGCAATATCTGCTAGTTTCCAGAAAGACAATCCTTTCACCTTCGCAAAGACATATCCAGTCGCAACAGCACCAATTAATCCTCCATGAATGGCTAAGCCACCCTCCCAAATCAGCGGGATTTCAGTTAAATTTTGTGAATAGTAATCCCATTTGAAAATGACATAATACGCTCGTGCTGATAAAATTGCAATCGGAATCGCAAATAACACAAGGTCTACAAATGTATCTTTATGCAAGCCTCTTCGTTGTGATTCTTTTGTTACTAAATAAAGACCGAGCATCGCTCCTAGTCCAATAATGACACCATACCAATGTATGGAAAGAGGTCCTAGCTTTAAAAAAACCGGATCAATCGGTTGGATTGCATATAACATGTTTTTTCCCCCTTTAACTCTCTTTTTTTTACTCTCTTTAATAGCTAACCTGAAAACACAGTTCATCTCACTGAACATGGCGTGTTAATCTGCGTAGATGCATTAAACAAAAAGATTAAACTGCACTGCATAATCTAGATCTAATTCACATTTTTATCTTAATTAATCATGCTCAGAATCTTCTATTACATCTGTTAATCTACTCGAAAATTGTTCAGCTGCATTCATGCCCATTCGCTTTAAACGATAGTTCATCGCTGCAACTTCGATAATAACAGCTAAGTTTCGGCCAGGGCGAACTGGTACGGTTAATTTCGTAAGATCTGTATCAATGATTCTCATTTTTTCTTCTTCAAGCCCAAGTCTATCATACGTTTTCGTCTGGTCCCAAAGCTCAAGATTGATGACTAGTGTGATTCGTTTATAGCTTCGGATGGCACCAGCACCAAACAACGTCATGACATTAATAATGCCTAGTCCACGTATCTCAAGTAAATGCTCGATTAATTCTGGTGCAGTACCAACGAGTGTATCTTGATCCTCTTGGCGAATTTCAACGCAATCATCTGCCACTAAGCGGTGCCCACGTTTAACAAGTTCTAAAGCTGTTTCACTTTTACCAACGCCACTTTTCCCAATTATTAATACTCCTACGCCATATATATCAACGAGCACACCATGGACAGCGGTTGTTGGCGCAAGTTTACTTTCTAAAAAGTTCGTTAATCTACTTGATAGACGCGTTGTTTTCATTTTTGAACGCATCACAGGTACAGCATTTTTTTGAGAAGCATAAATAAGCTCTGGAGGAACTTCCATTTCACGAGAAATAATAATTCCGGGCGTAATATCGGTACAAAACTTTTCCATCCGAATCTCTTTTTCGTCTTGGCTTAATTTTTCGAAAAAAGATAGTTCTGTCTTTCCTAATAACTGAACTCTCTCAGCGGGATAATATGTAAAATAACCTGCCATTTCAACTCCTGGTCTAGAAAGGTCACTCGTTGTAATGGGACGGTTTATTCCTTCTTCACCACTTACCAACTCTAAATCAAACTTTTCAATGATATCCTTCGTACGAACTTTTGGCACTTTACCTTCCTCCTTCGTCAGGTAACTGACTGGCATTCCTTTAAACATCTCCTATTTTAGCACTTTTCACCAAAACAAAGAAATAGAAGAGCACCTTGTATCGACAAAAAGCTAACAATGATACATACAATTTTGCTACTCTTTGAAGTTTTATTACTATAACCATGGTGAGAGGAGTGAGAAAAATGAAAATTGTACTAGATGCTGGACATGGTTATCAAGCAGTTAATAGACAAACAATCGATGGAATGAGGGAATACGAATTCAACCGCGCTGTTGTTCATTATGCGAGAGAACTATTAATGAGAAAGCCAGAGATGAATGTATACTTTTCTCACGATGATAGCCGTGATGTTTCACTAGTAGAACGTGCAAAGTTTTCAAATAGGCTAAAAACAGATCTCTTTATTTCTATTCATGCAAACTCCTATCGCGGGGAAGAATGGAACGGCGTTCATGGAATTGAGACATATATTCATCGATCAATGCCAATCGAGGCATATCGCCTCGCTCAAAGACTTCAACGCAACTTAATCCATCATACACAGCGGTTAGACCGTGGCATTAAAACCGCCGACTTTTATTTGTTACGAGAAGTGAATGCCACAGCTATTATTTGTGAGTGCGGATTTATGACAAACAGGGACGAGGCGAGATTGTTAAAAACTGATCGTTATCGAAGAGCTTGCGCAAAGGCCATTGCGGATAGTGTTTTAGAACATTATTTCTTATACAAAAACACAGCAGCAAGAAAAACTTTACAATACCAATGAAAAACATGAAACATTTTGAATCACATTACGACTAACATATCAGATACACCTTGCGCAAACGTGTACGAATAAAAGTTCACGGAGGAATCTTAAAATGAAAAAGAAAATATTATTACTATTAACAATGGGATTGTCTATTCTGTTTGCTAGCGCTTGTGGAACAACACAAAATTCGAATGCAAATGAAGACGCAACGAACGGTGCTTCACCACCTACTGAAGAACGTCAAAACGAGAATGAAGACACAGGTGAGGAAGTTGACCAAAGCAAAGAAGAACAGGATAAGGAAGTGATTCGTCTTCTAGAACAGCAGCTTACTTATATGTTTGAAGGGGCTTCACATGAAGAAACAGGATTTTTAAACACAAGTACAAATCAAGGTTTTTCACTATATGTGTTTGAAGGCTTTCAACTTGAGTCCGAGGAACCTGGAAAAGATATCGTTTTAAATGCTGATGACAAGAAAACATATATGAGAGTGGAATTATTAAACCAAGACACGGATTGGAATATGGTTGAAGCGGCATCTCTTGAACAATTGAAGGTTGTAAGTGAGACAGTCGACCGAAATGTATGGACAAACGACGCACTTCTAGACGGTACAATTATTTTAAAAGCAAATAGTGGAAATGAATGGGTTCAAACTCTTTTGTTTAAAGGGAAAGACCATTTACCAGCAATGAAAGTAACGATGCATGCCTCAAAAGATGGAGAGATTTTTTCTAAAATGATTGCAATGGCATTAACGATTCAAGCTGTTAAATAATAATGGATTTTGCGAAATCAATTGATTTCGCTCTTTTTTTGTATACGCCATTTTTCAATAATAGACCTCCTTTGTTTTTACAGGAAAGTGAACGAAAGGCAGTTGGGAATATTGTGCCCAAAAATAAGAAGCACCGGAAAAACCGAGTGCTTCAAGATTACTTATCATGTATTGGATCAATGATAAGCTTTTGAATTAAGAGATTCAATACAGATATGATTACCGCTGCTATAACCGCTGTTCCAAATCCATCGATAACAAATGCATCTCCTATCAATGCTTGTGTCAGCATGAGTGTTATTGCGTTGATAACAAACAGAAATAAACCTAGCGATAAAATCGTGACCGGAAGTGTTAATACGACTAAGATTGGTTTTACGATAACATTTAATATAGAAAGAATGATACTGGCCAATATAGCAGCACCGAAACCTTCGATGTAAAACGTGTCTATATAATGTGCTACAACAAGTAATACCAGACTATTGGCTATTAAACTTAGTAACCATTTCATCGGATCATCGTATCCTCTTCATTAGGCACTACAAAGATCCATACAAAGTAGACAAAAGCTAAAACCCCTACCCCAAAAATTAATCCTAAAATAAATAACACTCGGAGCAGCGATGCATCTAAACCTGTATAATCTGCTAATCCACCTAGGACACCTGCTAATTTACGATTTCTTCTTGAACGATATAATTTTTTCATACACTTTCACCTCTATTTGGTTTTACAATAATAGAACCTGTCGTTGTCTCTGCAAATAAGTGCAAGACCTGATTTGCAGCTTTATTCGCCTTAAATCTTAGTGACTTTTGAACAACCTCACTCTTCTCTTCCACAACATCTAAGTGGGGAATTTCACATTTTACTCCACCTAAGTTACACTTTAAATCACCATCAATTCCAATGTGAGAAGGTACAAACACATCAATGCCACCTGTTGTCGTCTTTAAGTACGCAGTGTGACATGATGAATCCTGTTGTGTGAACGTAACACTTCCATTAAAGCTTTGTAGGTCTACTTTTTCAAATTTTCCAGTAGCTAGTATTGCTCCGTTAATTGTTTCTGCTTCAAATTCTTTTACGATGCTGTCATTTACTTTAATATGACCATTTGCAGTTTCTAATTCGAGGTCAGCAGAAATAAATTGACTTAGCTTTATTGCTCCGTTAGCAGTTTTTGCCTTGAACTCTTTCACAGACATCTTTTCCCCACTAATCGACCCATTAAACATCCTTACTTTGATCTTTTCATAATCTGCTTGAGGAATATAGAAGATCGCATTCACCTTCATTTGCTTTTTTTGAACACTAAATCGAAGCTTTCTACCTTCGATTGAAAAAATGACATCCTTTAAAAATGACTCTCTAGCTGATTCTTGTGTTTCAACTTTATATACCTTGGCCTTACATTCGATGCGAACTTCTTGTTCATCCCATGGTATGAATTGAATGCTACCATTGGCAATGTCTAGTTCAATTTGGTCAATGTATACATTCGAATGTTGAAAAATATGGCTGATGTCAACGGATTGACCAAAGTTAAAGTCAAGGTCTAAGTCTTTTATTTTTTTAAGTGCTGTATCAATAAAGTCAATGAATTTATGTTTGACAGAGTATTGTTTTGAGTCATATTGCTGATCGTTGTGATGTTGCTGTTTTTGTTCGTTTTGTACGTGTGTTGATAATTCTGTTACAATATCCTGTTGTTTTTGGAGTGAATCTTTTTCTTGATCTAGTTTTTCTAATAGTGTAAGAGCCTCTTCTGCTGTAAGCTTCCCTTCTTCAATTAGCTTCAAGACACGTTTGCGTTCATCCATCATAGATTTTGCCTCCTATTTAACTTTCTACTAACTTAGACGATTTGTAAAAGAAAAACCCTGCGTAATTTTATTTATTTTAGCTACCCTGAAAATACGACGCTGTATATGGGGTGTTAACCTCCGTTGCAGGAACCTCGCTTTCCGCGGGGCGCTTCTTGAGCCTCCTCGGCGTTTACGCCTGTGGGGTCTCAAGCCTAGCGCTATCTCCCGCAGGAGTCTCGGTTCCTTCCACTTCGGTTAACACGAATGAAGACTTGGATTCAACATTCTAATATCAAGACAATTTTCATTCTTCATGGTGCAATTCTAAATTGCATGTAAGTCTACCCTGACAATAGGCTAAATGTAGTTTTCGGTAACATAGGATTTCTCTTTTTATGAGTTACACACCTCTTAATAATTGAATTCCTTTCACTACATTGTAAATTAATACGGCAATGTTTAAGAGTAATATTAGAATTCCTAATAGGATGAAGACTACAGCAATAGCCTCTAGTGTAGTTAGTGTAAAGAATGGTACGAGAATAAATGGAATGGTGATTAGTGGAACTAGATGTGAAAACAGCGCTTTTAACGCATGACTTTTTACTTCATGTTCATCAACGATAAAATAAACAGCTATTGGAAAAATAAATCCTGCAAAAAAAATACTAAAATAACACAATGACGAAATTAACTTATTTGAATTCATCCCCATCAACTCCTTACTTTATATACGAACACCCCTTGTGAAAAGTTTCAGAAATAATGTTGAGTGCCAGGTACCTGTCGAATGCTCCTTAAGTTAGTGTATCAAATTGGAAGAGGATTTTTGTCGGTCTTAGGGCTTAAGGTGTTTCCATCAAGAGGCTCAAATTATTGGAATAAAAGTAAATCCGAGTACCATTTATGGGCACTCGGATTTTGGGTGGTTTTTATTTTGTTACAGTTTCTTTTTCTTTAATCAGTTCTTTCATTCGTTTGCGGTCACGCTCTATGACTGGCTTTAAGTAGTAGCCTGTGTGTGAGTTTTTGCAATTCATAACGTCCTCCGGTGTACCTGTTGCGACAATGGTACCGCCTTTGTCTCCACCTTCAGGGCCAAGGTCAATTAGGTAGTCCGCTGCTTTAATGACATCTAAGTTGTGTTCAATCACTAAGACGGTGTCACCATTTTCAACAAGACGCTGAAGTACCTTCAACAAACGTGATATATCATCAACATGAAGACCTGTTGTTGGTTCGTCAAGAATATATAGTGAACGTCCCGTTGAGCGACGATGGAGCTCTGACGCAAGCTTAACACGTTGTGCTTCTCCTCCTGATAAAGTTGTAGCAGGCTGGCCAAGCGTGATATATCCTAGACCAACATCATAGATTGTTTGTAACTTACGCTTAATCTTCGGTATATTTTCAAAATAGGTTAACGAATCTTCTACCGTCATGTCCAAGATATCTGAAATGTTCTTATCTTTGTATTTTATTTCTAATGTTTCACGATTGTAACGTTTTCCATGACAAACTTCACACGGGACATAAACGTCTGGTAGGAAGTGCATTTCGATTTTAATGATTCCATCACCACGGCATGCTTCACAGCGTCCACCTTTAACATTGAAGCTAAATCGACCTTTTTTGTAGCCTCGTACTTTCGCTTCATTTGTCGAGGCAAAAACATCACGGATGTCATCAAATACACCTGTATAAGTTGCTGGATTTGATCTTGGTGTTCGTCCAATTGGAGATTGGTCGATATCAATTACCTTATCAAGATGGTCGATTCCTTTAATGTCTTTATGTTCACCAGGTTTACTTTTCGCATTATGGAGCTTTTGAGCTAGTGTTTTATGCAGAATTTCATTAATTAAAGTGCTTTTCCCAGAACCAGAAACACCTGTAACAGCAATGAAGCTTCCGAGTGGAAATTTCACCGACACATTTTTAAGGTTATTTTCGTTTGCCCCAATGATTTCAATAAAGCGATCATCTGGTTTTCTTCGTTCAGTTGGCAATGGAATAAACTTCTTTCCAGATAAGTACATGCCTGTTAACGAGTTTGGATCATTCATCACTTCATGTGGTGTACCTGCAGAGACCACTTCTCCCCCATGAATACCAGCACCAGGACCAATATCAAGGAGATAATCAGCAGCAAGCATTGTGTCCTCATCATGCTCAACCACAATTAATGTATTTCCGATGTCTCTCATATTTTTTAGCGTTGAAATTAATCGGTCATTATCACGTTGATGAAGTCCAATCGATGGTTCATCTAGAATATATAGCACTCCAGTAAGTCTCGAACCAATCTGTGTGGCTAAACGGATACGCTGAGCTTCTCCACCAGAAAGCGTACCTGCTGACCGACTTAATGTTAAATAGTCCAGTCCGACATTGATAAGGAATCCTAATCTTTCAATAATTTCTCGAAAAATCATATTGGCAATCTTCATTTCTTTTTCTGAAAGAGAAATAGATGAAAAGAATTCGTAAGCCTCATTAATTGAATAATTTGTAATCTCACCAATTTGTTTTCCTGAAATTAAGACGGCAAGACTCTCTTTCTTCAATCGATAGCTATGGCACGATGGACATGCTTGATGAGCCATATATTTCTCCATTTGCTCACGAATGTAATCAGAGCTTGTCTCCTTATATCGACGTTCAACATTAGGAACAACTCCCTCAAACACAATATAGCTCTCACGGACTTGTCCAAAGTCATTTTCATATCGGAAGTAAATTTCGTCACCTTTACTACCATATAAAACCTTATCCATTAAATGTTTTGGAATATCTTTTACCGGGATATCTAAGTCAATACCATAGTGATTACAAACTGCCTCTAGAAGCTGCGGATAGTACTGAGAACTAGAAGGTTCCCAAGGTGCTATCGCATTTTCTCTTAACGTCAAATCCCAATTTGGTATTACAAGATCAACATCAACCTCAAGTTTAGAACCTAAACCGTCACATTCAGGACAAGCACCGTATGGACTATTGAATGAAAACATTCTCGGTTCAAGCTCACCGATGGAAAATCCGCAGTGTGGGCAGGCATGCAGCTCACTAAAAAGAAGTTCTTCTTCCCCAATAACATCCACAATAACCTTTCCTTGTCCTAGCTTCAATGAAGCCTCAAGTGAATCAGCTAATCTAGATGTTACCCCTTCTTTTACTACGATACGATCAATGACAACTTCAATTGAGTGTTTTTTATTTTTCTCTAACTCAATCTCTTCCGTTAATTCACGCATCTCTCCATTTACTCTTACACGCACATACCCTTGTTTTTTGATATCTTCAAATACTTTTACATGGGTACCTTTTCTCCCCGCTACTATAGGTGCTAGAATTTGAAGCTTCGTTCTTTCAGGGTATTCCATAATACGATCAACCATCTGTTCAATCGTTTGTGATGAAATTTCAATATCATGAACGGGACATGTTGGACGACCCACTCTAGCAAATAACAGACGTAAATAATCGTATATTTCAGTGACAGTTCCAACTGTAGACCTTGGGTTTCTACTAGTTGTTTTTTGATCAATAGAAATCGCAGGTGATAACCCTTCAATGGCATCCACATCTGGTTTATCCATTTGTCCTAAAAACTGTCTTGCATAGGCAGAAAGTGATTCAACGTAACGACGCTGACCTTCTGCATAAATCGTGTCAAATGCTAGAGAAGACTTACCGGAACCCGACAAGCCAGTTAACACAACTAGCTTATCTCGAGGAATGGTAACATCGATATTTTTTAAGTTATGCGCCCTAGCCCCTTTGACCGTAATTTTATCCATAGCCATTTAATGTCATCCTTCCGCTTTTAACTCTAATATGAGGTCACGAAGCTCTGCTGCTCTTTCAAAATTTAATGCTCTTGCAGCTTCCTTCATCTCATGCTCCATCTCGCCAATTACTTTTTCTCGTTCTTTCTTTGTTAGCTTACTTAGACTTTGTTTCGGTTCATAGCTTTCTGTCTCTTCGGCAGCCTGAGTCGCTCGAATAATATCACGAATATCCTTTTTGATCGTCTGTGGTGTAATCCCATGTTTTTCATTATAAGCCTGTTGTGTTTCACGACGGCGTTTTGTTTCTGAAATAGCAATTTCCATTGAGTTCGTCATTTTATCGGCATACATTATGACATGTCCATTTGAATTTCGAGCCGCACGCCCAATTGTTTGAATAAGTGATCGTTCAGAACGTAGAAACCCTTCCTTGTCTGCATCTAAAATCGCAACTAATGATACTTCTGGAAGATCGAGACCTTCTCGAAGGAGGTTAATTCCAACGAGCACATCGTATTTCCCAACACGAAGGTCTCTAATGATTTCAATCCGTTCTAACGTCTTTATTTCAGAGTGTAAGTAATTCACTTTTATTCCTATATCTTTTAAGTAATCTGTTAAGTCCTCTGACATTTTTTTCGTTAATGTCGTAACAAGAACACGCTCATTTTTTTCAATACGAGCATGAATCTCTCCAAGTAAGTCATCAATTTGGCCTTGAATAGGTCGTACATCAATTGTAGGATCAAGCAAACCAGTCGGACGAATGATCTGTTCAATCATTTCAGGTGAATGCTCCATTTCATAAGGCCCTGGTGTAGCTGATACATAGACAATATTTTCGATATGCTCTTCGAATTCATGAAAGCGTAACGGACGGTTATCCATTGCCGAAGGAAGACGGAAGCCATGGTCTACGAGAACTTGTTTTCTCGCTTGGTCACCGTTAAACATCCCACGAATTTGAGGAAGCGTGACGTGTGACTCATCTATAACAATTAATGAATCCTCTGGAAAGAAATCCATTAAAGTATATGGTGTAGAACCTGGTGGACGTAACGTTAGATGTCTTGAATAGTTTTCAATTCCTGAGCAAAAACCCATTTCATTCATCATTTCAAGATCGTATTTCGTACGCTGCTCTAATCGTTGTGCTTCTAGTAGCTTTCCATTTTCTCTAAGTTCCTTTAATCTTTCTTCCAACTCAGCTTCAATATTTTTAATCGCTTTTTGCATTTTCTCTTCTCGTGTAACGAAGTGAGAAGCAGGAAATATAGCTACATGTTCTCGTTCGCCTAATATTTCTCCTGTTAATGCGTCCACTTCACGAATACGATCGATTTCATCACCAAAAAATTCAACACGAATACAGTGTTCATCACGAGAAGCAGGGAATATTTCAACAACGTCTCCTCTAACACGAAACGTCCCACGACGAAAATCGATGTCATTGCGTTCATATTGAACATCCACTAGCTTATGTAAAAGTTGATTACGTTCTAGCTCCATCCCAACTCGTAGCGAAACGACTAGCTCTCGATATTCTTCTGGAGAACCTAAACCGTATATACATGAAACAGAAGCAATGATGATAACATCTTTTCTTTCTAAAAGAGCTGAAGTAGCTGAGTGTCGAAGCTTATCTATCTCATCATTGACACTTGAGTCTTTTTCTATAAAAGTATCGGATGAAGGAACATATGCTTCAGGCTGATAGTAATCATAGTAACTCACAAAATATTCAACTGCATTGTTTGGAAAAAATTCTTTAAATTCGCTGTATAATTGTCCTGCTAACGTTTTATTATGGGCAATAATGAGAGTCGGTTTATTGACTTCTTTAATGACATTAGAAATCGTGAATGTCTTACCTGTTCCTGTAGCCCCAAGTAAGGTTTGATGTTTTTTTCCTGCATTAATACCTTCAACTAATTGTTTAATCGCTTTCGGCTGGTCTCCCTGTGGTGAATACTTTGAGACTAACTCAAATTGATCCTGCACAAAAAAGCCTCCATTCAGATATGTTTGTAAGATAATTGTACCACATTTTGACTAAAAATCACCAAAAATACGAACTGATATTCGGATATTCTTGATAATTAACCTGATAATACTAAATGACGACTTCTGAATAAGAATAATTTATTAGCTACCCTGAAAATACAATTCTTTACCCTCAACATGGGGTGTTAATCTGCGTTGCAGGACTCTCGCTTTCCGCAGGGCGCTTCTTGAGCCTCCTCGGCGTCTACGCCTGTGGGGTCTCAAGCCTAGCGCATCTCCCGAAGGAGTCTCTGTCCTTCCACTCCGATTAACACGGAAAAAATACTAATGTCCAACATTCTAAGATCCAAGAGGAAATTGTATATTTTCATTTACCATGGTGCAAATTCTAAATTGCATGAAAGTCTACCATGAAAATACAATTCATCAGACTCAACATGGGGTGTTAACCTTCGTTGCAGGAACCTCGCTTACCGCGGGGCGCTCCTTGAGCCTCTTCGGCTTAGCCTGTGGGGTCTCCAGTCCAGCGCATCTCCCGAAGGAGTCTCGGTCCTTCCACTCCGATTAACACGGAAAAAAATACTAATGTCCAACATTCTAAAATCCAAGAAAAATTCGCACATTTTCATTCATCATGGTGCAATTCTTAAATTGTATGGAAGTGTGCCCAGAATATATAAATTTATTTGTTCAGCAACTTTACAAAAATGGTATAAAAAAAGCCTACCCTCAAGGTAGACATTTATTTCTTATCTTTTCCATACATTCTTTTTGAATACCAAAATCCCGCACCTAAAGAGATGACATCAAAAAGTCCAATTAACCATGTATGTGTATATCCTTTAAAAACAGATGCTACTATTAACGCAATTGCTAAACCTGTTCCAATGATGTAGTTATAGGTAACTCTCGTAAATAAAACTACTAATAGTGCTGGTAACGTCAATGCAAGTATGAGCTTTGTAACCATTTATGTTCACCTTTCTAACAGTTCTTTCACTTTTAAAAATCCCTTTATCTCCATGCTATCACAAAAAGTTCACTTTACACACATGTAAAAACGCTGCCCTGTCAAAGAGCAACGCTTTCTCTACATATTATACACTTTTGTAATCATTTGACTCTAGCAAGTCGATTAACTCAATGTCTTTGTTTTTATCTGTAAAATATCTAAGCGTAAACTCATTTTCAAAAAGAACAGCATAACGATCGAAGCGATCACGAACAAGTAAGCTTCTAGAATCGAACAGACGACTATCCACATCTTTTTGACCAATCCATCTTGGAATACGTCCACCTAATGTCGTAAATTCAATCGACACATTGTACTCGCCTTCCATTCTGTATTCAAATACGTCAAATTGAAGCTGGCCAACTGCACCAAGGATAATATCATCGTTAGAATCCTGATAGAATAACTGAATAGCGCCTTCTTGTACTAGCTGCTCAATTCCTTTACGGAACTGTTTTGATTTCATTACGTTTTTCACACGAACTTTTTTATAGATCTCTGGAGGGAAAACTGGTAATTCATGATACTCAATACCCTCTTTACCAGCAGTTAACGTATCACCAATTTGGTATACATTTGGATCATAAATCCCAATGATGTCTCCTGGATAAGCTACGTCAACCGTCTCACGGCTCGATGCCATAAACTGCTGAGTTTGGTTTAATTTAATCGCTTTATTCGTACGTGAAACATGAACGGTCATTCCACGCTCAAACTTCCCACTACAAATGCGTAAAAACGCAATTCGATCACGGTGAGCAGGATTCATGTTTGCTTGAATCTTAAAGATATAGCCTGAAAATGCTTCATTGTCAGGGTCAATTAATCCTTCGTTTGTTTTACGAGGCTTTGGCTCAGATGCAAATTGTAAAAACGTATCAAAGAATGTTTTGATACCAAAGTTTGCAAGGGCACTTCCGAAAAATACTGGTGTCAACTCACCCTTTGCCACTCTCTCAACGTCAAATTCATTCCCTGCTTCCTCTAGCAATAGCAGTTCATCTTGTGAGGCTTGGAATACTTCATTATTAGCGATTTGTGGATAGTTTTCTATTTGATCATATGGCAGTATTTCTTCTTCTTCGTTGCCTTTATAATGTACAAAGTCATTATTGTGACGATCGTAAATACCTAAAAAGCGTTTTCCCATGCCAAACGGCCAATTCATTGGATAGGATTCAATTCCTAATACTTCTTCAATTTCTGAAAGTAAGTCTAGTGGGTCTTTTCCTTCTCGGTCTAGCTTGTTTATAAATGTAAAAATAGGAATACCTCTCATACGACATACTTTGAAAAGCTTTATCGTTTGAGGCTCTACTCCTTTTGTTGAATCAATGATCATCACAACACTGTCAACGGCTGTTAATGTACGATACGTATCTTCACTGAAATCTTCATGTCCTGGTGTATCTAATATATTGACGTGATGACCATGGTATGGAAAGCTCATCACACTTGATGTAACAGAAATTCCACGCTTCTTTTCGATTTCCATCCAGTCAGAAGCTGCAAATTTACCCGTTTTTTTCCCTTTTACTGTACCAGCTTCACGAATGACATTTCCAAACAATAGTAGTTTTTCAGTCATTGTCGTTTTACCAGCATCCGGGTGGGAGATTATTGCAAATGTTCTACGTTTAGATATTTCCTTTTGTAAGTTCGTCATAGTCATATCCTTTCAAGCTCCTATTCGAAAGAACTATAGCATATTTGAGGCTTAACTACAATTGCAGATTGAATAACACCATGCTTAGTCATATGATTTTGGAAAATATGTCGTAACGATAATTTATTACTTTTATATAATTTTATAATTGGCTACCCTGAAAATAGGAAAAACACAATACCTGGGGTGTTAACCTTCGTTGCAGGATCCTCGCTTTCCGCGGGGCGCTTCTTGAGCCTCCTCGGCTTTGCCTGTGGGGTCTCAAGACTAGCGCTATCTCCCGCAGGAGTCTCGGTCCTTCCACTACGGTTAACACGGATGAATTACTTAAAAGCCAACATTCTATAAACGTAAAAATCAAATTCACATTTTCATCCTTCATGGTGCGAATTAATAATTAGCATCGTAGTCTCCCCTGAAAAATCAAGTGCCATGATGAATTCTTAAATAAGATGAAAACAAAAACGACCTGGGCTTTGAATCAATTTGCCCAAGTCTTTTTTATTCATTTGAAACGATATAGTGTTCTTGTAAAGTCACTCCGTATGAGATTGCTTCTAAATATGAAAGTAGCCGTTTCCTCTCTGTTTCATCTACCTTCTTTATTTGGTCTTTATGGATTGTATATGGTGAAAATGACATCCCAATCTTATCTTCTTGGATTGTTAATGTGAGTAAGCCCGTTTCAGCTGTTTTACCTTTTACATAGTCTGGAAAAAGAAAGTTTCCTAGAGAATACGCAACAGGTTTACCATTTATATATTCAAAGCCTTGGAGAACGTGAGGATGCGCTCCGATAATAGCATCTGCACCTGCTTCGATCATCCTTCTTGCATAATCTCTTTGCCAATGTTCCGGCTGGTTATTCTTCTCAACTCCCCAGTGAATATACACAAACAATAAATCACCCTCACTGCTTTCACGTTTAATCGCCTCAATTACCTTTTCCTCTTGGTAAGCACTTGCAATTCCTGGCTTATTTACACCAGCATACCAGGTCGTTGAAGGCATAAATCGAGAAAATCCCATGAACTTTAACTCTTTACCTTTAATTGTTACTCGTTTTGCTCCGTATGCTTCTTGCTCATTTTGTCCAGCCCCAATATATTCGAGTCCATAATTCTCAACATGCCGAATTGTATCTAAAAAGCCAGCTAGTTGGTAATCTAGTGCATGATTATTTGCAAGTGATACCATATCAAACCCTGCGTTCACAAGCCCCTCTAGAGCAATGGGATCACTCTTAAAATTATATAGTTGCGTCGTATCTTTTTGGTTTGCTGTATCAGTAACAGCTGTTTCTAAATTAACAACTGCATAATCTGCTTTTTCTACTTCTGCTTTTACAAATTCGAATGGATAATCCGGACCCTTTGCTCGGATGGTTTCTTTAACCGACCAATCAAACAGAGCATCTCCGGCAAATATGATGGATATTGGCTTTTCTTTTGGTCTATCTATAAATTCTTCCATTGTTTCACTATTTATTGTTTTAACGGCATGCGATAGCTCAAGCTGACCCGTTATATGACTATCTACTGACAATACTGGTTTTTCTTCTACCTGTAGTAGAAAGAAAAGTATACAACCTACTAATAAAAAAACAAAGGATGTAAATCCAAAAAGACGAATCATTCGTGCTCCTTTCTAGTTCCCTTATTGAAAGTAACTACAATTAGAAAAACTAGTAAATTAATAATCTACTAACACTTCTCTAATTATGTCTTTACATCCTTAAAAATTCTATTTTTTTCCATCACCAAATAACTACAAAATATTCATTCCCTTGTTGAATTTTTAATAATAAGAGTGAAACGTAACGAAATTCGTGAAAGACAAAAAATCAAAAAAACTGTAAGGAAACTTCCCTTACAGTTTACGCAATACATATTCGATTTCTGCCTGTATTTTTTGCCTCGTATAGTGCAATATCCGCTTCATCTAAAAGCTTCTCAAGATTATTCGAATTAGAATAATGCGAAATTCCAATTGATACGGTTATGTTAATGTTCTTCCCACCTGATAAGGAGAAAGTACTAGCTTCAATCGTCTTTCGAATTCGTTCAGCAACCTGCTTCACTTTTTCAATTGATGTATCAGGTAACATAACTGAAAACTCTTCCCCACCATTCCTACAAACAATGTCATACTCTCTTGTTGTATACTTTAAGATTTCTCCAATTTGCTGCAATACGAGATCACCATCATTATGACCGTACGTATCATTTATTTTTTTAAAGAAATCAATGTCTAAGAATAATAGACCTAATTCTTCTTCTCTCTCTTTTGATCGCTCACTTAACTTGTTATAACAATCATCAAAATAACGTACATTTCCGAGTCCTGTTAAAAAATCAATAGTAGATTGTTCTTGATAGGTTTTAAATAGCTTGTTTGTATTTTGAAGATATTCAGTTATATAAATGGCGACTAGGCCTCCGATTATAGATATAATCCAATATGCTGGAATAAGAATAGATAGAACCTTTATATCTTTTACTAAAAAAGGAATAATAATAGTAAATACTAAACTAGAAAAGGCCGCCATAAAAATCGTTTTTATATAGTTATTCTTTTTCAAACGAAGAAGAAACAAAATACCTATTAAAATACATGACATTAAGATTACAGCCGCAAAGGACGAGGCGTTTACTCCTAACCAGAATCTTCCTATAGTTATAAAGATCACACTTATTGTAGCGGAAATCCATCCCCCATAAATCCCTGCAATAATCGCTGGAATATGACGCAAATCCACAATCGTTATTTCAGTAACTTGAATAGCATTAAACATCAATACGATTCCTAAAACACCATTAGCCGCTCCAAACAACAGTTTATGTTGAATATTCATGTCAGTGCTAATTAAATACTTCTTAAACAACTGCATGGATATAAATAGAAAGGTAAATAAAATTGTTAAATTGATAAAAAAGTCAGTTAGCATATCCTTCACCTAATTTTCGACAGAGTTCTACGTTTAATTTTACCTTGTTCAACCTTGTTTTAAAAGATAAACCTATCAATTCTCAAAAATAGGTAGCATTTGTTATGTACTCATCTTCTAAAAGTGCCAGGCACCTGTCGAATTTTCTTTATCAATATTCTATTATTCAATCGTTTGTTTAATTTTGAACCCATTGGTATGATTGGGATACAGCAATTCAAACAAACGATTGATTGACAAAGGAACAGGTATTTGTCGAATTTTCTTTATATAAAGGGGTATTTCGGATGAAAAAGGTAGTGTTAGTTGGTGGTGGACATTCTCATTTGTATGGATTAAAGAAGTTAGAGCAGGAAGGGCATGATTTGGATGTTACCGTGGTATCCCCTTCTCAATTTCAGTATTATTCAGGGATGTTTTCAGGTTTTACGGAAGGATTTTATTCAGCGGAAGACGTCCGTGTAGATTTACAAAAAATGTGTAGTAAAGTAAATGCAACATTTATTGAGGCTGCTGTTATAAGTATCGATCCAATCAGTCAACATGTATTGTGTACCGATGGAAGTATGCACTTTTTTGATATTATCTCGTTTGATATTGGTTCAAAAACCGAACATCCCTCTGACTACCATAAATGGCTCGTTCCAATAAAACCTAACTATCTTTTTTCAAATTCAATGGAGGATTTTAGGCAAAGTGCTAATCCTGTCATCGTTGGAGGTGGGGCATCTGGTGTAGAGTTGTCTCTATCTATTTTGGCTTGGAGGCAAAAGCATTCATATGGCAGAAATGTGACCCTTATAAGCTCCTCCCCACTTTTAAGTTCTAATGGAAAAAGGACCTCTCAAAAAATTGAAGAAATTGCAGAGCAGAAGGGTTTAACCATTCTTAAAGAAGATTACGTAGAGAAAATGAATGAGCACACTCTCGTAACTAAAAACGCACATGAAATTCCTCATTCGAATGTGCTATGGTTAACTGGAGCAAAAGCACCTGGCCTGTTTCGTAGCGCTGGTTTAGCTGTTGATGGAGATTCATTTCTACTCGTTGAGGATACGCTTCAACATGTTGATTTCCCTTACATTTTTGGTGCAGGAGATTGTGTAACAGTGAAAAACTATCCTAATTTGCCTAAAAACGGTGTATACGCCGTCAGACAAGGACCTATTTTATGGGAAAACATCCTTCGTTATGCATCAGGATTGGCATGTAAAACATTTTCTCCCCAAAGGAATTTCCTTTCCATCTTATCAACAGGTAATAAAGAAGCACTATTAACCTATGGAAACTTGAGCATTCACGGAAAGTTAGCTTGGAAACTAAAACATAAAATTGATACTAGCTTTATGAAGAAATACAAACATTAAAAAAGGCTTGGAATCTCCAAGCCTTTTACTTTTTTATGCTTTTTTCCAAACCACTTCAAGCTCTACACCCGCTGCCTCCAGTGTCGTATAAACCGGGCAACGCTTATCCGTTCTTTCCTGAAGTTCATTCACTCTGTCTTGTGATTCAGTTGTTTTCACACTTGCCCCAATCATGACTTTTTCAAAATAAGGACGTACATCCGGGTTTCCCATTAATCCCCTAGGGTCAATCTCACCCTTTATATCAAACTCTATTCCTTGTAAATCAAATTCCATTTCTTTTGCTACTAAGTTTGCAATCACATTTTCACAGCCAGCTAGAGCGGATAGGAGTGTTTGCAATGGATCAGCACCTGTGTCCTTTCCACCCATTTTTGGTGGCTCATCTATTGTAATTGTATGATTGCCTGTTGTTAATATAGATTGCATTCCTTGTGATTGTCCTGTTACATGTACGGTTACTTTTGCCATTTTTATTTCCTCCTTATTAGTTAGTATACTGACATTTTACTTCTAAACACGAAATGAATCTGTAAGACATCTTACATCATTCATTTTTCATAAAAAGAATCTCTTCTCCTTTTAATACCCTACTTTCACAAATCAAAACCGGAAGGACAACTTCGCCTGTTATACGCTTTATTTCCATAGCTGCTAAAGGGTTTTCTAATACGTTAATCTCGATAAAAGAGATGTGTTGATCAGTTAAATGGTTTACCGCTTTGTAACATCGAACACATCCATCCATCGTATAAAGGGTATTCATCAAACAACCTCCTACTAATCTAACCATACTAAAAAAAGAAACTTCCTTTCAGTAAGTTAGATTACAGGTTTATGATTTAAAACAGATATAATAGAGATAAGAAGAAAACTAGGGGGAACCTTCATTGGATAAATTGTTTTTATTATCGCAAATTAGCCTGCTTGACGAGCTTCCAATGGAAGATCTACAGCTAATTGACGAAATGAGTGAAATGAGGCCAGTAAAAAAAGGATCAATAATCTTATCTCCTGATAAACCTCTTGAATCCCTATTTTTACTAAAAAAAGGGCAAGTACGGTTATATCGCATGAATCAAAACGGAAAGCAATTTACCGTTGATATTTTAGTAGATGGGAATATTTTCGGGGAAACATCTACACTATCTTTAACAGACGACCAGATTTATGCAGAAGCAATGACAGATACGTATCTTTGTACACTAGGTAAAAGTGAATTTGAAGAATTCATTGAGAAAAATCCGAAAATCGCACTAAAATTCATCAATATCCTTTCTGCTAGACTGAAAGAGCTTTATAGTATGAGTGAAAAAATTGCGCTAAGCGACGTGAAATACCGCATTCTTTACTTATTATTAAAGCTCAGTGAAAAGACAGGAAAACGTAAAAATGAGTGGCAATCGATTAATATGAGAATGACACATCAGGACATAGCCAACATGATCGGTTCCTCTCGTGAAACAACAAGCGCTATTATTAGTCAATTAAAAAAAGATGGCTATATTAAGAAGGGGTTACGACTATCTGTAAACGTAGAAAAAGCAGCTGATATGATTGATGAATTATAAAAATGAGCCTTGGTATAGGCTCATTTTTTTATCGAAACCACTCGATGTATTTCTTCATTAATTTCGGCAGTGCACCACTAAATAACTTTTTACGCCAATAAAGATCAGCCGTTCTTTGGGCAGCGGCAGCATGGTTTGGATATGGATGAATGACATGTGAAATGTCTCCTATTTTCTTTTTGTAATGCTTCGCAAAGACGACTTCCTGCATCCAATCTCCTGCACTTTTCCCAATCGCATGAGCTCCGATTATTGCCCCTTTTCTATCTGTTATTATCTTCACAAATCCATCTGTCGCATGATCAGCAACAAAGCGGTCAACTTCAGATAAAGGCACTTTCAAGATATCAACATCGTCTCCGTATTTATCTTTCGCTTCTTTTTCAGTCATCCCTAAATGAAAAACTTCTGGTGAGGTATAAGTAATCCATGGAACGTCATCATACTTTACTTTTCTCTTCAAACCGAATACGGCATTTTGCACAACTGTCTTTCCTTCCATACCTGCAACATGTGTAAAAGGAAATTTACCATTCACATCCCCAATCGCGTAAACGGATGAGAGATTCGTTTCTAAACAGTCATTGACCAAAATATGACCTCGTTCGTCTGTGCTTATACCAACATTCTCTAATCCTAGTGAATCAGAGTTCGGAATTCGACCAACTGAAAGTAAAATTTCATCTACTTCAATCTCCAGGTCTTCCGTTCCTTGTCTGACAAAAACTTTCTTTCCATTATCACTATTCTCCACCTTTTCAACACTAGCATCTGTTAAGATGGAGAGTTCTTTGTCAAGTAACCTCCGTGCTTCAGCAACAACTTCCCCGTCTTCTTTTGCTAAGAGATGTGATGCTCGTTCAACAACTGTTACATTACTACCAAGTCTTGACATCGCTTGAGCCAACTCCACACCGATTGGACCTCCTCCGATCACCAATAGGCGCTTAGGAAGTTTCTCAAGCTCAAATATCGTTTCATTCGTTAAATAGCCAACATCCTTTATCCCAGAAATCGGTGGAACAAACGGACGAGATCCTGTTGAGATGACAATTCGTTTTCCAAAAATACTCTCACCCGTACTAATCATGATATCATTTTTCGTATGAAACATTCCCTTGCCGATGAACACGTCGACTCCTAATTTACGAAACCGGTCAGCATCATCATGAACTTGAATCGACGCAATCGAATCTTTCACACGTTTTTTAACATCTAGCATGTTTACTTCGCCTTCAAGTTGCAACCCTAGCTCTGAGAGTTTTCTAGCGTCATAGATTTTATTCGCCGTTTCAATTAAGGCTTTAGAAGGAATGCAACCGAAGTGTAAGCAATCTCCACCAGGATGCTCTTCTTTTTCAATTAAAGCGACCCTAGCTCCTAATGAGGCTGCACCGGCTGCGACAGTTAACCCTCCTGCACCTCCACCGATAACGACTAAGTCATACTTTTTCATGCTCATTCACCTCTTTCATTCAAAAGCCTTCTCGCTTCAAAAAAACGTTGTAAGCCCGTGAATACTTCTACTGCAAAAAATAGTAGCGTAATAAATAGTACATAGTTCGTGACAAGCATCATTAGCGATAAAAAAATAAATCCTTCTGTCCGCTCAGCTAACCCTGCTTGATAATAAAAGGATTTCATTCCTTGCTTTTCAGATACGGCTCCTACTGTTAAAAAGATGGTAATGGAAAAAATGATGGATACACTGAGTAATAATAAAGCCCATTGTATATCTGGAAATCGAAAGGCTACACCTAAGATCACACTAATTTCCACTAATCGATCAAAGGTAATATCGAGAACAGTCCCCCAAGGAGATGATTTTGTAAGTCGTGCCATTGTACCATCAACCGCATCTAAATAACCTGACAACCATAAAACAACAACTGCAATGATTGGGTAATCAAAATAAAAGAACACTCCTGAAGAAGCCCCTATAAAAAAGGAAATCGTCGTCACTTGATTTGCACTAAGACCAATCCTTAGCAATGATCGGGCAGTTTTTTCAATCATAGGTTGTACAAATTTTCTTGCATGAGTATCAAGCACGTTTCTTTACTCCTTTCTTTGAAACCCCAATTTTTCCCTCACTCTTGAACTGGTTATTATTGGAACGAGTGAAACAATGACAAAAACGACTACTGCTCCAACAAACGTCCATAAATTTTCCCCAACAAGACTCGCCCCTAAAAAGTTGTAAGCGAAAGCCCCTGGTATTATTCCTAATATGGTCCCCAACAAGAAGTGAGTAAAACGCACTTTCGAAAGACCCGATAAATAACTAATCATATCAAAATTTAAAATTGGTATGAGTCGTAAAAGAAGCACATAGAAAAAACCGTTTTTTTCGAGCTGTACTTGTATACGTTCACCTTTTCCCTTCCACTTTCCTTTAGAAACATTATGTCCAAGTTTTCGAGATATCATAAAAGCGAGGATAGCTCCCCCCGTCGCCCCAATGATTGAAAAAATGCTTCCCCAAAGTGCTCCAAATGCGAGACCTGCCGTTAGTGAGAGAATGGATGCAGGAAAAAGAATAAGCGGTCGAAGCGTATATATCCCTATAAAAACAAGGGGAGCTAACAATCCAAAGGATAAAATCCACTCTCTTATCGACTGTGGAGTCACATTTAAATATTGTGAGTTGAACCACAGTAGACCTGCAACAACTACCACAATACCCGTCACTTTTAAAACTGTTTTTTGGTTCAATACACTCATCCTTTAGTAAAATCAATCATGCCTGCACCCTTTTTCACTGACACAAACACGGTTTGATTAGTTTCTAATTTTTTTACACATTGCAGCATCAAACTCTTTTTCATATGATGGAATTCAATCCGATAAACTGGCATTCCATACTTTACGGAAGAATGAAGCACTTTTCCCTTCCAATACAGGCTTGAATCCTCTGGGGGCTTTGAATCGAGTTGCAAATGCTCAGAATGGACAAATTGTGTACGATCGACCATAAGTCCATCGGAGAAAAATTCAGCTACAAAAGAATTCCTAGGATGATAATACACTTCTAATGGATTTCCTATTTGTTGGAGACATCCTTTTGCGAAAACAGCAATTCGATCACCCATTTCAATCGCTTCATCAAGATCGTGTGTTACAAACAAAGCAGTCACTCTTTGTTCCTTTAATAAACTCTTCACCCATAGTCTGAGCTCCTGCCTAAGTTCATTATCCAAACTACTAAAAGGCTCATCGAGTAATAATAGCTTCGGTTTCGTTACAATGGCCCTTGCTAGTGCAACTCGTTGTTGCTGACCACCTGATAATTCATAAGGATAATGGTGCTCATATGAAATCAAGCCAACCCTTTGTAACATATCGTGAACCGCTTGTTTTTTGTCTTCTTTTTTAAGAGAAGTGAACGTTAAGCCAAACATAATATTTTCATAGACTGACATATGTGGAAATAAATGCGGTTGTTGAAACATCATCACGATTGGTCTCTTATTTGCTGACAAATTTGTCACATTTTCGTTTTCGACGATTACTTCGCCATCAGTTAATGGCTCTAAGCCTGCGATGCATTTTAAAAGCGTCGACTTTCCAGTACCTGATGGACCAATCACACTGATAATTTCCCCATCCTCTATTTCCATATCCAAATCCTTTATAACATTCTTTCCATCATATTCTTTTCGTAATTTCATTAATAAAACCTTATTTTCCAAAAGATCACCTCCGATTACCTCCAACGTTTTTTATACGGAACGATTCCTCTAAGCATGACTTCAAAAGTAACAACAACAAATAGTGGTATTACTGCGAAAACAATGGAAAAACTTGCGATAGCGGCATCATCAACCGATGATAAGTAAGGAAAATAAAGCATTGCTAATGTTAGAACATTGCCTCCTCCTATTAATGCAGTTAACACAAACTGGCTTAACGAAATGACGACAATTAAAAACAGAGATGCTCTTACACTTGCTACCAACTGTGGTAAATAAATAGCATAGAAGCTATAGAACTTCGTTGCACCGAGAGTTACTGCTTGCTCCTCCCACTGAGGCCCTAAACGCTCAAATGCTGAGTGAAAAATTTTGATCGAATATGGAACAGTTGGAATTAAGTGAACAAGTGCAACTCCAAACCAGTGGTCAGCCGCACCAACTCGTATCATCGTAATATGAACACCCATTGCTACTGCTAAGCTAGGTACTAATATAGGTAAAGTAAACAGTAGCTCAACCATTGCTTTTCCTTTAAATTGTATAAAAGCAAGTACTTTCCCTGCTGGAATCGCGATGACAAAGTTAAGAGCGATGACGACAAAACCAATCAATAACGAGTTAGCAATCGCCTCATAAAACCTTGGCTCATTTAAAAGAATGTTCCACCCACGTAAATGAAACGACCCCGGTAGTAATTCGCCCCATTTCCACGAATACGAAATACTTTTCATCACGAGCAAAAAAACTGGACTTATTAATACAAGTACCAATAAATGAAAGGTGAATTGTTTTCTTATCTGATGGTCCTTCATGTTATTTTATATTTCCCTTCATTAAGCGATAACGCTTTTTATTCATCAAGAGTAAATAAAAGCATAACAAACTAACCACCGCAGATGTAATTACAACCATAGCAGCAAAAGAAAGTGGTCGATTACTCCAATCTCCCTCAAAGAACCATTGATAGGCTAAAATTGATATCATTTTAGGATAGGTTGTTCCAAGTAGATAAGGGACTTCATATGCCGATAAAATAAATGCAAACACGATGATTCCTACTTCCACCAAAACAGGGAGAACCCATGGCCACTCCGCTGTTTTAAACACATGCCACTCATTGCCACCTAGTGTTTTCACAACTTGTGGAAGCTCAGCATTTAACTGAACATAAACCGGTAACAGCATGAGTATGACAAACGGAAGCTCCTTCCAAACATAAGTAATGATAATTCCAAAACCGAACCGGTCATTTACAATGATTGGAAATTGTGAAAGGTCATGAATAAGACCCGCTTGAAATGTCGCTGACGATAGCCAACCACTTTGAGAAAATAATAAGATGACCATATATGCCCAGACAAAATGAGGAAACAACATCGGAATCCAAACGAGTATTTTTGAAGATTGCTTTTGTAAATACTCATACATCACCCTGGTAAATACCAATCCTATTCCTAATGATAGAATGGTAGCTACGAATGCAATGTACAAGCTATAACATAAAGATGCGAGAAAAGACTCATTCGAAAATAGACTTTCATAATGAGTGAGAGTTAAGACATTTGCTCCTTTCAAGCTTTCTATGATTGCCATACATATGCCATACCCAACAAAACAAATAGTAAAAATGAAGGCTGGTAGTAGGAGAAGAAAAACACTATTTTTTCTGAACAACTTCATTCAGCCAATTCTCCTGTATCCAATTTACATAACCCGAATCAACTTCGGGTAAGAGGTGTTTACTCAAGACCTCAGGCGCTAACACCGAATCTCCTCTATCCATGCTCTCAAGCTTTTGCCTATCTTCATTTGATAGCTTCGTAGGATCTAGCGAAATGTTTTCTCCCCAAAAGGTAGAGCTATATTTTTCTAGCTGTGCTTCTGGTGATAAAAAGTAATTAATCGCTACCATTGCGCCAGCCTTATTTGGACTATTGAAAGGTATAGCAAGAAAATGAGTGTTCCCAATGGATCCCGTTTCGAGCACAAAGGACTTGGTCGACTTTGGAAAAACACCTTCTTTCATTAAACTTTCCGCACGACCTTCGTTATACCCCATTGTCATCCATACCTCACCTTGACTGTACAAGCGATCTAAATCAGTAAGCGATGCAGGATACGTTTCACCATTACGCCATAATGAAGGCTGAATCTCTCTTAAATAAGTCCACATGTCTTCACTGGTTTCATTTGCATATGTCTCATCAAATCCTTTTTCTAAAAGAACTTCAGGCCCACCAACTGACTTATAAAGAAGATGTCTTAAAAAGGCATTCCCTGTAAAATCCGTTGCTTCAGGGTACGTAAACTTTCCAGGATTTTTTTCAATCCAGTTCTTTAATTCCTCAAAAGAAGTGGGTGGTTCTGAAACTTTAGCAGAGTCATAGAGAAATACAAACTGCACTTTCCCCCACGGTGCCTCTAGCCCTTCGACCGCAGTCCCAAAATCATACTGAACATCCAAGCTTTCTCTATCAATATACTTTTGAACATTTGGCAACTTTTCAGACATCGGTCCGAATAATAGCCCATTCTTTTTTGCATTTTTAAAATTCTCTCCATTAATCCATACAATATCGATCGTGCCAACTTCCTTCTTCGCCTTCTGTTCAGTTAACAACTTTTGAAGAATTTCATTCGTATCCATCGGAACTCTTTCAAGTGTGATAGAATGCTTCTTTTTCAAACGAGGAGCAACCCATTCATCAATGTAACGGTTAATGCCATCATCTCCACCCCACATAAAGATTCGAACAGTTGTGTTTGAAGACTCTTTTTCAAGCTGCGACCAAGAAGCATTTAACAACTCCGTTTTACTTAAGCTTGTCGTTTCACTCGTACTACAAGCACTTAATAGCATAATCATTAAGACTAATAGTCCTATCCATCTCTTCATTTACAGCGTCTCCCCCTTTTTTACCTAATCGTAAGCCAAATTCGCTTAAATTTCTGTAAGTAATCTTACAAAACAAAGTCTAATAAACAAATCCTTGATTATTCTTATTCATAAGTGATAGCTTTTACGATTGCAAGATTTGATGTGTTTTTAAAAGGGGGGAAGAGAATGAAGTAGTACATTTAAATGATGGTAAATGGAGAGCTTCATTTATTTCAAATCAAGGAATAACACCCCATTTTCAGCGATAGAAACGTATTTTCAGGGTAGAATTTCATGCAATAAACAATTTGCACCATGAAGGATGAAAATGCGAACTGGATTTTTGCGCTTATTGAATGTTGGCTTTTAAGTCATTCATGCGTGTTAATCGGAGTGGAAGGAACAGAGACTCCTGTGGGATATGCGACAGACTTGAGACCCCACAGGCAGAAGCCGAGGAGGCTCAAGTGGCGCCCCACGGAAAGCGAGGTTCCTGCAACGCAGATTAACACCCCTTGTACAGTGTCGTAATTTCAGGGTAGTCATCTCTTTAATAAAAAAACTCGCTTCATCAGCGAGCTATCATTCCGTAATCAATGATAAAAAGTGCTTCAATATTCTTGCCGTAAGTCCCCAAATCACCTTATCTTCATAGTAGTAAAAATTCTCATCCATTTTACGTGTATGCCAATTGTAATTCTCCCCGCCTATAATATCATCAAACGGAAATTGATCCTCTGGCTCCATATGAAAATGAATATGATACGTCTTTGGCGGATTTTCTTTAAAATAAGATATCGGAACTGAAAACACACTACCAACCTCATCAGCATTCGGGTTGATTTTCTCAGGCTCAGCTAATATCCCAACAAAAGGGTAAATCATTGTCCCAAACGGGGTCACAATATAATCCAACGGTGAGACATATGTAAGTTGGTCCTCGTGTATCCCAAGCTCTTCCGTTGTTTCACGAATAGCAGTATGACGCTCATCGCGATCACCTTGATCAATTCGTCCACCAGGAAAACAAATCTCCCCCGGCTGCCTTCGTAAGTGTTCTGAACGAACCTCAAAGAGAATATGGTAATCATCATCTTTTTTTATCAGTGGCAGTAAGACAGCATATTTAGAAAAATGTTCACTACCTAAAATCTTAGGGGGTTGATCCTGCAACTTCTTTATCTTTTCCTCCATATTCATCTAACCACCTCCGTTTATCATGTATCTCCATTATAATGAAAAAGTTTGATTAGTAACCACCCCTTTGATTCTAAATAATCACAAACACCCAACTCAGAAAGAATTGGGTGTTTGCTCGAGTCTCTTAGTAATCTCATTATTAGCTCCAAGAAGCACCGATGATAATTAACAAGATGAATAATACTACGATTAGCGCAAAGCCACCGCCGTAGCCATAACCGCCATATCCGTAGCCACCATAGTAACCACAATGCATAATATTCACCTCCATCTTTACACTTTTTAACATATTCTATAACGTCTATTTATGATTGGGCGAATTCCCCAGTTTCTTGGCAATTGTTACTTAAAACATGCAGCACCAACGATAATGAGTAGAATAAATAATACTACGATTAACGCAAATCCACGTCCGTAACCATAGCCACCATAGCCACAACCACCGTAACCATATCCGTAATGCATCTCAATTCCCCCTTTCAATCTTCCATTTATCACAGATTTTAATTAATATCCATAACCAACCGCTGAAGCTCCTATAATGATTAATAGGATGAACAATACAACAATTAACGCGAAACCTCCACCGTATCCTGCTGACATTGTAAAATCACCGCCTTTGTTTTAGCTGGAAAAGATGGATAAACACCATTTCCTAGTATTAAGGTATGTATGTGACGAGAAATGGGTACAGGACATTTTCACTAGAAATGGCTAAAAATATAAAATGACATTTAAATAGCCTTCCATATTAGGTAAATACATATTTTTTCTCTCAAAATTTGTGTCAAAAGACTATAGGCTGAATAGGATAAATTGAATGTTACGAAAGGAGAGAACACGATGCATCATAATCAATATGGTATGCCTCAACAAATGCCTTATGGCGAAATGCCACACGGAGGACACGACCAGAAAGCACATATGCATGATTTTTGTGACAAACACAAGTTTTACATGGTTGCAGTTGAAATGAATGACGGTAACGTTTATGAAGGTATTCTAGAAAAAGCAGACGACGATCACGTATATATGCTAGTCCCAATGGGTGAGCAACGTGACGAGTTTGATACGGATGAAGATAGAATATTTGGTGGTTACGGAGGATATGGTGGCTATGGCGGTGGCTACGGTGGTTACGGAGGATATGGCTATGGATATCCACGTCGCTTCAGACGATTCCGTCGTTTCCGCTTCCCATTCTTCGGCCTAAGAAGATTTTTCTTCCCGTTCTTCTATTAAATCTTGTTTTATAGAGACGAATCAGGACATAGCTATAGTATTTTAGCTATGTCCTTTTGTGATGTACAAAAAAAGACGGCTTATGCCGTCGCTCCATCAACTATCACACATATTCATCAAACTCTTTTTCTAACTGAACTCCTAAGCCTTCTGCCATACGATTAATAAAATTAAAGTATGACGTAATTTGACAAACATCTAATATCTCAGTGTCTGAACAGCCTAAGCTACGCAATCGCTCAACATCCTCATCCTTTACACTATGAGGACTTTTTGTCAGCTTAACTGCATAATCTAAAATCCCCCGTTCCTTTTCTTCAAGGTTCAGAGAAAGATAGTTTGTCTTTAACCCTTCTACCAACTCATCATCTTTTGTCAACAAATGGAGCGCCGCCCCATGATGTTGCATTCAGTAAAAGCACTCATTCGTTGTTGATACAACAGTAGCGATCATTTCACGCATCCTTCGACTTAATGGGGACTTTCCAAACATGATAACTTTGTAATAACTTAAATGAGCTTCTAACGATTTGGGATTCAAAGATTGAACCTTAAGGATATTGGCCATTTTTCCATTGAAACGATCATACAATTCTAGCAGTTTTCCTTCCGCTTCATGTACTTCAAGCATTTTAATTCGTGCTTCCATCAAAACCACCCCTATTTGTTATTTATCAAAGTACACTTGTCCATTTTATGTATACTATCTAAAAGGATAATACAGAACAGCCAATAAAGATTGGCTGTCCCCTATTTCATCTTATAACCAAGCTGCACCAACGATGATTAATAAAATAAACAACACAACGATTAACGCGAAGCCTGAACCATATCCTCCGTGACTCATGAATAATTCCTCCTTTTAAAATAGATTCAATATAGAGTATGAAACCCCTGCTAAAATGCAACCGTGACATCCGCTGATTTTTCACCAAAACCGGGCTTATCTCACATGAAAGCAAACCTATTTTCACAGATGATTCGACAGGTGCCTGGCACTGAATCTACTCTCTACTTCATCAAACCGAAGGAGCGAATAGTATCTGAACCCTTGAAGTACATATGTTCAAGCTGAATTTGTGTATTTTTTAAAATAAAGATTTTTCGACAGGTGCCTGGCACCTAAGCGAGATCGTTTCGTTTTTTCTGCCACGTTCCTGTTAAGAAGATAACAGCTCCAACTAATGTCCAAATCACTAACGTATCAAGGACAGATAGGATCATTTTGTAGCTGAAGAACGATAGCACACTGATTGCGACAACGCCACAAAGAGCCATTAGCCATTTTGACGGCTTGTATAGTGCTGATGCAAATAATTCAGGTCTAACATACGGAAGTGCAATTAAAGCAATTGAGTGTCCAATGTACATTAAGAACATTCCCTGTAACGCAATCGTTAAGACGAAGCTCATCGTGTGCGTCCATAGAAGAATTAACACAATTGCAGTCGTAACCGTTAATGCGATATGTGGCGTGCCAAAACGCTTGTTAACAATAGCTAATTGCGTAGGTACGACATGTTCATCAGCAAAGCTAAAAAGGATTCGTGATACAACCATCAAAATTGAATTTAATGTTGTTGCGAATGCCATGAAAATCCCAATCGTTACAACCCATGTCCCAAATGACGGTAAGTACACAGCTGCAACATCTGTCATAGCACTTTTGGATGCAGCTAGCTCCGTGTAAGGTAATACTCCAAATGCGACAATAGAAACTAAGAAGTAAATCACCATCGTTAAAATCGAGCCTCTAAGCATTGTTTTGGGCATATCCTTTTGTGGATCCTTCATTTCTCCACCCGCTTGTGCTAACTGTTCAAATCCAAAATAAGCGAAAAATAAGCTCGGGAGAATACTCATGAAGCCTTCAAAACCAAAAGGAAACATCGGTGTTAAATTTTCTGCTTTCATTGAGAATAATCCTGGTAGTACTAAGACTAGAATTGCCACAAATAAAATCACAGTCATAATTAACTGAACTCTTCCAAACCACTTAACGCCAACTAAATTTAAAACGTAAAAAGAAAGTAGTAGTGCCGATGCGATGACTAGTGGATTTTTTAACCCCGTTAAGTTTGCCAAATAATCACCAAATGAAATTGCGATAACTGCCATTACGCCAAGTAAAGCAATGAATTGAAACCACATGAAGAAAAATCCGACATAACGGTTATTAAACGTTCTGCTGATGTGAATAAATGCTCCCCCTGGGCTATTTCCTAAAGGTGTGCTTAAAAAAACTAAGTAAGCCAGTGCTGTACATAGTAATACTGGTAACAATGCGACATATCCTAACGGAACGGATGGGCCAGCTTGTGCCCCAGCTTCTCCCGTCACAACAAAAATTCCTGAACCAATCATTCCACCTATTAAAAGTGCATATCCATGCCACTTTCCTAATCCTCTTTGTAACATATTCATTCTCTCTTTCTCCTCTCGATGCTATCTGCTTTGTGTCATTCGTTTTTGCGTACACAGTAATCTTGAAGAAACAAGCAAGCCTTTTATTGGATAAAAAAATAGTCCCCTCTCCCTAAAAAAGGGACGAAGAGACTCCGCGGTACCACCCTTGTTGATAAACAAATTCGTTTACCCACTTATAAAAAATAAGCCGTTTCTCTGCAATGTAATTCACCCTTAACCCCACCTGAATTTTCACCAACCATTCAGTCTCTAGTTTCTGTGGAAGCAAGAGCTACTGTGCTGCAAGCTTAATACATATCTACTTATACACTTAAACGCTTAAACGCTTTTAATCAATAAAGCATTTTGTTTATACTAGAATAATAGAGGTTGTAAACTGATACGTCAACCCTTTATTGTAAGATATTTTCTGAATACGTTTTCTTTTTGGACTTCTCATTCGTATTTGCCTTCAACTATCCTTATAATAAACCTATAAACTGTTTTGGGAGAAGGAGACATTTATATGAGACAAATCAAGGTATTCCATGTAGACGCCTTCACGAGCGAACCCTTTGGAGGAAATCCCGCTGGAGTTGTGTTAGATGGAGACAAGCTTTCAGTAGCAGAAATGCAAAAGGTCGCAAGTGAATTAAATTTGCCAGAATCCGTGTTTATGTTAAAAACAAACCATCCTGAAGCAGATGTGAAAGTAAGGTATTTTACACCGAAAGAAGAGATTGATTTTTGTGGACATGCTACTGTAGGACTGGCTTGGATATTGGCTGAGAAACTTGGATGGACAGAGAAAATGGACACGGTGAAGTTCGAAACAAATATTGGCCTTGTACCTGTGAAATGGAACAAAGAAAACGGTCTACTGCAATCGGTGGAAATGACTCAAATTACACCAAAGGTAAAGGAAATTGAAATAAATCTCGAACACCTATCCTCTATGATTGGTATCCCTGCATACGAAATAAATGACCAATTTCCAATCAAATTAGCAAACACAGGAAATTGGCATTTAATTGTCCCTATTAAAAACCAAAGGGCAATTGATTCAGCAAAGCCAAGACTTGATGAGTTAAGTGAATTTAATCGACTTCACAATGTGAGCACAACTCATTTATTTACTTTTGAAACAACTGAGTCTGGATATGACGTTTACACACGTGATTTTGCCCCAGCTGTTGGCATACCCGAAGACCCTGTAACCGGTTCAGCCAATGGCGCGATGGCTGGCTATTTTGCGCTTGAGGAAATCCTTGAAAAAGATAAGACACATCATCTTACCATTGCTCAAGGTCATGCATTCGGACGCCCTGGTACACTATATGCATCCATTGAACCCGGGCCAATCATTAAGATTGCTGGTTCTGCAGTCATCACTATTGAAGGTATTCTTCAATTAAAATAAGATATTCGATGTAAATAAAACAGCCGTATTTTAAACGGCTGTTTCATTGTTTGCTCCTACCATTGTAAAAGCTGGTACGGGATCAAGAAAAGCTGACCAATCTTGCTTCATTTCTTCTTCTGTGAGTAGACAAGCGTCTAGTGTCTTCTCAATTTCTTCTCGATTAAATGCGATTCCTATAAACACGATTTCATTCATTCGGTCCCCATATACTTCATCCCAATTTTTAGCTACCTCTGGGTCCTCACTCAAAATCTCTTCGATTTCTTCTCTTGAATAGGTTGCCACCCACTCTCCTGCTCCTTGAATGGAAATGGATGGGCCAGCTTGAGAGAGCATTCCTACATCATTGTTTCGAGTAGCAAGCCAAAAGAAACCTTTTGACCGAACAATTTCAACGGGCCATTCTTCCATCCAACGCATAAGTCTTTCTGGATGAAATGGTTTTTTACGACGATAAACAAATGAGGAAATACCGTATTCTTCTGATTCTGGTGTATGCTCCTCTTGAAGCTCTTTTATCCAGCCTGCAGCTTGACTAGCAAGTTCAAAATCAAAAAGTCCTGTATCCATAACTTCGTTCAACTGTACTTTACCAAAAGAAGATTCAATGACTTTCGCTTCTGGATTAAGTTTTTGTAAGACTGCTTTTAACTCCTCAACATCATCCCGTTGAACTAAATCGATTTTATTAAGGACAATTACATTCGCAAACTCGATTTGATCAATTAACAAGTCAACTACTTCTCTATTATCATCCTCATCTGATGCCTGTTTTCGATCAAGTAAAGTTTCACCACTTGCAAAATCATGCCAAAACCTGTTTGCATCTACGACTGTAACCATAGTATCTAATTTAGTGATAGCAGTTAAATCAATTCCAAGTTCTTCGTCAATATATGAAAACGTTTGAGCAACGGGAACTGGTTCGGAAATACCAGTTGATTCTATCACAATATAATCAATATCACCTTTCTCCACTAATCGTTTTACTTCTACCATTAAATCTTCACGTAGAGTACAGCAAATACAGCCATTTTGCAGTTCAACTAGCTTTTCTTCTGTACGAGCAAAACCACCTTTTTTTACTAGTGTTGCATCAATATTCACTTCGCTCATATCGTTAACGATTACAGCTATACGCTTTTGTTCACGGTTATGTAAAAGATGATTTAATAACGTCGTTTTACCTGATCCTAAATATCCACTCAATACAGTTACTGGGATTTTCATCTTTATTCCCCTCCAATAAATCAAAATGATTACGATTTAATAAGTAAAAAATAAATCGGAATTGTTCCGATTTAAATATATACGAAACCTAACGATATGGCAACAAAAATTTACTGACGTCAATCAAGAGATTTATTTTATCTGTATATAAAACTCTTCTACATATGGTTTCTTTGGTATTTCTCTCACTTCAAACTCAGGTTTAGTAATGATAGGGATATCCTGACCATTAAAGTTGATCTTACCTATCGTCCCTATTACATCAATCCATGTATCAACTTCTAATTCTTCAAGCATTTCCCCTTCAGCTAGAACACCATATACAGCCGCATCTGCCACACAACAAGAAACTGAAAAGCGAGCAATAACAGCCTGATCCTTTCTAAATCCCTCTTCTCGATAGATAAATCCCGTCATCTTAATTTGTTTCCCTATAAAACTGTCTAAATTTTCATCTAAAATGCTTAACGTTTGAATAAAAAATTCATCCTGAACAACAAGAACTTCCTGTGCTAATAATTGTTGAGCAAATTTCTCATAATCCTCTTCAAACATTGTTGATTGGGATTCATCTTGTTTAGGTGAGTCTTCTTTATTTGGCGTTCTACTTTGTGTATCTACATCAAGATCTTCAAATGAAGGTGGTGCTGTAAATAATTGTCCTCCTATTTTTACTCCCCGCTTTGAGACGACTGAACTATCTAAAATATGATTAGGAAGTAAAAAACCGATTATAATAGGGGCAATAAAAAGACTGTATATAATCAATGACTTTAGATTACTTTTTGGTAATTCATGCCCATGACATCCACAATGGTCGTGCAAATCTCCCTTTGTTGATGTTCCACGTATGATTTGGAGAATACCTAGCACCGTAAACACACTTAATGCGAAATAGAGATATTTATGCATCTTAGCCGCAACAAAGTTTTCCAACTGTAGCGTAAGGATTAATTTTAAAATCAGAAGAGCATATCCAATTAAAATGACCCCTCTTACATATGTATGGAACTGGCTTGATTTAGCATCCATCGAGTTTCCCTCCTACAAAAAAGCACGAAAAATGATTGTACAACAGTAAACAACAATTGTTACGGTAACGACGAATAAAACGACAAATCGCTTTTTAAAATAAGCTAACATTAGCAATGTATTCTTAAAGTCTATCATAGGACCATATACTAGGAATGCTACTAAAGAAGATGTCGTGAAAATACTTCCAAAAGACGAAGCCACAAAAGCATCTGCTTCCGAGCAAAGCGAGACAATATAGGCAAAGCTCATCATGACTGCAGGTGCTAACCAATCGTTTTTACCTATTGCTACAAGAATTTCTCGATCTAAGATAGTTTGAAATACTGCTGCTAGAAAGGCCCCGATAATTAAATACTTACCCATATCAAAAAACTCATCACTCGCATGTAAAATCGTTTGTAATAGTTTATTTTTAGATGGTGTATGATCATGTTCGTGAGTAGCTAACGACGTTTGGAGAGGATTTTTATTTCGATTAAATTTATAAATGAGCACTCCAATTAATAGGGCTGCCACAACTGTTAGTCCCATTCGTCCATACAAAACAAGCTCATTTGTTCTAAACGCATAGTATGTTGATGCAAAGACAATCGGATTAAGAATAGGAGCTGTTATCATAATGACAATGGCTAGATGTACAGCCACCCCTTTCTTAATGAGCCTTCTTGCAACAGGAACGATGGCACATTCACAAACTGGTAAAAGAGCTCCAACGATAACTGCTGGAACTAAAGCAAGATAAGGATATTTTTTTGGCAAGAGCTTTTGCAGTAAATTCTCTGAAACAAACACTTGGATGAGAGCTGAAGCAAATACTCCTAAAAGTATAAATGGAATAGCCTCTAGAAAAATACTCAAAAAGAGTGTTAGACTATTTCGAACACCTGACGAAATAGATTCAATAGGTAGCTTTCCTATCACAAATTCACTAGCTAAGAAAAGATAAATAAAAATCATTAATAGTAGAACACCTATTAAATCTTGACTTATTTGTCTCACACTATTCATTCAGTAGTCCCTTCCTTTATAGTAGAATGAATTTCACAATCGTAATTATTACGATTTATTATATTCTATTTCTTTATAAGAAATCTATGAGTCTTTTTACTAGTTTTTTTCAAAATTAAATCTTTAAATAATAGAAAAAGCATTGTTTCACCTTTCTACCAAGTGAAACAATGCCTTTTAGTGTTGATGAATCTTTATCTTACTTATTTATAGCAACGTTTATACCGCTTCCGTCTCCCACTTCTTCTCATCATGTACAAATAATATTCCAAGTTCATGATGCTCCCCATCATATAAAGCTCGTTGTGAAAAGCGAAGCTCACCGTTTGTATCTACAATTTCTAACTTACAAAATGCACGGTTCTTTTGAAGAGCGAGATAAAAATCATCAACCGTGTTGACAGAAATGTTATTGACCTTTGTAATGACTTCCCCTATTTGCAAGGCCATTTTATCCGCCGGTGACTTTGGAATCACTCCCAGCACAAGCAGGCCACGGTCTTTTTTTGTATAGAAAAATGGTTGAGAGTCATCCATGAAACGATGCTGCAGGCTTATTAATTCCCTACCAACGATTGCAAAGCTAGCTGCCGCAATGGCTAACACTGGATACCAAATACCTGCTACTGCTAAAGCAACTAGTAATAGTCCATGTACAATCACACGTCGACCTACGTTTTTCACCGTTTCAATCGGCAGCATGCTTAAAACTTTATGTTGAAAGCCAATCGTGAAAGGAACGAGGAATAATGCGTATTCCTTTCCTTGTAATTGAAACACAGGCCACCACTCGAACGTTGACGTGATACCTGATCCAGGCATTAAGAAGAAAATCGGAACCATCCACAATTTTTGCGCAATGTGCACTCCAACAGGTAATCCTCTTTTCCCCTTCATTTTTTGAGGTGACGTTCCTTTGTATCCAGACATGATGATTAAAAAACCTTCAGCAAGAAGCAACAGTGCTAAAACAAGTGAAAGAGCTACTAATGACGTAGCTTTAAAGTCTGCCACCATCGTCTCCCATAGTGAAGAAGGAAGGGATAACTGTGGTAAAAAAATCATCACAAAAAATGATAGCCCTATCGTATAGGCTGGAGATAGCCAGCGAATACGTAGCGAAAAGCTTAATAGAATTGTGACAATTCCAATGACTGCGATACTACTAAAGGGTAAAACGATACCAAGGCCTACCGTAATAACCGATATGACAAGACCAACTATGATGCCACTAGAAAACAGTGATCTCAATTCGTGAAAAATGTCATATACACGAATGTGAAAGGACTGTCTTTCTTTTTTTACCCTATAAAAGCCAATGAGTAAAGAAACGACCACACTAAAGTAAACGAGTGGATGTAGAAAAAATCGTGCAACCCCTTTTAGAAATTCGAATAACCACACCTCTATCAACTCTATCACCGCCTTATTCATCTAGTTCGTCCATATTTTTTCTCTATTCTTTATTTTACCAAAAGCATGATAGAAAGAATACGTTCAATTTCATGGAAATTTGTAAGAAGAGTGAAGGAAATGCAGGAAATAACACGTCTATACGACTTAAGTTCTATTATTTGTTATAGAAAACAGTACATTTGCTTGATTTACACCCCTCTCACTTACCACCTACAATTTTATCGAAAGCGTAAATATTGTCGAAAAAATCTATGAATCTACTAAAAGAGGTGCTCAAATGAAAGGTAAGCGTTTTACGTCTGTATTTCTGTCATGTGTACTTGTTATTACTTGCTTTTTCCAGCCTTCAATTACGGAGAATGCTGAAGCTGCAGTAGAGTTAGATGTCGTCATTAACGAAATTTCATGGATGGGAACCACGTACTCCTATTCCGATGAATGGATCGAACTATATAATGACACGACAAAAGCTGTATCGTTAGAGGGATGGGTTCTATCTGCAACCGACGGTTCACCTATTATTACTCTATCAGGTAGCATCCCAGCAAAAGGATATTTTTTACTAGAAAAAACTGATGATAACTCTGTACCGGGTATTCCTGCTGATATCATCTACACAGGTTCTCTCTCGAATACAGGTGAAGTCCTTTCATTAAAAGACCAAAGCGGAGCTGTTATTGATACAGTAGATGCATGGTATGGCGGAGATAACACGTCAAAAGCGACGATGGAACGAATCGGTGCACATGTTTCAGGTTCGACAGCGACTAACTGGTATACAGCTACGACTGCGTATGATGGTGGACTTGGCACACCGAAAGCAGCAAACCCCGGCTCTGTTGAAGATGGAACCGTTGAGCAGTTAAACCAAGTTAGTGATGCACTTCATGCGATTAATGTTTATTTTAATAAAAGTGCCAAAACGAATTTTGCGACACCAGGAAATCAAGCAAACTATAATGTGAACTTAGAAAATCGATTAATTAAACGATTAAATGAAGCAACGACTTCAATTGATTTTGCTACATATGAAATCAATTTACCAAAAGTAGTAGATACATTAATTGAAAAAGCAGCACAAGGCGTAGATGTTCGTGTGATTGCCGATTCAAAGGATTCTGCTGATCCACATTATGCAGAGCGCTTTGAAACAATGCGATTATATATTGAAAAAATGGTCAGAGGAAAAGACTCATTTATCGGAACGGCAGATGATGTGCATGTTTTTTCTGACTCACCAATGTTTGCTGTTGAAGATAATACAAAGCGTATCTCATTTGGGCTACCATCAAGCTATAGTGATATTCCTGTTCGCACAGTGAATGTTGGAAATTCAGCTGTAGCAGGCCATTTATTTGTTGACGCTGAAGAGAAATCACCTAACAGCTATTACTCTCCAGGTACGCAAATGCATAACAAATTTGCTTTAATTGATGGAAAATGGGTGTTTACTGGTAGCTGGAATTTTACCATTACTGGACTATACGGATCTGAAGAAAACATGCAAAATGGTGTTTTAGATGGAAATCAACAGCATGTCGTTGAAGTTCACTCCCCTGAACTTGCTAGTATTTATCGTACTGAATTCGAAGAGATGTGGGGCAGCTCTACGTTAACACCTAATATTCAAGTATCAAACTTTAGTACACGTAAAATCGATAATACACCTCATTTTGTAGATGTTGGTGGAACACCTGTTGAGGTATATTTTTCAGCTGGAGATAATGCAGTTGGCAGAATGGCAGAAATAGTGAAAACAGAAGCAGAGGTAAACACATACTTTACGATTTTCGCATGGAGCGACCAAGCATTGGTAGATGAATTAAAGTATAAATGGGAAGGCTCTTACAATGATATGGAGGGCACATTAACTGGCTTTGATATTAAGGGGCTTTTCGATTCGGATTTTTGGAATCAGTGGTGGTCTGCAAGTGTTGATATGACGGGTAGAACGGCAACCCAAACGAGTGTAAACAACCCTAATACAAGATGGGCTAACCCAGCGCCTGTATACAAGGATGCAGAGGTGCGAAAACTTCATGCCAAAACAATGATCATTGATGCTGACACAACAAGCGATCCTACTGTCATTGTTGGTTCCACAAATTGGAGTGAAAACGGCAACAATATCAATGACGAGAACATGTTAATTATTCGTGATAGTCGAATCGTCAATCAGTTCGTTCAAGAGTTTTATGCTCGCTATGAACTTGCTGGAGGTCAAATCCAATAAATAGGAAAATGCAGACTCAATTCATCAGAGTCTGCATTTTTATTTATCTCGGAAGCTCTAAACCTATTAAATTCGATTTGTATCAGCTTTCCAGTTTTTAATGGCTTTTTTTATCTCATCAGGCGTTAGATTTTTCACAGCCGCTTCTTTTGCAAGAGCTGGAAACTCTTCATCACTTGCAAAGCGTAATGCAACGACCTGTTTTAACGATAATTGGGAATCTAGCATTTTGCCAGTAAGTGCAAAGTGACGCAAATTTTCCTCTGCTCTTATTGCACGGTCCTGTGCTTTTAGTGGATAAATTCTAAGCAAGGCCGCGATAATAATTAGGACAAATACAACATTCAACATAACTAATGTGGAGTACAAGTTTGATTCTTCTCTAAATACATGAATGACAGCAAGTACTAATGTAAACATAAGACCAAGCGTTAAGTAAATATGATAAATCGGATGAAACCTTCTGTGCGTCTTATAATTTTGCTCTTTCATAAAAAACATCCCCCTTATTCACTATTCCCATTTAAACACTCTACTTGCTACAAAAAATGCACCAATGAGCCATCCACCTAAAATTATAAACTCGGTGTTTAAACTGATAAAGCTTGCTCCAACATTCATCGTTTCACGTAGCGCCGTCGTTAAGTGCGCAATCGGTAATACTTGAACAATTGGTTGAAGAAATTCAGGCATGTCCCTTATTGGAAAAAAGACGCCACCTAGAAATAACATTGGAAATGATAAAAACCCTGCAATTGGTGCAGCACTTTCAGGTGTTTTTGCAATACCCGCAATAATAAATCCGATCGCCATGAACGCAAGTGTTCCCATTACAATAAAGGTCAGTAGCGTTAACCAAGACCCACTCACTTCAACTCCGAAGATTAACTGAGCTACCAACAAAACGATTAAAGCTTGTGAACCGTTTAGTACTAACCTTGCTGTAATCTGGGCTGCGATAAACGTCGAGGCCTTTAACGTCGTTCCTTGCATGCGTCGCAAAATACCTCGCTCTCTCCAAGCGGCAATTTGACCTGCTACACCGTTCATGTTATTACTCATGATCATCATCGCTACAATTCCTGGAACAAGAAAGTCAATATACTTTAAATTTAATGCTTCTATTCCTTCTGACTCCATTACGACAGTTGGCAAATAATTGACTCTTTCTTTACTAATACCATCAATGATTGCATTGACAATTTGAAGACCCATTTGAGAAATGGCTATATTTGTATCATTGTAAAAGACAGGAATGGAGATAGGTTCTTCAGTTGAAGCTTCCTGTAATTTCGCATGGTATCCTTCTGGTATAATGACGACAAGCTGTAAGTTTCCTTCCTTTAACTCTTTTATGGCTTCATCTTTGTCTTTCTCAACTTGAAGGTGGATCACCTCTTGTCCTTCAAGTGCTTGCTTAAATTTTTCCGATAAAGCCGATTGGTCTTCATCAATGAAACCAATGGTAAGTGACAGACCATTTCCGTTACCTAAAAAAGAGCCTAGCATCATCATTAGAAAAATGGGAAAAACTAGCGTCCAAAACAACACTTGCCTGTTTCTTAAAAAAATACGTAACTGCGCTAATGTCAACTGCCAATATGCTCTCACGCTTCTCTCAAACTCCTTCCTGTCATATGTATGAATACATCCTCTAATGTAGAAGTTCGAGTTTGTAACTCTGTTAACTCCAACTGATTCTCGGACGCCATTTGAATTAAGCTTGTTAATGTCGTTTGAAGATGATTCGAATACAGAACGTGAACATCCTTACGAGTATCCACTTTTGAAACTCCTTCTACCTGTGCAAAATCAAATGACGCATCACCTTGTAGCAATTTAAATTCTACAGCACTTTGTGAATGCAAGCTTTTCACCAGTTCATTCGGTGTATCTAACGCGATTAATGTACCTTGATCCATAATTGCAATGCGATCACATAAGACATGTGCCTCATCCATATAATGTGTCGTTAGTACGATTGTCTTGCCCTTCTCCTTTAAACGAAGGACGATATCCCACAGTGTGCGACGAGCTTGCGGATCCAAACCAGTCGTTGGTTCATCTAAAAAGACAACAGATGGATCGTGAACAAGTGCTAGTGCTATCGCTAACCTTTGCTTTTGCCCGCCTGATAATCCTTTTACTCGCGATTTCGTTTTTTCCGTTAAAAGCATATCCTCAATCAATTCAGGAATGGAAATATGCGAAGGATAGAAGCTTGCATACATATGTAAAATCTCTTCAACCGTCAACAATTCAAACAGAGTTGTTGATTGTAGCTGAACCCCAATCTTCTCTTTTACTTTTTTAATATCACGTACAACGTCCTTGCCTTCAATCTCCGCAGTTCCGCCATCGGGCTTTCTCAACCCAACAAGCATTTCTAGCGTCGTTGTTTTTCCAGCACCATTAGGTCCTAGTAAACCAAAAATTTCTCCCTTTTGAACTTGAAATTCTATCCCTTTAACTGCTTGAAATGTGCCGTAATTTTTAACTAGCCCCTTTACATCAATGATCAATGAAAGCACCTCCACCATTACTCTTTTTTCGTTTGACATATATAGTGTTCAATCTTTGAAAACTGGTTTGACCAAAACCTCTTCATCCCACTTAACCATTCACACGCACAATCAATCGATTTTGGCGTTAAAAAGTAAAAGCGAAATCTCCCTTCCTTCCGTTGTGAGACTAGTCCTGCTTTTTCCAACACCTTTAAGTGCTTTGAAACGGCAGGTAATGACATATCAAATGGCTCGGCAAGCTGTGATACAGTCATTTCTCCAGTGGCCAATCTTTCTATAATTTGTCTTCTCGTTGGATCTGAAAGAACTGAAAATACTTCATCTAAATGTGCATCATCATATTTAACCATATGGTTAAATATATAGTTACAAACTTTATATGTCAAACTTCATGAAGTTCATCCTGTCGTCGTGAAGCTTTATCGGATACAATGATAATAATGAATTTTCAGGAGGGAACAGGATGAAAATTGCTGAAGAGCTTGCTCAAAAACAGTTAGATGCGTATAACCAACAAAACATCGAAGCGTTTATTTCCGTATACAGTGAAGATGTAGTGGTGATGGAATTTCCATCAAACAAGGTAATGTTTTCAGGAATGAACGAATTCCGTAATCGGTATGAGCAATTGTTCCAAAACAACCCAAACCAGTATGCAGCATTGAAAAATCGTATTGTAAAAGGAAATGTTTGTATCGACCATGAGTGGGTAACTGGTCGAGCAAATGGAGAAGATACAGAGGCTGTTGCTATGTATGAAGTGGAAGATGGATTGATCTCTAAAGTTTGGTTTATTAAGTAATTTGAGACTAGTTCCATACAAAAAAGGTAGCAGAGAACTGCTACCTTTTTTAAAAATAAATTTCGTTCATCATACATATTCAAGAAAAAGCAGATCTAGTGGTAGTATAAACTTAACATATAATACTAGCAATTTCGTCTAATCCTAGAGCTATTTGCTTCATTCCCATGGCTGTTTGAATGAATCCTCCTAGAGATTTTTTTCCAATAGAAGTAACAAAAATTTGCATCGTTCTTCCATCTTCTAAACTTACAGTTGCGACTTTATTTAAGCACCCTCCCCCACCAGGTTGGAATGGCTGTGGTTGAAATGGAAATGGCTGTGGTTGAAATGGAATTGGCTGTGGTTGAAACGGAAATTGTGGCTGTATAGACGATGGACTAATATCTCCAACCATTGGAGTTTGTTGCTGAAAATATCCTGGTTGCTGATAATATCCTGGTTGAAAAAAGCTTGATACATTCTGAGGCTGTAATGTCGTCGGACTTAAATCACCAAATCCAAATGGAAATTGCCTGTGGTCCCATGGTATTTGTTGCGGATAAAAATTATTTCCATAAAATTGACTATGATAACAATTATTCACATTAACACTTCCCTTTACTCATAGTAATAAAAAGTTAAATTATCTTATGCTATAAGAAGATAATGTGCTCTTTTATCAATCTAATGATTAAGCCTAAATTTTTTTTATTTTTATGCAAAAATGAAAGGTAGCAGAGAACTGCTACCCTTTTCTATATTGTATCGTTAATTTGGTAAACGTTGTGAATGTCTGAATTTATATTGCTGCCATTGGAACCTTATATAACAACCTACACAAAATCCTAAAATCGCTACAAATGAAGCTAGTGCAACCATTCCTGTCGCAGTAAGCGCTACAATCGTCCAATCAAAAGCATAGCCAATTATTCCGAGTGATAACATCGTAATTGCGATAATTTGATTAAACTGTTGTTGATCCACATCCTCTGGAATATAGGCAGAAGGGTGTTTTCGCAGGAAAAGTTTACCTATGCGCATAATCGGATTAAAACCAAATAAAATACCACATATACCAGCAACAAGAGGTAGAGTCAGGATTAAATATTGCCCTGTTACCCACGTTGCAATAACGGAAAGGAAAATAAACCACTGATTAAGTCTTACTAAGGGACGAGGAATTGAACGAACTTTCTCATTCATATTATCCCAACCTTTCATATAGGATTAATTCATTTTACTCCCTTTTCCCCATTTTGTGAAGAGAAACCCCCTCTGGAAATTATCGACAAAATTCGACAAGTTCCTGTCACTCTCCTCTTTCCCCTCCCTCTACTCTCAACCTCACCCCCCCTTTCATACAAGGGTTTAAGGAAAAATTACGTAAAGATTTTTCGACAGGTGCCTGGCACCACACAAACCCGGGTACGAAGAAAAACCCTTCCTTTTCAAGGAAGGGTTTAAAGCGTTTTTATTGAAACAACACTTTTACTGCTGTCTGAAGTTGAATGTCATTGCTTTCTTCGCGAACTTTTTCTAGAATTTTGGTTTGAATCGCTGATGCTGTTTTTTCGTCGATTTTACCTGTTGCCGATAGATTATTTGCTTCTTGGAAAGCAGTTACAGCCGATACTGTTTGCTTGCTGAAATAACCATCTTCACGACCAGGTGCATAGCCTAAACCTTTTAACATTAGCTGTGCATTTTTGATTGCTTCATTGTTCATGTCATATTCAAGCTCTTGTTCTACTGAGATAGGGTTGCTATAAAAGTAGTCTGGCTGTTTCGCTGGTATCGTTGGTTCTACACCCGTTTTATGGATCCAGTTTCCGTCAGGTGTTAACCATTTGTACATGGTTAATTTAATGTTACTTCCGTCCCCCATTGGAACGGCTTGTTGAACGGTTCCCTTACCAAAGGACTTATCACCGACAACTTCATAACCACCTGCTTCTTTTAATGCACCAGCTAAGATTTCTGAAGCAGAAGCACTTCCTTGGTCAATTAATACGACAATAGGATATTCTTTCGCTTTCTCTAATGTCGAGAAGAATCGTTGCTTTTCACCACCACGCTCTTCAATTTGAACATATGGCTTATCCTTTGTAATTAACTGTTTTAATATTTCTTCAACACTATCTAAATAACCACCTGGGTTTCCACGAACATCAATCACTAACCCATCAATACCTTCTTTTTCTAACTTCGTAAGGTTAGAGATGAAGTCAGGTGCTGTTTTCTCCGCAAATGAGGTAATCTCGATATAGCCTACTTTTTTATCCTTGTATTGCTTCAATGAACTATAAACGGTTTCAATTGGAATTGTGTCACGTACAACTTCTATTTTTAATAGTTCCTTTACACCAGGTCTCATTACTTCAAGTGTTACAGTTGTACCTTTCTTTCCTCTAATTTTTAATACGGCATCATATAAGTCTAAGCCTTCTACACTTTCTCCATCAACAGAGAGAATTTGGTCATTTGGCTTGAGACCCGCTTTTTCAGCTGGAGAATCCTTAAATGGTGCTACAATTGTTACTTTACCGTCTATCATGCTTACTTCAGCGCCGATGCCTTCAAAAGAAGAATCTAACGATTGAGTAAACTGCTTCGCCGTTTCTTTATCCATGTATACAGAATATGGATCCTCTAACGTACTAACCATTCCTTGAATGGCACCTTCAATTAATTCGTCTTCATCAATCTCTTCTACATAACGAGTTTTGATCAATTCGTACGCCTGGCTAATCTTTACCATTTGTTCTTCTGTTGCTTTACTAGGAGTTTCCTGCAGAATCGGTTGACCTGCACTATCTCCTTTATCTATCACGATCTTTTTACCATCTAAAAACTGTGTTCCTGCATATGTAACCCCTGCTCCAACAAGCATAGAAAATGCCATATACATGGCTAATAGCTTACGACTCAATCCATTTCTCCTCCAATCCCTACCCAATAAGAACAAAATTACTTCACCATCTTATTGTGTGAATGAACAATATTGTTATTCTTTTTTTACCTTTATCATTTGTAGGAAAAGGCACCACACAAGCGCCGTGCGATGCCTTTGCTTTAACTATATGAGTTGCTTGTACTGAATATGAGTACATTTTACAATGTCAAAACATTGCAAAACTTTTATGTTACTCTTAATTATAGGGGTTTTTCAATGGTTGTAAAGAAAAATCCAATATCACTTATTTCAAGGTCCGTGATATTTAAGCTTTTTCCAAATAACATATGTTAAGATCCAACCTATTTCTGAATTTCAAACACATCATCAAGTTTTTCACTAAAAAAACGGTGTGCATCAGACACTCCTTGGTTGTAAAAGTGGGGAGCTAAGTCCTTCATAAAAAAGTCGAGCATTAAAGTCGCTGCTAGATCGCCCAGCTCCTCATCCTTTTCTTGTAAAAAATAATTCTGAATCGACCGTATCATTTCTTCTTTTACCTCTTTGCTGAGAAAGAATTTCTTATCCAAGATGTACCTCCCTAGAATACGTATTTTCTTCATGGTACATCAAATGACAAACGAATGTAACCTTTCCCACTATTTCTTTTGACGTAAGTACATTATATAATCAATCCCCACACCTTTGTGCCCATATTGACGCATCATCGCACCAATATTGCCACGGTGGTTTGTACCATGATTGACAATATGCTGTAGTATCTCTTCGTAACTATTTTCAAATGTTTCACCTTTTGAGTTTTGGTACGTAACAAGTGTCGTTCCATTTAGAAGCTTTTGCGCAAAATCAATGCATTCCTGGTTATGAAGCAAATAGGCATTTTCTACTTCCTCTATAGAAGAAAAACAAAGAGCATTATCTGTTTCATTTTCACCTTTTAATCGATTTAACCAAAGCACATCAACCTCATATAAATGTTCAAATACGTTTGCAACTGATGGAAATATACTTTGCAATTGCTGTGTAAAAAAGTCGACAGGCAACGTGTGTAAATGCTTCAGCAATGTTTTATTCGCCCATTTGTGATAATGTAGCAGATCATTTATTCTTTCCATATGATTACCCCCTTATTTTTCCTACAGATTCACAAGATAAGCCGACAACACCTACAACCTTTGACCGAGAAAAAATCCACACTTTGCTCCCTCCAATGAATGAAAACAATATCATCTGAAAGAGTGATTTCTAAAGTCGTGAAAACAATTATAGTAAAGATAGAAAAACACGGAGGTGCTTAAATCATGATGACAAGAGAATTATATGAAACACATATTCTAACAAAAGACCTAGATAAAGCAATTGAGTTTTATAAACACTTAGGGATGCCACTTGCAACTTATATCGAAAATAGAAGAGTCGCTTTCTTCTGGTTTGGTGACAAAAATGAAAAGAAGCAAACTCTTGGAGTATGGGAAGTAAGTGCTGAGAAATTTGCACAACGCCATTTCGCCTTCAAAGTCGATTATGCAGAAATCAAGAAGTCTATTCATTGGTTAACGAACAAAGGAATCCAAGCAAAGGAATCATTTGGTCTAGCACCTACTGAACCTATTGTTCATACGTGGATGCCTGCTGCAAGTGTGTATTTCGAAGATCCTGATGGAAATTCGTTAGAGTTCATTCATGTATTAGACGTGGAACCAAATAATGAAAAGCCCATCATGTATTTAAGTGAGTGGGAAAACATTAAGCGTTAATAGTGAAAGGGGTTGGGACAAAAGTAGTTTAACTAAATAGAAACCGAAAAATGATTGTAGGTGTAGTTCATCCGCTCCTGAAATATACTTCGCTTTCCGCGGGAAGCTGGCAAGCCTCCTCGTGCTACGCACTGCGGGGTCTAGCCGTTGCTTTTCATCCCGCAGGAGTCTACGTATAGTTCATACGCTAAGCGATCATTTTGTTCGGAACTTTAGTTAAATACTTAAGTTATGTCCCAGCCTCTTTCTATTGTTTTAAATCTCTGTCATCATAAGCTCTTACCAAGTGCCATCAAGATGATAACTTGCTGTCTCTTTCAACATATCGTTGTGATTTTAATGTAAAGTTTCTTCTACATGTATTATAATCTGACTATACATAGATTAGTAGAATTCCCCACAAGAGAGGAAGAAATCGCCGTGACTGTTTCAATTAAGGAACTAACAAAAGTAGAAGAATGGAAAAAGGCTTTTCCTGTCATGAACCAGCTTCGTACACATTTAACGGAGGAAGCGTTCATAAACAATGTAACTACAATGGTTCAAGAAGGCTACAGACTTTTCGTCCTATTTTCTGATGAAAAAATTGCAGCCGCAACAGGTGTTATTAAACTAACAAACCTCTATAATGGAACGCACCTTTACGTGTATGATTTAGTAACAGATGCAGAGAATCGTTCAAAGGGCTATGGTGAAAAACTTCTTTCTTTTATTCACGATTTAGCAAAAGAAGAAGGCTGCCAATCGGTTGTACTCTCCTCTGGTTTCCAACGCAAGGATGCGCACCGTTTTTATGAAGAAAAAATGGACTATGATAAAACAAGTTATGTGTTTGTTAAGCAAATACAGTAAAAGGCAGCCAACAAGCTGCCTTTTTTCATGACAATATCTCAAAAAATCTTTCATGTTCCTCTCCCTTTCACCATATACATACAATAAATGCAATGATTGAGGGAGGACGAAAGATGAAAATTGGTGACCATGTCGTATTTAATGACAAAGTTTATGAAGTGTTCTTTATGTATGAAAGTGGTTATGTGGAAATTAAAGATTTGAAAAACCCATTCAAGGTAGACCTAGTAACGGAAGCAGATGTTACACGAATAGAATAATTATTTAACAATTAACACCGGGCAGTTTACTCGCTTCGCAATTTTATGACTCACACTACCAAGTACCATTTCTTGTAGAGTATTCAGCCCTCTACTTCCTACAACAACGAGATCAAATTTTTCCTCGTTCGCATATGACACGATTGTAGGACCTGGCTCACCACGAAGAAGCTTAACCGTATAGTCAATACCCGCTTCCTTTGCCTTTCGCTCAGTTTCTCTAATTCTTTCCTGTTTTGATTCTAACACCCCAAGTGAATTCCAATTATGTAAAACCTCTGACTTTGCTTTTGATTTATCAACAACATAAACCACCTCTACAGCTGAGCCCTGATGACACTTCGCAAGCTCAATCGCCTTTTCTGCAGCTCTTATCGAGTGCTCAGAACCATCTGATGCTAATAGAATTTTTTCAAACATTCAAACTCCCCCTAACTAATGTGACCCCAGTTTGTTACTTAATTTCTCAACCAATTCATGACTAGATTTATTTAAACCTAGTATTGTCACTTTTAAATGGTTTTCTTCAAACTTCCAAACAATTTTATCCACTGCCGCTACTGCCGAATCGTCCCATAAATGGGCTTGATCAAAATCTAAGATAACCTGTTCAATTCCCTCTGGTTTAAAATCGAACGATGAAACAAGCTCAGTAACGGACGCAAAAAATAACTCTCCCTTTATAAAATACGTGACTTTGCTCTCTTTTACCTCCTTTGTCACAATAATGTTAGAAATTTTTGCAACAAAGAAAATGGCACTTAAGATTATTCCAGTAAATACACCGATAGCTAAATCATGTGTGAATATGACTGTTACCACTGTTACAACCATCACAATCGTATCTGTAAGAGGAACAATTTTAATCGTTCGAAGAGAATTCCAATCAAAAGTGCCAATCGATACCATAAACATAACGCCAACAAGCGCCGCCATTGGAACTTGTACGACGAGATCACTTAAAAAGACGATGAGTAACATTAACACTAATCCTGCCACAAAAGCTGACAGCCTTCCTCTTCCACCAGATTTCACATTAATGACTGATTGACCGATCATCGCACAGCCAGCCATTCCGCCAAAAAAGCCTGTCGTAATATTGGCGATTCCTTGCCCACGCGCTTCTTTATTTTTATTACTATCCGTATCAGTCATGTCATCAACAATGGTCGCTGTTAATAATGTTTCCACTAAACCCACAATCGCTAAACCTATTGAATAGGGAAAAATGATTTGCAATGTCTCAAAAGTGAATGGTACCATCGGAATGAAAAAAGCTGGAAACGCACTAGTTAATTCACCCATATCCCCCACAGTACGGACAGGACTTCCAAGTGATATTGACAGAACTGTAATGACAATAATTCCAACCAATGCTGAAGGTACTGCTTTCGTCACATACGGAAGTAAGTAAATGATGGCAAGAGTTCCGATGACAAACCAATACATGATAGTTGTTTCACCGACAAAATGCTGAAGCTGTGAAGTGAAAATTAAAATCGCCAGTGAGTTTACAAACCCTACCATGACCGATCGTGGTATGAATTTCATGTAACGAGCGAGCTTCGCCACCCCAAAGATGATTTGAAAAATTCCTGTTAAAATGGTCGCTGCAAATAAATACTGAAGGCCATGTTCAGAAACTAGATCAATCATTAATAAGGCCATAGCACCTGTGGCAGCTGAAATCATTCCAGGTCTCCCGCCAACAAAGGCAATCACAACTGCGATTACAAATGATGCATACAAGCCAACCATTGGATCAACACCTGCAATAATAGAAAACGCAATGGCCTCTGGAATTAGCGCAAGCGCCACAACTAAGCCTGATAATATGTCTCCTTTGATATTCCCAAACCACTCCAGCTTCCAGTTATTCATTACGGTCATCCTTTACATACATTCTTTCTGCTAGTATGGCTTTTTTCCCACTTCTTCGTTCAATGAGTTGATTAGTAAAAATTTCCTTATATAGTTTGATTTTTTTTTGAACGAACTTTAATGTTAAATAATAAAAAAGACTACCAAGCCTGAACTGTATTTCAACCTAAATTGAAGTACAGTTCAAAACTGGTAGTCTATTTATTATTTTTCTATAAAACTAGAAGTTTATATAAAGTCGTGGATCCACCGAATTGGATTTTTTCGAATTCCAAGGACCTTTATGCAATTCAAAATGGAGATGCTTTCCATATGAATAGCCTGTATTGCCCATATATCCTAGCATTGTTCCTTTACTAACCACTTGACCTTCACTTACTGAACGGCTCTCTAAGTGAGCGTATACTGTCGTAAATACTTGTCCTTCAATATTGTGTGTAATGAAGACAACATTTCCATAGCTCGAAGAATAATACGAACGGAATACAATACCATCTGCAGCTGACACAACAGGTACATTTGCATCACCATTTGCAATATCCACACCTGCATGTAAAGTTCCCCAACGCTGACCGTATCCAGAAGTAAGTCGTCCAACCGTAGGTTTCATGAAGTTGCCACTCGTCACAGCTGGAGCACCTGAAGATCCACCAGATGCTTGTTGTTTCTTCCTTGCCTCTTCAAGTTCCTTTTGCTTACGATTCCATTCCTCAATTGCTCGTTTTATCGCCGCTTCTTGCTGTGCTAATAATTTTTCTTCATCTTCTAATTCTTCTAATTGTTCATGAACATGCTGTTCTTGCGTTTGAAGCTCAGCCATTACAACATTTTTTTCTTCAATTTGTACTTTAAGTGTTTCTTTTAACCCTTCAAGCTCATTAAGCTTTTCTTCCAAAGAAGCTAGCTGTCGAGTTACCTCAGCTTCTTGCTCCTCTTTCAGTAACTTATCCGCCTGATGAGCTTCAATAATATCCTTGTCCGCTTGAACAAATTGAGAAACGGCACTTACACGATCAATAAAATCACCGAAGCTTTTTGCACCAAGTAGAACGTCTAAATAGCTAATCATCCCACCGCTTTGTTGAAGTGAACGAAGGCGATCATTTAAGAGTTCGTCTCGCTTAGCAATACGCTCTTCAGTCACAATAATTTCTGCTTTTAACACTTCAATTTGTTGCTTTGTTTCAGCAATTTGCATTTCTTTTTCTCGAATGTTACCGTTCGTTTCTGCTACAGCTAAGTCTAATCGTTTAATATCTTCATTAAGCTTTGCTTGCTCTGCCTGCAAGTCTGCTATTTCTGCTTCTTTTCCCTGCATTTCTGTTTGCAGGTCTGAACGCTTTTCTTTTACTTCAGACTTTTGATTTTCTAATTCTTTATTTTTCGTTACTGCACTAACGATATCCACATTGTAAAAAGACGAGTAACTACCAAAACCAATAGCTAGTGCCATTCCTATCGTGAGAATTTTCCTTTTCATCGTTCCATTTCTCCCTTCGCATTGCTTTTTAGTTCTGGGTGTTAAAGACATAGGATGTAGAATCTATTAAACTCGTAAAAATTTTCTAACAGACATTAAGCTACCCCATATGCCAATTAACGCACCAATCCCAACTAATAAAGCAGCAACCTGCCAAGCAAAAGGATTAAACGGCAATAGCTTTAAAAATGTTCCATCCAGTTTCGGCTGAAGTGTGTTATATAGTGAATTGTAGCTTCCTACGATAATCGTTATCGGAATGATCGAACCGAGAACGCCTAGAAACAAACCTTCTAGGAAAAATGGCCAGCGAATGAATGAATTCGTCGCGCCTACTAGCTTCATAATTTCGATTTCTTTCCTTCTAGCAACAATGGTAATTTTAATCGTATTCGAGATTAAAAACATGGCTGTAAATACTAATCCAATGATCAATCCAATTCCTACATTACGGGACACATCTACAATTTTAAAGATTTTTTCGATCTCACCTTGTCCATAACGAACCTTTGATGCATACTCTAATTTCTCAATTTTCTTTGCCACAAAACCAATATCATGAGGATTCCTTGTTTTGACAACAAATACATCTAATAATGGATTATTTTGCTCAAAAAGTGAGAAAATTGAACCGTCCTCACCGAAGCTTTTGATTAAATTATCAAGCTCTTCTTCTTTTGAGGAATAAACAACTGATTCCACTTGAGGAATACTTTCTATCTGTTGAAGAAGTACATCTTGGTCTTCTTTCGTAGCTGCTAAGTCAACGTGAACACGAATCTTCACGTCTTGTTCAATCGAAGTTGCCATGCTATTTAAGTTCATCATAATGACTAAAAAGACACCAACAAGAAGCAGCGTTACCGTAACTGCACTTACAGAAGCGAACGTCATCCAGCTGTTTCTTGCTAAATTTTTTACACTCTCACGCAAATGACGAAATAGGGTATTAATATTCATAGCCGTAATCCCCTCTCATTTCATCACGAGCTATTTTTCCACCTTCAATAGCAATGACTCGCTTTTTAATGGTATTAACGATTTCTCTATTGTGAGTGGCCATGACAATGGTCGTTCCTCGGTAATTAATTTCCTCAAAAATATTCATGATTTCCCATGATGTTTCTGGATCTAAGTTACCAGTAGGCTCGTCCGCTATCATTACTGCTGGTGAATTGACTATTGACCTTGCAATGGAAACACGCTGCTGTTCTCCACCTGATAGCTCTGATGGTAAAAAGCGTGCTTTATGCTTTAGACGCACTAAGTCAAGTACTGCCATCACACGTTTTTTTATATTTTTCGGATTTTCTTCAATTACCTCTAGTGCAAAGGCCACATTCTCATACACTGTCAGCTTAGGAAGCAACTTAAAATCTTGGAAGACAACCCCCATATTACGACGTAAATAGGGAACCTTCTTTTCTTTTAATTTCGCTAAATTTATTCCGTTAATTAAGATAGACCCTTTTGTCGGCTTTTCTTCTCGGTACATCATTTTTATAAAAGTTGATTTACCTGCACCACTTGGCCCAACGACATAAACAAATTCACCTTGTTTAATCTTCACATTAATTCCATTAACAGCGGAAACGCCGTTTGGATACTTTTTATAAACATCTATCATTTCTATCATTGAGATCACCTAGTGTTTTTATAGTCTTACTAGAGTTATAGTGTTTCGATAAACTTCATCGTTTTTAGGCTGTATTTTAGTATTTCATTCATTTGTACCTATGTGACGTACCTGCTACAATCACCAATGGTTAAATCAACTAATTATGTCAGGTAGTGTCGATATCTACTACCGTTTTGCATGTTAATATAGTCACATTCCTCATTATACCATCAAATTTCGTCAAATTGAGACGAAATTTATTACAATTTTATTTCACCTTGTGAAATAAACGCGAAAACACTATATTTTTATAGGTAAATTTATCGTAGGTTTTCCTAAGACCAATCATTGCCATTGAAACTCTTCCCTTAAACTACTTAAACTAGAAAAGTAGCGTCACCGATAGAGGAGGAATAGAGTATGGCATTACTTCAATTTTTTAAAACAGATGAAAAAGAAATTTGCGCGAAAGTCTCGATTCCAAACGAACACATCATATTTTGGTATCAATTTTCATCAATGGCGCATCATATGATGGGTCAGGTTATTCAAGAAACAACAAGTTCATTAGCACTACTAGAATTTCGTCTTTTTGAAGAATTAAATAATGTCATTGCCACTTCTTTAGATAGAGGGATAGAGTTAATTGTGACATATGTCGATGTACTCATTATTGAGGAGCACCTCCAAGCCTTTTATGAACTTAGCGATGAACAAAAGGATCAAGAATATATGAGGATTTGTCAGGACTATTTAGACATGCTTCAATTTGAATTAAACACACGTGAGCATGAATTTAAGCCTCATGTTGAATATCTTTATAACTTGGATCAGCAAATTACACATTAATGTGGGACTCTGTACTTAGTGCAGAGTCTTTTTTATTTCAGCGTAGACTTCCATGCAAATAAGAATTTGCACCATGAAGGATGAAAATGTGACCTTGATTTTAACGTTAATAGAATGTTGGATTTCAAGTCATTCATGCGTGTTAACCGAAGTGGAAGGAACCGAGACTCCTGTGGGATATGCGCCGGACCCCGGACCCCACAGGCACAGCCGAGGAGGCTCAAGTGGCGCCCCACGGAAAGCGAGGTTCCTGCAACGCAGATTAACACCCCATGTTCAGTGTTGTATTTTCAGGGTAGACAAACTCACTAGTTTGGTAGAAAATTGGTATAGTTTTACTGTAATGATGGAGGTGTGTCGATGAAAAAAGTAGTCATTATCGGATCAGGAGGCGCCGGAAAGTCAACTTTAGCTCGGAAACTCGGTGAGAAATTACAACTAGACGTTCATCATATGGACCGACTTTTTTGGAAGCCAGGTTGGGTATTAGCAACACGAGATGAACAAATCGCATTACAAAAAGAATTAACAGAGAATGAAGCATGGGTCTTTGACGGAAATTATAGTGGAACATTACAAATCAGACTGCAAGCTGCAGACACCATTATCTTCTTAGATTTCCCAAGACTCCTATGCCTATATCGTGTGCTTAAACGAAGATGGATGTACCACAACAAAACAAGACCAGATATGGCCGAAGACTGTCCAGAAAAACTTGATCTACAATTCTTAAAGTGGGTATGGAGCTACCCTTCGGCAAAAAAACCAGGAATTATGGAAGAACTTAAAAAACTCCCTTCTGATAAAAAAGTCTATATTCTAAAATCACCAAAAGAAGTCGAACAATTTTTACATACAATCTAAATAAGGTTCGAAACTTTTGGAAATTCAGATTGTACATAAAAGTATATATAGAAAAAGGTTCTCTATCAATTTAGAGAACCCTTCTGACACCTTATTTTTTCTCAGCTAACCAAGCTGCTACTGCATCAGCTTCTTCACCTTTAATGATTCCACCTTGCATAATACCTTTACCATTTGCAATGATTGAAGCAATGTCTTCTTGCGAGTACTTTGATCCTACAGCAGTCAGGTTAGGACCAGCTCCACCACCAAGGTCACCGCCATGACAACCTGCACAATTTTGCTTGTAGATTTTCTCAGCGCTAGCAGTAGTAGCCCCAGAATCTCCACCAGCAGGCTCATTTGGTTCTGCAGCATCATCGCCACCACCACATGCCACAAGCATAAGTGATGTTCCTAAAATAAGTGCAAGTAGCTTAAACTTCATGCATATTCCCCCTAGAGAAATTTTTACCATCATACACGCTTTATTATATCCAATTTACGCGCGTTTAAAACCCTCTCCAAGGACCTCCGCAGCGTCCATAACGACGACAAACGCAGACGGGTCAATGCTTTTAACCAATTGTTTCAACTTTGTGAATTCTGTCTGATTCACCACACACATCAAGATTGGACGTTCATCATCCGTGTATCCCCCAAAAGCGGACAGCCTTGTTACTCCTCTATCAACTTTTGTAATGATACCGTGACGAACTTCTTCCTGCTTATTCGTAATGATAATCGCCATTTTTGAATAACCGAAACCAACTTGGACGAGATCAATCGTCTTACTTGTGACAAACAATCCAATTAGTGCATACAAACCTTGTTCAATATCAAATACAAATGCAGCTGTTAACACGATCAAACCATCAATGAGTGCAACACATGTACCTAGCGATAGTCCTGTATACTTATTAATGATTTGCGCTGCTAAATCTGTTCCCCCTGTAGATGCTTTTCCTCGGAACACGATACCTAAACCGAGTCCCACACCAATCCCTCCAAAAAGAGCACCTAAAAGTGGATCCAAGGTTACAGGTTCCATATCTCTTGATAAGAAAACAACAAAAGGTAAAAAGAGTGTTCCAACGAGTGTTTTAACCCCGTATTGTTTTCCTAGAAGAACTACTCCTGCAATAAAAAGTGGAATGTTAAAAGCCCATTGCACGTACGCAGGCTCCCAACCAAGTAATGCATCTGTAATTGTACTTATACCACTTACTCCACCTGATGCTACGCGGTTTGGTAAGAGAAACAAGTTGAACGCAAGTGCGACAATCGCAGATCCGAGTAGTATGTATATGTATTCAATCAGCATTTCAAGCTTCGTATTGTACTGATGTTGGCGTCTTCTTCTTTTCATAAAGCACCCTCCATTTTGACAGTATTTATTCTAGTTTGTCATATAGCCTTTGAGAGTATAGCACGGTCTAAATAACCTGTAAACGCCAGTAGAATAACGTGTTAAAGCGTTGAATGATTTGGTTAAAATATTTATACACGTTTTATTTCATAGTGTTCAACATACATTGATTCTTTACTCAAAAAAAATGACCCACATGGGGTCATTTTGCGTTTTCATTCATTTTTATATAAGCTTGTTAGCTTTTCAGTTGCTTCGTCTGTGTTTTTGATGAATGAAACAAGCTGCTCGTTTTGGCTATGGTGTGTTTCAATTGATGCAGCAATTTCTTGAAGAGATGCCGTTGTTTCTTCAATGATAGCAGCAAAATCTCCAACTGACGTTTCAATTGATTGCGAAGAAGATCCAATGGTAGCTGTGATTTTCTCAAACTGTTGAACCGCTTCGTTTAGTTCTTTTACCGTTTGGTCAATTTTTTCAAACACGCTCATCGTTTCCTTCGTCATTTGCACGCTTTCATCCATTTTCACTGCATTATCACTCATAAGCTCTTGAGATGACATGGTGCTTTCATTAACTTCTGCAAGGTTTTTAGAAATTTGATTTGCCGTTTTCGACGTTACTTCAGATAGCTTACGAATTTCTTCAGCTACAACTGCAAAGCCTCGGCCACTATCTCCCGCTCTTGCTGCTTCAATTGAAGCATTTAATGCAAGTAGGTTTGTTTGTGACGCAATCTCTTGAATCGAATTTGCAAAGCCATTCGTTTCTTGGATTTTCGTAACAAGTCCGTTCATTGTATTAGATAACAACCCTACTGATTGCTGGAATTCAGTTATCTTCGTTAATAATAACTCAACTGATTGACGTCCATTTTGAGATGCTGAGAATGTATCTTCTGTTTGCGTACTAACTACTTTAGCTGAATCAACTAAATGAACAACCGTTTCGTTTAATTGCTCAACGGATTCTGTGATAGATGTTGCAGCTTCATTTTGTGTAGCCATACCAGAAGAAATCTCTGAAATCGCAATATTCATTTCATTAAACGAGTGAAGCTGTTCCTCACTTTGAGTACGAATGTTTTTCACATTTTCAGTGATAGTCATTGTATTTTGTTGTATCAGATTTGCACGTTCCTGCTGCTCTACCATGATTTCTTGCGAGCGTAAGTGTTGAGCTTGAATATCTTTTCGCATTTTAGCTACCATGCGGTTTTGAAAAAGGATATTCATTGAAATAGCAGCGTATAATAAGTAATAGGTTACATAAAAGTTCGTTGATAGGTAGACACGATCAGGGGTTTCCATAAAGAAATACACACTTAATAAGATCCCTAACAGAATTCCTATATATAAAACCGGACGAATATTATAAATAGCAATAATCGTTAATAAATAGAACGGAATTAACATCATAATTGTATAAGGTGAGCTCATGATAATCATGAATAAAACGAGAGAAACACCTATTGTCGTAATATAAGGGACTTTTTTAACAAATGACTTCTTACGGTTTAAAATAACAAGTAAAGTAATGAATCCAACTCCACCAATTCCTATCGTTAATAGGACATTCGATGGTTGCTTAATGGCTACTGATACCAAAATTGCTAGCATGACTGAAAACATTGCCACCATACTTACTAGCTTATTTTTACGTTGAATATCAGCAATCTGTAATTCTTCTATTGATGATAAGCGTTCTGACATACATACTTCCCCCCATTTTTTCTGTATCTACTTATATTTTACTATGTTTATTAGATAAGTGAAATAAATATCTAAATTTGTCATAAAACGAAAAAAACTGTCTAGCGTGAACTAGACAGTTTTTAGTGAATTCTATAATTTTGAACGAAGGTACGCATTGATAAAAAGATCCAAGTCACCGTCCATCACACTTTGGGTATTTCCAACCTCCGTATTAGTACGGTGGTCTTTTACCATTGAGTATGGATGGAACACGTAGGAGCGGATTTGACTTCCCCAACCAATATCCTTTTGCTCACCACGAATTTCTGCAAGTTCAGCTTCTTGCTCTTCAATTTTTAATTGATAGAGTTTTGCTTTAAGCATTTTCATGGCGCGTTCACGGTTTTTAATTTGTGAGCGCTCTGTTTGACAGGTAACAACTGTATTTGTCGGAAGGTGTGTAATACGAACAGCTGAGTCAGTAGTGTTAATATGCTGACCACCAGCTCCGCTTGCACGGTACGTATCGATTTTTAAATCTTCCGTACGAATCTCAATATCGATTTCATCATTGAATTCCGGCATAATCTCACAAGATACAAATGAGGTATGGCGACGACCTGATGAATCGAATGGCGAGATACGAACAAGTCGGTGTACACCTTTTTCAGCTTTTAAATATCCATAGGCATTATGGCCTTTTATTAGTAGAGTAACACTTTTAATTCCCGCTTCATCACCCGGTAAGTAATCAAGTGTTTCAACTTTAAAGCCTTTACGCTCAGCCCAACGCGTGTACATACGAAGAAGCATTGAACCCCAATCTTGAGATTCTGTTCCACCAGCACCAGGGTGCAATTCAAGAATCGCATTGTTTTTGTCATAAGGCTCGCTTAATAAAAGCTGTAACTCAAATTCAGCCATTTGCTTTGTAACGGCTTTTACTTCCTCAATAAGCTCTGCAAGAAGGTCTTCATCAGGTTCCTCTTTTACAAGCTCATACGTAAGCTCAAGGTTTTCATACGTTTCAAACAGCTCGTTAAATTCTCCTACTACTTCCTTCAAGCCATTTGCTTCGTTAATGACCGTTTGCGCAGCGTTTTGGTCGTTCCAAAAATCTGGCATTGACATTTGCTCATCTAATTCTTGAATGCGAGCTTGTTTATTTTCGAGGTCAAAGAGACCCCCTAAAGTCCGCTAATTTCTTAGCCATTTTTTCTAACTCGTGTTTAATTTCTACTAGTTCCAAAATAGTCACCTCATTAGGATTTTTATCCATGTAAAAGGTGAGAGATAACTCTCACCTAAAAATTATTGTCCACAACAATTCTTATACTTTTTACCACTGCCACAAATACAAGGATCGTTACGCCCTACATTAATTGCCTTTTTAATCGGCTTTTTCTTAGGTGCTTCGTCTCCCTCTTTTGGATGAACAGCTTGTTGGCCTTTTGCCACTTCTTCACGCTCTAGGTTGTTACGGATTTGAGCCTTCATCACATATTTTGCGATATCTTCTTCAATTGATGCAATCATTGATTCAAACATCGTAAATCCTTCCATTTGGTACTCACGTAATGGATCAATTTGTCCGTAAGCACGTAGGTGAATACCTTGACGCATATGATCCATTGCATCAATGTGACTCATCCATTTTGTATCAACCGCACGAAGAACAACCACCTTTTCAAATTCACGCATTTGTTCCTCTGTTAATTCTGCTTCTTTTTCATCGTAACGTTGTTTTACTTTCGTCGTAATTAGCTCAACCATTTCCTCTGGCTCTTTACCTTTTAAATCGCTCTCTGTAACATCGCCTTCGAATAATAGGTTTGCATTCAGGTAATCGATGATTGCTTTTAAGTTCCACTCTTCAGGAAGCTCATCAGCTGTATGAACACCGACATTACGCTCGATGCTTGATACAATCATTTTTTCAACAACTTCCCTGAGGTTCTCTGACTCTAACACTTCTAAACGCTGAGCATAAATAATTTCACGTTGCTGACGTAATACGTCATCATATTGTAAAAGCTGCTTACGTGCATCGAAGTTATTACCCTCAACACGTTTTTGCGCAGATTCAACAGCTCTTGAAACCATTTTACTTTGGATAGGTTGAGTATCATCCATTCCAAGACGTTCCATCATTGCTTTCATGTTGTCTGAACCGAAACGACGCATCAGTTCATCTTCCATTGAAAGATAGAATTGTGTCACACCTGGATCTCCTTGACGACCAGAACGTCCACGGAGCTGATTATCAATACGTCTACTCTCGTGTCTTTCTGTACCGATAACGGCTAAACCGCCAACTTCCTTAACACCTTCGCCAAGCTTGATATCTGTTCCACGACCTGCCATATTCGTTGCAATTGTAACTGCTCCAGTTTGACCAGCGTTTTCAATAATCTCCGCTTCACGACCATGATTTTTCGCATTTAAGACATTATGTGGGATTCCTTTTTTCGAAAGGTATTTAGAAATAAGCTCAGATGTTTCAACCGCAACAGTACCAACAAGTACTGGTTGACCTTTCGCATGACGCTCCGCAATATCTTCAACCACCGCGCGGAACTTGCCATCAATCGTGTTAAAAATTAAGTCAGCACGATCATCACGAGCAATCGGACGGTTTGTCGGAATCACGACAACATTCATATTGTAAATGTTACGGAACTCCTCTTCCTCTGTCTTCGCTGTACCTGTCATACCTGACAGCTTTTCATACATACGGAAGTAGTTCTGGAACGTAATCGTCGCAAGTGTCATGCTTTCATTTTGAATTTCTAACCCTTCCTTTGCTTCAATCGCTTGATGCAAACCATCACTATAACGGCGACCTTTCATGAGACGTCCTGTGAATGAGTCAACGATGACGACTTCGCCTTCTTCAACTACATAATCAACATCACGAATCATACTTGAATGTGCTTTTAACGCTTGGTTAATGTGGTGAATCAAGGCAACGTGACGAATGTCGAACAAGTTATCAATATTAAAGCCTTTTTCAGCCTTCGTAATACCTTCTTCTGTTAATTGAACACCTTTTGTCTTTTCATCAAATGTATAATCTTCATCACGCTTTAATGCACGAACAAATGCATTTGCTTGAATGTAAAGTGACGTTGATTTTGCCGCAGTACCTGAGATAATTAACGGTGTACGCGCTTCATCAATTAAGATGGAGTCAACCTCATCGATAACGGCAAAATGAAGCGGACGTTGTACCATCTGCTCTTTGTATAACACCATGTTATCACGTAAATAATCAAAACCTAACTCGTTATTGGTGCTATACGTAATATCAGCACGATAGGCTTCAATTTTTTCTTCACGAGAAAGACCATTTAAGTTAAGACCAACAGTGAGGCCTAAGAAGTCATAAAGTTGACCCATTTCATGTGCATCACGACTTGCAAGGTATTCGTTGACAGTTACAACGTGAACACCTTTACCAGTTAACGCATTTAAATAAACAGGCATTGTAGAAGTTAATGTTTTACCTTCCCCTGTTTTCATCTCAGATATATTTCCTTCATGAAGGGACATCCCCCCCATTAATTGAACACGGTATGGATGAAGACCTAGTACACGCTTTGCCGCCTCACGAACAACTGCAAAAGCTTCAACTAAAAGGTCATCTAACGTTTCCCCTTTTTCATAACGACCCTTGAATTCGGCTGTCTTTAGACGAATTTCATCATCAGATAGCTTCTCCATTTCTGGGCGTAGGGCTTCGATTTTATCAGCTAACGCCTCGTATCTCTTTAATTGGCGTTTGTTTGGATCAAATACTTTATTTAATATTCCAAGCATGATGAACGCTCCTCTTTATATAAATTATGTAATAGCAAAATAGTAATTTTCAGATAAAGTAATCTTCCTTTTATATTAACACTAACAGCCAGTAGGAACAACAGATAACGGAAATGATGGGCTCTTATGTAAAAGGAAAAAAGCACAGCCACAAAGGACTGTGCTTATGTGATCATATGATCGATTTAGTTTGGTTCGATAATGCCATATCGTCCATCATCACGGCGGTACACGACATTTGTAGTATTTGTGTCAGCGTTAGTGAAAACGAAGAAGCTATGACCTAACATGTTCATTTGAAGAATGGCTTCCTCACTGTCCATTGGCTTTAAGTTAAAACGCTTCGTACGAACTAACTCATAATCCTCTTCATCTACTTCTTGAACGGCTACTTTTGAATCACCATTTGCAAATAACGTGCGTGTAGCACCTTGATCACGGAATTTACGATTTACTTTCGTTTTATGTTTTCGAATTTGGCGCTCAAGCTTGTCAACAACAAGGTCGATTGCCGCATACATATCAGCGTGGTTTTCCTCTGCTCGTAGAACTAACTGAGTCATCGGAATCGTAACCTCTATTTTAGAATTTTTATTATTCACTTTTAAGTTTACGTGTGCATTCGCATCTGGAGTACCATCAAAATAGCGCTCTAATTTGCTTAACTTCTTCTCAACATACTCACGTAATGCTGGAGTTACCTCAATGTTTTCGCCTCGAACGTTGTAATTCATACTAGAACTCCTCCTTTGAATCGACTAGATCATCTAGTCTTTAGGTAATACTATCTCTCATGAACAAAGCTTTTTTAGTAAGCTTGTTCGAGAGCAAAAGCCTTAAAATAAATTGGCTTTGATAACTATTTCTACAATACCCGTTTGAATTCCTGCTTAAACATAAAATAATTTAAAATAATTGTGAATATTTTGTGAATTAGTTGATGTTGTTGGTGTGATAATCTTATGCTTGCTTTTTTGTGATTATGTCAGGGTAATTGAGGTGAGTTCTAGGTTGTGGGGTGAAATAATTATCTCACTATTATTTTATCCAAAAATGGGGGAAATTATTGGGTGAATGATGAAGTTTATTTGACGGTTTTGTGATATTCGGGAAATAAGTAGGGAGGGAAGTTGGTATGTGTTGTTGGGATGTGGTTTGAATGAAGGGCGGTTGCTTGATGCTCGGGCTTGGCTTTTGACTTCATTCCAATTATGAAGGACTTTTTCTTGATGCTCGGGATCGGTTTTGGACTTCATTCCCCTTATGAAGGACTTTTCTTTGCTCTAATAGAATGATTTTAGACTTCATTAATGAAAAAAATCCCCAAACAAGGGGATTAGTGTGACACATACTTTTCAAGTGCGGATTGCACTTGTTCTTTCCAGGCTAGGTAGGCTGGGAAGATGGTTAGTTTTATGAGTAATTGCTTTTGGAGTTCGTCTTGCATGACTGCTTCAAGCTTTTCAATTTCAGTTAGAACCCCTGAGAACAGATGAATGCGGATGCTGACTTCATGATTTTCAGGGAAGATGCTAAGTAATTGGTCACTCGTTGTGCCAATTTGAACTAGTGCTGAGAAAATATCCGCAAGAATACGGTCACCGTGACTTAGTTCAAGGTTTGAAAAGCTATCAATTAAATACGTGAATCCTTCATCGATTGTATCGAGAAGATCCCTATATTGATTGATTAGTTCGTATTGAGCTTCATTCAGTTTTACCATTGGGTTACACCTATTTTCGTTTATCAAAAAACATCCCGTCGTTGTTCATCCCCTGATAGGGATTGACGTATTGCTTCGTGGACGTTTTTGTTTTTTTGACTTGCTTCAAATCTTCTCCAATTTGTTGCTTGATTTCCTTTAGCTTCGCATCAAGCACTGCATTCATTTCAATCAATTGTTTTCCAAGATTCTTCTCTTCATCAGAATAAGGAGCTTGAAGCTCGGATAGTAAATTATCTCTTTCTACTAATAGAGCATTAATTTCTTCAATGACTGTTTCACGATCTTCTTTTGAAAAAGTAGATTCAACGATTTGTAGAAGATGCTTCGTCATCTCATAGAGTGATTGGACCGCACTCACTACGCTTGACCACCTTGAGAAAATTGACGCTGTCTGTTCGTTTGAACGGCTTGCTTCCACGTATCGCGGAATTCTGTCACATACTCTTCTACCTCTGATAAAATTTCAAGGTCATTTTTCAAATTCACTTCCATAAGACGACGGTTGATATAGTCATACATGGACATTAAGTTTTTTGACACCTCGTAATCCATATTTAACGTCACCATTAGTTCACGAATGATGTTTTGTGCTTTTTGAAGGTTTGTGTTTTTCTCTTCGATGTTTTTCTCTTCAATTGCCTTACGAGCTAGCTTCATAAAACGTAAGCAGCCGTTATATAACATTAGTGTCAGCTCACCTGGTGAAGCAGTATTCACAGAATTCTGTTGATAGGATTGATATGGATTATTCATTGCCATCGTTTTACACTCCTTTGTCTTACATTGAGAACTGTTGCATTAAATACATTGCTTGTTCGTTCGATTTTTGAATTGCTTTTTCCATTGCTGTGAATTGACGCCAGTAGCGGTCTTCTACACGAACTAGCTTGTCTTCAAAACTATCAATTCGCTTATCAATACTTGTTAGATTTCGACCAATTAAATACTGCTGAGTCGTAGAAAAAGAGTTTCCTGCACGTTGCTTCACTTTATCCATGATTTCATTTACGGTGTCATATAGTCTCACCGCTAACCCTTTTTGGCTATCAGTTGTACCACTGTTAGTAAACAATTTTTCAACTGCTTCAGGATTGTCTTGAATCGCCGCTTTTAGTTTGGCTTCATCAATGATTAGCTTTCCACCCTCTAAATAGTTACTCGAGGTTTTTATACCGATTGTCGCTAATTGGTTGTACTTCGGATCAATTGTTGCATCGGATACTTGGTTGTTAAAATCTAGACGCATGCTACTAAGTCCAGACGATAACATGCTATCTCTGCGAAGTAATCCGCTCTTTGCCTTTTCTTCCCACATCTCAACTTCTTTATCAGAAAGGGATTCTCTTTCATCATCTGTTAAAGGTTGATACGTACGATAACGATCTTCTGAAATCTTTTCTTGGATTTTTCCAATCGTTTCATTGTATTTTTCAACAAATGCTTTGATTTTATCAAACACTTTATTTGTGTCGTTTCCTACAGATACTGAAACAGCAGGGTCGGTTGCAGCAAAGGTCTTTTTAAGTGTAAATGTAACCCCACTCATTTCAAAAGAGTTCGTTGAACGCTCAGTTGTAAGACCATTTACTGTGAAAACAGCATTTTCTCCACCCTTTTCAACAGCGCCACCAAATTTTAACACGTCGTTTAAAAAACCAGCAGAAGTAACAATCTCATCGTCAGCTGCAGCGCTAAAGCCTGCATCACTTGAATCCAACCCACGGTAGTTCCCAGTTTCTTTTCTAGTTAGTGTCATTTTATCTGAAAAGGAATCGTAGAACGCGGTTACTCCAGCGTTTGAATTATTGATTCGGCCGATGACTGTGTTCAATGATTCCGTACCTTGGACACCAAATTTCTCTGTTACTGCCCCTTTTGATGTATGGGAAGTAACGTCGAACGTGAAATAGTTTTGTTTATACGTTGCTTTTACTGCTGTGTTTGCCGCAATGTCATTATTCATGGTTATTTTTCCAGTGTTAAGGTCGATTGTACCGACGACAGTACTAGAACCATCAATTAATTGCGTTGGATCTGCACCGGTATTCGTGTAAATTGTTCCTCCAACGTCTAACGATAAGCTCCCTCCTACAACGGAACCCTTCGTGAGTTGGATTTCTTTCGTAGCAGTCGAGATTGTAGGCTCATCGATTTTAAAATCTGTATAGTAATCTACTTTAATCGAGCTACCAGATTGAATATCAGCACCGAATTCTAATGTGCCATCATTTTTCACATACACTTCTTTTGCATTTGTTGTCGGTGCTGAAACAACTTTATAGGCTTCACCATTTACTTTTACAACCGTATCAGAAGTGGCATTGATTAATTGTGTACCTGCTTTTAAATCTAAAGAAAAATTCTTTGTTGTCGAGGTCGCAGATATCGTCTTTGATGCAACATTCCCTTGTTTCCATTGAAACGCCGCTTCACCAGCACTAAAATCATTTCTAGTTTCGTAAAGTCCTTTTGAAGCATCAATCTTTGTAGCACCTGAAAGTGTTCCAGTGTTAACCTTCGTTGCCGCACTTGCTAATTGCGAAACTTCTGATATGGAATACGATGATGCACTTGCTGCACTCGTCGCAGTAGCCGTCACTCTCGTATCATCCGTTGAAGTAGTAGAACGAGCTCGATATGAAGAAGTAAGCTTCATATTAAACACTTCGTTACGAAATGATAGAAGAAGAGAATTCATCGAACGATAATCGTCTCGCTGCCACTCGAGTATTTGCTTTTTTTGCTTGAGCTTATCCAATGGCATTCGTTCTGCCTTCATTAAGTCTTTCACAAGAGTGTCTATATCCATTCCACTTGCTAATCCACCGATTCTCATTGTTATCACTACCTTTTAAATCTTTTTGTCTACCACTAAGCCGAGATACTCTGTCATCGCCGCATAAATATCGAGCATTTTTTTAGAAGGAATTTCCCGAATCACTTCTGCTGTCTTTTTATCAACTATCTTGACGTAATATTCTTCTAGTTCGTCATGCATCTCAAATTGCACAGATGTTTGAGAAGGTAAAACGAATTTATTCATGCTGTCGACAATATCTCTTAGCTTTTCTCGCGTTACTTCTTGCTGTTCTGATTTACGCTCTTCTTGTTTATTTGTCTCTGCTTTAATTTCTACCTTTTGGTCTTCTGATACCGTTTTTGTTCTAGATGTCTCTAAGCTGAAATTCATAGATGTGCTAGAAGAGATGCGGTCAACTGACATAACATTCATCCTCCTGAAAACTAACACATTTTCTTTTTATATCGGCTAAAAAGAAGAAAAGATTAATAGATTTGTAACACTATTTTAAAGTATATTAAATTTTTAATAAAAATCGAGAAATATGTAGGAAAATTAAGAATACATAGTGCAAACTTTTATGAATACCTAGTATAATAGAAGTAATAGGAAAATAAAGTAGGAGGTGGATAAATATGCCGATGTCAGTTGGAGGAGTAACCGTACAAAGTCCAATGGCTCAAGAGATCCAAAACATAAAGCAAACGGCTGAACAAACGATTAAAGGAAAAATCAAAGAAGTTCTTGATGATCCTGAAAAGAACATCCGTGAAATGCAGCAGCCATCTCCGTTTTCACAGTTTTTAGATATTAGAGTTTAATCCATTTTAGATAACGTCATCCATTAGGGTGACGATTTTTTTATGACAAAAAAGTAAAAAAAGAAGGACGGTTACCCGACCTTCCTTTCGTAAAATTAACGTAATAACTGAAGAACACCTTGTGGTTGTTGGTTCGCTTGAGCAAGCATTGCTTGAGCAGCCTGAGAAAGAATTGAATTCTTTGTTTGAGTCATCATTTCTTTCGCCATGTCTACGTCACGGATACGAGACTCAGCAGCTGTTAGATTTTCAGAAGAAGTATTTAAGTTATTTATAGTGTGTTCAAGACGATTTTGGTTAGCACCTAAACGAGAGCGTTCTGAAGAAACCGATTCAATCGCTTGATTTATAACTTCGATTGCTGCAGTTGCTTTAGATGAAGTTGAAATATCTAAAGCATACTCTGTTGCACCTGCATTTTCAGTAAGCTCATTTTCAGCTGAAGCTAAAGTGAAAGTGGCACCTACTACATCGTCTCCTGCTGTTGTACCAACCCCAATGGCTGAACTTCCACCAGTAGTACCTGATACACCTAATGCAACAGAGCGCATATTATTAATCTGCACAGAGAATTGTTGTGATTGATTTGCTCCAATTTGCAAGGTAATACCGTCATCCCCATTATTTGATAAACCATCCGTCATACCAAATGCTGTTTGCAACAATGCTGCTTGGGCAACATTCGCACCCCAATAATCCAAAGTAACATTTGAAGAAGTCCCAGTTGATTTAGATGTAACCACTAACTTGCCACCATCTATAGATACGTCTGCAACTGTTGATAGTAAAATAGAATTATTAGTGATAAGTTCAGCATTTTCAACTGCAGAAATAACATCACTATTTGTTTTTCCAGTTCCAAAATTAGCCTTCAAAGCAGTTTCATCAATTTCATAAAGTTGGCCATCTACGTGAAAATCAACAAACACACCTAAGGGTATAGAAGATAGATCAGTCGTCGCTGCGACATTGGCACTACCAGTAATTTTTGCACTACCACCAATTTTTGTCCCATCTAATAACTTTTGGCTATTAAATTCAGTTGTATTACCAATTCGGTTAATTTCAGATGTTAATTGGTTCATTTCTTTTTGAATTTCTTTTCGATCCTGTGAAGTATTTGTGTCATTTGCAGATTGTGTTGCTAACTCCCGCATACGTTGAAGAATGCTATGGGTTTCATTAAGAGCACCTTCGGCAGTTTGAATTAAAGATATACCATCTTGAGCGTTCCGAGACGCTTGATCTAATCCTCGAATTTGACCACGCATTTTTTCAGAGATCGCTAAACCCGCTGCATCGTCTCCTGCTTTGTTAATTCGTTGACCGGAAGATAATTTCTCCATTGATTTTGCTTGACCAGTTGAAGCACTAGTTAATTGGCGATACGTATTTAGTGCCGCGATATTGTGATTAATTCTCACATTTTTCCCACCTTGGAATGTATATATGGTGAACGTCCGTTTTCACCACTTATTCAAAATTTGTTCTCATTAATAAAAGAAAGAAAGTAAACAATTATTCTTTTAAAAAACCTTCTCCAAAAAGGAGAAGGTTTTTAAGAAAATTAACGAAGTAATTGTAGTACACCTTGTGGCTGTTGGTTAGCTTGAGCAAGCATTGCTTGAGCAGCTTGAGAAAGAATTGAGTTCTTCGTTTGGTTCATCATTTCTTTCGCCATGTCTACGTCACGGATACGAGACTCAGCAGCTGTTAGGTTTTCAGAAGAAGTACCTAAGTTGTTGATTGTGTGCTCTAAGCGATTTTGGTTTGCACCAAGTTTAGAACGCTCAGCTGATACTTTTTCAATAGCTGATTGAATCTTTGTAATTGCTGCAGCTGCATTAGTTGCAGAAGAAACATCTAATCCATATTCAGCTGGTGAACTATCTGTACCATTTGTAACATCTTGAGATGTTGTGAATCCTGACCCAGCAGAAGTTGCAGAAATTCCAAGTGCAACTGAACGCATATCTTCAATCTCTAATGACATGCTTTGGTTTTCGTTAGCACCAATTTGGAATTGAAGGGCAGCACCAGCATCTGCTCCACCAGTTAGATTTGCTTCAGCTGTAGCTGCTTGAACATTCGCCCCAGTACCAGAAATTGTTGTATCAATTAGTGCAGCAATACCTGCATCACCGTCTAATGCAGATTTTACATTTGCAGCAGTTGCATTTACAACACTTGAACCATCAGTTCCAAGAGTTACCGTAATTTTATTACCAGATAATGCAACTGAAGTTGAAGCTGAAGCACCTGAAGCGGCTACGAATTCAATTGATAAATCATTTCCAGCTGAACCAGCAGTATCTGCATTGAAAGTTAAATCACCAATAACTAAACTTGATTTAGCAGATACTGTATTTGTTGTTTTTTCACCATTCAATAACTTCTGTGTATTAAACTCAGTAGTGTTACCAATACGGTTAATTTCAGAAGTTAAAGAGTTGATTTCTTTTTGAATTTCCCCACGATCAGTAGACGTGTTTGTATCGTTTGATGCTTGAACAGCTAGTTCACGCATACGTTGTAGAATGTCATGAGTTTCGTTTAATGCACCCTCAGCAGTTTGAATTAAAGAAATACCATCTTGAGAGTTACGAGAAGCTTGGTCTAATCCACGGATTTGTCCACGCATTTTTTCAGAGATTGCTAATCCAGCAGCATCGTCTCCAGCTTTGTTGATTCGAAGACCTGAAGATAATTTTTCCATAGATTTAGCTTGTCCAGTTGAAGCACTGTTTAATTGACGGTACGTATTAAGTGCCGCAATATTATGATTAATTCTCATTTTAAATTTCCTCCTTGAATGTTGTTTGTTCCACATCCTTGTGGAACGTTTTATTTCAAACAGGTTGTAAGTCGGCCGCCTTACTTTCTGCTTGCTTACTTTATATATCGACATGTGTTTTTTAATGTTTAATAGTTTATAAGATTTTTTTCTGCAGATTTTGATAAAAAATAAAAAAACCTACCTTTATTTCTTAAGGTAAGTTCTTAAACTGTTTATTCAGTTGGTTGAGGAGGTCTAGTGATGATAGAGCTGCTTCGTTGTTTTCTTTTTGAATCGATAAGTAGATTTCTTTTCGGTGGATGTCGATATTTTTTGGAGCATTTATGCCAATTTTAACTTGGTCTCCACTAATCGAGATGATCGTAATTTCGATGTTGTCTCCAATTTGGATGGATTCGTTTGTTTTTCTTGAAAGAACGAGCATGCTCTACACCTCCTCTTTTACTTTTTCTTTTTTCCCTTGGAAGATTCCGTGCTTTGTTTGGTAGTTCGTATTGGTTAGGATAACTTGACGTCCTAGTTGCTTTGCAGTGTTTATAACGACTGGTGCTTGGAGATTAGCTGTTGTTTTTTCAAATGGCTCTTGAATCGTTAGGATAACCCGAACAGCTACATCCTTTTCATAAGTTAGCTTTAGTTGCTCGACAACCTGATCCTCTAACGTAAAGTCATAGTCCTGGAAGAAAACAAAAGGGTCTGCAAGAACGAAGGCAACTCCTGCTGATTTTGTTGATTGTAAAATAGAAAAAATCGAGTCATCTGAGAAGGGTAAAATCGCAAAGCTTTTCTCTTCTCCAAATCCAGGAATGGCATACTCAAAGGTGATAATGTCCTTTTCTTCTACGTGAACTTCTCCATGATATTTCGTCTGTATCTTCATTGCTTCACAACCTTATTAAATGTTTTGTTCATACTTAATGCCAACATGCTTCAAATTTGAAAAATCGAATTTAATGTCATGATAATTTTTCAACTTTACTTCTACATTGCCAGGCGTGTAGTTAATAATCGGCAAGTTCGCTTTAATATCTATTTTAGGAAGATTTGCTTTAATATCGATATCAACCTTTGCTTTTTCATAGCTAGTTTTGACACTATTAGCCGACGGTATCCATCCAACGTTAAATTCATAGATTGGATTTTCACTGTTTACTTTTGCTTGATCCGCCATAGGGTCTCCCCCATTTTCGATATGCATTAACTGATCACCATCTTGTGCCATTCGTCCAATTCCAGCTAACCAGTCTTCGTAGCCCTTTTGCGCAAATTCCTCTATTCTTCTTGATACATGCTTTAAATCCATATCCGCCCATGCTTCTGTTTGGTCAATGGAAAGCTTTGCAGGTGTGATTTCAATAGTTAAATCTGCCTGAGGCTGTTCAATGGAAACGGTCGGCTTTGGTTGCTCGATTTCCTGTTTACCAGGTGTTCGAGTTATTTCAATTTGCGCATGTGTTGATTGTACCCTTAATTGTGGCATATCCATAATGGGGGTTCACCTCCTAGTAAAAAAGCTATCTTATTTAAAAGATAGCCAGCTTATCGTAAAAAGTCTAATAGTGACGGTTGTATAATTCTAGCGCCTACACCTAACGCTGCACGGTGTACACTTTCTTGTGTTTTTAAATCTGTGATTACACGTTCAATGTCTGCATCCTCATTATCAGATAGAATTCGAGTTGCTACAACCTCTTGATTCATGATTCTTGATTCAACAAGCTCTAGACGATTATAACGAGCTCCAAGCTCGGAACGTTCAGCAAGCATGGAATCATGCATGTCATTGAAATCTTTCATAAATCCTTGTAGCTTCGAAGTATCGCCACTAGCCAGACTATCTTGAATTCCTTGCATGGAGTCAAATAGCTTTTGCGAGAATACATTACTTGCGTTAATATTCGCTTTTAAGTAAACACCCTTTGAAACTTCTACATTAAAAGGATTTGTATTAATTGAAGTGGTTAACGTTGTATCCCCAGTCACAGGTGGTTCTGAAATATTGACACCATTAAAAATGTATTTTCCGGCAATTTGTGAATTGGCTACTGTTTTCATATCTAATTTCAGCTGTTCAATTTCTTGTGCGATTGCTTCTTGGTCTGATTTAGAAAGGGTACCGTTCTGTCCCTGTAACCCTAGTTCATTCACCCTCTGAAAAATTGAACTCGCATGATCCAGCGCCGCATCAGAGTTCTCAATCCACGCATACACCTCAGATAGATTACGTTTATACTGCTCAACTTCTGTCAGGTTTGTACGGTAATACATTCCTTTCATTGCAACAACGGGGTCGTCAGATGGACGATTAATTTTTTTACCAGTAGCTAGCTGGTCTTGATAGTCGCCCATTTTTTGATAGCTTTTGCTTAAATGTCGTAATGAGTTATTGGCTAGCATTCCTTGTGTGACACGCATAATCGTTCACCTACCTTCCACCTACGCCAAGACCATTAATAATACGGTCTAGCATTTCGTCTACCATTGTAATTGTTCGAGCTGATGCATTGTATGCATGCTGGAATTTGATCATATTGGTCATTTCTTCATCTAATGAAACACCGCTTACGGATTGGCGATTTGTTTCTACTGAGTTTCGAAGAATTTCACTGTTACTTGAAAGGCGCATTGCTTCTTGAGCACGAACCGCCATTTCACCGATTACACCTTCGTAATAGTTTTTCAAATCCGTTGAGTTTTGATTAAGTGTTAGCGTACTATGTCTTACTTCTGCTAAAGCACTCGCATTGCTTCCATCACCAAGTAATGCTTTGACTGGTCCTGTTTTTGGTAGTTCGATTGTCCAAGAGCTACCTGCTTTCACATTTCTTAGATTTGTAACATCAATATTAATACCATTTAAATCTGTCGAAAGATCAGTTGCTAGATTACCAGTTTTCAAGCTAGTTGCAGGTGATGTATTATTATCAAAAATCTCATAATTATAAGTAGAACCATCATACTTTACTTCTACTTTAATGTTTGTATAATTCGTTGTTCCGTTATTGTAGCCAGAGAAATTCCCCGTTGTTACAAGACCGTTATTACTACCTGACGCCGCGATATGATCTAAAGAATTCATGATGATATCGTCGATTTTTAATGCTGACGCGGCACCGCTTTTATTTGAGCTAATTGGCGAAGCAACAGATGAGTCAAAATCAAAGAAATTGTACTCAACGAAAGGTTGTCCATTTTCGGCTGCTTTCATATTGCTAATGCTCCAGCCAGTACGATGCACACGGTTAAATTCTTGTGCGAATTCAAACGCCATTTCATCTAAGTCACGAATCATATCCGGATATAAGCCCTTAGTTCCAACAATGTCATTATAGCCATATGAATCTACTAAACTGCGTAATTTTCCAGATGTATTAAACTTATAAATATCCGTTACTGGATCGCTTCCCACTTTAAACCCTTTTACAAGACCATTATTCGGATCATACGTTAATGAAAGCTCGCTTGTTTGTAGTGTTTTACCATCTAGTAGCTTTCCAATAGAGTTTCCGTTCGCATCAACCATTTCTACTGTAAATCTACCTTCAGCGACAGCAAGTGAATTTCCGCCTGATTTAACAGGTGTCACTTTAATATTGGCTAGTTTTGATAAACTATCTAAAAGTCGGGTACGCTCATCATATAAATCATTCGGCAAGTAACCATGTGGTTCTATTTCAGCAATCTGCTTATTTAACCCGTTTAATTGAGTTACTAATGAATTTAATTCTTTTACATTTAGATTCAACTCATTTTTTAAATCCTGTTGGATTCCATTTAAAGAATTTGATAGATAATTGAACGTTTCTGCTACTGCAATACCACGCTGACGAACAACCGAACGCGCACCTGAATTTGAAGGGTTAACTGCTAAGTCTTGAAGAGACTGCCAGAAGCGGTCCATTGTAATCGATAATCCCTCTTCTGATGGCTCATTCATGATTTGTTCCATTTTTTCAATCGCATCTGCACGAGATTCCCAGTATCCTAGCTTGTTATTTTCCGAGCGATATTGTACATCTAGGAAATTTTCACGTACACGCTGAATCGTACCTGCTTCAACACCTGTTCCCATTTGACCTGGCATGTTAGGCATCGTGCGCCCTACTGCAGGGTATGGATTGGTTTGTGAAAAATTAACACGCTGACGTGAGTAGCCAGGCGTATTCGCATTTGCGATATTATGTCCAGTCGTGTGTAATGCACTTTGCTGCGTGAACATACCACGACGCGCTGTTTCTAATCCATGAAAAGTTGATCGCATGTTTCTTCCTCCATTTCCCCACTATGCCTTTGAGTCAAACATCGAACGAGATGATGTTGACGATTCCTGTTTCGATTTGCTTGGATTTTCGTAATTAACGACTTGTGGTCGTGGTTGAATCATATCTAGTGACATATTCACAAAATGAAGCGATTGCTGAGTTAATTGTTGATTTAACTCGTTTTGATCCTTCAATTTGACCACAACATCAATTAACTGTTCTCGAAGATGAGTCAATGTTGTTTTAAAAGGCTCATCTACAACCGTAATCACCGCTGCTAATGTTTCATCTTGATTGTAGCCACGAAGAATTTCTTTGGAAAGGTTGATTCTCTCGCCTTCAAGCTGACGAATCGCAAGCATGTATTTTTGTTCTTCCTTCATGAGTTGAGAGAGCGCATCGATATCGCCTTGTTTAATAATATCTGTTTTCTTCTCTGCTAGCTGATAAAGCAGATCATGAAGCTTAATTATTTTTTCTAACACAGCAGTGAGTTGATTGACAGTCATGACGATTCTATACCTCCCTTTACTCTACAATGAAGAATTAGTTGCGATAAAAGTCCACTACACTACCCGCAATTGCTTTTGCGTCAATTTCGTACGTTCCACTTTGGACTTGTTGCTTTAATGCCTGAATTTTTTCCTGACGCGCAACTGTCACTGGTGACGTTTCTTGTAGTTGTTTTGCAGCAGATGAAATTTCGACTTTATCTGTCTTTGACGTTGTTGCACCTAGTGAAGCAACCTTGTTCATTTGCTTTCGATAAGGGTTCATCCCTGTTGGGCCTAAATTATTTATTTTCACGTTACGTCCCTCACTTTCCAATCCGTTTCAAGTCACTATTCTTTATATCGGCTTTTTTCAACAATTGTTTATAGATGATACGTTGTTTATCGATTTTTTTTGTCTGCTAAATACGTACCTTTCATTCGTTCCTTTATTTCGCGCTCGCGCTCTTGTTCCTTTTGAACATTGGCAAGCTGATTGTGTATGTCACTAGTGCAATCGTTACATAATTTGCCTTCACGAATTAGGTTTCCGCATTTTTGACATGGATATCCTAAGTTTGGAAATTGCGCTAATTGTAAACGTCCAGTACGAATAAACTTTATGATTAAATCTTGGGAAATTCCCGTTCCTTCAACTACTTCTACAAGTGTTGCTTTTCGATTTTCACGTTTACGAATAAAGCTATACACCGTTTCATATGCCTTTTCTTCTTCTTTATAGCATTTGTCACACACATCGCGAAGATTTGTTTTTACAAATAGCGCATTGCATTTTGGACAATTCATTAATTCTCCCATGTTAAACACCTCGAAGCTTTCGTTATATGTTTTATATCGGCTTTTTTTATTAGATTTTTAGTTTTTTTATCGAACTAATGTAAGGGAGGAAACGGATTGTACGTTTGCTTGCTTTAAAACCTCTGCTGCATGCCTTAAGGTGGTGCCTGTTGTGTAGATGTCATCAATGATGAGGATGTTTTCCCCTTGAAGATTGGTTGAAGGGATTAATGAAAAGATATTTTCGGAGTGGAGTCTTTCTGTGCGTGTTTTTTTTGATTGTTTCTCAAGATGAATTCTCGAAAGCGCTGGCGTGATCGGAATTGGTAAAAATTCTGCCAACACAAGAGACTGATTGAAGCCTCGTTCATATAGACGTTCTGAACTAAGAGGAATAGGTACGATATGATAGCTGGAGTCATAATAGGAGAAAAAGCTTTGAATTAAATCCATTTTAAACGCCTCTGCAAGCTTGACGTCACCACGGAATTTAAATCGACTGATTACTTCTTTCATGAAGGCTGAATAGGTATACACCGACCGATTCATTTTCAAAACACCTTGCCATCTCTCGTCACTTTCCCAACGATAGCAGTCGAGGCATATATCTTCACTTCGGAAATCCTCTGCTAAGAGATGAAGGGGTCGTCCACAAATCGTACAAATTTCACCGGTTATTTTAGTTAACTGACTTTCGCATTTGAAACAAATGTCCTTCGATTTTTCTATCCCAAATAACCTTCTCCATGTCATCACTAGTTCTAGTTGGTTGTCACATAGTAAGCAATGGGTGGACATTAAAAGTTCCTCCCTTCAATTTTTTATAACTTGTCCACATTGTGGGTGATCAGAAACCTTACTTGTAGCCTCCGCAATTTTTACTAATAAATTCGTTTTCATTTGCTTCTCAAAGTATTGCGCCTTCACGTACGCAAAGCCCATTTCCTTTGAAAAATACCTCGGTGGAACCATGTTTAATACAAGCGCAAACACATCCGCTCTACACTTTTCACACTTGCATGTCATTTTAATACTTGGCCAATATTCCGTTAGAGCCTCAGCTATAATGACTTCCATCGCATTCATTACTTTCATGATTTATTCTCCCTCTACTGGTAAATAAGCATATCATACTACAATGTACAAAATATGGAAATAATATTTTTATGTAAAATATGAAATTTTTATACATATAAACTTCATTTTACACTTTTTTCTTCCTTCTGACCAATCAGCCCACGTTTAACCGCGTCATGATTCATTTTAAGGATATGCTTTTTCGCTTGAAGCATCGCATTTGTTTTTCCGTAATGATAAAAAAGGATTTCCCCAGTTGGATACTTCGAACTCCTCCCAACACGACCTGAGATTTGCACGAGTGCACTTTCTGTAAAGATCCCATCATCTGCCCCTAGTATCGCTACGTTAACATTTGGAACAGTGACGCCTCTTTCTAAAATAGTTGTAGTGACAAGAATTAAAGTTCGCTTATCACGAAAAGCTTGAATTTTTTCCTTGCGAGAACTATCCTTTGAATGCACTCCTTCAATACGGCAATCTTCTTTTTGTAATAGCTCGACTATTTTTTCTAACGACTCAATATGTGGTACAAAAAGAAATGCTTGCTTTTCTTGTAATAAATGACGGTGAATCCAGCTCAACACGTTTGCTGGAAGGCGGTTTTTTTGTAAAAGCTTTCGCCAATTTCCACACCATTTGAATGATGGAACAGGTAGGGGATTGCGGTGGTATCTTGCTGGAATGGTGATGGCTTTTCTTTTCCCCTTTTTTACTTCCTTCTGCCAACGTAGGTTTGGGGTCGCGGTTAAATAAATGGTCGTAGAAACTTCTTTCTTCGCTTGATTAACCGCATATTCAAGCATCGGTTCGGCGGAATACGGAAAGGCGTCGACTTCATCAATAATGATGACATCAAATGCACGGTAATATCTAAGGAGCTGGTGAGTCGTAGAAAGTGTGAGAGAGGCTGTTTTTGTTCGATCTTCACTTCCACCGTACAGCGTAACCACGTCAACTTGCGGAAATGCTCGTTGGATACGTGGGCCTAACTCGATGACAACATCTGTACGAGGTGTTGCAATGCATACTCGTTTATTTTCAGCGAGTGCTGTTTCGATCCCATGAAATAACACTTCTGTTTTACCCGCTCCACAAACTGCCCAAACCAATAACTCATCATTTCTTTGAATTGCATCGATCACAGCATCAGATGCTGCTCGCTGTCCACTAGAGAGCGTACCGTCCCAGTTGAGAGGAGATGGTGGTATATGTCGTTCATCAAAGGGACCTGTCCATGAAATGAGTGGTGTACATTCGCTGACTCTTCCCATCATGATACATTTTCGGCAATACGTACAGGCTGGTTGGTGACACCTTTCACAATGAAAGGATGCAAAAAGATGAGGTGCTTCATTTCCACAACGTTCACACTTATGACCGTTTGTTGTGCGAGTTATTCCTTTTCTGTATAAGATATAGCCATTTTCATAGTGAGTATGGATGGTTTGAAGTGAGAAATGGAGATCATCTAGTAGAAGTTGTTTACCTTGGAGGTAGGATTGAAGCTCAGCACAGTAAGAAAAAGAGTGATTTATCGGTGGAGAGGAGAAATCTTTTATTTTGGAGATAGGTTGAAGTTGACTTGTGTTAGAAGCAAGTGGTTCGGGAACAAGACCCTTTTCACTTTGGTAGAATCTCATGAATTTCCTCCTTCGTATTTAAAATTAGGGCAAACTCAAAATGAGTTGCCCTAATTCTTTTATTTTTTATACCAGCCTAATCCCATTGCACCTTCACCTAAATGTGTGCCAATAACAGGACCAAAGTAACTGATAAAAAACTCTACATGAGGATATTTTTCTTCCATTTCAGCTTTCAGCTGTTCCGCTTCTTCGTGACGATTAGCATGGATGATAACCGCCTTCATCGGAACCTGTAGACGTGCATCTTCGTCAAACAGATCAAAAATGCGTTTCAACGCTTTTTTACGTGTGCGAATTTTTTCAAACGGTACGATAACCTTGTCTACGAAGTGTAAAATCGGCTTAACCTGCAACAAACTGCCAACAAAGGCTTGCGCACCACTTAAGCGTCCACCTTTTTGAAGATTCGTCAGGTCATCTACCATGAAATAAGCACGGATCGATTCTTTCACTTGGTTTAAACGTGCGATAATTTCCTCAGGGGATTTGCCTTCCTCTGCCATTTCTGCTGCTTCTAATGCATAAAAGCCCTGAACCATACAACTTATTTCAGAATCGAAAGCAAAAACTTGAATTCCTTCAACCATTTCTCCTGCTTGAACAGCACCTTGAAAGGTTCCGCTAATACCACTGGAAAGATGAATACTAATAACAGCATCGTATTCCTTTGAAAGCTCTTCAAAAAGCTCTACAAATTTACCAATCGGCGGCTGAGAAGTGGTTGGTAGTTCTTCTCTTACCTTCATCTCTTCATAAAATTGCTCGGCTGTAATTTCTACCTCTTCTTGATATGTTTCGTTTCCGAAAATAACACTTAAAGGTAGCATATGTATATTAGATTGTTCACGTATTTCTTTCGGCAAGTACGCCGTACTGTCCGTCACCACTGCTGTTTTCATAAATCGAACCTTCCTTATAATAGAGTTTCTCACTATTATCTTAGTATACTTTCCATTCTATATGATATTTATCGAAAATGCATTATAAATTCTAGTGGTGTTCTTTTGGTGCCAGGCACCTGTCGAAAAATCTTTATACCAGATTCACTAATCAAACGTTTGTTTGAAACCAAACTCCTTGTGCCCCAAGCGATTTGGGGTTTCAATCAAACGTTTGTTTAATTTTGGTTGCTTGGTGCCAGGCACCTGTCGAACACACAAATAAAAAAAAGACGGCTATGCCGTCTTTTTCCCTTTATCGAACTTCTACCCAGCCGTTTTTTATCGCTACAACGACTGCTTGGGTACGGTCGTTGACGTTCATTTTTTGTAGGATGTTACTTACATGGTTTTTAACCGTTTTTTCACTGATATATAGTGCGTCACCAATTCCTCGGTTGCTCTTGCCGTCTGCTAGAAGTTGTAATACTTCACATTCGCGGCGCGTGAGGATATGGAGTGGTCGACGTATTTCAACAGCTAAAGAAGGATTTCCTATAGTAGGTTGTCCAACTGCAGAAAGGCGACGATATTCTTTCACTAAGTTATGCGTTACTTTTGGGTGTAGGTAAGAACCACCGTCTGCAACTACTTTTACAGCCTCAACAAGTGAATCGGCATCCATTTCTTTTAGCAAGTAGCCACTGGCTCCAGTTTTTAAAGCATGTGTCACGTAGTTTTCGTCATCATGGATAGATAGAATGATGACTTTTGTATTTGGTCTTGCTTCAATTAGCTGTTTCGTTGCTTCTACCCCATTCATATGAGGCATATTTATGTCCATGATGACAACATCAGGATTATGTTTTTCCACTAGATGTAGCGCTTCTTCCCCATCATCACCTTCTGCAACAACTGTAAAGCTTGCTTCAAAATCTAAAATTCGTTTTACACCTTCACGGAATAACTGATGGTCATCAATAATTACTATGCTAGTTTTCATGCTTACGCCTCCCCCTTTCATTCTGACAACTCCCTATATATGCGTCAATAAGACTTTGGTAATATTTTCTCTGCTACTTTTTACTCTTTTATTGGAACGTGAATCATGATAAGAGTCCCAGAGCCTTTTTTAGAATCAATTGTAATTTGTCCCTCTAAAAGTTCAACTCTTTCCTTCATTCCTAGAATTCCAAAAGAGTTTTCTTTTTTATCCTTAGGATCAAAGCCGTTACCGTTATCTTTTACAATGACGATGACGTTTTGTTTGTTAATTTCAATCTTCACTTGAATTTCAGAAGCTTCCGCATGCTTTAAAGCATTTGTGACAGCTTCTTGGACTAGTCGAAATAGTGCGACTTCAAATCGTGTGTGTAGCCTGTCCTCTGTACCGATGTTCAGAAACGTGATAGTCGTCTTCCCATTATATTCTTCGATTGTCGACAAATACTTTTTGAGGGTTGGAATTAATCCAAGATCATCCAATGCCATTGGACGTAAATCATAGATGATACGACGTACTTCATAGAGAGCTGAGCGAACCATTACGCGAAGGTCCCGAATTTCCTTAAACCCTTCTTCGGATCCTCTCTCACGGAAAACGCGATCAATCAATTGTGAACGCATCATAACATTTGCTAACATTTGTGCAGGTCCGTCATGAATTTCTCTAGAAAGACGGCGACGTTCTTCCTCTTGTGCCTCAATAATTCGAAGTCCAAAGTCCTGCTTTTGCTTTGCGTCCTCAAGCATCTCACCAACTCTACGGAAATCACTATTTAAATAATTTAACACTACGCTAATTTGTCCAACAAGGTGATCTGCTCGATCTACAGTTTCTTTAATGGTAATCAAACGTCTCTCTAGTTCATCGCGACGATCTCTTAACTGCTTCTCTTTTTGCTGCACAACTGCTAATTCCATTTGTAAGTTGTGGGCCTTTTCATAAGCATCGCGGATTTCAGTTTCTGTATATTTGTTAAAATGACGACTAACCTCAGATAAGCGCCTTCTAGCAAATCTTGCGTGAACTTCGAGTTTGTCGCCCTCATCGATGACTTCAAGAACCTTCACCTTAATTTCCTTCAATTCCTCAATCATTTGCTCACATTCTGTTCTAGACTGCTCACCGATTCGAAAAATTTCATCTTTACTGTGATCGACCGTTTTGACCATTTGACCCAAAATAACATCAAGCATTTTTGTGTCGAATTTTTTGGTGGTCATTTTTCCCCCACCTCCACTTTTTGAATGGTAATGACGAATACTATATAGATTTACAATTATTTCTTCTTATAACAAAAACAAATGATTGATGTGAGAAATTTGTCGTCATATAATATAAGAATGGATAAAAATCCATCATCCAATTTTTCTACATTTCCCTACAGGAGGTGTAACACATTGCTTTCTCAATATTATACCGTAAAAGAATACGGAGAACATGAAATAATTATACAAAAGTCGAAATTTATCGCATATGTCGATCGAGCAACAACTGAAGAAGAAGCCCAGGACTTCATTCAGAAAATAAAGAAGAAGCATCGAGATGCCAATCACAACTGCTCTGCTTATTTAATTGGTGAAAATGATCAAATCCAAAAGGCAAATGATGACGGTGAACCAAGTGGTACAGCTGGGGTTCCGATATTAGAAGTGCTCAAAAAAAAGCAATTAAAAGATACAGTTGTAGTCATTACGAGATACTTCGGTGGAATAAAATTAGGAGCAGGAGGACTTATTCGTGCTTACGGTAAATCTACTTCTGAAGGCCTAAAAGCAACAGGTATTGTTGAGAGAAAATTAATGCGTATTATGCATACAAAAATAGATTATACATGGCTAGGAAAAGTCGAAAATGAACTAAGGTCTTCCATTTATACCATTAAAGCGATTAACTATTTAGATACCGTAGAAGTGGAAACTTATGTAGAAGATGGCAAAAAGGAAGAATTTGCTGAATGGATGACAGAACTTACTAACGGAAATAGTGATATCCAAGCTGGTATTGTGACATATTTAGAAGAAGAGATGATTTTATGAGGAGAAATAAAATGAACATGACTAATAGAAGTACTTTTAAAAAGAAAAAGCGTCGTAAGCGTGCCCTGATGTGGGTATTATTGCCCCTCTTATTGATTGTGACTAGTGCTACGGTTTACGGTGCTTTTCTAGTAAACAAAGCTGCCAATGTCGCAGAAACGTCCAAAAAGGACCTTGAACGTGGTGAAAAATCGGAAAAACGTGAAAAAGCGGTAAATCCTAAATATGATAATATCTCCATTTTATTCATGGGAGTAGATGATAGTTCGACTAGAAAAATGGGGAGCGCTACTCGAACTGATGCATTGATTTTAGCCACTCTCAACGAAAAGCAAAAAACGGTGAAAATGGTCAGTATCCCACGTGATTCACTTGTTTACGTTCCTGTAGAAGGAAAAGAGGATAAGATCAATCACGCACACGTTTTTGGTGGGGTTGAAGGAACAATTGAAACAGTTGAGGAATTATTTGATGTTCCTGTTGATTATTTTGTAAAAATGAACTTTGAAGCATTCATTGATGTTGTAGAAGCATTAGGTGGTATTGAGGTTGATGTACCGATTACTTTCTCGGAACAAGATAGTAAAGACCGAAAAAATGCAATTCACTTAACAAAAGGGTTACAAATGTTAAATGGTGAAGAAGCACTTGCACTTGCTCGTACTCGTAAGATCGACAGTGATATTGAGCGCGGCAAACGTCAACAGCTTGTATTAGAAGCGATTATTAAAAAAGGATCATCTGTTACGTCAATCACGAAATACGGAGATGTGATTGAAGCATTAGGTGATAATATCACAACGAATTTACGATTTGGTGAGATTATATCACTACATGACTATGCGACTTCTGGTCAAAAGCTTCAGGTACAATCGTTACACCTTGAGGGTAATGATTTATGGTTACCAAGAGGTTATTATTATCAGTTGAACGAAGAAAAGCTAAAGGAGATTTCGGAAATACTTCGTTCTCACTTAGAGGTTAATACAGTTGGCGAACGTGCTCAAACGGACGCTTATGCTAAAACAAAGACTGATTCGTCAAAGCAATAGGAAAGATATACACGCGCTTAGGCACATGCCTAGGCGCATTTTTTATCGCTATGTAATCCACTTTTCATTTTCCCCAGCCACCTCATAATTCATACAGAGTTACAATTTTTATTTCGCATTCAGCAGTGAATACTTTAATGAAATCTATATATACTACAAAGATAAATCTGCTATATGGTTTGATATATGGGGATTTGTTGTAATATTTCAGAAAAACTACCCTGAAAATAAAATTCATTAGACTCAACATGGGGTGTTAATCTGCGTTGCAGGAACCTCGCTTTCCGCAGGGCGCTTCTTGAGCCTCCTCGGCGTTGCCTGTGGGGTCTCAAGCCTAGCGCATCTCCTGCAGGAGTCTCGGTCCTTCCACTCCGATTAACTCGAATAAAATACTAATGTCCAACATTCTAATATCCATGAAACAATCGCGTATTTTCATGTGACATGGTGCAAATTCTACTTGAAGTTTATCGTAAATATAGAACACCTATTTTTCCAAAACCCAATATAAAAAAGGCATAGGAACCATAGTCCCTACACCTTCATATCATATTCATTAGATTTTGATTTTTGCGTACGCATAACGAATGCCGCGTAGCATGTTTAAGATTGGGCGGTACTGGTTTCCAATTAGTCCAATCTTCTCGACTGTAATTTCGATTACAAGTAGAAGCACTAACATGACTGTGATGGATACCCAGATTGTTGCTTGAGAAAAGATAACAGCTGCTAATCCAAATATCGCGCTCATACCGTAAATCATGAGTACCGTTTTACGGTGACTATATCCTAAACGTAATAAGCAATGGTGTAAATGTGACTTATCTGGTGCTGATAAAGGCTGTTTGTTCACAATACGTCTAATGATCGCAAAGAACGTATCAGAAATTGGTACACCTAAAATAATCACAGGTACAATGAATGAGATAAATGTTACGTTTTTAAATCCTAACAATGAAAGAACAGCGATCATGTATCCAAGGAACAAAGCGCCTGTATCTCCCATAAAGATTTTTGCAGGGTGGAAATTGTAAAATAAGAATCCAAGTGTACTCATTAACACAATGACACCCATTGTCGTAACGAATCCATCTCCCATGATGACAGCCATTCCAGAAATTGTGATTAATGCAATGGATGATACACCTGCAGCTAATCCATCCAAGCCATCAATTAAGTTAATCGCATTTGTAATTCCTACAATCCATAGGAATGTTAATGGAACTGCAAGGTAACCAAATTCAATTTGACCACCGAATGGTAAGTTAATGAACTGAACCTGAACACCATTAAAGATCACGATACCAGCAGCAACTAGCTGACCGAGTAATTTCCATTTTGCAGAAAGCTCAATCATATCGTCTAGAGCACCTGTTAAAATAATAATCGTACTACCAATAATGATTGGCCATTTATAAGGGCTTTCTGGCTGCATAATAAGAAAGCCGATAATGAAACTTATATATATTGCCAAACCTCCAAGACGAGGCATGATTTTTTGATGAACTTTACGGTTGTTTGGTTGATCTGTTGCTCCAATTTTGAAAGCGAGCTTTTTAACCAATGGTGTTGCGAGGATAGAAGCTACAAAACAGACCAAAGACACGATATATAACATGAGTTATCCTCCTCATCCTTACTTTATCCATTTTCTCTATTTTTTAAATGAATTTTTCTATTGAAATTTTTCGGCGAATGTCCAATTTTTATGTCCGTTGACTTTTTTAAACAAATTTTTTAAAACCCAAATTGGATTATATCATAGTCTATTTCACCATGAAAACATTATTTTTTACTAGAAAACTAGATTCTTATCAATAAGACGTAGTTAAAACACAATAAGTTTCACATCTAAAAAAAGTTTAAATCATCTGAAAAATCTGTCAGTTGGTACAAGCTAAATCCCCGTCGTCATTGAGTTTTTTCGTCTCAATGTTATTTAGTATAAATCTTTTCTTTCCCATTTACCACTATATTATTTTTACAAAATTGACCTCTCATAACTTGCTATTAAATGTAAACGCTATCATTTAACCAATAAAAAAAGCTAACCCTTTATAAGGTTAACTTTACACGTTTCGCAATTTATCAAACATTTCTTTTTACAAAAATCGACTTTTCGTTTATTTCTTTTTTTGCATCGCTTCGATTTTTTTAATCAATTTTGCTTTTTCTGTTTTCAAACGATTATTTTCAGCCTTTAATTCCGTAATTTGTTTTTCGAGTTCTTCTACTTTAGGATTTTTTTCGTTAGCAACTTCATTTGAACAAGCTGTTCCTATTAATAACGTACTCACTAACATGACTAGAACTAGTAACTTTTTCATTCTGTCCTCCAACTTCCATTGAAAAGTGGGGTTGCCGTTTTTTACGACACCCCACTCAATCAAGATTATTTTATCTTATCGAATCCAAGCCCCGTCAGATCCAAGTCTATAACCAGAAATGACTGTGCTATAAGCCATATTACCACCACTGTAGAAGAAATACCATTTATGATTGATTTCCTTCCAGCCACTTACCATAGCTCCTGTACCACTCATGTAATACCATTTTCCACTTGATAATAACCAGCCTGTTTTCATTTCACCGCTACCATCTAGGTAATACCATGAACTTCCAGATTTCAACCAACCAAATTGCATTTCTCCACCAGCATTTAAGTAGTACCATTTTCCACCAGATTGAACCCAACCTGTTTTCATTGCACCGTTTGCATCTAAGTAATACCATTTAGATGACCATTTCATCCAACCTGTTTTCATAACGCCTGTTTCATCAAAGAAATACCATTTGTTTGATGATTGCATCCAAGTTGATTTAATCATTCCTGAATTTGAGTTGATAAAATACCATTTTCCATCAACAGATACCCAGTTTGTTTTCTTTTCACCAGTAACATCTAGGTAGAATGTTTGACCATTCACTGTGATCCAACCAGTTTGCTTTCCGTATGTTGCATCAAGATAGAATATTTTTCCATTAATGGTTGTCCAGCCTACTTGTTTTACACCAGTAGAAGATAAATAGAACGATTGACCATTAACGGTAATCCAACCAGTTTGCATTGCACCAGTTGTTGGATCTAGATAATAAGTAGAACCGTTATCCGTAACCCAACCAGTTTGCATTTCACCTGATTGATTTAAGAAATACCAAATATTATTTAACTTCATCCAGCCAATTTGTTTTCCATTAACTGCATCAATATAATATTTCTTATTATTTACCGTTACCCAACCTACTTGTTTCACGCCGTTTGCATCTAGGTAGAATGATTGTTGATTCACAACGATCCAGCCTGCTTGCTTACCATTTACAGCATCAACGTAGTAAGTTTTTCCTTCAACTGTTACCCATCCTACTTGTTTCACACCATTTGCATCTAAGTAGAACGATTGTTGATTCACAACGATCCAGCCTACTTGCTTACCATTTACTGCATCAACGTAGTACGTTTTTCCATCGACTGTTACCCATCCTACTTGTTTCACACCAATTGTGTTTAAGTAGAAAGTTTTACCATTTACGGTAATCCAGCCAGTCTTCATCTCTCCATTTGCAGGATCAAAATAATACGTTTGACTAGCAATTGTTACCCAACCAGTTTGCATAACACCTGACGCTGCAAAGTAATATTTTTTGCCTTCAAGCTCCAACCAGCCAGTAACAGGTTGTCCTGTTTGTGGATTATAGTAATATGTTTTTCCTTCTATTACTACCCAGCCACTTAATGTCGGTTGTGGTGCATCTTCTGTCATCACATACATATGATTGTAACCTAGTAACATTTCTTCTGCGTCAAATGCAACCACAAACAATTCATATTCTGTTCCAGCTGTAAGACCTTCTGCAATATATGAATTCACATCTGCTGGCAGTTCAGCAAGTAATTCACCGTTCAAAACAAGGAAATATTTGTTAACAAGTGAAGAATCACCTAAAAACTCCCATGAGAACGAAATGCTTGTGTCTGTCACTTCATTTACAGTTAACTCTATATCATACATTGGTTCTTCTTCATATGCTTCTAATTCTACATATACTCCACGGTCTTGGAGAACTTGAACCGTCTGCATTGCCGCAGACCCTTCAGATAAATCCAATGTAGAAATATTTGATAAAGAAACATACTCAAGATTCATTAGTTCTTCTAGTACCGAAATGTCCGTAATAAGCGTTTCATGTAAATACAACGTTCTTAAATTTACAAGATTCCCCAGAATTGAGATGTCTGATAGTGGATTTCGATCTAACCACAGTGTCTCTAAGTTCGTTAAACCCGCTAATGCTGAAATGTCACTAATGTGGTTATTCTCTAGATCTAGATACCATAGATTTGTTAAATGTTGAATTGCTGTTAAGTCACTAATTTGATTATCAAATAGTGATAAATCGCTTAAGTTTACAGCATACTCTAAGCCAGTTAGATCCGTAATATTCATGCCCGCTGCACCAAAATACTCTAATCGTTCCATATCACTTGTTAAAATTTCACGATCAGAAAGGCGCAACTGAAGACGAATCGCTTCCTTTAAATTCGCATCTGGAATTACTACAACTTCACCTGATGGCACATCCCAAGTAGTTAAAATAGCTGAAGCAGAATCAACTAACTCTCCTTCAAACCCATACGCTTCAATAGTGACTTCGTATTCTGTTAAAGGCTGTAAATCATTGAACATATACCAAGTTTCCTCTGCAGAAACTTCACCATAAAGAACACCGTTTAAGTATACAGCATAGTAATTTACATTTTCTAAATATGACCAATACACTTCTAGTGTGTTTTCATTAGCAAACGATTCATAAATATATAGGCCTTCTTCGTATCCAAAATAGTCAACATGAACGCCACGGTTTGTCAAAGTTTCAATAACAGACCATCCAAGTGAACCTTCTGTTAGATCTAAATTAGGATTACCATAAAGTGATACATACTCTAAAGCTGTAAGTCCAACTAGTACACTAATATCACTAATAAGAGTACGATCTAAATATAAATTTACAAGTGATGTCATATGTTGTAGTGCTGAAATATCCTCAATTGGATTATCATCAATCCATAACGTTTGAAGATTTTTCATATTTACAAGAAATGAAATATCACTAATTTGATTACTTTCTACATCTAAGTGAACAAGCTCTGTTAACTGTTCAAGTGGTTGTAAGTCTGTAATTGTATTGCCAAACACAACTAATCCTTCTAAATTTGTAGCGAATTCTAAACCTGATAAGCTTGAAATATTCATATATGCTGCACTTAACCAAGTTAATTTCGCCATATCACTTGCTAAAAGATCACGGTTGTAAATGCCTAATTCATTTCGAACTGCTTCTTCTAAGTTAATATCTTCAAAAACAACCACTTCACCAGATGGTGTGTCAGAAGTCATTACATACGTATACCCATAACCAATTATAAAATATTCATAATCTATCGCTTCAATTGAGATTGAATATTCTTGACCAGGATTTAAGCCTTCAAGTGTGTAGAAGTTTTGAGATGCAGGTACTTCATCAATAAAGTTTCCATCCACATAAATATGGTAACTTATTGGCTCTCCTGCCCCAAAATAATTCCATTCAATATCAACAGTCGTTTCACTCACATTGTTAACGTAAATATCTACAGTATGATCTGGATTGATATACCCTTCATAATCAACATAGACTCCATTGCTGATTAATGTATCAACCACTTGCATTGCTGCAGATCCTTCTGATAAATCTAAGTTTTCATTCTGATAAAGAGCTACATATTGAAGAAGCGGTAACTGTAAAAGGACACTAATATCTTCAATATGTGTGTTGTTTACAGATAGTACTTCTAATTGATTTAAATGAGAAAGAACGGTCAGATCCGAAATTGGATTGTTACTCATCCACAATCCAGTTAAGTTAGTTAATTGACTTAAAGTGCTTATGTCACTAATTTGATTTTCTTCCATATCAATATAGCGAAGGTTTGTTAAGCCTGAAATAGGACTTAAATCGCTAACTTGATTATTAAAAATGATTAAATCTTCTAGGTTGATCGCATACTCTAAGCCACTTAGACTCTGAATATCGTAATATGCTGCAAAAAGGAATGTTAATCGTTTCATATCACTTTCGTAAATATCTCGATTATAAATACTAAGCTGATCCCTAACAGCTAGCTCTAATTGACCATCACTAAAAGTGACAAGATCACCAGTTGGTGGCTCCCACGTTGTAACGAAAATTGGAGAGGATTCGATCATTACTTCTCCAAGACTGTTCAAAGCATGTACCGCCAATTCATATTCTGTTGAATGTTGTAGTCCACTAAATGTATACGTATGTTCTATGTTTGAGACATTCTCATGAAGAACACCATCTAAGTAAAGATCATAAGAATCAATCTCATAATCACTATAAACATCCCATGAAACCGTAATACTAGTTTCTGTCACACCATTTGTATAAAGTTCAATGTATTCAATTGGATATTCTTCATATGCACCGTATTCAACATACACATTGCGGTTTTGAAGATTATTGATGACCTGCATGGCTGCTGATCCTTCTGATAAATCCAATGAAGCATTGTTAAAAAGTACAACAAATTGAAGTGATGTTAATGATTCTAGTACTGTAATATCACTAATGTCTGTTCCACTAATAAAAACATCCGTTAATGCTTGTAGATTTGCTAACGGATTCAAGTCTGTAATTGGATTATAAGTAATCCATAACATACTTAAATTTGTAAGGTTAGCAATCGGAGTTAAATCACTAATTTGATTATCATCTAGATCTAAATAGCTTAATTGTGTTAAGTTTTGAATCGGTGTTAAATCTGAAATACTATTTCCGTAAACCGATAAATCCATTAGATTCACTGCATATTGAAGACCTTCTAAGCTTTCAATACCATAGTAGCCAGCATATAAACTAGTCAGGCTTTCCATATCACTTACATAAATAGGACGATCATAAATGTAAAGCTGATCACGCACTGCAGCCTCAAGATTTACATCTACAAAGTTAACCATATCACCTGTTGGCTCTGAGTTAGAACTAGAAGTTGTTACGAAAATACCTGAAGCTTCCACGAACTCACTATCAGTGAAATATGCTTCAACAATTATTTCATACTCTGTTCCCGCTTCTAATCCATCAACGTGATACCAAGTTTGGCCATTATGTGCTTCTCCATAAAACTCTCCATTTACATAAATGGCATAGAAGTCAACTGTATAACTACCTTCGTAGTACCATGCGATGTCAGTTGAATGTTGGCCGACACTATCTACAAATATCTCTATATAACTTGAAGGCTCCTCATAGTAGTTATTGTAGTCAACAAATACACCACGAGCTTCCAATTCGTAAATGATATCTAGAGCTACAGATCCTTCACTTATATCAAGTGTATCGATATTGAATAATGATACATATTCCAAATTCATTAATTTCTTAAGTACACTAATATCACTGATACTTGTAGTATCAGCATATAAAACAGATAGCAAAGAAAGATTTGCTACACTTGAAATGTCTGAAATTGGATTATTGCTAATCCAAAGAGTTTCAAGATTGATGAGATCAGATAACGCCGAAATATCTTGAATCATATTACTTTCTAAATCTAAATAAATTAAATTTGTTAATGATTTAATTGGAGTAATATCTTTTATTTGGTTATCCCAAACACTAAGATCCGTTAAATTTGTTGCATATTGTAACCCTTCTAAGCTTTGAATTCCGAAGCCAGAAACATATAGAGAATATAAACCAGCAAGATCTTGTTTCGTTAATTGGCCATCCTGGATATTCAGAGCATCACGAATTGCTTGCTCTAAATTCACATCAGGAATTGAGACAACATCTTCAGTCGTTGTAACTGTTTCAGTCGCTTGTGTTCCTTCTTTCACTTCTTGGTTATTTGAAGAAACTTCTTGTTGTTGGCTCGTAACTTCAATTGATACCTCTAAAGATTGATGAACCGGCTCACCGTTAACATATCCAACAACTTGGTATGTATAGGCCTTTCCAGCTTCAACTTCAGTATCAACATATGAATACATTCTCGTTGCACGAGAAGCATCATCTGCTACCTTTTCTTCATTTAATGTCGGTTCAAATGGAAGTGCTTCTCCATTTTTCACTAACTCATATTTTTCAATGTCTCCATCTGAAAGAACTACATTTGTAATCCATGACAGATTTACAGCCTCACCATCCTGCACAGGCTGTTTCAAAAGAATTGTTGTGTCAGCACTTGCTTGCGCTTGTCCTTTAGAAGCAAAAGGGGTAAAAAGCGACAGCAAAACAGTCACAACTAACATGATGTTTAACCATTTCATTCGTCTCATTCACGCATTCCTCTTTCTTTGTATGATTAACTAGATTGATACCAAAGACTATTATACTCCTATCTTTTTCTTGTAGATACATATTTTACTAGAATAGAAACTAATAATATTTCGACAAATTTCTCAACATTGTGGTGTAAAAGCTTACCCTATTTTCTTTAAACAAACGTTTGATTGAAAAGTGGTACCACCTCTCTCACAAAGGATTTCATTTTAAATAAACGTTTGATTAAAGACTTTTCCACAAAAAGAATCGACAGGAATCTATACCTGTCGATTGGATTTACTATTCTTCAATTATTTATTGCTTAAGTGATCGATGTAGGACCTCATCTAAATACTTTAGTAACTCATCTCGTAATTCATCACGCTCTAATGCAAAATCTAATGTAGCTCGAATAAACCCAAATTTATCCCCAACATCATAGCGGGTTCCCTCAAATTCATATGCTAAAACAGGATGTGCCTTGCTAAACGTCACAAGTGCATCTGTTAGTTGAATTTCACCACCAGCTCCTGTTGGTTGTTTTTCTAGTATATCAAAAATGCGCGGTTGTAAAATGTACCGCCCCATAATGGCATAGTGTGATGGTGCATCTTCAGTGGCAGGCTTTTCTACAAGAGAGTTGACTGTGAAAATTCGCTCTGATTCATTCCTCCTATCGAAACCAATCATTCCATATTTACATACATCCTGTAATTCTACTTCTTGTACACCGACAATTGTACTTTGATATCGATCATATAAATCAATCATCTGTTGCAAACAAGGTGTTTGCTTGTTGTCGACAATATCATCACCAAGAAGTACAGCAAAAGGTTCATTTCCAATAAATCGTCTAGCACAATAAATGGCATGTCCTAGACCTAACGGTTCTTTTTGGCGAATGTAATGAATGTTTGCCATGCTTGATATGGCTTGTATTTCATTCAATAAATCCAGCTTATTTCGAGTATACAACGTCTCCTCAAGCTCATACGATTTATCAAAATGATCCTCAATCGCTCTTTTTCCACGTCCACTTACAATCATTATATCTTCAATTCCTGACTTCACTGCCTCTTCAACAATATATTGAATTGAAGGTTTATCAACAATCGGTAGCATTTCCTTAGGCTGTGCTTTCGTCGCTGGTAAAAAACGAGTACCTAATCCACCCGCGGGTATAATCGCCTTTGTAATTTTCAACCACATCACCCTTTCCTCTTAATCAGCAAAAGCATCAAGTCCCATCATCCTACGTAAGGTGTTAAGTGTTTGAATTGATTTAAGTATATGCTTTCACTATTTTTGATATGTAGCACAAAAAAAAGAACCTGCATAACTGCAAGTTCAAAGATAGACGATTGTGTCATATGAAATAATAAATCTTACTATGTTGCATGAAGATGTTAGCTTGATTTTTTATTTATATAATGTTGGTATCTAGTACTTGATGCGTGTTAACCGAAGTGGAAGGACCGAGACTCCTGCGGGAAATGCGCTGGACTGGAGACCCCACAGGCGAAGCCGAGGAGGCTCCAGGAGCGCCCCGCGGAAAGCGAGATTCCTGCAACGAAGGTTAACACCCACAATTCAGTGTCGTATTTTCAGGGTAGACTACCATGCAATTTAAGAATTGCACCATGAAGGATGAAAATGCGACCTTGATTTGGGGGTTTATAGAATGTTGGACTTTAAGTCATTCTTGCGTGTTAATCGGAGTGGAAGGACCGAGACTCCTGCAACGCAGATTAACACCCCATATTGATTGTCGTATTTTTCAAGCTAACCAAATCATACAGTAAACGTCTCAGGCTTCCCTTCTCTTTTTCCAAAATGATGAAGAATCGACTGAACAATACGATAAGACGCTCTTCCATCTCCATATGGATTAGACGCCTTCGACATTCTTTCATACTCCTCTGGGTTGTTCAACAACTCATACGCTAACTGATAAATCGTTTCTTCAGACGTACCTGCAAGCTTTAACGTTCCCGCTTCAATCCCTTCAGGTCTCTCTGTTGTATCCCTTAACACTAACACAGGAACCCCTAATGACGGAGCCTCTTCCTGCACTCCACCTGAATCTGTCAAAATAATGTGAGCACGGGCTGCAAAGTTATGGAAATCTAGCACACCTAACGGCTCTATTAATTGAATGCGATCATCATTTCCTAAAATTTCATCCGCAACTTCTCTTACTGCTGGATTTAAGTGAACAGGATACACAACCTGTACATCTGGGTGCTCATTTACAATTCGCTTAATGGCACGGAACATATTGCGCATCGGCTCTCCTAGGTTTTCACGACGATGAGCTGTCACCAATATTAAGCGATCGTCTCCTAACTTCTCTAGCACTTCATGCTCATACGTATCTGTTACCGTTGTTTTTAACGCATCAATTGCTGTGTTTCCAGTAATAAAAATCGTTTCTTCTTTTTTATTTTCATTTAAAAGATTCTCAGCCGATTTTTTCGTTGGGGCAAAATGTAAGTCTGCAATGACACCTGTTATTTGTCGGTTCACTTCTTCAGGAAACGGAGAATATTTATTCCACGTACGAAGCCCTGCTTCAACATGACCAACCGCAATTTGGTTGTAAAGTGCAGCTAAGCTTGCGACGAAGGTTGTTGTCGTATCCCCATGAACTAACACTAAATCAGGCTTAACTTCCTTCATCGTTTTGTCTAACCCTTCTAAAGCACGTACCGTGACATCTGTTAATGTCTGACGGTCCTTCATTACATTTAAATCATGGTCAGGTGTAATATTGAAGATTTCTAATACTTGGTCGAGCATTTGACGGTGTTGTGCCGTTACCGTCACAATCGATTCGATTTCATCTTGATATTTTTCTAGTTCAAGGACTAACGGTGCCATTTTGATCGCTTCAGGCCTTGTACCGAAAATCGTCATTACTTTTATTTTTTTATTCACTGTATTCACCTTCTATATGTATTTTTTCACCATTATACTATATTTCCTTCTTGCAGACGCTCACCATTGTAGATGCTGATTACACGCTTCGTCATGATCTCATGATCATTTTCAACAGCTCGTGCTAAACCATTTGAAATCAAATTGGTTTTCACATCCTCTGAAGCAAAAACAGTTTTTAGTCCATGATATAGGTCTTCGGAATTTTTAGCCTCCACTGCTATTCCACAACCATCATCTAATAAATATTTTAACCCTCCGACTTTAGCGCCAACCACAGGTGTTCCACAGGCCATTGCTTCTAAAGCAACTAGTCCAAAGCCTTCAATATGTGAGGGAATAACAAACACTTCAGCAGCTGCCATCCACATGGCAACATCCTTTTGCGGCATCGTACCAACAAAATGTACGGAATCTTGTAAATCCTTTTCCTTAATATAACCCTTTAGCATGTTGGTAAATCCAGCGTCCTTCTCTGAACCTAGTAAATATAACTCTACTTGAGGAAAATCCTGTTTCAACTGTTCAAAAGCAGGGAGTAATTCAAGTAAGCCCTTTGGCTCAGTAATATTACCGACAAATAGTAGCGGAACGATGTTACGATCAATTCCACACATTTCTCTCGCATGTGATTTTTCTACTTTATGAAACACATCCAAATTAACCCCCATATTAATGAGAGAAAGTTTTTCTTTTTCAACCCCAAATTCTCCATGTAGTGTATCATACAAGTCCTGACCTACTGCTATAACATGATCCGCATCTTGTAAAACTTGTTTCGTAAGTGACCTAATACGCGGATTCAACTTCGCCATTTTATCAATGTCTCCACCATGGGCTGTCACGACAAACCTTGCTCCAAATAGTTTTTTATACCATCTCGCAAGCCAGCCACTAGGGAAAACATAATGAGCATGTACTACAGATGTATGCCTTCCTTTTAGAAGTAGATGAAAAAGAAACGAAAGCATCCATTTTCCGTACTTCTTTATTAAATTCACTTTACCTTTATTCGGATTATCAATCGCGATGACGTCGACCTCTAGTTCTTTTTTTTGCAGCTCAACCACTTGGTTTTTGACAAAAATCCCAAAGCTTTTATGCTGTTCGGTTGGATACATATTTGAAATAACAGCAACCTTTTTCTTCATCGTAATACTCCATTCCTAAGAAATGTATAGATTGTTCATAGACTCCTTATTATATCAAATAACTACTTTCATTGAACATGATTTCCATTTTCTATTGTTTACTAAAACACGAAGACTATTGGTCATTTTACGATATTATTTTAGTCGTTATCATAACCTTGGCTATCTTGATACATCCATCAATTAATCTACCAATATTTACTTTTACACCATGTCCGATATACATTCATATAACGCAATTAGGTAAAAAAATATATATCCATGAAATAAGAAGAAGCACAGATTAGCTCTGTGCTTCTTTTCTTTGATTTGATAAATAATATACATATCCTAACACCATGTAAAAGTACATCATAAACGTATCATTTTCAAAGATGTTATACACTAGTCCACTAATGACAATTGCAACGATAAAGTATACAAGAAGTGGAGAAGCGTTGAATGTCTTACGGTACTTCCATGTAAAAACAACAATGCTTAATCCGAAAACGATTAAGAATAGAATACCTAAGATTCCTGTTTCAGTTAACGCTAAAATATATTGGTTGTCAGAATAAAAATTACGGTTAATATTGTAATCCTCATAGATTGGAGAGGAATAGGCTAATGTAGCAGAACCACCAAAGGTACCAAAGCCTGTACCTATAATAGGATGATCTTTCACAATTTCTAGTGACTTTTCTACATAATACAACCTACCGCCACCAGTACTTTGCTCTAACGTTTCGTCAGAGAATGCATCCTTAAATCGATTTGCTCCTGCGTCCTTACTTGCTTCATCTCCTTCTCGAATTGAAGTAGAAGGATCAACTACCGCGGAATAATAGTAATCTGTAACCTGTCCAATTGCAAAAAATAACACAACTGAAACTAAGGCAACAGGAATAAATGGTACAAATTTTTTCACTGTAACTCTTCTTGCAAAGAAAAAGTAGATAGGTAAAAATGCCAGTAGGGTTAATAACGTACCACGCGAATACGTTAATATAAACACGGTTGCTATCAATGTAAGTCCCGCATACAATAGCATTCGGCCTTGCTTGCCTTTGACATAGTTAAACAACAATAGAGAAACAATGAATGCTATTACTAAATACAATGAAAATTCATTCGGTCCTTTGATTAAGCCATACACTCGAATGTAATTCGTCCATGACAAGTACCAATAAGCATCCTGCCAAGCTTGTGGAATAAGCACAGTTTTACTAGTGATTTTTTCAACAATACCGTGTAATGACATCACAATTGCCGTAACAAACGTTGTTGTTGCAAAAGCTTTTACGAGTCTTTCAGAAATGTTCATACGCTTCACTACATAGTACAGGAGGTAGAAAAGAATATATGCACGCAATTGTACAATGATTGATTTAACCTCTACACCAGTAATGAATGCTGACACAACCCCAACTATACAAAATGCAAAAAACGCAAGCTCGAATAACTGGAAGGAAAACAAGCTTCTTATGTTTTTTCTATTTTCAAAAACAACCTTAAGAACTAAAAACACAATGATTAAGTCACCTAACACCTTTAGTCCGGGATTAAACGTAATTAAAAATGGTCGAATTGGGATAAATACAATGAGCATTAAAATCCCTAGGTTTTTATTTGTAAAGGCTAGAACTGCAAGAATGAGTGAAATTACAAGTCCAACCATCGTATTTTCTAACAACAAACCAACCGTAACCAATAATAAGCTAAAAAATAAAATAGGATATTCTCTCTGGAGTATATTCATAGCTTTCTCCCTCTTATCTTTTTCAAAAGCTGTATAGCTTTTTTGTTTTTTCAATCATAGTAGCTAGACTAAATTGTTGTACAAAATAGTCTCTGCCATTCTTTGATAGTTTTTCATAGGTTTCTCTATTCGTGATAAGTTCATGAATACTTTCTGCCATTTTTTCAATATCCCCATATTGAACGAGCAAGCCTGTTTCACGATCCTTTATCACTTCTGGTAACCCACCAACATTTGTCGCAATGACTCCTTTTTGAAACGAAAGCGCCTCAATCGCTACATAGGATAGTGATTCATTTTGAGACGGAATAATGATAAGGTCTGATTCCCCATATAATGTTTGTTTATCTGAGCTAAAACCTTTAAGCTCGACTCGACCTTGCAGCTGAAGCTCTTCTATTAGTCCTTTTAATTCATCATAAGCAGGACCCTCACCATAAATATGACAAACCCATGGCAAATGAGGATGCAGCTCTTGAAGCTTATATAAGCTTTTTAACAGAAAAGCATGTCCCTTTTCCTCTCGCAAACGACCAATAACCGCAAGGACAGCTTGATCTTGAAGGGGCCGTGACGAATGGAATTGATCCTCGATACCATTATAAATAACTTGTACCTTCTTATTAGATACACCTTTAGATGTAAGCTGCTTTTTCATAAATTGTGAGACAGCAATGATGGCTTCATTTTCCCTTGTGAAAAAACGATTAAATGCACGAATCACAGCATTCATTGGCACATCCACATGATAAGTCCAAACAACTTTGACTTTGGCACCTAAAAATCTAGCTAGCAAAGCAATATAGTTTTCACGTAAGAATTGAGCATGAACAACATCCACGTTTTCCTTCTTAATAATCTCTTTCAATGCTTTCGCTGCAGCAAGATCAAACGGACCTTTCATGTTCACTTTATACGTAGGAATTCCTAATTGCTTAAAATGCTCTATGCCAGGACCTTCCTCTGAATAGACGAAAACGCATTGGCTCGGTCCCACAGCCGAGATTAGATCGAGTACGTATTTTTCTGTCCCACCCTTACCTGGATAGTTCAACATATATAATAGTTTCGTCAATGTCATATTCCCCTTAATTCTTTTGTTCGACAATATGCAACAAAAGCAAACCTTTTAACATCATATCTTTTCTGCTTCTACAAATCAACACTCTTATCATTATACAAGCCTTACTACATAAGGAAAAGAGGGAAGTCGTTTTATCTTCCCTCTTTGATTGCGCTTGATTTTGGTTGTATGAACGATTTCATCATGAACAATTGTCGATCTTTTAGAACGAATAGAATACCTAAATAGACTATGACTCCTACTAAGACCTTTATCACAATTTGCAAAAATAACGATGTGTCAACAACTAAGCTAAGACCATAAATACATCCCATCATTAAAAGAGATGTAGAAACATATTTTAGGAAAATACTTTTAAATAGCTCCTTCACTTGTAGTACATGTCTTAGAAACCAAAATTGAAAGGCTAGAATGATCCCTTCTGTAAAAACAGTTGAGATTGCTGCACCAAGTGTGCCATAAAACGGAATCAACGCTAAATTAAGGATAATATTTAATACTGCTCCAACGACAATGGGAATCGTATATTCCTTGTTTTTTTCCATCGGAACTAAATACCATGAGCCTAAAATAACACCTAATGCTTTAAAAATAATAACAGGTGCCATAACCATACATATGAGAACACTCGGTTCAAATAAAGGTCCTAAAAACCAACGGACAAAATCACTAGCGATCATCAGAAAGCCGAACGTCAGTGGTACAACAATCATTAAGGTAAGCTTAATTCCCTGATGTAGTATCTCATAAAGTTTATCCATTCGCTTTTCTGCAATTAAAGCAGAGGTTCTCGGTAGCATCACAATGCCTGATACATTTAAAAGTGAAGTAATCATAAAAACGATTTTATAAGATTGTTCATAGAAGCCAACCTGCTGAACAGTTGAAAGAATTCCAAGCATCGTTTTATCTGAAACCGAATAAATGAGTGCTGAAAAACTAGGAATAAACAAAATCAGCATTTGAACGGAATGTTTCTTCAAGCTAGTGAAGGTCGATATTGATGTGAATGATACATACTTACCTAGCTGAACAAATAATAGTAGATTTCCAAGTACAACAGACAATCCCATGATCATTGTATATACCCATATATCCTCTGGCTTATGAACAAAAATAAACACACTTCCAAAACCTAGTAGCTTCACTAAAATATTTCGTAAAACTACTTTCTTAAATTGCTCAAGCCCTTGATAAAACCAAGTAATGTCAAAGAAGGCACCTAATAAATGTAATGCCTGCAGGTAAAAAACGATTTCCCCACGAAAAATGGTCATACATGCCACAGCATATGTAATAGATGCGAGAAGTAATAACACAATTCGAATATATACAATTTCACTGAAGGCAGTAGAGAGTGATTTCTGCTGTCCACTAACCTTCGCAATTTCTCTCGCTGCATACAGATTTGATCCTAATAAGAAAACAGTAACTAATAATGTAATGATAGAGAAGCTATAGCTGTACAGCCCTACTCCTTTTGGTCCTAATACACGTGAGATATAAGGAATTGTTAAGAACGGTAAACCTATTAGAATAAATTGCTGAATAAACACATACATTAGATTTCTTGATAATTTGGACATGTTGGTCCCCTTTTTCCTATTATGAATAACCACTATTAGTTTAATGAAAGATTATTTCATCAGTATGTATTTTGTGTAAAGATTACAATAATGTTGGTACAGTTTATGCTTATAATCTAGTAAAAAATGACAATTCATTCAAAAATTGAATATATTAATAATTTTATCCTTCATCATAACAGGGTTAAAACCTTTTGTAAATACGTCTATTTTAGGAAAAAACGGGGTGTTTTATACAGGTGGCTACCCTGAAAATACGACACTGTATATGGGGTGTTAACCTCCGTTGCAGGAACCTCGCTTAACAAGCAATAATTCCTAATGGCCAACATTCTATAAACACAAAAATCAAATTCACATTTTCATCCTTCATGGTACAATTCTCAAATTGCATGGAAGTCTACCCTAAATATTATTAACCATTAGAACATAAAGAAGAAGCTACCAAGGTGTGGTAGCTTCTTCTTATTTTCTTAGTTTCCCTTTGATTTTACTCGTTAGCATTGTTAATACTTCATCCTTGGTCACTAATAGGATTAGTACGTATAGTAGTCCGTTTACTATGACGAGTGTAAAGAAAAGCAGGAACGTTTCAGATACGAATAATCGAATGACGTATGAGGTTGGAATGAATAATAACGAATAAAACAAGTATTTTACGTTTGTTAGTTTAAAAAGGTGAAATTCTAATTTTAATACTTTACGAATGTACATGTATTCTAAAGCGACTAGTAGGAAGTTTGCTATGGCTGTTGTTAAAATGGCATTCGTTGCTGAGAAGATGCCAAGATAAACAAATAGCCCGTTCAACAACAAATTGACAAAACCACAAATGAAGATAAAGGCAACTAGCATTTTTTCTTTTTGCTTAATATAAATCACTTGATTTGCGAGTATTGATTCAATTCCAAGTGAGATCATATAGATGGAGAAAACCGCTAGCACCGATCCTGCTACTGCAAACTCACTTCCACCATATACAACCACCCCAATGTCGGAAATGACAAATAAACCGATAGATGCAGGAAACAACAGTGAGAAATACACCTTGGCAATCTTATTTAAAAGTTCAATATATGTGTCATTATCCTCATTACCAATTAAATAAGATAAACGTGGAATCGTTACTTGAATGATACTCAGCATTAGGGCATTAATAATGGTCATGATTTGCTGAGACATAACATAGTACGAAACCTCCTTCTCATTGACAAATTCTCCAACCATAAAGCGATCTAGCTGTGAGTATAAAATATTTCCGTTTGAAAAAATAACGACTAAAAACAAAGGCTTAAGGTGTGGACGAATTGAGATGTTACGAAAGTCAAATTTCACTTTGCGCTTAACATAAATAAAGCTAATAACATTATTTAATAACGTAGAAATCACAAGTAAAAACACGAAGGCAATGTAATCATCTGAGCTTTGAACAAACGTGAAAAGTAACGCTACATAAATTAGCTTCACAATAATGGTTTTAATTGTGATGAAGTTATAATCCTCGAACGCTTCGTTTACCCATTCTACGTAAAAAATATTGAGAATAAAGTTGATGGAAAACACCATAAGGATAGGGAATATATTAGCGTCTCCATACCCTAAGTATGAGGCAGCAAAGAAAGCACCTAGGGCAACGATATTCGTCAACAAGCTAAATGTAAACAAGCTTGTAAATAGCTTTGCCGCTTGTTCCTTATCTTTTTTAACTCGACTCAATTCACGCAAACCGTATTGATATACGCCGAAGGTTGCGAAGATAAAGAAGTAATTAAAGATTGTTTCTGCATATTTTACGCTACCAATTGATTCGGCACCAAGGGTTCTGTAAACATATGGGCCGATAATAATGGGCAGCATTAGGTTGAAGAAGTTTAATGTAATTTTGTATAATGCATTTTTAAACAAGGATTTATTCATTATAGCAACCTTCTCTTTTAAGAGTGTAAGTGTAATACAAGAAAATTCACCTCTTTCTTTATAAGAGGTGAAGATTTTGTTTTAAATATGGATATTATCATTATCCCAATTGAGCTTTGGATTAGCTACCCTGAAAATACAATTCTTTACCCTCAACATGGGGTGTTAATCTGCGTTGCAGGACTCTCGCTTTCCGCAGGGCGCTTCTTGAGCCTCCTCGGCGTTTACGCCTGTGGGGTCTCAAGCCTAGCGCATCTCCTGCTGGAGTCTCGGTCCTTCCACTCCGATTAACACGGAAAAAATACTAATGTCCAACATTCTAAGATCCAAGAGAAAATCGCATATTTTCATTTAGCATGGTGCAATTCTCACATTGCATGGTAGTCTACCCTAAAAATACGAATCTCTACTTGGGTTGTTAATCTACGTTGCAGGACTCTCGCTTTCCGAGGGGCGCTTCTTGAGCCTCCTCGGCTTTGCCTGTGGGGTCTCAAGCCTAGCGCTATCTCCCGCAGGACTTTGAATAAGCTTCCTTGAATCCTCACCGCACGAAGGAAATGCGTTAGCATTTTCGAGGAGTCTCGGTTCTTCCACTCCGGTTAACACGCGTTAGTTACTAAATGCCAACATTCGATAAACGCAAATTCAAGCGCAAATTTTCATTCACCCTGGTGCAATTCTCACATTGCATGGGAAGTCTACCATGAAGATGCATCATTACAAGGTAACAATCCCTCATTTTCATTTTTATGCGTCATCAACACAACACTAAAAGATAAAAAGCATTCTAGATATATTCTCGAACTGTTACTTTTTGTGCTTTTTCGGGTTCTACAGGTGTGATGTTACTAGAGGAATTTCCTGAAGACCAGTTTTTGATTGGTTTCATATAGGTTTCCCCGTAATTGTCGATAAGGTATTCGTGATAGTTTGTTGGGATTTTGAATGTTTTCCCTTTGAACTCGTAAGGCATTAGTCCTTCAAAGCGTGACGTCACCTTGTGGGTTAAGTATCCTTTAGCAAGCTGGTACTCTGGGAAATTTTCAAAAGACATTTTCGGACCGATTTCACAGAAATAGCACCAAATTTGGTTACCTTCACCTTTCTGATAGTAAAATATATCAAAATGTACACCTTTATAATGATAGGCTTCTTCTATTATCTTACCATCCATTTCATATTGCTTATATTTTTGAATTCCTTTACGAACGAGAGCTTTTTCAAGCTGCTTCTTTTTCGCATCATCGAAATCAAATGCACCAATATCTATGTCTTTGTCATGCCCAATGAAATCTTTCTCGCGAACAGCACCTAATAGAGTGCCATAATCTAACCAAAAGTCTTCACCAATTTCAGCAAAACCTTCTTTTACTTTTTCTAACATTTCTAGTCCGTTAATATGTACACTTGCTTGCATTTTCGCATATTGAGCTTTATCGTACTTTGTTTTGAAAGTACGTAATAGTTTATTATTCTTTGCACCCTCATATAGTTTACTCGTTCTTAAATATTTTAATATACTCTCTACAACAGCCAACGTATTTGCCCACCCTTTTTAATTAATTATCTCTATCTTATTTTACAATAAAATCCTTTGTAAAGGGAAAAAGCCCTCTCCCTATTTTTGGAAAAAAACAGAGAAAAGGACTAATATGTTTATTTTTTCATGACTTCTACTAAAAATTTAGGTAAAATCAGTTGTCGTTTCCAACGCCATGGCTCTTTCATTAAGCGATAAAACCATTCTAAGCCTAGCTTTTGATACATTTCTGGCGCACGCTTTAAGTTACCAGAAATAACATCATAAGACCCACCTACACCTTGGAACACGTAAGGTGTTACTATGTCCATATGTTCAACAATCCAATTCTCTTGTGCAGGACTTCCCTTTGCTACGAAGAGAATCTCAGGCTCATGCTGATTAATTGTATCAATGACAACCTGATCATTTTTCTCATAACCGTCAAGTGTCCCTACAATATTAAGACCAGGAAATTGTTTTTCAAGCACAGCCTTCGCTGCATCTGCTACTCCAGGCTTCGCACCATATAAGAATACTTTCTTTCCATGAGCTGCTGCTGTTTCACAAATTTTTAACATCATATCAATCCCTGTTACACGACTTTGAATGCTACCTTTTTTTAACTTTGAAGCAAGGATTACACCGATACCGTCAGGAATTTGATAGTCCGCCTTATTCAGAAGCTCACGTAAAGCAGGATCTTCCTTTGCTTTCATAATTTTCTCTGGATTAATCGCAACTAAAAACGACTTTTTCTTATTTTCAATATCCTCTATTAACTTAGTAGAAAGCTGCTCATAGTTATATCCACAAACATCTACCCCAAGAAAATTTTCCTTCATACTACCACCCATTCTTCAATGGCTTAATTTTTAGAATCTCCAAGAACTCTTACTTCAAATCCAGCAGCTTCCCATGCTTCACGGTTTAAGCAATTTTTCGTATCGACAACGATTTTTGAACGAACATGCTTTGCCACTTCTTGTGGATCAAGGTTTTTAAATTCGTTATGATCTGTTAAAACTAATAGAAGATCAGCATGTGTAATCGCCTCTTCCAGATTTAACGTTTGATTTGCAATATTCACTTCATGAATATGTGGATCAAATGCTGAATACTCAAGGTTTAAATCTTTAATATGATGAATAACCTCAACAGAAGGACTTTCTCTCATATCGTCAATATTTGCTTTAAACGCTAAACCAAGTACAGCAATTTTTGGATTGTTGATTTGGTGTTCATCAACAACTCGTTTTGCTTTTAAAGCTGTGAATTCTGGCATAGAGTCATTCGTTTTTCTCGCTAAGTGAATGATTTGTGCATTCTTTTGATCTAGCTCAACTAAGAACCAAGGATCAACAGCGATACAATGACCACCAACACCAGGTCCTGGCATGTGAATATTTACACGTGGGTGATGGTTAGCAAGACGAATGGCTTCCCATACATTTACACCAACATTTTCACTAATACGTGCTAATTCGTTTGCAAACGCAATGTTTACGTCACGATACGTATTTTCCATTACCTTTACCATTTCAGCAGTTGTTGCATCAGTTTTAATGATTTCACCTTTTACAAACGTGCGGTATAATTCTGCAGTTTTTTCAGATGACTCTTCATTAATACCGCCAACAATACGGCTATTATTTACAAGCTCTTCAAACACACGACCTGGAATAACGCGTTCAGGTGAATGAGAAACTAGTAGCTCTGTGCCAATTTCTAAGCCACTTTCCACTAAAATAGGCATCATCACATCTAATACTGTTCTAGGTGGAACAGTTGATTCTAATATAACTAAATTTCCTTTTTGTAAATAAGGAACGATTGATTTTGTTGCTGAACGAACGTAATCTAAGTTAGCTGTATGATCTGCATTAATTGGAGATGGAACAGCAATAATAAAGACATCAGCCTGCTCTGGTGAAGTTGAAACTGTTAAGTTCCCACTATCAATCGCAGTGACTAGTCTTTCTTCTAACCCATTTTCTTCAATATGAAGTTGTTTATTTTTAATTTTTTCAACAGCCTTAATATTTACATCCATGCCATGAACTTTTTTACCATGGTTGGCAAACATAACTGATGTCGGAAGCCCGATATATCCAAGACCGATTACACAAATTTTTTCCATAAGAGACTAAACTTCCTTTCCAAACCTAGAAGGTGGATGATATATAAATTTCTATAAATCGATTCAAAGGGTTTTCTATAGAAAATGCCCCGCAATCTAATATATATTCAAGAATTGACAAATTTCAACACATTTTAAAACTTTACAGTATATTGTACCAAAAAACAAACAATATTTGAAAATAAAGATTGGATAAATAATGTCAATTTTATGAATGAATCCATCATTTTTTCGAGTTTCTTCATTAATATAGGATTTTGAAAACGGCTTCACTCTTCCTCGGTTTTTATCTACCTCAAAGGGATAAAGTTTTCAATATCCAACCTCTTTATCATATTACGTTTTAAAAAAATTACTAGTGGGTGTCGCGAGAAAATTTTTAGATGGAAATTTTTGATTTAGCTACCCTGAAAATACAATTCATCACACTAAACATGGGGTGTTAATCTGCGTTGCAGGAACCTCGCTTTCCGCAGGGCGCTTCTTGAGCCTCCTCGGCGTTTACGCCTGTGGGGTCTCAAGCCTAGCGCATCTCCTGCAGGAGTCTCGGTCCTTCCACTCCGATTAACACGGAAAAAATACTAATATCCAACATTCTAAGATCCAAGAAACAATTGCGTATTTTCATGTGCCATGGTGCAATTCTCAAATTGCATGGTAGTCTACCCTGAAAATACGACACTGAACATATTGTGTTAATCTGCGTTGCAGAACTCTCGCTTTCAGCGGGGCGCTTCTTGAGCCTCCTCTGCTTATGCCTGTGGGGTCCGGGGCCTAGCGCAATTCCCGCAGGAGTCTCGGTTCTTCCACTCCGATTAACACGGAAAAAATACTAATGTCCAACAGTCTAAGATACAAGAAAAAATCGTATATTTTCATGTGCCATGGTGCAATTCTCAATTTGCATGAACGTCTATCCTGAAAATAAATCGTTTTGAAGTTTTGAATTACACAATTACAGTTTTCGTACATAGTTAAACCATACAATTTAATAAAAAATGTTTAAATCAGTGAAAAATTGTCTTACGAACACCTAAAATTCAGCAGTTAAATATCTAAATTACACAAAAGTTCTTTTATGAGAACAAAATAAGTTTCAAAAACCGACATTTTATTGAAGCTAGTCATTTTTTCGATCACTTTTAGAAAATTTTCTAGCACTTTTTAAATTTTTTCTAGCGGATAAAAAAATTATTCTATCATTTGCCCCAAAGCAAACTCAAAGTTGTCAGTTAAAACGAACAAAGTCACAATCCTATTAACTCATTCCAAATTTTGTTATACTAATTTACAAGAATTGGAGGTGTGAATTTCATTTGTCGGTGCCCTTTAGGGGGAATATTTTTTGAAGAAGTTCAATTTGGGCTTTATTGCTACTCTATTATTCTGTTACTCATTGTTTCTACCATTATCAACCTTTGCCCAAGGTGAGCAGGTAGGGACAGATTTTTCTACGGTAACATTAACTGAAGATCTCACGGTCATTGGTGAAAATGAGGAACATATCGCAACATTACATAAAGGGAACCTCTTCTTTCTTTCAATCAACAACAAAATTCAATGGGGAGATTCAGTTTATGAAGTCCCTGAAGAAATGCTAGAAGTCGCTGAAGGTGACCAGCCATTTATCCCTTTCAATCTTAACGATAAAAGTATTTCTTCCAACAGCGCGATCTCAGTAATTGACGAAACTGGCTTGGCTATTGTTACACTTGAGCCAAACCAAAGTTACCCAATTTTTTCAGAAACAGAAGAGGCATACGAGATCATCATAGGAAATCGAATCGGATACGTAAAAAAATCTGAACAAATTTCGATGAGCACTGCAACAGAAAGCAATATGGATACCTCTACGAACTCTGAAGACAACAGCACGCAAGAAGTAACGCGTGAGTTTACATCTTCGGATAAGTACTTCAAAGTAGTTGAAGATGGTGTTTTTGCTTATGACAATAGCTCAAAATCGTTAATCCCTGTACTTGAATTAGTAAAAGGACAAGAATATCCTCGCGTAAAGGATATCGGAAACTGGCATCAAATCAAGTATGGAAATGGATACGCATATGTTTATAAAGGTTCAACTGCACCTATTGATTCAGTTACGATACAAAATGAAAACAAAGGTGTGAAACCTACTTCAGTCATTGTAAAAGCAGTAGATAACCTACCCGTTTATGACAATACGAGTGGCAGTCTCGTTCGTTTTGCAACGATTTTACCAGATCAACAATATCCTATCATTCGGGATTATGGGAATTGGTATCAAATTGATGTTAGTGGACGAATCGGTTACGTCCTAAAGTCATTAACTGAAAAGCCATTTACAACAACTGACCAATTTTTCACGGTTAAGGTTGAGAATCTGGGAATCTATGAAAATCGAAACGGAAGCCTTATTCGTGTAGGTTCATTAGAAAAAGGACAATCTTATCCTCGAATCGCTGATGCTGGTAACTGGCATCGAATAAAATTTGGAACAGGGTCGGCGTATGTGTATAAGAAATACACATCCCCATCAAATGGTGCTGCCATTAAGAATATTAGTAAATGGACAGGCTCATCAGCTGATTTCTTCACACCACTTTTTGAAATCGGCGTTTATGATAATAGCTCTGGGGGACTCGTAAAATTTGCTACATTAACGGAAGAGACGAACTATCCAATCATCAGTGAAAACGGAAATTGGTATGTTGTGAATGTTGCTGGTAGAACTGGATATGTGTACAAGCCGAATACCCGCCGCGATTTTAAGACAAGTGATAATTTTTTCAAGGTTATTGAGCCAAATGTAAAGATTTACACAAATGATACAGGTGTTCTCGTTGAAGTCGCAACATTAAATGAGGGACAGACCTACCCTCGAACGAAAGATTATGGAAATTGGCATCAAGTGAGGGTGGGGAATAAATACGGCTATGTATGGAAGGGGTCAACCACTCCTGATGACGGAAAATCGTTAAAAAATGTGAACACCGGGCAGCTCGTCGGCAGTGATACGCTCGTTGCACATACTGATGCTGTTGTCGTGGATAACTCTACTCCGAATACACTTGTACCTTTTGCAACATTGAAGGAGAATGTCACCTACACTTACATTAAAAAATCTGGCAATTGGTATATGATTGAAATTGCTGGTCGACTAGGCTACGTTCACAAGAGCTATGTACAAAGCGGATACCGTGTAGCTTCTCCAACATTAAAGGTTTATAGTTCCTTTGAAAGTCTAAAACTTGGTCAAAAATCTTCAGAAGGTAGTTTCTTAGATTACAATACATCTGTTGAAATTCTCCAAGTAAAGGAATATGGAGCTGAAATCTCCACAGAAAACGGCATAACAGGTTGGGTACAAAGAGATTATCTTGATAAAAATGTGAATGATAATCTTTGGTACATGAAAGACGACAAGCCTTTAAGAGCAGAGCCAAACTCCACATCGGAATACCTTGGTTCGGTATCTGCAAAATCGACTGTGAAACTAGTAGATTACCAAATCGGAACAGATCCTACTTATCAAGGTTGGTTTAAAGTAAAAACTGACCGTGGTCAAATTGGATGGGTTTGGGGCAATGCTAGAAATAATAACGGCTTAAATATGTTTCGATATGAAAAAGAAAAAATGGGCGCAACGACAAATGAAATTACGATTTTTACACCTTTAACAACGCAAGCAAATGTGACAGCTGAACAGATCAATGCGTTTATCCATACAAAAACAAAAGGTAACACGAGCAGTCAGATGTATGGAATGGGAGATGCCTACTTAGAAGCTCAGAGGCAAACAGGCCTTAATGCAGTCTATTTAATGGCACATTCCGCGCTTGAATCAGGATACGGTACTTCTTCACTAGTGAATCAGAAGTATAATTATTATGGAATAAAAGCAACGGACAGTTGTCCAGAATGTGCGTCTACGTTTGCAAGTAAGGAAGATGGAATCGTTGGTGGTGCTGTGTATATTGCTGAAAACTTCACCTACCATGAGGCTTATCAGCAGTTCACACTAGACGCAATGCGAATGAATGGAGAAAGACATCAATATGCAACAGATGAAGCATGGCATGTAAAGATTAGTGCGATTGCGATGGAATTTGTGGCGTTTATTGAGGGTACAAAATAAGTGAAAAAAGCAGACATAGTCAACTAGATTATGTTTGCTTTTTTATTTTGACTACCCTGAAAATACGACGCTGAACTGGGGGTGCTAATCTGCGTTGCAGGAACCTCGCTATCCGTGGGGCGCCACTTGAGCCTCCTCGGCTTTGCCTGTGGGGTCTCAAGCCCGGCGCTATTCCCGTAGGAGTCTCGGTCCTTCCACTACGGTTAACACGAAAGAATTACTAATGACCAACATTCTATAAACGAATTTTCACTAAAACCTATCCAATTTTGCCTCTTATTCCATTCAATCGAATAAAAAATATGCAAAATGAGTAAAAATCACCTTACCGTTTGCTTTAATTAATTAGTTTTTTACCTTAAGTAACTCAAAAGTTCTTTGATGAGAACGAAACAAGGCCTAAAAACTGACATTTTATCAGTATCAGCAATTTATTCGATCACTTTTTGAAAATTTTCTAGCACTTTTAAAATTTTTCCTAGCGGTTAAAAAAATTATTCTATCAATTGGCCGAGACACCTTCAGATTTGTTAGTTAAAGCTAACATCTCTCCTTAATACTCTTCCTCTCCTTCAAAATAAACAAAAAAACAGACATAATCCCCTAAAAAGGATTATGCCTGGTTTTCAATTTCACATATCTATTAACGAATCCACGCACCATCTGCGCCTACTTTATAGCCGTTTATCGTAGTGTTAGCTGCCATTTTTCCGTCGCTGTAGAAGTAATACCACTTTCCATCTACTTCTTTCCAACCAAGTGCCATATCACCTTTTTCGGTTAAGTAATACCACTTGCTGTTGTAGCGTAGCCATCCTGATCGCATCGTTCCGTTAGAGTTGAAGTAGTACCACTTACCCCCAGCTTTAAGCCAACCGGTTTTCATGACCCCGTTTGATTGAAGGTAGTACCAGTGTGCTCCATCTTGTAGCCAGCCTGTAACGATTTTTCCCGATTGATTAAAGTAGTACCAGTTGCTATCAATCTTTTTCCAGCCTACCATTACAAGATTTTTCGCCTCTTGTGCAAGCATTAACCCAATGGTTTTATTTTCTTCCCAAATTGAGTCATAGTTTTCAAGAGGAACAGGTGCTGAATAAGTTGGTGGTGAGATTTCAGGTGTGAAACCCGGTTGCTTCATATCTTGGATAAACCAATCTGTAAAGCCACCTCCACTTGGGTTTTCTGTCGGTTGTACTAAGCTATAACCAGTGATTGTGCCAATTTTTGAAGCAAGTGCATAGTCACGGTTGTAGAGTTCTTTCGCTGTATTAAAATGCCAGTATAAGATTTGCCCTGATGAATGATAGGCAACTGCGGCACGAAAATTATGTGCTTTTGTAAAGTTATAGATTGCTAGAGCTTCTGGCTCACTTAAAGGTGAGTACCCTTTAAAATTTTGTGATGCCGGTTTTCCAGGATCATGTTTAATATTTGCCCAGTCTGCTGGGTACTGACGATTTAAGTCTACTCCACGAATATTGGCTTTCCATGAAGAAAAATTAGTACTACCATTATTTAAATCTAGTAAAAATTGTGGGTTTTTCGCAGTTGTATGACCACTTTGTACTAACGTAACGCCATCTGGATTCACCATTGGAACAAACCAAATTGATGTTTGTGCTAAAATTTCTCTCGTATTGTATCCATTAAAATTTGTTCCATTTGCATGTGATTGAGCATATTGATCAATCATCTCCATAATGATGTTTGTTGTCATATGCTCTCTTGCATGGTGAGAGCCATTGATGAAGATCTCATGCTCTCCATTCCCTAGCTTTAAGGCATACAGGTTTCGCCCATCAACGGATTGGCCAATAATTTCCGTATGAATCAAATCTGGGTAATATTCCTGGAGAGTCGCAATATCAGCTTGCATTTGTGTATAAGAGTATATCTGCTTTGGATTCACAACATCTAAAGATGTAATTTTGACGCTAGGCTTGTACACATATCCAATTCTTCCCGCTACTCCAACTTGGAGCCAATTCCCTTCGACCTTTAGAAGCGGCACAACCACATCTTGATTCACATTTGCAAAAGGAAGTAATGCACCAGTTGAATTATCATAAACAGTAATCTCAGATAATGTTACAAAAGAACCTTTTGGATTAAAATCTTGGTAAGGCTTTCGTAAATTTGTACCTGACGATGGAACGGTTTTATTTTTCTCAACGTACGCTGTTTCACTACCAAATCGAATGACATGATAGTCTCCACTTTCGCTTTCACGCTTATATTCTTCGTTGTTCACAAGCGTCCCCACTTGTACATATTCACCATCTTTTTTGACAAAAACGGCAGTATCTTCACTTTTTACCTGAAAGTACTTATCTGAGGGTGAAAAGAATTTCACAACATCACCGCCATAAATGTAACCATAACGACCTGCAACCACGACCTTATACCAATTTCCAGTTTGAGCGATTATTGGATAAGAGATTCCTTCTTTTAACGTTGCAAATGCAACTAAAGAACCAGACGTGTTGTCAAAAACTGATAGATCTTTTGTCGTTTTAATTGATCCAATCACTATTGAGTTCTGATCTAGATTTTGAATAGACGAACCATTCGACGGCTCTGTATCCGCTTTCCACACATAGCCATATTCCGTCCCAAATTGGATTTGGTGCCAATTGCCGAAATCACTTACTCTTTGATATTCTTGTCCTTCTACTAAATATGAAACGATCTCCAACTGTCCGTTTTTATTCACATAAACTGCAACCTCATTAGTAGGTGCCTTAAAGTATTTATCAGTTGAAGTAAAACTAGCAATCTTTACTGTCTGCTTTTCACTTTCCTTAACTGCTTCAGTTTCTTCGGTCACTACTGTCTCAGTCTCAACGGTTTCTTCTTGTTGAGTCTTTTCTTCTTCTGTATGATTGACTGATTGTTCAGACGAGGTATCCTCTACTGTAGAGTCAGTTTCTACCTGTTCAACACTCTCAGTCGAAGCTTGGGGCATGCTACTGTACAAAAATAAGTTTCCTAATAAAACAAACACTGCCAACAAAATTTTCATCGATTTCATGCTGTTTCTAATCCCCCTAAATTGCATCTCTAGAAAATTATTAACCTATTACCATCGTAATCCATCATCAACAATTGACACAAGGAAATCTTAAAAGGTAGATTCTCCCTTGGTGCGGTGCCAGGTACCTGTCGAAATATGTCGAAATATTTGAGAGGTAATTTTTCAGATAAACCCTTTGTTTTCAAGGGTTTCCCTCATTTATCCTTAGAGTCCAGTTTGATTTTCCCATTCGACAGGTGCCAGGCACCTTTCGAAACTAGTCTAGCAGTTCTTCTATTTCTCTATTAAGCTCTTGTACATTTACCGGATTAACCGGTTTGTCTGCTAGCTTGTATTTTTGTTTTAGTGATAGTATTCGGTGGAGACTTTGATCAATACGGTCTTCTGTGATTTCCCCTTTTTTGACCGCATCTAGTATCGCTTGAATAGCTAACTCTATGTTTGCTGGTCCATTTGCGATGAGGACGATGTCATTGCCCGCTTGAATAGCTTTTACAGCTGCTTCTTCAATACTGTATTTCCTTGAAATAGCTCTCATCGTTAGGTCGTCTGTTATCGCCACACCTTCAAAACGTAGTTCAGTTCGCAATAGATCAGTCATGATTTTTTTCGATAGTGTGGCTGGTGCGCTACTATCTATCTTCGGTAGAAAAAGATGCGCAGACATGACCATATCAGCCCCTTTATCGATGGCCTCCACGAATGGGATTAGTTCCACTCTTTTCAACCGATTAAGATCATGTCGTAAAATGGGCAATTCCTTATGTGAATCAACACTTGTATCTCCATGACCTGGAAAATGCTTAATCACTGAAATAACCTCTTCAGACTGCATTCCTTTCATCGTCTGTATCCCTAATTGACTGACAAGCTTCGGATTTTTGCCATATGAACGATCACCAATCACTGGGTTGCGAGGATTTGTATTTACATCAAGCACAGGTGCAAAATTCATATTAAACCCAACACTCTTAATCTCTTTAGCTAACACTCTTCCAACTTTAAAAGAAAAGTCCTCATCTCTCATCCTGCCAATCTTTTCATTCGCTGGTAACTGATAGAATTCGTTAGGAAGTCTACTTACTCTTCCTCCTTCTTCATCAACTGCCAGGAACAATGGCACATTCCCACTTGAAGCATTTTCTTCTTTTAACTCATTTAAAAAAGTAGTTAACTGCTCCGTATTTTTAATATTCCTTTGAAAAAGAACTACTCCACCTATATGGTAGGATCGTAGCAAGCGAGCTGTCTCCTCATCCACTTCATGCCCATCCACCCCAACAAGCAGCATCTGGCCAATTTTCTCCTCAAGAGACATCTTCTTCAATCTCTCTGTCAAGCTCTCTCCACCTGGATCCCTCGAACAACTAGATAGAAAGACGAGTAGCAAAGCAAGTGTCAACAAGCTAATTTTCCTCATTTTTGCACCCCTATCTTTCTTTTAGATATAGAATAAGTTCATTTTTTGGTTGAGCTTTTATTTCGTTTGCTTTTTCCAGCTCCCCTAATTTTTCATATGCCATAGCTACAAGTGCGAGTGCATCCTGCTTTTCAGAGGCTTCCTTTGTAATTAGCTCATTCATTGTAATGACTTCTTCATATGCTTCTAGCAAATAAAAAGCGATTGCCGCATGAAGGTGTGACGAATTCGTTACAGTAAATTCCCTTCCATTAAACGCATCATAATCTGTCAGTGGTTCGTTGTAGAAATAGTCAAAGTAATTGAGATTATCACGATAGACCTCTACCGCTTTATTGGCAAGTGCAATGCTACCCTCAAAAACAGCTCCTTTTACGTATGACTGTATTGCCCGCTCATACAAGCCTCTATTAAATTTATCCATTTTGAGAGCTTGTCCATAAAGCGTTCTCGCCTCATTTTCTTGGCCTATTTTTTCTAAAAGAACAGCAGATTTTAGGGCGACTGTTGAATTATTAGGCTCTAATGATGTCACAGCTTCAATCCCTGCTTGTAAGCTAGCCAAGTCACCTTTTGAGGCATACAGCTCGTTAGTTGCTAATCGATATGATACATTGTAAGGATTTAAACCGATTGCCCTTTCTAGTGCCTTTTCCTTTTCGGTTGGTAACTGATAAGCCTTTGATAACTGATAAGCTTGTTCGGCTTTCATAAACTTATAAGAATATACCCCACTCACTAAAACCATCAAGCTAAAAACACTATAGATTACGAGATGAGGTAGCTGATTTTGACCTACTATTTCAGTTTTCCCTTTACCTTTTTTCCCCTTTATACGTTCCTCTGGTGTAACAACCCCTATGACCATCAGCCATAAAGCAACGAACCAAGTCGTACCATATGAAAAATTAAAATCGATGGAACTATGGAAAAACAAGGCAAGGGATGCGATGAACACGGCGATTTGAAGAACATTTTTCTCCTTTTGATACGTACGAAATAATTGCACATATAAATACCCAAATACCCCGATAAAAAGAAGAAGCCCAATCCACCCCGTGTCAACGAGCCATTCTAAATAGCCATTATGTATTTTGTTTGATTGATAAGGAAGAGATTGGTACTTTTTATAAATCACACGAAACGCTTCTCCACCCATCCCAATTAATGGTGCATCACTACTAATCTCAAAAGCATCACTAGCAAAAACAAGGCGCTCTTTTGCTGTTCCTTCTGCTAGATTAATACTAGAAATTCTCTCCTGTAATTCAACGGGTAACGTTCGATAGCCTAACCCTTCATTTACAAGGTCTAACACTGTTAATCCAGCTAAAACAACAAGTAAAACAGGTAGCACAAAACGGTTTAGCTTTATTTTTTCAAAAAGTGCCTTTGCTCTCGTTTTCATGAAATAAACAATTCCGATGAAAAGTGCACTACTCCCCGTAACCATTACAGCTCCTGCTTTTTCAATGAAAAGAAATGATAAAAGCGCTAATCCTACTGACGCCACTGAATAAATGGTATATTCTAGCTGTTTTTTCCCTGACAGAAGCAGTAATCCTAAAAACCATACAATTGGAAAAACAAGCATCATTCCCCTTGAAAATGACAGGATAAAGCAAACGATGTACACAACTTGGGGAAGTGAGAACAACAGTAAGAATCGTGAATCTAGCTTATCACTCGTTAACATCACAAGTGAGAATAAGAAAAACACGATCATCAGCATAGCAAATGTGTTTGGATATTGGACAATACTTGCTAATCGGTCCGCTATAAATGCTTTCGGAAAGTCAAGCCAACCGAAATAGACGAAGATCGAGAAAAAGCTAATCCATATTCCTGTCACTTGAAAAACTAGTGGTAGCCATCCATTGATCTTTCGTTCTAAGCCCACCCAATAAAGCAAGAGCATAAAGACTGGAAACGTAACCCATTGTAAGAAAGAATCCCATGCTCCTTGAGGGTTTTCTGCAGTAAATAACGGAAAGAGATAGCATAGTGGTAAAAGTAAAAGAAAACTTAATTTCCCTATGGAAGATAGCTCCTTTTTCACTACCAATGTTATAAATACCATAAAATAAAGTGCAAACAACAGGATACTTAAACTATATATGCTGCTATTAAAATAAAGGCCAATTTGATACGGTGAAAAAATAAACATGAACGCTAATGCAAGAAAGGTAAACCATTTCATTTCCTTGAGTCCTCCGTTACCTGTAATTCACTAAAAATCTTTTGAAACAACAATGCCGCAGATTCTCCGCCAGCAATGTCTATCTTATATCTAGGCGCTACTTGATCAGGTCCAATCCAAATCGATCCTATGTAATTCTCGTCAAAGCCAACAAACCAAGCATCATAGGAGGTTGTTCCTGTCTTTCCTCCGATGCGTCTTCCTTCAATTTGAGCCTTCGCTCCTGTTCCACTCTCAACAACTTTGACTAATAAATCATTCATTATGGTTGCTGTTTTCTTTTCTACAAGCTTCTTCTCTTTTAACCTTGGTTCATAAAGCGTATTTCCATCTTCACTCTCAATTCGTAGAACAGCATGGGCATCAACCATACTTCCTTCGTTTGTAAAAATGGAATAGGCCTGAGCTAATGCTAAAGGAGATGTGCCAACTCGTGTAAAGCCAAGACCTAATTTATATCCATCCTCTTCATGAATCGTAAAAAGATCAAAGCTTTTAATCATCTCTAGCCCGTTTTCAAATCCGATTTTATAAAGTAACCAAACGGAAGGCACATTATAAGAATGAAGGAGTGCTTCCTCAACTGTAACGACGCCTCTATGCTCGTAATCATAGTTTCGTGGCTGGAAATTCCCAAATCTCATTGGCTCATCCTTGAGCTCATCACCGAGCTTCCACCCCATCTCAAATGCTGGCGCAAATGAGATGAGTGGCTTAAAAGTAGAAGCTGGCTGTCTAGTAATGTCCGTAGCGCGATTTAAGCTGGATTCATGAACGTTTCGACCACCTATTAACCCTGCTATTGCACCTGTTTTCTGATCAAGAATGACCATCCCACTTTCAGCGATTGCATACCGTGTTGGTTCTGGAAAATTTTCCTCATTGCGAAACTGTTCATACAATACGTTTTGAACATCTCTACGAAGACTCGTGTACACATTGTAACCTCTGCGAAAAAACTCTTCTTCATCCACGCCATACCGCGCTTCAATCTCATCGATGACATGATCGACAAAGGAATGAGCATATGTTGTTGAAGTATGTAGTTGATCCAGTAATTGTGGCAAATCGTTTTTATAGCTAGTATGTATTTCTTTCGTAATCAGGTTTCGTTCATATAATAGATCTTCAACGCCTGTATTCTCCAATTTTGATAAAAGAAGAATTTGCTCCTCTACCGTTGTCTCGTCTATCTCTTTATTAAAATAGTAGTTTGCTGCGTTTTCCAACCCGAAAATTCCATTTCTAAAATATAAATGATTAAGTGCTAACTCTAGTAATTCTTCTTCCTCATAATTGGAGATGAGTACGTGAGCAATCCAATAGCGTATCCCTTTTTCTGGGTATACCATTGCAGGGATGTCTTTTTCTTGGCTGACATACGTATTAATAAGACTTGGCACTGATTCGGCTGAAACAACTTGAGTATGATTTGGTATGATCGGATGTCCGTCTCGATCATATAACGCGGTTTGTTTCGGAGATTGGATCAGGTTCTTTACTGTAACCACTTCGAAGATAATATATATGAGTGTGACTATACACACTATCGCTACTAGTGAATAAATCCCCTTTTTAGTAAACATTCGTTTCATCAAACTCTCTCCCGTTTCAAAATCTACCAATCTATCTTACCATATATCTCTTTTACCAAAACATGTAAAACCTCAAAAATAGTAATCTTAAAATTAAAACTTTTTTATAGAGGGTTCAAATTGAATTCCATTACTTGTAACATAGGACGAGTCATTTTTAATTTCACTCTTGAAAGGAGCACTTATTTTGAAGAAATTTAAATTTTTTAATGTGTTACTCGTATTATCGCTTTTAGTATCACTGTTACTTCCTGTTTCAACTGTTGAAGCAGCAAAAAAAGCAACAAGTATGAATGTAAGTAGCGATACATACTGTACGGATGATGTATATGGACCTGGAGACGATACATATGATCCTGCTGGAGATACTTATGGTCCTGGAGATGATACATACAGTGGCATTGAAATTCATTTTAAAAATGCGACTGAACAATCGATTACGATTCAATGGGATTACTATGATTGGTCAGAAGATCTATCATACAACTTGTATATCGACGGTGAGAAACTCACGACATTAGAAAAGTATGATTACGAATACACGTTTAAAAATCTAGCACCTGAAACGGCTTATACATTGGAAGTGGAAGTGTTAAAAAGCGGTGAACCAACTGGAGATTTTGTGGTTGTAACGTACGAGACTACTTCTTTACCGTCTGGGGATATTGTTACAATAGAAGATCCTGCACTAGAAGAATTAGTGAAAGTTGAACTTGCTGTTACAGATCGAGAGTTATTCGAAAGTGATTTATCTCGATTAGAATACTTATACGCAGGATGGAAAGGAATTACTTCTTTATCCGGATTGGAGTTTGCAACAAACCTAGAATTTTTGAGCTTAGATGGGAATAATGTGTCAGATTTATCTCCATTAGAAAACCTTAATAACTTGTCTACATTGTTTTTATATAGCAACGAAGTTTCTGATATTCAATCTTTATCAAAAATACCAAACCTAACACATATTGAGTTAACAAACAATCTCGTGACGGATATTTCTCCGTTAGCGAACTTAACTAACTTACACACTGTGTATTTAGATAACAATCAAGTTTCTGATATTTCATTCCTATCTGGAATGGAATCTCTAATGGTTATTGGATTATCAAACACGAATATAACAAATATAGATGCTTTAAAAACAATTCCTTATCTTGAGAGCGTTAATCTTTGGGATGTTGAATTAAATGATGACGCAAAAACGGTAATCGATGAACTAAGAAGAAATGGCGTATGGGTAAGTTCACCACACGTAACCATCAATACAGGTTGGTTCGATTTCGGATGCGGCAACATAGTTTACTTTGATGAAAATGGAGAACTATTTTCTGGTTGGTTAACTGAAGGAGAAGAAACGTATTATTTTAGCGAAGCAAACGACGAATCGTTTGGCTTGATGGTTACTGGCTGGACGATGATTGATAATACCTGGTACTTCTTTGCAGAAGACGGCGCGATGAAAACAGGCTGGGTGAAAGACGGAGCTAGTTGGTACTACTTAAACTCAGACGGTCAAATGCAATCTGGCTGGGTAAAAGATGGCACGACGTGGTACTACTTAAATGCGGACGGGCAAATGCAATCTGGTTGGATAAAGAATAACGGTTCTTGGTATTATCTAGCTAGTAGCGGTGCCATGAAAACGGGTTGGCTAAAAGATGGTCAATCATGGTATTTCTTAACGGATAGTGGTGCAATGAAAACAGGTTGGTTAAAATCCGGCAATGACTGGTATCACCTTCAAACATCTGGATCGATGTCAACTGGATGGAAGAAAATTAACAATGAATGGTATTACTTCTATAATGAAGGAAAGATGGCAGCAAATACAACCATTCAAGGATACAAGCTTGGAAAGAGTGGAGCTTGGATTCGATAATTTATATAAATGAAAGAGTAGAGATATGTTCTCTACTCTTTTTGTCGTTTATTGATACGTTTTGTAAAATTATTACTTTTTTAACAAAAAATATACAAATTTTAGTAGATTGCTAGTATAATGGTCAGTGGTTGTAGATTGGGATATATTTACAAACAAACAAAAAACAAAAAGGGGAATGATCATGCAAAAGTTTAAGTTTTTCAATGTACTAATCGCTTTATCTCTAGCAATCACTCTACTAACTCCCTTCTCTTCAGCAAGTGCAAACGCACCAAAGCTAAAAAGAGAAAAACCTAGTTATGTCACAGAAAACGTCTATGATGTTACAGGTGACACATATGATCCAACGTGTGATACGTATGAAGATCCTACGTGTGACACTTATGGGTATGAACCAGTATCGCTTTACGTAGACACGGTACGAAATGATTCTTTAACAATTTCTTGGGACTACTATGGTGAAGTAACAGAGAACTTACAATTTGCTGTTTCACACCAAGAGGATGGAGTCGATTCTACTCCTACAACAGTAACAGTCTCTGGTGATACGAATACGTATTCATTTACAGGTTTAGAAGCTGATACCGCTTACGTTTTAACAGTAGAAGCATTAATGGATGGAGTCCCTACAGGAGAAATCTCTTCCGTTATATATAGCACACATCCTAATCCAACATTCTTTGAAGACGCTGTAGTGGAGATGGAAGTAAGATATCAATTTGGTATTTTCGATCGAGATTTAGTCGTAGCTGATTTAGTAAATCTAGAGTACCTTTACGTTCCATACCAAGGTGTTACGTCTCTAAAAGGAATTGAGCATGCTATAAATCTAATTGAATTAGTTGTATTTAATAACAACATTTCTGATATCTCAATGTTAGCTTCTTTACAAAATCTCACTTACTTAGACCTAGAGAATAATAACGTATCAAATATCGAAGTGTTATTGGAATTACCAAATTTAGAAGTTGTCTATCTATATGGAAATCCATTAAACGCTGAAGCAGCAAGTGTCATTACGACATTAATAAGCAACGGTGTAGCAGTGTATTTCGAAGGTGAAGAAGAAGAATTCACTACAGGCTGGAACGAATTCCATGGAAAATGGTACTTTTTAGATGAGGAAGGTTATCCTGTTACAGGTTGGCTAAACGATGGTGGCACTTGGTACTACCTAAGTGAAACAGAAGATGATAATTGGGCATCTATGGTTACTGGCTGGAACCTAATCAATGGTAAATGGTACTTCTTTAACGGAAGTGGCGCAATGAAAACCGGCTGGTTACAAAGCGGTGGAAAATGGTACTTCCTAACATCTAGCGGTCATATGGCAACTGGTTGGATCAAAGACGGAGGTTCATGGTACCACCTATCAGCTAGCGGCGCGATGTCTACTGGCTGGGTGAAAGATGGTGCTTCGTGGTACTACTTAACAGGCTCTGGTGCTATGAAAACAGGCTGGTTATTCAGCGGAAGCAAATGGTATCACCTACAAGCCTCTGGCGCAATGTCAGTTGGCTGGAAAAAAATCAACAACAAATGGTATTACTTCTATAGCCAAGGTCATATGGCAGCTAACACTATGATTGACGGTTATAAAGTTGGCAAAGATGGAGCTTGGATTCAATAATAGTATTTTATAGAAGAGTAGAGAATGTACTAGATTCTCTACTCTTTTTTTGTTGTATTTTATATATTTTTTGGAAATTATCCCAATTATTTAAAAAGTAATAGTATAATAGTCATAGTTTGTGAAAATTAGATTATTCTGATTTTCGTAAAAAATGCTTAAAAAAGGAGTTTAATCATGCAAAAATTAAAGATTCTCAATGTATTACTCGTTTTATTTTTAGTAGTCACACTATTAACACCATTTTCATCAGCAAGTGCTTCAATGTTAAAAAAAGTTGAGGCAACTCCATTTACCCCTGAAATGTATTGCACGAATGATACAAATGGTATTATTGATGATACATACAACCAAGAAGATGATGCATACAATACTGAACCAGTCCAAGTTAGACTGGCAATCCCAACACATACTACGCTATATTTATCTTGGCAATACAATGGAGAATGGACTAATACTCTTTCATATAACCTTTATCTTAATAGTCAGTTAGTAGAGAACATCACAAAAGACTACTACTATATTGAAGGACTAACAGAAGGCACATCATATGAAGTGACGATAGAAGTATTGAAAGATGGTTCTCCTACTGGAGAAACCGGAACAATAACTACTTCAACGTGGGATCCACCATCAGGTGACATCGTTTCAATTGAAGATTCAAATTTGGAGTCCAAAATTCGAAACAGACTAAACATTCAAGATCGACCATTACAAGAAAGTGACTTAGCTTATTTAACATATGTATATGGTGATAACAGTGGGATCACTTCTCTAAAAGGTCTTGAATATGCAATAAACCTAGTAGAAATCGAAATGTCAGGAAATGAAATAGCAGATTTAAGTCCGCTATCTAACTTAACTAGTTTAGAATCAATATTGTTAATGGATAACCATATTACAGATGTTAGTCCACTTGCTAAACTTTCAAACCTAAAAAGATTAGGACTAGATATCAATTACATTTCCGATATTTCATCACTAAGCGATTTAACTAAATTAGAATCACTTAATTTATCTTTTAATTCACAAATTACAAATATAAATACGTTACTATCTTTACCATCACTAAAAACACTTGGATTACATGAAGTAACCTTAGACGATACTGCAAAAAAAGTAGTAGATTCACTACGTTCAAATGGAGTAAATGTTTGGGCTGATTACGTTACAGAATATATTGGTTGGCATAAGGTATGTGACTCTTGGCTCTACTTTGATAGTGTAAATGATATATACACTGGATGGTTACTTGATAGTGGCAAATGGTACTATTTATCTACTGATGATAAATATGGTCAAATGTCTACTGGATGGGATTTCATTAACGGAAAGTGGTATTACTTTAACGGTAGCGGGGCTATGCAAACTGGTTGGATCAAAGACGGTGGTTCTTGGTATCACCTATCAAGCAGTGGCGCAATGAGTACAGGTTGGGTGAAAGATGGGGCCACGTGGTATTACTTAACTGGATCTGGTGCAATGAAAACAGGCTGGTTAAATAGTGGTAGCAAATGGTATCACCTACAAGCCTCTGGCGCAATGTCAGTTGGCTGGAAAAAAATCAACAACAAATGGTATTACTTCTATAGCCAAGGTCATATGGCAGCTAACACTGTGATTGACGGTTATAAAGTTGGCAAAGATGGAGCTTGGATCCGTTAATTTCTTGGCAAAAGTAGAGAGTCTATGAGATTCTCTACTTTTTTTATATATTTTTTTACTTTTTTAATTAAAATTCCCAATTAACAAAAAATTACTAGTATAATAATAACCGTTTAAAGATTGATAATTCTGATTATCAAAATATATAAAAGGGGATTGCTCATGAAAATATTAAAAGTATTTAAATTATTACTCGTTTTATCTCTAACAATTTCTCTATTTATACCATTTTCACCTGTAAGTGCTTCACCATGGCATGATAAAGATCCTGTATTAAATCCAGCGACAACTTGTACAAAGGATCCTACTAAAGAAAAGGAAGATATTATCATATACCCAGGAGATTCTTCAAAAGATAATCCATTAAAAATATTATGGTTACAAGAGAGACAAACTTCGATTTATGTCGCTTACAACTACTTAGGTGACCGTAGTGGCAAATTAATTTCATATAACGTGTATTTAAATGACGAATTAAAAGAGTCTTCTACCATAGAAATGAATTTTACATTCGAAGGTCTTATGACCTCTACATCATATGAGATAAAAATTGAGGTTTTATTTGATGGCGTACCAAGTGGAGAGGTTGTATCTACCGTCACAACTTGGGAACCTTCAACCGGTGATATTGTTAGTATTGAAGACCCAAATATAGAAAGTAAAATTAGAAACTACTTACAAATTTTTAATCGACCTCTACAACAAAGTGACTTAAACCTAATCACAGACATAATGGCAGATAGAGATGACAACATCACAACGCTTAATGGTCTTGAAGCTGCTACAAATTTAGATTACGTCAATATAGAAGGTTCGGGAATTAGCGATTTAACACCTTTATCTTCTCTTAACAAACTAGATAACATTCATATAACAAAAAGCCCTAATCTAACAGATGTAAGCCCACTTGCAAAACGATCTAATTTAAAGTACTTGATCTTGGATGGTAATAACATAACAGACATTTCTTCATTAGCAGGACTATCAGATCTGAAAATAATCAATCTTTCTTATAATCCAATTGTTAAACTGGATACATTACTGACATTTCCCTCTCTATATAAAGTGTATTTAAATGGAATAACGTTAGACGATGCTGCAAAAAGAGTAGTTGATACCTTAAGAGCAGAAGGTGTCACTGTTCACGCATACTACGAGACAATCTTTAAGGGATGGAACAAAATTTGTGGTACTTGGTACTATTATTATCCAGATATAAAAAATATAGTGATAAGCGGATGGAAATTAGATGAAGGCATCTGGTATTATCTATCAGAAGAAATAGATACATATGGGCAAATGAAAACAGGATGGCAACATATTAACGGTAAGATATATTACTTTAGCAGTAGTGGAGCAATGCAAACCGGTTGGATTAAAGATGGTTATTGGTACTACCTATCAAGCAGCGGTGCAATGAAAACTGGCTGGATAAACGACAATGGCACTTGGTACTACTTAACTGGATCTGGTGCAATGAAAACAGGCTGGTTAAATAGTGGTAGCAAATGGTATCACCTACAAGCCTCTGGCGCAATGTCAGTTGGCTGGAAAAAAATCAACAACAAATGGTATTACTTCTATAGCCAAGGTCATATGGCAGCTAACACTGTGATTGACGGTTATAAAGTTGGCAAAGATGGAGCTTGGATCCGATAATAATATTTTATAGAAGAGTAGAGAATGTACTAGATTCTCTACTCTTTTGTCGCTTTATCACTATTTTTGTAATATTATCACTAATTTGGTTTTTTTGTTAAAATTTGGATTTTTTAATAGTATACTAGACAACGTCTAGTGATTACTAGATATTCAAATTAATAAAAAAGGGGAATCAGCATGCAAAAGTTTAAGTTTATCAATGTACTACTTATCTTCACTCTAGCAGTAGCATTATTAACACCTTTCTCTTCAGCAAGTGCGTCTGATTTTAAAAAGCAAAGCTCAGGAAAAGCAGTAACAACCGCAGTAGCTGACACTTACTGTACAGACGATACATACGGACCTGGAGATGACACGTATGATCCAACTGGTGATACATATGAACCAGTAGATATTTATTATACGGAAGTAACTGAAACGTCAATTTTTATTGAATGGGATTATTATGGTGATTGGTCTGATAATCTTTCTTTCAATTTATATATTGATGGTCAACTAATGACAAATAACGCCGATTGGCACTATGTTTTCGAAGGTTTAACACATAATACATCTTATGAAGTGAAGGTTGAGGCTGTAAAAGACGGATCTGCGACTGGTGAATATGCAACTGTCGTTGTTACAACATGGGATTATCCTTCTGGAGATGTTGTTCAAATAGAGGATGCCACACTTGAAGAAACCATCCGTGAAACCCTAAATGTTCATGATCGCCCTTTACAAGAAAGTGACATGCAACATTTAACTTCATTATATGCTGTATACTACGGTTACACGTCGAGTGAAGCAATCACGTCACTTAAAGGGCTAGAACATGCAACAAACTTAAAGGAGTTAGTTCTTGGTTATAATCGAGTTTCAGATTTGACTCCAATTGCAAATCTTACTAGCTTAGAACTATTAGATTTAGAGTTTAATTTAATTACAGATATTTCTTCATTAAATGGGCTAGTAAATTTACAAACTCTATATTTAACTGAAAACCCAGTTTCTAACCTTGAACCTCTACTTTCCTTAAATGCACTTGAATACGTGGGATTATGGGGAATGGTATTTGATGAAGACGCAAAAAGTGTTATTCAAACATTAACAAATAATGGAGTTTTTGTAGGATCAGACTATGAGTTTGAGATAACAGGATGGTTCGAAAAATGTGGGAACTGGTATTACCGAGACGAAAACGGCCTATATCGAGGTTGGTTATTAGATAACGGAACATGGTACTATTTCAGTGAAAAACAGGATGAAACATTATTCCAAATGGTAACTGGTTGGAACTTAATCAATGGCAAGTGGTACTTCTTTAACGAAGATGGAGCAATGAAAACTGGCTGGCTAAAAGAAGGTGGAAAATGGTACTTCCTAACATCTAGCGGTCATATGGCAACTGGTTGGATCAAAGACGGAGGTTCATGGTACCACCTATCAGCTAGCGGCGCGATGTCTACTGGTTGGGTGAAGGACGGTGCTTCGTGGTACTACTTAACTGGATCTGGTGCTATGAAAACAGGCTGGTTATTCAGCGGAAGCAAATGGTACCACCTACAAGGTTCTGGCGCGATGTCTGTTGGCTGGAAAAAAATCAACAACAAATGGTATTACTTCTATAATCAAGGTCATATGGCTGCTAACACTGTGATTGACGGTTATAAAGTTGGCAAAGATGGGGCTTGGATTCAATAAAGAAAAACGTGTGGTGTAGAGGACGATTAATTCGTCCTCTATTTTAATGCAATTGAGTAATATTCCGACGCTTTTTAAGTATAATCCGACGGTTTTCATAAACTATCCGACGCTTTCTAATTATAATCCGACGCTTTTACTCTAAAATTCGACGCTTTTTTCGATTTTCCGCCGTTTGAGAAAAAATCATTTCGACTGAAACATTAATAGATTTAGTAATCAATTAAATATTATTTCCTGCACACTTAAACTAGTTGTTCCTCTAGGTTATGAGCTGACTAACCTCTTATAAACTTCATAATAATTCTAATCAACCCCAATAATCCCGCCATCATGGTAAAAAAGTTTTTTTGACAATGAAAAAAGCAGGCTCATCACCTGCTTTCAAAATGCAAACGGAGGTTGTCCGTTCTATTATTTAGATGGAATCCATGCTCCGTCACTTCCTACTACATATCCATCAATTACAGTGTTATACGCCATTGCACCACCTGAATTTAGGTAATACCACTTGCCACTCCATTGCACCCAGCCAGTTTTCATAGCGCCACTAGAAGCTAGATAATACCAATTTTCGTTCCAGCGTACCCAACCTGTCTTCATTGCACCATTATTTTCAAGATAGTACCAGCTACCATCTAATAACCAGCCAGTTTTTAAATTCCCATTGCTTTCTAGGTAATACCAGTTTCCACCTGATTTTAACCAACCACTCTTAGAAACAGCACTGCTTTCCACTCGTTTCGTACCGATATATCGTTCAGCCCAGTAAGAGCTAGATAGTGAATCAATTGCAACGCCCTTTGAACCAGCATGTACAAAAGAATCGCCACCAACAAAAATTCCGACATGTGAAGGGCCCGCTTTATATGTTGTAAAGAATACTAAATCACCTTTTTGTAGTTCATTCTTTGATACAGGTTGTCCAACTGAAAACATATCAGTTGAAGTTCTTGGTAATTCAATGCCAACCTGGCTAAAAGAATATCCTATAAATCCAGAGCAATCAAACCCTGAAGGTGTTGTTCCACCCCATTGATATGGAACTCCTACTAATGTTTGTCCAACATTTGCGACAAGTTCTCCATATGTTGCAGCACTTGTACGCTCACCTGCCATCAATCCGCTGACGAGTAACGATAAAGTTAGTAAACTAGTAACTATTACTTTTTTCATGGCTTCCTCCGATACTATCATTCGTCTCTTTTAACTGAATATAGTATCTCACAAAAAATAGTTTTTGAAATTTACAGTTTTATTACAATATTGTTGCAACTTTTGCTAGATTTCGACCAATACGAAATGTATCTCGCACCTTGATAGCACTGAAAATAAGGGTAATCTGAAATATTCTTGTAATAATATGTCTGTCGAACTGTAATATTATATGAATATCTTTCCTAAATTAGCATTGGAAACACTTAAATGAATAGTTTACGAGAGTTGTTTTTCGGGTAAGGGGTAAGAAAAAGCACAATTCGCAAAATGAATTGTGCTCAAACTATTATTGAATCCATGCTCCATCGTTACCAACACGATAGCCATCAATCGTCGTATTTTTTGCCATTTTTCCGTTACTGTATAAATAGTACCATTTGGTGTTTACTTTTTTCCATCCAACAGCCATTGCACCAGAGGAATTCAAATAATACCAGTAGCCTCCATCATACAACCAGCCTGTTTGCATCGCACCAGATCCAGCTAAAAAGTACCACTTATTACCTTCATACAGCCAGCCTGTTTGCATGGCACCACTAGCTTTTAAGTAGTACCATTTTTCGCCTTCATATAACCATCCAGTTTGCATGGCACCGTCTTCCATTGATAAAAAGTACCATTTATTCTGATCCTTTAACCAACCTTTTTCTTTCATTCCAAACTCATCGTAGTAGTACCAAATCCCATCCTCTTGAACCCAACCTTGTTTAATAGGTTCTTCTTCCTCAATCGGAGGGTCTATAGGCTCTACAACTGGTGGCGGAGTTGGTTCTTCTTCAACATATGGTGCCTGAACGACGCCATATCCGTAATAGACGTCCTTTCCAGGTTCACCTATATCCTCAGCAGATTGCTTTAACATTTCACGAAGCTTTGTATGGGAAGCTCCAGGATTTGATTCTTTTAATAGAGCTAACACCCCTGCCACAAAAGGAGCAGCCATTGATGTTCCACTCATATAAGCATATTCATTATTAAGATATGTGCTAAGAACCCTAACCCCCGGTGCAGCTATTTCCACTGTTTGTCCTGTTGCGGAAAACTCAGCACGATTATCCTTTGAATCTATTGCCGATACAGCGATTGCTGAGCCGTAACGAGCAGGATATGCGACAGTATCCCCACTTCCATCTGCATTACCGTCGTTACCAGCTGCCGCTACGACTAAAATACCATTGTTATAAGCTTTATCGATCGTCATTTTAAAAGTAACGGAATCATCTGGAGAACCTAAGCTTAAATTAATGATATCCATCTTATTTGTTATGGACCAATCAATTCCAGCAATAATATCAGACACATATGCATTGCCTTCTTGATCAGAAACCTTTACTGCATATAAGCTAGCATCTGGTGCAACACCCACTGTACCGATATCGTTATCCTTCGCTCCAATAATACCCGCTACATGTGTACCGTGACCCTCATCATCATGATATGACTCAGTGTAAGATACAAATGATACACCACCTGCAATGACTAGGTCCTCATGCTCAGAAATCCCCGAATCTAAAACGGCCACCTTTATTCCTTTACCTGTAAAGCTTGAGCTTTTAGCTGCTGGCGCATTTACTCGTTTATAACCCCACCCTTGATTCTGCATTGAACCTTGAACGACCTGATCCTCTTCAACAGCTGCTATTGCTGGATTTCTCTCAAGTAATATTTTAGCAGCAGTAGGTATATTAGCAGACACTGCCGCAATGTTCTCATACTCTTTATCTAGTACTCCATTAACCTCTGTAATCACACTTCTATCAACTTTACCATGAAATAGGATAAGTACCTTTTCCATCGTAACACCTGTTGCGAAAGAATAACTCGGTACAACAAGAGTTAAAGCGATAGCAAGGACTAGCGTGATGGAAAGTAATTTTTTCAACGAAAACCACTCTTTTCTCCATAGGATTCTTTCTTAAATATAGTAAATAACCGTCAATATGGATACAGGTAATTTAGGGTATATTTTTCACTCATATTACTAGTCTAATAGAAAAAAGCTATCGATACAAATCGATAGCCCTACGTTTAATATCTCCATGCTCCATCACTACCTAGTCTATATCCGCCAATCGTCGTGTTTTTGGCCATTTTTCCGCTAGGATAAAAATAATACCATTTTTGATTCACTTTTAACCAGCCTGTGCTCATCGCTCCACTGTTTTTTAAATAATACCAGTCATTGTTATTTTTAAACCAACCTGTGAGCATCGAACCATTACTCTTTAAGTAATACCATTTTCCTGAGTCTTGTATCACGCTGGTTTTCATGATTCCGTTGCTTGCTAGCGCAAAAACACACAAAAAAAAGAAGCTAGAAATCTAGCTTCCTTACAATCTACTGTTTATAAACAGGGACGTCGTAAAATAATCGGTATGAGCCTGGGGTTAGTAATCCGTATAGTTTGCTCATATTACTTACCTGCTTGGCAGCCCAGCCAATGTCTGTTGCGTATTGGTGTACGCCTGGGTTTGCTGGGTTCCATCTCATTTTATATAGTGTGTCCTGCTTGTGAGTTGCACTGTTGATATACTTCTCACCGATGAATTTTGCACCACCGACAATGGCTTCTTCTGGCGTAAACCAACCCTGCTTGTAGGCATATTCTGCACCACAACGTTCTGCACAGCTGTCGATTGCTCCAATGCCATACATGTTATACACTTTTTTAGGCTCAACAGCTTTTCCGTCAACTGTACTAACAACAATTCCTGTAGCTAGTGAAGAGGTTCCGTTACCTGTTTCAAGTAATGCATGTGAAATCAAGTAAACTTCATTAATACTAAAGTCAACGCTTGCTTTTACAAATGACTGACCTTTGCTATCTAAAATCCCTTTTCCTGCTAAAATTTTATTATTCAATTCTGTTGCAGAAATGCCAGCATTTTTTGATAGATTTAAAAATTGGTAGTACGTTACATCTTCTCTTGCAAAGTTGTTCGGATTTAAGAAAAATGTGACATCTTCAGCAGTCGCATTTCTCCATACCCCGTACTTCACTTCATACCATGTACCTTCTTGAGCAATCACGTCCACAATCGTATTCTGCTTAAATTCACCTACGATGCGGAATTCCGTACCTGGACCTGAACGGACGTTTAGCTTAGTTGCGTTAACACGTGCTTTTTTCGGATCGTTTTGATCGAACACAAGAAAATCACCTGCGACATAAGCTTTGTCATTTCGATACTTATCTGTCTGTGGCCCTAACGCCATTTGAATGTTGACGACTTCTTGCAATGTTTTCGTATAGTTTGTGTACGTATACACCGGACCAGTATTTAACACACCGTTCTCAAAGAAGTAATACGTGACACCGTCAATCACATGCTCGCCTGTATACATATCACCATTAGTTAGGTGGAAATAATACTTTTTCCCGTTTTCTTCAAACCAACCTGTATGCATGATGCCTGTGTCTTTGTTTAAGTAATACATTTTTTGCTTATACTCTAACCAACCAGTATACATTGTCGCATCAGATGGATTAAAGTAATACCATTTACTATTTAGAAGCAACCAACCTTTTACAGGTGTGCCCTCATTAGAAAGATAGTATTTTTTCCCTGCTTCTGTAAGCCAGCCCTTGTGTAAAGCGCCATCCTCACCAAAGTAGTATCGCTTATCAGTTTCATCATGCCAGCCTTTTTTCATCGTTCCATCTTGGTTGAAGAAGTATCGCTTCTCTCCTTCTTGGTACCAGCCTGTCATCATGATGCCATTTGTATCAAAATAGTAACGATTAGAATCAAGCGTTAGCCAACCTTTAACCATTGCCCCTTTGTTGTCAAAGTAATAACGGTTTGTGCCATCCTGGTAGAAGCCTTTTTTCGCTGCACCAGTTGTCGGATCTAGGTAATAGCGTTTTCCATCTCTATCTAACCAGCCTTTGTACAAAATACCATTTTGATCGAAGTAATAGTGGTTGCCGCTCTCTTCAAGCCAGCCTTTTAGCATAACACCTTTGCTATCGAAGTAATAACGGTTATCTCCTTCTTGGTACCAGCCTTTTTTTGCTGCACCTGAAATCGAATCAAAGTAGAAGCGATTTCCATCAACCTCATACCAACCTTTTATCATCTTGCCATTACTGTCAAAATAGTAGTGATTTGAATCTTTTTCTAACCAACCTTTTACCATTGCACCGCTATTTTCATTAAAGAAATATAGAGCGTCACCTTGCTCAAGCCAGCCTTTAATCATTACTCCATTGCTACCTAGGAAGTAACGATTTTTTCCTTCGTCAAGCCAACCCGTCATCATTTCGCCGGTTTGGTTAAAATAAAAGCGCTTGTCTCCTTCTTGGAACCAACCTGTTACAGCAGCACCAGTCGCTGGATCTAGATAGTAACGCTTCTCATTGTGCTGGAACCAGCCTGTTACAATTTCACCATTACTGTTCGTGTAATAACGCTTGCCATCTACTTCAAACCAGCCCTTCACTAAGTCACCAGCTTGGTCAACGTAATAGCGCTTCATTCCAATTTGGAACCAACCAGTAATCGGCGTTTTATCCATCACACCGTCTGTAAGAAAGACATAAGGTCTACCATCAATGATATGTTTACCTGTTTGTCTTACTCCATCACGATTGAAATAATATGTTTTGTTCTCTAGCTGCAACCAACCCGTTTTCATTTTCCCTGTTGTTGCCTCTAAGTAATACCAATTGTTTTTATACTGTGTAAAGCCAGTATACATCGAACCATTTTGGTTAAAATAATACCAATCTTCTTTGTCCTTTACCCAACCAGTTAACATGTCACCGTTTGGTCCCATGTAGTATTGTTGGTTTTTGTATTCAAGAAACCCCTTTGTCATTGGACCTTCTTTACTTAAGTGATACCATTTGTTTTTAAATAATAACCAGCCGCTACGCATCGAGCCGCTATTTTCAAAATAGTACCATTCATTGTTATGATGTACCCAGCCCTTTGCCATTGCTCCACTACCATACATAAAATACTTCTTGTCCTTGTAGTCGACAAATCCGGTTCTCATGGCACCTGATGCAGGATCAAGGTAATACCATGTATTCTTATACAACATCCAGCCCGTTTGAGTCGTACCACTCGATGTATAGTAGTACCAATTATTGTCTTGATACTTCCATCCAGCTTGTCCAGATCCAAGTGCTGATGGTGCTATTGACGAGAACATCATGAACGTAAGCATCAATGAAACTAGAAACTTCCTCCTCAATTTATTCCCCCCTTACAAAGATTCATAGTCTATTAAGTGGATAGTTTACTAGCAATTTTCAAAGACCGTGAGCTTCTCATCTAAATTCCGAGCAAACTCTCGTAATCTACCAATAATATGACAAATACCTACAAACTATCATACCACAAATAACGACTCAATCTCTCCCTTTTTCAGAGATTCCATATGGTAAGATTTTAGTATTTTTTCGACAAAACCGTAGGTGCCAGGCACTTGTCGAAAAATCTTTACCGATATAGATAACTTCAAATCCCTCCTAGCTTCTCCAAAGTCAATAGCACCAAGGAATTCAGAGCTTTGAAAGTGAAATAGCTATTTGTGTGGATGTGTGTGGAGCATTCGACAGGTGCCAGGCACCTGTCGAATGCGGGCACCTGTCGAATGCACAAAAAATCCCCCAAAGGCTTCAGCCTTGGGGGATTTGGATATAAAGTTCTATTTCGTTAGGACTAGGCGCTTCAGTTGTTGGTTTACTTTTTCAAGATCTTCAAGTGAGTCAATTTCGAAGCTGTCGTCCGGTTGAATTTTGTGAATGTGAACGTTTAACTCATAAAGGTGGTCTTTGACAATGTGGTCCCAATAGAGATTCTCAAAGCTGCCACTTTCGATGGTTTCTTCTAAACGGTTGACGATCGTTTCACCGTCTACTTGTGACCAATAGGAGATTCCACACAAGATATAGTCCTCTCCACCGTCAGCGATTTCAATGTCGTATATTTTATTTGTTTCCGTATCGAATTTAATTAACCATTCGTCTTTAATATCCTGTTTAATCGCACTAAAGTATAACGAAGTTTCTGGCTTTTGAAGTAAGAAATTTCGGTGCAAGTAATTATCAGCATCAATGACATACGAATTAGGTAAATAATTCCTCACTAAATACATCGTATAAATGTTGTTATACACATCATATTTATCGTTATGAACAAGCTTCACACCGTACTTTTCAACAAGGTAATCAAACTTTTCTTTTAAATAACCTGTTACGACGATAATTTCGTCTACTCCAATTTCTTGTAAAAACTCGATTTGCCTCTCTAGCATCGGAGTTCCGTTTACTTCAACTAAGCTTTTTGGCGTTGTTAACGTTAACGGACGTAGTCTTGTTCCCATACCTGCAGCTAATAGTATAGCTCTCATTTATTATGCGGCTCCCTTACCGATCCATCGTTTAATTGAAAGTTCCTCTGGCTTTGCAACCGTAATGACAGATCCAATGATAATCATTAAGCTAAAGAACATAATTTTAGCTGTAATTGGGCTTCCAAAAATTAAGAATCCTAAAATAATTGACCATGACGCATACGTAATATTTAACGCCATTGCTCTTGTAGGTCCTAGTGTGTAGATAGCCTTGTAATAGTATACATAAGATAAAGTACCAAATAAAGCAATTAGAGCAATCCACAACATCTCAGGGCTCATCACGACTGTTCCTAAAAACTTGTATCCACCAAATACAGGTAAAATCACAATTGCATAAGTTACAGCTGATAATAATTGACGTAATTGTAACGCATGCTCTGGAGAAATCTCATCATCCTTCATACCATACGCTAAAATAACGCACTCCATACCCCAACCAAATACACAGATTAAAATAAAGATAAATCCTAACACGATATTTGGTGAATCAAAAGCGCCACCTGAGTAGCCCATTAGGAAGATGAACAGAATACTAATAAATAATCCTACCCAGTTTTTAAATGACAAACGATCTTTAATTAATAAAAATGCGAACAACGCTCCTACAGCTGGATATACTGCAGAAATAGAAGCTGCCATTCCAGCACCTAAATACTTAACAGCTAATACGTAAAATGTCATACCAATTGGTCCACCTAAGAAAGCTCCAAGTAACACAAAGCGTCCACTACGAGTTGTTACCTTAGATAGTGCCGTTTTTAATTCACCACGGAAGCCAAGGAATAACATCATCCATACACTTGATAATGCATCATGTAAAAACGTACTAATAAGCGGTGCTAAAAAGATAATTTCTGCTGTCGATAAAAATAATGTTTGTGATAAAACAAATCCGATTAGAACGGTATCAAGCGCCCATGTAAAACCTGAAAACATTCCATAAAAGAAGCCTTTGTTTTTTAGAAAGTTCATAAAACTCTCTCCCCTATTTTTAATTTTTCTATATTTTTAATAGCACGATTGAAGCGGTCGATTCCGTAAGTTCCAAAATCGTCCCCTTTCGCTTCTTTTAAAATCGTCCAGATACTCCACAAGAAGTCTTGGAAAATTTTATGAATCAAAATTCTTGTATGAATTTCTTCAGGAATTTCTTCCCCTTCAAAATAAAGCGATAGAAATAACTCCTCATCTTCTTGTGAAAATTCACATTCGAGCGAGTGTGCCGCAAGATCCCACATCGGATCATTCAGTCCACCGTATTCCCAGTCGATCAAATAAATCTTGTCTTCACCGCTTTTTACGAAGTTCTCAGCAAGTGCATCGTTATGACATGGCAATAAGTCAATGTCCATTTTCTTGTACATGCGGATAATCTCCATAACCTGCTCTCTTACTCGGTCATAGCCTTCATATTTCTGTCCGTTTACTTCAGCCATAATTTCTTCATATTGCTCAATTTTATCCGAAATATCAAAGATGTTTTTCATTGGAAGATTAGAATGATGAAGCTTCCTTAAAATATCAGACGTTAAAATCATATTATCTTCACGCTTTGCTGTTTTCGGATTAAGTGTTTCAGCATTCTCAATAATTTCAGAGATTTTCACACCTGTTTCAGCATTGATATAGATAAGAGGTGCATCGATTCCAACTGAATTTGCAAGCTTTGAATTTACTTTTTCATCAAAACGATTGATCATCTTATCTGTTCCGTTACCAGGAATACGAAGCACATATTCTTTTTCGTTACTTAACACCATTTTGAAGTTCTTATTTGTCAAACCTCCGAACGGCTCAACGCTTAAAATATCTTCTCTAGGAATTTCTAAAGCTTCAGTTAAAAAGTCTTTAATCTGATTTTCTTTAAATTCCGCTTCCTTACGCTTTAGTTTTGGATACACCGTGTTAATGACATGTTGATAGTGCTCCTTCGTATCAATTTCTGCCCAAACAAGGTCATTAATCTTCACATAGCCAATATTGTATTGACGCGCAACATCAAGCAATAAGTACTCATAGTTTAAATATGGATTCTTATTTTCCTTAAACTCATGAATCATTTTTTGAAACACTTCATACGATAGCTTACTTAATCCAACCATCTCTCCATCAATGCGGTTAAATTGATGAATATCCTTTGAAACCTTGTAAAGATAACCGTTTCGAAGCTCAACAAATGCTTCATCACCCGATCCACTTTCACTTGTTAAAAGCGCACAATCACGTTGATTGTGATCAATTAAACGCTTGAAAGTATTTTCTTCCGTCAAAACATCGTGCTCGACTAATAAGAAATCGTCTGTAATATACTCCGCTGCGAGTGCTAAAGACGCCATTGATCCCGTCCATTTATACTTCTTATTTTCTACAAGATGTACATTGGGAATGTTTTCTAGAAAATTGAACGCTTCCTTTTTATAGCCAGTAACGACTACAAACTTCTCAATCCCATTTTCTTTTAAAATATCTAAGTTACGTTGAAATAACGTTGTTTCGCCAATTGGTAACAAGCTCACTGGTGTGTCAAAATCCTTTTGAGTACCAGCTGTTAAAATAACCGCCTGCTTAATTTCCTTATTCGACTGTGTATGAATGTTCACTTTTTTATCCTGAAAGGTTTCAATGCCTTGTTTTAGAAACTCGACTCCAGCTTCCGTTAAAAAATAATTTGTGTTTCTCCCACTTTTTTCAGTCACAAGATAACCATTTGTGATCATTTCATTTATAATGTAATTTACTTTTCCAGAGGAAATATCACATAGCTCGGATATTTTTTTCTGACTTAGATTCGATTGTTTATTTATCACTTCAAGAACTTTAAATTGATCGTCCATAGTTCCTCCTGTTTGTTCAGTTTTTGATTACGTTCATTTTTTGAATACAAAAGAATTCTAGCACCACGCCTCCTTAATGTAAATCATTTTTTCATAAAATCTTACAAGTTTTTGTCGACAATTGAGGACAAACCTCGAATATTGTTCTCCTTTTTAGAAAACAACAAAAAAACGCCTGAGGCCATTATTTTCCCTCAGACGTTACCATAGTTATTTAATCCAAGCTCCGTCAGAACCAAGTCGATAGCCTTGAATTGTTGTATTAAAAGCCATGTTTCCACCACTGTAAAAATAGTACCATTTGTTGTTTACCTTGCGCCAGCCCGTTGCCATTGCTCCATTACCATCTAAGTAATACCAAGAGCTGCCATACTTCAACCAACCTACTCGCATCGAGCCATCGCTGTTTAAGTAATACCACTTACCACCGTCCTTTAACCAGCCGGTGTGCATTGAGCCATCACCATTCAGATAGTACCACTTACTACCATCCTTCACCCAGCCTGTTTTCATCATGCCAGTGCTATCAAAGAAATACCATTTCCCATCGTATTTCAGCCAACCAACAACACTTAATCCAGTAGTTGGGCTAACGTAATACTTTTTCCCTTCAATGGTTTTCCAACCACTTTGAGATAGAATGAAAATTCGTTCCTCCGCTTTCTTTAAGACTTCAAGATTGGAAATGTCCGAATCCTTGGCACCGTATGTTTTTACCAATTCTACAAGTGCACGGGCATTTTTGACTAAAGTCTCATCCTGAAGTGTTATTTTTTCAACCGAAGGCAGCATAGAGATCGCTGTTATAGCTTCAACAGTCGCATCCTTCTTCCACTGCTTTATCTCAATTATTTGAATGTCAGTCTGTTCATTTCCAGCTTTGTCACGCGCAATGAGTTGTACCTGGTAAATTCCTGTTGGCACATTCTCTGTGTTCCAAACACCGAGAACTTCATTAGATTTCGCTGTCAGCCCAGTTGAAATCATCTTCCAATTACTGTCAGATAACCCTTTCACTCGTAGCTCATAGCTTTCAAGCGTTGCATCAGATAAACTTCCTGTAATCGTGACTTCATTTTCATTACTCAAAATTGGATGTAGCATCACATTTGGTTTAATCGTATCTTTTACTGTTCTCACTTCAGATAAAATATCTCCAAAACTCAACGTTCCTGCTTTCATTTGACCTTTTATGGAAAACTGGCCAATCACATTAGGTGTCCAACTGTGCGAGAGTGTAATACTTTCCCCAGTTTTCACCTCGTAAGGCAATGCAATTTCCGCTGATACAGGATCTTGAAATGTAAAAGTAGTTCCAGCTGTCCAAGCTTTAGCACCTTTATTAATAAGAGTCACACTTAACGTGACAGGAACTCCTGCTTGAAGTTCAAATGGCACAGAGTATGAAGTAATCATTGCATCAAATGGATTGGCTGCACTCCCCACCCAAGTAACGGGGCTTGATGCATTGCCAACCGAGTCGACACTGATGACCTCAACGAAATAGGTCGTACCTGCCTCTAGTGTCGTTGGCACTGTATATGCTGCTTCTGTTGTGGCAGCCCCGTTTACGATGTTTCTGCCACCTGCAAACGTCCCCACATGTATGCGGTAACTATTCGCATCATCGACTGGTGTCCAACTAATCGTGAAATTTTGTTTATCAGGATGAACCGAAACGTTCTTCACTTGTGCAGGCGGCGTTGTATCTGGAATCACTCGATTAATTTCATCACTCATACTCTCTCCGTATTGGTTATAGGCGACAATTTTAAACGAGTAATGAGATGCTTTGTTTCCACCATTGGCCAAATAAACTCGACTTGGGTCGTCAGATAATTCTGTACCTGATCCATCCGTTTTTAATTGAGTATGACCGTTTTCGATGTTTTCGGTTGTTGGCCAAATCCCTTTGTTTGCTGTACTCCAATTTGTCACATTTCCAACATCAAATGGGATATATGATTTTCCGTCAAAAATAAGAACTTTGTATCCAACAGCTCCTGGCACACTGTACCACTGCAGGTTCACATGCCCTTTTCCACTTTTTGCACCGTGATCATAAGCTACTGCGCTTGAAATGCTAGGTTTTGGTGAATATTGAATTAGAAGGCGTGGTGAAGTTGTTTTTGTTGAGTGACCACTACCTTTGTGAAAACGTCGTAAACTGTTTTCGAGTATAGATGTAACCGCAATATCATGTATTTGCGCTTGATTAACATACCAACCCGCAATTAGCGAAGTTACATCCCAGTTGTAATACCCGCTGTCAGTCCCCATCCACCCAGTCGTTGAGGCAATTGGACTTGATAGCTCAGGCTGAGTTTGCCACGTTGCTGTCTCTGGATCCCATTGCTTCTCCACACCGTGAACAGTGTATTCTGTATTTTTATAAACACTTCCGTAATAATCCCAAGAAGTCGGTTTGTTTTCCTCAATCATGATGAAAGTTGCTTTAGTAAGAAGACCACCTTCTAAAGATGGAAGTTGTGTTGGGAATTGTACATATGCATTCGATTGAACATCATCTTGCTTCCCAGCTTCTAGTACGGTTAGATCGTCTACTAGTTTAGTAGAGAGTGTATGCTGATTTGTTGGAAGTCCATCATACGGAGCCCAACTATTATTTTCACTCTTTAAAATTGGAACAGGATACCACGTAATCGTCTTACTTAAGTCTAAGTTCGTTTTTGTTTCGTCATATTTTGTGACGTCAGCAGCACTTGCTACTTGTGGCAATACACTCGTAAAAATCGTAAATAGTAAAAGTAAAGCAAGATATTTTTTTCTGTTCATCGACCTTTTCCCCTCTCAATCAACCTTTATCATACTGCCGGTTGACGGACACTACAATCTTTTTTTATCAGAAATCGATTGGAAGAAAAAGGGGAATTGGAACTATCTTTGAAAGGTGCATTTTACAGTTGGAAAGTAGAAGAATGTAGGTCGCTGAATTTTTGCTAGAAGTGTTTTATAGGGCTCGCTAGGAATTCATTCTGCTTGTAAAAGAGCTAAATCTACTTTGAGTGAATAATGTGGAGTTTATCTTTCCTATAAGGGACTGAATTCTTCAAAGGAGTGCACATAGCGGACTTCATTCTACTTATGATGGACAAAACTCTTCTTTGGAACGGATATAGTGGACTTCATTCTACTTATGAAGGACAAAACTCTTCTTTGGAGCGGATATAGCGGACTTCATTCTACTTATGAAGGACAAAACTCTTCTTTGGAGCGGATATAGCGGACTTCATCCTTCTTATGATGGACAAAACTCTTCTTTGGAGCGGATATAGCGGACTTCATCCTTCTTATGATGGACAAAACTCTTCTTTGGAACGGATATAGTGGACTTCATTCTACTTTTGATGGAGCGAATTCTTCTTTTGACTGGACAAAAACCCTTGGTGCTTTGTTTGAAATTTTATTCTCGCCGGATTATTGTCAGTTTTCGCCGGATTATTGTCCATAACCGTCGGATAACTTCATAATTTCCATAAGTAATAGTTATCCGACATACCCAACCACTATCAAACTGCTTTTTTCCAAATAAAAAAAGGGCATTATGCCCTTATTCCACGTAAAATGAATGCTTTTTTCGTAAACCCATAGCGTTTCTCGCAGTTAGCCAGACTACAATTGAGTATTCACCACGTTGTAACTTAGGTAAGCTAAGGTCAAAAGAAAGGCATTCACCGGGTTTGACGATTACGTCCTGAAATACTTGCAGAAACATTTTACCGTCTGAAAATTGATGGATTTTTTCCCCTTCGTCGTTACGAATGAAGTAATCGTAGCGTTGGCTTGTGTTAAAGGTGAGGATGGCGTTAGTAGGTCCCTCATTTTTCACCACATACGTATATGTGACGAATCCGTGTTTCGCTTCTTTTATATCCAGGCTTGCCGTTAAATAGCTCATGCTTGTTTCCTCCTCTACAAAAAAACGTCCGATTTGGAATATTTATTACATTACGGCATAAATTATTCCTTATTATAGAGGATTCTTGATAAAAAAGATAATTCCTGCGTAGGATTAATTTAGGTTTTTAATTATCTACCCTAAAAATACAAATCTGAATATGGAGTGTTAACCTACGTTACAGGACTCTCGCTTTCCACGGGGCGCCACTTGAGCCTCCTCGGCCTTTGGCCTGTGGGGTCTCAAGCCCGGCGCATTTCCCGTAGGAGTCTCGGTTCCTTCCACTCCGATTAACATTCATGACTAACTTAAAAAACAACATTCTATAAACCCAAAAGTCAAGTTCACATTTCCATCCTCCATGGTACCATTCTTAAATTGCATGGAAGTCTACCTGAAAATACAACATATAGATTGCATTGACGAAGTATTATTTTGAATTCTCCCCCTCCACTGCTTGCCACACTGGTTTTCTTCCTACTGAAAGATACGTAATCTTGTGTTGTTTGACTTTTTCTATATCGAAGCAGTTTCGACCGTCAAAGACGACGGCGGAGTTCATAACGTCTGGAAACTTTGATAATTCGAATTGCTTGATTTGTTCCCAGTCTGTTACGATAAGTGCTGCATCTGTGTCAGTAATCGCTTCTTCAATCGTGCTGTGATATTCAACATCTAAAAATGGGAGCATTCGCTTTGTATTTTCAATTGCAATGGGATCGTAGGCACGGACTATTGCGCCAGACAGCAGAAGCTCGCGAATAATAACTAGTGATGCCGATTCGCGAACATCATCCGTGTTCGGTTTGAATGATAAACCTAGAACCGCGATTTTCTTACCAACAACTGAACCAAAGTATTCTTTTACCCGTTCTACTAAGAGAGCTTGCTGGTGGTTATTCACGTTGATTACCGCTTCTAACAGGTCGAATTTATGTTCAACATTTCCTGCTAACTGTACAAGAGCTTTCGTGTCCTTCGGAAAGCAAGATCCACCGTACCCGATACCCGCTTTTAAGAAATGAGGACCGATTCTTTTATCCATTCCAATTCCACGTGCGACGCCTTCAACATCCGCACCTACTTTTTCACAAAGGGTGGCAATCTCGTTAATAAAGCTTATTTTTGTTGCTAAAAAGGCATTCGAAGCATATTTAATCATTTCTGCTGTTTTGCTATCTGTTTTTAATATCGGGAGACCAAACTGTTCATTTATTTTAGCAATGACTTCGGCTGATTCCTCATCAGACGCTCCTATCACAATCCGATCTCCATTGAAGGTATCTTGCAACGCCTGTCCTTCTCGTAAAAATTCTGGATTCGACACGACTGACACCTTTAGGTTACGACTACTAACAATCCCATTAAGCAATTCACAAATTCTTTCATTCGTTCCAACTGGCACCGTACTCTTTATAACAATGATGGCATCCTTCGTTATGTGCTCACCAATGTCATACGCAACACGTTCAACATAAGATAAATCGGCAGACCCATCCGCTTTTTCAGGTGTACCTACAGCAATGTAAATAACATCTGCATTTGAATAAGCCCTACGAAAGTCCGTAGTAAAAACAAGTCGTTGTTCATGACTATTTTTTTGTAAAAGCTCTTCTAAACCTGGCTCATAAATAGGTGAAAAACCAGCCTGTAATTTTAAAATCTTATCAGTATCAACATCTATACATGTAATTTGAAATCCTATTTCCGCTAGGCTGACCCCTGTTACAAGGCCTACATATCCTGTTCCAGCAACAGTAATCTTCATTCGTTCACCTCATCATTTAATTAAACAGTCATTTTACAATGATTTCATTCAAATGTAAGCAAGAAGTTAGATGTTTATCTATTTGTCCAAATATCTTCTAGAGACCATCAAAAAAGAATACTAAGTAGTTTTTTCTGAAAAGGGTAACATATTCTCCTTCCACAGAAAAAATTTCCATAACAGTATACTAGCTTTCTACCAATTGATTATCAACTCTCTTACGATTCTGCTAAAACTTACAAAACTAGGCATCTTTTTAGGACATCGAGTGACATTCTTTTTGCAAGATTGTTTTTATAATAGTAGAAAGTGTGAAAGAGGTAGAACATCGATAGGAATTGGTGAACGTGCAACAAGTATGACATTTTTGAAAAAAACCTTTTCGAAAGTCATAAAAGGCTAGATGAAATTAACTAATAGGTAGCGGTTATGCCAAATCGTCATCTGATCATGATGATTTGGTTATTTTAGGTCTACACGTTCTCTATTGAGAACTAATCAGAAGCAACCGAAACAAATTAATTCTAAGTATCATTTTAAACACTTGTATTATCCTTATTTTTTTTATTACAAACACCCAATTGTAGCACGTTACCGTTTTTTCTATCTCAATAACGAACACGTTTTCAATATTACTATCCAGCAAACTAATGCTCAAGGAAGGTACTAGTATTTATATCCCCTTATAACACCCAAATCTTCTAAAATGGTTAACTCCTTTGATTCTGCTGAATATACATGTATTGATGTGACAACTTGTTCGTTTTTTTTACCTGTTACTCTATGACTCTAATAAAAAGGACCGATTGCCAATGAAAAGAAAATCCAGAAAAAAATTGCTATTCATTCCGTTCATTATATTTTTACTATTCTTAGGTTTTATGGCTGCTGGAATGTTTTCTTTCTATTCTAAAGTTGAACAAACAGTTGCTTCTATGCATGAACCGATTGAACGCGAAAAATCAGAAAAACGTTACGAGCCTGTCGATATTGTGGAGGAAAAAGATCCAATCTCAATTCTCTTATTAGGTGTAGATGAACGTCACGGTGATCGAGGTCGATCTGATTCAATGATTGTTTTAACTGTTAATCCAACAGACAATTCTATGAAAATGCTCAGTATTCCTCGTGACACAAGGACAGAAATCATCGGGAAAGGAATACAAGATAAAATTAATCATGCCTACGCATTTGGCGGACCAACAATGACCATTGAAACAGTTGAAAATTTACTTAATATACCGATTGATTATTTTATTCAAGTGAATATGAAAAGCTTTGTAGAATTAGTGGATACACTTGACGGTATTTCTGTTCAAAATGAGTTTGCATTTAGCTATTGGAAATTTGATTTTCCTGCCGGAGAGCTTGAATTGAATGGAGAGGAAGCACTAGCATTTTCCCAAATGAGATACGATGATCCAAAAGGAGATTTTGGGAGACAGGATCGACAGAAAAAAGTGATTTATTCTATTATTGATAAAGGAGCAAGTCTTTCTTCTCTTACGAAGCTTGGGGACATTTTACAAGTACTTGGCGATAATGTGAAGACAAATTTAACCTTTGATGAAATGGTTGATATTCAAACCCATTATAAAGCGGCACGTCATCAAGTAGAACAACTCAGTTTTCAAGGCACAGGGACCTACATCAATGGAATCTTCTACTACATTGTTGACGATTATAGTTTACAGCAGATATCTGACCAATTAAACACTCATTTAGATCTAAAATAATTCATATTTGTCCGTTGCTATCCATGGTAAAAAATAAAAAATTTTACCATTTTTCCATCTATAAAACCTTGATACAAAAGCATTCCAGCCATATTTCCTCTTTCTTTTTCATATTCAATCCGAAATTTAGTACCTAAGTACTATTACACATTCGACAACTTTCGACGATAATAGTCCTATACAAAAATGAAAATGGCAAATCTTTTGAAAGAAAGAGACGCAAAGCTAGAGGGGCTAAGGTGAGTACCACTATGCCAGCCAGTTATCAGGAGGAGTATTGGATATGAGTCGTTATTTAACACCTGAGGAAATTGATCAAAAGAGGAAATTAAACCGAATTGGGTTGTACATTGCTTTACCTACTATTGTCGTTTTAATTAGTGCGGCCGTGACTTTTTTGGCTAATAGCATTTAGTTTCAATTTGTTAAGGTCTCTGTTATTTGAGACCTTTTTTTGTTGCTACACTGAAAATACAACTCTGTATATGGGGTGTTAACCTTCGTTGCAGGACTCTTGCTTTCCACGGGGCGCCACTTGAGCCTCCTCGGCCTGTGGCCTGTAGGGTCCGGGGCCCGGCGCATTTCCCGTAGGACTTGAATAAGCTTCTTTGAGTTCTCACCGCACGAAGGAAATGCGTTAGCATTTTCGAGGAGTCTCGGTCCTTCCTCTACGGTTAACACGAAAGAATTACAAAAAGCCAACATTCTATAAACGCAAAAATTCAGTTCACATTTTCATCCTTCATGGTGCAAATTCTAAATTGCATGGAAGTCTACCGTGAAAATAGGTAAGACCATATACCTTAACTATTGATCCCCTACGTTTTGTGTAAGAAACTTCTTGAGCTTAATTTCCAGGCAGTTTCTCAACATAGCGCTTTTACAACTGAAGTTTCATTCTTTCCATTTCGACATCAGAGAATACTAGGATTTAAGGGTGTTACATAGCCGAGAGCAACTCCACCTTCTCATCCTCATTTATTTAAATAACCAATATATGACTTTACTGGAAAAATAAACTGATGGTCCTATGAAAAATAAGGATATTGTCCTATTAAGTTCGACAATAGGTGAGAGTATTCTACTGTTTTTTACAGAATATTTAAAAATAGTTTGATACATAGAACAATTCCTCTTATGATAAAGAAGAAATTATTACCATAAACACTAATGTATTTAGGAGAGAGAATAATGGTATTTGATGGAATACTCATTTCTTTTATAGTTGGTTTTTTGCGTAAAGGCAACTTAAAAGGGATTGCTACTTTAAATCTTAAGTGGGGATGGATTTTTCCAGTTCTACTTCTTATACAGTTTACAGTTTATTTATTACAAAACAAATATGAAGTGTTAGGCAATGCTAGTGGAGTCATTTTTATGCTTGTTTATGTAGCTGGACTTACATTTTTATGGATTAACAGAAATTATCGAGGCATGTCTCTTATTCTAGTAGGTGTCTTTTTAAACTTTATTGTCATGGCTGTAAACGGTGGACGTATGCCAGTATCTGCTGAAGCAGCTGCTATACTTGATCCATATTATCTTCAAACTTTGAAAGATGGGCTCTATGCAAAGCATACATTACTCGTTGAATCTACGAAGCTTGGTTTCTTAGGAGATATCATTCCTCTTTCAAATCCATATCCTCGTACACAGGTGATAAGTATCGGTGATGTGATTATGAACATTGGAGTGTTCTATTTTATTCAATATTTAATGGTTGACTTAAAGAACAAGGAGACCGATGAATCTATTACTCTTTTGAAAGGGGTGAATTCATAATATGCGTAAAAAATTAGAAGGAATGAAATTAACTGGTATTATTACCAATGCAATTATCATCAGCTCTTTAATTATTGCTTTAACATCTGGCTGGAAACTAGTATAATAATTTGTAGAAACTTGGGAGAAGTTGTCGAAACTTGAATAAAGTTGTCGACAACTTCTCCCAAAAGTATTTTATAAACGAGAGTGGTTGAAAATGCAAAAGATTACAAAAATACCCAATATCTATTTAACCTTCATTTCATTGATTGGTGTTGCCATTTATGCATCAATAAAAGCATATCAATCAACAACAATTTCAGAGTGGGTCATTATCTTTGCTCTTACTGGCTCCATTCTACTACTCAATTATCATCCAATACTCATTCCTCCTAAAGGAAATTCTCACTCGATGGACTCTTCCATTTATTTGGCAAGTTTATTTATATATGGATTAGAATTAACACTTAATGTACTGTTATTGAATGCGATTATTTCTCTTATTTACCAACGTAACATCGCTTGGTGGAAACATACATTTAATTTTGGACTTTATACAGTCATGATTTTCGCTTCTTATAGTATATTTGTTGGGCTCAATGGAACATTGGGAACTATTCAAACACAAAACCTTATTCCATACCTTGCTTCTTTAACTGTATATTTTATTACCAACATTCTATTAATTAGTATCTTTTTCCAATTATCAGGAACTGAGAAATTCTTCAATATATTTAATGGCATTGTAAAAGACATAACGTTTATTCTTACTTATTTTACTACTCTATTACTTTCACTTGTGTTAGGAATTCTTATTACAAATGAAAACTTCTTTGGTCTCTTTCTATTTGTTAGTATCGCGATGCTTCTTTCAAAAGCTTTTGACCACCATTTTCAATTGTTCAGTCAAATTCTTAATAAAGCAAATAAAGACTATTTAACTGGGCTAAATAATCATGGCTATTTTAAAGAAATGCTAGAAAATGAAGTAAAGACTTCAAAGGAAAGAGAAGAGTCATTTTGCTTAGCACTTTTAGACCTTGATGATTTTAAACGCTACAACGACTTGTATGGACACATTCAAGGAGATAATTTGTTAACCTTTTTTGGATCAATTGTAGAAACAGAATGTCAATCAAAGGAATTCATGGTTGCACGGTATGGTGGAGAAGAATTTGCCATTTTAATGCCTAAAACCTCTTGTGATGAGGCGTTTTCTTTTGTAGATCACTTACGAAAAAAGGTGAATGATTCTTATTTTGAGGGTGTAGAGTCGTTGCCATATGGTTGCCTTTCCTTCTCTGCTGGCTTAGTTGAATCTGACAAAGGGATGTATGATTCATCTGAATTAATTAGCAAAGCTGACCAAGCGATGTATTATGCAAAAGCTCAAGGTAAAAATATCGTTCAAAAGTTCGATTCGAAGTCTCAATATATTGCTGAACATTCTCTTGGACTAGATCAGGATCTGAACGAAGCTGAGCAGCAATTAAAAATCTTCTTATCTAAGGATGTATACACGTATCGACATAGCAAACGCGTATTCCAATATGCTGTTCAGTTTAGCCAAGAGCTTGAGTTGTCTGAGGTCGAACGAAAAACGTTAATTCTAGGTGCGCTTATTCATGACATTGGAAAGCTAGAAATTCCTCGAGATGTCATAAATAAAAAAGGAAAGCTAGAACCTCACGAATGGGAAATGATTAAAAAGCATGTAACTTGGGGAAAAGAAATTATTTCTACGAACAAAAAGCTTGAACCACTAATCCCATTAGTTGAGTTACACCATGAACGCTATGATGGTAAGGGTTATCCATATGGATTAAAAGGAGAAAACACTCCGAAGCTTGCGCGCATTTTGTGTATTATTGATTCATTTGATGCTATGACAACGGAGCGACCATACCAACCTACAAAAACATTTACAGAAGCAATTACTGAATTACGTAAGTGTTCAGGGTATCAATTCGATCCTGAATTCGTAGAGCCGTTTATTACCATGATCGAGGAAAACTATTCTTTAAAGCTAAAGGAAGAGGCTTCCGTAAAAATACAAAGCTAAACTTTGGGTGTTAACCTTCGTTGCAAAACTCTCGCTTTAAGCGAGGCGCTTATTGAGTGCATCGGTTGCACCATACCAATAAAAAAAGAAAACCATGAACGAATCTCTTTCGTCATGGTTTTCTTTTTATTTTACAGCAATTATGAGGTTAAGATTACGATCTACTAGATTTAACTCAATCGTCGTTGTCATCTTCATCTTCATCTTCATCTTCATCTTCATCTTCGTCTTCATCTTCGTCTTCATCTTCGTCTTGATCGTCTTCATCATCATGTCTATCATGTGTAGAGTTATTATCTGAGTGTGACTTCTCTTCTTCTTTTTCAGCGTTTTCATGTCCACCGTTAGAACTTGAGTCTCTACTTTCTTTTTGCTTGTTTGGAGATTTTTCCTCCTTGGTCGAGGTACCTTTTTCCTCTTTCACTTCTTTGTTCTTTTCATTACCTTTATCATTTGTTTTTTCTTCATTTTTACCATTGTTTTCTTTCACTTTATCTTTTTTATCTTTATCTTTGTTAGCTTTATCTGTATTCTTTTTTGTATCATTAGAAGTTTGCTCTTCTTGAGATTCACTAAGAGTTTGAGCAGATTCGTCAGCATCCTTTGCTATCTTTTGCTGATGTCTTGTTAACTTTTCACTAGCTTTCGATAGTTTTATTTCAATCTTTTCGATTGCCTTTTCACTACCATTATTCTTTGCAGCATCTAAGGCAATTTGAAGGTTAGTAATTTTTTGTTGAAGAACTACTTCTTTCACTTCAGATGTTTGAAGGCCAAGTTCATTTACAACCTCACCAAAACCTTGATTTTCACCATTATATAAGGCAGTTATTGCCTCTACCGATTCACCGCTCACTTCTGATAGAGCCAAAATTTGAACAATTTGTCCGTAGCCGAAACCTTGATCACGTAATGAGTCTACGATTGAAAGGTTTACCCCTTTCATGATCGTCGAAATGAGGTAAACTTCATCACGCTTATGAGCCAATTGTTTTTGTTTTTCGCTTTCTAGCAAACCTTCAAATCTCTCACTTAAGTCAGCCGTTTCTTCAAGAAGATTTGTTAGTTCTTCACTGACTTCTTCTTCAATTGATATATCTATGACAGACTCCGAAACGTTTTCATGAGCTTCACTTAATAGCTTCATATATTCTTTGACTGCAATTTTTATTTCATCTTCACGGTCTACTTCTGCCATTCGATCAGCTTCAGCCATCCGCTCTAGAGCAAATGAAAGTAACAGATTTGCTCTTTTGTCCGCGCCGAAGGTAAAAGCAAGTTCTACTTCTTCCATAAAAAGGTCTAGTGTATATAATATTTCATCAGGGGTAGTGCCAGCATCAATATCATCTAGCGCCTCTGCATGTACAGAAGAACTAAACATAAACATCACCGCAAGAATCGTTGGAACAAACCATCTTTTCACGTTAAGCGTTCCTCCTATATTTTAATTCTTTAATTTAATAAAATCATAGGCATAAAAAAAGCACTATTCCGAAGAATAGTACTCTCGCACGTTCGAGTCTTCGGTAACTGGCTGGCGTAATTACATTTGTGTAACTTTAGCCCCTTTAGTTTTGCGTCACTACGTTTCCATAGATTTGCCTTTTCGTTTCCAATGTTATCTCAATTATAGAATATTTTACTATATTTTGTATAGGTATAATTTGCAAAATAGTTAAATTTTTAGGAGATTTCTCCTCTAAATCTATGTTTAGTCGAGTTCTTTCTCGTCAACAATGTAAATGAGGTGAGGAAGAATGAAAAAATGGATTATTCTAGGGATTTTAGCTGAACTAGTAATTTTTTCTTTTTTATATGTTGAAAAAAATGCAGAACCAAAAGCTGTAGCCAATGTACCAACTAAAAAGACAGATACGGCTACATTTAAGGAAGTACCTTCTATAGCAGTTCTTTCTAATTTAAATGAATTAACAGATGAAGAACGAAATTCACTAAATGAACTTAAAACAAAATATCATAGTTTCTTTCAGCAGCTTGAGAATGAAACCCATAAAAAATTCCAACAAATCGCCAATGCAGCTTATGAGGAATATGAACGACATGATGATGTTCTCGAAGCCATTCAAGCGATGACTACCTATTACCATCAGCTTAAATCGTTAGAGGAACAAACCGATATAAGCTTTCAAAAAATTTATTTAGAACTACAACGAGAACTCCAAGATGCTGGGTTACCAATAAATGAAGCAGATGTTTTTAAGGAAGAATACGAAAAGAAAAAGCACGAGCAAATGCAGGAATTTTTAAATTTTACAAAAGACCATCATCATGATTAAGAAGGTGATCAAATGACAAACCCTATTGAAGCAATGACCGCATTGGTTAAATCCTTTGTGGATAAGGAACCTAAACCACCGCTACATGTTGGAGAAGTAATGAGCTTATGGACAGCACTTGCTGCTTATAAAGAGGCAAGAGCGTTGTATCAGGCTGCTGAAAACATGACCACTGATACAGATTTAAAGCATGCTCTAAAAGAAGCATTAGAAGGTTCTAGTAAGGATGTGAAGATGTTAGAGGAATTTATGGTCAAAGAAGGCATCCCAATTCCCCACTTTAGTCCTGATAAGCCTCATACAGAACCTACTGCAGTTCCAGAGGGTGCTAAGCTAGACGAAGATGAAATTGCGAACTTAGTGTCAGTAAAAGTTGCAACAGCGATTGTCTTTTGCGGACAAGCCATGAGTCAATGCATTCGTAACGATGTTGCGTTGATTTTTATGAAAAGTCAAATCAACTTAATGAACTATGCTGCACCATTAAAGGAAATGATGAAAAAAAGAGGTTGGTTGAAGCATCCACCAGCCTATCATCCGCCTGGTGAACCGAAAGGAAATAATTAGTGGAATAGACACTTGGAGGGATTGACCTTCAAGTGTTTTTTCACTCCAAACCTTTCACTTTTATTTTGCCATTTTCTATTAACTCTATGAATACGTCAGCAACCATTGGATCAAACTGAGTATTTTTACCACGAGAAATTTCATTTAGGGCATGTGTTAGTTCTGGTTTATCACGATATACTCTTTTTGAGGTCATCGCATCAAAGGCATCTGCAACAGCCATAATACGAGCAACAAGAGGAATATTTACTCCCTTTAAACCGTAAGGATAGCCTTTCCCATCAAATCTTTCATGATGGTGTAAAACCATCTCAAGAATTTCACTTTTCTTAAAAGATGAAATGTGTTTTAAAATATTGTAACCCTTTTGTGGATGTTCTTTAATTTTCTCAAATTCATCCTCCGTTAGCCTGGATGGCTTATTCAAAATGGATTCTGCTATTCCTATTTTACCTATATCATGAAGTAGTCCACCTACGTAAAGATTTTGACATTTCACTCGTGACAATCGCAACGCTTCTCCAATCTCACTTGAATAATAAGCGACATTTCTCGAATGAAAGGAAGTATACGAATCTCTTGCATCAATCGATTCAGCTAAAGTAGACGTCAGCTGGATCATGTGATTTCTTTCCTTGTTAATATTTTTCACAAGAATCCAAATTGTAAATGAAATAATAAAATAGGAAAACCATCGAGACAGTGTAACCTCCATTGTCCATATATGTTCAGATTTAAAAAACAGTAAATAAGTAGTCACGCCAGACATAATAATTAACGTATAAAAAGATCTGGCAAGCAGACCCGTCATTATTGTCACTGGGATATAAGCTAACATCAACGTGAGGTGAGTAAAAATATAATTATCCAAAAGGATTCCTAGAATAAGTGAAAATATCCCAATTCCAAAGTATAAAGGGTTTTTCCAAGAATCAGGATTAAATATAGAAAAGTCTTTTAAATTTTCTAACACAAAATTCGCCCCTCATTTTTTAAGCAGTGATTTTTTCTGCTGTAGCTCTTTGTCTCACATATAGTCCTAATTGAAATTCTTATAGCTTATATTTTAGATTAGAACAGCAATTACGTATAAAAACATAATCTAAATTAAACTATATGCCATGAACAAATGCAAAAATTAACACTTAACAATTTAACCCAATTTAACCTATAACCTAAAAAAAGAGTGTTAAACCCTTTATAGGATTTAACACTCTTTTATTGTGCTTTTTTCATTAACTTTGTTTGTTTTTTTAGAAAGTTCATCATTTCTTGATTAAACTGATCTGATTGATCAATGTTACAAACATGTCCACAGTTTTGAAAAACGACGAGCTGTGCTGCTGGATCATCCTTAATATCTTTTCTTAAGTTATCAAGAAATAGATGGTCCTCATTTCCTGATAAATACAGCTTTGGAACGTGTGATGCTCTTGACTGCACAAACTTGTAAGAATTCGCAGCGAGTGGAACAAGATTAAAATACGCTAGAAAATCACTACGTTTCATTTTCACTGCTTCCTTAATAAACATTTGACGTGCCATTTTATGATTATTTCGCGGCATCATGACGTAGGCAAATATTTTATAAATCCACATAAATGGAACAAAAGATTTAATCAAATTCCCTAAGAAGACGAGGAATTTTGAAAAATGATTGAACCTTGTGATTGCCCCACCAAGCACGGCAGAATGAACACGTTCTGGGGCCGTTTGCATAATCGTATGAATCGCCATGGATCCAAGTGAAATCCCAAGAAAATGTGCTTTTTTCACCTTTAAATAATCAAGAACAGCAAGAATTTCCCTAGCTGTTTGCTCAGGTGAAAAATCAGGGTAATGATCCACATCCGGAGACTTACCGTGACCTGGAAGATGAATCGCAATGACTTTATATTCTTTTTTTAATTCTCTTAGTTGTTTATAAAAAATGCGAGAGCTCCCGCCAATTCCATGAATTAATACAACATATTCTTCATTTGGACATTTATCATACAAAAGATATTCCAACAAGGACATGTCCTCCTTTTTGTAACGTCTCCCTTCTATTAAACCATAAAAACAGCTTTAACATAAGTAGTTTGAAATTTCGGTTAAATTCACGTGGAGTGCCAGGTACCTGTCGAATTTTCTTTTCGTCAGAAGTCACTTTAAACAAACGTTTGAATTCAAACCAGTTGATACACTTGGGATACAGCGTTTCAATCAAACGTTTGATTGAATTTTACCGGAGCAAAATCGTTCGACAGGTGCCAGTCACCTGTCGAAAAATCTTTATTTTCATCCTTAAATTGGTAGAGGTAAAATGGGGATATAATGGTTTGATTGAGAGGATGGTCATTATGATTGAGGTTAGAGCAGAGCTTGAACTTGATGTTTTGATGATTAAGAATGTGAATGATGAAGCTTTTGGACAGGAAAATGAAGGTAGATTAGTAGAAGGTATTCGACAGTCTGAGAATTTTATTCCCGAATTGTCTCTAGTAGCAGAGACAGTTGAAGGAGAAATCGTTGGACATATTCTGTTTAGTTTTATTTCGATTGAACAAGAGGATGGCACTTCTGTTAAAACTTTGGCGCTTGCTCCGATGGCTGTGAAGCCTGCACGTCAAAATCAAGGAATTGGTTCCATGCTGGTTAGAAAAGGATTAGCGCGTGGTCGTGATCTCGGCTACAAATCTGTTGTGGTATTAGGTCATCCAAATTTCTATCCGAAGTTTGGGTTTGTGCCAGCAAGTACAAAAGGTATATCACCCCCATTTAAGCTTCCAGATGAAGTGTTTATGGCACTTGAACTGGTAGATGGTGGTTTAGATGGCATGAGCGGAAAGGTAGTTTATCCTCCTGCGTTTTCAAATGTGTAAGTGAATGTCCATTTGCACCATATTTTTTTTGAAAGTGTACGATAAATTTCTGAAATTGTATCATAAGTTTTTAAAAGTGTACCTTAACTTAAATTCGCCATTTCACTTAGTAATTCACGAGTTGAGAAATGTACGATAAACGTTCATGTTTTATTAAAAACTTCTAATTTGTATCAAAACAAACTAGCGTTTCACCCCCATCTTAACTCAGATGGGGTTTTCACTCATTTTTCAACATTTTCACATGAAGTTTTCAGCCAAATTCACAATTTCCTCTATTTCATCCTACCCTATCAGCCAATCCAAACCCCATTACGATCAAATTTATACCATTTTCCGCCAATCTTCACTTGACCCGTTACCATCACGCCATTTCCACCAAGGTAGTACCAGTTGTTGTTATACTTAAGCCAGCCGATGCGCATATCTCCATTGGTAGGGTTCATATAATACCACTTGTTTTGATCTTTTATCCATCCTGTGCTCATCGCCCCACTAGATGAGAGGTGGTACCAACGGTTGTTGTGTTTTATCCAGCCAGTTTGCATGGCGCCATTATCAGATAGGAAATACCATTTATTCTGATCCTTAATCCACCCTGTCTGCATTTCTCCACTACTCGATAAGTAATACCAACTATCGTCATCCTTAATCCAGCCACTTCGCATTTCTCCACTCACTGTATCAAAGAAGTACCAGCTATCTCCATCTTTTAACCAACTTGTTTTTAATACTCCATTGCTACCGTAATAGTAGCGCTTATCCCCTTCAAACTTCCATCCAGTTTTAACAACTGCCTCTTGCACCTTATGCAATGTCGGAACATTTAGCTTTTGCCCTACAAAAATTGTATCGGAAGTTAGGTTATTTAAGCCTTTAATCGATTCGACTGTCGTATGAAAACGATATGCAATACCTGACAACGTGTCACCTGAGACAACTGTGTAAAGTGTCGTAGTTGCAGAGGGCTCAATCTTCACTTCTTTAACTGGTACTTGGGCGACAACATGTCCCTTCAGCCATACCCCGAAGTTATCCCAAATCATTGTGTTTTCTTGACCAAGTGACCAACTGCCTGTTCCTTTTAAATGATACTCATGAACAAGGTTCACTTTTGCCGCAATGGAACGTTCGTCCTCGTACCAAATATGATACGTGCCAGGTCCTAATGATACACTAGCAAAACGGAAAGGTTCGTCACTGTCTTTTATTTTCACAATCGCTTTTGGTGATTGTGCTGCTTCATCATAGACAATGGTTGATTCGTACCTTTCAATCATTTGAGCAACGCGGTTTGCTGATATTCCATTGCCTCCTGTCGATTTTCCCTCTTGCCAATACCGTCCAAAAAACGGCAAACCGAGCACAATTTTTTCACTTGGAACCCCTTGAGCTATCGCATACTCAATTGATCTTTTCACCCAAGGTAAGCTCGCAACAGGTCCCTCTGGTCCCCCAGGATAGCTTTCATCATAAGCCATGATCATTAAATAATCACTGTACTTCGATAGAGCAACATAATTATAAGATCCGTGCCAGCCTGTCTTCCACCCGTTAGGATTTGCAGCAACAGCCACAGATACTTCTTTATCAGCAGGTAGTTTTTCTCGTAACAGCCGAACTAGATCGGTAAAATTGTCACGATCAGCCTCAGTGACATTCTCTATATCCACATTCACTCCATCTAAATTGTATGTTTCAACAGCTTCAACTATTTGAATAGAAAGCTGTTCTCGATTAGCAAGCGCCGCTCTTCCTAGTTCTCGGTCCCAATGATTACTTAAAAAAGGAACAACTCGCCCACCCCTATTATGCATTTCACTGACAAAACTAGGATCTACAGAAGGAGTTAGTTTTAATGAACCATCAATATTTATATCAAAATAGCTTGGAGATGATGTGTTCACATTTCCTTTCGTTCGTTCAATCTGACTCAAGTATGTGTTCGCCTTTCCAAAGTATTGATAAGACATATTAAAATTCGTCTCATGTGCAGAGGCTTTTGAAAGTTGAACCTGACTAAGCATCGCTACCATTGTAGATCCCGCCATGACTTTGACGGTTGCTCGCTGTAAATGAGGATATTTTTCGGCAACAAAATGTTTCACACGTTCCTGTAGACCTCCTACCTTCTCACGGGTACGATGAAAAAACTCCTCACCAAACTCGGCAGATGGCTGATCTATGTATAATACGACAACGGTTTCCTCACCGTCTTGCTGTAATGCCCAACGACTAAAGCGTTCCAAAATAATTCACCCTTTACCAAATAAACTCTATCACTACTATTGGTTAATTATCCAAATTTTATGTTTAAAGGTTTAACGCAATAAGGTTCTGACCATAATTGATGCTAAAGGATGATGATGATGGTAGACACAATTGTTTCAACAGTTGGTTATGATAAATTACAGCATTTTGTATTTTATGGATTGAGTTCACTCTTTTTAGGAAGCTTTCTTTTTTTTATTATTGAGAAGGACGTACGGAAAACGAGCTTAAAGCTTACATGGCTAACCCTCGTTTTAATTGGTACCATCGAGGAATATAGACAGTACACTTTGCCCAATCGAAGCTTAGAATTTTTCGATGGTATTGCAAATGTGTTAGGAATTTCGTGCGGTTTACTCATTCCATTTTTACTCACACAGCCCCAGAAACCACCTCGACCGCTTTTAAAAATAACAACAAACATCATGATTCTCACAATTATCATTCCATTGTTTTATGGATTATGGGTATTAAATGAAGAACCCATTCGATTTGTTTTTACGAAAGGAGGATAAAAATACCACCTTTTAGCCTATAAAAATAGTTCTCCCTATTTCGTCAAAATGTGATACTATCTTTGTAGAAAGGTGGTAAACACTAAGATGAAACTAAAAATGATTTTAAGTATAATTGCAGTCCTATTAGTAGGCGGCGGTGGCACAGCTTACTATTTAGTCAATAAACAAGTAGATTCAATTGAAACCCAAGATGAAAAAGTAGATGAAATAGTCGATACAGAATATGCAATTGCATTACCGGTAGAAGAGGAAGAAGAGGAAGAGAGCACACAAGAAGAGACTTCAGAATCAACGAGTGAAGATGTAGGTCAGGATGCAGATAAAGCAACTTCCTCTACAACGAACACTGAGACAACTTCTACTACAAAAACCGAATCATCAAAAACAACTCAACCAAAGAAAAAGAAAACGACAGTCGCTTCTATTACGAAAAAATACGAGCCTTCATTTGCAGACCTTGAAGCACAAGCGAATGCGAAAGTAGATTCACTTGTATCTCATGCATTTGAAGAGTATATAACGAAGAAAAAAAATGATGAAAAGATTTCATATTTCTATTTCTATGCAAAATATTCTAGTGCCGGTAAGGAGCTAGAAGCAAAAACAGATGCATCTTTTAATGTAATCTTCAACGCGCTTGTCGCTGATTTAAAGAAACATGGTTTCAGTGAAAGCCATGCGGAAGTGTATCGTGAGCAGTACGAACAGCAAAAAAGTGCACGTGAAGCTGCCTTACGCAAAAAGGCTGTTGCAGCACTAAAATAAATGATTAGGCGGGTATCCTAGGCGGATCTCGTCTTTTTTTTGCAAATTGTGATAAATTCCCACAATTACCAGAGTATTATTTTGATAGATACGATTGTAAATGAACCCAATATTTTGTAAAATTAGTAATTAGGTAGACTAGCCTATAAGTTTAGTAGGTTGCCTTAAAAACAAATAGGAGGGAAAAACGTGTTAAAAAAATTAACTGCACTTAGCTTTGTGCTTGTTTTACTTCTAGCAATGTTACCACATAACGTAAGTAAAGCAGCAGCACTATTCACAGCAAAAGTAACAATTAGTGGTCAAGAATACATAATTTCTAGCGACTCTACTAATTTCACTTTTGATGTAGACAAATTTGTAACAGAAAACAATATCAGTGAAACTGATAAATTAGAAAAAATTGCAGTAACAGTTCCAACAGGAGTAACTTCTGTTGATTTCGATTTTGAAGGATTAGAAATTTTACTTCCAACTGCAACTGTTGATGTAACAAATAATACAGCTGAATATGTTGTTTCAGATGTATTAGGTGATCTTGATCGAGGTAGTGACGGAGTAGCGATCACAAACCTACGTCAAGTTTTATACCCAATCGGTAATTCAGTAACTGCATATTTCACATTGAATATGGCAGATGAAACGAAACAAGCGGTTGCTTTTACAATCGTTTCTAACTACCAACCTGCGGTAGCTGGAACTGTAAAAGTTAATAGCGTTAAATTCGTAACAAACAAAGGTGTTCTTGAAGCAACTAGTAAGAACAACCAATTCGTATTTAACCTTGATTCATTATCTAATGATGCAATCATTAGTGAAATTTTACTTTCATCTAATACTGCTGTAACTGGTTCTATCTTCTCAGTAGAATCTGCATTATACCGTGAGTCATTAGATGTACAATTTGTTAATGGTGTAGCTTCAATTAATATGCAAAAACTTGTAAACCGTTTCCCAGAGTTCAGTGATTTCCCTCAAGAATTTTTTACAATCGGCATGGTTAAAATGGTTCTTGATATGTCTGGAAAATATTCATTCAACGGTTTCGTTGCGGATGCTGCTGGAAACGAATCTACATTCACAGTAACATACAAAAGCGAATATGCTGCTGGATGGTCTTTTGAAAACGGTAACTGGTACTTTTACAAAGACAACAAAGGTACAAAAGCTACTGGCTGGATGAAGTGGAACAACAAGTGGTATTTCCTTGATGCAACTGGTGCAATGCAAACTGGTTGGGAAAAAGTAAATAGCAAATGGTACTTCTTTGCTGAATCAGGAGAAATGCAAACTGGTTTAGTAACAGTTGATGGAAAAGTATATTTCCTTGATACTGTTAATGGTGATATGAAAACTGGTTGGGTAACTGTTAGTAACGTAAAACGTTATTTCAACCCTGCTACAGGCGTAATGGCAACTGGTTGGACTGAAATTGCTGGAAAGAAATACTTCTTAGAAGCAAACGGTGCTGTAACAGTTGGCTGGAAGCAACTTGACGGTTCATGGTACTTCTTCAATGCTGAAGGTGACATGAAAACTGGATGGACGCTTTATAAAAACTCATATTTCTTCTTAGCTGCTGACGGTAAAATGGCTACTGGCTTAAAAGAAATTGGCGGTAAAAAATATTTCTTCAACACTAGTGGTGTTATGACAACTGGTTGGGTAACAGTTGACGGAAAATCTTACTTCTTCAATGCGAATGGAGATATGAGAACTGGATGGTTATCTGACAAGAATAGCTGGTACTTCCTAAATGTTGACGGTACAAAAGCTACTGGAATGAAAGTCATTTCTGGTAAGAAATATTACTTCAATAACAACGGTCAAATGACGACTGGTTGGGTACAGGATAACAGCAAATGGTTCTATTTCAACAATACAGGTGAAATGACAACTGGCTGGTTCCAATTCAAAAACAACTGGTACCACTTAACAGCTGACGGAATGTCAACTGGTTGGGTGAAATCAGGAAGCAAATGGTATTTCATGAATGAAAATGGTACATTACGTACTGGTTGGTTATTATATAACAACGAGTGGTACTATTTAATGAGTGGTGGAGAAATGCGTGTAGGCTGGACTGAAATCGGTGGAAAATGGTATTACTTCTACGGTTCTGGTAAAATGGCTTACAGCACAACAATTGGTAAATGGAAGCTTGGTGCAAGCGGAGCTTTAATTAACTAATTCATTCAAAAAAGGATGATTCCCATGGAATCATCCTTTTTTCATTATCTATTCCAAATTAATTATTGTTTTATTTTAAACGCTTTAATTTCATCTTCCAGTTCTCTTGCCATGTTGTTTAAGTTGATAGAAGATATTGATATCTCTTCCATCGTAGCCGTTTGTTCTTCAATCGATGCAGCGACATTTTGCGTACTACCTGACGCCTGTTCTGTTATTTCTGCAATATTGGCAATAAAGTCTGTCATGTTCTTCGAGTTGCTGTTAATCTCTTCGATTAAGCTTGCTAGTTCATTCGTTTGCTCTGAGATCGACTGAATTTCAGCGACGATTTGTTTAAAGGATTGACCTGTTTCATTTACTAGTAATTTCCCTTGTTCTACTTTCACCTTACCATCATTCATCGATTCAATCGCAAGCTTCGTTTCTGCTTGGATTTCATTTACTAGTTCTTGAATACTTCCGCTAGCAGTTCTTGATTGCTCAGCTAATTTTCGAACCTCGTCAGCTACAACAGCAAAGCCTTTTCCATGCTCCCCTGCCCGCGCCGCTTCGATGGCTGCGTTTAGTGCTAGAAGATTTGTTTGATTCGCTATCTCAGTAATAAAGTCAACTATTTTACTAATTTCATCAGACTTCGAGCCAAGTGCATTCATAAGTTCTGATGTCTTATCAACCGACGACTGAACGTTATCCATTTGATGAATCGTTTGATTTACAGTTTGTAAACCCACATCCACTCTTTGACTAGCATGATTGGAATCTTGTGCAACCAATTTAATAGATTGAGCAGATCGTTCAGTTTTGGTTGAGATAGCTTCAGCTGAAGTAGTTAAGTCTACAGTACGACTCAATTGCGTTTCTGCACCAGATACAACCTCCTGTATCGAATCTGAAATTAGCTCGATTGCACTTCTGTTTTGTTCAACACTCAGCGTTAATTCATTGGAATAAGAAGCTACGTTTAAGACAGTCTCATTTGTTTTTTGAACAAGTTCTCTTAAATTCCCCATCATTTCATTAAATGAGGAAGCGACTTGGCCAATTTCATCCTTCGCCTGGTGGTCAACAAATGCAGTTAGGTCCCCTGATGCTGCTTTCTGTGTTGCATCAACTACCTTTGTTAACGGCTTGACCACAATAATTTGAACAAATACCGTAATGATAATCGTCGCAACAAGCAACGTCACAAACGTATTGATGTAAACACCAAAGCTCCCCTCAATCACTTTTTTGACTTGAACATTGATAAATGCAGAAATGGGCGAACTGATGAGTAAACTGATAATAACAGCTAACATCATCTTCCCCCTCAAACTTCTACTAACACGCGAAACCTTAAGTACATCCTCAAAACTCGATTGCAATCTACCTTCTCTAATTGAACTCATGAGTATTCCTCCTGGAAAATTAAATTCAAGATAAGTGCCAGGCACCCGTCGAAAAATCTTTATCTCGACTTCTCTTAAAGACTTTTAAAATCCTTATAAACCGTTGATATGACTGGGATGGTTGGTTTAGATTAGTTTAGGCTCATGAAAAAACACATTCGACAGGTGCCAGGCACCTGTCGAAACATAGTATACTACTCGTTTTTCGAATAGTACTAATTCTAATGTGCTAGTTTTGTAATTCTTGAACCGAAGATTTTTTCAAGATTGAAAGATCGCTTATTTGGATCCAACTAACCACTTAACATTCATTCGAAAACACAGGTATGATTAGTAATCGAGATGCTTTATTCAACTAATACGATGCTAGTTCCTTGAAGAAGCGCAAAATAAAAAGGACTCCCCTCTTATTCGGGTTCATCCTTCGATCATTAAAACCTCGTCATCAATAGCAGTGCTTTTTGTTCATGATAGGACAGCTTTGATGAGATTTTTGATTTGATTTTGTCACATAAGCAGCCTTTTAATAGTAGATGGTGCTGCTGATATTGAAAGGTGTGATAATAGTATTTAAGACGGTAGTATCCTTTCATTTTACCCCTCCTACGATTGACACATAAATCGCCGGAGCTCGTATTCGGTAACTGGCTGGCATAGTCTTTATGTAACGGTAGCCCCTTTAGTTTTGCGTCACCATCTTTCAATGGCTTTGCCGATTCGTACGATTTATGGTTATAGGTACAGGATATATTATCCAGCAATGAAAGCGAAAGGGCAATTTATACTATTTTAATAAAATATACAGGACCTAAAGAACTATGTAGGAATTCAATCTGATGCATATCTACTTCTTATGTTTGTGGTCTTCAGTGATTACGATCGGATGAAAACCTCATAAAGCATTGGCTCGTTCTTCCCATTTGGGTTTGAAAGGTACGTTCTGAAATAGGAACAATTAGACTCGACCCATCCCAAAAAATCACTTTCACCCTTGAATTCGAAATACCATAGTACGATTTTACATGGTCCGTAAAAATCCACATACAGTCATATTCCTCTGGTGACTTAGTAGGGAAGATGCAAATCCTTCGCTGATAATCCATCACAATAGGGATTTTCCGTTGAATACCTAGACAATGTTTAACGGCCTTTTTTCTTCCCTCATAATCGGCTCCTCCTTCGAGGCAACCTATTTTAATAAGATCTAACATAGATTTTGAAGAAAAAAATTCTCCATCTACATCATAAATTTTCGTTTGATAGACTGGATGATGATGGAATTCAAGAGCCTTCGTCGAAGTTCCTACTTCATACTCATCCCATACATTTAATTCCGTTACGTCTGCACTTTGATCTTGAATGTATAAATCTATCATTTTCCCAAAAAAACCTCCTAATCTATTTATTTGTTGACTATACATAGTTGAAAAAAGCTCTCTTCTTACATCATACAATGATATTCTACAAAAGTGATTGACAAATTTGTGAACTTTTTCACACAGTTGAACAGCGTGATTTTCTTGTTTTCACCTGAAACCTTTCATTACAAACATGTGAACAATAGAAAAAAAGACCTACTCCAAGATGAACACTTACATCTTTTAAAATGGTTTAAATGGCAATTCAAAAAAAATAGCCTCAGTAGAAGAGGCACTTTCAGTTAATCGATTATCCTAGCAACCATTTTTTTGCAATTCTTGCAGTGGCCTTTAAGAACTAATTGATGATTGATTGAGTCAACTTCATAATCAACAATCGTCGTAACACCACACTTGGAACAAAATACATTTTCCTCAAACATTTTTCTTTCATTACTTGGAAGTGCCATCCAGCGTTTTACAGCCAATTCATCTCTACTCATCAAAATCACCTCAATTCTAATGTCTATTATACAATAAGTAGTATTTCCTAAAACTGCTTATATAGAGAGATCCCCATTAAAATAAATACACCGATCATATTCCATAAAATTAAATAATCCATCCATTTCATGGCTTTTCGGTAAAAAATGTACTTGAGCTCTACTAATTGCAATGAAGCAAGATGTGCTCGCTTTAAGTTTTCTATCATATCTTCTTCTGTTAGCGCGTCAAATCTCTTATTGTATTCTAGCTGATTTGTATTGGACACATTTTTATCAAACCAATAGATGTAATTACTTGCTGGCGTTGATCGAACTGGCGCTTTGTTCTTCAACACTGATTTCCGCGGCCGAATTGTGCGAAGGAGGTAAAAGATGACAATGAATGTAAAGAACAGGCTAATGATTAAAAAAGCGTAGGTGCCAATTCCAACCCATTTCGATAACTTTGTAATCCCGCTAATGCCTCCTAAGAAATCCTTAATAACTGTGACAATAAATACATAAAACCCCGCTTGAATGGCCATAAGGATGCTTGCTTTTTGATCCATCAATTCAATTCGTTTTTCAGCGTGCTCTAGGGCTCCTCTTGTGAATTCGATTTTTTCATTCGACATTCGTTTTTCCCCTTATACCTAAAAATAATGATTGCTTCTTAAGTATAGCAAATTCTATCTATTAAAAACTCTCAAACGGTACATAAAAGGAATGCTCTTTCCTGAAACGAATCCTAACCCTTAGAAGTTATTACGCGTATCTCTTCTATTAGACTAGAAAACACGTTTTTTTCCACTTCGCCACCTAAAACACTTTCTAGTACGTTAGTGGTACCGCGGAATACAAGAAGAGCGCGCTTTTCACTAAGGAAGAACAATCATGTGTATACGTGAATTGCCGTTTGAAGAGCTAGAAAAAGAATACAAACCTATTTTAATTAAAGTGATGAAATCACTAAATTTGTATCGTGATTTTGATTCTTTTTATCAGGTTGCATTAATCGGACTTTGGGAGGCACAAATGCGTTTTAATGAAGAAAGAGGTACTAGGTTTTCTACTTTTGCTTTCACTACGGTTCGAGGAAAACTACTTGATGAGTTAAATAAGGAAAATAAATACTATGATCACGCTCAGCCATTATCTGATGAAATTCTTTCTGAAATAGTTGATACACAAGCTGACGTCCCGCTTGAAGAAGAAATTGTCACACTGTACAGCAAAGATTTATCTCCTAACCAACTCAAATGGTTTACAGGGAAATTCATAGAGGATAAAAAACTAGCCGACATAGCTCGTGAGGAAGGCGTGACAGTAGAGGCCGTTAAGTCATGGGGGCGTGAAGCGAAGAAGAAGATTCGCAGGAATGCGCTTGAGATGGAATAGGGAGCCAGGGGAGCCAGGGGGACGGTTCTTCTGGTCCAGTGCCAGACACCTTTTGGGGCCAGAGGGACGGTTCTTCTGGTTCAGGGCAGGCGTTATTCTAAGTTCAACTTTAAGAATTTTACTGTATATGAGTGAAAATAACCTGCCCCTCCTTTTAGTTAATGTTCTCTCAGCACAATTAAAGGCGATCATTCCAATGCATCAGCAATTCTTTTACTTGCAAAGCCGTCGCCGTATGGGTTACTTGCTTTACTCATTTTTTCATATGCTTGTTTATTTTCAAGGAGTAATTTAAAGTTCCGATAGATATTTTCTTCATCTGTTCCTACTAATTTCAGCGTTCCTGCTGCTACACCTTCAGGTCGCTCAGTGGTATCACGCATAACAAGAACTGGTTTCCCTAAGCTTGGTGCTTCTTCCTGAATGCCGCCGCTATCTGTTAAGATTAAATATGACTTTGAAAGGAAGTTATGAAAATCGAACACTTCCAACGGTTCAATTATTTTTACTCTATCATTATTCCCCAGTATGTCATTTGCTGCTTCTCTTACAACAGGATTCATATGAATCGGGTATATCGCCTTTATATCCGGAAATTCATCGACGATCCTCTTAATGGCTCTAAACATATTTCTCATCGGTGTACCAAGGTTTTCTCTTCTATGAGCAGTTATCATAATAAGTCTACTATCTGATGACCAGTTAATTAGTTCATGTGAATAATCAGCCCTCACTGTCGTTTTTAGAGCGTCTATCGCTGTATTTCCCGTTACATAAATCGAAGCTGGATCTTTTCCTTCTTTTAATAAGTTATTTTTAGACACCTCTGTTGGGGCAAAATTATACTTTGCTACAATTCCTACAGCCTGACGATTAAATTCCTCTGGGTATGGTGAATAGATATTATAAGTCCTTAAACCTGCTTCCACATGTCCAACTGGAATTTGTAAGTAAAAGCAAGCTAGAGTTGTAACAAAGGTTGTAGAAGTATCACCATGAACTAACACCACATCTGGTTTTACTTCTTCAAGCACAGCTTTCATTTTGTCTAAAATATTGATTGTGACATCAAATAGTGTCTGTTTTTCTTTCATAATGGATAAATTATAATCTGGAACAACATGAAATACGTGTAATACTTGATCCAACATTTCACGGTGTTGTCCTGTCACACAAACAACCGTATCTAATTTATCACGTGTTTTTAACTCTTTCACTAAGGGGCACATTTTAATAGCCTCTGGCCTCGTTCCAAAAACCACCATTATTTTTTTCTTCAATTTTATCAACCAACTTTATCTTAAAATTTGTTTATGACGAAGGAGTAACGTTAACAGGTACGTTCTTTTGTAGTCTAAACACTTGGCTTTTAGAGTGAAACTTCACCTCTTTTTTATTAAAGCCAGCCAAGTCTCTTCCATTCCCTATTACTCTATATAAAAATATGAATTATGAACATATTCCGCTACATTCATTTCACAAACTGGGCATACCCAAATGCTCGTCCACTCTTTTTACTATCAAAGTTAGGACATTCCACATCTTTAAAAATTTCAATTGATTATTTTCTGCTTGTGAAAATGATTCCTATAACGGATCTTATATATCTAATAACTATGAAGAAATACGCTTTGAAAAGAATCCACTTTGGAATGTTTTTTAGAGCAGGAATTCTTTTTAATAATAAGGCATTCGTTAACCATAAAATTTTATATTTTTTCTTTCCCGTTAGAGAATCGTCATGAATTCGATAGTAATAGAGCCCTTCATTTAAATGTGCTAGCTGAAATTCAGCTGCGGCTCTTAACCAAAAATCGTAATCTTCAACAAGAAACAATGAAGTGTCATAACCTCCTAATTTTTGGAAAACCTCTCTAGTGAACATAAAACAAGACCCTACACAATTATGTCTAACGATGTGACTAGGTGGCAGCAAGCTTGATGTTCCAGTTATTGTTCCTTCATTGTTAATTAAGATCTCGTTACAATACACAAGATCTACGTGTTGATTGTGGTCCAAAAAGTGGCTCATTTTTTCTAGTGCACATTCGTGATATAAATTATCATCTGAAGTCCACGTATAATAATCTCCCTTCGCAAGGGAAAATCCTCGATTTAAAGAGGCTGGGAGTTTCATGTTCGTTTCATTCCGCACACTGTGGATGCGGTCATCCAGTAAAGATAACCTCTTAATGATGTCTGGGGTAGTGTCCGTTGAACAATCATCGACAATAATTAATTCAAAATCTCCCATCGTCTGATTTAGACAACTCATCACAGACTCTTCAAGATATTTTTCACCATTATAGGTTGGTAGAACAATACTGACTTTTGGCATTTTAGTTAACTCCCTTGTGTTTTTTGGAGACCAGGGGGACGGTTCTTCTGGTTTGGTGCCAGACACCTTTCGATTATTCGTATCCATTCGGATTGGTTGATTGCCATTTCCAAGCATCTTTACACATATCTTTAAGGTCCTTTGTTGCTTCCCACCCCAGGTCTTTTTTAGCTTTTGCCGGACTTGCGTAGCATGTAGCAATATCACCTGGTCGTCTACCTAAAATTTCATAAGGAATTGTTACACCTGTCGTTTCTTCAAAGGCTTTGACAAGCTCGAGTACACTGTTTCCAACACCTGTGCCTAAGTTGTAAGCTTCAGCGCCAGTGGAGGTGAGGATTTTCCCCAATGCTTTCACATGACCTTTTGCAAGATCAACGACGTGGATATAATCTCTAACCCCTGTTCCATCGGGTGTTGGGTAATCATTTCCGAAGACCCTAAGCTTCTCACGTTTCCTCGCAGCAACTTGAGTAATATATGGCATAAGATTATTAGGGACATCTTTTGGATCTTCACCAATTCTGCCACTTCCATGTGCGCCAATTGGATTAAAGTACCGAAGCAGCGCAATGCTCCAGCTATTGTCTGAGATATACAAATCGCGTAATATTTCTTCCACCATCCATTTTGAACGCCCATATGGGTTAATCGCACCAAGTGGAGAATCTTCCGTTAATGGAACCTTTGCTTGTGTACCATATACGGTAGCTGATGAACTGAAGACAAGCTTCTTTACACCATGTTTCTTCATCACTTCACACAGTACTAATGTACCAGTGACATTATTTTGATAATAATGTAAGGGGATTTCAACCGATTCCCCTACTGCTTTTAAGCCTGCAAAATGTATGACGGCTTCTATTTTATTTTCTTTAAAGACGTGATCGAGCTTCTCTTTATCGAGTAGATTTACGTCGTAAATTTGGAAATCTTGATTGGTTAATTCTTTTACACGCTCGAGAGCTACAGGACTACTGTTGGAAAAATTGTCGATCACAACTATGTCAAATCCTTCGTTGAGTAACTCAACACACGTGTGGCTACCGATGAACCCTGCGCCACCTGTGATTAAAATGCACATGGTTTTTCCCTCTTTTCTGATCAAACCTTTATACACTATGTGTATGCTGATTTGGTGAAATGAGGACGGTTTTTTACCTATGAGGATGGTGGAAATTGAGTTCGGTGCCAGGTACCTGTCGAAAGGCACCTGTAGAAACAAGAGGACCCCTAATTCATTCCAGTGTTCATCTTATGCAATGCAACTAATATACATAGAGTAAGGGGGTTTTGTATGGTGCATAAACGGTTAGAAGAATTAGATTCATTAAGGGGAATGGCTGCGATTACGGTGTTACTCAATCACTACTTCAATGTAATTCCTGCATTTTCTGCTGAGGAAAGCAATGGACTGGTCAGCCTCTTAAAATACACGCCATTGCATTTCATTTGGTCTGGTCATGAAGCTGTTATCATGTTCTTCATCTTAAGTGGTTTTGTATTGTCTTTACCATTTTTGAGAAATACCACTGTGAATTATCCTCGTTTCTTTTTTAAACGGGTTTGTAGAATTTATCTCCCCTATGTTGTAGCTGTTTTAGTAGCCATTTTATTATTCAGCACCTTCTCTAGAAATGGTATTAGTGATTTAAGTGAGTGGTTTAATATCGCCTGGACAGATCCTTTTTCATGGCAATCGGTGATAAATTATCTTATCATGCTTGGTGATTTTAAAAATTTTCAATACAATCCCGTGATTTGGTCATTAATACACGAGATGAGAATTTCACTCATTTTTCCTTTTATAATGTATGTAGTCTTACGGTTAAAATGGAGAAAAAGTGCCGTTCTTTCTCTCTTACTAGCCTTTTGTAGTTATGTTGGGTTAAAGTTATCCGAAATTTATTTAGGATATGTGAATTATGGAAGTTCTATCTTTGATTCTTTCTATTACACGACTATGTTTGTTATTGGTGTACTTCTTGCACAGCATCTACAGAAGATCATTGCATTCTTTAAAACCTATCAAAAATGGAATCCACTGTTACTGGCCACTGCATTAATGTGTTATACATACCCTTGGTGGTTTTTCCCTCATATTAAGCTACTACATATTCGCCTAATCAATGAGTGGTTTACTGTCATAGGTGTTGTCATCATTATCGTCTTAGCACTATCATCTAGTAATCTATCTAAATTTTTAAAACTTCCGATTTGCACATTCTTTGGAAAAATCTCCTACAGCCTTTACTTATGGCATGCGGTTATTTTATTAACATGTGTAAATATGTGGTACGGAACTATGCCACTGGGTTTTATACTAGTCATCGCAAGTTTACTATCTATTTTGATTTCAACCTTATCTTATTACCTTATTGAAGAGCCTTCTATCAAACTAGGAAAAATGGCCTTTCGAGCGAAAAATTGAACCAGTGGGGAACCAGGGGGAACCAGGGGGAACCAGGGGGACGGTTCTTCTGGTTCACAAGGTTGGGAAAAACGGAAAACAATACGGTGGAATAGGTTGGAGTTTGCGATTGAAGGGTCTAACTCTATATATTTTCTCAATTTATGCTCTTAAAATGATACCTCTACTAATACCTGTAAGCCGTGCAAGTTGCCTCGTGGATAATCCTTGTTTTTTCAGTCGCCTTAAATATTCATCTCGTTCATCTTTTAAGGTTACCTTTTGCAGATCTATACAGTGAGTTACACCACATATACGTTTAATAATTTCTGCCGCTTCTTTATCTGTAAGTCTATTACGCTCGCTAACTTCTAAAAACTCATCTGTACTTTCTCTTTGATGAAAATTCTTAAAGGAAGATAATGCTTTATTTTGTTCCCGATGGAATATTCCCAATATAAAATCTCTATCGATTAGGTTACATGGACCAGTGTATTCAGAATAGCTACTCCATTGATAATCAGAAACATTCTTAACAATTCCGGCTTTTATAGGATTTTGATGGATGTATCTAAGAACATTCACTAAGTACTTCACATCCTCTACTGGTTCACTTTTGTATCTATCCTGAAATAAATGACCAATTCTGTCGTATTTCAAATTGTACCAGTAAACGAAGCTTGCACCTATTCGCCTCATCGTAATTCCTAAGTCTTCACTCTCTTCCTTAATAAGTAAATGAATATGGTTATCCATTAAGCAATATGCAAATATTTTATATCCACATTGCTCTTTAAACTTCTTAAGAGTTCTCAAAAACATGTGAGCATCCTCTGGTTCTTCAAATATCGTTTGCCGATTAACTCCTCGCAGTATTATGTGGTAGACCTTAGTATTACTTTTCCTTCTTGCACCTCTTGGCAAATACATCATCCTTTCATTTTGCAGTTGGAAAATAGTGAGTTAGTTTACTAATTAGTTGAGTGTATCTGTATACTTTTGGTAATCAAGAATAAAGGGAGAAATTAGGATGTGAAATGAGAAGTTTTTTTGACTGAAGAATATCGAGTTGGTATGACAGACAAGCCAACCTAATCTTACCATGCTGACTTGATTAGAACACTATTAGTCTTAAATGTTTCACAAAATGAACCAGGAGAACCGTCCCCCTGGTCCTTCTAATTCTTTCTACTAGCATACACGTTCACAAAAAATTTCTTCCCGCTACCAATCATGAAAACAATCAGGTAGAAAACCGACATGAACAAGGCTAGCTTCTCATAGGCAATGTCAAAAAGAATGTTTGCTCCGAACATTGGTGTAATAAAGATGACATATAAAGGATATTGCAAAGCTGCAATTGAATCTAAAATAACGTTTTGAAACATCATGTTTTCAAATGATTTTATGATAAAGATGACTACACCAGATATAGCTCCTGTGAGAAAAAATAGAGGTGCTTTTTTAGTTTTAACTTTGCCCGTAGTTATGTCATAGCTTATTTTTACTAGGACTAGCATAAATATTAATGTAACCGTTAAGTTTAATGCATGAGGATCTAAATCAGGGTATTTTATAGAAGGCATAAAATTTATATAGAGAGCCAAAGCATACGTAAAGATGAATAATACAATTGTTTTCATATTCATAAGTGAACCTCCTAGGTTTAGTTTAAGAGTAAATCTGTTGGAGTTAGTTTAGTTTCCTTTAGAGGAACCGTTTCTAGTAATGTGAACTGTTGATCTAGTTTTTGAACTTGGAAGATTTCCTTTTCAAAATCACCAGATAACACATACATACATTTTTCTTTTTCATCGTATTCGAAATCAATCAATACTTGTCCGTTTTCAAACTCAACCTTTAAATTTCCCCCACCATCAATCGAAATAATTGAATAGTCATTTAAAATATATTTTTTATCACCAATCACAACACTTTTATTAACCCACATGACTGTCACATCTGATTTTTTTACTAGTTTTGCATGTAAATTATCTGTATCTAATTCGTAGATGGTTAACTCTTTCTTTTTCTCATCAGAGTGACCATATACCTCTATTTTGTCATCAAACCTCTCCATATAAAACCCAAACGTCAGCTCTTCAAAAGATGTAAAGCTCAACCTTTCTAGGTTCTTTGGATCAAATGTATAAATGCCAACAGTTCGATGATTCGTCTCGAGGTTGTAGATATTCGCTAAAACATAAATGACACCATTGTTCATAATAAAATTCCTTGCATATCCCTCAATTTTTACACTCTCTTTTACCACATTGTAATCTTTATCATAAATGACAAAACGAAAGGCATTGATACCCTCATTATGTAGCGCATAATTTTCCATTTCATATCGTTCAATTTGTAAAGGGTTGGCTCTTATTTCGTACTCAGTATAATCACCATCAGTAAGGGTCATTAGATCATTTCCATATTTATTAAAGATGACCTTCTCGTGTGAGGTCTGAAGACTTTCAACACCTCCAATAGGATAGCTTTCAGTGTTTACTAGTTTATTCCCTTTGTATGTATAGAATTCAGTTGATTTTTCACCATAATCTGTTGCTAAAATGGTAAAGCTTGTTTTTGAATCGAATGAAAAAAAGAAAATTAGCGGTATAAAAGCCATTGAAAAGACAATTGTGCTTCTTTTTAGATTCATGTTAATCCCTCACAAACCGTTAAAAATATGATTCGAGCACTTCAACTAGTTTAATAGTGAAGTGCCCTCTTCCTTTAAATTAATAACTTGAATAGAATACATACGTATTAGGAGAGTCGAGAATATCTCCAGGCGTCACATAGTTTCCACGAGTTTCATACTTTCTGCCCTCAAGTTCAATTCCTTGTTGATAATAAGCACGCCAAACTAACTTACTACAGTACCACTCATTTGTTGACCATCTATCAGTATTAAATACGTACGGTTCGCCAATTTGATTTGCTGCATAACTTACTGCACTTGACTTTTGTGAAGAGCTAGCAGGCGAAACTCTTAAGCCCTTAATTTCGTTATATCTTTCCTTCCAGTTGTTATCGCGGTATGCCACGTTGCCACCTGGATTATTTGGATGTGATTCAATTACTACGTAAGCATCTTCCACAATTGCAACATGATCTGTAATTGAATCTAAGGCAATAAGGATATCTCCTCTACTACCAATTCCTGTATATCCTGGTACCTCTCCATACATTCCTGCCTCTTCATTCGTTTGGTTAACTGCCACATGTTTGTCCCACATCTCACGCAGCTCAGCTCTGTGCTGTTCTTCAACGCTTTTTTCACCAGAGAAACGCTCAATCGGATTTTCTGACGGTGCCGCTAATGCAGTTTGTGTTGAAAATAATGTCATCATTGCTAAAGATAATGTTCCAATACTTTTTACGAGATTCACTACAATTCCCCCTAGTCCACTTTTAGTTGTAATAGCTACTACACCTTTAATGGTACGGGCTTTCTAGTCTGCTGAACAGACACTACAGGTTGAGAAAATCCACGTAAAATTCATGATTATTTCAATGGAAGTCTGCTTATTTCATGAAAATTTTCATAGAAAACACATTTTTTAGGAATTATTCATTACTTTTATGTATTTAGTCGTATAAGTTGATAGAAAATTAGGACAAAAGGTTCACTGTATACATGGTAGAATAGAACGTGGGGGAGGAGAAATTGATGATTGATCACCGCGTAGAGGTTAATGGTATTGGAAAATTAATCAAAGAAGAAAGGAGGAAGCAGCAGCTTAAACAACTATCATTAGCTAAAGGGATTTGCTCTGTGTCCTATTTAAGTAAAATTGAGAACAATCTACTTCTTCCAAATCAAGAAATTATTACGTTATTGTTAAAAAAACTCAATCTCACCATAAAAGAAAATCAGACTCAATCAGAAGATGAATTTATGCTTGGTTGTCATCAACTGTACAAAAAAGCAGTACTATACAGAGATAAAACAGAACTAAATAGGGCTGTTGAACCTTTTCTTGATACAACTCTGAAATTCGTAAATAAACGCCATTATTATACATACCTTCTTTTCATGTTCCGAATAAAACTGATCTTACATTTCAATAAAGATCAAGTGGATGAGGATATTCATTACCTACAATCTCTTGAAAGAAACTTTGATGAGAAACAACAGTTTTTATTTCAGTTAAACAAGGGATTATTTCATTATCAATTTACGAGTAATCATCGTGCTTTACCTTATTTTGAAACAATCATTCAAAAAGAAAAATACATAGCGCTAGAAGAATGGGAAAGAGCAGATTTTTACAACATCTTAAGTATTTCCTATTTAAAAAACACGAACTTTTACAATGCAATCTATTATTCTTCAAAAGCCATTCAGTACTTTAAAGACTACCATATCTTTAATAAGACTATTGATGGGTACATTATCTTAAACATCGCTCAAAGAAACTTAGGTCAATATAAGGAAGCAGAGCAAAACTTAAAACTTGCCCAAAGTTTAACAGTAGCAATGGGTCTATTAAACTATGATGGTATGATACACCATAATTTCGGTTCGCTGTATGCGGCCCAGGGTAAAAATGAAATGGCCATCGAAAGCTATCAACTTAGCTTTGAACATAAGAAAAATCAGCAACAACTCGAAAATTCAATTGCTACAATACTATGTATTGTGAAGGAATATGCGAAAATAAATCATTCAAAAGGTGTCGTTGATTGGTGCAACACCGGCTTGAAAATCATTCAATCAGGGAACGAATCTACTAGGAATACCTATCAAGCTTACTACCACCATTTCAGAATCTATACAAGTCGATTTACAAACAATGAAATGTTACCTGATGTTCTCAAGGAAGCGATTAAGTATTTTGAGAAAATCGAACAAGACCAATATATTCAAAAATACTCAATTTTATTAGGAGATTACTATTTCCAATTTAAGAAATATAAATCTTCAAGCCTTTATTACCAAAAGGCCAATCAAGTATTACTAAAACAAAAATCAATTCAATCATGGGAGGATTTATAAATGAAGAAGAAGCTGCTTTCTATTCTAATTTTAGCAACATTACTGTTAGGTATTACGTTTGTTCCTGTACATGCTGGGACAGATGACGAGGATATTCCAGATCCGACAATTGGTTATTCTAGGTAACAATTAACTATATTTATAAGTACTTAGTCCTCGTTGTGGTTAACGAGGGCTTTTTTTGGGGGTGGAAACCAAGGGGACGGTTCCCCTGGTTGTTCCCTTCTGCTGATAAAAGATACGAAGACTAAGATAAATATCAACCATATTCCCTAACCATCTCGAATATCCATAGAATAGATGGATTAAGAAAGGTTGGCGTGAAACATGACATTTAAAGACTTATCAATTCCAATACCAATTACCTCTAATATGCTACTTATGCTTTTTAAGCGCGTAGATGTAGAAGGCTTATCCAATTTCGATGTTCTCATCCATGACGAAAAGGTATGCTTTCGTGGTACATTCAAGAAAATGCTCCTTAATATCCCCTTTCAAATCGACCTGAAGCCTGTAGGTGCAAGTGAGCGAAAGCTGTCATTTGAAATTTGTCGGATGAAACCCATAAATGTAAATTGGATTAATGAAATCTTATTTAATAGGGCCTCTGGTGTTTCCTATCACAATTCCAATGTAACGATTGACCTTAATGAATTCGACCAAATTAGAAACATACCCATTGGTACGATACGAGACGTAGAAGTTAAAAATGATAAGATTTTTGTAAGAATTGGTTTATAGGTGCCAGGCACCTATCCTTTCACTTATTATTAATTCGCTTTCCATCTTGATTAAGGACGTGTATCTCGTATGAAGGGGTTTTGGAGGTAGAAATGGTTGAAAGTAAATCACGAACCGTTTTTTCAATTTCTATTGATAAATGTTTTGCTTTTTTCCCCATTCCTTTGATTGATGTATGAATCGTTATTGAGTTCTGACCCGTATTGATGTCACCAATAACGTCATACGGTTGAAGCCCTTCTAGTAACTTTTTGTTTAACATCATTTGTCCCTTGTGAATCTGTTTCGCGTCCGGGAATCCTGCTCGTTCGACGATAATTGAAAAATGTTCAAATTCAGTAGGCTGTAAAACTGTCCGTACAACCATTTCCAAGTCATCCATAATTGAGGAAAAAACTTGGTCATTTTCATACACTTGGATGACGATCTCCTGTTGTGTAGTTGCTTTGACAGTAAACGATGGAGTGATAGGGTTTAGTTTATCTATAATTTGATGTAAAACCTCTACCTCTTTTTTCACCCTTTCTTCCAACAACATTTGATTTTCTTCACTCCCTTGACTTCCATGCAATGATTTTAATAAAAGTCCGCAACCACTTATGCCGACAACCAACACCAAACTCAGTATGATATAGAACTCTTTCACGTAAAATCACCCCTTAACAAGGTATGTCCTATGAAGATGGCATAGACCAATTAAAGAGCTTGAATGATCATGGGCTACATGTCCCTTTATTGTAAAAATCCGGTTATATTTTGATGACATACGCATAAAACTAGTGCTAGAATAATTGTAAGAAAATTTCCATATTTTACAGAAAAAGAGGTGAATCATCATACTTAAAGAGAAGGTCGCTCTCATTACTGGTTGTGCAACAGGACTAGGGAAAAGAATTGCTATTGAGCTTGCTAAGCAAGGTTGTCATTGTGTCATAAACTATCATACTAGTAAAGAAGCTGCAGAAGGACTTTGTGAACATCTCGAAAATACCTATCACATCAAAACGGCCTGTATCCAAGCCGATATCACTCAACCCGCTCAATGTGAAAGACTTGTCCAAGAAACACTACAACACTTCGATTCTATCGATATTCTCATAAATAATGCAGGCCCCTATATTCATGAACGCAAGAAATTGGTCGATTATAAAGCATCAGAGTGGCAGTATTTGATCAATGGAAACTTAAACAGTGTGTTTTATTTAGCAAAAGAAATTATACCTCTTATGAGAAAAAATCATTGGGGAAGAATGATCAACTTTGGGTTCGACCGTGCAGAAAGTGCAAGTGGCTGGTTATGTCGCTCAGCATTTGCTTCAGCAAAGGTTGGACTTGTTTCATTAACAAAAACACTGGCAATGGAAGAAGCGGCTAATGGGATCACCGTTAACATGGTTTGCCCTGGAGACATCATTGGTGATATGAAGGAGCTTGACATTCATACTTCAAGGGAACGATTTGATCACAATACTCCAATCGGAAGATCTGGTACTGGAGAAGACATTGCAAGAATAGTTGCTTTTCTATGCCATGAAGACTCTGATTTCATCACAGGCTCCGTCATTTCAGCTACAGGTGGCAAGGATGTTTTGACTAAACACAAGGATTAGGTACGTTGAATGAATATAAAAACACTACAAATAAAAAACAATCAGATTTTATATCTCACGAGTGGCTTTGTTAGCAATCACCTTCACCCGGAAATAGCCGTCTATGGACTCAACCAAAGAGAAAGCAATACCCTCATACACACAATACAAACACAGCTAACTAAAGGGATATATTTAGATTTTCATCCTACTACATTTATACATATTGACTCTCATTTAAACTACGTCTACATCGAAGAAGCCTCTCTCTTTCTGTTTTTCACCGTTGATATAACCAATATCAATTCAATAAAAGAAAGGCTTGTAGAAATGAAAAGAAAACAGCATTGGTATTGCTGAATTCCTAAATTCCTAAAAGGCAGGCACCTGTCGATTTTTCTTTATCCAAAATTTAAGATTTAAACGCTTGTTTAAACTCAAACCCATTGGTATAACTAGGATACAGCGTTTCAATCAAACGTTTGATTAAATGTAAGAGAATGTGAAAAATTCACGTGGTGCCAGGCACTTGTCGAATGGCACGTCTCGAAAGAAAGAGTGTTTATTGATGAAAAAGATAACGATTCTATTAGTATTCGTCTGTTTCAGTTTCCTATTTTCTGCTTGTAGTCAAAATGGGGAAGAAACTAAAGAATATATAGGTGTGATAGTTGAAGGGAGTTCACTAGGATATGAGTACTCCTTCATTAGAGAACCGAATTCATTTATTTGGAAGATTGGTTACAACGGAGAAGTAACGACATTTGAAGAAACTACGGACAAAAAAGATGAGTTAGGAGAATTTATGTACAATGTAAATGAAAGTACCTCTCATCTTACTAATATCATCATTCAGGTAATCTACCTATCTATTGTTGCAGGTATCACGATATTCCTGTACCGAAAGAGCAGAAAAACGCTTAAAGATGGTGGGGCCGTGGTCATTATTTTAGCTGGAAGTTATGCTTTTTACACAGGCTTTAATGCAGCAATAGATTTATTCAGCACGTTGCATGAACTGGAAAATCTTTATTATTTTTTAACGTCATGAGGTTTCGTTTTAATAGGGTATAAAAAAAGGAGTTACATTTAAAAGAGGAGATTAGATGGGAATCATATCACATCTAGTCTCCTCTTTTAGTCTCTAAAAGTGCACTTGTCGAATGTGAACCAGTAGAACCGTCCCTCTGGTCTCACCTCTGGTCTCAATCTCCCCCTATTTCTCCAGTCAATGTATCTACAATGTCAAATGCATCTTTCTCATTAAAATCTTCCGTTAGGTTAAATTCTATATGATAAGACCCATTGTCAACGTTAAATGAAGCAAACATGAATTTCCCTTTTTTATGTTCATTTTTTTCATAGAAAACCGAGATTCCGTTAGATATTTTTTCCCTTTGATACAGCGTAGATCCCGCTAGAAAGTTGTTAAAAGTAATCCTGAACAGTACATGGCCATCATATGGTCCGTACAATATTTTTTGGTTTTCGTTATCTCTAATACCTTCAAATAATTCTCCTTTTTCCACTGAATACACTACGGTTGTATCTACTACCTTCCCGCTTAATGGCGGATAATTAATACTGACATATGTGATTGGGTATTGCTCAAAGGAAGGAAAGTAGACTTGGTGTCCATATTCTTCTTTCATTTGCTTTTCAATAGTGGCACTTGCTGGATCCTTGTATTCAGATACATGCGGAAGCATCAGAATGAATAAGATAGCAGCTACAGCGACAACCGAAAAATAATACGCATATGGAATTCGACGTCTTTGTTTATGGTGCAGCGAATTCATTATTCGATTTTTTTCGTCTTGTGAAACCGTTACATCACGAAGCACCGTTTGATTTAACGAATCTTTTATCGTATTCAATCTATCTTCCATTCATGTTCACTCCTATCCAATTCATCTCTTAATCTCGTTCTTGCGCGATGCAACCTTGTTTTGACTGTATTTACATTTAAATTCAAAACGTCGCTAATTTCATCTAGACTAAGATCTTGATAGTAAAAAAGAATAATCACTTCTCTAAATTTAACAGGTAAATGAAGAATTTGGTTTGCTAGATGTATATCTACCGTTTTTGAAATGAACTGCATTTCTGGTGTATTCTGTTCAATTAAGTTGGTGTCCAACTTATCTTTATAGATAATATTTCGAAGACTCCAACGTTTTAAGGAGTCCTTGCATTTATTGATGGTTATTTTTATCAACCATGTCTTGTAGCTACTTTCTTCTCTGAAGGTATCCATTTTGTTATAACAAGTGATAAACACTTCTTGTAAGATGTCTTCAGACAGGGAATGATCTTTTACATATAGATAAGCAATGCGTTTTATCTCAGTCCCGTACTGGTTCAACAGCATTTCAATTTTTTGATGTTTATCGTTGATATTATGTAAGTTGATATCCATTTCCTTCCCCCTTCCACCCTAATAGACGACGCTCAGTTAGAGTAGGTTCCCGTATCTTAAACCATATTTATCCTATCATAATTCGAAAGTGCCAGGCACCTGTCGATTTTTCTTTATCCATAATCTAAGATATAAACGCTTGTTTAATGGCAAACCCATTGGAACCACTGGTCTCCAGCGTTTCGAACAACGTTTTTTTAAAACCACTAAAATGTGAAACATTCACTTGGTGCAGGCACTTGTCGAAACCCAGACCAGGAGAACCGTCCCCCCGGTCCGAAAAAGAGAAAAAAAAAGAAGATTTTCAAAAGAAAAGGAGAATATTTACTATAGATAAAAAAAGGAGGAAGATTATGGAACCGGTTCTCACGTTAGATAACGTCAAAAAGACGATTAAAGGGAAGAGCATTATTAATGGGCTTAGTTTTACAGTTGAAGAAGGAGAGATTTTTGGGTTCTTGGGACCAAATGGTGCTGGGAAAACAACGACGATACGAATGATTGTGGGATTAATGGGGATTACAGAAGGAGATATTGTCGTTTGTGGGAAAAGTATAAAAAAAGAGTTTGAAGAAGCTGTCCGTCATATTGGTGCAATTGTGGAAAATCCAGAAATGTACAAGTTTTTAACTGGCTATCAAAATCTCCTTCAATACGCTCGAATGCACCATGATATTACAAAAGAGAAAATTAATGAAGTGGTTGAACTAGTTGGGTTAACAGCTAGAATTCATGATAAAGTGAAAACTTATTCACTCGGTATGAGACAGCGACTTGGTTTAGCACAATGTTTATTACATAATCCAAAGCTTTTAATATTAGATGAACCAACAAACGGATTGGATCCTGCGGGAATAAGAGAAATTAGAGACCATTTACGCAGGCTTACTCGAGAAAAGGGATTGAGTGTCATTGTATCCAGTCACTTACTATCTGAAATGGAAATGATGTGTGATCGAATTGCCATCATTCAAAATGGTAGTTTAGTTGATGTACAGCAGGTACGTGATTTTGTCCAAAAAGATCAACTGTTCTACACCTTTGAAACAGGAAATCTCGGAGATGCTTCTCTCTGGATAAAAGAGGAATATAACGCAACAATTTTAGAGAATGGTTTTACCATTGAGGTTGGAAAAGGTGACATTCCAAAACTCATGAAGAAACTAATTTTATCAGATATTGATGTTTATAGCGTAATGCCAGTTTCGAAAACATTAGAAGAGCGCTTTTTAGAAATAACAGCTGAAAAGGTGGGCGTAAATTAATGGGAAAATTAATCATAAATGAATGGGTGAAAATTTTTAGAAGACCTGGTACGTATGTCATGATCGGAATGGTGATTCTATTTATCCTCGGTTTTGCTGGGATTAGTAAGTATGGAGAGTTGAATACAGCGCCAGTCGATAATGCCAATTGGAAGGAGAACCTGATAACACAGATTGAAAATGATAAACAAACTTTAAGTAGGAATGGCAATACCAACTCCAATTATCAAATGTACCTTGAACGAGAAATCGCAATTAAAGAATATCAGCTTGAAAACGAGTTGGCTCCACAGTTGGAAGTTCATGTGTGGTCATTTGTTAATAATGCACAGGCAGCTATTAGCATTGCTGGATTATTTACCATTATTATTGCAGCTGGTATCGTTGCTTCCGAATTCTCCTGGGGTACGGTGAAATTACTTTTAATACGCCCAATTAGTCGCTCAAAAATACTCTTATCAAAATATCTTACAGTTGGCTTATTTGGTTTACTTTTACTCATGATCATTTACACACTATCTGCGTTAGTTGGAGTTTTGCTGTTCGGTCTACCGTCAAGTGAAGTACCGCATCTAGCCTATGTAAATGGAGAGGTGGTTGAACGAAACATTGCACTCCACCTTATCGGACAATACTTCTTAGGTTCAATCGATATCTTAATGATTGCAACAATGGCATTTATGATATCAGCAGTTTTTCGAAACAGCTCACTTGCCATCGGAATCTCATTATTTCTCTTTTTCACGGGTGGAACAGCTACCATGTTGCTCGCTAGCAAATTCGAATGGACAAAATATTTCTTATTTGCAAACACCAACCTGTCCGTCTACTTTGACGGCGTGCCACCAATAGAAGGTATGACACTTACTTTCTCTATTATTCTATTACTCATTTACTTCCTTGTATTTCACCTGCTTGCTTTTAGTGTGTTTAGGAAGAGAGATGTTTCTGCGTAGGTTTGGGGAAGTGTAGGTATGCATAACTATAAAAGAGGGACCTGATGCTAAAACATCTGGTCCCTCCTTTAATGAATTTAACTCTCGCTCTTTATATCCATTCGATAATTTCACAATAAAAAAAGACAACCACTTTTAAAGTAATTGTCACTAGTTTATCTATAAGTATCTTTGTACTGCAACCAAATATTTTTTGTTGGCAGTTATTCAAGTGTTTTGTCTAATTCCAATGTAAGAAAACGTTAATTTTCCCAACCTCAGAAACAGACTTTTAAAATCATTATCTACCTAATTTATTATCAATTTCAGTTGTATCTACATTCTCACCGAATAAATCTTTTAGTTTATTTTTGGCTTTCATTTTAATTTCATCATCCACATATAAAGCTACTTGAACTAAAGCAAATATTATAACACTTAAGTCGTCAGCATACCCTACACCAGGTGCTAAGTCAGGTATAATATCTAGAGGTAAAATAAAATAACCTAAAGCCCCAACAATGGTTGCTTTAACTTTTAATGGTACATCTGGCTTTTGAAGTGTGTAATAAAGTAATAGAACGGCGTAGACTACAGAAGTTCCAGCTTTTTTAGAGAATTTTTGCACCTTAGTCCAAAATTTTTCCTCTGAGAAATGCTCTTCGTGTTTGTTTATATCTTCAGCATTTAGTTTTTCTGCTTTATCTTTTAAATCAGTAACTATTTCTTCTTCAATTGTGCTGACTTCATTAATAGAAGATGATGATTCTTCATTTAAATCTGTTTTCTTCTTAAATAGTTCTCTTAACATGAAATCACTCCAAAGTTCGGTAGATGAACAGGCCTATTCCAAATAGCATATGCAGTTCGTTTATTATTTAAACGTGACATTTACTGTATAACCAATATTCTTTATAAATACCTTTAACGTTTTTTTGCAATTTTCTCCGCCCTTATTATGAACTGAATGTAGCGTTTCAATCAAACATTTGATTAACTTTTTGTGAGGTCGGCCCATTTCAAACGCACTTGTATATCACATCCCAGAATCCAGACCACTAGACTAGGAGTCCCCCTGGTCACCACGATTGAAAACATTACTTCATTTCTATTATTGTTGAATCATTATTATTAGAATTAGATTTAGCACCGATAAATAAATTCTTTGCTATTTTTCCAATAGTATTTGTTGAGAATGCATCAACTGTACCACCGATAATACCACCTGCAAGGGGAACCATTTTCCCTAAGTTAATAACTCCTTTTCCTCCAAACTTTGTTAATAAACGAAAACCAACTGTTTGATTTATCTTTTTAATTACTTCAAATGGAACTTTTTTTATGCTACTTATCGCAACTTTTCTTCCAAGCTGAATACCAGTATTTTTTAAGATGTCTTTAGCACCATTTCCAGCTAAACAAGCATAGACAAATGACTTTACCTCGTCGGACTTTAAATCATAACCACCCATATGCGCAATAGCCGCAACCATTCTCATTTGAACCAATAGCACACTTGCTAAATTAGCTGGAATTGCAACCGGTAAAGTTATTATTCCACCCAATCCTGTTAAAAAACCACTTGTGGCACTCTTAGTATTTTGCCAACGTATTAAACTATCAACCTGCTCTTGAAGTGATCCATCTTTTTGCAGGTAGTTTTCGGCCAATTCAATCGCTGTATCAAAACCCGGAACTCCCCCGTTAATTGCTCTATCATAAGACCAATCGAGAGCTTTCATTATATTATCATGAGTCAGGGATTTTTTTTCCTTAGTCATTCAACTGCACCGCTTTCATTAGTTATTATATACAGTAGAATTTCTACTAATTTTGGTTATTACTTTTTATTTAGTAAGGTTATTCATATTTTAATAATTCGCTAAAAGGAAAATATATCCTTCTTTCACAAACGGTCTCGTTAGATTTAGTGAAATCCTACACAAATCCCTTTAAAACAGAAGTTTTTACTAGCCAGTATGTTTCAAACACGACAAAACGATCACTCTAAAAAAGTGATCGTTTTTGTCGGGGCTGTGATAGGCACACAAAACTTCTTCATTTTCCATACACCATACTTAAAAACAAATCGATGTCTTCGTCGCTTGTATAGGTTTTCTCGTTTACGGTAAAAGAAATCAGTTCAAACGAATCATCTTCTAACACAAAGCGTACTTGGATGTCATACTCCCCTCTTGTACCTTGGTAGAGAACGACATCATAGGGAGAATTGTGGGAAGGAACGCTCCAGGTTCCTTCGTCAAAATACACATCAAACGCTTCTCCTACTGTGATGGTGGGTTCAAAGTAAAACGAACCATCCCGCACGTAGCTGATATTGTCTTCGTTTGTTGGAAACAAACTGTAAGAAAGAAATCCATAAAGAAGAAACAACCCCAAGCATGCAAAGACCGCCAGTATGCTTGTGCCCCCTTTTTTCTTCAACACATGTAGAAGTTCTTCGGGTGAAGAGGTTGACACTTTTGCTTCTTCGACGTGTTCATTTGTGTGCTTTTTGTAAAGAGGATGGAAAAAAAACGCACATCCTAATGAAACCATAATCGAAACTGCTGAATCAATCGGTGTCCAAATTTCGTTTTGCGCGATATCTAACACATAGAGCAACCCGTCAAACGAAAGCATAATAAGGACAATCAACAAGACGGCTTTATACATTTTGCGAAATGCGAGGTAATACACGCCAAACAATAACCCAAGTATCGTAAACGATATCCCTTTGTTCCAATGGCCGAAGATTTTATCGGCGTTTTTTCCGATAAAATGAGAAAGAAGTTCCCTTTGAGGCACCGAGTTTACTTCGTTGCTTCCTTCAATGGTGGTTTCTGTTGGTTCGATGATTGGATGTCCTGCAGATTCATCAACTAAACTTGTTGCGGTGTTTGAGTGCGTTACGTCGTTGAGGTGAGGTAGTTTCTGCCCACACGAAATGCAATACGTCCCTTCTTCCCTTCGTTTTGTGCCACAATGTATACAATACATGGTAAAAATCCCCCTTATTTTTTGTCATATTATCCATTCTACGACAAAATTTTTAATAAAGGATTAAAAAAATACAAAAATTACCAAATGTATGGAGGTTTTTTCGTTTTTCTCTTTTCTTGCTTTCCTTTGATACAAGCATAACAAGTGCTGCTATCAAAAAACTAAGGAGCATCACAATACAAAATTTCCGTAAGTGCCAAGTAAATCTGCCATATGCCCCCTCCTTATAGATATACGTTGTAATAATACCTAAAATACGTGGATTTTGAATACAATTCTACTAATTTCACCTTTCCAATAATGGTAAAAGACCACGGTGAAAGGCCATCGCGTTGTACCCAAGTATCGTTACTTTGTACTCGCTTTGCCCATTGATCTCCCTGTTTTTTCACCATTTCTGACGGTTCTAAAACTTACTCATATTGTTAAAGTAATAGAACCTCCAGTCTGCCATAAATTAATTAAAGGTTGACGATGGACGTTAGTCTTATATAAAAATAAAAAAGCATATAAACAAGAGAACTGATAAAAATTTGCATATTTTATTCTGGGTGGCGATAGGCACGCAAATCAACCTGGGACATATACTAAAACATTTAATTCCTCTTATAATCCCTTAGCCTCTCACTCTATCGTTTTCAGAAAATATTGAGAGCTGAAAACATAAAAACTAACACCTTTAATGCAATGTTTCTTCCCTCTCTTTATCATACCACCCCATCTTCATTGGAAAATTCATTGACTTTTCAAGGTCAATTAGTACTGGTACAACCGTTCCTCCCTTATAGAAAAAGCTCTTTGCACCAGTTGGGCGTTTAATACTTAACTTATATCGCTTTTTAAGGATTAAATACAATCTTGGTTCAATAAGAGCAACACCATGAGTAAGGCTGTATTCAATTATTGTCTTATAAATTGCCTCTAATAATGATATTAAGTATCCCTTTCCTTCATAATCTTTTAAAATTGTAACCTTTTGAATTATACATGTTTTAGTTAAATCTCCACTAAGGACCTTTGAAAATGGATATAATCCCTCATAATATTTACAATGCTCTTTATAGTTAAGTATAATTTCAATTGTACCAATATACTTACCTTCGTCCTTCTTAAAGATAAGATATCGCTCAACGTTCTGTCCGTAAAAGTCTTCTAATTCAAAGTTTAACCCACTGTATACCTTCTTATAGATTAAATCGAACTTCTCTTTTAATGGCTTCGTATTAACTTTTACAATCATGGTTTGCAATCCTCACTTATTACATTATTTTACAAACGGTAAATAACCCCAAGTACTCTTTTTATAATTTTTGTAAGCTTGACCAAATTTGGATTCTAATAACTCTTCTTCTACTTTAATTCTGAAGTTATAGATTATTATCATAGAGATAGGCATTATGATTAATGGGGCAACATGTCCTGATGTGAGACCGAGACCAACAAAGCAAATTAGTGAACCAAAATAACTTGGATGTCTAAAAGTTTTATAGGGACCATTCTGAATTAATGCATGGTGTTCCTTTACACGAACATATCCGGAGAAGTACTCTCTTAAGACGAATATAGAGTATTGCCGATAAATAATCCCAGCAAGTGTGATTAAAAACCCTAGTATGAGATAGCCATTATGTTTAATAGACCCTGGGATATATATCATCGTACCTAAAATTACAATCCCTATCGTTAAGGAAAGTAAAACCATTGCTGTTGTTATAAGTGTTTGCGAAGAACCTTGATCATCCACAACACCATCTTGATCATTTTTAAAAAAGTTAACATAAGCTTCTGAAATTAACCAAAAAAACAAAGATAAAATAAAAATATAAACAGGCTCTATCAAAGACCACCCCTCCTATTAAAAATAAGTACAAGGTGGTTTTCAAAAAGTCTATTCAATCTCATACCCCTCCTCTTTCTCTTTTTCCTTAATATGGAATTAAAACTATTATATTCTTTATTAAGAACAAAATTACCATTTTTTAGTGATTATTTATTCAAGTTAGGGAGAGGTAGTAATTACTAGTCTTTAAACTTAGATCCCAAGGTACTAATCCACAATGGAACAAACTAGAGATAAAGGAAGTTGAAATGTTTTCGAAAATATGTTCACGTAAGATTACTTTTATTAGTAGAGGAATTCGAAGTGGAGGGTATTAATAATGGTAGATTTTGCAGGTGAAATGTTCCTTTTCCTTCTTTTTAATATGTTTATTGAGCTAACTGGCAACAATAAACCTAGAAAGATAAAATTTAACAAAGGCCATAGTTATCTACTTTCTACGCTCGGAATATTACACACATAGCCTCCGATTACATAATCCATAGAATGTAATACTTTTCTTTAAAAACCTTATATTGAAAATACTTCATTTCCAGAATTAATTCATTGTCTGGGCAAACTAAATCCCTTTTATTAATGCGCACTAAACTTATGAAAAGGGTGTTCATCATTATTTTCTATAATTAATGTCTTATTACGTTGGCTTAGTTAATAGTCGTATCGTTACTAAGTACGTTACCTATTTCAGTTTTATTCTCCACCCTTGCAATTACATATCAATCTCCATGTACTTTAAACAAAAAAATTGAATTTATCTCAGAACTGATAGAGTTATATTTTTGTAGACAAAAGAGGACTTAGATTTATTTTCTGTATTAGAAGAGGATGCAAGGCTTTCAGTGAATTAGAAAGATTTTAACCATTATCTGATATTTTTAATTTAAATGAATATTCACATAGTTAGTATTCATATTTATATAATGTTAAATAATGTAAAACATTGCACACACAAAAGGATACTTATTTTATTGTCTTTGATCGTTTTTCCGAAAATTTATCAATTATCCTTTTGTAGTTTTCACTCTCTATACCAGTTCTTTATGATTATTCAATACTTAAAGAAAACCAAGTAATTAGCATTTAATAAAAGAAAAAAGGAGGAATGAAATGACTGTTCATAATAACCTGCCAAATACACCGTATAAGAAGTTTTTTGGAAGAGAGGAGTCAATTGCTAAAATATACGAAACGTTAATAAAAGGAGGAACATATATTTCTTCAATTGACGGTGTTGGAGGCATAGGTAAAACAGCACTAGCTTATTATTTTTGTAAAGAAAAACTTATCCCAAGAAATGATTTCGATTATATTGTTTGGATTACTTCAAAAAGAACCGTATTTGACCCATTTTCACAAGAAACCATGATCAAACAAATTAAAAACGAGTTTAATGGCCTAGAAACATTAATTGATACTACTCTATCTGTTATTGGTTTTGAAACACTTATAGATGAACCTATTGAAGAAAAGAAAGAATATTTTGAGGATGTTTTAAAACACGAAAAAATTTTCTTTGTGTTAGATAATCTTGAGACCATCGAGAATGAACAATTTTTTGAATATATACGAAATGATTTTAATAAGTTTAGTGCACAAAATAAAAATCTAAAAGTATTAACTACCAGTAGAAAAAGAAAAAAAATTGCAGATTTCCCAATTGAAATTGAAGGACTTTCTATTGAAGCAGCAATATCTATGCTTAAGTATTTATCTAAAGAGTTTAAAATAAAAAATATCCTTAAAGCAAAGGAACAAGAAAATATTAAGTTGCTAGAAAAAGTTGGTTTTATTCCTCTAGGGATTGAATTTATTGTAGGACAAATGTCTCTTGGAAAAAACAGAGGGCAAATATATCAAGAGCTAGAAGGATACCCCAGCTTAGAAAATATTACTGATGAAAACGAAAAAAAGAAAAGGCTTTCGGATATTATTATTTTTTCCTTTAAAGACATGTATGAGACTTTAGATACTAAACATCAGGCAGTATTTAAGACTATCGCTGCATTGCAAAAGAATAAAAAAGCAAATGATGATGATATCTCTTTAGAATTACTTATGAATGTTTCTAAGTTATCAAGATTTGAATTAGAGGAAATATTGGAAGATTTACAAGATAATAAACTTATTACACAAGATGGAAAAGAATTTAATATTTCCCAAATGGCGATTAATTTTGTTAAACAATTTTACGAGGATTTTGAGAACGTAGAGGATGAAATCATTGGTTTGAAAAATCAAATCGTTAAGAATAACCTTAAAAAAGATGCTGTAGATACATTTATTGAAAGAATAAAATTACTACTTGATGATAATAAATACGAAGAAGCTGAGAGTGAAATTCAAAGATACTTAGATATCTCAACAGATTACCGTCTATATTATGAATTAGCTAAAATACAGAGAGTTTTGAATAAATTTATGAAGTCGTCAGATAATTTTAAATTGGCCACAGAATTTAATCCTTCAAATCCTAAAATTTGGTATGATTGGATAAACATGCTAGATTCTAGAAAAAAACTCAATATAGCATTTGATACTATTAATAAAGCTTTAGAAAAGACAAACAACGATATATCAATAGTAATGCAGATGATAAATATCTATAAATACAAAAAAGACTTTAACTCACTAAGAAGAGACATAAAATTATATATTACCTTCTACAAGAACTCTGAAAGAAAAGAAGATTTATTAAAGCTAGTTAGAAATTGGAAAATCATTGAATATGGACTATTAAATGATGGAGAATATAATCAATATTTTGATGTAGTTGATGAATTAATTACTATGGAAGAAACGAAAGAGACGAAGTTACAATTGCTTAAAGAACAGTTGAAAGTCGTTAGAAAAAGCAATATCGCAAAAAGAAATGAAAAAGAAAGCCTAATAAGAGTTAGAATAAAAAAGATTGAAAATAGTCTCCTACAGTCTTTAGGTACAAGAGTAAAAAATTTGAATAGGTTATTTAATCATAAAGATTATGAAGATGCAAAAAAAGAAGCTAGGAAGATTTTGAATTGGAAAGATGAATTAGAGAATACTGAAGAAAACAGATTATATTTAAAGAATGCTCTTCGTGTCTTACTAACGATAATAAATTCAGAAAAGCATTATGATAAAGTGATTGCTTTATTCGAGGAACATAAATTTACAGGTTATCAGGATAAAAACTGTATAGACATATACGAGAAGGCGCAAAAGTTAAAAATACAAGAACAGAAAAATAACATAATTTCTAAAGTTTCTTTAAACATACAAAACTCAGAGAATAATATCCGTGAAATAATCAAATGGTCTTTTAATTACCAAAACGATAAATTAGAAGAATACATTATAAATCAAGGTAAAAAAGAGTGGGTATCACATTGGAAGATGAACCGTAATAAATCATTATCAAAGATTAATGATTTAATTTATTACTCTGATTTAGGACACTTAAGGTTGATTCTAATTTGGCGAAGAGATAATATCTGTAAAGCTATAAAGCAAACTAGGAACAAACACGAAATTCAAACAAAGTTTAAAAAGATAATTGCTTACTTAAATAATTATATAATCACAGAGAGAAACGAAACATTCCATTCGAGACTTTTACTTGCAGATCTAGACAAACTAGAAGAATGTTTAGTAGATACCCGAAGGTTATTACAAGAAGTAGTAGAGATTTGTGAACACTTAAGTATAACTGTCGATCAACTAAATTTCGAACGAAAGTTGTTATAGAGTGGGTTTTTAAGGGTTGGTGATTAGGTCGGTGTTCTCCAGACACCTCTCTCCTAACCACCTTTCCTTTTTAATATTGAATAACGTTTTATCTTTTATATTGATACATATCTTAATTTAATGCTATTCGAATATAAACCTCATTTCAAATATTAGACAAGACATAGTTAATTCAAATCTAGTAGACCTACTTAGTTTCATAACAACTTTAGTAGGTTTTATGTTTCTAACACACAAATAGTAATTCCTACAAGATAATCTAGTCTCTATAAAGTTCAAAACGCAAACCTAATTAATTTCTTAGAAAGCCACTAAGAGGATAATTATCTACCATCTTTTTAATCTAAATTTTCACATATTTTAGATCGGTACAATTACCTAACCTAACAAACATACAAAAAATCATTTGTTCTGGTGACACAATGATACTACAGAAAAAGCTCCTATTGAAACTGTCTCTGCATTGTTGCTCCTGGTGCAATCGTTACGTAATATCCTAATCTGTAATCATGATCTACTAACAATTTATTTAGGGTTTGAACTAAAATTTGTTCTCTCCTCATTATACATTCTACTTTTTCTGCACAAAGAATTTTCTTATCTAGATTAACGCCTTTCTGATAAGCTCAAATATCCTTTCGAGCTAAATCTTTTCCCTTCTAAAGGTCTTTATCGTGTAACTTATTCAAATTATTAATTTTTGTATATTAAATGTTATAAAGGTTCCAATATTTTTGGTTTTCCTTCGTTTCTTTTCTCATAAAATCCACCTTGACCTTTCGTATTTACACCTCTTAAAAATGGATATTTCTTATTATAAACAGGTAATTTTTACCATAAAAATCAAAGTTTTGCATATTTATTTTAGTAGCCTAATAAAAAGGAGAGGTTATTCTATGAAAAGTATATGTTTTATCGGTGCACCCGGTAGTGGTAAAAGCACACAAATTAAAAAACTTTCAATGAATTTACATCAAAAATTTAACATCTTTCACGGTAAAGTGACCAAACTAATCTTTTTAGAAGATGAGATAAAGAAATACATAAATGAGGAAGAGCTAAAGTGGATAGAAGAGCAGATGGATAGTACGCGGAGAGAAAAAAGACTCGGTAATTTAGCCTCCATTGAATATGATCAATTACTCATTGAAATAACCAAACGACTTCCAGAGGAAAGCGTTATATTATTTGATGGGTTTCCGAGGAGTTATAATAGGGCCGAACTTTTCTTACAACAACAACATTTAATAAAGGATACCATTGTAATTCAACTCCAATTTGAAAACGATGAATTTGAACATTCTATTAGTAGACAGTTTTTTAGGGGGCTTAAGAAACGAGGATTTAATTTTGTTTTGACCGAGTTTGACCGCTTTTTTAAAAAAACTGAAATTTACCAATCTGAAACTTTAAAAGGTGTAGCCTTATTAAATGAAAAAGGAATTCCCGTCTTTTCCATTAACGCCTTACTTCCTATATCTTCCATTGAGCAAAGAATTGAGGAAATTGCAATAAAACATTTAGAGTGCACACATGAGTCATAATTTCGAAAAGAAAGTAATTGCTGAAATAAGAAAAACCGTTAATACTCCATTATTTGTATCTGTCTGTGGTTCTAGAATGTGTGGTTATGAGGAGGATGATAGTGATTGGGATATATTTATTATCTACGACAACCAATTAGTAAAAGAACATGTGCATGATTACCGTTTTCTATTAAATAATGAAGAAGTTAGCCTCCGGTTTGAAGAACAAACTGAGATTATAGATAAGATTAATAAATGCAATATTAAATTGTATGAAAAATTTCACACCCCATTTATATGGCTTTCAACTACAAGAGGCGAAACTTTACGACAAATGGCTTTCAATCTATCGATACCTCTCCTAATTGAATCTTATATATCAAAAATCTTATTAGATGTACTTTTGTTTAAAGAGAAATCTATTCCTAAAGCAATTATCTATGCTTATAGGAGATCTTTAACTGCTCATGGATTATTAAAAAATAGGAAATGTATCATTAACTTTCGAGAGTTGACTTCCATATACCCAGAATCTCTATTGGAAAAATTAGCTTATACAAAAATAATGAAAAAACCATTAACTTGTGGTGATAAGGCAGTTAATCATATTAATCTATTAATTGAAGAATTAAGGAGAAGATAATATGTCGATTCTTTTAAATCAAATAAATGTCCCCTCATGGACCGCTCCAATAATTGAAGCATGTAAAGATTTAGGTGAAAGAGTTTACCTTACAAAAGAATTAGTCTATCGTCCTTTTTTTAATGAACGTTTTGGTCCAATATTAAATCAAATTGAAATACATATACTAGTAGAAAATAACTCAACAAGAATAAAAGAGGAACTAGAAAGGAAATACCCTTGCTATAGATGGAACATTACTGAACTTTCACTGGGAATTGACGACTATTTAAAGAATCAAAGTTTTACATATCTTGCTTGCGCATTAAAGGTTGAAGATGGTCATTTGAGCTATGTTTTCAATGATAAGAAGTGTGTAAATGACTTACAATTTGGATTAATTGAACCTACTTCGAATGTGAATAATTTACAAAAAGAAGATATATATCCTATCCTTAGTGAATATCCAGGATTATCTTCTATTTTCTTTCAAGTACAACCACTTTTCTCACAGAATATTAACACAGATAATGAGGGAAAGGATATCATCACAAACGAAAGAGGTGGAAAGGTTTGCAATGATTTTCTTTCTGAAAAGGAACAAAGTATTTCGCAATTAATCTTAGAATGGCATCAAAATCATCGTAATGAGAAGATGTTAGTTCCTTTTCCTTCAAAAGGAACATATCCAACCGTAAACCCTTGGGAATCTAACGATAAAGATTTCCGCGAGTGGATTATTCAACAAACGTTAACTAATGCAAATCAAATACCTATAGATGAATATCTTCAAACTGTATTAAAAATTCAAAATTCTCGAGATCAAAAGCCAACTCATGAGGGTTGGAATATATATCAACATAGTATCATGTCTTCACTACAACTGATTAGTGACCCCTTCCCTCCAAATATAAGAGCTTGTATGCGTATAGCAATGTTGTGGCACGATGTTGGTAAACTTCGAAATGTGTGGACTCCAGGTGCTCACGGTGCGATTGGAGCTAAAATTTGGAAAAAACCAGATTGGATGAACTATACAGATGAGAGACTCACAAAGTTTCTAATAAAAACACATGATTACTTCGGCTTAATGGATCGGTGGATTAAGAACAGTAATTACAAGGGAGGATTATCTCCAAAGGCAGTCAGGGAGATCGTTTTAGACTTTGGGGGAAATCCTAAAATGACCCTTAAACTTATGAAGCACATATACATGGCAGATATCGGAAGTGTATCTAAATTAAGAAGATTTTTACCACTAACTCCATTACTAGAAGAAATAATACTTTGTGATTTGCTTTAAGTTAATAAAAAACAAGCACCTTAGGGTGCTTGTTTTGACATAAAATAAATATCTACTAGTTCTTGAATTTTTGAATCGATTCGCTCCCGATCATTTAAAGGCACCCATTTAACATCAAGTATATCATCGTTCCTAGAAATAATACCTTCAATATCAATAAATCCACTCTTAATAGATGCAGTATATGTATATTTTTTGTTTGCTTTTTTCAATAAAAGATGTAGTTGGCTAATCTCATATCCAGTCTCTTCTCTTACCTCACGAATGGCTGCTTGTTCAGGAGTTTCTCCTTCTTCAATTCCACCTCCTGGGACATTCCAAATTATTTTACCACTATTAGTAGTTTGGTGAACCATTAATAACATATCATTTTCTATAATCAATGCTTGAGACTTCATTTTATATCACAACCTTTTATATTATTATTGACGATAAAGAGTTGTGATATTCAGGAGAAAATACAATACCCGTATATACAAGTTCCTCTAAAACCCAAACCCAAATATCAAAGAATGGATCATTAATTACATTTTCTTTGTCTTTAAATTGTCTAAAAACTACATCAAATATTATTGAACCATTTCTATTTTCAAACGCCAAAATATCCGACGTATTCCAGGATATCATGTACGTAAAACTCTCTCCAGAATATATAACAAATATAACCGGCTAGCAAAAACTAATAATCATCATCAACCCCTAATAAAGATTGTCTTGCATGCCACATATTATAGCCAAATTCCGTAAGAACTTCTGGTTCTCCTTCGATTTCAGGTATCACCTTTACGGAAATAGCTGATCTTTCTTTTATTTCATTTGCAAATTCTTTGGCTCTTCTTACTACATCTTTCTCCAAATTCTTCCCTTTTTCTAGAAGGAATTTCTTGGCTAAATCTGCCACCTTACTATTTTTTATTCTTTTCAAGTTTATATCTCCTATCACATAGGATTCCTTTATTGTTGAATATTCAGCGAGTTTCATTGTTTCAAGTATGTAATCCACGCCTGTATTTTCATCGTAAAATTCAATAACTAATGCAGGGACATCATTGACTGCACCATATCTTAATTCAATCACTCCAGAGGTTACACCAATTCTATTAATTATTAATAATGTTAAAAAGTTCACTATCTATTTTTCTCATTAACTCTTTACTCTATAATCAGGATTATGTTGTTCCCAACCACCATAGGTGTTTACAGAAGTATCCCCATCACCGTCTACCCAAATCTTAGTTCCATCCGATAGTGTACGCCAATGTGGTTCTACATGATGGGTGTTAGGGTTCTCAACTAATGTAACACTTTCATCAGTAACAGGTTCAGCCGTAAGGGACTGTTGGACAGGTAACTGATTGACATTAGAATTTGGACTACCATCAGCATGGTTTGCTCCACTTTCAGCACTGACGCCATCTGGACCATCTACTAAATCTATAACCCCAAAAGATAAGACACCCACAGCACCGGCTTTTAATAACCCTTTTGCTCCAGTTTTCAATTTTTCATTGTCTCCTTCGACGACACCAGAAACAACATTTGATCCGTTCTCAACAACATTAACTACAGTATGACCAGCTGCTTTCGCCGTATCACCGACTGCTTTTCCTAAATCTCCTAACCATCTATCAAATTTATCTCCGTCTTGAGAAACGAAGGAAGATCCAATATCCCAGATTCCACTCGCTGCTTCACCTAGTTTGTCACCAGCAAAGTAAGAGGCTTTTTTCACTCCATCTCCAACCTCTTCTATAAATTTACTTCCTGTTACCTCACCTGTGAATTTAACAGCACCACCCACTACTTCTCCCGCAACAGCACCAACAAGTGATCCTAAACCTTTTAAAAATCCCATTTTAACATCCCCTTTTAATATAAAAGAAAAGACTATCCCCCAATAACGGAATAGTCTTCTTTGCTATGAAGAACTCTTCAGTAATCCGGCTATCATAGGCACTATGCCCTTAGACCCGTGACTTTGCGTCCTTATTTTTCAATAAGTTTGCCGCTATCAAGTCATATTTACGTTTCTTATAGGTAAATATTATTATATATTGAAAAATATGTTAGTTATTTTTAATAGTTTTTTAAAATTAATTAAACGGTTTTAATACTTCGAGAATTGTATGGGAATTGGTAGTAGAAAACGATTGTACAAATTATAGAGAATTAAGAGAATATAATCGAAATAAATACAGCACTAAACATACCATTCCAGTAAAGATTTCTACACTGTTCGATCAGTAGCAATAGAAAAGGACGCTGAAGATTCTAAAAGAATACAAGAGTGACCTTATAAATTATGATGTAACGTGATAACCCCGATGTTTATATATTGAAAATTAACTTTTACTTTTTGATTCAATATCTCTAAAATTTAGAACCAAATATAAAAGATGGACCAGATCTTGAAGCATCTGGTCCATCTTTAAATACCTTTCATATCACTCAATCATTTATTCGATATAATTCGAGTGGTGAAGGGGCACACAAAATAAAAAAACAAATTATTATTATTGAGTTCTTTTACTATTTAGCACATAAATAATTTGTAGGTTCTGGCAGTATTTTGTACTGAGTAGCCAACCTTATTGAAGAAGTGTACGTTTTGCAAAAGTTATTTTTACTTGTTTGAACTATCCTCTAAGAGAAAAATATTCTTTGACGAGTTAAACGTAAAGTCTTCCTTTTTAGTTTCAAAAAGTTCTTTAGCTTTTAAGGACTTAGTCTTGTTCTCTATATCCTTTTGAACAGACTGTTTAAACTCATTAAACTGTCGCTCTAAATCTTCCATTTTTCGAGCATAAGACTCTGCTTCTCTTTTATAAAATTCAGCCTCTTCCTCATACTTCTTCTTCTCATCTAGATCACTAGACCTATCTGCATTACTGTAAGCCTCTTCTGCTTGCTTTGCTTTTTCTTTTCCTAAGTCACTAAACCATTTGTTTATAAACTCAAAAGCTTTAGAAAAAATAAGTTCCGCCAATTCCTTTCCATATTTGACTAATAACTTTAGAATCTCGGGCCACATTTTTTCCAAAAAGAATTTAGCAATTACTTTCCACATAGTAGAATATACCCCCTCTGACCTATGTCCATTATATTACAATTTTCGTATATGTAATTTTTTTGTTTTCGTATTTTTAATTATTTTGAGAGGTTCCTAATTATTTCTCTTATTTCATATAAACCTGCTCGTTAATTTATTATCATAACTTTGCAAGTCTTTATTAGATAATATTAGAAACCATGAATTAAAGAAGACCTTAAAAAAGTAAAATTAAAAATTTTTCTTTTTATTCAATATATATAAATTTTATCTACAAAAATAAAAGAGGTCCCAGATGCTAGAATCTCTAATGCCCCTTTTAATAGCTTTAACTCACTTTATCAATTTTTCACAAAACTAGTTTATCCCAAGTTGTTGATTCATCCAGTCCAAAACTCTTTTTGCCATCCCCAGTTCATACCCCTCATAGTTATGATTAGCCCCTTCTAAAACCGCATATTCAAACTTCGGGCAACTAGTTGCCTTTTCTTTCATCAAAGCTAAATCTTCACTCGGTGTATGAATGTTCACTTCATTAACATCTCCCATAAACGCAAAAATAGGGATGCGTATGGTAGATAACGCTTCAAAGGTGCTGGGGTTCCGCATAATAGGAAGGTTATCTGCATCGCATCCATCTATGCAACGCTCCAAGTATGTTTGTGAGCTGATGGCAAGCCATCCATCGTGAAGATGTGATAGAAGCTTCGTTGGTTCACCGTTATTTACGTTGTTTTTTGCTTCTTGAATCATGGCGTCTCGATTAGGATCATAGCGTTTGGAAAGGCCTACGAGATCAGGTGGGGATGCTAGTATTAAGCCAGCAATTGCTGTGTTTTCCTCTTTAGAAAGGTAATGGATGACTTTATTCGCACCTAAACTATGTCCCATGAGAATAATGGATTCATACCCTATTTCCCGCACTTTTTTTACCCATAAGTCAATGTCATAGATGCAGTCAATAAAGGATTCATAACTAGCGCCAATCGTACGATGGTTTCCTTCCTTTGTAAGAATGTCATTTATGTGATTGTACCCACGCGTATGTCCGTAGAAAAAACCATATCCATTCCCCACTAAGTGTTCAGCTAAAGCGTGTGCAAAATAGTTTTCAATGATGTTGCCACTTGTCCCGTGAATAAATAAGACACACGTTTTACGACGAACTTCTTTCCAATGAACGCCTTGTAGACGTAAACCGTCTTTTGTCCAGTCATGCATAAATGATATGTTTGCCATCTCTATCTTCCTTTCTCATTCCCCAACCTCTAACGTTCTTCTTTTTAATAGTTTCTATTTTCTTGGCTTCATTACGTTTTCTATATATTTTGATCGATACAGACTTTGTTAAGTATACTTCTATTTTGTATTATATTAAATTTCCTGTCACTACCCTATTAAGAATGAACTTCCTCCCGCTCCTCTAACATAAACTCAATATACGCCTTTCTCCTCTCCTCTTCAGAACCACAAAAAGCAGACAAAATAATCTCCATTTTTACGTACTCATAGGGTAATAGATTCGAATGATGATAAAACGGATAGCTACTCCACCTGTAGTCTTCTAATCGATTTACTATGTTCGCCTCTAACGGATTTAAGTGAATGTAGCGGCTAACCTCCAACATTCCCCTTTCAGATTTAATCACTTGATCAAAGTAGCGCTTTTCAAAAACATGCCCAGATAGGTGGTTTTTTGTATTGTAATAGTTCGCATAGCGCTTGTTGATTAAGCTCATCACTTTGGAAATCGAATATTCTCTTGATCGAAGTTGAAGATGATAGTGGTTGGTCATGAGGCAATAAGAGGCTAGTTCGAATGGTATTGTTTCGTTCACTTTTTTGAGGATATAGAGGAAGGTGAGGAAGTCACCGTCGTCTTTAAAAAGTGGTGCTCGTTGGTTCCCTCGACACACGATGTGATAAAAAGAATCGGGCAACCAAATTCGTTTTGCTCGTCCCACAATTACTTAGCTCCTTTCATTTTTGATTGCTGTACCTTTGTCCGCCTTAATTTCATTGCTTCCCATAATGCTTCATTTGTCATTTTGTCTTTCCCGCTCAAGTCAGAGATTGTGCGTGCAAGACGAATAATCTTTGTTTGAACACGGTTACTCCACTGATTATGAAGCGACCATTTATAGAGCATTTGTTTTTGTTCCTGACTAAGAACTGATTCTGAAAATAACATTTCTGAAGAAGCATTCGAGTTCATGATTTCCCCATTGTACCTTTGATATTGTTTCTCTCTTGCGGCAATAACTCTTTTACGAATAACCTCTGAAGTTTCATTTTGGTCTACAGAGCCTTTATGAAGGGCAACTGGTTGTAATTGTAAGATGATATCCATTCGATCTAAGATTGGACCTGATATGCGGTTTTGATAAGCTTGAATTTGTTTAGGAGAACACGTACAATAGCGGTTTCGATCTCCTATGTATCCACATGGACAAGGATTCATGGCACCAATTAAAATAAACCGGGATGGATACATGACAGTTCCCGCTGCTCGACTAATGGTAACCTTCCCTGTTTCAATAGGTTGTCTTAACATATCTAAAGTTCGCTTTGGAAACTCAGCCATTTCATCTAGGAATAATACTCCATGATGAGCGAGAGTGACCTCACCGGGTTTGGGATTCGTTCCTCCACCAATAAGGGATACGGCTGATGAGGAATGATGGGGAGATCTAAAAGGTGGTTGTGAAGACTTTGGCATCGTTACACCTGAAAGTTGGTAAATGCTCATAACATCAAATTGACTTTCTTTAGTTAACGGTGGCAAAATGGATGGAAATGATTCGGATAATAAGCTTTTCCCGCAACCTGGCGGACCAATTAGTAAGACATTGTGCGCACCAGCAGCTGCAATTTCAAGTGCTCGTTTTGCCTGTTGATGGCCTATTATATGTTGAAAATCCTTTTCGTTCGTAGATTGAGTCGTTAAAGATGAAGAAGGTTGTTCTAGAGGATGAACCGAAGTTTTTTGGAAAAAAGCAGACGTTTGACCTGATAAAGATTGAATCACTTCCTCCAATGAATGGACAAAACGTAACTCCATTCCCTCTAATTCAGAAAAAGGGAGATCTTCAATCACAGGGAGATACAGGATCTTAATTTTATGTTTCTTTGCAGCTAAGATCGCCGGTAGCATGCCATTAACCGATTTAACTGTGCCATCTAATGACAATACCCCTAAAAAAGCGGAATCACTTGGTATTTTATTTGGGAAGTGGTTCATCTCTTTCATCAACCCAACAGCCATCGCTAAATCAAAAAGGGGACTATTTTTCTTCTGTTCTGATGGTGAAAGATTAATAATAATCTTCTTATCAAAAGACCGACAATCATTCGCATACAGAGCCGCCATCACACGATCCTTCGACTCCTTCACACAAGCATCAGGCAACCCTACTATACTCACACTCTCATTCCCAGGAATCATCTGAACCTCCACATGAACCTTATACCCTTCCAATCCCTGTAATCCAATACTCGTCACAACAGTGGTCATGATAATCTCCTCCCAATAAATAGAATATATGTTCGTATATATATATATTAATACTTTTGCTATTACTTATCAATTCGTCTCTCTATCTTTCATAAAAAATACACAAATTAAAAAGGGAGACAGATACTAAAACATCTGATCCCCCTTAAAATCCTTTTACCTCTTAACCTATCAACCTTCGACAAAGTTCGGGTGATGACAGGCATGCAGAACACAAGTATGCAAAACTAATTCTACCTATTTTATTATTAATGGTTTTATTACCTAAAAATTCCATGTTATACTTTTTATGTATACTTTTACAGAAAAAATTTCAGTTAAACAAATCTAATAAATTGGAGGCTAAGAATGAAAAAAGAATTACTGCTGTTCTTAATAATCCTTTGTTTTACATTTTTTTTTGGATGTTCAAACTCAGAATATAATAAAATTATGGTTTTGGGTAAACAGGCTTTAAAAGAAGAAAAGTACGATGAAGCAATAGGTTACTTTAAAGATGCGCTTAAAGAAAAGCCTGATAATGATGAAGCAATACAGTTGATGTTGGATGCACAAGATAAGAAATCACTCGCAGAAATAATGAAAAAACAAGACAAGGAACAGAAAGAAGAAGTTAAAGATGTTAAAAAAGCTGAGTCTAAAGAAGTTATTGCATATTCAAGCTCTAAGATTTACCAATGGAGTGGTGATTATTATAACAGGTTTAATGTTGATGAAAAGATAGATTTAGATGGAGATGGAATAAAAGAAAGAATCACCATAACAGGAGATAGTTATGTGACAGATAAGTATAAGATATCAATAAAAGGAGAAAAACTTCAGGAAATTGAACTACCTTATCTTTATTATGAAGATTCTTATATTGATGTATATATTGTTGACTTAAATGGAGATGGATTTTTTGAAATTATTCATAATGAAGGATACAGGCTTTTTGGCATTAAAATTTTCACTTACGATGGAACAAAATTAAAAAGGGTATCAAAAGAATTGGTGGGTAAAATAAAGAATATTGATAATGAGAAAATATTAACCTATGAGGATTTATATACTGTAAAAGATAATAAATTATTTAATGCTAATAATGAGCTTGTTGGCAACTTTGATGGTATTGAGGACGTTACTGTAGCTTTTGGCTCACCTGGTAACGAAAAACCCAATGAATCTACTATTAGGCAAGAAAAAATATTGTCAAGAAATTTATCAGTTGAGGAATTTAGAAATAACTATAACAAATACTATGAAGAATTCTATGAAGATGTGGAAGCTGAATTTAAAAAATCGAACGGAAAGGACTTAGAAAAAGTCCTTATTGAGAACTTTAATGATCACAGTAGCGGGAACAAATATATTTATTTGAATGATTATCTCTTTTTGTACATTATTTTAACCGAAGCAGGGTATATAAGTGCTATAGACTTAATGTATGAAACTAGTTTGATTGAAGAAGTTGAAGTTAATGCCATACCTAGATTCACTGTGCAACAGCTATTAACAATACAAAGTATAATAAAAGCAACAAATCCTAATGCTGATATTGATTATATTTTCGATGAAATTGTTAATCAGAAGTATAAAGAAGGGAAAACAGAGGCCGTTGTTCAATTAGACGGTATAATTTATGCAGAGACAAGCGACTCATTTAAAGGTAAAACACATTTTATAGTTGGAATACAACTGGAATAGAATAGTATCTCTGAATAATGACTATTAACCTCGCTAAAAATAGTGAGGCTTCTTTTCACTTCTCTTTGCATTTATACAATTTTAAAATTAAATAACTTAAGTCATTCTTTACGTTTAAGGGGTTGCCTTAACTATCAATACTACTTCATTTCCTTTCATTTGGATGTTTAGCCACTCTATTTTTTATTGGAATATGGTGTATGTATTCTAAGACTCTAAATAAACATGAACGTCATTCTAAGTTTCCACTTTTTAATGGATTCTGAAAGCACTCTGATTGTTTGTATGCTTTTTTATGAAAAATTTCTATTATTCCCCAATTCTCTACCTCTAGATTTTTTTTACAATAAAAAAGAGGGACCAGATACTAAAACATCTGATCCCCTTAATCTATCACTCTCGACAAAATTCGGGTTGGTTCGGGTGGTGACTGGCACGCAAAACTTAAATTCGGGTTGGTTCGGGTGGTTAAAGGCATGCAGTACTAATAGTTGTGGTTAAAATTTATACAAAAAGTTACAATTATAATATCTTACAGAAACGGGAGAAAATCATGCTATTATTCCTAAACTTTTTAAAGAAAAGAAAGAACGAGGATAAACCAAAACAAGCTGATGTGCCAACGTCAAAACCAAAAAAGACGAATGAACAGGTTGCTACTAGAAAAGGGGAAATAGGAGAATACAAGATTGATATACAACTGGATCAGCTGCCAAAGGATTGTCGATACTTAAGTGATCTCCTAGTAAAGAATTCAAAAGCAAAATCAGGGTACTCCCAAATTGATCATGTGGTTTTAACTCCATATGGTATCTTTGCCATTGAAACGAAAAACTATCAAGGCACCATTTATGGTGGGAAAGATCGTAAAACATGGTTGGTTAATGGAAAGTTTAAAATGATGAACCCTTTTGTGCAAAACTACGGGCATATAAAAGCATTAGCATCACTTATTGATGAGAAGTACCATAATTTATTTATCTCCATGGTATCTTTTACAAAACGCTGCACATTTAAAGTAGACTTAGATTACCGTAAAATAGCATCCAATGAACTTATAGTTTATGACATTGAGTTATCAGAGTTTATCCATCGGAAAGTCTCGGTATTAAAAATTCATCATAAAGAACCTCTCCTAACTGAAAGTGACATCTTAACAATTTTCAATGCCTTTTCAAAAGCTAACATAACTGAACCGAAAGTTAGAGAAGAGCATAAACGTGCAATAAAGACGAATACTCCAGAAGAAAAGACTAGCACACAGTCTACTTGTATAGTCTGTAATAAACCTGTTTCAGATAAAGTTAAAGGATATTGTTTATCAAACAATACATTCAAAGGTAAAATCTTTTGTTATGAACATCAGAAGACAGTTCAAAAATAGGAAGCATCGGGATGATTCAAGACTACTGAAAAAGTCTACTTTTATAAGCACAAATTCGATTTGAATAATAGTTTTCATTGACGTTTTTAACGATATTCTATTATCTACTTTTATTTCTTTAATTTATTGAGTGGTGACAAGCACCTACCTAAAACTCATAAAAATAGAAAAGAGACAGATGATATAGCATTATTTACTCTCACTCTATCATCATTCGAAGAAATTCGGGTGGTGACAGGCACGCAGAACTAATATACCAACTGAAATTAGGCCCACTTCCCTAGATGGAGATGAGCCTAATTTCAGTATGTCATAATCTATTATTAAACTTGCTATCAATCTTTGATACTTTTGTATGTTTCTCTAAAACCTTTTGCCATTAATAATATTGAAGAAAGAATAAAAAGACCGAGTTGTATATAATTTACTTGTCCAATAATTTCTAAAATTTCAGCATCATTACTTTTAAAATCTTTTGTGATTGCTACAACACCTGTCCAAAGAATTGATACTATTAGTACAATGTAACCTGAAAGCTGTATACACATAGTCACCTTTTCATCTTGGGTTGCAGCAAAAATTAGAATTGCAATCGCTATTGCAATTAACACTATAACTAAAAGTACTCCCCACATAACAACACCTCCCTTTAATATACTATTATTTATTATAGATAACATTTAACTAAATTGGAAGGTTTTACTAAACTAGCAATCACACCGTTTGTTGTAAAACTATATTTAAACCCTAATAGAATATAATACACTTTTCTAAATAATGTAAAAAACCCTTGTAACACTATGTTACATAATGTATAATTTATGTTACACACAATCTAGGAGTGAAGATAGTGAGCAAAAACTACACAACTGTGAGAATCGATAATGAGACTATGAAAAAGCTAGAGGAGATTGCTGAAACAATGGAGTTCCAGTTAAATTTTAAAATTTCTAAGTCTTCTGCACTAAGACATGTTGTTGAAAGTGAATACAAGCAAATCGTTGAAAATCCACGCAAACTTGCACAACGACTCCTTAATAAAGAGGGAAGCAAAGGAGATGATTAAATGAAAGCTGAAAACCTAAAAGTGGAATTACAGTTAAGTGATATTGGTGGTGGAATTGATGATTCCCCTGTTAGCGGATTACCATCTAACTTTGAAGAGATAGAAGTCGAAGAAGTTATCACATCTACTCTTGATGAGGATTATTTTGATTTCAAGAATATTGTAACCATAACAGGATATTTAAACGATAAAATAGAGATTGTAATTGAATGGAATACTGATCTCTACAAACATTATAAAGACAATGATGAAGTGAAAGCCCTTATTAAAGAAGGACAAAAAATCATTGAAGATAGTCTAGAACACATGGCATTAATAGATAAATTTTAAGGAGGATTAATTATACATATGGAACAAAGTAACTTTACTCTGAATGGTGTAGATAAAAACGGACATGCTTTAAAAATTACTTGCGAAGGTATAGACGATAAAGAATTGGCTCACTTTGGTGGACTTGACCTAATAGTTAAAGCTACTAAACATATGATAAGTAGCACAAACAATCCAATGGATTTCCCTGAAAAAGAAGGGGATTACCTTATTAGCGACAAAGTAGTTGCTCTTTATCTCAATGAAATTGGTAATCTCATAAGAAATACTTCTTCTGAATCGGAATACCTAGAAGACATTTCTAATATCGAACTAGTAAGAAGTTTTATTGAACATATAAATGAGAACCCAGAAGTAGCGGCCTTAGTTAAGAAGGATAATGAAAAATAGGAAATAGGAGTGTAGTAATGATGGCGACACCTTTACTCTATGACTTAGATATCATTCAAGCTTTACGATTACAAGAACAATCTATGATAGATTTGTTCCCAGGTTATACAATTAGCAAGGAATATGTAGACTACCATAATCACGTATGTCCTCGTTGTCAGCAGGAACAAAAAATCTTTAATAACACTGTTAAGAAGATGGGGACAGTAAGTGCATTTGAACACCCTTTGGAGCAGAAAGTCATTTTATACGTTAGTTGTAAGAACTGTACTAAAGAATTAGCTAGACAATCGAGATTTGGATCCAAACCAATTAAAGATTCTGATGTGGCAACACATACTGAAGAATATATCTTAGAACAAATTAAAAATGATTGAACGAGTTAACCTTATTATTCCTTAGTATAAATATAGAGCCTTACAGTCTATTTGCTGTAGGCTCTATGCTTTTATTACTATATTTCCATTTAGGAGAGCTTCCTGTTTTTCTCTATTAAGTTTTTATTCTACAAAACTATTAACCTTGCAAACCTTATAATGAAACACTTCCCTAGTTCCTCCCTTTTCCGTAGCTTTAAATCTTTCTAGTATTCCCTGCTTCATTAATGGTCTCAAAATAACTTGGAAGGTGTGCGTATCAGAAATTTCTATCCTCTCATTGATAAAATCTACAAACTCTTTAACTGCTTTGGGCTCCTCGCAAAATACTAACAGCTCCTCTACCTCAGGCCCATTTAGTAACGCCTCATGCTTTTCCTTCGTTCTCTGCTTCTTTTGCTGCCTTTTAATTTCTACATAATCATCATAGGTCTCTGGCATTTCTTGTTCCAGTTCAAATATGAGGTGGTAGGTGATCTTTCCATCTTTACACACTTCTGCTCGACTAATAAATTCTTTTAACAATTCTTTTGGGAAGTCATCACCTTCGCCATCCACATACTTTCTCACTTTTTTCATGATTTCCTTAAATAGTTTTCTTTCTTGTTCCCCTCGTCTTTGGAAGCGCCGGGACGGTTCCCATGCTTCCTTATATTTTCATTAACACTCTTCATCTACTAAGATATTCACCCTTTTCCCTCCCCTACGCCTTAAACACCAAATTAGGAGACACACCAAATATTCTTGCAGCTTGTCGTTGCGAAAGGCCTTTGATTTCTTTTACTTTTCGTAGGATTTCATTTCTTTGTTGCCTCGGGAGGAATTTTACATGGGGAATTTCAATGTTTCCTATTATTTCTTTTATAGTTTGTCTTGCTTCATCATCTGTTAATCTACTTCTCACTTTGTTAATATCTAAACATTGATCGTTGTTCTTTTTTTCATTGAATGCTTTAAATCTTTCTTTTGCGATTATGAGGTCTTTTGAAAACATATGAAGTACATATTCTCTATCTAGAGAAATTGGTGGGTGAATTCTTTCACTGAGGTAACTAGTGCTACTACTCCATTTCCATTCATTTGGATGTTCGACCATTCCTGCTTTTACAGGGTTTTGATGGATGTATCTTACGACAGTGAGTAAGTATGAACGTGATTCGACGTTTTCACTTATAAATCGATCTTGAAACAAGTGCCCGGTTGTTCGGTATTTCCAATTATAATATTTCACAAAACTTACACCAATCCGTTTCATTGTATCTGAAATGGGTTCATTCCCTTCTCTAAGAAGCAAGTGAATATGGTTGTTCATTAAGCACCATGCGTATATACGTATCTTTGTTTTTCGCTGATATTTTTCTATCGTATTAAGGAAATTTATACAATCTTCTTCATCATGAAAGATTTCCTGCCTGCTAGCTCCTCTCCAAATAATATGGTAAATTTTAGTACGACTTTTTGTTCGTGCTTGGCGTGGTATGATAATCCCCTCCTTGCCTTTACACATTGACAATTCGTTTTTGACTTAATTTTCTTAAAGTAAGAGCTTCACTTAAATCTTCATCTGTAATTGTGTCTTCCCCCTTTTAAGTCTGCAATTGTTTTAGCTAAACGAATAATTTTTATCTGTACTCGGTTACTTAGTCCATGTTTAATGGATAAACGCTGTAGAAAATTCTGTTGTTGAGAGGATAATGGATGACTGGAGATTAGTTCTTCAAAGGGGACACTGCTATTACATATTTCTCTACCATAGCGGAGGTATTGTCTTTTACGAGCCTCTGTAACTCGTTTTCTTATATCTTGGGATGACTCTATTCTATTTAATAGATGACCTTGTAGGTTCACTGGCTGTAGGGATAACACTATATCAATCCGATCTAAAATAGGTCCGGAAACACGATTTTTATATGTTTTGATTTGCTTGTCTGTGCAAGTACAATAATGAGTTTTGGAACCTAAAAAGCCACAAGGACAAGGATTCATTGCAGCAATAAATATAAACTTTGCAGGGTATGTGACAGTGGAGTGGACTCGGCTAATTGTTACTTTCCCATTTTCAAGCGGCTGCCTTAACATATCTAAGGTTTTTTTCGAAAATTCACCTAACTCATCTAAAAAAAGAACACCACGATGAGCTAAAGAAACCTCTCCGGGTTTTGGACTAGTTCCACCACCAATGATGGAAACGGCAGATGCAGAATGATGTGGATGACGATAGGGTGGTGTAATTAGTGAGTGATAAGAAGCACCTGCTAATTGATACAAACTAATCTTCTCAAGCTGAGCTTCTTTTGTAAGTGGGGGTAAAATAGAAGGAAACGTTTCAGCTAATAGACTCTTTCCACAACCTGGTGGTCCATCCATCAACACATAGTGCTCTCCTGATGCAGCAATGTCAAGTGCACGTTTAGCTTTTTCATGACCGATGACTTGGTTAAAATTTCGTTGTACAACATCAATTTCTTCAAAAATAACATCAGGATGTGTAAAGGCCAATATCCTTTGCCCTGACAGGTAATCGATTACATCCTGAACGGATGAAACATAAATCAGTTCTAAATCATCAATATCTATTTTAGGGATTGTAGAATCAAATGGGAGGAAAAGCTTCTTTAATCGTAATTTTTTTGCGGCTAAGATAGCTGCGATCATCCCTTCAACAGGTAAAACCGTTCCGTCCAAGGATAAAGCACCGATAAATCATGCATCATTTGGAATGGTCTCTTTCAAGAAATTTCCACTCTTAAGAATTCCCAGTGCAATGGCTAAATCAAACAACGGTCCATTTTTCTTCTGTTCGGTTGGGGAGAGGTTAATCGTCACTTTTAAATCGACTAATGGAAAACCCATACTATGTAAAGCAGCCGCCACACGTTCTTTTGATTCCTTAACGGACGCATCTGGCAACCCAACAATGACGATAGATTCTATACCATCCAGGGCCTGTACCTCCACTTGCACACGATAGCCCTCTAAACCTTTTAAGCCAATACTAATTACTTTGGCAGACATGTTCTTGCCTCCTCTATTAGATTTTTTAATTTTTAGGTTCAGTTAAATATGGGGATTGTTTTACTCAGGTGTTTATATAGTGGTGTTTTCTAGTAGAATTAAGAAGATAAAAGGAGATCGCAAAGATACTAAAGTGCAGCATAGCATCTCTACAAAGGGGGAATACACTACTATCATATCTTACATTGAGGTAGATTTCATCTGTTTTTGTTTAAGTTTAAAATATTAATAAAAAGATGTGAGTAACAAACACTCACATCCTTTAAATGAGTAAAATGGAAGCATGAGAACCGTCCCGGTGCTTCTCTATGGAAAAATAACAATTAATTTTCGATCCAATATTTCTAACTTTCATATCCAAATATAATTGAGGGGCCAGATATTAAAGCATCTGACCCCTCTTTTAAACCCTCAATCACTCTATCAAATTTCGACAAATTCCGGGTGGTGACAGGCACGCTAAACTAAAAACATCTGATCCCCCTTAAAATCCTTTTACATCTTAACATATCAACGTTCGACAAAATTCGAGTGGTGACAGGCACGCAGAACTCAATGATAACGATAACCATAGAAACTTTTTAACAAATTGTGAAACTACGATTTTTTGTGATAAGTGTCACAGTTTAAAAGAAAAGATATTTTGTATCTTGAAGTAAAGGAGGGTTGAAGATGAATAAGAAAACGACGAGATATAGATGTCCATCTTGTGGGGAATACATTAAAAGAGAAGACTATCTAGTAATTGATGAAATGAATGGCCTTAGACATAAAGATTGTCCTAGAAGACATCTTACACCTATTAAAGATGAAGGTACATTTACAGAAATTGCTAAAAAGTATCCTTTTTTTGAGTAAGGTTGGATGAAAAAACGAATTTAGAAGAGTTAAGGAACAAAGTAGTAGAAATTAATCAATAGTAAAAGAAGACACTCTTAAATCAAGGTGTCTTCTTTTACCTGTTACTCCATCAAACTTCGACAAAATTCGGGTGGTGACAGGCACACAAAACTAATTCAGAAAAAGGGAGATCTTCAATCACAGGGAGATACAGGATCTTAATTTTATGTTTCTTTGCAGCTAAGATCGCCGGCAGCATGCCCTTAACCGATTTAACTGTGCCATCTAATGACAATACCCCTAAAAAAGCGGAATCACTTGGTATTTTATGTGGGAAGTGGTTCATCTCTTTCATCAACCCAACAGCCATCGCTAAGTCAAAAAGGGGACTATTTTTCTTCTGTTCTGATGGTGAAAGGTTAATAATAATCTTCTTATCAAAAGACCGACAATCATTCGCATACAACGCTGCCATCACACGATCCTTCGACTCCTTCACACAAGCATCAGGCAACCCTACTATACTCACACTCTCATTCCCAGGAATCATCTGAACCTCCACATGAACCTTATACCCTTCCAAACCCTGTAATCCAATACTCGTCACAACAGTGGTCATAATAATCTCCTCCCAATAAACAGAATATATGTTCGTATATATATTAAAACTTTTGCTATTACTTATCAATTCATTCCTCTATTATTCATAGAAAATACACAAATTAAAAAAGGACAGATGCTGATACATCTAGTCCCCCTTGAAATCCCTTTACCTCTTACCCTATCAACGTTCGACAAAATTCGGGTGGTGACAGGCACGCAAAACTAAAACTTGAATTGAAATCTACTATCTCTAGATTAAAAGACGAAAAAAATATTCAACCCTGTTTAGCTACTATCTTAGTAGGAAATGACTCATCTTCGGAAACCTATGTAAAGATGAAAAAGAATGCTTGTGAAGCAGTTGGAATTAAGTCAAAAAGTTTTCACTTACCTGAAGAATCAACAACAGAAGATGTTCTTAGTTTAATTAATCAGTTAAATAATGATTCGTCTGTTCATGGTATACTTCTACAGCATCCTGTTCCAGCACATATTGATGAACGGTTACTATTCGAAACAATAAATATTGAAAAAGATGTAGATGGTGTAACTAGTTGGGGATTTGGAAAGTCCGCTTTAAATATGGAGGCATACCCTTCATGTACACCAGCAGCAATTATGGAAGTAATTAAGCATTATAAGATTGATGTTAAAGGAAAACATGCAGTAGTTGTTGGAAGGAGTCCAATTTTAGGAAGACCAGTATCTAACCTCTTATTAAATGAAAATGCTACAGTAACAATTTGTCATTCTTACACTCAGAATTTAGAAAAAATCCTTGGACAAGCAGACATTGTTATTGCAGCAGTAGGTAAGCCCCGTTTTATCAAAGGCGAATGGCTAAAGAAAGGTTCAGTTGTGTTAGATGCAGGATATAACAAAGGTAATGTCGGAGATGTAGATTTCGAATCTTGTCAGGGAGTAGTTAGTGCGATTACTCCAGTTCCTGGTGGTGTAGGTCCTGTAACTATAGCGATGTTACTAAAGCAAACTGTAGAGTCGGCGGAGGAATCAGGGTCTTTCTAGAGTATTAAATTGCTTGAATGATGAGGTCTACGTTATTGGACCAAGGAGTGTTTAAGCTAGAGACAATTATCTTTTAGCTTATAGTTTTGCGTGATTGGTACTACCCGACATTTTAGTAGATTCATAAAATAAAAATAGAAAAAAATGATGTAGTAGCATCTAATCTTTTTCTATTGTATTTAAACTATTAAGTGAAGAGAAAGAAGAGAAGTTGAATAGATAATTAATTATTCATGTTAATAAGAATAGTTACTAACACATCTGAACAATGGTTTCAATTCTATTCTTTCGACAAATATCGCGGAATTCCGGGTGGTGACAGGCACGCAAAACTATGCAAATACCAAGGTTTCAATACTGCCTGCTAGATTTCGCAAGTCCGTCACTACGTCAAGAGCGAGTTTTGTTTTACTCATTTTCTTTTTCCCCCTTCTTTTCATTTTGTTCATCAAGCTGGCTCAATCGATTTGCTAGTCTTTTAGAAACAATACTGATAGCCGTAAGAACACCAACCATCTCTTCCTGCATATCTTTATTAACACCTTGTTGCTTTACTTGTGTTGTCATCACATTCACCTCCTTGTCTTTAGATATGGCCCTTCACTTATTAGCCAACGGGAAGGTTGGTTTGGTAACCAAAATTACAAAAAAGATTTTTTTAGCTTGTCCAACACTTTGTTACGTCGCTTTATTACAGCCACATGGGATATATTTTCTTCTTCAGCCACTTCTCTCACCGTAAGGTCTTTATAGTAGAGAGATTGAATTAGCTCTTGTTCCTTTTCATTCAGTTCAGCCACCGCTTCCTGAAGGATCAGCAATATTGCCTTGTCACATAGAATATCTTCTATCATTTGGTCATCTTCAAAATCACCGCCTAGATCCATCAAACGATTGATTGAATCTTCCTTGCTTGGGATATATTCAACCGTTTCTGCTTCAGGCTCAACAGCTATCCGTCCAACTTTGATATCGTGTTCTAGGTACCGCTCTCTTCTTTTCATTTTGTAATACTCCTTGTAAACTGCCTCGCTAACACAGACCTGTTCCTTGCCGATTTTGATAAAAAACTTGCTCATTATCTTTTCCTCCCATGGCACGGCAAGGAGCCGTGGGAAAAAAGACAAAAAAAGACCGAGCACAATCACCCACATTTGTAGGTTGATTTGTGCCCGGTCTTAGGTAGTTCACATCATGACTCCATTACTCGGTACCGATTATTTTTGATTTAATGTGCATTCACTTACTGGATGATCATTTCTTCTCAAAAATGATCCAGCATTGGGTAATGCCATCGATTCCTCGCTTGGTATCATCGTGATATGAACTTTTGATAAAATTAAAAAGGCCCAGGTATATCAGTTATACTGATTTCCCGGACCTTAAGGTAGAATTGATTTGCAACTCATGGCGAATCGTTAACTCCTTTTCGTCTCGTTATTGGTTTTCCACTAACTTGTTTAAACTCTCCTGTTGCAAGTTCAACTTCCCAAACCCGCTTACATCTTCCGCACTTCGTTTGTACGGGACCAGCAGCTTCATTCCCTTTATCCAGCAGCCTGTAACCACAAGCAGGACATTCAACTCTCATAACCTTAGCTTCTCTTATCATTTGTATTCCTCCCAACTGTGTTGAAGCTTTTATATAATTGTTATATCAATATTAATATTTTACATAAGAACACACGTTCTGTATAGTGAGAATTGTAAACTGTTGTAAAATAGTCACGACCAACAGTTTAGCTATAATTAAACCGCTTCCTTGGCTGAAAGCATGTCCATTAATCTTTTATTGCAGACTGGGCACTTTACCGTTGTATTCATACACTACATCTCCTCCATGATAGATACATTAAGTATAGTTTTTTTATATCTTTGTTTAAATTTCACTTTATGTATTGTTTGTAGTCAATGGAAGTTGCAAAAAAATAGAGAAATTAGCGCAAACAACAAAAAGGTAAAATTTCAACCTCAATTATCGAATTAATTATAGCATGATGGTTTACTAAGCACAACACTTATGTGTATTTGATTTTAGTTTTACTTTGACTGCAGTAAACACTTTCGGTATAATAAGAATATAAGATAGGATGAGGTGAATTAATATGGATAGTGAGGAGCAATTCAATAAAGAAGAATTTGCTAATCTTCTTGATCGGGCGAAGGGTGAAAGATCCATAAATAATTTCGCTAATGAAACGGGTGTAAGTGCCGCTCACATCTCCAGGTTTCTTAGACAAATGATCGTTTCACCTCCAACTCCGGAAACGATATCAAAATTTGCTGCAAAAGCTCATAATGAAGTGTCTTATCAAGATTTGATGGTTGCAGCAGGGCATTTAGCAAGAAAAGATGAATCTGATGAAAATGAAGAAATTAATGTCGAGAAAGAATCTCCGAGGAATTTAAGGAATCAAACAGAGGTGCTTGAGAAAAAATTTATTCAAGTAATACTAGCTGACCTTTATGAGAGACCATGTAAGTGGACAGTGGAAAAACCTGAAGGAAGAGTTAACCGACCTGATATGATTCTTAATATTGATTACGAAGGATACACTAGGTGGTATTTAGAATTCATGCCTCTCCTTTCTCATCATCGACATTTTTCATCTATGAATTACATTATGCGTTATGGACGTATCGCAATGCAGGAACTATCCGAAACAGATAAATTTACTATTGTTGTTAATGATGAAGAAATGTTCAATAAAATAAAAAAGAGACCCCCTTTATCACTAAGGGCTAATCTATATCTGATGCTTATTGATCTTGAGTGGGGCAAAATATTAAAAGAAGAGATGCTGTGTAAATATAGGAGAGAATAATTCAAAAGGACTATGTTACTGAACATATAGTCCTTTTTGTGATGACAACATGTGTAGATGATGACAAAGAAAAATAAACCCACTAAAGTTCAGCGGGTTTATACCTGAAATTGAGACATACATAAAGGTGAAAGTGTAAATGGGTAACTAATGTTAACTATATGAAATGAAGAAAATCATACTATGGCACTCATACTTTTTTACATAATTGTTTTAAATATTACCTGGAAATAGATTTTTCTTTGAAAATCCCCTTAAAAGAAGTCTTATTTTTAATCATAGAAATGGATTTATCAACCATATAAGTTAATACCATTGATATAAAAGTAACAAGTACAAAGGATGATATTAAAAAGAAAATGGAGTTTTTCATACCTAATTTCGAATAAATACTAACATAAACGTCTAATATCAAAATATGTGATAAATAAATTCCATAAGACATCTTAGATAACATTATAATGTATTTATATAAAGGTATTTTTTCAAATTCCAAACAAAAAACTGCTAAAATAAACATAATTGTAAATAAAATAACAGTAGGCCTCATAGATGTTGTTATATGACCATTAGATATATAACTTTCTACAAATACAACTGTAAATGTTAATAAAAATAATAGTGTTATTACTTTTTGATACCTTTTAGTGAAACTAATTATATTTTGAATATTTCTTGCAAACCATATACCTAGTACAAAGTAAAAAATCCAATTCAGAAAGTTGCTAGGGTTATTAAGTAAATTATATTCAATAAATTTGTCGGAAATTTGACTCATAATTGTTATTAATAATATAAATGCTACCCCAACCTTCTTATCACCTATTTTTAATAAAAGTGGATATAATAAATAAAACAAAATAATTAATGGCACATAGTAAAGATGATAATAGTTTGAACCTAAAATAAAGTTTTTTATAAAAATTATAATATTAAATGACCCACTATTTACACCAATTACGAATAAATAATATATAACATTCCACACAAAGTACAGTAAAATAATTTTTGTTATTCTATGCCTAATAAATAAAAAATAGCCTTTTTCCAAACTATTTGAAAGTGTCAAGCCTAAACCAGAAAGAAAAAGAAAAACAGGCACTGCATATCTTGAGGCTTGGTTTACAAAAATGGCAATTACTTCAGAAAAACTTCCATTAACAAAAGTTACCAACATTGTTCCTGAAATGTGAATTAATATTACCCCAATTATTGCAATACCCCTTAACATATCTAAATTTCCATAGCGAATTTTCATTTTTACATCCCCTCCCTAAAGTTGTGGCCTTTTTTTTATAAGAATAGAGAAAAAATGCTAAGGAGGAAACTTTTTTAAAAAGGCGTAAATCATTTTTTTATTTAATATTATTTCTGATTAATATAAAAAGTAAATTTTAAATAAACACTTTTATTAATCATGAACCTATGGGTTATGTAAGTACCTTTAACCAAAGAACACAGGAGAAATATGAAATAAAATCACTACTCTACCAATAATTTCGTTCCTACTTAATTTTTATTTTTTGTCTTATAAAACACGGCTACGTTAATAGAGCTATAGCTATCTAGTAAAAATAAATAAGTGGATATCATAAATATTAGATATCCACTTAAACTTATCATTCAACATTTTGTTTTTTATGGATTCATAAATAACAAATATTAATCTAGTCCCTGCTAAATAAATCCCTAGTATATACCTTGTCCTTTACATCAAGTAAGTCATCAGAAAGGCGGTTCGCTACAATAACATCTGACACTCTCTTAAATTCTTCAAAATCATTAATTACTTTAGAATTATAGAATGTATCATCAAAGAGTGCTGGTTCATACACAACGACTTCAATGCCCTTAGCTTTAATACGTTTCATAACACCTTGAATAGCTGACTGCCTAAAATTGTCAGAATCCATTTTCATTGTAAGTCGATAGATACCAACAATCTTAGCTTTTCTTTTAATTATCATATTTGCAATATGATCTTTTCTAGTTCTATTCGCATCAACTATAGCAGCCATTATGTTATTCGGAACATCTTCGTAGTTAGCTAATAGCTGCTTAGTATCTTTTGGTAGGCAGTAACCACCGTATCCAAAGGATGGATTATTGTAATGGTTGCCTATACGAGGGTCTAAGCCAACACCATCAATAATTTGTTTAGTATTTAAACCTCTGATTTCTGCATAAGAGTCTAGTTCATTAAAGAATGCAACCCTCATTGCTAGATAAGTATTTGCAAATAGTTTAATAGCTTCAGCTTCTGTTGAATTCGTATATAAGACGTCAATATTTTCTTTAACTGCACCCTCCACTAACAAATCAGCAAAAACTTTGGCTCTTTCAGACTGTTCACCAACAACGATCCTTGAAGGATACAAGTTATCATATAACGCTTTACCTTCTCTTAAAAACTCTGGTGAAAAAATAATATTTTCAGTCTCAAATTTTTCTCGGACTGCTTCTGTATAACCTACCGGGACTGTAGATTTTATAACCATCACTGCATCTGGGTTAATAGATAAAACGTTAGCAATAACAGCTTCAACAGTTCTCGTATTAAAGTAATTCTTTTCCGGATCATAATTAGTTGGTGTAGATATGATTACATATTCAGCATCCTTAAATGCTCTATAATTGTCCGTTGTTGCGGTCAAGTTCAATTCTTTTGTTGCTAAGAATTCCTCAATCTCATTATCTATTATTGGAGATCTTTTATTAGTAATCATATCTACTTTCTCTTGGATAATATCTAATGCAATTACTTCGTTGTGTTGCGCCAGCAATATAGCTATTGATAAGCCCACATAACCTGTTCCAGCAATTGTAATTTTCATTCGAAAAACATCTCCATTATAATAATCCTTTTATAGTCGACAATTTTATTAAAAATATAAAATACCTTAGCCTTGTAGACCATACCATACACATAAAAGTAGTAATTATTTTAAAATCATTCTTTTTACTTTTCCTATTGCTCTAAATAAGAAAGGTTTATTTATCAACTTGTTATAGTCTTTTATAATAGGATCCATGTGTTTAATAAATATATTAAAGTCTTCATTCTTTTCTGCTTTTTTATAAGCTTTAAAGCTTTCTTCATAAAGAGTTATTCGCTTTTTATAAATCTTTTTTCTTTTTGTACTTAGAGAATCACTGGCCTCCACTCTTTTTATGGGTCGCCATTCATTATTTTGATCCTTTAAATATAGTCTGTATGAAAGACCTTGTTTTCGATGTCTAAAGCCTCCAGATTGCGATTCATATACTTCACTTTCATTTATTTCATTTAATTGTAATTCAGATTGATTTTCTTCCATAAGGTCTAGTATTATTTGGTTCCTAACAACTATAACATTTGTACCTTGGCTATCCTTTATATATTCAGGCAACCATGCATCTCCAATTGTTATATCTGCTGTCTCAGCTAAAACATCATCACAAAAATCACAGGCTTTATACTTGAAGAATCCATGACCCCAGTCAGTAGTATATAATTCATTTGTTGGAGAGCTTTTAATGATTTCTTTTCCTTCGTCAACGCCAATCGCCTTTACTCCATAATTACTTGCATTTTCACCTTCTAATTTCATTCTAAAATCAATACCAACTAATTGTTTCGGCTTAATCCCCATTTGCCAAGCCATCGACTTTGCAAACATATCAGTTTTTAAATGCCCACAGACAAGGCCTATTGTGAAAATAATTCTTTCATTAACTACTTTGTCATTATCAGCCAGCAACCTTAAAGATTTAATAAAACAAGGGATTCCAATCAATGCATATTTTCCTTTATTTTTTCTTATAAAGTCAATTACCTCTGACATTTCTATTGGATAATATTTGGATTTTGCACCTTTAGTAAGCTCTTGAATACTATTCGAAATTGAATAATTAAATAAGATATTTTCTTGATTTTTTCCTGCTTCTTTTACATGTATAATTCCATCAACCAAATTTTTCTTTAATAATTGAGTAGCAATCCAAGTTCCCATACCACCCGAACTACCTTTTTCTCTGAAATCTCCTTCTTTAACATAGCCCGCATAACTTTTTATATAGTAACCTATATTTTCATTATACTTAATTCCTTTTATTCGACTATAAAGCTGTGTACTAATTTCACTTTCATTTTTACTATTATTTGAGAAAGGGCAAGTTGATAAGACATCTACATCATTAATATTATTATTTTGATCTGTATTTATAGTTGGAATATACTTTCCATTATCATCTAAACCCATTTTTAGTGGTGAACCTTCTACACTAGCACATATGCCACAACCGACACAATAATCATTTTGTACAACTGTGCTCAATAATTCATTTATATTATTATTCATAATTAAACTCCAATCATGTTGGTTATATAAATTTAACCCTGCCACAATATTTAAATTTGATTTTTTATTTGTTACCAATTGCTTTAGTTAAGAAATCTCGGGAGTTTCTTTTTAAGGTTGTAAGCCTTTGCTCTACACTATCCCAATCAATAACTTCAGAATACAGTTCATTAATTTTTTGCTTTTCAAATTTATCAACTATTCGATTATTCAAATTTAAAGAGTTTAACAAAGTTAGCATTCTGTCATTCATTCCTGAATTTTCAACAGGTACTACTAAGAAAGGTGTTTGAAAAACAATGGAAAAGACCACCCCATGAAATGAATTTGTAACGACAAATTTTGCATTCTTAATATTTGATAACCACTCCGGAATTCCAATTGGTTCCTTATTATATATTTTATTTGTGGTGGTATCAAAATATCTTTCAAAAATGTATTGATTAATTTTATGAGCGGTTTTTTGATCATCATGCAATATATATGAGAATAATTGATAGCTATCCTTCTCTTTAATTTTCCCTATTACGTCATCATAAATATTTCTATCTATTAGAAGAGTTGGGTCAAGAACACGTACAGCATTACACTCTAAACTTTCAACTATCTTTTTACCGGAGTTTTCTCTAACACTAATTTCAGAAAATCTTTTCAGTTCCTTCTTTACAATTTTAGCCGCTTCGTTAGATAACTCATTGCTACCAAAACTAGTAGCGTACGATATTCTTTTTTTGCTATCATCTACAAAATTGAGATAATAACTTAAATTATATTTCTTCTCAGAATTCATTAAAAACCACTCATTCCAAACTTGATCACTTCCACAAATAAATATATCATAATCTTGACATCCTTCAATTAAGCCTCTATTTGTATAATACTTTTTCTTAGATATATCTAAATTATATTTACGAAATTGTTTAATCTTATATTCTTTTAATAAGGCATCTTTATTAAACGTTTTTAAATTTAATAATAACTGTTTGAAAGTTATGTTAAATGGAATATAGTTAATTATCTCAGTTTCATACCCATGGTCCTTCAAGTATTTCTGTAAAGCGAATGCCTGAAGTACTGCGCCATAATTCGTTGCCCAATGAAATGTTATTGTACCAATTTTCATCCAGATACCTCCTATATCTTCGATTATCTTAAAAATAATTACTTGCATAAAATAAGGTATATTCCTTGTATTTTAAATAATCCCAACCAACTGTAATATCAGCGACCTTTGATGATAATTAAGAAATTTATTATCTAAAAACCCTTTTCAATTCTTCTTGCAATGTAATAAAGTTATGATTTTGCACTGTTTTACTATAATTGTTTTCCCCCATAATTTCACACAATTCTTTATCGTCTGCTAATCTATTTAATAGTTCCGCTAAATAATCTGAATTACCATTAGGAAATACATAACCATTTTCACCATTCGTTATAAACTCAGCAATATTTTCTGATTCAGTAATAATTATTGGCTTTTCTGCAGCACCTGCTTCATAGATTGGTCTTGCCTGGTGTGGTGAAGTTGAAGGAAATACTACATAATCACAAGATATAAAATATTTTGCTACATCATTTGTTGCAGGATAAAAATGAATTCTATCCCACAAGTTATTTTTATCTATTAAAGATAAAACTTTAGCAGTATAGTCAAGACCTAATAAATATTTCAATTTTTCTTTAATACTTGAATTATCCAGTAATAGTTTCTTCTTTTTAGGTCCATTATATTGGAGAAATATTAAGTGAATATTATTTTTACACTTTGATAGAGCTTCAATCAAAATGTGGGCACCTTTTAATTCGCTCATACCACCCGTATATAAAATTTGAATTGTGTTTCCCTTTTTAATTAACCGATCACTATTCTTATTACAGTATTCATTAAGAATAACTTTATCAGTTATCACATGAGTATTGGAATTCATTGAGCCTGACTGATTAAGGTCATATTGTGAAATAAAAGCTACTTCATCAAAATCATTCGATAAAGTAGCTTTTATATAATTCGTCCTGAGACCTAACCATCCCTTAGCGTAAGTTTCTCTATGAAAACATACCGTCTTTATCCCAAGAGATTTTGCTATTTTTCCTATATAACTAAGTGTCATAGAATTTACAGCTATTATATCAGGTGAAACTACCCTAATCATATCTTCAATTTCTTTTTTTCTAACAACAATATCAAGAAAATTTCTTAATGTGTGATAATGAAGAATAGACCTATCGGATCCAGAAAAATGAGTTAGTATAGGTATAGATTTTGGCTCTGATATGCATTCGTACCCTAACTTTTTAATTTCTCTAAGCATATCTCCCGGCTCACTTGGACAATAGACAGTCACTTCAATTGATAAATATTTAAGCGACTTTAAAATGTGTAAGAGACTCAGTCCCGCACCTCCAATATATCCGGAATGATGGATAAACAATAGTTTTTGTTTTGTTTTAGAATTGCTCTTTTTATCAGTTACCATAAGCCATACTCCTATAATATTATTAATCGCTTTTAAAATTTTGTTATTTCTAATCAAAATATTCACAGTGATTTGATGAATGAAATGTTTTTACCCTAAGAAATTAGACCTCAAGGAAGGGAATCCTCTATATACTAACTGACACATAACTTTTCGCAATATAGCATTAGGATAAACTCTTGAGGCTAAGTGTCCTATTCATTTCTTTTTTGTTGTAAGGTACGTTAGCTCAGGTTCATTTTTTAAGATTTTATTATACTTTAAAATACTAGTGTTATTGGATTAAACTAATCTTATAATCTAATTTTTATACGCATTTTATTTATTATTTTAGTATAGATTAATGATTTAAATATATCGCCCAAAGGTTATTAACAAGAAAATTACAGAAGTTTCTTGTTCCCCTTTATTTGGCTAGTTTAACCTTTCTTAAGAAACCTTTTACAAAATCTCTTTCGCTTTGATCCGAACCATAGTAAAACATTGATAAAACAAAAATAACTGTAAATAAAGTACCCTTGACAAGAAGTGCTATTAAATCATTTACTATTGAATTTGCTATAAAAAAGGTTAGAATTGCAGATAGCAGCAATGACCCCATTGTCCCTTTAATTATCAAATAATAAATTTTAGTAACATCTAATCCAATAGTCACTTTGTAATAAAAACTCATTATAATTGTTTTACCTACAATCAATACAATCGCTGTGCCAATCGGTGCACCAATATACCCAAATGTTTTAATTAACGGAATTGATATTAGTACATTAACAAATGCTAATATTATATTCAGAATTGCACTAAACCTATGCTTATTAAGTGCATATAGGGATATTTCAAATAAACTTTGGCAAACATGGATAATAGAAGCAATCATTAATATTAAGCATACATAATATGCTCCCATGTAATCTTCTCCTACCCAAAGATTTAAAAAGTTTTTACCTGTTAATATAAAACCAAACAAGATATATCCAGCAATTATAAATTGCTTACGACTTGTTCCAACAATAAATGCCGTTTTATCCTTCTTAGAAGTATTAGAAAAAATTAGTTTAGACATATGCGGTTGATAAACTGAAGAAATTGTATTTGGTAGTGTAAGGAAAATCCCATATATGGTCATAGCGATTGTATAAACTGTAACAGCAAATGTATCTACGAACATACCAATTAGATATTTATCAATAGAATTATTAAGATAATTTGACATAGCCTTTAAACCAATTAGAAAAGTAAATACAAATACCTCTTTATAATAAGAAAATTTATAATTATAAATTTTGGCCCTAGTTTGTAGAACTAATTTACAGTAAAGTAGTCTTATTATTAGCAATAAGATAGCAATTAACAGATCTACTATAACAATTACCATTGAAGTACTATATATCTCGATCATAATAATAATAATAGTTGTTCGAATAATAATTTGTGTTAATTTTAAAGAGTTATTGAATGTAAATTTTTCATATGCATTTATAATACCTTCATAGGTATTATTAAACACAGATAAAACTAAGTTTCCAATTAATATTAAAAAAAGGAGTTTCGCTAATTCAAGTCTACCTTCACTAATCGAACTAAAAACAATATGAAATTGATTATAGATTATTAATGCTATAAAAATAATGATTAATGAAAATATTACATTTAATAAAATAGCAACAGCTATAAAGTTCTCTTTTCCACGTTCATCGTTTTCTGTTATATACTTTGTTATATATCTTGTTGAGGTAACCCCCATTCCAAAATCCAAAAGGAGTAATATAGAAGCAAAAGAACCTACCATTTGATAAAGGCCAAATTCATCAGCACCAATAGTATTAATATAAACTGGTGTAATAATTACTCCTAAAATTGAACTCAAGACAAGAAAGATATATGCTAAAATAATTCCAATTTTTTTTTCATTTTTTATTTTTGACATTTCAGCACCTAAGCAGTTTGAATTTTAACTATTGAGCAGTTCTCTTTTTATAAAATAATAAATCTTTTTCAGGGAATCATAGGGACTTTTAAAATGTCTACCATACTCTTGGGCAATTCTTTTATCAAAAGATGCGTTATCATACACAAGGTTGCGTTCACCAGAGTCCAGCTTGACATTCTCATAAATCGTTTCTGTACTACAATGTGTACCAGATCCATCAAATCCAATAGTTTGAATTTTTGAAATTTTAGGCATTACCCATAACAATTTGTTTTTATGCATTGCATATGAAAACCTAATAGCCCAAGAATCTATAATACCTGTCATCTGATTATCAAGCATGGCAGACCTGCCTGATGCATACTTGTCAAATGCTTTTCTTTTAAATAGATTATACTTAAAATATTTATAATCTTTTACCTCCCAATCAACCTTCATCCATCGATCAACCCAAGTAGCCCAAGCATAGCTGCTCCCTCTATTAACTAAGAAAACATCATTTTTAAAATTATCAGGAAACACTATCGGAATAGTAAATCCTCCTATAGCACCGATTTGCTTATTTTGTTGATAACTATCTAAACAAGAATTCATATATTCAAGAAAATTTATTGAAGCTATTGCATCATCTTCTACCACAATTACACGTCCGTACTTATTTATTATCTTTGTTACTCCCTCTATAACGGAATTAGCAAGTCCCTTGTTTTCCGCTGAAGAAATAATTGATATTGATTTAAATAGTTTTGAATTCTTTATAGTGTTCAAATATTTACGAACAGATTCAACTTTTGCCTTATCTTTTTCGTTTTTAGGACCATCCGAAAAAATGTAAATTTTTGTTTCATTAGCTAATCGATTTTTCCCAAGTGCCTCCAAACACTTTTTCACATGTTCCTCACGATTGTATACAAAAATTATTACGGGTGCTGGCATTATCTTACCTCCTATCCAAATAATTTAAAATTTGATTTTAAAATCCTTTAATATTTTCACTTTATTACATTTAAACATGCTAATATATTTTTAATTGCAATTTTCTCTTAAACCATATTGATAAATTTAATAATATATAAACTTATAAATTACATACCATTTCTTAAAATTAAGTTTTTTTATCTAAATTTCTACTTTTGTTTTCACCAATAAAAACCATAGTTACTGACAAAAAATAAGCCATAAAATAATAGCCGGCTGAATAATGTGTAGGATTAAATAAACCAACTAAAAATATCATAATAAATTGAACATAGATATATGTTAGGGAAGTATATTGTTTTACTCGTCTAACTACTTCTCTTAAATAAGCTAGTATCCAAGCTGTAAATAGGAGCAATCCTTGCCATCCAAAATAAGCTATAGTACTCAACCATTCAGTATGGAAATCCACTCCCAGAGTGTCATACATAAATCGTGCACCATAAAACACAGCCCCAAAAGGATACTCAAAAAAAGCATTTAGTGTGTTATTCATTCTGTCGAACCGATCAATCCCTACAAAATCTTTTGTTTGAAATAGATTTATAACCAGATAGATTCTCTCTTTTAAAACCATACTGTCAAGAATACTAGTAAGCCAAAGAAGAACATTAACTATATTAAAGGCTAACAATAAAAACAACACTATTAATAAGGTATTTATAAATAGAGATAAAACAGATTTTACTTTTCTTACTAAAAGTCCTAAAATTATACCAACTAGTGACAGAAGAAGAGCTGTAGCAAATTGACTCTTAGTAATATATACAAGAGATAATATAAGAAGAATGGTAAATAGTGTTCCATTTTTCTTATCCCCATTTTTAAAAGTGTCAATCATCTTGCTTGTAAACAATGGTATTAAAATTACTAGTCCGTATATATAATCATAACCAGCAATCCCAGTTGCTTTACTACCAGCAAGGCCCGAAGCTGTATCTCGAGCTAACATTGGATAATCCCTTAAAACAAAATAGGAGTATAATAATGTAATTATAATCATAACTGCAGAATATTTTCCTATTCTTGATAATTCACTCATGTCTTTACGGTACAAATAATCATTTATTATAAACATAAAAAAGAATAATGAACCATCTGTAATGAGGCGTGACTGAGCTTTAAAATCATTTAAGCCATACCCAATTAGAAGCATATAAACCAACCATATGATACCTAAAATCATCCATGGTTTTATCAAAACTTTGTCCTTACTTATATAAAATACAAACCATAAAAGAAGTAATACTGGTAGCTGTAACACCTTTAGGAAAAGATTTACTCCAGGAATAATAGCAAGAACTACAAAAACTACTTGAATTACAACCATATATGTGAATATTTTATTATAAGCATTAGCACGTGAGCTATCTCCATCTAATTCAGTAGTCCTTATATTGAATAACATCCTAATAACCCTTCCTACCTAAATTATAATTTTTTAAGAAACTGTTATTTTTCAGCAACTATCTTCTTAAAAAAATCATATATTCTAATACTCTGTTTTTCCCAAGTTTTGTTTTCCTTGATAAAGTTTAAGGCTTTAGACGCTTTGTCTTCTAAAAGCAAAGGGTCCATTTTCATAATTTCATCGATTTTTGCAGCAATTTCTATTGGGTCATTTGATTCGATCATAAACATTTTATCCAAATAATCCTCAGTAAAACCATTTAATTTAGTTGTTAGAGTTGCTGTTCCACTTATCATATATTCGAAAATTTTAGATGGGAAAGTTACTTTACTTATGGGATCATCAATTGGTCTGGGGTTAACTAATAAATATGCCTCTCGTTGCAATTTACGCATCGTAGCATTGTCAACACTACCAAAGAAATTAACATTTGGTAATTCTTCAGCCTTGCGCTTAATATATGACTCTAGCAATCCTCCACCATAAATATCTAAAACTAATGTTTTATCTTGTATTTTTGTCATTGCATTTATTAAATTAAGAACTCCGCTATACTCTGTCAAGGCACCTGAATATATGATGTTTTTCTTATTTTTAGATGAATAATCTACTCGATCAATCTGAATTTCCTCGTTATCCACTCCACCTTCTATAACCCTATATCGAGCATGTGGAGCATACTGATTAATAGCATTTTTATTAAGTACTAAAAGAGTCTTGCATTTAGCTATGGCGCTAAGAGTTAAATAATCAAAGCACTTTCTTAACACTACTCCGATTCCCTTACGATTATAATTATCATCTATTGGCAGATCAGCAAGTAAAGATATTGTCGGTAAGTTAAATTTCTTTTGTACTTTTGTAAGTGGTACACCGACCTGTGGAAAAAGATTAAAGGAGAATACTAAGTCAATATCTTCACTTTTAATTATCTTTCTAGCTTCTAAATACACACTAGTCATTTGCCAAATTTGTTTAATAATGGGTATATTGACAAACGGAACTTGAATAGCAGTTAATCCCTCAGAAATTACCAACTGCTTCTTTCTTATATAAAATGCTTTATCCTTAGGGAAAGGTGCAACACTTAATACTGTTAAAGCTTTTATATCCACATCTTCATATTTGTTTAAGTTTTCTAAAACATTTACCTGCATTTTGTTCCCTGCAATTGATCCACCTGATAAATATCTGACTTGTTCCCGACTTGTCGCAGAACCTAAAAACAATATTCTCATCAACCACCCTCCTCCTTTTATCTATTATTATTAACCCCAATAAGCATTAATAATTTATTTTCAAATTTTAATTTCCTTGCACTCTGTTTATAAAATATAATTCCAGCCATCACTATAAAAAGTATTATTACTGGTCTTAGAATAGTGATGAACCAAATATCTACCCTAGATGAAAGGTTAACTATCAAACCAACCACCAACTCGTGCAATAGATATATGGTAAAAGAGTATTTACCCAGCAAAAGTAAAAAATTCCATTTAAAATTTGTTAAGTAACTAGAAAGCCCTAAAATAACGAAGGTTGATATAAGAATGTTGATAATAGCAAAATCAGACCAATATGAAAGAGATTGATTCACCCTTAAATTTAGATAAAGAATAGTTATTAAGACCACAATATTTAAAAGTAATGTTCTCTTTGCTAATATAGCAATTCTACCTAATAGGTTATACTTATTGATTAATAGTCCGATTGAAAAATAAAGCATCCAATTAAAAGGATTTAAATAAGGTGTTATTGTTATTTCATTTAAAATATTATTTGAATATGAAGTTGCTGTAATACTTATTATTGATAAAATACCTGTAGAAATTAAAAATATATCATTTTTCTTCAAATAAAAATATATCAAAAAAAATAAAAGTAATACTGTAAGATAATAAGTTGAGTGTTTCACTCCAACTACAAATTCAAACCATGAAGAAAGAGATATACCGCCCTTTCTTAATACTACATATAGCCAAACTACTGTTGCGCAAGTTACCCAAGGCACAATTATTGTTTTAACTTTGCCATTAGAAAATTGCTTTAATGATTTATCACTTCTATTAAATAAATAACCTGATATTATAAAAAATATAGGTACACCCATTGAACCAATACTATGAAGGAGAAGACTAACTATTTGATTCATATAGCTATAACTATTAGGTATAACTGCACTATGAGCACATATCACGCTTATAATTGCAAACGATTTTATTAAAGTAATATACCTACTCTCGTTAAAATCAGACTTGTGCATTTTTTTATTTCCCCAATCCTACCATTTATGTCCTTTTTAATATCTCAATATGTCTTCTTGCCATATTTTCAAAAGTATACCACTTTATTTTCTCTAAACTCTTTTTTGCCATAGTATACCTTAATTTGTCATTATTTAAAATTAGGTTTACTTTATCAACTAGCTGCTTTTCATTCCCTACCGGGACAATAAATCCATTCTCATAATCGTTTACTAGTTCTAGCCCAGCGATACACATCTCTGTAGTAACAATTGGTAGACCACAAGCCATAGCTTCGTTGATTACAAGCCCCCAAACATCAGTGCTAGTTGGGTGTATAAATATATCTGCTGCTTTATAATAATTAAAAAGCTCTTCCTTAGATTTAAAATCAATTAACTCAACGTTAAGCAAATTATATTTTTCAATCAACTTTTCATAATTTTGTTGTTCTTGGCCATCCCCAATTAGGTATAATTGGTAATCTTTATTCATTTGTCTCCAGGCACTTATTAATACATCATAATATTTCAACGGAATAAATCTACCAACAGCTATTGCAATTTTCTCACCTTTTAATCTGAGCCTTTGTCTTAATTCTTCTTTTTCAGTTTGGCTTGGAATTTTTATCATTAAATCTTTATCATAGAGTGATGTAAAAGGGTATTTTACAATTTTTTCTTTTGTAGCCCCATATGTTAAAAAGTACTCATCTGCTTTAGGAGTTGTACTAAGATACAACTGAGCACCTGACATTATATGCTTTTTAAATTTTTCTTTTATCCCTTTTCCATCTTTTGCAAAACTACCTTCACTTTCCAATATATATGGAATTTTACGTAATCTCATATATTCTATTGCAATGATTCCCGTTGGTGTTGCAGGGTTAGTTACTATAATATAATCATAAGTATTTTTCTTTATATAATTAATCACCTGCGGACAAAAAGATGAATCTACACCGGTGCTTATACCTTTCATTATAATTCCTTCAAAATTATTAAAGTTAAATTCTGTCCAACTATTGTCTCTTTCACTAGAACTGTGTTTTTCAAAAAGCACTGTTAATTTACAAAGCTTTCCTAATTCATTAAAAAAATTTACCATATACGGTGATGGAATATTAGTGAGAAATAATAACTTCAATTCGAATTTCTCCTTTTTTCCTTAATATTTCAAGTACAAATCTAAATAATTATTATACATTGATTCTTTTGAATAGTTGTGCTTACTATAGTTTACACATTCATCTTTGGAATTAAAGATCTCTGTTTCCTCAAAAGACACTCTTACAGCTTTCTCTAAACTATCAACATCGCCGTATGGAACAAACATTCCATAACCTTTAGGCGCAACTTCACTTGGTGCGCCGGAATCAAAACCAATTATTGGAGTTCCACAGGCTAAACTTTCAGCACAAACCAATGAAAAGGTTTCTTTCATACTCGTAAGAATAGTGAGATCTGCCATTGAATAATATTCTGCAAGTTCTATCTGGTTTTTCGTCCTACCCAGTGCAATAATATTATCACCAAACTCTTCGCTTAGGTCGTCAACACCAATGAGAATGAACTTAACCCGCTTGTCTTTAAACCTGGCTGCTAATTCCTTAACCCACCTTCCACCTTTTTGCTCTGACATTAAATCTGGAGCTACGGCTACAACTATTTTTTCATCAGTAATATTGTGGAGCTTTTTAAGATGGTCAAAATTTCGTGGATAAAATGTATTCGTAGTGTCAATTCCATTATGAATTACTCGAACATCTTTATCTGCTAAAAAGGATTCATTTACTCTACCCGATAACCAGTAAGATGGTGTTACAATTGTCAGGTTATCAAATCCATTGAAAAGCTTCTTCTTCTCATTAAACATTTTTCGGGTGAAGTCAAAGAAAAAACTAGATGGGTATTCCCTTACTTGAGGGCAATTTCCACATTCAGTTTTCCATTTCTCACAGTCAAATGCATGTCCACATTTTCCGGTATACATAAACTCACAGTGAAATGTCCATATAGTTTTAACTTTATTTTCCTTTAAATAATTTAAAACTGGCGCAATATTTATAAAATATGCATGGAGTTCGTGAATATGGACAACATCTGGTTTGAATTCATCCATGAATTTTATCAAATTGCGTGTCGCCAAAGGGGAATATTTACCGGTTAACCCTGTAACACGAGTGAGTAATGCATGTGCATATACTTCAGCATTACTACTAAACTTGTAAACATTCGGTGCATTCTCTAAAGGGCCTCTACCATAACATACTGCAGCTTGGTGACCATTGTTTGTTAGGTCTGTATACAAATCGTGTACTATTTTACCGGTACTGCTATATTTGTAATTCACGTCAATTAATAAAACTTTCATAGGTTTCCCTCACAATTTCCTATTGAATATTCAAACCCCTCAATTACACATGTTTTGTAATGGATAAAGGAGACTTATAGACTCCAATTTCTAATAGTTCTTTTTCTTCTGGTGCTGTTATTAATACAGCTTTTTGTGAGCCATAATAAACATATAAACTTCCTGCTGCTGCTGCATGTGCTCCACCTTCTTCAAGAACCATTTTGAAGTCATAAATATTCTTTGCACCACCACAAGCTATTACTGGAATTGAAACTGCCTCAGTTACAGCTTTTACTAGTTCAATGTCGTATCCTTTCATTGTTCCATCATAGGTAATTGAATTCAATAAAATTTCTCCTGCACCCATTTGTTCAGCTTTCTTTGCTAGCCTTACTGGATCTTGTTTCACTTTAGTTAACCCATCATTAATGTAGCAAAACTTTCTACCAAAAAGTTCACTTTTAACATCAATAGACACAACAATACTTTGACTCCCAGCAAAGTTTGAGGCTTCTTTTATTAACTCAGGTGAGAGTATAAAAGATGTATTCATAATGACCTTTTCATATCCGATATAAAATAATCTTTCTATTTCTGATATATTAGTAATACCTCCACCGTAACTTAATGGCATAAATGCCTCACTTGCGATGTCTTTTAAATACTCGAAATCAGGACCTCTTTTTTCTGATGATGCTGTAATATCTAATATACATAGTTCATCTACGCCCTTACCATTGAAAATCTTTACTGCATTTATAGGATCTCCTAAATAACGAGGGTTTGAAAATTTTGTCGTTTTCACCAATCCTCTATTTTTTATTGAAAGACAAGGTATAAGTCTGGGTCTGTAATACATTTACACCCTCCTCGCAAAATTCTCTAACAAAGCCATGCCGAATTTGTGGCTTTTCTCAGGATGAAATTGAGCTCCATATATGTTATCCCTTTTAACCGCAGCTGCAAAAGGGTATCCATAATCACATCTCATCAGTACATTATCTTCACTATCGCATACTGCATGATAAGAATGAACAAAATAATATCTTTGCAACGGATCTAAGTCTTTTACCAAAGGGTCATCTTTTATCATTGTCGTCGTTATATCCCAACCCATGTGAGGAACTTTTAACGATTTATCTCCCGAAAAATTAAACCGTTTATTATCAAAAGGAATCAGTGATAAGCCAAGTTGCTCTCCTTCTTCGCTCTTTCTACCTAACATTTGCATCCCGAGACAAATACCTAAAAGTGGCTTTTGTTCTTTGAGTGCATGATTTTTTATTACTTCAACTAATCCGCTTTTATTTAGTTTTTGCATACCCGCATCGAATGAGCCCACCCCAGGTAGAATTAATTTATCAGATCTCTCAATTTCTGAAGGTTCGCTTGTAGCAATGGCTGGAACTCCAATTTTTTTAAACATGTTTATTATCGAGCTTACATTACCAACCCCATAATCTATTATTGCTAGCATATTCATCACCTTTATTTATCAATTAACGGAAATTACGTTTTTCTACTCCGAATTTTTTTGCCATTTTAATTGAAAACTCAATTAAACCCAGGGAATTTTTATAATCTTGATACGTCTTATTTTCACTATTAATTATCTGTTCAAATTCATACTTAGTAATACCTAATTTTTTTGCAATATACTCCAAGTCATCTTGCATTGTATCTTCGCTATATGGAGGTTGGGCTAATTTTTCTAAGGCTTCATCACGTGTCATTTGATCAGTTAGAATCATATTTGATAAATAAGATTTCCTCTTATCATAACCAAATTTCTTAGGTAAATAATAGCCTTCATAAAACCTAGTAAAAATATTCTCATAGTGCTTATTCTCGTATTTTTCCCAGCCATATTTTTCTTTCAATATCTTTTCAGCTTCATCTTTATCATAATGAATTAAATCTAAGGGCGCTACACGTTTCATCCCTTTAACGTATGCATAATATAATCTATATTTAAACATGCTAGTCATTGGAAGTGTTCTGAGCTTAACTTTCCCAAATCTTTTATGAATATCTTTTATTAAAGTAAGATCATTAAGATGAACCCATTCTATTGGTGGACGTACACACTCAGTTGCATTATTTGATCCAGATAATACATATTTAATACCATGCTTAACAGCATAATTGTATAATCCGGCAAATATTACATGATCTTGTGGAAGATCCTGATAAGCTACTTGCGATTTAAAGAATGCAAGTTGTAAATCTCTCATCTCTTCCCAATTTATTACTTCAGTATACATATCTAAATCCAAGGCTTTTACTAATCTTTCAATGTTTTCTACCGCTACATTTAAATTCCATCCTGTATCGACTGTATAAATTAAAGGTCTTAATCCCATTTTTTCTTTTGCAATATAAGCTAAATAAGAACTATCAGTTCCTCCACTCAGCCCCAAAATACAATCATATTCTTTTCCTTTACCTTCTTCGCGAATCTGTTTTGCAACCCTTTCAAGCTCTACTTCATTATTCATATTCGGCTGCCAGTTAGGAAGTAATTCATTATAATAGCTATTACAATAATCACAGACACCTTTTTCATCAAAAACTATTTTACTATCAGTTGTATCCATTACGCAGTTTGTACAGATTTGGTAGTCCCTCTTTTTCATAAAGTGTATACTCTCCCTTATTTACCCCATACAACTCTATTAACGTAGTCTGTATAAGACAATATTATCCTTAAAACTTTTTCTGACACATTAGGCATACTATAATCTTCTACAAGTCTTAATGTGTTATTTTCCTGTGTATCTAATATTTCCAATCCTTGTAATATTCTTTCTTTCTTTAAACCTACCATCATAACTGATGCTTCTTCCATTGCTTCTGGTCTTTCATGAGCCTGTCTAATATTCAGTGCTCTGAAACCTAGTATTGAAGACTCTTCGCTTATTGTACCACTATCACTAAGAACAGCCTTAGCTCTAATTTGAAGTTTATTGTAATCATTAAAACCTAAAGGTTTCATCGTTTTTACTAAGGCATTGAACTGAATTCCTTTAGCTTCTATCATATTTCTAGTCCTAGGATGAGTACTTACAATTACAGGCATATTGTATTTCTCAGCAATGGTATTTAAGCTTTCCACTAAATCTAAGAAATTAGTTTCAGAACTTATATTTTCTTCTCTATGGGCTGATACTACAAAGTAATTTTTATCTTCTAAGTCTAATCTATCCAACACATCTGAACGCTCAATGTCATCTTTTCTAGATTTTAGAACTTCAAACATCGGACTACCTGTTTTTATAATTCTATCAGAAGGGAACCCTTCTCTAAGAAGATATTCCCTAGCAATATCACTATAGGTTAAATTAATATCTGCAGTATGATCAACAATCTTCCTATTGGTTTCTTCTGGCACTCTTTGATCAAAACACCTATTTCCTGCTTCCATATGGAAGATTGGGATATGACGTCTTTTGGCTGCAATAGCACATAAACAACTATTTGTATCTCCTAGCACTAAAAACGCATCTGGTTTTACTTCTTCCATAATAGGATCAATTTTTACCAGGATATTTCCGATTGTTTCTACTGCTGTTCCAGTAGCAGCGTTAAGGAAATAATCTGGTTTCTTAAGGTTAAAGTCCTTAAAAAACACTTCGTTCAATTCATAATCATAATTTTGACCCGTATGAACAAGTGTGTGTTCGATTGCATTTGAGTCTTCTAATTTATTTATAACAGATGACAGCCTTATAATTTCAGGTCTAGTACCAACAACTGTCATGACTTTTAACTTCTTCATTAATTATACCTCCACGAAATAAGTATCAGGTTTTTCTGGATCAAAACATTCATTCGCCCACATAACTGTTACGAGATCACTTTCTCCTACGTTAACAATTGAGTGTGTATATCCAGTAGGTATATCTACAACTTGCAGCCTTTCTCCACTTACTCTATACTCAATAATTTCATCAGAACCTATCTTTCTAAAGCGAATTAAACCTTCTCCACTTACAACTAAAAATTTCTCGTTTTTAGTGTGGTGCCAATGGTTTCCTTTTGTAATTCCAGGTTTTGATACATTAATAGAGACCTGCCCTCTTTCAGGTGTTCTCAAAAATTCTGTAAAGGAGCCTCTATGATCACAATTCATTTTTAGATCATATGAGAACTGATTTTGAGGTAAAAAGCTTAAATAAGTACTATAAAGCTTCTTGGTTAAATCATCTTTCATATTAGGGATATTCAAATTTGTTCTGCTTTCCTTAAAACTTTGTATAAGGTCCGCCAATTCTCCAAGTTTAATCTTATGTGTCACAGGAACAACACAGTAATCATTTTGAATAGTAGGATTTCCTTCTAAAACTCTCATAAACTCAGCTAATAAATCATCTATATAACACAAATCAAGTTCTGCATCTGGATTGTTTATTTGTATATCCAAGTCTCTAGCTATATTATGACAAAATGTAGCTACCACTGTATTATAGTTAGGTTTACTCCATTTACCAAATAAGTTAGGCAATCTATATATATAAATTTTCGCGTCAGTTTCATAATAATAATCAAACAATAAATCCTCACCAGCTTTTTTACTTCTACCATAAGGATTTTCCTTTTCTGCTTGAATGGAAGATGTGAGAAGAACAGGTGCTTTATTTTCGTTTTTCTTTAGTAATTCTAGTAATTTTTGTGTTAACCCAAAATTACCTTCCATAAATTCCTGTTCATCTTTTGGTCTATTTACCCCAGCTAAATGAAAGACAAAATCACATTCTTGAGTATATTTTTCAAGAAGTGAATGATCACTTTCTCTAGTAAACTCAAATATATCGTTATATCCCTCATTTTTAAGTTCAGCGATAAGGTTTTTTCCTACAAAACCATTTGCTCCAGTTACTAGAATTTTCATAAGTCAATACCACCTTTAGTTCATTACATGAACCTTTTTATTCCATTCCTTAAGCTCACTTTGCACATAGTCTAATTCAAGCAATTTACCTTTAATTTCATCAATGCTAAGAATTTGTGTATTATCTGAATTATATTCTTCTACAGTAGTAAGTTTTTGATCTCCCTCTGCAAAATACTTATCATAGTTAAGATCTCTTTGATCGGCAGGTACTCTATAGAAACCAGGTAAATCTTCTGCCTTTACATATTCCTCTTTCGTAAGCAGTGTTTCATAACGTTTTTCTCCATGACGGGTTCCGATAATTTTTATTTCATTATCTGCATTAAACAATTCTTTTACAGCTTGAGCAAGATCACCAATTGTACTAGCCGGAGATTTTTGAACCATAATGTCCCCTGCTTCAGCATTCTGGAAAGCAAAGACAACTAGCTCGACTGCCTCTTCTAGGCTCATTAAAAATCTTGTCATATTAGGGTCTGTTACAGTTAACGGCTGTCCACTTTTAATTTGTTCAATGAATAATGGAATAACCGAACCACGCGAGGCCATTACATTACCATATCTTGTACCACAGATAAGTGTTTTTTCTGGAGAGACTGTTTTTGATTTTGCTACAAAGACCTTTTCCATCATTGCTTTAGAGATACCCATTGCATTAATTGGATATGCAGCTTTATCAGTTGAAAGACAAATTGCTTTCTTTACTCCATAATCAATAGCTGCCGTTAGCACGTTATCTGTACCTATTATATTTGTTTTTACAGCTTCTAAAGGAAAAAACTCACAAGATGGTACTTGTTTTAATGCAGCTGCATGGAAAATATAATCCACCCCATGCATTGCGTTTTTAACGCTCGCTAAATCTCTTACATCCCCGAGGTAAAATCTGAGCTTATCATTTTTGTAAATTTTACGCATATCATCTTGTTTCTTTTCATCACGAGAAAAAATCCTTACTTCTTTTATATCTGTATTTAAGAATCTCTTCATAACCGCATTACCGAATGAACCTGTACCACCAGTAATTAATAAAGTTTTATCTTTAAACATCCTTTATCCCTCCAAGTTAGTTAATGTGTCTTCTAATACCGACATAAATCTTTCTTTGCTATAGTTTTTAATATAGTAATCATAAGAGTTTTGAGCCATTTTCTCTTTCTCATTACTATTACAGAACTGTATTATTAAATTCGCCAGTTCACTATAATTTTCGGCAGTGCAACACAAACCACATTCAGCATCTTTAATTACTCGATTTGTCTCACCATTGATTGCTCCAATTATAGGTTTGCCTGCTGCCATATATGATTGCACTTTACCTGGTAGCGTGTATGAAATAGCCTTATTATTTTTTAAGGTAATTAACATTGCATCAGCTAAACCATAATAATGTGGCATTTCACTTACTGGCCTTCTTCCATAATATACGACATTTTCTAATTCCAATTTATTGCTTAGCAACTTACATTCCTCTAATTTAGATCCATCTCCAACTATATGAAATACGATTTTAGAATGCTCACGTAATTCATTAGCTGCTTTGACTATTGTTTCCACGCTTTGCATTTCACCAATATTTCCAGCAAAAACAAAATGATATTTATCGTTTTTAGGGACTTCAATACTGTCAGCAAACAAATCTTCTGCATATTGCGGTAGATGGTGAATTTCCTTTTTATACACGCCAAGAATAGTCCTAAAATATTCATTAAACATACTAGAAGTTACTGCTATGGAATCGGCAGAGTTATAAACCCATTTAGAAATCTTCATAAAAAACTTATAGATCATTGAACTTTCTTTTATACCACCAGCAGCTAAACTATCAGGCCATAAGTCTAGGCAGTAAAGTAATACCTTTTTCTTATGCTTTTTCTTATAAACAATCGCTGGAATCCCCATCATCACAGGTGAAAGTTGATTAACTAATACTACATCAAACTTTTCTTTCATAAAAAACGCCTTCAACGAACCTGATACTGCAAAGCTAAGGTAGTTCAAGAAAAGCTTTAATTTATTCTTTCCACGACCTACTTCAAAACATCTTATTACTTTCACACCATTTAAAACTTCATTCCTTTTCTTACCGTGCCGATAGCCATCAAGTACTTGTCCCTCTGGATAATTCGGAAGACCTGTAAGTACTGTTACATCGTGCCCTTTTTCTACTAATGTTTCACATATATCTGAAATACGAAAAGGTTCCGGATAGTAATATTGGCAGACAACTAAGATTTTCATTTAACCACAATCCTCCAATTTCTATTGAACCTTTTTTAAATAATCTTCAATTTCAATTTTTAATCCCTCAGAAAGCGACATAGGTTTATATCCAAAATCATCTGTAGCGCATTGATGTGAAAAACTTCTATCTTCGCCCATCCTCTGGACTTTCTCAATATAGTCAATTTTTCCAAGCGTGCAGACTTTAAGGATTTTAGCCACAAATACACCTAGCACCAAGGGGACACTAATAAAGGTAATCTTCTTATCTAGAATTTGGCTAATCAACCTAAACAAATCTTTCATTGAAATAGGACTTTCACCTGATAAAATGTAATCCCCATGCATAATATTAGAACTCTTCAATACCTGATAATACGCTTTTCCTAAATCTCTTCCATTAACAGGTTGGAGGGTATTCTTACCCTGGTTAATGATCGGGAATAATCTTAATCTATCTACCATCTTTATAAAAATTATCATATTTCTATCATTGATATTTCCGTAGATCATAGTAGGTCTTAAATAGATAAGACCTATATTAGAACTACTTTCCTTTATAAGACTTTCTAAATTTTGTTCAATAGCCTTATATTCTTCTGACGCACTTTTATACTTTGAATAAATACCAGTCGTATGAACAAGTACAGCTCTCCTAACATGGTTCTTTACAGCAGCTCTCATTAAATTAACTGAATAGAAAATAGAGGCTATATGAACAACTGTATCTACACCTGTCATAACTTCGTTCATAAACTCTTGATCTTCTAGATTCCCTATTACCTTTTCTATATTCAATCCTGAATTATCTATAAGCGATGTATTAGAATTATCCCTAATGATACAACGAATCGGTCCTTCATATTTATTCTTTATTAACTCTTGCAAAAAAAACTCACCACTATGCCCAGTTATCCCAGTAACTAATAACATTAATCTGTCTCCTTATCTATTTACTTCCTAGTTGAGCCTGTTGCCTTTGTGCTCGCAACTTCCTTTGCTCCCGTACCACCTTCAACAATCCCATCACTTTTAACAACACTTACGATTGTCCCAAAGAAGCACTTAACATCCATCCAAAGACTAATTCTTTCAACGTACTCTCCATCTAACTTTGCTTTTATCTCAATAGGAAGTTCATCTCTACCATTGATTTGAGCCCATCCAGTCAATCCAGGGGGTACATCATTAGCACCATACTTATCTCGTTCTGCTATCAAATCACATTGATTCCACAACGCCGGTCTTGGCCCAATAATACTCATCTGTCCCACAAAAATATTCCAAATCTGCGGAAGTTCATCAAGTGAGGTTTTTCTCAGGAATTTACCCATTTTTGTGATATACTGTTCCGGATTACCTAATAAGTGAGTTGGAGTGTCCTTCGGCGTATCTATTCTCATTGTACGGAATTTCAATATCTTAAAATGAGTCTTGTTGATTCCTACACGTTTCTGCTTAAACAAAACTGGGCCTCTTGAATCCATCTTAATAGCAATTATTAGTATTAAAAAAATAGGTGATAAGACAATAAGTCCTATAAAAGAAAGGATAATATCTATCAATCTTTTAACCTTCATATACATCCATCTACACTCCTTAAAATTTATTCTTTAGTAGGTTAGGACTTATTTAGAGGCTTTTTCCTCTAATCAACTACTAAACCACTAAAATCGTTATCTACTACTGATAGTCACCTCGTAATATCTATTCAATCTACCTAACTAATACGAAATAGATATTCACTTTAAAATCACTTCAAACCGAGTTTCTTCCAATTATATATAACATTCAATCAATCTATAAATCTCACTAAAAATGCCTCAAACCCTTATCCCGCAAGGTTTCTATCCTTCAATCTAACAATGATAGTCAGTTCCACCATAGCATTCAATCATCCCTTAATTTCACAAGGCCGAAAGGCCTACTCACCACAATCAAAAGAACGGAACACTCTCACCATTAACACTACACTCAACCTGCCCATCAAAATAACTATAAACACTATTCACTGGACAAACTGCATTCTCATAACTACCAATAAACTGTATGAATGTAGCTTCAGAGCTTTCGATTTCTTCTCTCTCTAAAAACGACTCATATCCTTTTTCTAACTCAATTCGGTTTAAATCACAAACATCTCTTCTTGTCTTTTCAATCAACCCCAGTACCGAAGGTACTGCAATCCCCACCAAAATCCCAGCAACCACTAAAACTCCCAACACCTCTACTAAAGTAAAACCATCTTCCTCTATCCTAATTCTTCTATTATCATTTGCAGGTTTCAAAACCACTCCCTCCAAACTCATAATAAATAATTCTTACTTTTTATAAAAAACCGGGCATCCAACCCACCCTCACACCACACCGACGACAACATAAAGTGTCTAAGGTGAAAACAACACCCACAGCACAGCCGAGTGCCTCCATTGATAAAGGTAAGGAGACATCACCTGTACTGCAACTTAAATCTACTAATTCGTTACCTTACTATCCTCTACAATCTTACTTAAGTAAGGTAGTAAGTTTCTACGCAATTCTTCATTTTGTAGGGCAAACTCAACCTGTGTCTTAATAAACCCAATCTTCTCCCCAACATCATAACGTACACCTTCAAAATCATAAGCAAACACACGCTGAATTTCATTCAACTTCTGTATGGCATCTGTTAACTGAATTTCTCCACCAGCACCAGTCTCTTGATTCTCCAAGAACATAAAGATTTCAGGTGTTAAAATGTAACGTCCCATAATCGCTAAATTCGATGGTGCAGTTCCTTGTTTCGGTTTCTCAACAAACTGGTTCACCGAATATCTTCTACCAGTGTTACTAATCGGATCTACAATCCCATACCGATGTGTTTCTTCTTCAGACACCGTTTGAACCCCTATAATAGAAGAAAATGTTTGATCATACTCATCCATCAACTGAAGTAAGCATGGCTTTTCAGCTTGAACGATATCATCACCTAGTAATACAGCAAATGGCTCGTTGCCAATAAACTTACGTGCACACCATACTGCATGACCTAATCCTCTAGGCTCTTTTTGACGGATGTAGTGAATATCTACTTTGGATGATTTTTGCACTTCATCAAGTAACTCAAGCTTTCCTTTTTCTAAAAGGTTTTGCTCAAGCTCAAACGAGTTATCGAAGTGGTCTTCAATCGCTCTTTTCCCTTTACCAGTAACAATAATAATATCTTCAATTCCTGAAGCAACGGCTTCTTCGACAATGTACTGAATCGTTGGTTTATCAACAATCGGTAGCATTTCCTTCGGCATTGCCTTTGTAGCTGGAAGGAAACGAGTTCCTAGTCCAGCAGCTGGTATAATCGCCTTTCTCACTTTCATCGTAAAATCCCCCTTAGTTCGCGACTGACACTCTCTCTTTCTCTCCCACTCGGTTATTCGCTAAATCGAGTAATTTCGTTCGTAATAACTCTGTGTCCATCGTGTAGTTTTCGATGATTTCATATACTTCTTCCATATATAACGTCGACGTTTTCCCGATATGAATCTTCGGGTAAATCGCATCTTTGTGTACTTCGTTTTCGTTTAGTAGCTCTTCATACATTTTTTCACCAGGTCGAATGCCTGTAAATTTGATGCCGATTTCATCTACTTTGTAGCCTGATAGCTTAATAATGTTCTTTGCTAGGTCGACAATTTTAACAGGTTCACCCATATCAAGGACGAAAATTTCGCCACCGCGTGCGAGTGTTCCAGCTTGAATCACAAGTCTTGACGCTTCTGGAATCGTCATAAAGTAACGCGTCATTTCAGGGTGCGTAACCGTTACAGGTCCACCAGTTTGGATTTGTCTTTTGAATAGAGGAATGACACTGCCTCTACTGCCAAGTACATTTCCAAAACGGACCGCGACGAACTTTGTGGCACTGCGCTGTGACAGGTCTTGAATAACCATTTCCGCCACCCGTTTCGTTGAACCCATAACGTTTGTTGGGTTAACCGCTTTATCGGTTGAAACAAGTACGAACGTTTTCACACTAGCGTGATCTGCTGCGTCTGCCACATTTTTTGTCCCAATAATATTGTTTTTTACCGCTTCTACAGGGTTGTATTCCATTAACGGTACATGCTTATGAGCTGCCGCATGATACACAACATCAGGCTTGAACGTCTCCATCACAGAGAAAATCCGATCTCGGTCTTGTACATCTGCAATAATCGGTAATAGTTCAAAATTTTCACTATATTGTTTTCGTAGTTCCATATCAATTTTGTAGATGCTGTTTTCACCATGACCAAGTAGTAATAGCGTTTTCGGAGAAAACTTGCTTATTTGACGGCAAATTTCTGAACCGATTGAGCCACCTGCTCCTGTTACGAGTACGGTTTTACCAGTAATCGATTCTGAAATACTTTCCATATCAAGTTCAACTGGCTCTCTACCTAATAAATCCTCCACCTGTACTTCGCGGAACTGATTGACTGACACTTTTCCTAGTAAAATATCTTCAATCATCGGTAAAATATACGGTTTCACTTTCGTTTTGCTACATTCTTCAAAAATCTCATTAAGATCCTTTCTACTAAGAGACGGAATCGCAATAATGATATTATCAATTTCATAGTCTTTCACAACGTCTTCAATTTGTTCCTTGCCGCCAACAACAGGAATGCCTAAAATATCAAGTCGTTGCTTTTTCACATCATCATCGACAAACGCAACTGGATGAAGATCTGCTTCATGATTTTGGAGGAGCTGACGCGCTACCATTGTCCCTGCTGCCCCTGCACCGATAATTAATGTGCGTTTTTTATCCTTTGATTTTCGCAGGAAAGCATCACGGTAAATTCTCCACGAAAAACGTGATCCACCGATTAGAATGACATGCATCATCCACGTAATCATTAAGACGCGTAAGTATATTTCACCGATAAAAATCGATTGAACAACCGCTAATGTGATGATGGTTAAGGTCACGACTTTTCCAATAATGAACAACTCACCAACACTTGCGTATTCCCACGCTTTTTTATACAAGCTGTAGATGGAAGAATAGAAGTGATGGGCAAGCAATAATGTAATCGAGCTTAATAGTAGGGCTGGTGCTGTAAAGATGTTTAAGTATGGATGAAAGGTAAAATAACTGAGATAAATAGCTGTAAGTACAATTACAGAGTCCAAGCCGATTAGTAAGCTCAATCGTTTTTTATACGTCATATGTAAAGACCCCCTTTTCTTCTAGATTGAAAACAATCCTAGTAGTTTTCTTTTCTTTACTTTTTCTGGCGTACTTTTCATAATCGCTTTACCGTCCACTAGTAAGCTCGCATTTTCTTTGTAATAAAATTCTGCTTCTACTCCGAATTCTTTCTTTAAGAGCGTGAATGCCTCGTCCATTTTAAAGCTTCTCCCTTTTATGTCATGGGCATCTGATGCGATAAAATGAGTCAAACTGGATTCAATGAGTTGAAAGCTGAACTTCTTAATTTTCTTTCCAAAATGACCAGTTAGGCTCGATGCCGTTATTTGTGTTGCTGCGCCATTTTTAACCAACTTGTATAGGATATCTGGATTTTCAATGATTTCTTGGTTTCGTTCAGGATGAACAATGATCGGTGTGAGACCACTTAATTGAAGATCGAATAGGAGCTTCTCTGTATACCTTGGGACATGTCCTGAAGGCAGTTCAATAAAGAGATATTTGCCACTATTATTTAACGATAATATTTTCGCTTCTTCATAGTCTTGTAAAATCTCACCGTAAATCCTTGTTTCTTGCCCTGCTAGAATTTGGAGTGGAATGTTTTGCTGAGATAATGTTTCGTTTAATTGGAGAACACGGTCAAATATGAAATTTCTTTCATTCTCAAATTTACCGTTCATATGATGGGGAGTTGCAATTATCGTTGTAATTCCTTCTTTTACTGCAAGTCTAGCCATTTCTACACTTTCATTTAGGTCTTTTGCACCATCATCTACCCCAGGTAGGATGTGGCAATGTATATCGATCATAAGAACTCCCCCTCACATTTTTTATGTATACTAACTTTTTTTGTAAAAACGGACGCAAAACTAATAGTATCATAGAATAATATAGGGAGAAACGGGTGAATTTTGTCGAATCTTGACGAATCACCCGTTAAAATTTGCCAAATTAACTCCTACCATAGTAGTAGTAATATTGACTCTCTTTTTGCTTCTTATTATTCAGTACAACACCTAGTAATTTTGCTTTTGCATTCATTAATAATTCTTTTGCTTTAAGTGCTGCGTCGTTCTCTGTTTTACCACTACGAACAACGAGTGCAACGCCGTCACATTTGTTTGCTAATACTTGCGCGTCTGTTACCGCTAGCACAGGTGGCGTGTCAAACACAACAAGATCATATTCAGCATAAATTTGTTCTAACAGCTCATCCATCGCACGTGATCCAAGCATTTCTGCTGGGTTTGGTGGGATCGGTCCACTTGTTAAAAGAAATAAGTTCTCTTGTTCTGTTTGATACACTGCTTTTTCAAGTGATGTTTGCTTCGTTAACACATTCGTTAAGCCTGTGTGGTTTTCAACACCGAAAGAGTAATGAGCCGTTGGTTTACGTAAGTCAGAATCAATTAATAGAACACGCTTGCCTTGCTGCGCAAACACAACTGCTAAGTTATTTGTCGTCGTTGATTTCCCTTCTGCTGGTCCTGCAGATGTGATTAAGATTGACTTCATCTCTTCGTCAACGGTCGAGAACTCAATGTTTGTACGAAGTGTACGATATTGCTCAGAAATTGGTGACTTCGGGTTTTTCATGGTAATTAAGCTACGAATTTGCGGTAAAAATAATGGTTTTTTACGAGCCAAGGGTTTCACCTCTTAATCCTTTTTCAGCTTGAGCTGCTGCTTGCTTTTTCGCTTCTGCTTCAATGTCAATTTGTGCAATCGCACCTAACACTGGTAAGCCTAGTAAACGTTCGATGTCTTGTTCGTTCTTCACCGTATTGTCTAAATACTCTAGTAGGAATGCAATACCGACACCTGCCATTAATCCAACAACTAACGCAATCGCCATATTCAGCATTGGATTTGGTTTAACTGGTGATTCACTTTCAACTGCTCGTGAAAGGATGCTTACATTATCTACGTTCATAATTTTAACAATTTCTTCTTGGAACACAGTAGCCGTTGTATTGGCAATTTCAGCTGCTAATGCTGAATCTGCATCTTGAACTGTTACATCAACAACCTGTGAGTTCTGAACGGAACCGACTGTGATTTTTCCATTTAAGTTTGTTGACTCATCTAGTTCTAGTTCTTCTTTTACGATATCTAAGATTGCTGGACTTTTGATGATTACGTTATACGTATTGATCAACTCTAAGTTCGTTCGAATATCATTCACGTTGAAGGCTGGTTGTTCTGTTTTCGATTGATTGACTAGAATTTGAGTTGAAGATTGATAGATTGGTGTTAAAAAGTTATAACTAATGATTCCGCTTGTTGCTGTCGCAAGGATTGTTAGTAATGTAATCAACCAGAATCGTTTTTTTAAGGTTTGGAATATCTCTCTTAAGCTGATCGTTTCTTCCATGTTCATCCTCCATCGTTTCATTTAGTATCTTTTGTTTCATTTATTCTACTACTTTCGTTCTAATACCCTTGCTCATTATAAACCATCCGACTTACATATATCTACATTTTCGGGCAAAAACTTATTCCTTTTTTTCACAGTTTTTGGATGTAAACGGTTACAAGTTTCTTTTGTGATGTGCTGTGTCCACCAGCAACGTTATTGGGTAAATGAATTGTATGTTTGTTCAAATTAACATGTTGTAGTCAGTGTGGTCCTACCATTGCTTCTGTAAGTTAATTCTAGCACCTCAATAGGTTAATAGCTTGTGAGATTTTTTGGAAATGTTTTATTTTTCGACATATTTCCTTATTGATAACGAGAACATTCTCTAGCTTGGCTACCCTGGAAAATACAATTCTTTACCCTCAACATAGGGTGTTAATCTGCGTTTCAGGACTCTCGCTTTCCGCAGGGTGCCACTTGAGCCTCCTCGGCTGCGCCTGTGGGGTCTCAAGTCCGGCACATCTCCTGCAGGAGTCTCGGTCCTTACACTCCGATTAACACGGAAAAAATACTAATGTCCAACATTGTAAGATCAAGAATTAATCGCATTTTTCATTTACCATGGTGCAATTCTCAAATTGCATGGAAGTCTACCCTAAAAATACGTCGCTGTAAGTGGGGTGTTAACCTTCGTTGCAGGAACCTCGGTTAACACGCATGAATGACTTAAAAGCCAACATTCTATAAACGCAAAAATCAAGTTCACATTTTCATGATTCATGACTGAATAGTCTTTTTGCAGTCATAGTTAACTCTTCAAAATAAAAAATGGCAAAACAAAAACAGAGGATGCTCCTCTGTTTTCGCACTAACTATTATGTTAACAAAGTTTCTTACGTATATCCACTACGTGAAAAATGAATCAATGACAGTTCTTTCAATGATCCTCATTGTTGTCGGATGAAAGATGACAAGGAAGTTTGTTAAGATGAGAAACTTTAAATAGAAGCTATGCTTTTTGCCCTTTACTAAAAGAAGCGTCGCTAGACCAGCGCCGATTGCTGATGTGAAACAATAAAAGAAGGTTCCTTCTAGCTGTCCGAATGTTAAGAACACGAAGTAGCCGATTGTGCCATTAAATATCAGAATTATAAAAGACATCAGCATGCCGAGATAAAAGAGAATTGGTTTTACGATTGCGATTACTGTTTCTTTCGATGGAAGATATTTTTCTTGGATTATGATGCTTGTATTTTCGATTTTCATCCACTCACGCTCCAGTTTTTGAACTTAACACATTCTATGAATCTCACACTCTCTGTATAACCTAGTTATAACCATTTCTCAGATTCATAAACGTGCTTTCATTCGTTCGACAAAACTTCTGTGATTTTTCAGTATTATTGCGACAATCTTCTAGTGGATGGTGGTGTATAGTTACGATAACTTATCTCAAAGCTACACGAATAATTTTGAAAGCGCTTACATATATTGGTAATTAACATAAGAATACGTTCTTTCAATACAGGAGGGGTGTTATGTATATAACGGCAAAGTTAAAGTATTACTGGCACGGCTTTTGGTATATGTATCATCATGTACATTTGGATGGCTGTATTGATCAAGGATTAACGAAAGAAATGAAGGATAAGATGAATAAGCATTATCGGGCTAGATTGGAACTATTAGAGGATAAAAAATAGACAGAGGATATCTCCTCTGTCCTATTCATTCATTATGCACTTTGAACTTCTTTTAAACGTAGCGCAATGTCTTCAACGACATCTTTTGCTGATAGATTTGTAGATTGTTCAGCTTTTTTGCAAATGTCTAACATAATTTGCAGAAGCTGTTCTTTTTGAAATTCTGAATTCATGTTTTCGTACCTACCATTTTTTTATACTATTTGGTAGTTATTTTACAGTTTTCAGTGAAGTCTGACAAGTATTATTAATATTACAATATATTACATTTTTGAAAACCCTTACAACTTAAGTACTATTCCTGTCCTAAATGCTGTACATTGGTTGCACTTAGGCTATTCCCATCAGGGTCCTTAAAGCCAAATCCCCCAAATTTCTCGTTCATCATATTGAGCTTCCCAACTTCTACTCCACTTTCCCGTAAGTATTCATGAAAGCCTTTTAGATCGTAAGTATAGAAGTCTACGACACTATGTGTGACACCGTTTCGACTGTTGGTAAAGTCCATGCGCTTTTCGTCTTCTGTTCGAACGAGAAAAAGCGTTGGCACTCCTTTTGCATTGAACGAAAGCATCGCTTCGTTTTCAGACTTGTGCTGAACAATCATATTCAAGTGCTTTGCATACCAGTTCGCTGCCGTCTCGAGATCCGAAACAGGTAATTCAATCGTCGCGATTCGTGTAACAAAACTAGACATATCCTCTTCCTCCACATTCATCGTTGTTATTCTAATTCTTCCTTTTTTCCTATTCTCCTTTGTTCATAAACAAAAAATACCCCCTACCGAAATAGGAGGTCTATCAAAAAGGGGGAATACATCCATCATTCTCTCCCCTTTAGTAGATTTTTATACATGTAGATTTAAAACTTTTTGATTATCAGAAGTAGGAAGGGCAGTTTTTGATCTCTAATTCCAATAAAAATTCGCCCTAAGGAAAGTGGAAAGATTTCTTGTAATTTAATAGTGAGTTCATCCCTTGTATCTAGTCGTGTTAATCGGAGTGGAAGGACCGAGAATCCTACGGGAAATGCGCCGGACTTGAGACCCCACAGGCGCAGCCGAGGAGGCTCAAGTGGCGCCCCGTGGAAAGCGAGAGTCCTGCAACGCAGATTAACACCCCTTGCTCAGAGTGCTAGACTCATAGTTACAACCAATCCGTTAACGTCTCAAACTCTTTCGTTGGGTGTTGGGATTCTTTGTAGATTTTCTTAAACTCGAACTTTGCATTCTGCAAAACTTCTATTAAATGAGGATCAAAATGTGTCCCTTTCCCCTCTTCTAATCTTCTAAACGCTTCCTCTAATGACATCTCACTTCGATATGAACGATTCGTTGTCATCGCGTCAAACGCATCAGCAATTGCTAAAATCCGTGCCTCAAGCGGTATATCCGTTCCTTTTTTCCTTGTAGGATAGCCTGTCCCATCCCATTTCTCATGGTGAAACAGCACACCACTTTTCAAAGACTGCAAGCCTTCAATTTTTTCAACCATTCTTGCGCCCACTACTGTATGGGTCTTAATCACTTCGAACTCTTCAGCCGTTAATCGTCCAGGCTTCGTTAAAATTTGCTCCGGAATGTTAATTTTCCCGATGTCATGAAGCAATCCACTTAAGCGGAGACGCTTTTGTTTGTCTTTGTTCTTGTATTCTGGTAAAAACTTCGCCAGTGCGACGGCGTATTTGCTCACACGTTCACTATGACCGAACGTGTATAAGTCCTTCGCCTCGACTGAGACGATAAAGCTATTTACAACTTGTTCAATCGTTTCTTCCATTGATCGAACAACCGTACCAACCTGCTTTGAGTAAATGAGGTGAAACGTTTGTAGTAAAAGAAAGCTAAAGGTTGCGAGTATCACATAAAACAAGATGCGGTTTGAGATATCAATTGTATCGACGATGTATGTACTTTTCGGAAAGTATAAGCTCATCACCGCTAGTAGGATCATTCCAACGATTGAATAGTAAAACAGTGTTTTCTTTTCTCCATATATACCTGTTAATAATGGTAGTAATAAGAAGTAGCTCCACGATTCTGTATAGCCTGAGCCAAAGTACAGGCAGACGATTAAGACCGCAAGATAACTAAGCATGATAAATTGCATGAGCTTAGATGGGATGCAAACGAAGCGAGAGACGATCGTCACCACACTAAGTAAGCATAACGAAAAGGCTAATAATGGTAGGCTCGCACGTGAAAACGGAAGCTCAAACAGCATAAATAGCGCATTCCACAAAATGCTTATGATTAAATAGATTCCTATGATTCGAATTAAGTTTTTTGTCACCTTGGCGCGGTGTTCGTCCAAGTACTGTTCAAGAAGCTTTTCTTTCACTTCAACCATGTCATTTCTCCAGTTCGACAGATTTCTACTTAAATTGTACCATTTTTTTTCGGAAAATGTTGAAGTTTCACAAATTTGCTAAGGAATTACTGAATTTTTTGACGATAGTAGAATTGTAGACTACTATTTTAAGGAGAGATGTAAAATGAATGAAAAAAAAGTGTATCAATTTGGTGTAGCATCAAGCTATTTACGTAATGAGGCGATTGCTCTTCACCGTAAACGTTATAGTGAGGTTGGGTTCTTTACTGAAAATGAACAAGATCCTTATGAGAATGAATCATTGTACTTTGTTGCCCAAGAAAGTACAAATAACGATGTTGTTGGTGTGACCCGCTTAATTTTTAACCCAATTGAAAAGCTGCCTACCATTGAAAACTTCAGCATCTATGACCTTGATCTCATCAAATTACAGAAACTCGATAAACGTTGTTTTGCCGAAGTAAGTGCTTTTACAAAAATGCCACAGCATGAGGTTGGCATGGATATTATTCAAACAGTGTTCCAATATTCGTTACAAAACGGCATTACCCATTGGATTTGCTGCATTGATGAACGTGTGTATAAATATTTAAACCGTGTGTTCGGCTCAGTGTTTAAGGTGATTGGTGAGCCGAAAGTGTATCTTGGTTCAAATACAATACCATGTGTGCTCGACATTCCTGCAAGCACACCGGTGTTCAAAGCCACTCGTCCAAAGCTTTATGATTTCTTATTTGTCGCTCAAAAACAAATCAAGGAGGTTTCGAACTAATGATAAAAGAACAATTTTCTCGTAACTTAGGTGTCATGACAGAGGAGGATGTATTGAAATTACATTCTTCGACGATTGCGATTGCTGGTTGCGGTTGTATTGGTGGATTTTCAGCAGAGCTATTGGCTCGTATGGGTGTAGAAAATTTTGTGTTAGCTGATCCTGATACGTTTGATATGTCGAATATTAATCGTCAATGTGCAGCGACTCATTTGACGGTTGGGCAACTGAAGGTTGATGCGTTGAAGGCACACTTGCTTGCAATTAATCCAGATATTCAGGTCACGACGTATGCTGAAGGTGTGAATGAAGGCAATGTCGAGGAATTTGTGAGTGGTGCTGATTATGTGATAGATGCGATTGATTACTTCGCTTTTCCTGAGGCAGTGGCACTGCATCGCGCGGCTCGTAAGCATGAGAAATATATAATTACGGCTGTGGCGTTAGGGTTTGGTGCATCCGTGCTGACGTTTGCTCCTGGCGGAATGACGATTGAAGAGTATATTGGCATTCCGGCTGAGATGACAATCGAGCAGCTAAAAGGTGTGACGTTTCCTGCCTCACAATATGCAAGTTATTTACCAAGCTATGTGACAGAGGACATGATCGAAGAGTGTTTGGCACAAAAGGTGATTCCGACGATTAGTGTAGGACAAGCATTAGGACCAGGCGCACTTGTGTCGCAAATGGTGTTGCATCTGTTAGGGCGTAAGGAGCCGTTATTGGTGCCGGAAAAGTATCAAGTGCAGTTTGAATAAGAGTAGTTTCTGTTGGTGGGCTGTTGATGCCCACCGTTTTTTTTGTTTTTTTGACTGTTAAGGTAGATGATATGTTTTGGGGATGTGTTCGAATTCCTATGTTACTGTCCGAAACATCGTTTTTATATGTGAAAATTAGTGAAATGTGATCGAATAAAAAAAGCTCATTTTTCTAAATGATAGAATCTTTTTAATTTATGATCGAAAAAATTTTTTATCCGCTAGAATTTTTTCGAAAAGTGATCGAATTTTTTCAAAATGTGATTGAATTGTCGCACTCCCCCTGTTTTGGATCCTCCAAAAAGTACCGAAACCTTCATTTTCATCTAAAATTGCATCTCTTTATAAAAAATGAACCTCTTTTAAGGCTGTCTACACCATCATTTGGACATGAACGACTCGTTTTTTTCATATAGTAGTACAAGTATGACGAGCTTGTACGGGGGTGGGTGGGTGAAATGGGAACAGGTTGATGATATAAGCAACATGACGAATCGAAAAGCATTTTTAACAGGCAATGAGGTACATGTGTGGCAGACGGCTACTAATCTACCAAACTATGAAAGCCTTTCTTGTTTTTTGACACTCGACGAACGGAAGAATGCGGAGATGTTTCGATTTGAGCGAGATCGACGTTGTTATGTTGTGACACATAGTGCGCTTCGATTGTTATTGAGCGCGTATTTGAAATGTCCCCCGCACACTGTTTTGCTCAAAAGAGGTGTTCATGGTAAGCCTTTTGTCGTGGGAAGCCCCCTTCAGTTTAACCTCTCACACAGCAAGGATGTTGCTTGTTTTGTTTTTTCGACAGGTGCACAAGTCGGTGTTGATGTGGAATATGTGATGAAGGAATTTCAATGGGAGTCTGTGGCGACCTATTATTTTTCCGAAGAAGAACGAAGAAAGCTTGCTTCACAAACTGAAGGTCAGGTTGAGACGTTTTTTCAGGTATGGACGGAAAAAGAAGCTGTCGGGAAAGGTGAAGGCTTCGGATTGCTCCACAGTGGCCCTTCTACACTTACCACGAATACGTTTACGGTTGGGGAGAGCTATGTGGGCACTGTCGCATTCTCCCCTGCCGTCACAAAGGTAAACTACTATCACTTTGGCTTTTACCAATAAGGAGGAAGGTTCATGAACAAACATGTAGTGGATGGGTTAAAGCATTGGGCAGAAACGACACCAGATGCTCCTGCGTTAGTCTCACTAGAGGGTAGCAGCGTCTCGTATCGCGAGCTTTGGGAAAACGTGCGACATATGGCTGGACGACTTGTTGATTTAGGCGTAGAGCGTGGGGAACGGGTGGCGGTTGTGTTGGGTGATGGACCCGAGATGGCAACGGTGTTTTTAAGTGTGGCGTGTTTTACAACTTGTGCCCCGCTGAACCCTAAGTACACAAGAGAAGAGTTGTTGTTTTATTTTGAGGATACGAGGGCAGCTGCGGTCGTAGTGGAGAATGACGGGATAACACCCGCAATACAGGCTGCAAATGAGCTTGGCATGAAGGTGATCACACTTGAGCAACTTGAGGTATCGTCTGAAACAGAGGTTACGTTAGCAAATGATGAAGATGTCGCGCTCGTCCTTCATACATCGGGGACGACAGCTCGACCAAAGATTGTGCCAATCCGCCAGCGCCATGTGTGTGCGTCAATGGTGTCGATCTCTCGCTCACTCAAACTAACAGAAAACGATCGTTGTTTACTAGTGATGCCGCTGTTTCATGTACATGGTTTAATAGGCGGATTGCTTTCTACGTTAAATAGCGGTGGAAGTGTGATTTGTTCGCGGGGCTTTCAGGTCGACGCTTTTTACCAGGCGTTAACAGAGCTCTCACCTACTTGGTATACGGCGGTTCCGACGATGCATCACACAATTGTGACGCACGGAAGAGACGGAGGATCTCCTCCTTCTCATGGGCTACGGTTCATTCGCTCTTGCTCTTCTTCTCTCCCACCACTGCTTGCTCAAGAGGTAGAAGCATTTTTTCAAGTGCCAATTGTAGAAGCATACGGAATGACAGAGGCAGCACATCAAATGGCTGTCAATCCTCTGCCACCTGGGGAAAGAAAGCATGGTTCGGTTGGAAAAGCAGAAGGCTGTGGTGTGGCGATTATGGATGATGCTTGTACACTTTTGCCATACGGATCATTAGGTGAAATTGTTGTTCGTGGCGACAATGTCATAGATGGCTATGAACATAATCCCGATGCAAATGAAAAGAGCTTCACAAACGGCTGGTTTCGCACGGGAGATCAAGGCTATATCGATCATGATGGCTACATTTTTATTGATGGACGGATAAAAGAAATCATTAATCGCGGTGGCGAAAAGGTGTCCCCTCGTGAAGTGGATGAAGTGCTGTTGCGCCATCACGCTGTTGCGCAGGTTGCTTGCTTTGCTGTGCCTCACCCGACATTAGGTGAAGAAGTTGGAGCAATCGTTGTGCTTAAACCTGGGGCATATGTGACAGAACGGGAGCTTCGTGCGTTTGCTGTTAAAAGTGTTACGCCTTATAAAGTGCCAACAAAGATCGTGTTCGCAAGTGAAATTCCAAAAGGGCCTACTGGGAAGGTGCAGCGTGTCGGCTTAGCGAAAAAGCTTGGACTCGACGCTACCGTTATGGCATCTGTTGACCTTGACGTAATGGCTACTATTTGGCGAAAATCATTGCGAGTGAACGACCTCTCCTTTGATGACGATTTCTTTGAACTTGGAGGAAGCTCGATTCAAGCGTATGAAATCTTAAGCGTTGTTCAAGAAACTTTCGGTGTGGAAGTGAGCTTTCCTGACTTTTTTGGTTGTTCCACGATTCGTGAGCTTGCTTCATTTGTAAGCAAAAAGCAAGAACAGGCGAGGACTCCATGATATGAACTCGTATTGGCCCCTCACTTTTTCCCAAGAACGACAATGGCTGCTTGAACAGCTTCACCCTGGTCATCCGGCTTATTTACGGCCGTGTGTGTTGAAATTTGTTGGCGAGTTAGATGTTGAGCTTTTGTTTGAATGTGTGAATGCTGTGATTGAACGACATGATGCGTTACGCACTTATTTTCCAATCGTGAATGGGCAGCCTGTTCAAAGTGTTCGTCCGTTTGAGTCTGTGAAGTTTCGCCTCGTTGAAATGACTGAAGAACATCTTCATGATGTGTTAGAAAAAGAAGTGAAACAGCCGTTTGATCTTGAAAGCGATGTGCTGTATCGAGGCTTGCTTTTGAAGGTGTCTCAGCATGTTCATGTGTTATGTATGACGTTTCACCATCTTGTGTTTGATGGTTGGTCACAGCAAAATTTCCAGCGTGAACTAGCGCTGTTTTACAAAGGGGATGCGCCTGCACCGTTACCATTGCAGATGACAGAGTTTGCTCAATTACAGCGCGCCCTTCCTATTGATCAAGGAATGGATTTTTGGAGAGAAAAACTACATGGTCCTCTCCCACAGTTGAGCTTACCTACTGATTTCCGTGCTCCGGCTGACACGACGCTAGATGGTCGGAGCTACACATTTACACTTGATGAACAATTGGTTCAAGAAGTGACGTCGTTTTGTCGCAAGCAACGGGTGACACCGTTTGTTCTTATGACAACGGTGTTGAATGTGCTGTTGCACCGCTATACAGGGGAAGAAGATCTTTTAATAGGCACGCTTGTCTCGGGACGACAAGACCTGAAAACGGTGGATTTACTTGGATTGTTTGTGAATACGGTGTTAGTCCGTACTGGGATAAAGTGTGAGATGACGTGTCGAGATGCGCTTTTACATGTTCGTGATGAGGTGTTTCAAGCACTGAGTCATCAACATGTGCCTTATACACATGTTGCCACAAAGCATGGGAAGATGTCACAACGACTGTTTAACGTCATGGTCAATTTTCACAATATGCCTCCTACTACCGAAGAGATTCCTGGGATAGCCATAGAGGAAATTGAGCTTGATCTAGGAGGGGCACTGGTTGATGTGATGCTAACGATGAAACCTCGTGCTGGTAAGTACCACTGTTCGTTTACGTATCAAACGGAGCTTTTTCATGAAGCAACGATTGTGAGAATGAGTGGTCATTTCGTAACGTTGTTAGAGGGAATGCTTGAAAACCCCGACAGAACCGTTGGCCTTTTACCAATGGTGACATCTCAGGAAAAACAGCAGCTTCTGTTTGAGTGGAATGATCGAGAAAGCTTATATCCGAGGGAAAGTCATATCATTGATGTATTTTTAGAGACTGCTAGCTTGTACGGAAGTAAGACTGCTCTTGTCCTTGAGGACGATGAAGTAACGTATCAAGAGCTTGACGAGAAATCATCACAGCTTGCTCATTATTTGTTGTCAGAGGGTATGCAACAAGGGGATGTTGTTGCAGTGTTTGTACCACGGTCAGCCGAATTGATTATTAGTTTTTTGGCGATTTTAAAAGCTGGTGGGAGCTATTTGCCGATTGATCCGATGTATCCGAGTGAACGCATCGCCTACATGCTTGAGGATGCGGACGTTTCAATGGTGATTTCATCTGCGGACTTTTCTGGCGACCTCCCTTTTGGCAATTGGCGAGTTCTTTTATTTGATGAATGTAAGAAGGTGATGGCGACATTGTCGACTGCTGCACCACAGATTCCTCTCTCCCCCACTTCTGTTGCTTATGTCATGTACACTTCTGGGTCAACTGGTATGCCTAAGGGGGTTGCTGTTCCACATCTAGGGATTGTAAGACTTGTGAAAGAAATTTCGTTTGCGAGTGTTTGTGCTGATGAGGTGATTTTACAGCTCACGACGCCTGCTTTTGATGTTTCGTCGTTTGAAATTTACGGAGCCCTGTTAAACGGTGGATCACTTGTGATGGTTTCTTCTTATAAGCCATCGCTTGAGCATATTGCGCGAAGTATTGAAAAGCATAAGGTGACATCTACTTGTATGACGCCTGAAATTCTTCAGCTGTTAGTGGAGCATCATAGCGAGTCGATTCAGTCACTTCGAGACGTGATTTCATGCGGAGATGTGCTACCGGTATCGACAGCGCGAAAGGTATTGGAGCGAATGCCACATTGCCGGCTCATTAATGGGTATGGACCAACCGAGAATTCCGTTTTTACGACCGCTTTTCATGTGAAGGAGCTTTCACGTGATGCATTATCTGTGCCAATTGGGACACCGATTGCTAGTGATAAAGTGTATCTATTGGATGAAGATCTTCAGCCAGTTCCGATTGGTGTGGCTGGGAAGTTGTATGCCAGTGGCGATGGGCTTGCATTACGGTATTTGAATAAGGAAGAAATTACGGCAGGGCGTTTTGTGGATAATCCTTTTTTAATCGGCGAAAAAATGTATGATACAGGTGATATTGCCCGCTATCGCAAGGATGGGGTCATTGAGTTTTTAGGAAGAAAAGATCATCAAGTGAAAATTCGAGGTTGTCGAATCGAGCTTGGTGAGGTTGAGACGTTGGTGAGTTCTTATCAAGGGATTGGGCAGGCAATTGCTTCTGTGGTGAAGGGAATCGGTGAAAGCAATGAATTGGTTGTGTATGTGGTCATGGATAAAGGTGAGGTGTTTGATGCTCACGCAGTTCGTTCCTATCTACAGGGTATTATGCCAGAATATATGGTGCCCTCAGTGGTTATGAAGATTGATGAGGTCCCGTTGACTCCAGTTGGAAAGTTAGATCGCCGGAGGTTGCCACAGCCTGTGTTTGATAAAGCTCACCGAGATGAATGGGTTGCGGCTCGATCAGATGTGGAAAAGCGCCTCGTTTTGGTTTGGGAGGAATTGTTGAGTGCAAAGGATCGGATTGGTGTGAAGGATTCGTTTTTTTCGCTAGGTGGTCACTCCTTACTTGCGATGAGGCTATTTTCAGAGATTGAAAGAGAGTTTGGTGTGCGGTTGCCAGTTTCGGTTATTTTTAAGGAGGATACGGTTGAAAAGCTAGCTTTGAAGATGACTGAAAATACGGTCATCGTGCGTTCTCTTGTGCAGATTCAGACTGGTCATCGATCTCGTCGACCTTTGTTTTGCATCCATGCGTTGGATGGTGAGGTGATGCAGTATTATCGAATGGCGAAGCGAATCGGTGAGGATCAACCTGTATATGGATTAAGGTATGTAATGGATGAAAATTTAGAGTCCATTGAAGAGATGGCAGCTCGATATGTGAAGGAAATAAGGTCGGTTAGTGCGAATGGTCCTTACGTTCTGATTGGTCACTCCTTAGGTGGTGTGGTTGCTTATGAAATGGCACGGCAGTTGGCGGCTGCAGGATGTGAGGCATTGCCGGTATTGTTGGATACGAAAAATCCCGCTGCCTATTCAGTTGCGCTAGGATTACGCGCCAAACTATGGAGACAGATGCGGATCATGGTGCGCTTACCGCTTTGGGAGTGGGCTCAGTTTTTCTTTGAAAAGGTAAATGAACAGCTTGTTCATCGGAAAAATCCTCAGCATGCGAAGGAAACGATGGATGGGCTCGCGAATGTTTTAAGTCAATATGAGACGCCACGGTATGATGGGAAAGTCGTGCTGTTTCAGGCAAATGACTGTAAGGCGAATGTGCTTGTCGATGAGTTTCATGGCTGGCGGGACATAGTTGAGCTCGATAGCCTTGAGATTGTGAAGATTGCAGGAGATCATCATTCGTTACTGAAGGAGCCGCATGTGGATACGTTGGTTGAGTTTTTAAGGAAAGAGTTGTAGATGGATACTTGGACATGGGTTTGTCCGAGTATTTTTTTTGGACAGTGGTTGTGCTTGAGTGTTTGCACCCAAAAATTATTTGATAACTAGTGATTCTTTAGCCTACAGAAAGTAATCTTCGTTATCAATCAATATCCTCCTCCATAAAAAATACTTGGACACATTGTATCCAAGTATTACTCTTCTTGATTGATCGTTACTTGATGACGCTTTTGAATGCGAAAGTCTTTGTCATTTTCCAGCTCGTAATCGCAATCTTTAATGATGAAGTGTGGACGTTGTTTTGTTTCATAATAGATGCGTCCGATGTACTCACCGATGATGCCAGTGAATACGAGTTGAATCCCTCCAAATAATAGAATTGAAGCAATCAAAGTAAAATAACCAGGCACATCTACCCCGTAAATTAGAATTTGAAAAAAGTTAATCAGTACATACAGGATGTCTAAAACGGTAATAAGTACGCCAAAATAAATGGCAAAACGAAGGGGTTTGTTATTAAAGGAGATAATTCCGTCGATTCCGTAATTGATGAGCTTAGGAATGGACCATTTGCTTTCTCCTTTTTCTCGAACAACATTTTCATATTCGATGACATACTCTTTAAAGCCAATCCAAGAAAAAAGACCCTTTGAAAATCGATTATACTCATTTAATGATAACAACGCTCCGACTGCTCGTCTGCTTAGAAGGCGAAAATCTCCTACTCCATCGACTAGCATAATATCCACTAATTTATTCATCATTTTATAATACAATCTTGAAAACCATGTGCGTACAAGGGCATCGCCTTTACGGTTTCTTTTCGCAATGACTTGATCATAGCCCTTTTCGTACTGATGAATGAGCTCTGGAATTAGTTCAGGTGGATGCTGCAAGTCGGCATCCATAATGATAACAGCTTCTCCTTTGGAAAACTTTAATCCTGCTAGCATCCCCGCTTCTTTACCAAAGTTTCGACTAAATGATATATAATGAACGGATTGGTTAAATCTTGAAAAGTCTTTTAACATGCTAAGTGTATTATCACTGCTTCCATCATCAATGAAAATGAGTTCATACTCTTTTTGTTGTTTTTCAAACACGGCTCGTATTGATTCATAAAACGCTTGCAAGTTTTTTTCTTCGTTGTAACAAGGTACCAAAACTGATATCATGCGCTTTTGATGCTCCCTTATTGGCATATACTGCTCGGCCACTTTAGATTTCGTGTTCTATTTTAACGAATAATCGTCTAAAATAAAAATTGTTTTTACTTTTTGTTTCTATAGTTAGGAGTTTACAATGAATAAATCAAAGTCATTTCACATACCACTGCTCTTCTTTCACTATTTGATCATCCTTTTCGCCGCAATGAGTCTTCATGGTTACTTTATTCTTAACCAAGCTTATTTTAATGAAGTTTGTTGTGATTCCTTGAAACAGGTTTCCCATTTTTATCCGTTTTTACAGGAAGCTTTTTCAAACGGAAACTTCTTTTGGTCCTGGCGTTATGGACTTGGTGGTGATGTATATGGTCAATTTTCGTATTATTATACAACATCCCCTTTGTTTTGGATTACTTTACTGTTTGACCTATCTACTTTAGAAGCTATCTTTGAGTTTCGTTTGGTTATTAGTATAGGAAAGTTATTTTTAGCGATGGTGTTTATGTACCATTTACTTACCTATCTAAAGCGCTCTTCTACTGCTTCGATTATTGGTAGTTTTATTTATGGTGGTTCTTTGTATTTTACATTTTATTCGTTACGCTATGACTTCATGGTCGATGGGATGGTTTGGCTGCCACTAGTAATTTTAGGATTTGAGAAGTATGTTCAACAGGGGCACCGTGCTTTTTTCCTAACTTCGTTGTTTCTAATGTTAAGCTCAAATTTTTATTTGGCTTATATGAATAGTATCTTTATAGGAATCTATGTGTTTTTCACCTATTTTTCTTCACGAGAAGTGTATTCCATTAAGGATTTTCTCTTATACATCGGTCGATTTTTCGGACTGTATTTTATAGGCTTAGGGTTAGCTGCCGTGGCGTTTTTACCCGCTGTTTACGCCTATTTGCATGTTGACCGTTTTTACTATGATGTGAATATCCCACTTCTTTTTGACATGGAATTTTACAAACAGTTGCCTTATCAGTTATTTTTCTTTGCGGATTTCACGATGTTTATCGTCGTTATGCCTATTATTACTGGCGTTGTTTTTCTTTACGGTTTGTTTTTGAAAAATAAACCATTCCGTGTGAGATACTTATTTTCACTTTTTATTTGTTTGCTCGTTCTATTTCCGATTACTTATTCGATTTTCAACGGTTTTTCTGTTATTCAATATCGTTGGTTGTATATGTTTGTGTTTGCCGTTGCGTTAGCAATCTCGTTTATTCTTGATCAGTTAGTCACTGAACCCGCTAAAAAAGGCCGCCTTGTTTATTTCGGGGTGATTCTAGGGTTATTGTTCATCGGGTTGTTGGTTAAGTTTGAGCTAACAGGCTTTTACGTGCGTAAGTTAGATCTTGTTTTCTTAGCGTTTGCTTTTGCCATTGCTGCCCTCTTGTCTCTAAATCAATTTGTCCCTAGAAAGATTGTTTCAAGTGGACTTGTGTTAGTGGTTTTAGCCAATATTTCATTAACAAATCATCATCTCTTTCAAACCTTTTTAGGAGATGCTGAGAAGTTGAATGATACGCATCAAGAAATTTTAGAAAACCGCTATGTTACCGAGGATGAAACTCGTGTTTTTGATTTCCTTGAACAAAAGGATTCCTCTTTCTATCGTATTCTTTGGGAGGATGTGAAGGATTGGAATTCACCACTTCTTTATGGTTATCGTGGCATGGGTGCGTATAATAGCTTATTGTCAGGAGATGTCCACCTTTTTATAAAAAAGGAGTACAATACACTGCAAACGAATGCACCTAGCTTATTTTCAAATGTGGATAATCGTTTATATTTAGAAACGGTTTTAGGAACGAAATATTATATTGTTCATGAAGAAAATGACTACGTTCCTTATGGTTATAAGAAAATCGAACAATTTGGTGGCCATCAGATTTTTGAAAATCAGTATTCTCTGCCGATTGGATTTCTTTATGATACGGTGGTGAGTCGAGACACTTTTGAAACACTGCATTTTAGTGAGCGTGATCAATTATTGCTTCATGCCGCTGTCATGGAAAACGTGGCAGGTGTGACATTACCGATTTTTGATACAGAAAATTTAAGTGTAAACCTGCAACGCTTTGATGAAGATGATGTAGAAGTTGAAAACATCTCCATCAAGAACGGTCTATTTCATGCTGAACAGGGTGCCAAGGTGATCATTCCATTGGACCGGCTTGAAGGGGAATTCGAAACGCTTCTCGATATCGCAATAAAAGAAGTGAATGGAAACTCTTTTACCATATCAGATGGAAAAAAGTATTTTAAAAGCTTTGGAGATAGTATTTATAATTATCCGAAGGAACATATTGTCATAAATCGCGGATCTGATCAACAGGACAAGATTATCCTTACTCTTTCTCCTGGCACGTATGATTTTGATCGAATTATTGTCAGTCAAAATCCATTAGAGGCGTATGAAGATCTAATAGCCAAGAAGCAGCTTGAAGCTGTTACAGATATTACGTTTACGGAGGAGTCTGTTAGCGGAAAGATTGATGCTACCCGTAACGGAATACTATTTTTATCGGTTCCTTATAGTAAAGGATGGACCGTAACTGTAGATGGAAAGAAAGTAGATACGTATAAGGTCAATTCTGCATTTACTGGGGTCTATGTTACAGAAGGTGAGCATGTTTTTGAAATGAAGTATGTGACTCCTTACTTCAAAGAGGGATTGATGATTTCTGTTGGAACTTTCCTTCTCCTTATTTTCATTTTAAGAAAAAGACGAAGAATTAACGAAAGGGGCTAACGTGCTCCTTTCGAACACTCACAGGAAACTGGTGATACCATTGAACAAAACGTATAAGCAATTGATTCGTTTTATTATTACAGGGTTTATTAATACAGGTAATTATTATTTGTTGTATTTATTTTTCATCCACCTTATTGATTTAAACTATTTAATTGGCCACCTTTTGGCATTTGTCATCAGCATGGTCGGAAGTTTTTTTATTAATTCTTACTTTACTTACCAGACAAAACCAACGCTCAAGAAATTCTTTCAGTTTCCACTAACGTACATTGTGAATATTACCGTGACAACTGTCAGCATTTATATCCTCGTTGATTTGATGGGTCTTGATGAGAACATCTCACCATTACTTGCCTCTGTAGTTGCGATTCCGTTTACATTTATCATTTCAAAGAGAATTTTAACAAGGCATGATCCAGTAAGTGAATAGAAGTCGTTTTGAGAGAGTGCAGCCTCATGTTTGCACTCTCTTTTTTTATCGGTTTTGCTCTGCTAGATGGATTTGTCCCATAATTTTTTGAAAGTGTATTATATGATGATTTCGCTCGAATGAGGTGTCAATTTTTTTGAATTCCTGCTAGTAAACTGTGTTTAGCGACCAAAAATAGTAGAAAAGTGCAAAAAAAGAGCCCCCACGCTAGGAGGCTTATAAAGAAAAGGGGGAATATATTATATAGTTCCCACTTTGGTAGATTTTTATACAGGTAGTTTTGTATTTTTTACTGAATTCCTTTTATCCACGCATCCATCATCGGTACATCCATTGGACCGATCATCCGTTTTCGAATGATGCCGTTTGAGTCGATGATATAGGTCGTCGGAATTGCGTGTGCTTGGTAGGTGTTGCCAACGTCCCCTCTTTGATCAAGAACGACCGGAAAGGTGATGTTAAAGTCTTCAACAAACTGATAGATGGCCTTGCTGCTTCTTTCCGCAGTTGCAAGATTAACCGCTAAAATTTCAACGTTTCCATCCTTCTTACTGTAGAATTCTTGCATATGTGGCACTTCTTCTTTGCAAGGCGGACACCATGTTGCGAAAAAATTAAGGATGACTTTTTTTCCTGCAAAATCAGACAGCTTCATGTCTTTTCCATCTAGAGTTTTTAGGAGGAAATCAGGTGCTTTGTCCCCTTCACGGATGCCAATTTCGGACTGTGCTTTTGAAACCTCAATGCTGTCCTGCTCACTTGCTGATCCTTGCGTAACAGAGAAATAAATGATTAACGCGACAATGCCTAATATGTAGATGATGCGGTACACGCTATTCACTCCTTGGAAAAGTTGTTTACTAGTAACATTCCCTCGAGGTTGGTAAAAAATACTTGGCTGCGATTAAGAGGCGAAGTGGCGGGATCACCACCTCTAATACAAGTGACTCATTGTTACATAGTATCTTTCCCCTTCTTACGCTTAACTTTTCCATTATTGTCCCTCCTTACGTTCCATTTAATGTAAAGATAAAGCAGGATTTCTACCATTCTTATTGAATTTAATATCGAATGCTGTCCTTTTTTAGAATGAAATTTGGAATAGAAGAATAGAAAAGTGAGTGGAGACTGTGAATACTCGTAAAGAAGACATGTTAAAGCACCAATTAACATCCATCGAATTTGTACAATCATTGTATGATTTAAGCGATAATGAATGGAGATCACAGGTTGAGGAAGGGAAATGGACGGTTGCAGAAATTATCGGCCATTTAATCCCCTGGGATGAGTTTGTGATTCATCAGCGCTTGCCGTACCTTTTTTCAGAAAACGAACTTCCAATCGCACCAAATCCTGATGAACTGAACGAACAATCGGCTGCTAAAAGTAGAAACGAAGCACAACATGATACGTTAGTTCAGTTTGTTTCGGTAAGAGAAGCACTTTATCGTGAAATGTTAAAAATTGAAGATGAGGATTGGGAGAGAAAGTTTTTAATTGGTAGTACGGAACTTACACTGGCTGATTACTTTTCAGGATTAGCACAGCACGATCTTCACCATTTTGAACAAATCAATAAAATGATAAGTGATAGGAAGGGAGTTTAAGCAACCGCAGAGTTATGGGGGATATCCCTTGTTAAAAACACTAAACGACAATTAAAACCTAACAAACAAATAAAAATGGGGGTTTTCCTTTGAATATTAATATAAGCATCTTAAATCTAATTATCATACTTTACATCGTATTTAGCCTTTCTACGATCAAACATCAATTAAAGCTGATTACTAAGCATCTTAATGTGAAGGAAGAGCAGGAGAAGGTAAGTAATGCTGAGATTGAAAAGCAGTTAGAGGATGAATTAAATCGTTAATCAAAGCACCGCCTAGTGCGGTGCTTTCCATTTGTATGTTAGTTGAGCAATTCCCAAACCTTCGCAAATACTTCATCATCCATTTTAAAATAGACATTGAGATACCCATAACGAATATATCCTTCTTTAAGAACGACGAGGCTAATTTGTGAGCCGTCTGTTAGGTGAAGGATGAGTTCTTTGTATTGACCGTTATTTCGAAAATCACCTAATTCGGTTTCTACATACTCTCCTGTGTACGGCTTTGTTTCATTCAGTGCGGCCGCAAACAGCTCCACTGTTTCCGTGTCTTCAAACGGATGGTAGCTTTCAATGCCATTGTTCCAATCATCAAAGTGTCGGTATTGTACTGATTCGATATTGCCGGTCATGTTTAAATATTCGAATAGGTCTTCACCTTTTTGGATGGTGATCCCGTTTAGATTTTCATAAATTTCGCTATATGTTTCACCGTTTATTTTTTGATAGGTTATGATTCTGAACGCTTTGTCGTAGCCTTGAACGCTATAGACATCAGTTTCTCCGACTGTTGAAGCAAATTCGACGGCGTACTCGTCTTGCTCGCTCCACTCGTCAATTGTGTTTTTTGTTCTGCCTAGTTTTTCACCTAAAAGCTTTTGCGCAGAGCTAGCGTCCATCTTCGTCGCGGTTTGTGTATAGATTTTCCCTTGGTAGACAATAAGACCAATCATATCCATTTTTGCGCCATTTTCTTTTGGTAACGAAATCGCAGGAATTTGGATGCTTTCACCCTCTTTAACAACTGGAGCACTGTCATTGCTTTGGGCCGTTTGAGGCATGTCTACTTCGTTCAGCTGGTTGTACATTGTGTAGCTCCCAATTAAGAGAACGAGACCCGCTACTAAGGCAAAGCTTTTTAGCGGATATGATTTTTTGCTGTTCATTTCAGCTTTAGCTTGTTGGATGCCGAGCTTGCTTCTTTCGTGTAGTCCTTCTGGTATTACGATTTTATCCATTTCACTTTTGATTTTATTGCTCACGTACGTCATCTCCCTTCCATTCGTTGCGGAGTTTTTTTAACGCGCGGTAAAGAATTGATTTGGCCGTTCCAAGAGGTATGTCCAACGTTTCGGCCACTTCCTTTAATGTGTAGTCATGATAAAACCTGAGGACGACGACATTTTTTTCTTCAGTTCCAAGAATATCGATTAGATCTTGAAGTGACATGGATAGAGGAATGTCTTCCTTTTCGTCGCTTGATAATAGATCTACTACTTCAGGCTTTAATCGTACAACCTTCTTCCGTTTGCGTAGCATATCAATCGAACAGCTAATGGCGATGCGAATGAGCCATGTTTTAAAGTATTTCGGTTCTTGTAGATTTTTGATCGATTTAAATGAACGATAGGCAGTTTCTTGTACGACATCTAACGCATCTTCTTGATTTTTCACATATACGAATGCGGTTCTGTAAATATCCTGTTCATATTCTTCAAATAACTTCAGAAATGCTTTATCATTTCCCTTTTGTGCTTTTTTCACTAAGTGAATCATCGTCACACCCCCTGTACCTTTCATTCATTAGACGTACTGTGTTGGATTTTGGCTTTGCAGCGTGAATCTTTTTTTGTAAAAAAGAAAATGACCGATATATTGCGGGTAACGGACGATATCCGAGCATCCGCCATCCCACACAAAATGAAATAAATCGCCTAAGTTAAGGCGATTTTGTACAAATTTCCTCTATTAATTCTTCCAACGTTCCAATTACGATTCCCACTTCTGGTACATGATAGAACGTGCTTGTTGTGTTGACGTTGTTCACTTCATCGGTTGGAGAGTAGAGCACTACTTTTTTATAGTGAGCTAAGGCGATCCCCATCTCAACATGCGTGCCTTTTCCCCCGGGCAGTAAAACGACTAACAAGTCAGCTTCTAGGACACCTAGTCGTTCTTTTTCACCGATGTCTTGTAATTGCTCTAGAGTTGATACATGTTCATTTCTCGTCCAATCATACGTGTGGATGTGACCTGCCTCTCTTAGTTTTTCGCTCACGTATTGCACTTGTTCTTTATTCGTTAAGCTTGATGCAATATAGAATTTCATGTAGATTCACTCCTTATTTTTTCTGTTTCACCGTTAAGACACCGGTAAGCACAAAACAAATGCCTCCAATGAGTTGAGAAGCAAACCCTATCCAAACAAACATAGAAATTTGACCGTTTCCTACGGGGCCAACTCTTGGGGAGTAGCCTGCGTACAAAACAAGAAATGAGCTGAGTATAAGAAGGCATCCACCTATTATTAAGATTTTCGTTCGCATATCATCACTCCCACTATCTACTCGATTTTATTACCGATTGGAATCCTTTTAATAACGCGTACCCTAAAACGCCACCAAGTGAATTTAACAACAAATCATCCACATCAAAGCTCCCTAGCCTAAAGATCAGCTGGAGAATTTCGAACGTAAGACTGACACTGAATGTAACGAGAACGATTTTTTTGTAGCTTTGAAATGATTGAGAGATTAACGGGAGAATCAGTCCAAAGGGGATAAATCCAACAATATTGCCCATTACGTTGTCTATTCGAGTCCTATAATTTACATCTGTAAAAAAAACATAATTGATAATGGTTTTAAAGGGGATGAAATTATGGCTGTTCCAATCGTACTCATTGAATTGAAAGGTAAAACCTTTGAGATCACCTATTGTCATATATTTAAACAATATTAACTTTGAAAGAATCATCACATATAAACATAGTGATAGGACATACGACAGTTTGAGCAGCATTCTCATTTTCAATTATTTTTCTCTCTCCTTTTTAAAAGAAAGCCACACTTCTAATTTTGAGCATTAATATAATAGATTAAATGATCCGTCCACTCATCATTTTCGAAAATAAACCCTTTCCTGACACATTCAAACTCCATTCCCGCTCGTTCTGCTAATGTAATGGAAGCTGTATTATCTAGATTAATATGAGCCTCTATACGATGATAGTTTAATTGCCCGAAAGCAAGTTCAATCGCGGCTCGAACCGCTTCGGACCCATATCCCTTTTTCCAAAACTGGTTATGAAGGGTGTATCCGATTCGCGCCCACTGAAAATCGTCTCTTACTAGAGTAGAAAAATCAATCACACCTAAATGTGCATGGTCTTCTTTTCGAAAAATCCCAAAAACATAGACGTCGTCATCTAAAGCCATTTTTTGATGGTTTGTAACAAGTTGGTCAAACCATAAGTTTGTACATATATTCATATCTATTCTTCCTTCATCATACTTGTGTTGAGAAGGAAACCTATTTTCATAGGAAGTTAACCAAGTTTGATAATCTTGGGCCTTATAAGGTCTGATGATGATTCTATCTGTTTCAGTTTGCATGCTAAATGTGTTCACCGCCATACCTCTTTCTTATTCCAAATTCCACTCAAACCATCTTCCATGCCCATCTGTATCTCCGACCGTTTGTTGGGTTTCTATTCCACTAATATAGGAATCTACATGAAGCCTTCCATCCCACATGTTGTTATACACATGAAACACATTTCTCGTGCTGCCGATTTTCTTTATTTTACCAACCAACTCATGCTTTAACTCTAAAGGAAATTGATTGGCGACGTGCGTATGGAAAATACAAATCGCTGAATTTGTTGGTAGATTAGCTACCACTTCTTCAAGCAGAGCCACACCGTCTCCTTCCACTAACTCGACTGGATGTTGGGTAAAATATTCGGCTGATTGATCAAAAAGCTCCACTCGTTCGTGATGCTCTGGCCAAATGAGGGCACGAAGCCACAAACGGTCTTCTTTGTTACATAGGTCATTCGTATGTAAGTCTAACCCAATTTTTGATGCAACGGGTGGCATTTGCACCGGAAATGACGGTTTATTCCCTCCCCTTATTTCAGAGGTGATATGGACTTTGGAATCGATTTTTCCATACTCTTCACCTGTCCCATATGAATACCGATACTTATCCCAATTCAACTGCAAGCCTGCACTCGTTCCGATTTCGATGAGTGAGAGGGGTTGTTTTACTTTTTCATATATATAGCAAAAGATTGGATAGAGATACGCACATCGTCTTACTTCGTTTGTCTGAACTAGCTTACTTTGTAAAAGAGCGATGATTTCCTCTCTATAAATCTTGCAAAATTCTTTAAAGGGTAAGAATACACCATCTTTTTCGCGCGGATTCCTTGTTATGCTTGGATAGTACTCTTTTAGCTCATGCTCTTTTCCTTTTAATAAAAGATAATGAACAGCTCCAAACAATAAATTTGGGAGAGGTTGGCCGTTCTTGGCATATGTACATAATTCAAGTATCTCATCGTCTTGTGCAATTTTTAACGCTAATAATGAGTAAAGCTCACTTGAACCTACCGTTTCAATCGAACCAAAGTTGTGAAAGCGCTGGGATAGTTGTTCTTTTTTCATAGCAATAGCCCCCTTTTTCATACTCTTGATAATACATTCAACAACATTCAGCTAGACTCCTTCTTCGCGTAGCCTTCCAAAACGAAAGGTATAAAAAAAGAATGAGAAAGCTTTTCTCATTCTTCATCATCTTATTTTGATAACCAATCTGTATGGAATGTTCCTTCTTTGTCTACACGTTGATAGGTATGTGCGCCAAAGTAATCGCGTTGAGCTTGAATTAAGTTTGCTGGCAAAGTTTCAGAACGGTAGCTGTCAAAGTAGGCAATAGCACTTGCTAATCCTGGTACTGGAATACCCAATTTAATGGCTGTTGCTACGACGTCACGTGCTGCTTCTTGGTAGTTCTCAACGATTTCTTTGAAGTAAGGATCTACTAGTAAATTGCTTAATTGCGGGTCACGGTCATATGCCGTTTTAATGTTTTCTAGGAATCCTGCACGGATGATACAGCCGCCACGGAAAATCATTGCAATTTCACCAAGCTTTAAGTTCCAGTTGTAATGATCAGATGCTGCTTGAAGTTGCGCAAACCCTTGAGCATATGAGCAAATTTTGCTTAAATAAAGAGCTTTACGGATGTTTTCAATAAAGTCTGCTTTATCACCTGTAAACGTACGCTCTGGCCCTCTGAAAATCTTACTTGCTTTCACACGTTCTTCTTTCATTGCAGAAATGAAACGAGCAAAAACAGATTCTGTAATAATAGAAAGTGGAATACCAAGATCTAGTGCACTTACGCTTGTCCATTTTCCAGTTCCTTTTTGGCCTGCTGTATCAAGAATTACATCGACTAATGGCTTGCCTGTTTCTTCGTCTACTTTTGTGAAAATATCTGCTGTAATCTCAATTAAATAGCTATCTAGTTCCCCTTCATTCCACTCTTTGAAGATTTCGTGTAGATCTTTCGCGTCTAGGCCAAGAGCATGCTTCATTAAAAAGTAGGACTCGCTAATTAGTTGCATATCACTATATTCAATGCCGTTATGCACCATTTTCACATAATGACCAGAACCGTCTGGACCGATATACGTACTGCAAGCATCGCCTTTTACTTTTGCTGCAATAGCCGTTAGGATTGGTTCCACTAAATCATAGGCTTCTTTTTGCCCACTTGGCATAATGGCTGGTCCTTTTAATGCGCCTTCTTCTCCACCAGATACGCCTGCTCCGATAAAGTTAATGCCTTTTTCTGCTAAGTATTGGTTACGACGAACTGTGTCTTCGAAATATGTGTTTCCACCGTCGATTAAAATATCGCCTTCTTCTAAATGAGGTAGCAATGATTCAATCGCCAAGTCGGTAATTTTCCCTGCGTTCACCATTAATAGAATCTTTCTTGGCACTTCTAACGACTGAACAAATTCTTCTACACTGTATGTTCCTGTAATTTGTTTTTCACTGTGTGCTTCTGCAATTTCCTTTACTCGCTCTTGTGAAATATCATATAACGAGACTGAATAGCCTTTGCTTTCAATGTTAAGTGCAAGGCTTTTTCCCATTACGCCTACACCAACAACTCCGATTTGTTGCTTTGTCATGACATTCATTCCTTCCAAGTACTAAATTAAATTTCGCTTCTTGTATTATAGCGCGAAATATTTTTTCTAAAAAGTAGTTATGAAAAAATATTTTTTTATTGTAACATTTAGGCTAAAATAATTTTAATGACTAGTAGGAAAGGAGCGTTTTGCTATGGGCTATGAAGGACAAACATCAAATTGCATCACACGCATTCGCTCACATTATTCTCATTTTAGTGAAAAGGAAAAGAAAATAGCCGATTATATCATTTCTTTTCCAGAAAAAATTATTCATTCTGCGATCAGTCAAGTGGCAGAGGATTTGAACGTAGCTGATGCAACGGTGTTTCGTTTTTGCAAACGTATCGGCTTTAAAGGGTATCAAGCGATGAAGATTTCACTGGCAGCGGAGCTCGTTACACCGATGAAAGACATTCATGAAACGATTCAAGAGGATGACTCGGAAAAAGAAATTGCTCAAAAGGTGTTTCGCTCCAATATCAGGACGTTAGAAGAGTCGATGAATATGCTCGATGAAAAGATGTTTCAGCAAGCCGTACAAGCACTTGCACGCGCACGCCGAATTGAATTTTATGGCACGGGTGGCTCTGGATTTGTCGCAATGGACGCTCACCATAAATTTTTGCGCACAGGCATGGTCACGACTGCTTATAGTGATTCACATATGCAAATTATTTCTGCTTCTCAGTTAACGGATGAGGATTGTATTGTGCTCATATCCCATTCTGGAACCAATAAAGATTTGCTTGAGGTACTTGAAGTGGCGGAGAAAAACAATGTCACGACGATTGCGATCACGAACCTAGCAAAATCTCCGCTTAGTAAAAAAGTCGATATCCCGCTATATACGGTGTCACAAGAGACAGATTACCGCTCAGAAGCACTCGCTTCAAGGATTGCACAGCTAAGCATCATTGATGCACTATACGTCAACATCATGGTCAATCGCAAAGAACAAGCGAAGGCTTCGTTGGAGAAAATGAGAGACGCGATTTCAATAAAAAAAATATAGTTCGACAAGTGCCTGGCACCTAAAAAAAGATACTACGCAACACTACGTAGTATCTTCTTTACTTTTCATATGTTAAATCTCGATATCCACACCAATGCTATCCACTCTACCTACTTCTCGAATAAATGCCGCAACTGCTTGGTGTTCTTCGTTTACTGTGTATGCATCAAGCGCTTCTTGATTTTCAAATCTTACCATTAGAATTACTTGATATTCCTTGCTTTTTTCTGCAATATTTTTTGCTGCATGTACTTCAGGAACACCTGTTAATACATTTTTTAATGCTTTAAATCGAGTTATTACCTCTTGAAACTGTTCTTCTGTTGTCGTTTCTGCAAATTTAAGTAGAACTGTGCGTTGGATCATTCTGTTCCCTCTATTCTTGTGTCTTTTTTCTTGCTCATTTTACTTCCACACAATGTCTAAATCAAGTATTACGATTTTATATATGATTCGACAAGTGCCTGCACCTAAAGAAAATTCCACACAACAAAGAACATCGTAACTAATAAGGTCAGACTCCCTAAAAGGACTAAAACCATACCAGTTTTAGCACTTTCTTTCCATGTTTCAGCCCCAGTTATGATTAGTCCTAGTCCGATTAAAATAAACGCGATTTTTTGCACTGTGCCCGATTGAAAGATAATACCGATAACAAGCACAATATTCCCTATGTATATAAGCCCACTTAACAGCAATGAAACAGGGTTTTTTAGCTCTTCTTTTATTTGTGCTTTCTCATCATTTGATCGTTTTCTATACTCTTTGCGAGCATATATCGCTCCAATTAAGATAAACAGCAATAATACAGTGATTTGAAATGGTAACAACGTAATTCTCCTTTTTACGAGTGATGTCAATGAAAGTGAGTAGTCTCAATATCGGCCGTTCAATCAGTTATATCGTCCATTCTATGAATGATATCGTCTGTCGCGGTTGTTATATCGTCCGTTACCTAAAATATTTCGATCAAATCACTTTCAGTCGTTCAATAACCGCTTGGTAAAACCACTCTGGATGGGGGACAAAATCCTCCCTTTGAACAGCCTTCGTTTGATTGACTTTCCCTCCATCTTGATTTACCTCAAACCCTATAATTGAAATGACTTGTTTACGCTCAAGCCAGAGGTCTTCAAAATCTTCAAATCTCGCTTGGTAGATTCCTGACACTTCTTCCTCTTGAAGCGTAAACTCACAAAAGGTATGAGCTATTTTCGATAGGAAGACGTTTGCTAGTTCGTTGTCTTTAAAACCATCTCTTTCTACGCTGTAGTCTATCACACCTAGTGGGATTAGCTCTTGAAATGACACATCAATGCCGATTTCTTCCTTAATTTCACGAACCCCATCTTCAACGGTTTCATCAGCTAGCAAATGCCCAGCCGCTGTGATATCTAATAGATTCGGATAATCTTTTTTCGTTTGACTTCGCAGCTGTAAATAGATATAGTCGATATCCTCTTCTTTGCTCATAAACCAGCAATGAAACACCTCGTGCCAGTACCCCTTTTGATGTACTTCCTCACGAGATGCCGTGCCTACTGGGTTTCTCTCGTTGTCAAAAATAGTAAGTTGTTCTGTTTGCATTCGCTGTCCTCTTTCTATTGTCATTTTAGTTCCTAGCGCCAAACTTCATCCAAACGGCTACGATAAAAATCAATCGCCTTTTTATAACGTAAAATTTCTTTGTCATTTGTCGTTTCAGTCAGACATGTAAGTAATACTTCCATTGCGCTTTCATGTTCCTTTGAATTATAGAGAGTCATCGCATAAAACACTTTAATGGCATTGTTTTGAGGAAAAAGTTCCATACCCTTCATTAACGTTTTCTTGGACTTTTCATATTCTTCTAGAGTTCGGTATGTACTACCTAATCCAAGGAGGGCTCCTTCTAAATCACTTCCTGACAATCCTAGTTGAATTGCTTTTTCATAAAATGGTACTGCCTTAGATTCTTCACCCATGACATCATAGCTCCACGCACACTGATAATGGATGAAGGGGTCATTCGGTTGCTCCATAACTAGCTTTCGTAGTAACTGATTCGACTCTTCATAGGCTTCAACTTTTCGTAACTCGATGGCTCGGAGCAATTGTTCTTCCATGATTCTAGCTCTCCCTCTTCTATAAATTTTTCACCATAATCAAACAAGGATTCGCTTCTCCCCATATTTCTTTGATCTCTTCCAAAGGGAAAAAGCCCGCTTTTTCGTAAAAATTTCTCGTTTTCTTGTAAAAAAGATCAGGGTGTGACTCGCCCAACGTTTTCACCATGAGATAACGTGTATTTTTTCGAATGAGGAATTTCTCCGCAGCTTCTATCAATCTCATCCCAATTCCTTGATTGTGATATTCTTTTAAAACACCCATCACATAGATTTCGGACGTATGAAGATTATGGGAGATGAGACTAATCATACCTACGGGCTTATCGTCATCAAAAGCGACATACACATCGCTCTTTTCAACACCTTTTACATAATTCACAATAGCCTCTTCAATGCCAAACCATTCTGGTAGCTGTCTTAAAATATCATTTGTAATCGTTGATTTCTGCACATGACTTTCCACTTTTTCTATTCTCATCATTTCATCCTACTATGCCTTTAATTTCTCTAGATTGTCATTCATTTTCTTTAGATTTGTGTTTATGTTATTTAAACTGATTAAAATAAATGACAGCATCACAAACGTCACAATCTCTTGCGTAAAAAAAGAGATGACACCTATTATGAAAAAATATAAAACATACCATTTATTGTTCATTTATTACTCTCCCTTTAAAAACTTTATAAATATAGCATTCTATATTGTTCACGTTATCCCTTTTATAATCTTTTCATCTCACGAAAAAAGACCGCCCTATGACGGTCTTACTTGTTATTTCAAGTTTACTCTTACCTTCTCCAATTCCACAGGCAAGCTGTTACTTAACGAGTTCAGATTGACTCGTAGTACAAATTGATCCATTTTAAAATCATCAAATTTACTGATATCAAATGTGCTTCTAAAACGTAATTTCTTCTTATCTAAGGTTTCGACCGAGTGCTTCAGTGGTTTTTCATAGGTTTCTTTTTTATCTTCATTTACTAGAAGCACATCATTGCGTGCAAAGTTTTCATAAAAACTCATGTGGAGGTCTTTGTCATCGCCATTGTTCACTTGAAAATCGAAGGTAACTTGTTTATCTTCAATGCTTATTTTTTCAACAGTCACAGATAGATCTTGTCGGTCTGATATCACATGAAAAGGTACTTGTTCGGTTACGTCGACATATTGGTCAGGCTCGTATAAAGCGACTGATGGAATAATATCGACATACGCTGTTTTTCCTCGTAAAACATCTTGGATCATTGATCTACCTTTTACAATGAAACCATCGTTCTCTTTCGTCGTCTCAAGGTCGATACCGTCAGATTTTATTTGGATTGGTTCTCCTTTATCATCAAATACTTCTAGGCGAACTTGGTCATGTGTTCCGACAGAAGGAAATGTAGCCGTATAATGAATCGCTGTCGATGCTTTCCCTTCAATGATTGTGTCAAAAAGCACCTTTACGTCTCCGTTCTCCGTCGTCGTTTCTTCGTTTACTGTAATCGTTTTATATGGCAATTGCTCAATCGGTACATCAAATTTCCAACTTCCTTCTTTACCACCAATCGTCAAAAATTTGAGAGGAAGAGTTGTATAGGATGGTAGATCTGTTTTAGGATAGCTAAGTTGAATATGCCCTGTAAATCCGCTGTCAGTCCGCTCCATATAGACGAGTTCTTTGCTATCTGAAATATGCTCAGCGCCTCCAAAAATTTCATAAAACCCAACTGCGCGACCATCCTCGGTTTTCACATTTCCTTTTACATCAAACGTCACACCAATTACTGCTCCATCGTAGTAAGCATTTGTAATGGTCACATCGATTCCTCTACTACTCGAGGTTTCGTTCAATTCCGTAATCAGTTTTTGTGATTCTAAATTCCTCCCGACCATATCGTTAAACGTTTCATAGATTCCGCCAAGCATTGGTACGTCTGCCATCACACGCGAAACGTTTGGAGAAAGGAAGCTAGATGAAAGTAAAAGGGTTGCTGCCGCTGCTGTTGATATAAGAATCGGTCTTACTCGTTTTTTGTTTCTTGCATTCCGTTCAATTCCACCCGCTCGCTTCATCCCTATTTGAATGGATTTTAAAACGTCATCTTTCGGAACTTCAATTTTTTCATATTCTTTCTGCAGTAAGTTTTTCATGATACTCCATCCCCCCTAACAGTTTTTTCAAACGTTCTTTCCCTCTACGAAGGTAGGTTTTGACTGTATTTTCAGGTATGTTCATCACCTTCGCTATTTCTTGAATAGGCAAATCGTGAAAATAAAATAAGATAATCGCATTGCGGTATTGACTCTTCAATTCATGAATAGCGTTAATTAAATCCAATGTCTCTGTACTCTTATTTGTTTTAGTTGCTGGAAACTCAATCATTTTCTCAATCGGAATTTCTTTGTTTTTCTTTTTCAAAACATCATAGGCACTGTTGATCAAAATTTTAGTCAGCCAGGTCATAAAGTATTGTTCATTTTTTAACTGCCCTATCGCTACGAGTGCTTTGTAAGCGGTCTCTTGGACAACATCTAAAGCATCATCGCGATTGTTCACATAAAGATAAGCCGTTCGGTATAGTTGATCACTATGTAAAATCAGGAGCTCTTCAAGTGAGCGTTTGTCTCCATTTATTGCATTTCTTACTAATGTACGTTCATTCATGTCCCAACCTCCTTTCGCTTATTAGAGAGAATCCGGACTGGAAAAGTTTCAACTTTTTTATTTTACCTGTTCTCTTTACAATGAGCATTTTTTTATTAGTAATTTCAATTGGAATAATAAGGTGATAAACTGTAATTGTGAAGAGGTGATGAACATGAAAGCTATTAAATCCATTTTTGGGGTAATGGCTAGCATATTTTTAGGGCTTTTGTTTATGGGCGGTTTAGACATTGATGATATTAAATTTAGTAGAAATATCAGGAAGTTAAAAAAAGAAAGCTGGTTCAAGGAACTTAGCGATAACGGATATTACTATGAAAAAATATATCAAAACCCTAGGATTCGTGAATATTTACGTCAAGATCATATCGTTGAAAAAATCATACGTAACGAACATGAAAGAACTTATTTCATTTCTTTAATAAAGTAGAATATATAGCAAAACCACTTGGAGCTAATCTTCCAAGTGGTTTTTGGTTTTTGTATTCAACTTCTCCCTAATAGGAGAAATTTTGCTACCATAGGCAGCCCTTTTCCTTAAGCACTTATTTGTCTTTGACACAACATCTTCAGTTGTTTCCGCGCTCGGTGAATTCTCGTTTTAACTGTACAAGGATTTAAGTTTAGTACGTCGGCAATTTCATTTTCCTTTAATCCGAGCTTTAGTTTTAACAGTAATACATGCTGGTATTCCTTTGTTAATTGCTTGATAGCGGATTTAATATCATCCACGAACAAACCTGTTTCAACTTCCTGCTCAACGTTTTGCTTCATTTCTTTCCCTAGTGCTTCGAGCATATTTTGTTCCATCGGAATTTTTCTTTTTTCCTTACGAAGCGTATCGATTGCTGTTCTTGTCGTAATGACCGAAAGCCATGCGATAGTTTTGCTCCTATCCTGAATGGTTGTCGCTTTTTGCATCGCTTTTAGAAAGGCATCCTGCACAACATCCTCTGCTAGATGGACATTTCTCGTAATGGAGTATGCGATGTGAAAGAGGCGCTTATACGCTACATCATAGATCTCTGAAAAATCAATAGTGGCATTCATTTCACTCTTTCTCCAACTCCATAGTTATCGTCACTTTAAATAAATCACCATCTGCTTCAATCTCAAGGGCACCGTCATGCAGGTCAACAATCGATTTGGAAATGGCTAACCCTAATCCTGATCCTTCTGTATGACGAGAAACGTCACCGCGCTTAAATCGTTCGAATAACTCGTCGATATTTTGACCAAGCTCGTATTTTGACACGTTTTTAAACGTAATGAGGGCTTGATCATCCCCTTTTTCAATGGTGATATAAACTCGTGTATGTTCAAGTGAATATTTTAAAATGTTGCCAATTAAATTATCAAACACCCGCCAAAGCTTTTGACCATCTACAATTGCAAAAATCGGTTTGTCAGAAGTTGTGAAGCGAAATTGTAAGTTGGACTCATTAATCGTATCATCGTATTCACCTAACGCTTGTTGTAAAAGCTGGACAAGATCTACTTTTTCTTTATTTAACTGCATGTTTCCACTTGCCATTTTCGACACCTCGAACAAATCATCAATTAGAACTTTTAACCGTTTTGATTTACGATCGATAATTTCAAGATAGGCTGCACGATCTTCTTCTGCAATTTCGTTCTTTTTCAATAACTCCGTATACGTAATGATTGATGTTAACGGCGTGCGTAGGTCATGACTCACATTTGTGATGAGCTCTGTTTTCAGTCGTTCACTTTTGGCCTGTTCATTTTGCGATTGTTTTACACCTTGCTTTAGCTTGTTAATATTGCTTGCAAGTGTGGAGAAGACAGAGTGACCAGTCACATCCAAATCACGTCCTAAGTTACCAGCCGCGAGCTCATTCGTTTTTAAAACAATTTGGTTAAAATAACTAAGTCGATTTACCAAAATCATCATAATTGGAATGGCAACGATTCCTACTGCAACTACATAAATGAGTAAGAAAAACGGATGCACAAAGATGAAGACTGCCGCTAGACCTAATAGGAAGGCCATGCCAAGCACGATAAAGAGCTGTCTACCGATGCTTTGCTTCATAAAAATCTCTTGCGCTTTTTCCCGAACACCTTTTAAGAAGTCAATTCCTTTTCTAGCAACTTTGTAAGTTAAGCTTCCTTTCAGTTGGTGCTTTAATCCTTGCCAATCCTTTAATTCACTTAAAAGGTATTTTGCTTGAGTAAAGAAAAGGGCAACAAAAATAGATGTTATACCTAGCATTAATGAAACTTCCACGCCAAGTGCTAAATAATCACTTCTATATCTAATATCCGCTTGATCAAAGAAGATGGCAATGTTTATCAATGTACCTAGTGCTGACAGTCCCCAAAAGATGACTCTTGTATCAATTGGTAGTTTATTGTAATACGGTTTTAAGCTTGCTAGTTCATTAGAGATTAGTCTTGCCTTTTTAGCTAACACAAGGCTTATTAACAACGCTAGAATACTTGCAGCAGAATAGATCCATAAAATTTTCTGCACATTGTCAAAACTCTGGTACTCTCTTAATATTTCAGTTGAAGGAGCCAAACCTGTAGGAATGGAGATTTTCCCTTCAAACGAGCCAACTCTCGTTTGTGAAATTTCTTCTATCACTTCTTCATATTCATAAAAGCTATAATGCTGAAAGTAATCACTCGAAAGAAAATAATCTGTCACAAATATCATATCTTGATTGTTAAAATAATCGTCAACGGTTTGACTGTTTGAACGTTCAATATTCGTAAACACATTACCTGTTTTCGTATTTTTAAAATAGTAGTGAAACGTTTTTTTGTATTGTTCAAAAGAGGCTCTTAAACTTTCACGTTGCTCGAAGTACTCCTCGATTTTTTGTTCCTTCTCCTTGATGACCTTTAACCTCACGTGTTCATCACTTTCAAAGTTTTTCGTAATGTCCGCGATCTTTTCGTCACGCTGTTTTGTATAGGCATCAGCAACCTCTTTATTATCCTTATTTAGCGCATCTTGGATAAGGTGTTCGTATTGGGCCATGATGTTAGCAATTTGATCATCTAGTTTTCCGTACCGGTACCGATGTTCATCAATGTCATTTTGTGATACCTTTATGTTCTTTTTTGCTTCTTCCTCTGTTACAGGATCTAATTCAAACATCGTTAACTGCATGGCAAATGCATCGAGCTGACTTTGAAAATCTGGTGTATCAAAATAGCTTTTATTGACGTAATAATGGTAGTTGCTAAAAAAAGAGAGAATCCCACTCATACCAAAGGTAAATAGAAACGCGCAAATAAGTATACCGACTTTATTTCTCCATTTTGTACCCAATGCCCCACACCACCTTTAAAAATCTTGGATTTTTCGGATCAATTTCAATTTTTTCACGGATTTTTCTAATATGAACCGCTACCGTATTTTCCGCGTTGTAAGAGGGTTCATTCCATACTCTTTCGTAAATATCACTGATAGAAAACACACGACCTGGATTTGTCATTAGTAGCTGGACAATTTTGTATTCAATCGGCGTAAGCTTAACATGTTCACCATGCACGGTTACTTCTTTCGCCTCTTGGTCAAGCGTTAATCCGTTAAGATCAATCACTTTCTTCATGCCTTCGTACTGACCGAATTTCACATAACGACGAAGCTGTGATTTGACACGAGCCACAAGCTCCATCGGATTAAACGGCTTTGTCACATAATCATCGGCTCCTACTTGAAGGCCAAGGATTTTGTCCGTGTCTTCACTTTTCGCACTTAAAATAATGATTGGGATGTTTTGCTTTTCACGAATTTTATAGGTTGCTGAAATCCCATCTAGCTTTGGCATCATCACATCTAAAATAATCAAATGTACCTGATGCTCGTTTAGAATATCTAGTGCTTCAATTCCATCCTTTGCTTTTAGCACCGTTACGCCTTCATTTTTCAGATAAATTTCAATCCCATCTCGAATTTCCTTCTCATCGTCAACTACAAGCACGTTGTATTTCTCCATCTCTCACCCTTCTTTCCTCCATCAATCTTTCACTGTCTCTATCTTAACCAGCAAATCTTAACAATCATGAACTAGAAATCTTAAGATTTTCTTAAGGTTGGTTATTATTGGTTTTTGTTTCTATTATAGCTGAATTTGGAAAGGATTTTCCTCCTATTCATTTCATCTACATGATACTATTAGTAGAGTTAGATAGAAAGGAATGTTTTCATGCTGAAGTTTAAGAGGAAGAAAAACATACATTTTCATGATTTGGATAAAGAAACACGTGAAGAGGTTCTGCTTTTTGTCGGAAGAAAAGCAGATGTGTATCAAGCGAAATGGGAGAAGCTTCCGAACGGAAAACGTAGTATACCTGTTTCGTGGAACTGGGCAGCGTTTTTTCTTACGTTGTTTTGGTTTTCTTTTCGTAAAATGAATGGGTATGCATATGCGTTTATTTTTGCGATGGCGATCGTCGATATTATTTCTATTCTTTTATTGAAACATGCTGCTCCAATGGCTACTTTTTCTGGTATTTTGATTGCTGTAGGACTTTTTGGGAACCAATTCTATTTGCAATTTGCCGTAAAAAAAGTGGCAAAGCTAAAGGAGCTTTTCCCGAATAAGAAAGAAAGACGTTCGATGATTGTAAAACGAGGCGGCACAAGCTGGGTTCATTTTTCTGCTGTGTTATTAGCCTTATTAATCTATTCATTTTTAACCTTGAGTTTGGAAGAAAAAGTCTATTATGACTACATGGAGCCAAAGTTTTTTGAAGCGGTTGAACTGCAGGATGATGGGAAGCATGAAGAGGCTATTGTGATTTTGCAGGAAATCAAACGTGATGACATACCCATTCCTAGCATTTACTTTAATCTTGCACTCAGTTATTACTTAACGGGTGATTACGAAAAAGCAGAAACTGAGATTGAAACATTTCTTTATTATTTACCCGATAATGAGGAAGGGTTAGAGCTACAAGAGGATATTTTGAAGGCGAAGAAAGATTAACACACTGAAGAGGTTGGGACAAAAGTAGTATTAACTAAATAGAAACCGAAAAATGATTATTGGTGTAGTTCATCCGCTCCTGAAATATACTTCGCTTTCCGCGGGAAGCTGGCAAGCCTCCTCGTGCTACGCACTGCGGGGTCTACCCGTTGCTTTTCATCCCGCAGGAGTCTACGTATATTTCATCCGCTAAGCTATCATTTTAACCTATGTTATGTCCCAACCCCATTTTATTTTACTTCAAAATAATAAAGGTGCACCGAGCTTAACACTCGATGCACCTGAATAATCAATCGCTATGTTGTTTTGATTTGTTTTTGCTCAAGCCATGGTCGTAGCTTTATGAAAAGCGGTACGAACACTAGCCCGATTAAAATTCCTTTTATAATATTGAAAGGCATAATACCAGCTGTTATATATAGTAATTTACTGCCTTCTAATTCAAAGCCCATAAACCATGAGTATGCTGGTAACAATACAAAGTAATTTAGAAATGACATTCCAACAGCCATGACGACTGTTCCAGTGATCAAACCTGACACTACACTTTTCACATTTTTGAAGCGGTGATAAAAATATGAAACTGGTAGGATAAACATTAGACCTGCAAAGAAGTTTGCAAATGCCCCAATTGGATCACCACTACCCATCAAGAAGTGTAATAGGTTTTTAATCCCTTCAACAATAATCCCTGCTATTGGCGAAAATAATAACGCTGCAAATAGTGCAGGTAGGTCACTAAAGTCTACTTTTAAGAAAGTAGGCAGTAGTGGCAATGGAAAATCTACCATCATTAATAAAAGTGAAATTGTACTCATCAAAGACAATGTGATGAGTTTAACTAACCCGGATGTGCTTCCTTTACTTGGTTGCATCATCGATCTCCTCCTTCATCTCTTTTAGTCGATTCACATCTTGATGAAGGTGAGCGTATTTCCAATTGACCTAGCTATCATAAATGAAGCCAGTAGGAAATAAAGGTATGAAAATACCCTTTATGCGCTCGACATCTTCTCCCATCCAGACTGTAACTGTCGGTCCCGGATTCTCACCAGGTCCACCGTTTAGCCAAATTGGCCTCGCGGGTCACGGACTTAGAACACCAAGTGGGTTCATCACCGTCGGTCGGGAATTGCACCCTGCCCCGAAGATGGAATCGTATTTGATTGACTACAATTCTCATTATACTAAAAAAATGCTATTTGCACACTAAAACTATATAAATATATGAAATTTTCAAAAAGATGTGACGGGTGGCAAGCTCATTTTCTACTTCTATTTTTATTTTTACTACCTTGATGTAAAAGGTGAATTTGATAGGTTAGACTTCCATAGGCTCAAGAAGCGCCCCGCGGAAAGCGAGGTTCCTGCAACGAAGGTTAACACCCCATATTCAGAGTTGCATTTTAAGGGTAGACTTCATGCAATTTAAAAATTGCACCATGAAGGATGAAAATGCGAACTTGATTTTGGGGTTTATAGAATGTTGGACTTTAAGTAATTCATGCGTGTTAATCGGAGTGGAAGGATCGAGACTCCAGCAGGAGATGCGCTAGGCTTGAGACCCCACAGGCGTAGTGCACTGCACCCATAAAGTTGGACACATTATTATTAAGCAGCTGTCGCATATTGTTTCCTATACGCAACTGGACTTTTACGAAATTTTGATTTAATTCGTAGGTTGTTATAGTAATAAA